>JBLHYG010000026.1:0-18130 GCA_047630755.1 Crocinitomicaceae bacterium | reverse complement strand
ACGAATAATAGAGTTCCATACTGGGGAGCCCGTCTTTTACGGTATAGTTCTCATAAACTGGATGCCAAAGTGAATCTTGTGCACTCGAATTGTACCCGCACAAAAGCAGCAATGTAATAATTGAATACCGAAAGGTTTTGGATAAATTTAAATGGTCAAACAATTCGTGTGGAGAATTTAATTGAACACTAAAAGTAACAAAAGAGAAACGTCTTAAGCTTTCTTTTTTACAACTGGGATGAAATCTTTCAGATAGAAAGGTTCCGAATAATCGGAACAGTAAATTCAACTTTAGTACCTTTGGGATTGTCTTCATCATCGTATAAATCTTCTATTCTAAACTCTCCCACTCGGCCTCTGGATTTATTAAACAATTCTATTCGTCCAACTGCTATCTCACTTCCATGCGAAACATGTCCAGATATTTGGTTGGATGCTGCTGCTTCACGTCCTCTGCCATTATCTATTATTGCGCAACGAATACAGTTTTGTTCTTCAAGATAAGAAACGATAACATGTCCTTCGGGATGATCTTCGCCTATTCCATGCTTGATTGCATTTTCAAGAAATGGTTGCAATAAAAATGGTGTAATGTTAAGCGAGTACGCATTCGATGTAATAACAACCTTCGTTTCAAATGTGAAAGACTCACCCAAGCGCGTTTTTTCCACTTCAAGGTAACTTTCCATCAACTCCTTGTCATCTTCCAACGGAATAAGCTGAGATCGCGAAGCATTTAAGCCTGCTCGAAGTAGCTTGGAAAACTTAACCAAATACTTATTCGCTTTTATTGAATCACCTTTTAAAATACTGTTTTGAACAGACCCTAAGGCATTAAAAATGAAATGCGGATTCATTTGTTGCGTCAAAGCTTCTTGACGTAACTCGAGCATCTGCTCTTTTTCGTTATGTCTTCGATTGACAAAACGAAGGCGAAAATAAACAAGACTAATAATCAGTCCAATTCCAAAAATGAATTCTATACCAATAAACCACCATGTCTTCCAAAAAGGTGGTAGAATCTTAAATTGCACTTTTTCAGATTCTGTCCAATTTTCTTTGTCAATGGTCGCTTGAACTTCAAAAGAATAAGACCCACTTTCCATGGTGTTCAATCTAATAAAGCGTTCTTCAATTTGAGTCCAATTATCATTCTTATTCAAACGGTAACGGAAAACAACGGGCTCTCGTTCAAATGAAACTGCATCAAAATTTACAACTATTGTATTCTGATAATAATCAAGCGTAATGGTTGTCCCTTTAATTATTGAATCACCAACTTCTACCGATCCAAGATAGATTTTTGGCAAAGGTTTCTTCGCAATTTTCTTCCCCCCTTTTATTCTTCGAATTCCTTTATTGGTTGCTAAATAGAGATAGTCATGATCGGGATAAACATCATTGATTTTTTCACAATTCAAATCAAGTAGGTTGTATTCATTTGTTCGGTATCCTATTCCGTCAGTATAGACAAGTTTAGAAATCCCGGCGCTCCCCATTAGCCAAACGATTCCGTTGTCCTTTGAGACAATTTTGTTTATGTATTTTCTAACAGTTCCATTTTTAATGGATAATTGTTGAATCGACTCACCGTCTTTAATTACAACACCGTTCCCATGAGTTCCAAAAAAAAGCTTCCCGCTGGAACAATGAATACTGTTGATCCTCTGCTGTAAAAGCTTGGTTTTAGGCGTCTTAACCTCATTTGTTTTCAAGTCAACATACTTAACCCCCAAATTTCCGCCACCCCATAGAGTATTGTAATCTTCTAAATCAACTCCGAATCTACTCGCAGGGATTTTAATGATAGTATTCTCTTTTGCTCTATAAATTACATCAGGAGTCCAAAATATATAATCTGCCTTTTCACGTTTAATTACACCATAAATTCCATATTTGAATATATCCTTTTGGTAATTATTTATACGATCATTTCTTTTAGCCCAATATGGACTAACAATATCATAATTGCCCCATTTACTTTTTTTCAACTCATATCTTTGATAGTCAAACAACTCATCAGAATGAACATCAGACATTATCATGATAATATTACCAGGATCAATGAAGTTGTCGACATCATTAATCCCCGTTTTCAAATTAACTGTTGTTACCTTTTTACTCTCGTTCACCAAAAATAAATTATCGCCTCTTTTCGCAATGGTCAAAAATGATTCAGCTGCAGAATTCGCTCGATCCACCTTATTGACCCCCATATCTTTTACTACAAAAACACCGCTATATAGTGTGGCAAACCAATAAATTCCTTCTTGCGATTTGTAAATGTTTGAGACCGTTTCTGTCTTAAAAAAATGAGCTTGTTCAATTATCTTGGATCCATTAATTTCAAAAACTTCAACTCCTCCCCCCTCAATACAAAGCCATAATCTACTATCAATAAAAGAACAAGCTAAAATTCTTTTTGGGAATTCATAAAGAGTATCACCCTTTTGAGACGAAATATATAGTTCATATCCACCAGCAATGAAAAAATGTTCTTTGCCTATCCAACCCGTTTTCCTAAAAGCCAATAACCCCAGAGAAATAGTTTTTTCAGGCTGACCAGCAATGATTAATGGGGGATGATTACCTGAACCATAAACAACTTTAACACCGTTCAATATTAATCCGTCTTCGAAAAAAATTTTATTCACTATTCCCTTATGTGAATATATTTGAAATTCTTCAGGACGTGTTAAGATCCCGTTTTTATCAATTTGTAATGACCCTGACCAATCAGTGCTCATTAGAACTCGATCGTTGTCAAAATTCCAAGCGGTGTAGCTTCGAATCTTCTTGTGTTTAGAAAAAAACTCTTGAAAAACAGCATTGTACTTATATTCACTAATCTTTCCATCTTTGTAATAACACAAACGGGGAACATCTGACAAAAACCAAATTCTGCCTTTATCGTCTTGGTCAATTTTGAATACTGTATTACTTACAAGTCCATCGTCAGTTGTGAATGTTTCAAATTTATCTCCGTTGTATCTAACGACTCCTCGGTCGGAAGCAAACCACATGTAGCCCTCTTTATCTTGGAACGAATAATAGAGTTCCATACTGGGGAGCCCGTCTTTTACGGTATAGTTCTCATAAACTGGATGCCAAAGTGAATCTTGTGCACTCGAATTGTACCCGCACAAAAGCAGCAATGTAATAATTGAATAGCGAAAGCCTTTGGATAAATTTAAATCGTGAAACAATTCGCTTGGAAAAATTAGTTGAACACTAAAAATAACAAAAAGAAGAACCCTTTAAGCTTTCTTTTTCACACCTGGAATAAAATCTTTCAGATAGAAAGGTTCCCAATAGGCAACATCTTCAAAGCTTTTATCTTGGAATTTTTGATGGGCCAATTTTACCTGCCCCTTTGCCGAAGACTTAATAGTCTCATCTATAGAACAGTTACGTCCTTCCCAAATTTTAGTCAATTTTTGGGCTCCGTCACCGAAATAAACGAATGGCTCAAAGTTGCGGTAGGAATCTTCATCGATAATGTCTGCAGTAATTTCTTTTAATCCCTCTGCGTTTTCGTCAACAAACAGATTGTAAGCTTCCATTCGTCGTGCGTCTATCAAGGCACATAAGTTCGAATTCGGGTGTGTTTCTTTAGCTTGTTCTGTCAATGATGTCAAAGCATCAATGGCAATTAAAGGGATTTTCAAAGCGTAACAAAGCCCTTTTGCTGTTGCGGCTCCAATTCTTAATCCAGTATATGAACCTGGACCACTTGCTACAGAAATTGCTGCAAGGTCTTTCAATTCGATATTGGCCGCTGCGATAACATCTTGAACAAAAATCGTGAGGTTCTCACCATGAGAATAGCCGTCTTCTTCAAGTTCTTTGATCGCTACTAGCGCGCCATTATTCGACAATGCAACCGAACATACCTTTGTTGCTGTTTCTAAATGTAAAATATAACCCATTAGATATCTTTCTCCACATTTGCTGGATCGTCCCAATTTTTAGGATTAACACAGAAATCATGTTCTAATTCCAGCACCGCACCAATTGTTTTGTATTTGAACCAACTTTTTTTCCAAATATAGGCCAAATCAACAGCTTCCGAAGCAACAGTGCCGTCTGATTTTTTGAATTCGACAACAACCTCATAGTAATTCTCGTAGCCTGTATGACGGATGGATACAGAAAGAACTTTTACTTTTTCGGGTTGTACAATTGAGCAACATCCGCAGAAAAAATAAATGGACGCCGTTTTTTCAATTTTCTCTTTTGCCTCCTCAGCTTGAGCCTTTGTAATGTAAGCCAACTGATCTGCTTTTGAAACAAATGAAATTAATAAGGCAAAGGCAAAAATCAATTTTTTCATTCTTGAACTTCTAATTTGAATCCAATTCCATGGATGTTTGCTATCTGAATACGATCGTCTTCCTTGAGGTACTTTCGAAGTTTTGTGATAAAAACATCCAAGCTTCTGCCAACGAAATAATCATCCTGTCCCCACACGCCTGTCAAAACGATTTCTCTCGCAACGACTTGGTTCATAAAACGACACAGAATACTTAAAATCTGAGCTTCTTTCTTGGTCAAGGTCTTTTGAAAATTGGCGTGTTTCAATTCGAAATTGATCGTATCAAAAATATAGTCGCCGATTTTAATTTCAGAGGCGTCCTTTTCGTCTGCATTAATATTCACTCGACGCAGCATCGCTGCAACGCGCAATTGAAGCTCTTCGGAATTGAATGGTTTCGTTAAATAATCGTCACCGCCAGATTTAAAGCCTTCTACTTTGTCCTCATCATTGGATTTGGCCGAAAGAAATAGAATTGGAATAGTACTGTCAATTTTACGAACATCCTTTGCCAATGAGAAACCATCTTTCTTAGGCATCATAACGTCAAAGATGCACATGTGAAATGAATCATCATTGAAACGCTTAAAACCTTCTGCTCCGTCTGTGCACAGCGTAACGCTATATCCTTCGGATTTCAATTGATCTGAAATAATGAACCCTAAACTGGTATCATCTTCAACAAGTAAGATTTTCGCTTTCATGAGATAGTAAATTCTATGAGGCACTAATGTATTAAGAAATCTTTAGTCATTTCTTGTTTTGCTTCGAACTAACAAAAAATTAACCTAATAAGGACTAGAATACTCTTACAAATATTCACAGAAAGACAATTTTTTATTAATATTAAGTAAACATTGAGAAATCTATTCATCTTATATTTGCACTATGAAAAAAATACTAAACACTCTATTCTTAGCTCTTGTAGGAGCAGCATTTTTAACTTCTTGCATGTCTTCCAAATACTACATGGGAGATGACGAAATTGCAGAAAAAAAATATTCAATTAATGGTTGGACCATTTTAAAAGATGGCGTCGTAGTTGGAACATTAACATCAACTGAATGGGAAATCTATAAAAACAATATTGTCCAAGAAATCTCTGTTAAAACGAGTTTCACTTCTGACAAAGAAATGCAGGAAATTGCACGTTTTGTTCATGCTAAATTCCCTAAGCACAAAATTGAAGTGAATGACGATGGAGGAAATTCATTTCCTACTACTGGAGCTGAAGAATAATTTATAACAAACCTTTTTTAGAAAGCCAATTTCATTTTTTGAAGTTGGCTTTTTTTATTCTTGCAATCTGCTGATCATTGGAATTACATGAATTGAAACTATAATGATTTGTTGAACAAAAAAAACTACAGACCAAGCCAAAACGGGTTCAATTTTATCATTAATTTTTATTCGAAATACTTCACTCAATTTTGTCTTTCAATTTTGACGAGAAAAAATCCCCTTCAAACAAGCTCTTCAGATCAAGAACCAAGACATTCCATACATAACACCATCAACATCGTCAATTCCATTCTCGCCAAAGGGTAATCATTGAACTCTCATTCCAAACTTGACACTCGAAGATTCATCCTTGGAAACTGCGTTATACAGACCTTTTCCGAACTTTGCACTTATTGTATCCTTTCCAAATAATGCTCCCACCAAAATGACTTTTTCATCTGCTATTTTGTTTCAAATTGTTGTACTTAACTTGGTGTAAATTTGAATAGATTTAATATTCGACCAACATTGGAAATTTACACTTAACGTAATCTTGAACATTATAAATTTGTTAACATTAGCTTAATGTTGGAAATGGCTATTTATTCGTTTGAATAAAATACTTTCGCTTTATTAAATAGTCAAACACAAGACCACATGTTTAAGAAGCTCCATGTTTTAACCTTTATCCTATTAGCGTTCGCGTTTAACGGATTATCGCAAGACCCAATTATTGACAATACGTCGTTTAGTGAATTCAAATCTTCTGTCTTTAAGAACGATAAAGACGACAAAAAGGAAGCAATTGAAGAAGGCTCAGTAATACTTAGTTGGAAATCTGAAGTTTCAGGACAGGATATTAAAATTCGATACCGTGCTGAAGGAACGGACAAATGGAGCTACACGAAAGCATTTTCATCAGACTCAACTTCAATTGAACTTAAAAAGTTAAAGGAAAACGTTTTCTTCGAATGGCAAATTGGTGCTAAAGGAAACTGGACTTCTACGCAGGAGTTTCATTCTTTGGGAATGCACCTTTTCAAAAACTTCACTGCTATAGGGGGGCCAGAATCGGCTAAACTAACATGGAGTATTGATTACGACGTAGCTACTAAATTAAAAGACAGAGACATTCAAGTCGTTATTCAGTACCAGAACGACATCGCGAAAAGACGTGATAAGCAAGGTGTTGAAGGCGGAGGATGGGAACATTCAGAACCATTCTCCATCAGAGAAACTAAATTCGAATTAGAAAACTTGAATGGTCATGACAAGTACCAATTTAAAATCGGATTTGCGCCATTTGGAGAGACTGCAAAATTAATGGAAGACAAAGATCAAATGATTTGGTCTAAGACAGCAAAAACGAAAACGGAACGTGGTTGGGGCATTACTAAACTTCTAATGCTGATTGGAGCATTGGCCTTCTTTATTTTCGGAATGAAATTGATGAGTGAAGGTTTGCAACAAGCCGCAGGAACAAGATTGCGTTCAATGCTCGGTTCAATTACCTCTAACAGATTTAAAGGTGTATTCACAGGATTTGGAATTACATCTATAGTTCAATCATCATCAGTGACTACTGTAATGACTGTAAGTTTCGTAAACGCTGGATTGATGACACTTCGCCAATCGGCAGGTGTTATGATGGGAGCAAACATTGGAACAACTATTACGGCTTGGATCATTGTCTTTTTAGGATTTAAACTAAGTGTTTCTGATTATGCATTTATGATTATTGCATTGGCCGCTCCATTATTGTTTATTTCAAAAGGAAAAGCTAGAGCTTGGGTAACAGCTATTTTTGGTTTCTGTATTTTATTTATGGGATTGGATGCATTAAAAGACACCGTGCCTTCATTAGATGCAGATTCACCTATTGTGGCATTCTTTATTGACTTTAAGAATGCTTGGTATGGTCCTGTAATGTTTGTATTCCTTGGAGCTTTAGTAACTGTAGTTATTCAGTCTTCATCTGCCGCAATGGCATTAACGCTGGCAATGGTAGCTTCAGGAACTATTCCTTTCGAAGTTGCGTGTGCAATGGTGCTTGGTGAGAACATCGGAACAACAATTACAGCTGAGCTTGCATCACTGATTGCAAATGTTCATGCCAAACGATCAGCCCGAATACACTCCATGTTTAATTTAATTGGTGTGGGTTGGATGCTACTAATATTCCCTTGGTTCATTGACGGACTTGCAGGTTTTGTAAGTGGAGACCCTTATAAAGATGCGGCAGTAGCAGCGACAGCAATTGCATTGTTCCACACCGTGTTTAATACATTAAACGTACTGTTATTGATTGGATTCGTTCCTCAGCTCGTTCGTATTGCTGAAAAAACAGTTAAATCAAAAGGTGAATCTGACGAGGAATTCAAATTGGATTTCATTGATGGGCCATTAGGTTCTACGGCTGAGCTCAACATTTTGGAGGCTAAGAAAGAGGTTGCTAAGTTTGGTAAAATCACTGCTAAAATGAACAAGTTCGTTGAAACTCATTTGAACTCTTCTGATCGTAAATTGAAAAACAAAATGCTTACTAAGATTGATAAATACGAGGACATTACAGATCGTGTTGAAATCGAAATTGCGGATTATCTTGGTAAAACAGCTCGATTGGAAATGAGTATTGAGGCGTCGACAAGCATGAGAGGCATGTTAAATATCACGACTGACCTTGAACGCATTGGAGATATTTTCTATCAAATTGGAAAAGCCCTTGAGCGCAAAGACAATGATAAAACTTACTTTACACCTGAGCAACGCCATGGATTAAATAAGATGATTGCTTCTATTGATAAGGCATTCGAAATAATGAATGAAAACCTTAACTCTGAATATGGAACGATTAATTTAGATAAGGCAATCCAACAAGAGAAAGCGATTAATAAGCTTAGAGATGATTTAAGAAAAGAACACCTATCACAATTGGGTACAGGTGAGAACATGGACAATGCTCTTTTGTACAGCAATGTATTCTCTTCACTTGAAAAAGTAGGAGATCATATTATCAACGTTTCTGAGCACGTTGCTGACAAAAATATTGATTAAGAATTAGATAAATTTAAAACAAGGGTCTTGTCACGTTTCGGTTCAACCGAAACATGGTTGAGGCCCTTTTTTTTGCGAATAAACATGACAAAGAAGAAAGGAAATTTAAAGGAAATAGCACTCGTTTTTTTTAGATTAGGCTGTTTCGCTTTCGGTGGTCCAGCGGCGCACATTGCAATGATGGACGAGGAAATCATTCAGAAAAGAAAATGGATGAGCCGACAACATTTCTTGGATTTAATTGGAGCTACGAATTTAATCCCAGGACCGAACTCCACAGAAATGACCATGCACAGTGGGCATGAGCGAGGTGGAATTCCAGGACTATTCGTTGCGGGGATATCGTTCATTTTACCGGCCGTAGTAATTACTGGGTTTCTAGCATACTTGTACGTAGAGTATGGATCTTTACCCGACGTAAAACCTTTTATTACAGGAATTAAACCTGCCGTACTGGCGGTGATCGCTGGAGCAATTCTAAAGCTTGGTAAAAAAGCACTGAAGGGTTGGGAATTGGGTGTTTTAGGAGGACTTGTTGTTATTGCAAGTCTTTTACCCAACACAAACGAAGTTCTCGTTTTACTTTGCGCGGGTTTACTTGGTGCCTTCTATTTCTACTTTAAGAATAATTTAAAAGGCAAATCAAAAGGTGATGGGAAAAAGATGTTCGCATTTGGTCTTTTGGCCGTTCCTTCATCAATAGGATCAAAAGTTTTAGCAACGACGGTCTTCTGGAAGTTCCTTAAGGTAGGTGCAATCTTATACGGAAGTGGATATGTTCTTTTTGCCTATTTAGATGCTGAGCTGGTCGAAACAGGTCTATTATCGCGTCAAGAGTTAATGGATGCAATTGCAGTAGGTCAGTTTACGCCTGGTCCGGTTCTTTCAACCGCGACATTCATTGGGTATCAATTGGGTGGTTTTGGAGGAGCCTTAGCCGCAACCGCCGGAATTTTCCTTCCCTCATTCTTATTCGTTTTACTTTTGAATCCGTTGATTCCAAAAATGAGACAATCTAAATTCCTTAGTGGGTTCCTTGATTCTGTAAATATAGCCGCAGTGGGAATAATGCTGGCCGTGTTGGTTGGAATGGGCCAAGAATCAGTTTTTGGTTGGAGAACTGGAGTCATTGCAGCAATAAGTTGCTTCTTTACTTTTGGGCCTTGGAAATTGAATGCAATGTGGATTATTCTTGGAGGTTCGGTATTGGGATTTCTACTCTTTAAAATATAGGTGCAAAAAAGAACGAGAGCTAAAGACGGGCGTCTCCAACTCTCGTTACACTAATCAACCTAACCTACTACTACAGAACCAAAGTTAAACGATCTTTTAACTTTACAATAACAAATGATTGTTTTTTTTTTCAATCGGTATTTTTTGCGATTTCACGAATTACTTACGACTTGTGCACGGCATAAAAAGAAATCAATTTCTAATACCCCAGCAAAGTAGCATAAAACAAGGATTCTTGAAACTTAAACGGTTTAGTAAAACATATTTTCAGCTTAGCGTCGACAATTTAAGATTCCAACATTAGGTTTAAATTGTTATCTTAACACAACCAAAAAACACAAATTAATCGATGAAAACAATTCTCATAATTGACGACGAAGATGATATTAGAGAGATTCTTGATTACAATTTGCGCAAAGAAGGGTTCAATGTTTTGCAAGCTTCAAATGGCAAAGAGGGAATTAAAATGGTTGAGAAACACAGTCCGGATTTAATTGTACTGGATGTAATGATGCCCGAGATGGATGGAATTGAGGTCTGCGAGCAAATTCGGCTTTTACCCAACACAGAAAACATTCGAATCTGTTTTCTTACAGCGCGGAGTGAAGATTATAGTCAAATTGCTGGCTTCGATGCCGGAGGGGATGATTATGTTTCCAAGCCGATAAAGCCAAAAGTAATCACTAGTCGAATTAAGGCTATATTTCGAAGAGATGATTCAAGAAGTCAAGAAAAGACCGACGACACATCGAGTATAATAATAGATAGAGAACGATATGTCGTTATTAAAGACGGCAAAGACATTCAGCTTCCGCGAAAAGAGTTCGAATTATTGGCGCTACTTGTTTCTAAACCGGGAAAGGTCTTTGAACGCGACTTGATATTGGATACAGTTTGGGGAACAGCTATTGTGGTTGGAAACAGAACAATCGATGTACACATTCGAAAACTTAGAGAAAAAATAGGAGATAACTATATACAAACGGTAAAGGGTATTGGATACAAATTCAATGATTTATAACAAACAAAAAAGGACTTCAAATGAAGTCCTTTTTTGTTAAATGCAAAATTGATTAGATCTTTTTCTTGTCTTTTCTCTTGTTGACTTTCTTGCTTTTAATCTCCTTATCACCAACAATAAGATACGAAACAGAACCGCTGATTGTCATGCCTCGATTGTAATAATCATAAATCTGGCTTTCTGCACCATAAGACTCGTAATGCTTTTGCCTAACACTCATAAGTAAGTTATTCGCTGTTAAACTTCCTGTCCAGTTTCCGTTACTTCCAAAGGTCTTAGAAGCCTTAAAGTTTAAGCTATGAAACGACTGCTCATAAACATCGGGTAAACTTCCAATACCAATAATAGCAAGTTTCTTTCCTTGTACGTTGTAACTCACGTTAACCGTCCAACCTAAAGTATCTTTGTAAGTAAGAAAGGCATTTACAATGAAAGGAGATTGACCGTTCATTGGTCTAAAGTTTCCTATTTCTTCATCTTCTCTCGCATTAGCTTCTCTAATTTCCTTTTCAGTTAAGGTTGTCGTTCCAGTTGTGATTTGAACTTCTCTCATGTCAATTCTCGATTTTACATAAGTAAAGTTAGTTCCTAAGATCAACCCCATTTTTTCTTGACGCTTTTTGTTAAACACCAATGATTTTCTTACTTCAACCTCAAATCCTAAAACATCTGCCGTCCCGGCATTCAAAGGTTGGATTTCGTTTGGCGCTGAATTAAACGCTACCAATTCGATTGGATTGGTAAAACGCTTGTAAAATGCACTTGCTGAGACAAGCTCAACATTTCCAAAGAAATGTTCCCATCTCACATCAATGTTATGCACTGTTGTTTGTAAAAGATCGATGTTTCCATTAAATGTACGTCCTTGAATTGGATCGTAAATCTGCGCAATTGACTTTTCCTTAAACGAAGGTCGAGCTAATGTCATGAAATAGGCACCTCTCAAGTTTGTTGTTCGCTTGTTGCGGATTGAATCCGATTTTCGTTCCATTTGATAAACCAAGTTAACCGATGGCAATACATTCCATTCATCTAGTACAATTTCATTGTCATAAAAAACTGTTCCATTGTTATTCTGCCCCGTATACCAATTCGTTACTTTTTCAACGCGCGCTCCATATGTCGCTTTTAATTTTTCGGTGATTGGTAAAACATGCAATGCATACAATCCACTAACATTTTGTGCTGCGTTAAAAGTATTTGCAGGTTCTTTTTGACCGAATGCATATGTTCCAGAATCAGATTCAGCTGTCCATATATTTTGATCTTGGAAATACCAATCCGGATCGCCACTGAACTCACTTGAATTCTCGCGATCGAAGAAGTAATCATACACTTCAAAGCTTCTGGTTTTATACGTATTCAAACCTCCAAATGAAATTTCATGCTTGTCTTTAAGAGAATCCTTTGATGCGAACTTTCTACTAATATCAAATCGGCCACCAACATTGTATTCTCTTAACTCTCTCCACGTTCTTCTTATTTCAGAACCTACAGCAGGCGAAAAAGCATAAACATCTTCACCATTTGCACCTTTTTCGTCTAAAAGTTCAAGTGCAGTCGAACGCATATCAGGATCACTTATCCTAGAAAATGTAGGACTTGCTTTCCACTCCAATTTCCAAACCTTATCCTTATCCAAATAATGTCTCCCTGAAAAATTTGCATTGGTCACTGAACGTTGCGAATATTGTATATTTTGTTTTACCAATGTTGATGGATTTTGCTCAAAATTTCCTTCAGTGATGATTGAAGAAGAAGAGTTTCCATTTTGAGTATGGAATAGAACAAGCGAAAGTTTTGATCTTTTGAACTTTAATCCTTGACTAATTAATCCTGTTAATAGAACATTGTTTTCCGCCAACTGACCATTTGACTGTCTCCATCTATCAAGATTTGTAACTGGATCACCATTATTGTCATATACTTTTCTATACTCGGAGAATTGAATGTCATCATAATAGCGGTTTGAATTTCTATAATTCACAGCTAAATTATAACCGTATTCAAGTTTTCTCTTCGTAGTATCAAGTTTAACTTTGTCTCCATATGAGAAGGTATAATTCTGATCGAGAAATGCCATTCCAGCTTCAGGAGCCATAACCTTACTAAAAGATTTTGTCATCGTTTCAAGTTTCGAATCACCAACAATTGGGCTTGGAAAGACATCTGTTGTTCTTACTGGAAGTGCTCTTGTTCCATCATCAAAGCCTAGAAAGTCTGTAGCTCCACCTTTGTACGTAAGGTATTCTGAATTGAAAGTCGCCTTTGTATTGAATCCCAATCCTAGTTTGGCATACATTGTTCTTTTATTTGGATAGTCTTTTGTTTTGATGTCAACCAATCCTCCTGTGAAATCTCCTGTTAAATCGGGTGTGAACGATTTAAAAATAGTAATGTTGTCAATTAGGGTTGCCGGGAAAATGTCCAGTTGAACTGAATTTCGATTTGGATCCAATCCTGGAATCTCCATACCATTCAATAAAGTCTTGGTATAACGGTCACCTAATCCACGAACGTAAACATTTTTACCATCTTCAATTGAGATACCGGGAGCAGATTGAAGTGCATCACTAACGTTAGTCACACCTTGTTCCGCCATTTGTTCTCCAGAAACACCATCTGTCGCTCCATTCCCCTCCATTCTTTCCCCATCGCTGCCAGCAATTGTTTTAGGGTTTACGACATGTGTCACTGTCATTGTAGCAACTGTCATCGTTTTATCCTTTAGCAAAGCAACATCCAGAATTAGTGGCTCAGTCGATAAAACAATTTCCTTTTTTATATTAATATATCCATCCGTAGAAAGAGAGAATATAAGGGTATAGGTCCCTGGAGCAAGCTTAATGGTATAATTCCCATCGAAATCAGAATTGGCGCCAGCATTTAACCCCTCGACTTTGACTTTAGCAAATGCCAATGGTTCTCCCGTAATTCCATCTGTAACTGTTCCTTTAACCGTTCCCTGACCGAAGATCAAATTACTAACAAAAAGAACAAAAATAAAGCTCAAAAAACTCTTAAACATAGGATAGATTATTTAAATAAAATTGTAAATACAAAATTGCCTGTCGATTTTATCGACAGACAATTCAGCTTTTTGCGTTGTGATAACGCTTCGTATTTTTTTATAGTTTTCCATTAAGACCAGACCATGTCCAAGAAGCAAATCCTGAAGCATCAGCTCCTGTTGCTGTAGTTGAAGTCATTGCACCTTCAGCAGTAGTTTGATCAGCTGGAAATACAGTACAAGGTGTTGGTGTAGCTGCTCCGTCATCAGATCCTGTATAAACAGATACCGCAGTAAAAGAAGAACCTGTGAATATTAATGTTGGAGAAGCATCACTTAAGTGTGTAAAAGAATCCTCCTTTGGATCAACACATACATTTTGATAAGAAGCACGAATCTTAGCATTTCCTAAAGAAACGTTTGTGATATTCCCTTGAGCCTTCGATTTGAAATCTCCATTAGCATCCGTTCCACCAAAAGTGTAAACACTTCCATTCGATAAAGTGAACAACCCATTTGTATACGTTGATCCTTCTGGTCCGTCAATCTCTAAACCTTCATCTGAATTTGTTCCATTGATCACTACGAAGTTATCGATAGTTCCAGAGTAATTCATATCTACATCAAGTCCATCATCTCCTTGGAATCCAACAAGAATGTTAGAAACATTAACTGTTCCACCGAAGAATTCAATACCATCATCAAGATTAGAAACAACTTCAATGTTTGAAATAGAAGTTCCAGTTCCAACTCCACCAAGTGTTAATCCATTGATTTCGTTTCCAGATCCAATCAAAGCACCACCATGACGAATAGAAACATAACACATCGTTCCTGAATTATCAGCTGCATCAGAACCTCCAAATGCACCATACGAATCACTAGCAGGAATTCCTTCAATTTGAGAAAGAACATCTCCATCTGCAGCAGAAATCGGAGCGTAACCCAGAATTAAAATTCCTCCCCACAAACCTTGATCTGTCTCAGTCAAATTTGTTCCAGTCAATTCCCCAACAGCAATATTGTCTAGAACAGAAGTGAATATAATTGGTTGAGTTGCTGTACCACAAGAATTGATCTTACCTCCCTGAGCAACTACCAATGCTGATGCTAAAGTACCAGTACCTTCAGTTCCTTTTATAATTGTTCCAGCTTCAATAGTTAAAGTAACACCACTATTTACGATTACTTTACCGTCTAACTCATAAATACTTTCAGAAGTCCAAGTTTCATTTGCTGTAATAAAACCAGTCTTTACTATGTTCCCTGTTACCGATGGATCATACTTACAATTCCCATCATCTTTCTTAGCTTTCTCACTGTAGTTGTTTGCTAAAGGATCTGTACATCCTTTTCTATTACAAGAAATCGTCCCTACCATCAATGACGTTGCGAGAACCATCATTCCGAATTTCATACTGTTTAATTTCATCTGTTTGTATTTTTAGTTTTTGTACACTGCAAATATCAGGTGATTAAATAATTCGGACCTTTATTTAGACTTAAGGTTTCGTCAATTGTGTATTAACTGTATGTTACTAGATTAAGCTATTGATAACAAATGAGAGAGATTAGAACGTCAATTTCCATCAATACATAACACTAAATTAATATTCAGTATAAAAAATTAATCTAAGTGTAACGCTTCTGTAACCCATATTCTAGGCTACCTGCATAACTTTGATCCAAAGAAAACTGAATATGGCATTTGCAAAAAACGAATATACGGTCCTCCTTGTAGACGACGAGCACGACATACTAGATTTCCTGTCATACACCCTTGAAAAAGAAGGCTATAAGGTATTTACAGCTGATAATGGAAAGGAAGGAATTAAGCTTGCAAAAGACATATCCCCAGACCTAATAATACTAGATGTAATGATGCCAAACATTGATGGGATTGAAGCCTGTCAAATAATTCGAAATGACCATCAAATAGATCAACCGTTAATAGCATTTCTAACATCGCGATCTGAGGATTATTCTCAAATTGCTGGTCTTGAAGCTGGCGCAGACGATTATATAACGAAACCAATCCGACCGAGGCTGCTGGCAAGTAAAGTAGAGTCATTGTTAAGGCGCGTTTCTGAAACTGCTATCAATAAAGACCGCTCCGACATTCAAATTGATAGAGAAAAATACTTAGTTGATTTTAAAGGAAGCAAAATATCCTTACCTAAAAAAGAGTTTGAGCTATTGGAATTACTAGCCAGTAAACCCGGAAAGGTTTTTAATCGTGATCAGATTTTGAACATTGTTTGGGGAGATGGTGCAATTGTAGGTGAAAGAACGATAGATGTGCATATCAGAAAATTACGAGAGAAGTTAGGGAATAACTATATTCGTACTATAAAAGGAGTAGGATACACGTTTAACGAATTTTGAAAAACCTCAAACCATTTCAGATACTTATAGTAGGGAGTCTAATTCTCTTCCTCACAACTCTTGCATCTTTACTTTATCTGAATACAATTGTTGAAATTGATCCTATCTGGCTCTTTCTATTCCCTCTCTTAAGCGGGGTTGTATCGTATGTTGTCTTCTATTTCTTTATCAAACGATTCATTACAGAGAAGCTCAAGATTCTCTATCGATCCATTCGAAAAGGCAAAATTAATAATGCCACAAATCAATCCTTTAGTATTAAAGATGATGTTATTGAAAGAGCTGAGGCAGATACGGAAGAATGGACGAATGAAAAAAACTCTGAGATTTCAAGGCTAAAAGAGCAAGAAAAATTCAGACGCGAATTCATTGGAAATATTGCGCATGAATTGAAAACTCCCGTATTCTCTATTCAAGGGTATATTTTAACATTACTAGATGGTGGATTGGAAGATGAAAAAGTCAACAGAGCCTTTTTAGAAAGAGCGTCAAAAGCAACTGATAGAATGACGAACATTCTCAATGACTTGGATCATTTGGCTAAGTTGGAAGTAAGTGATTTGCTGATAGAAATGACACATTTCGACATTAAGAAACTTATTAAAGACGTTTTTGAAGAACTCGAGATTAAAGCCAAAGAAAAAAATATAACACTAAGGTTTGCTAAGGATTTCGATCCTGTTTTTGTAAGTGCCGATAAGGTTAAGATTAGTCAAGTAGTAATGAATCTGATCAATAATTCTATTCATTATGGAAATGACGGCGGAGAAACCCAAGTTCGCTTTTATCTCATGGACAATATTGTTACAGTTGAGGTTTCCGATAATGGACCTGGAATTGCCGATGAAGATCTCCCAAGACTATTCGAACGGTTTTATCGAGTTGAAAAGAGTAGGGATAGAAATCAGGGAGGTTCTGGAATTGGATTAGCGATTGCTAAACACTTTATTGAGGCTCACAACCAGACAATAAGTGTTAGAAGTACACTTGGAGTTGGAAGTACATTTACTTTTAGTTTAGATATTGGTAAAAAGAATACTTAGTACTCGTATCCTAGAAAAAAAAACGCAGTATCAATATAAATTTACGTTTTGGTTATCACCAACGTCGTCATCCATCTCAAATTATTGACGTTTACAGTTTTTATTGGCTCCTTGAGTTCAATTGGATAACTATTAATTAGATCCTTAATTTTAGTTTCGCTGATTAAATATCTCTGACTAAGATCCGGTAATTGATAAACACCGGTACTTGTTTTCTCTTTAAAATCCATTCCTATATCTGATGTCATTCGAATGAATAAAATGCCACCTGGGTTTAACAAATCTATTAGCTTTCCAAACATCTGATCAAAATGATCGTGATCCTTAGCAAAATGTAAAACGGCGTTACAAATTATAGCACCGTAACCATCAGGATCTTGAAAGTCTTCAATTGTCGAATTAACGAATTGAGCCTTATTTTCGGGGAAGATTAATTTCAATTCTGAGATTACTTCCTCCTTGGGATCGATACCTACACAATTAAATTGATTCTTTAGAAAAAACTTTAGGTTCCTGCCAGTTCCACAACCCGCATCCAGGATTCTATGGTTCTCAGTAAAAATTCCCTTCATTATTTGATCAAGGAGATAGATATCCATGCCTTCAATTTCCTGTAATACCTTCATACCGTAAAATTGAAGAAAAAGGATTTAAAAACAAAGCACCATTATTATCGATCAGGATTAAATTTACGCAACTAGATACATTTTCCTATAAACAACTCATCACTACCTGGTCACTTCTGCAATTATAAAAGTAGAGTGCAAAAAAAAGCCTCATTCCAAAAAGGAATGAGGCTTCTAAAAGTGGCGTCGACTTACTCTCCCACCCTCAAAAGGGCAGTACCA
>JBLHYG010000025.1:0-19707 GCA_047630755.1 Crocinitomicaceae bacterium | reverse complement strand
ATTCTCTGTTGTAAGCGGAGCATTTGAAGTCATTGGTGAAGATCAAATGTTATTTTCAAAGGACGAAATTTCGTCTTTAATTGAATTTGCCAATAAATTCCCAGCTAAAGTTATAAGAGGAGTTATTGATTTTCGAATCGGATTGGTAAAAGCTTGTATAAATTGGGATAAAGATATTACCAAGGAGTTCTTACAAAGCTGCATCGATCAAACGGACGACGTAACTTTGAAAAATGCAGCTATCAAGGTGAAAAGCAAACAAAAATAATTACCACAACTTTACAAATGTAATTTGATTTCATCCAATGAAGTGGTTAATAAAATTTACAACGATTCTTTAATCTATTAGTGCAAAAAGGAATGTTGAGTCCAAATAAACATGTGGTTGGCATCAATCCTGTCACTAATCCAAACCTATAAATTAATTAACCGTAAATTAAAGAATGTCAGAACATTTAAAATATGAAAGTGAAATTAACTCATTGAAACAATTTCTTTTCGAAGATGAGTTCGAAAACAGAGTTAATGAATTTTACGATAATGTTAGAAATGCTATAAAGCTTGAAAATTTTATATCTAGTGTTTTTATTACATGTAAAGGAAGTTCCGCACGGTCATTCATTTTAAATATTAATAAAGTAATTGAAATTTTAGAATATGACCACTTAATTCGAGCTTTCGTTAATTTAAAAAATGATGAGTTAGCCGTTTATTACTTTACACGATTTCTTGCTGAAGATTTAAAAATTAATCCATATGGAATATTGGATACACATCCGGAATTAATTGATGCTCATGCATTCGTGAATAAAGCCCTACCTGTCGTTAAAATCACTCTTCAAGAATCTTCGGAGGTTCCACCTGAAATGGATATTTTATTAAGGCGCCTAAAATCTCAAGGAGCACCGATGCTATAAAATTTAAAAATTCTCAGACTTACATAACCCTTGTGCATAAAAAACAAAAAATTCCAAAACAAAAAAATCAAGAATATAAAAACGGAGATGTCTTTGCATTCGAAATTACACCGAAAGAATACGGATTTGGAAGAGTTCTTCTGGACATATATAATCAAGCAATGAACCCTGGGCTAATTGACAGTCAAAGCACCTTAGATCTAGGAAGAGATGATACAATCTTAGTTGAGCTTTACTCCAATACAGGAAGCATCAATGAATTGAACATAGATAATCTTGAAACTTTAACTCCATCCGTTCTTACATCCTCAGTTCTTATAAAATGTGCTGATTGGAAAATTTGCGGTCATAAAGAAGTGGACGTAGAAAAGATTGATTTCCCAGAATTTATAACAGAAGGAGGTTTTGATAATAGTGATTTCATTAAGGGAGAGCTTAAAGTAAATATACCACTGGAGATTGAAGTTGCCGAAGAACTTGAACTTTACTTAGGAGATATTGCCGCATTTTCAATTCCCTACATTGTTCTTATGGCGTTAAATCGAGCCGATGAAATAGATGACTATGAAGGGGATTTTTCTAGACTAGAGTTAAAAAATTATGACTTAAGATATTCTCAAAAAAGAAACGAAATATTAGCTCTTTTACCTGATGAATATAAAGGATCATACTTTGAGGTTTCTAAAAATCATGGTTTTGATTTATCGCGCTTTTACAGCTAACTTGGCTTGAAGCATTCAACGAGCCAAAGACATGTGGTTTAATTCCATTTGGAAAACTGAACTTAGTAAAAAAGTAAACAAAACTAGAATCTTCTTTTTACGAGATAAATACCGTCGTTGATCAAATTGAGTAATTCTACGGATTGTAAGTTTCAGATTTCACATGTACCTTTGAACTATGATAACCAGACATAACTCAGAATTAATTGCAGGAATCATTACTAAACTGATGATTTATGACAAGATACTCCCAATACTTCTCGACAATTTACACAATGCGTCCACAGATAAGCTTGGCAACCAAGTAATCGAGGCACTCAGCGTCTTTTCCTTTTGTATCGCAAATGATGAAGAAAAAGAAAAAACTCTTAAATACTTAAGACTAGGCAGAGATTTTGGCGTAGTCAACTTTATGTTTGGAACCCATATTGACCAAGAGTTCTCCTGCGTAATTGACGGCAGAGAGTTTAATCTTAAGGGAGAAAAATCAAGTGCATATATGCACACTAGTATTTGGCTTAAAGCATTTTACACTTCAATTATTCTTAGAACAAACAATGCGATTCAATCACTATCCGATACTCCAGAACAAATATTTCTCGATGCTAATATTAAGCCTAGTGAATTTGATTTAGCTTTTGTTAAAGTTCAAAAGGGACTTTTTGATGTTGACGCACCGATTTCGCAGAATATTATTGATGCTTTAAACGCTTCCGATCCAGAAAAGCTCAATGATGATCGTCAAGATTACATTTTAAAGATTTGTGTTCCAGCCTTAGAACTTTTGACTAAAATGTTGACAAATGATGAAGCAGGATTTAATGAAGCTCTTGAATCAGCTTTAAATGATCACAAAAAATACTGGAGTAGGTATAAAGACGATTCTGACGGATGGATTTCCTTTCCAATTCTTGCTATCTGTTCATTAGTATTTGACAATAAAGATTTCACAATTTCCGTTGAGTCCGATTACATTCCGAAGTGGTTGTATAAAAAAGAGTTTTGATAACCTCGGCAAGAACTATGAATCAACAGACCAATCAACTAGAAAAAAACGAATATTTCTTCACATGCAATTTCACATGGTGGGTATTCCACCTCATTTTCCCTCTAACGGATGAAATTGAGGATAAACTCAGCATAGAATTAATTGAATTAGCGGATGAGTTAGATCTTAATTCTGAAGAACTTGCAGAGTGGTATTTGGAAGAGGGACAACTCGCAGGAAATTTGTTTAAAAACGATTCGAGTATAAATGTCTCCATATATGATTGTGTAATTCAATACGAGTCAAACATTCAAAGTTCTATTGAAGAAATAAATCAATATGTTGAAAAGCACTTTAAGGAAAAGTACTTCGAGGCACTATTTCTTTGTCATTGCATTTGGCTGTCTGAAATCATCATGTTGGGAGATAATCAGATTGGTGAAATGGACACTAGTCATTTTCAAAACAGCTATGACTCAATTCGAGCAGAAAAGAATCAATTTCAAGATTGGCTTGAAAATTCAATTAACGTTTTAAACGAAAAACTATCTCTCGATAGAACTGAGTTCAACAAGATTCTTTCCAATCAAAATAAAAACTGGTTACAATTAATTAAAAGCGCAACAGATTCGCATACTATTCCTTCGACCTAAGGTTACCACAACTTTTAAAGTGTAATTTGATACACCGAAAGTATAAGGTGAAGCGCCAAAGGTGGAGAGTAATTCTCCAAACCCTATGTTGAAGTAGGACAATAATAATGTTATCAGCTAAGTTAAAACATGCTAACAAAAGAAGAAATTCACGAACAAATTTCACTGGTTAACAATCAATTGAGTTCGACTGCATTCGAATTCAAACAGCTAATTCATCTAGCCCAAGGAGAAAATTATTTACAATTAGCATCCTTAGAATTTCAAGAAAACAACCTCATCCAATCCAGATTGACATTAAAATTGTCTTTGGAACAATTTCTATTGGGTTTTAGATATAAAAATACGAAGCCCTCAGACAGACATCCTATTGGCAACGTTAAAGTTAAAGACAAAGCTATGAATCCGGAGCGAGGCTTACGCGCTTTAATGATAGCGATTATTCTTAAAGATTACGAAATAGCTACCGAAATAGCTGCCTTAATTTGGGATCCGCCTTTTTCGGCATATATAGGACCAAGTGGTGCCTGTTCATACGAAGAACAATTACTGGCTCATTCGTATAGAAACTTTATCCTAAATGACCCAAGTGTTGAAGCCACTATTCAAGATTTAGATAGTGTAATCACTAAATCCAATGACCTCAAGCTTTATGCTCATTTTTTAAAATCGTTCTTATTGAATGATTCAACCTTGACGAACGATAAGATTGAAAACTTGATCAATATTGTCCAGCAAAATGACAACTTAAACCTAATTGGATTGGGAACAATTCGAATACTCTTAACAAAAGGATGGATTGACCAAAATTTCATTGAATCAAAAAAATATGCTTCTATTTTCAATTGAAAATCGGAAACCAATAATGTAGAATAACAATTTATAAGTAATTCTACGGATTGATATTCTGAATTTTGAATCCTAACTTTGATAACAACAGAAATATTATTAATTCGGTTAGATGGGAATTTATGGAATTAAAAAAGCTACCTCTATCGCAAACAGTTTTTACAACACAAGAAGTTGTAGAAGAAAATGCAACTATTCATTATTTAGTTTGTGATCAAGAAGGCGATTTGCATGCTTCCGGCACCGTCCAAATGACGAATGAAAATGCCATGGTAATTTCGATACAGCAATTACTTGATATTGATGCTACATTGGCAAACGTAAATATCGAACCAAATTCTCGACTATTCAGAGCTACTGTGGCTTTGGATTGGGGACCATTTTAAATAAAATTACATGGAAGAATTAATTAAAAACCTCAATTCTACGAAGTCAGGAGAACGAAAGAAGGCTGCAAAAAAAATTGGTAAGGAAAATAGAACAGAACTAGGAGAAGCATTGCTGAATGCACTTATTAAAGAACTTGAAAATTCGAAAGCCTGGGAAGCACAAAGCTTAATGATAACGAGCCTAGGTGTAATTCAAGAGAAAAAGGCGCTGCAAATACTAAAAAATATTTGCCTAGAAAATAAAGAGCATGACCTTGTCACGAATTTCGCAGCCAGAGCATATGTCCGAATTCAAAGGGAAAATTTATCCGATATCTCCCCTATTAATGAACTTTTAAAGTTTGGAAAATTCTCTGTTGTAAGCGGAGCATTTGAAGTCATTGGTGAAGATCAAATGTTATTTTCAAAGGACGAAATTTCGTCTTTAATTGAATTTGCCAATAAATTTCCAGCCAAAGTTATAAGAGGAGTTATTGATTTTCGAATCGGATTGGTAAATGCTTGTATAAATTGGGATAAAGATATTACCAAGGAGTTCTTACAAAGCTGCATCGATCAAACGGACGACGTAACTTTGAAAAATGCAGCTATCAAGGTGAAAAGCAAACAAAAATAGGCGCTCGTTTAAAATCGAGTAATTCTACGGATTGACTTCTTGATCTTTTAATTTT
Source organism: Crocinitomicaceae bacterium (assembly GCA_047630755.1). Taxonomy (GTDB): domain Bacteria; phylum Bacteroidota; class Bacteroidia; order Flavobacteriales_D; family Crocinitomicaceae; genus UBA4466. The sequence continues at coordinate 14,518 of JBLHYG010000025.1, read as the reverse complement.
ACTTTTAGCACATGACGAATCAACTTTTTTTTGAAGCAATATCTCATGACGAATTAGAGAAGGCACAACAATTCCTCGATGACGGAGCAGATATTAATTTTATTGGTGAGATGGGAGTAACTCCCCTATTCTATGCTTGCAAAAATTCAAATATTAAAATTATTAAGTTCCTATTAAATAATGGCGCCAGTATTGATCTTCAAATTAAAGATTCGGGCTTTACACCGCTTCACTTTGCAGCCCAGGAAGGTCATTTTGACATTCTAAAGCTTCTAGTTGAATCGGGAGCAAACGTAAACGCGAAAGATGACTGGGGAAATGGACCACTATGGAGAGCAGGTAATAAGATTGAAATAGGTAAATACCTTATATCGAAAGGAGCCGATCCCAAAATGGAGAATAATTCGGGGATCTCACCATATAATTCGGAAGCAGTTGCCTATGAATATATTAAGAACCCTTCCCAAAAAGAAGCTGGAGGTCAAACAACAGACTTAATTGAAGCGATCATAAATAAAGACATGACATCCATCGCATTAATGACTGTTAGTGGTGATCTAAAACTTGAGGAAACTGATGGAGATGGAAAAACAGCTTTGTTTATTGCAGCCGAAACGGGTTATGAACAAGTAATTTTATTACTTATCAAGCAAGGCGCCAATGTTAATGCAAAAGCAAATGACGGAACTTCAATTCTTGATGCAACTGATAAAGCCGGATTTTCGAATATCTCGAAAACATTAAAAGCAAATGGTGCTGAATAGCAAATTATAAGTAATTCTACGGATTGATTTTATGAGTTTTGAATCCTACCTTTACAGTATGACACAAGAAGAATTTGATCAAAAATTTCACGAATTATTCTCTGGTATGGTTCAATTAGCTTTTGAATTTGTTGATAATAATGAAGAAGAAGTCGATACTATTTATATTTATGTATCTATGGAAGAATCCTCTGATTTCTATAACGTTTACTACAAAATAAATAATTTGCTTACCAAAATTCATGAAGTAAATAAAGTAAGTAAAAAGCAATATGACACTTCTATGGGAAGAATGATGGGAGTATTGCGAACAGGAACTGGCGATGCGAGTAAAACACGAAGTTTATTTGAAGCATTTGAACATGAGGTTCCTACACAAATGAAAATGAAATATCATCCCAAAACAGGCAAATTCGATAACGATATAAGCTATGACTTGCATTATTCGAACGATCCAGACAAAACTACGTCGGATGTGTTTGATGAATGGTTTGACGGACTAAAAGAGCTTTAACACCCTTGGAGTAAGTGTTTCTACGAATTGACATACTAAATTCTACCTTTGATATCAGGTTCACCTCTGCAACCATAAAATCAAGTACATATACGTATTTCAATTTCGTTAAGAAATCGTAACTTAGTCTATAATCTAAGATCCATGGAGAAAAGTAAAAAAGCAGTAATGGGATTTTTGGCGATAGTCAGTGTCGTAGGCATTGTCTTAGGTCCAGCTTCTTGGTACTCAAGCCATAGTTTTTACAGCGAATTCCACACCCTGGAAGCTAACGGAAAAAAAGCCGTCGCTACTGTTGACCGCGTTTATGAATCCATCAATTATAAATATTCCATTCATACAGCTGATGTTCATTTCACAGACCCTAGTAAAAATGAAATTGCTCGAATCGAAGAAATTGAAATTAATGCACTCTACCAAAATGTGTTAAAGGTGAATGATCAAGTGGATATTTGGTATCTAAATGACAAAGCCGTCATTATCGATAATTACAACTCAGAATACGTACCATTGATCAAAAAACCATATTGGGGAATGATTCTCACTATTATTTCCATTGTATTTTTTGTCAGAATGATTGCAATTGTCCAACGCAAAAAAAAGGAGCTGAAACAAAACACCTAGAACATATACCTGATCTCTTACGCACATATACGTAATTCATCAGGTAAATCATCTTGAAACAAGGTATAACTACTCCATTTCCAAAGAATCTTTCCTATCTTTTTGAATCCAAAATAGTGGCACTTATCGAACCACTATTTATTGATTCACTATTCATGAGTACAGCGGTAAAACCAGTTAAATCGAATGGCAATTCAGCCACCAAGCATAATAAGCCGGCACAATTCAAGCCGAATGTTCTGCAAATGGCCGAACGCGCTAAAGAAAACGGTAATTCCTCTCAAGCCGAAGGAGAACAAGTTCAATTGAAAACAAATTTTTTCGGTGAGCCTTCATTCAATCAACCAAACTCGACAGTTCAAGCCCGACTTAAAATGGGATCTGTAGGAGATAAATATGAAAAAGAAGCAGACAGTGTTGCCGATCGTGTCGTTTCAAATAACGATCCCAAAAGCGTAAACAAAGCCCCTGCCCCACCCGTTCAATTATCACGCGTAAAACCTGGAGATCTTCAAAAGAAGGAATCGGCACCAGAGGAAGAAGTTCAAGCGAAAGAGAAAACTGAAGAACCTGTTCAGATGAAATGCTCATCATGTGGTGAAGATTCAGTTCAAACAAAATTAGGCGCTGATAGTGATGAACCCGTACAAATGAAATGTGCAGCTTGTGGCAAAGCAGACGAAGAGAAATCCATTCAAAAGCAAGCCGAAGCCGAAGAGCCCGTTCAGATGAAGTGTTCATCGTGTGGTGAAGAATCGATTCAAGCAAAACTGAGCTCTAAAACGGAGGAACCCGTTCAGATGAAATGTTCGTCATGCGGCGAAGAGTCAGTTCAAAAGAAAGGGACCGATGGCGCATCTGGAAATATAGAATCAACATTAGCAAGTAGCAAAGGCGGAGGTTCCAAAATGGACAATGATACGCAATCTACTATGGAAAGTGGGATTGGAGCAGATTTTAGCGGTGTCAAGATTCATACCGATAGTAATGCCGTACAAATGAACCAAAATCTTGGTGCGAAAGCATTCACGAATGGTTCTGACGTGTATTTCAACAAAGGAGAATACGATCCGGCGAGCAAAAACGGACAGCATCTTCTCGCCCACGAATTAACACATACGGTTCAACAAGGAGCCGCTTCTCAATCTGTTCAACAGAAAACAGAATCACCGAATGAAGAGGTAGTTCAAGAAAAATCAGACTTAAGCATTCAAAAAGAAGAAGCAGCCGTAGATCCTTGTGCTAAAAAGAAAGAAGACGATAAAGAGAAGCCCGACACTCCTCCAGAAGATTCAAAATCAACGAAAGACTGTAAAACAAAATATATAAAACCTCCTCAACCTGCAGATGGTCAAAAAGAACCTGAAGGGGAAGAGCAAGCAAAAGATATAGAAGCTGTCCCGAAAGCAGGCCCGGAAGAAAGACAAAAAGCAGCACCGCCAGTTGACGGAAAGAAAAAAGAAGAAGCTGAAGCGCCGCCAGAGAATCCTTTAGAAATTTGCGCAAAAAGAGACGAGAAAAAAGCGGAGAAAGAAAAAGCCAAAGGTCAAAAACCGAAGGAGGAAGAACCCGTTAAGGAAGAAGGCGGAGAACCCGGAAAAGGGGGCAAAGAAAAGAAAGGCAAGAAACAAAAGGACCTCTCTGATCAACTAATTCCGCAAGGAAAAAAGAAGCCTTTAAAACAAAAAGGTGAAATGGCCAGCTTGCCTTTGGTTATGCAACGAATGAAAAACGCCGAAGCTGCTGCCGCTGCTATGGGAGGAGTTCGAGGCATTCAAAACACGATTCGAGCAAGAGGAAACAGTCCGTTGAATTTCTCCAGTGAAGATGGAGTCAACAATGCCAGTGCTAATGCAATGGCCAACGCTTTCTACAGGGATAAAACCAGTCGTGCAGATGCGCTCATTGAAAACGGCTTAAATTCTGTTGAAGGAATGCGCTCTGATACTGCGGAAAAACGCAAAACGATTGAAGCGGATGTCAGAAAGAAAAAACGCAGTTCAAAAAATTTCTTCAGACGAAAATCAAAGCAAGCGATTGCACAGGCTACGAAGGCCAAAGCTGGATTGAACAAACAACATCAATTAACAGTTGGTCAGATCTCGATCAAAGCAATGACCGACAAGGCTTTGTTGCTTCAAAGATTTGAAACATTAAACGCCGACATTACGGCAAAACATATTGCACAAGTTATTGCATTAAATGTGGGCTACGGAAAATCGTATTGGAACCACATAAACATTGGTAAAAACAGCAGTAAGAAGGCCAAAGAGATGGGTAAAACCATGTCGAATGAATACCGCAATGGAAAAGGAGCAAGCAAGAAAAAGCGCGATCTGGTTAAGAATAAAAAAGCCGATGGTTTCTGGGACGGGTATTTAACGTACAATCAATACATGGCGCGCGCTGACTCTGCTTTAGAAAGTGGAAAACAGTACCAAGAAGGAATGATTGAATCCGGTAAAGAAAAAGCGGATTACATCATGTGCCAGAAAGGCCAACAGCTTAAAATAATGAAAGCCATTGCAGATCAAGGTCGTGAAAACCTTAAATGTGCAACGGACGATGCTATGGAAGCAATCGAGCTGCGAAAAACAGCAACGGTTGGCCAAGCAGATGCAGCAAGAGCAGAATTTACAAAGAATATAGACGCAGCGCTCAAAGGAACACTTGATGAGCTCAAACAGAAAGAGGTAAATCAAGACCTTATACTCAATGATTACGGTGCACGTCAAGTTGTTGCATTGGAAAACATGTCAATGACTTCCATCATCGGAATGCTGAATGGAATTGAGCAATTGGCTGCAGACCTTGATGGACAATTGCAAAATTTTGCGACAGGCGTTCAAGGAAACCAAGCACCAGAAGAGAAAGCGTACCAAGAGGAATTACTATTGGCAGGTGCTAAGTTTGAAATGGTATTGCAATCTACATCCGCTGGAATTGGCCAAGCTGTTTCGGCTGGTAAATCGTCCATAAATGACGGATTCCGCAAAGCAATGAATGCCGTTTCTGGAGTGTATGAAAATGGAATTCAAGATGGAACACATCTTTTCAATACTTACAGTGCCTTAATTCTAGCCGCAGACGCCAAACGAACAGAATTCTTTACACAGCACTTGGCAACAAGCATTGCCGGACTTCAAGTTGACTTCGATCAAGGAGCAGCCCGAATGGATTCTGTTGCCTTAATGATTGGTGCTGCTTACGAGCATTTACTTACTGGATTAATGGCCAACTTGGTCACAAGTGAAAAAGGATTGCAAGAAGGAATGGATAAAACCATTCAAGAAGATCTTAGGGCCACAATTTGTGCCGAAGCGGAAACGGCTGCTGAAGCTGTTCAACCGTGGTGGAAATCCGTATTAAAAGTTCTACTGGTTATTCTTGTTATTGTACTTGTTGTTGCATTAACGCTTGTGACAGGTGGAGCATTCCTTGCTATCGCTGGCCCAATTGCTGGCGCGCTTGGTGGAGGTGCATTAATGACTGCGGTAATTGCTGGCGCCATAGCTGGAGCTATCTTCGGTGCTCTCGCCTCTTTCTTGATTACATTGGGAATGAACGTCATTAATTTGGCGGGAACAGGCAATATGACGTGGGAAGCGGCCTTCAAAGGAACACTTGACGCAGCAATCACAGGAGCCATAGCTGGATTCTTCGGAGGAATGGCTGGACCGCTCGCAGGGGCGTTGGCAAAAGGAGTTGGTTTACTTGCTCAGGTGGGACGAGTTCTCCTTGTCGAGGGAATCGAAATTGTATTTGACCTTGTCGGTGGTATTCTAGGCGATCTTGTTCTCTACGGAGAAGTGCGCGATTGGGGCGCTATTCTATTCAGTGCTGTTGTTGCCCGTGGAATTGCCAACGGCGTAAAAGTCGTACCTGTTATTAAGGCGAAGTTTAAAGGACCGAAAACCGATGTTGAAACGGGAGGCGTAAAACCAAAAGTGGAAGCAGAAACGGGTAAACCGAAAGTTGAGGCTGAAACGGGGAAGCCGAAGGTTGAGGCAGAAGGAGGAAAAACGAACAGCACTTCTAAGCCTGGAGATCCTCCTGGAACAATGAGAAATAAAAATGGTCGATTAATAGATTCTAAAACAAAGAGGTTTGTTAAAGACCCGAATGCTCAGACGAAGACAAAAACTCCTAAGAAAAAATTAGGCGACGAAGCCGACTTAGAAAATACGCGTACGAAGAATACGCTTTCGGATAAAGAGTTTGACACGGAGATGGGAGCAGTTAAAAATCGCATGCCTGGCAAAGTGATTGATCAAGAGATTGATGGGATTAAATATAAGCAGGAGGTTGAGTTGTCGAATGGCCATAAATGGAGACAACGCTCTGATGGTGGATGGTGTAGATTTTCGAAAAGGAAATGTTACCCTGTTGGCAAAACTGGAAAATTAAACGAGCCATTCTGGAAGTCGAGAAGAACCCAAGTTGAGGGGGATTCAGGACTTAAAAATCATGCTAGCAAACATTCCGATTTATCCACTAAAGAATATTACAAACGTGGACTTAAAAACATTGAGAAGGGAGAGTTGGTTAAAGGAGGTGGATCTCGCCAAGGGGCAAAATATTATATAAGAAAAGTCGGGGATGACTCATACAGTATCACAATTACTAACAAAAAAGGAGGAATTCTATCTATAGATACTTGGGCGAGCCCAGGTGGAACTATTCCAAGATCCAAAATTGAATCCAAATTTGTAAGTGACGGAATTGCTTTCCCTAAGAATTTTTGGAGTAGATTTGATTAAATATGTCAAAGGAGCGTTTAAATATGATGAAAAACCATCTTTCTCAACGCGGATGGATTATTCTCAATGAACTTGAAGGAAATGGATTGACGGGAACTTATCAAGTGGTAAATCAGTCTATTCAATGGTCCCTAAAGCATATTGATCCTTCTGTCCAAGAGTTAGAACTTGAATTTACTCTAATGCGACATATGGGGGAATATACTGAAGATTTAAATGATATTTCTTGGTGCGAAATTCCAGATACCACACACTTTCTCTCCTTTTCAAAAATAAATTCCAATCTTTGGAAGACAGCACATAAAGAATTTATTGACTCCTTGATTAATATCACTTCTAAGTAAAAGCGATGAATCTCTAAGACGAACAATTTAAATAGTTGTTTATACTTAAATTTGTTTTTTTCTTTATCTGTGAATATTGATTTAACCAACTATAAATGATACAACTAAATATTAATAAAGATAATCCAACACAACATGCTCAAGCTGTTTATTTTCATCCATATACATACGATATTTTTATCGATTTAAATAAGTCCGTAAGTACTAATGCTTGTAATGACATAGTTGGTGAAACAGAAATAACTTCAGAATTCTACTTTCACGATGGATTTCTTTCCAAGATCAAACTAGAAGCTCCATCAAGACTGGATTTTCATTTATTAAGTGGGCAAGAATCACTTGACGTTTTTGAAATGTCTAAGGCCGATATTACATCTCCAGTAGTTCTTTCTAATAAAAAAGCAATCAAACTATCGACTTGCCCTAACATCGAAAACCTCCTCATCTCACTGGAACAAGATTTTTTTTTATTTCTATTTGAAACTGAAGATTCCTATCTAACGGAAGAAGGACTTTGCTACGACGAAATTTCTGTAGTTCAGCTTAATGATCAAATTCGATTTGGAATTTCCGATAAGAACAATGAATTATGCTTTATTTTTATTGAGAATGTTTTCGATAAATATTCGTTAAAGGGTAACTTATTGTCAGATAAAGAATTGGGAGAAGATAGTTATCTAAAACTTCAAAATATTATCAAGGAATCTATTGAATTTTCTTCTTCAGCAGAGGAATTCGAAAACCTGATTGGAAAACTCCAGAATAAACCTGAAGACCACCCTCTAATGAATTCCATTCTTGAAAGACTTTTATCCAGATATCAAGCTGAAAAGTCTATCTATACTGAATAGAACCCATTAATTTATTATGCAAATGACAAAAGAAAGAGATATAGACTTTAATAATTTAGACAACTGCTTTATTTGCCAATCACCAGTAATAGATTTTGATTTTCACTCTACCTACTTCGATACCTTTGAGTTAGAAGAGAAAGAAGAAGCTGCTCTTGAGAATGCGTTTGGTACATGTCATGCTTCTTGCCTGACCAAAAGTAAATGCGGGAGTTATTGGTTCGATAAACTAAAAACAAGACTTCAAACAACGTATCAATTGAAAACTTTGGGAAACTTATCCCAAGATGGACTAAGCTTCCTCGGAGACAATAATGAAATTATATTATTATTCTCGAATGGGATTAAAATAGATCTTGAACCAGAGGAACTTGACAGTCTTAAACTAGAAGGTAATTTCTATTACTTTTCTAGAATGACTGAACTAAACATTGAGTTTACTAATCGTGAATTTGCTGAAAGCCTGAGAAAAAAATTGAAGACAACATCAAGAATTCCCTTGAGTGAGATTGTCAATGTTTCAGGACAAGCCACATTTTTCCCAAACAAAGATTTTCTCAATAGGGCATTTTTGGAATTCGATGAAGACTTAGAAGAAGAATGGATTGGAAATTGGATTTCATGTCTTTTATCATATCAAATCCCTGTCAACAAAAAAGATTTGGATTCAATCCTTCAAAATTATAATAATTAGACTATCCCATTTCTAAATATAGTATGAGTAAATCTACGGATTGACTTCTTCAACTTTTGTTTCTAATTTTGAGATATAACTATGGAAGAACTGTTCCAAACAGAAGAAATCATAATTATCCCAGTTGGAGGCTCACATTTTAGATTGTTTCCATCTGGCTTAAACAGCAATCAATGGAAATAAAACTAGACATTGAGTCTTTCAAGTTTAACCCAAAAGGTCTAAGTACAGGAGTTCTTTTTCTAAGTTCAAATGGGTATCAATTTCCAGATAACTCTTGGGACGATTTTCTCGATCTTATATTAATCTGGTGGGCAGAAAAATTGACTCAATTGATTGAATCCAGAGAAGAGTGGTATTATGAAATGCCCTATATGGATGGCCCTTGTTCTTGGCGAATTGATTTTAAAGGAAAAAATAATGTAACCATTGAATGCATACGCAATGAAAAAATCGAATACAAATTTGAATCTAGTATTGAAGAAATTCTAAAAGAATTACTAGAAGCAACAAATTCAATTTTAAGATACTGCGCCGAAAAAAAATTATCCAACGAAAATTTGTTAGTACTGGAAAAGCATTTTAAAAAGTTGCAATCGTTGAGAAGCACTTTAAAGTTCTAACTTGTTGACAATGATTCTCTAAAAAGGATTTTGAGTCTAGCCTCGAAAAACAATCTTATTGTCAAAAATGACACATTTAAAAAGTAGATTTCACTAACTTAATCCTATGTCTATCCAACGCTTAAACATGTTGAAAAATGGTCTCGTTCAAAAAGGATGGACAATTCTAAATGAAACGGGTCCAAAATACGATCAAGGAATTTACGAAGTGAAAGAACAAAAACTCTATTGGTGGTTAAGAAATGTAGACACCAAAATTGAACCGATAGAAATACATTTTTTCATTTTTGACGGCCTTGGTAGACGCACAGAAGATCTGAACGATTTGGCATTTTGTATGAAAGCTGGAAACAAACCAGAACTCTTCTTTTCGAAAATTAAATCGAAGGCTTGGGAAATTGAACATGCCCAATTTATAGATTCTTTAACCAAAGCATAATTGACCAATGCCTACAAAAAAGAAAAATAGACTTAAACTTCAATTCAATCCTCAAAGTAAATTGACCACTTCCCAGTCTGTTCATTACGTTCCGTTAATCCCTGGAATTTTCATTGACTTTGATGAATCGATTAAACCGAACGGTTGCGACAACATTTTTGGAGAACCGGGAATGAGCAGCGAATTTTATTTTAATCAAAGTAAGCTCTCCAAAATGTTTATCGACCTCTCTAGTTATAGTAAACCAAAACCGATACGAAGAAATGATGCTCTTGATATCAAAGAAAAAATGGAAGAAGAAGTTCGCTGCGGCAATATTGACGCTATTCAATTTCCGGAAAAATGGAATCAAAAACCAAGCTAAGAAGATTTCATCATCTGCGACGATCCCAATTTTGCACTTGTATCATTCAAGCGCACCGAAACATCAATTTATGAAGACATTTTAAGCAACAGTGAAATTGATTTTAGAAAAGTAACCGAGCAAACAACAGTTGGAGTATTCAAAGATTCCAAAGAACTCGCTTGTGTATATATTCGAAACTTTACTACCGTTCTTTGGTATCAAAAATTTGTGATGAATGAGATGAACTTTGGAAAAGACAGAATGAACTCATTGAGAAACATAATTGGAAAACAATTCAATGATACACTTACCTTGGATAATTTCACCCATTTACTAGATGTTCATAAAGATCGGTTTAAATCAATTCCTCTTGAAGAAAAATTTACTCAAGCAGAGAATCGTATTTTATCTTCTCTCAAAAATAGCTTTTAGCCAAAACAGCGCTGTAAATCAATTCCAAATCATGTCCATCCAAACCATTACCATCCAAGGCAATACATATCTCGTCGCGGAAGTAGACGCTAGTAAATGCCTCACCTCGAAAGCGATGTACGATGAACTTTCCAGTTTGTTCACTTTCCCAGCATCCGCAAGCACTAGTTATGGAGATGTTCTAAATGATTACATGAACGATTTGGGCTGGCATAAAGAACGAAACTTCAAACTGATTATCGTTAACCTCAAAAAAGTCCAAAAGCACGGCCCCAGGAAAGTAGCCGAAATTAAAGAAACCTTCGAAAGCATTAAAGACAATTGGGCCAATCAAAAGAAATGGGTTGGAAATCAATTTGAGAACGACTTTATTGTAGAGTACCGAAACTAACTTCCGCTTAAATTTAAAAAATTGCAACATTTACTTATCAATTTGCGCACAAATACGTGCAATCCTACTTAAAAAGAACAGTATCTTAGAGGTAGAATCGTGATCATGGAAAAAACGAAAAAAATCATTTTGTCGGTACTTATCCTTGTTTTTCTCTTAGGCCTATTTTTGGGGCCCTATGCTTGGTATAGCAGCGCCAGTTTCTTTGGTAAATACAACGAGCTCGAAAAAACAGGAACAAAAACCACGGCGGTTGTTGATTCGAAAGAAGAAAACCGTGTTTATCGTGTATCAAATATTACTGTAGACATTCATTACAAAGACGAGAAACAAAATAAGGTAATCGACAAAGACGGAATTATCATTAACGGAAGCTATTTTGATGAACTTTCAATTGGGCAGTCCGTCGCTATTTTGTACAATGGCGATGATGTAATCCTTGTTGACAATTATAAATCTGAGCACCTCCCTCCTATTAAGAAACCCTATTTGGGAATGATTTTCACAATTCTATCGTATGCCTTCATCGTATGGAGAGTTGTGAGTACTCGAATAAAAAGAAATAAATAACATGGCAACAAATCCTTTACCTGAATTGTGGTTCCACCAGGAATCGAAAACATTTTACAAAGTTCCAACAGATCTTAAGTTTATGCCAGGAGAGTATACCATTCATCGGTTTGATGGTGTTGAAAAGGCAATCCTTGAAAACTCTCTGGACCAGTATAAAGCTGAAACAGAAAACGTTGAAGAGATTCTAAAGTCGTACTACGAAATAACAAAGAAAGCCACGGCTAAGGCAATTGGTGCTCTGACGCAGTTTTCCGCTATGACAAGTAAAGCGGCACATGAAGACTTCGAAAAGATGTTCAGCAATGAAAATCCAGAATCTATAATCGGTAAAAGTCAGCAATGGGCCAAAGACTTCATGGCAAATATTCAAAATGAAGACGCGACTGAGGAAGACCAAAAAGAGTCCTTTAAATCTGCATTTGGCCAAGTTCCCGAAATTTTAGATTTGTTTAATGAAGAGTCCTTGAAAAAAGCTTCGGAAGATCCTGACGCTTGGGCCAAGGAGATCAATGAAAAAATGTTTGGCAAGGAAGACGCTGAACGCAAAGAGAAAGACACGAAACGGCGCCAGAATGATATCAATGAGCAGATTCGTCGCAACGTTGAAGAAGCCATGAAAAATCAGAAGAAGGATTAGTTGAGTGATTTCCAAAGCTTATTTAGTACTAAAGTCAGCCTTACATGCGAGGCAACGGTCTTAAATGATTGTTGAATTTATTTCTGAACCAATGCTGAGCTTATCGAAGTATCTCGAATCACTAAATTAAACGGGGATAACGCAATTTTAGATCAAGCATTCCCACTTAAAAATGAACATTTAATAGGTATCTACACTAAAAATTATTATCTTAATTTGATAGTAACCACGTTGCAGATCTAACCACCATTTAAGGCCGTTCTTCATGAATACCGAGAGAAAAAAAAACAAGCCGAAAGCGCATATTCAGAATAAAGCTAGTGATACAGAGCAATTCAAACCGAATGTTTTGCAAATGGCGCAACGCACAAAAGAAAATGGACCTTCTTCTGAAAATCATGATCAGGTACAAATGAAGAAGAATTTTTTCGGAGAACCTTCATTTAATCAACCCAACTCTACGGTCCGATCTCGACTTAACGTATCTGCTTCTGAAAAGAACAACAACGAAAACGAATCAAAAGGAAAAAGTTCAAATTCTATTGAATCCGACCTAGCGAAGAGTAAAGGGAAGGGATTTGCAATGGATGATCGCACTAGAGCATCAATGGAAGAGAATATAGGATCTGATTTTAGCAACGTCAGAATTCACACAGACGCTCAAGCAATAAAAATGTGCGAACAATTAGGTGCTCAGGCATTTACTAACGGAAACGATATTTACTTTAACCAAGGTAAATACAACCCATCTACTAAGTCAGGCAAGCATCTTTTAGCGCACGAATTAACACATACTGTTCAGCAAAAGGGCAAGTAAATAATTCAAAGAAGGAGTATGGCAATTAACAAAATCTTAAAGCTAGCCCTCTTTATATTCATTTCATCGAATTCGTTAGCGCAACGCAAAAAGGAGGTTGTTCTCGAGATTCTAAAGAAGAACAATAAATTAATCATCATTGACTTCGGACCTATAAACGTCAAAGGTGATCGACCAATTGAATATTATTGTCATGATTTTACAACTCGAAAAACACTTGTTATAAATAGCAGTTCATCTCCAATCCATTGGGATGAAAACCTAAGCAAAATTTCACGAAAAATGACTCGGAAAATTGCAAAATCGATTTAAAGCTAAAATTGAATGAAATTGTGGAGATGAAAAAATAATGAAACTCAAGGAATAGTCCAGGAGAAATTGCTACGCAATATACTTATACACAACATCTGGCTCCTGAAAAACATGTGGTTCCTGATCTTCCCAGGTATCCTCTTCTATTTCCAAATAACCCATTTTAATTGATTTAATGACCAAGCTGATCATTGTTTCAACATTCCACTTTTGCATGATAATTCGTTTGATATCACTTACGCGGCTATAAGACAACTCCAATAATTGACAAATTTCTACTTGGCTGTACTCTGCCAAAAGTAATTTCAATACCTGTTCCTCACGTTTACTCAAGCTTTTTATCATCTTTCACATTTAAATTCCCCTATTCCCCCATTATAGCTTAGGAGTTAAAATAGAACATAAAACGGTTAAGTACTAGTGATAATTCACGAGGGGCATGGACGAGTTTGTGAAAAAGAGATCTGAGTTTGCGGACAAAATTTAAAAACCTTCCAATGCGGATAAAAGTACATCTCTTTGATCTTTGCCAACTGGAAATTCCATGCCATTGCTAAGAATGACGAGTCCACCATCACTCTTTGAAAATTCAGCAACGTGAAATAGGTTGATGATACATGAACGGTGTATTCTTAAAAACGCCTTATCCGTGATTATCGACTCAAAGAATTTTAAGTTTTTAGAAATCAACAATGACTTTCCCGATTTGAGTTGGACTTCAGAGTAACTTCCTTGGGCTTTTATGAATAAAATCTCTTCCTTGTTAACAAATGTAAGCCCATTTGAACTTGGTAGCGCGACTTTTACCGATTCTGTTGTAAGTATCTCTGTCGAACTCACAATACGGTCAACAGTATCGATCATCTCCTCAATATCAATGGGCTTAATGATATAATCAAAAACATTTACCTTGAATGCTTCTTGCATGTGATTCGCATGTGCAGTAACCAAAATGACTTTCGCATCGATATTTTCAAGGCTTTGCAGCAAATCCAATCCCGTTCCTCCAGGCATCTCAACATCCAAAAAAATGACATCTGGGTTGTGCTTCATTATTAGGCCTGCTCCTTCCAATGCAGACTTTCCTTCTGCAACGACTTCAATCCCAGAACAATGACCTTCTAGGATCATCCTAAGATTTTCTCGTTGATTCGATTCATCGTCGACAATAATGGCTTTCAACATGCTTATTTCCTTGTTATAGGTACATTAAAGATAACTTTTGTTCTTATTCTAAAGTCATATTTAACGTATAAGTCAAGATTGTTCGGGATCATAACCAAAAGTTGGGGAGGAATTGAATAAGAATTCTGATTTTTGGAAAAAAAAGGTATTGGAATCACATTTAGAAATATTGAAATTAGTTCTGCCAGAATTATTAGTGGATCATTTTGAAT
>JBLHYG010000024.1:0-23750 GCA_047630755.1 Crocinitomicaceae bacterium | reverse complement strand
TTTTGCACTGTTGGGCTTGGTGTTTAACCATCCATGTTTTTTACTAGCTTTACTCATAAGATATTTTTATGAGCTTATACGTTTGATGGTTATGGTAGTCTTTAGCTACCGAAGGTTGAGTTCAACACACACTAAGCGTAAGCATAGGCTCTATTCTTCGAGAGATCACTTACCTGTTAACAAATCTATTCCTAACTTCGAGAAAACAATTTTGGTTGGAAGCTATGCCATACGCCTAGTGTCAACCGTTATAAACAACTGTCAGTAAGGCTCGAAAGATGCCCATTGTTGTAATCGCCTTACAAAGGTTTCGCCCCAATTTTGTTGTTTAACCATAAATCATGGTTTTGGTTTGTACGGGAGAAAGTGAATGTTGGGTAGGTGATTCTTACCAATGTGTCTGTGTGCTTCTCATGCTGTTTCTAGACCCAAATCCTATTGATGAATTGTAAGCCAACATGCCTCCCATTACAAACCAAATTTCGTGTGTAGTTATTAAATCCATTACACTCTTAAAGGGCTCAATTGGCAGTTTATAACCCTAACTATGCTTAATGCCGCAAAAGTGTTATATTCGAGAGGCGGCACTAAGCATAGTAGCGGCCGTTATATGCAATAGAAGGTTTGGCTCGATAACCCACATTCGAGAGATGCCCAGTATTCGAGAGCCAAACTGTGTTAAACAGTGTCTTTTTTGTTTTTGGTGGGTTCTCCTTTCTTTTTTAGACGCTAATCTAAATTCCAATTTAGGTTCAAGGATTTGCATTTTGGACAAGTAACATTTTCGCCAATTAAATCATCATTATTGCATCTAAGGCACTGCCCGATATCAGTATTCAAATGCGATGTTATAAACTTTGCATTTCTATGTGTAATTCGATGCCTATCAATAAGATACTTGACAACCTTTATTCCTGATTCTTTTCTCAATTGAATCATCTCTATTCGTTCCTCTGTTCCAAATTCAGGAACTTCAAAGAACTCGATATTATTGCATCTTCTACATTGTAACTGCATGTCATAAATCTAATAAAATCGAAATCAACTGGAGCAATTATCCGTATATTCGTAATGCAAACTTTATCAAATATTTATCATGATGTGGAACAACCTCATTCAGTTTAACGGAAATAGCCTTGGGAGGCATACGGGTGTAAGTCCCGAGACCAAATTGAAGCATCGCTTTGATGGAGTTTGCAGTGACCTCCCTCTTTTTATTTATTCCAATTCCATTTTTTATGCAAACTCCAGATGGTCAAAATGTGAAGCAGGCAATTGTTCTGCTAAACATTTCGGATGATACACGACACGTATCAGAGGTTGAAAAATTACTAACCCTAAAGCATCTTATCTTTTTGGATAACATTCGCGCTCATGGCAAAGATGCCTTGATTGAATCCTTGCGCTCCGTGCATGATTCTTTAGCTTATGTTTCTAATGAGGAAGTAGATCAACAGTTCAGAGATGTACTGTTTGATTTGAAGCTATTGGGAGATTGGTTAGAGGAGATTTGAAAAAAAAAGGAGCGCGATGCGCTCCTTTCTATTCTATATTGAATTATTGAACAACCTCTTTCCGGCTGCATATCTGAATCTTAAACTTTGAAATAAAGCCGCATTTATTTTTTCATCATTCATTCCAAATTTCTTCATAAATAGTGCGCATAGTATTGCTTCAGAAACAGTAGTGTAAATACTATATTTTTCTCTATCTATTGTTCGTGAAAGGTCAAGTCCATGAGCAATTGAATGGCGAGTGTTAAGCAATCGTTCTAAAAAATCCTCTTGAGTAATTGAGATCTTCTCAAATACTAATGGCCCAATTGGATCGATTAAATGTTTGAACTTAGCCTCTAATTTTGTTCTATCTCTTTTGATTAAACTAGCTCTCAATGATTTCACAGTGTTTGAATCAATATTTTGTTCTTCTAGTTTTTTTAACAATTTTATATTCTTACTTGACAAATAGTTCTCATCATTAACTCCATCTAAATCTATCTTTTGAAGAGCATCAATTGCGAAAATGATACTCAATAATCCATATTCTAATTCATTTTCCAAGTTAGACATTGATCTAATCAATCTATGAAGTGGCACTTCATATTGATCATAATTATTTAGCCAATTTTCAAACAACTCTTGCGGCGGAAATTCTTGGGAAAAATTTTTATGATTAATCATAAGATAAGAGCCTGAAGTATTCGGCACCATAGGTGTACTTCTAATTATCCCTTTCATGTACACTTCACAATCATATTTCTTATTTTGCTTGTCACTTAGTTTAATTATTTCGGGAAATTCAACAAAATCATTGAACATAAAAATAAATAGTTCTTGAATCTTCTTTACTAACAGAAAGAACTCTTCCATTTTACCATTCTCTGAAAGAGTGACCTTTATATCATTGAATTGTTCGAGTACATATTTTGGTTTTGCATTGCTATTTCCTGCGGGTATAATTGTAGTATGAACTAACTCAATGTCAACATCTTCACTCTCATACAGTTTTCGAAATTCTAACTCTTTTTCTTCTCTAACAACACCACGAACAGAACGATCATCATTATACTCGATTTTAAAGTGATCATGTTCAACCCAATCAAATAGTTGTTTAAATCTAAACTTTGCACTAATGAAGTTTAGTTCAGAACCCAAAACTTCCTCATTCATAGAGGTATAAACGATATCAATACTAAATATATAATCGGCTTCAATTGGAGATGAAAAGGTCAGATTACATTCGTGCAATCTACAATATTGACCCGTCGCAAGTTGTCCAAAAATACAACATATATGACTGCGCCTATCAGAGTTAATTGCGTTAAAATGCCTCTTATCGAAAGATTGTCTTAAGATAAGAGTGGCAGTTTTATCAGACCTTACAAGTTTTCCTTCTACATATTTATCGACATCTGGAATCCAAAATGTTCCCTGTGTTTCATGCAATTCCATAATTACTCTATTTAAGAATCTTCAATTTAACAGTTCTAAAGAGATTCAGGAGTGAAAATTAAGAATTGATCTCATCGCGAACATCAGCAATTTTTTTCTGAACATCAATAAAATCTCCATTGATAAGTTTTATTCGAGTCAGATCATCTCCAATTGATAGGTTTGTAATTTCAACAACATGTTCAACATTTATCATCCTCTTTCTTGTTGTTTGATCCACAATGTTATAAGCATCAAATTCTTGAATATTTGCCATAGTAATAGTTTTAATTTTTCACACTCAAATTTAAGCAATCATTCGATCATTAGCAATACGCACATATACCCTAATTCAACTTAATTAGCTAAAAAAGAAAGGAGAACCATAAACGGAGTGAGTTCTAATAATCAATTTTGGTTTAGAAAAACCAGAAGGATGACACTGTTTAAATAAGCATATAACAACCGCTAAAAACCATACGGGGCTTATGCTTCGTCATATCACTTATGTTTAGAAAATCATTCCTATCTTCGGAAAACAAGTTTTAGTTAAGAGCCGTACGGTTCCTAGCGGCGAACCGTTATACGTAATTTAAAATTACGCTCGTCATTATTGAACCGTCAACTATCTGACCACCTCTTCATGTGTACAAAATAAATGCTATCGCGCTAGTTACTCATTCCATATTTATACTTTTGATTTAATAGATGCGCCATAGCTCGTCCATTTTATTCTGCGTCAAATTGATTTAACGCACAACTGTTACAAATCCATGCTTCGTGCCTCCTGCATCATTTATACCCCAATAATTTACCAAATAATAATAAACTCCGTCACTGCAATTTTCTCCTGATATTTTTCCATTCCAACCAAGCGATAGGTCGTCACTTTCAAAAACGACTTCTCCCCATCGATTTAAAATAACTATATGGGCGTTCATAATACCTTCCATTTTAACAGGTATAAATTGATCATTTGCTCCATCATTATTTGGTGTAAATATATTAGGCATTTGAAGTTCAATACCACACATCTCAGCCACAATCTCAATGGTGTCTGACGCGCTCCCACAATTATTAGTAAGCTCTATAGAATATGTCCCTGATTCATTGACTTCATATACTGGAGACGTCGAGAAATCTTGCCAAAGATATGAGCACCCCACGGATGTGGCATCTAAAACAAAATTACTAGAGTCACAAAATGTGGTATCTTCTCCTATAAATATCGTTGGTATGCTAGCGTATATTACTTCTATATTGTCACTAGTGATTCCGCAATAATTTGTAACATCAACGCTGTACACACCGGGAACTGACACAAGGAAAGTTGGAGTCGTTGAATTATCGTTCCACAAATATGTGGAAAGAGGATTTGTTACATCTAGCATAAGCACTTCACCAATACAAAGGGCTGTGTCATTCCCCAAGTCAACAACAGGAGGAAAATCAAGGAGTACATTAATAGCATCTGTCACAGTTCCACAAGAATGTGTAAGCTCCACTGAATATGTTCCAGGTTGATTCACAGTAATGGTTGATGCAGTGGATAAATCTTGCCAGAGATACGAGCAATTCGGAGTCGAGGCATCGAGAATAAGATTAACAGATTCACAAAAAGTAGTGTCAGCTCCTAGGTCTAATATCGGCATACTTTCAAAAATAACATTTATGCTATCGGTTGTCATTCCACAATTATTGGCGACATCAACAGAGTATAGTCCAGAGGTAGAAACCAAGAATGTAGAATTTACAGAGCCGTCTTGCCATTGATAAGTAGAAAAAGGATTTGTTGCATCTAAATTGAGGACTTCCCCCATACATAGCGTTGTATCATTGCCCAAATCGACAACAGGTGGAGATTCAACATTAACTGTAACAGAAAGAGTATCATCGGAACCATAAAGTAAATAGGTAGTATTTGTAAGAGGAGATACAATAATACTAGAGTCCGTTGATATTATCGTACTCGGAGTAAGCTGATTAGCCCAAGCATAAGAACTGTTAGGGTCATTCCAACCATTTAAGGTCGCCGTACTTCCTATGCAAATCAATGTATCGCCTTGAACTTGTAGAATTGGTGCGGAAGTCAAAATTTCAAATTTATCTACATAATAATAGGCCCAATCTGAAAATTGTGCCCCTGGCAATTGTGTCGTGAAGCTCGTTGACGCATTGTTGCTAAAGTTCCCAAAGGTCAAATAATCGTAGGGAGCAGTAGCAACATAATTAAAAGTATAATCTTGCCAAAGATTTGTCCACACCTCACCTGCAATTTCAATTTGAGGAACACCTCCAATAGGTTCGTGATCGGTTTGTGATAAAGGACCATTTGAAAATTGAATTGCAACGTGATCACATGAAGTTCCGCAAGAAATATTTGACGCTCCGTTTGTCAAACTGAAACTTATCGTATAAGTAGTCCCAACTACCATAGGGGTATTCAATTGAATAGTAATATACTCTCTAAAATCTGTGTTTTGCACAGTAGCATACAACAACATCCCCATTATAGCATCTCCGTCGTAAGCGTTAACAGTTGCTGGGCCACTAGCTGGTAAAGACGCATATCCAGTACCATTGTTATGGAAATAATCTGGACTTGCGTATGGCCAGCCAGTACCACCGTTGACATTTCCCCAGCCCACACTTAGAGAACATTCCGTAGGACCGGTTGGAAGACTTGAATATATTTCAAAACTAGGATTAGGTACCAAGTTTTGAGCGTTGCCTTGAAATAGGATACAAAGTAGCAGTATGCTGAATATGAATTTCAATTTTTCAAATTAAATTGACGAATTATAGATTCTAATGACCCATTAATCCAATTAGTTTCTCTAAAGTAAGACTATTTTGAGAGAAATGAATTGTAATTTGGAATAAGGCAGGCACTCGACTAATCAAAAACATAGATGATTATGTTCTGAATTAATTAGATACGTATAACAATGCCTACACTTCTTGCCGAAAAGCTTATATTCGAGAGATCGGCACGAAAGCGTAGCTTCAAAACGTTATGTACAATTTAAACCATATTATGACATCAAAAGATAAAATATCGATTGTTCTAGCCCTGACGGTTTGTTTAGGATGTAGTTTCTCCACTGTTGACGACGAGCATATTAATGCTATTACAGACAGAACTAAATTTAGCTTATCCAAAGGATGGAAAAAATTGATTCAAGTTAAGCCAATTGAAAAGAATAAACTTTATGGTGAATGGGAAATACTAACATCTTTGTTCACCTTCACATTAAACGATGGAAGTAAAGGAAATACAACATTCGGGATGGAAGGCAATAGATTAAAAATTGAAGAGAACGGAAAATTGACTTCTTCCAGTCCCTCACATACTAAATCCGGAGAGTGGAGTCTAACTAATGAAAGTACTGTCTTTAATAAAATTTTTGACGACGAAATTTTTGACTCATTCCAAGTCAGGGTCGTAGGCGACACGATGGAGTGGATAAATCCTGCGGGCGATGATGATCTTATATATTTTGTTCTCGTAAAAAAATAATATTCCTGTACATAACAGCACCTTACACCTCATGCGGGTTTATGCTCCGCAACAATAATCTTAGTTGAAAAACAATTCCTAGCTTTAAAACTAAACCTAGTTAGAAATCCGCACGCTGCGTAGCTTCAAAACGTTAGTAACAATTACGTAATTTGTAAAAAAATCTTAAAATGATAAAATCATATTTTTTAGCAACAATTTGCTTGGCTTTGACATTAAACACAAACGGACAGATTAATTTGAATAATGGGTTGATGGCATATTATTCTTTTGATGGCATGACGAATGATATAAGTGGAAACAATCACAATCCGACCACCAATAACTCTCCTAGCCTTGTAGATGATTGTCAAGGAAATACTCAAAGTGCATATCACTTCAATGGGGTGGATGAATATTTAGAAATTCCAAATGATGGGCAAATTGATTTTGATAATTCTGATGAATTCGCCTTTTCATTATGGATAAAAGCTCCAATAGTTCAGAATACATCGTAT
Organism: Crocinitomicaceae bacterium; assembly: GCA_047630755.1. Taxonomy (GTDB): domain Bacteria; phylum Bacteroidota; class Bacteroidia; order Flavobacteriales_D; family Crocinitomicaceae; genus UBA4466. The sequence goes on along the minus strand of JBLHYG010000024.1, from coordinate 16,803 downwards.
ACCGTGAGTGACATAATCTCAAAATGGGGCACAGGCCTTTCCGACGTATATTCTTATACACTCCGAATCAATAGTGAAAACAATGCTTCTCCTGGAACAATAGTAGTTGCTCGTTATGATGGAGCATGTGCCAATGTATCAAAAATACAGAGTACCATAGCTTATAACGACAATCAATGGCACAACGTTATATTTCAAAAAGATAATGTAGATTCTCTTGAGTTATATATTGACGGTCTATTAGTGGAAAAAATTGAAGACGTAGTTTCATGTTCTGTATTGAACAGCGATAATATTCTATTAGGAATGAGGTCAACATCAAATCCGGCATCTGACAATCCATATGAAGGCAGTATTGACGATCTAAGAATTTACAATAGACCCCTTAATTCTGCAGAAATTGATTTTCTCGCTAGTAATTGTTCCTTTGCTGAAGTTGAAGATATTTCTTTCGTAAATTCTCACTTAATTGATATTTATCCTAATCCATTATCAGGTAATGAAATATACATCAATAATTATAGTGGTAAATCAATAGATCGCATTTTTCTTCAAAATTTGGACGGAAAATATCTGATTGAGATTGAAGACAATCTTGTTCCAGAATTACCTGAAGGTTCTTACATAATAAGCATTGAGTTTTCAGACAAATTGATGGTGCAAAAAAGAATAATCATTCTGTAAATCAAGCAGATAGAGATGTTACTAACATCGGCTATACTTCATGCCGAAACGCTTACATCCGAGAGTCGGCACGAAAGTATAGCCTTGAACGTTATAGGCAACTGACCATCGTTACCTTTAATGCATTTTGACATTTAATGGAAAAACTTACAATGAAACATTTAATTCTAATATTTCTAATTAGTGCATCCCATCAAATAATAGCACAGACAGATTCTCTAGTACAGAAAGACACCCTTATAACCTATTTCGAAAATGGACAATTATGTGCTATTGTTCCAAAATTAAATGGAAAGGCTCATGGTAAAGTGAAAATGTGGTATGCATCTGGTCAGATAAGGTCAAAGGGAGTTTGGGAAAACGGAAAGAGGATTAAAAACACAGATTATAGTGAATCAGGCACTAGAACAACTTTTGAACATTATGGTAAATGGAAGAGGAAATTGATATTGTGGCATTCAAATGGTCAATTACAAACAAAAATGAAATCTAAGTATCGCAAATCCAACTCAATAGGATATGATAGTACAGGAATTATTTTGCACAGAAAAATTGAAAAAAAAGGAGCCATTCCCATTTGTAGTTGGCCAGATGGTTTGGCATATTATAATAGAAACGATTATGAAAACGGAGAATGTTCTTGTGATTGGGGCAAAGTGATTTGGAAAGATAGTATTTGGATTGACAAAAAAGGCAGAGATTTAAGCAGTAATTATTCGTACCACTATTTCACATTTTACCCGAATGGAGAAAGCAAAGTTGAAAGTAGATGGAATAAAGAATTAAAAAAATACAATGTTAGAGAATATGATGAGAAAGGTAACATCATAAACGAATACATTAGATAAACACCTATAACATACACTAAGCGTAAGCATAGGCTCTATTCTTCGTGTTATCAATTAAGTATAAGAATCTATTCCTATCTTCGATAAGATAATTTTTGGTTGGAAACTATGCCTACGCCTAGTGTCAGCCGTAGAGCTGAGCTAAACCAATGAAGACTATCAATTACAAAGCATCTATGACAATTTCGGCCTTTTTCGTTATCAGGCGTAGTACAACAAGGACTGTTAATCCACCTTAAGACACCCAAGTAGTAAAACGAGATTAGTGAAAATAGCTGTCATTCCTGATACTTTGAAAAACTTATTCATATATTAGAAATCGTCAAGTAGTCGTGTATTATAAATCTACCTCAAGCAATACAAAGCACAGCTACATCACCAAATATTATGGAAAGAATAAATTACATTTGTTAACTAACAACATATAATTTGAAAATATTATTAGTATCAATTTCGCTACTTAGTTGGGTATTTACGGTAAATGCCCAACAATCAGGAAGAGATCAAAACAGACATGGGGTTTCATTCTGTTCAGGTAGAAATAAATATACCTTTAAGGAGGACAATTTTGAATCAAAAGACTGGAGGTCGTTCGTTTCCGTTGGGTGGAGATATAAACACTTTTTCAACTTTAAATTTGGATTTGTAACTGGCGCCTCTGCCGCTATCACGAGAACATCTTACCGTCAAAATCCTCTATCAGACCTTAGCCAAAATAATTATCAGATTAACTATCACACACACGGAAGTGGTTCAACAGTTGTAATGCAAAACGAATTCGAGCAAATAATGCAGTCTGGTAATTCTGGTTGGATTAAGGACCACAGTCTTGGAAATAGAATTGACAACATAGTTAGCTTGCAGGTTCCAACATCTGTAATTTTTTCTAGCAAATTTAAAGGTGCGTTTCGATGGAACACCCAAGCTGGATTCGTTCATCAGATAAATATTCTAAGGCTAGGTACTACTGAGCAATATAAACTTTGGCACAAAGTTGTATACAACACAGAAGTTAAACCTAGAGATAAAAGTGTATTACGTTCTAGTCTTGAACTATCCACCGGATTTGAATGGAATTATATCGGGAATCGCTCTTTCTGTTGTGATTTTGGATATTGTGTGAGTATGACTTCGGTTACTAGAAAAAATCCAGATAAAGCACACCTTATGTATTGGGACGATAACAATGAAGCCGTATTCTTAAGCCCTAAGGCAAGAAACCATATATTTTCAATTACTCTTTCTACGTTTTTCTAATTATGAAGAATCTAATACTGATTTTTATTGCGTTAACGATACAGTTAAGTTTGGCTCAAACAGACTTTAACAATTACCAGCCCTTGGAATCTAAAGGTAGGATACCGGAAGACTTTTATGTGTCAAGTGCGGATAAAGTTCAATTGACTGAAAATCAAAAAGAAAGTGGATTGAACGACTTTCAACACTCCGATTTTATTATTGGCACTAGGTATGCAATTGATGAGCTCCTTCATAGCGGACATGTAACATATGGGGATGCCGTTTCGCGATATATTCAAGAAGTAGCTAATCGATTGCTAGGAAACTATCCTGAGTTGAGAATGAAACTTCGATTTTATACGCTTAAAATCTCTACGCCTAATGCTTTTTCAACTGATCAAGGGATTGTATTTGTAACTACGGGATTGATTAGCCAGTTAGAAAATGAAGCTCAGTTAGCCTTTGTACTAGCGCATGAAATTGCACATTATACGGAGAACCATGTCATCAATTCTTTCAGATGGTCGAAAGAAAAACACCAAGATGATTCTTGGATTGGAGAAATGAGCCAGTATTCAAGAGACCATGAATATGAAGCAGACGAATTAGCACTTACCATGTTCTCAAAAGCCAGATATGATCCTAAAGAAATATATAACGGATTTAATATACTTGCTAGATCGCACAATCACTTTGGAAACACTCCTCTGAACAAGGAGTTTTATTTAGATGCGCCGCATGAATTCCCTGAAAATTTTTTCCATAATGAAAATTTTTCACTATCGGAGTATATGGAGGAAGAAGACTCTTTGAGTACTCACCCAAACATCCTCAACAGAAAGGAATCAATAAAAAAGCATATCGCAGACAATAAGTATAAATGGTATAAGGTAAAACAGTTTCTATCAGTTGAACGGTTTAAAGAAATCAAAACGATTTCGGCCTTTGAAGTATCCCGCTATTACTTATTGCAAGGAGACTATATTAAAGCGTTATACGCATCGAATGTTCTACAGCAAAAATACCCTGAGTCTGTATTTTTAGAACGATTAAAACTAAAATCATGGTTAGGAATATATCAATTATCAGAAACAGATCAGTTAAACACTTTCTTAAAAAGTAAAGATACTTCCGGATATATTACAAATGTTTACAATTCATTAAGTGTGCTTTCTACAGAACAAATACACTTCCTTACTCTTCGCAAAGTATACGATGGAAACAAAAAATTGAATGATATCGAAAGTAATGCGATCTACTCAAGTCTAATTCGTTTTATGTGCGAGAATTCCCGTGGGTATAACGAATTAAATACTGTTGATCAAATAGATGACAGTTTACAATCTCCCGACTCAACAAGCCTCCTTTTCCCTTCTTCATTTCAGACAAAAATTATCCTAGCTGATGTGTTAATGGACTCAGCGTTTATAAATAAGTGTGAAGCAATAGAAAACAATTTGGCAAAAAACACACCAAGATACGGAGACATTTTTGACGGAGAGCTGAACGCAGATAATGATTATTCTAACCTTGCTCTTGGAGTAAACAGTTTAATCGTTGTATCACCCAGAGGGTTTAGCGTCTACTCAGAAGGAGTCGACTTATTTAGAAGTGAACGGCATGAAAGAAAATTTATTAAAGCAATAGAAAATGGAGCTGAACAATCTGGTACAAATATACACATGGTATTAAGCAATGTTAATTCCGAAGACGGGACTACTTTATTCAATGAACAGATGTATTTATCATCATTTTTTCATCAATTGGGAAACTGGGAGAAATTCGCTCCCTTCCCTGTTGATTACGCATATCAGATGAAAATTGGTCAACAAAACAATGCGAAAAACGTCATGTTTGGACTTCTTGAACACAATTACAGTTCCAAAATTCGGGTAGGAATACTACTTGCTGCGGCCTGGTTTCAATTGCCTTTTCCGTTCGTGGCTTCGACCTATATTCCCATTCAAATTCTAAAAGGAAATGATATGATAATCAGTGTTGCAATTTACAATATTGAAAAAGGACGGTTTATGAAAACAGGAGTATTTCGCTTTAATGAATCCGTATCCACACATGGCGTTGGATCACATATGTACAGAATTTTTAATAACATACAAAATTGAATCTAATGAGATATTTGACACTGCTCCTTGTCTTTATTCAATTCTCGTCATTAGCCCAGAATGGACTTTATGGAAGACGACACAGTATTGAACTTAAGACCGTTAGCTATTTCCCAATCATGCAAAGGTTATTTGTATACAATGTACACGGAAATGGATATAAATATGACGAAGAACTGGATGAATTTGAAGAAACGATTTCAAAATTTAATACTGGAGTCCATTTTCAATATTCCTTCGCTTTCAAAAAAAATAGGGCTATTGGATTTAATGTAGGCATGGATTTTTGGAACTCACCTGGGATAAGCGAAACAATCTATGGTTGGAACGGTTACGTTAGCGTACTACGATCTGAACAATTGTCAATGAGAACATTTTCGTTTGTTCCTCTATTTGAAATAAGCACTGTAAACTCTTCACTTCCAACAGGGTTGAGTCACCAATTTGGCATTGGAATGACTAACACGAAAGTTGTAGAACGAACTTACGCAGGACACTACGGGGATGACCTCATTCCTGGCACGGAAGAATTCGAGGATGATTACGCCGTGAATCGATTTGGAATTCAAGCATTGTATGCTCTAAAAATGCGCAGCCCTATCGGTAAGCGGCTAATGGTAAATTACGGCGCTCGATATATGTTCAATTACACATTTAAGCGTTCAGCAGGAACCTCGATCGACAGAAACGTAAGGAAACATCTCGTATTCAACATTATCAGTTTCGAATTAGGTTTGGGTTATGCTCTTTAGCCTTAAAACATTCTGATATTTCCAAAATAGTGCGTTGCGATCGCTCAGAAGAATGCATTTTTTTTTGAAATTTATATTCTTTTAATTGTTAGTCTAGCACATTGTAACTTGGACGCAACTAAATAAGATTTGAGGGATCATAAGGTTTCTATCTGAGTATAACATAGAACGGAGCCGAAAACCACACAAGTTCTTGGCTTCAGTATATCAATTAAGATTAGAAATTATATGCGAAAGCTCGTCACTTTCCTTTATCTTCGATAAAACAATTTTGGTTAAGAGCCGTACGGTTCCTAGGTACCGTGTTAGTAACAATGACAGTCACCGTTTTTCTTCTCTGTGAATCCTTTATCCTAGATAAAGACTACAATTATATCAATACTGAAACATTTACTTTCACAGGCTTAAAAATACTCCTACTCTTTCATTTAGTTTAAGTAATTTTAATTTTAATTTTTCAAAAAATTAGAATATCTGCCTTTCATGTTGAATTGATAGTAATGGAACGAAAAAAGAAATAAATGAAGTTCAGTTTTCTAAAGCTTACATTAATTTTTTCAGTAGTTGGAATATTTATTCCTGTACTTACATCAAACGTACTATTTCTATCTCAGCGATTACTATCCGTCGTAGGGCTAGAATGTTCTAATACATGGCCAATCACCTGGACTTTAAGTGGTCTTTTCGCTCTTGTTTTACCTGCTTTGTTTTTCCGCCACATATCAAAACGGTCAGAAGGAAAAATTAAAGGACTTGTCGTTAAACTCATTCTCTTCAACCTCATTGAATACATTCTGATTCAATCTTGCTTAACTCCACTATTCACTAGTGGACATTCTATTTGTTATGGAGTAGATGGGCAAAATGGACTTGAAATGGTATACACGGCTTGGCTTGCTCTAATTGTTCTCATCTCACTCAGCGTGTTCTTCGACAAGAAGTTTACGAGCATTAAATTGATCTTGAAAATTAGGAAGTGGATGTATGCTTTTGGAAGCATTGTCCTACTCTTCTACCTTATCACGGTCTACAATCGATATATTACAAACCCGTGGAACAGTCAACTAATTGCGAATCAACAGAAGAGTACAAAATCCACTGAATCTAAACGATTAGAGGGAGAGAAAAACTGTAATTGCCCTACGATAGACATTACGCTTAATGAAAATACCATTGAACGAAATGACAGCCTTGTCAACACTATTTTGAATAAGGAAACTCAGTTTAAACGAATCCTTCATTATCTCATTGGAAGTTATGATCCTTACCGATTACAATCTTCGCTCTTACCTAAATTAGATTACGATCCAGCAGCTATTGAAGTGGGAGGCGTACTCCGAAAGGCCAAAGTAAAACTTACTGGAGGTCAAGCGGATCATTTCCTAACTGAAAAGCGCTCCTTGAGACTCAAGTTGAAAGACACGCTTTTTGGGATGACTAAATTCAATCTTTACAATCCTTTTTCACGAACCGGTGGATTGTATGAGTGGGTCAATATTGAATTAATGAAATCCGAAGGTCTCATAGGTTTAGAGACTGGTTACCTAGACGTGACCATTAATAACAAAAGGAAGGGCATCTATTTTTACCAAGAACAACCGACAATAGAGACGTTACTCAACAACAATAAAACACCTGGCTTAATTATTCGAATTGGTCATTACGAAGAATATGGTGCCAAACGAATTGAGATCGAAAATTATTACGACGAAAAATCATTAGCCTCTAAAGAATTCTTCAAAGCCCAAAACACTTCACTCAAACGAAAGGTTGAAGCATACAACAAAGGTGAAATTGGAATCGAAGAGATTGTATCTATTCCTAAAATGGCTATGTATCTAGCCTTAATCGATCTGAGCAATGGGTATCATGGGTCTCAATTACGGAATATCTATTTCTACATGAATCCTGATAATTCACTCCTAGAACCTATCGGTAGAGAGTTCGCTACGAACTTTTACAATTCAAATGGAATAAATTACTTCTACCCGTATGAGTTGACCCAGTTCGATGCAGAAAAGTCCATGTACACGAAGCAGATTTTCCTATCGAAGACCAATGATTTTGAAGCGCAGTACAATGCATATTTGAAGAAAGTAAGTGAGGCGAACTATTTAAAAGCCTTTTTTAATAAAGTGAATGATGAATTTATAAATCGACAGTATTGTTTGTATAAAGGTGAACCGACGATTAAGTCATTTTCTAAAGACCATTACTACAACAATCAGGCGTTGATCAGAGAATTCTTGAAAAGTCACAAGCCATTATAATTAGAAAATACTAACAACTCATTTTGAAGAAAAAATTGTCAAATATTTTATTCTAGTCGGCATATTGGTTGCCTTATATTTATTGGGAATGTACTCGAATAATGACCTGGAGAATCCGTCGGATAAATCCAAAGCTGAGATCAATGCGAAGCCTCCATCAATTGAATTATTAATCCCGAATGTATCGCAGAAATTTCTTGAGCACTCGAGAAAAAAAGCACTCGAAACTGAAAGTAAAAGTAAAAGTAAAAGTTACTAACAGCACCTATACTCCACCGCGGTTTCTTTTTCAACGAATTCGTTTATCTTTAGAGATGCGGCGATAGTATAGCTGCAAACCGTTAGTCAGAATTGATGCCCAACACTAACGATATAAATCACGTTAAAAAGATGTAGCTTACAGAATAAATGCAATTACAGAAAAACATAGTGCTTCTCGCAATTGGTTTGGTTACTCTTCTTTCATGTAAGAAAGAGGAAGTAGCAAATACTTGTGCATCCAATATTAATAGTGATTGTGAACATATCGCAAACGTGAAGAATTATTTTCATTTTGGTGTTGGTTCTTGGTGGGTTTATGAAGAAGAGAGTTCAGGTACGTTAGATACCATTACTGTAACTTGGTCTGTGGAAGATCAAACATCTTATAATTTTATAACAGAAACTTATAGTTCTCATCAAGACTATTATTTCGAGTACAAGCCTTTACCATCGAATGGCTCAGGTAATAGTTGCCCAAATAACAATGTGATTTGCGATAGATGTATTAGGGTAATGAAATTAAAGTTCAATTCAATCGAAACCATTGGAGGTACCGCTTGTTTTTCCTTTATTCCTAAAATTGGTGACACCATGTATAATTACCAAAATGGGCAGCAACTTAATAAAATATATGTTACAAATAAGCTAGATAGTTTTGACTTGGGCTCGTTGTCTTTTGGACGAACGATTTGCGTAGCTGAGGAGATTACAGCAGTCGAATTGAACCAGCCAACATTTCATTACTATAGCAATGGAGTAGGTCTTATTAAGAAAGAGCTATTGTATAGCGACGAAGTTTGGAATTTAATTGATTATCACATTGAAGAGTAGTTACATATATATCATTGTTATTGCATGTTTAATAGCAATAAGTTCCTCTTGTAAAAAAGAAGAGCCTGCTCCTCAACCAGTAACTTCAAATGTAAACGGCTGGGATTGCGATCCTATTCAGGGAGTTAAGGATTTTTTCTTTTTCAAAGAAGGCTCTTGGTGGGTGTATCAAGAAGAAGGTTCAGGTGAATTAGACACAATTTCGGTGACCATAGCTGCACACGATCCTAATTCGTATAATTTTGACATTCGCGTTTACAGTTCTTTTGAGGACTACTCTTACCATTTTTGGCCCGTCTCAAGTCAAAGCTCACCAAGTGCGCACTGTCCTGATATAGGAACGATTTGCGATCGATGTTTGAAAGTCAAGCGATCCAAATACAAACCAGGTGAATTCGTTAGTGAAGCCACATGTTTTTTCTATTTACCTGAAGTGGGGCAACATGATCTTAACTGGAATTATCTATTTCTTGGGAATGAGGTAAGAACTGACAGTATTATGGATAGCCTTACAATCTCAGGGTTTAATTTCGGGTCATCCGTTCGAATTTTCGAACAAAGTTGTGTAATGGAAGGATATCAGCCTACCTATCATTACTTCAGTCGAGATGTTGGGTTAGTGAAAAAAGAATTATTGTTTGATGCCAAAGTCTGGAATTTGGTGGACTTTTACATCGCTCCATAGTTCATAGAATTCTGGAGCGATTCGGTATGATAGAACTGTTTATAAGATGCACATAACACACGCTACATCCCAGTGCAAGTCTAAGCTTCGTGTTATAAGTTTGTATTAACTCAACTATTCTTACCTTCGAAAAACTAGTTTACTCTAAATCGCTGCACCGTGGTGTAGCGTAGAACCGTCAGACTGTCTAAAAACCGCTATTCTAGATTTTAATATTCGGGTACCTGTCCATTAAATTATTCAATTCTCATGAAGCAGATTTTGCTTTTTAGACGAGCTGCCGTTAGCAACAATGAAAAGAATTCAACACTGTTGTTATTGAATCACAACTCGTTCTGTCATAACAATGGATCCACTTGTAACACGGAGGATGTACAATCCTCCTGAAAGTGTTGAAGCATTAATCATATGTGATTTACTTTCCTTAGTTGAGAAGGTTTCTTTATAAACAACAACCCCGGTTACATCAATTATTTCTATTTCCGCTGAATTAGCTAATAGATCAGATGCGATTTTCACATTGAAAAGTCCGTCATTTGGATTTGGTATTAGGCTAATTCCCCTAACACCATTAAAATTGACTGCTCTAACTTCACTTAAAGTTGATTCACCGTCAAAATCAATTTGCTTGAGTAGATAGTAATTAATTCCAATGGCTGGATATCGGTGAATAAGTTCATATTCATTCAAGTCATTACTCGTGCCAACTCCATCTAGAAAATCAATGATTGTCCAATTTTCAACATCGACGCTATGTAAAACATAAAAACCTTCGTTGTTCAATTCTGAAACAGTTTCCCAATTCAATACCACATTTTCTTTAAATCTAACAGCCTCAAAGTTTACCAGTTCTACTGGAAGAGGTGATACAGTAGATGAAGGAAAGAACATGCTAAACGCATCAATAAAATTGAATTCAATGTAATTTGCACCAGGGGTAGTACTTGCAGCATCCGCCATAGTATTGTTTGTAATCCAAGGAGTTATTGCGTTTGAACCTCGCTTATCCAATTTATAAGTACTTAAATCAGTTGTTGTTATTCCTCCATCATTGTAAGAAAAACGAATAGTTCCATCCAATCCAGAATTCGTTGGTCCGTAATTATCAACGATCCAATGATCCATGCTAATTTCTCCGAAAGCTCCAGCTGGCATTCCTCCTACCGGCATTTCATTTATATAAGTGACAACTATTTCTCCTCCGGGAGTTGTTGTTGCAAAATTCAAGTTTGAACTATGTCCAGCATATAAAGAAGGACTGAAATAATTCGTAGCTGTAGCAGTTGCATTATGTATTGTTGCTATACCGCCACCAACTGATGCTTCTGAACTTACAATTGCAACCCCACCCATGTGGGTCCCTAAGTTTCCATTTCCGCTTAAATCAAACGCGGTCGTTCCTGATGTTTCATTGAATTTCCAATATCCGTCAAGATCACCAAAGCATTGACCGGAAAGTGTTAGGTGTCTATTTTCTCTTATCTCTGTTTGCGATCGAACATCATCCCAAACTCGAACTTCATCCAAACTTCCTTCCCAGTACTCTCCAACACCAGAGATAGTACCATCATAAGCTCCAATCGTAGCGAATTCAGAATTTGTTACAGTTCCACTTACAGTTGTAACGGTTCCTCCACCATCAATACCCGCATAAGGAACTCCGTCAATATAAAAAGTGCATCCAGTAACTGTATTCGATCCATCATAAGAAACGGCAACATGGTGCCATAACCCATCTTTTACAATAGGAGTTCCTGTTGGCACAGATATCATAAAATCAAAGAGACTTGCTCCTGCCATGAAAAAAGCCAACGACGATCCAGAAACCTGGAAGCCCCACCCTCTAGCACTAAACAAATCACCCTCATATTTAGAGATAATCTGCATTGCCGTAGAGGCTGCTCCAGTTTTAATCCAAGCCTCAACCGTAAAGTCATCCGTTTTTCCGAAATTTAATTCTGCATTGTCACCAATACTTACATAATCATCGGCCCCATCAAATGTTAACATATTCCCACGGAACAAAGAAGCTCCATCAGTAACATCCGTAGCATCACAAATACCATCGCAATCTACATCAGCTCCATCATTCGCAGGATCGCTATCCGAAAGTGCTCCGTAGCCATCATTGGTTACTGAACAGTCATCACAACCATCTCCATCAGAATCCCCACAAATATTAAAATCAGTATCATCCGGATCTGAACCATCTGCTATTCCATCATTATCATCATCAGGATCGCATGGATCGAAACTTCCGTCACTATCCGTATCTACACCTGTAATATTCGCATTTACTGTAAATGTATAAGGACTTTCGTCCGTATCATTACTCGAAACGGAAACGATAGCGCTTTGGGATAGTGGATTTCCACAATTTGCTGAAAAACGAATTTGGAAGTTAGAGGAACTACCTGCAGCTATTGTTCCTGAAGGCTGTGAAACTATAGAGAACCCAGGGTCACCTGAAATTGAAACGAAGTTTGGACCTCCTGATAGTATTAAATCAGATGTTCCTTCGTTTTGAATTGTAAATGTATTCGTTGCAGTTGCTGATATAACGACATTTCCAAAATCTGTATCATCTCCTAAAATTGGTGTAACATCACCATCTGGAATTGAAGTTGTATTTCCTTCTATGTCAATTTCAGGGCTAACAGGACAAGAAACCAACGTGATTGTAATTGTAGCGGGCCCATAATTATTGCCGCATCCTGGCGCCTCATTTATCTGAAAATCAAAGTCATAAGTAGCAGGTGCTACCCAGAAAAAAGAAGCATCGTCTCCACATCCCCCACTAGGACCAAATCCAAAATTAGTACCTCCTACAGAAATAGTCAAATTAGAAGGGTATGAAGTTCCGCATGTCTCAACAAGGTACGTGCAGCCAACAGTCATATTATCTACTTGAGAATATTCAGCACCCCAGAGAGTTGGACACAATGTATAGGGTGTTCCAATGATAAAAGTTGAAGCGTCTAAGTCAGCACAATTATCTGGCATTCCCAAAAAAACGCATTGCGCCATCGAAATTGATGCAAACGATGTTAAAGAAATTAACGTTAAGAGTAATTTTTTCATGAAAAAAGAGGCTAATGTGATAGCTTTAAAAGCAATTATTAAAACCGCTCTAATAAGCTTGTGAAGCTAAACAATAACTTTGACCCAAAGAGGTTTTATATAATTACTTTACGAAGATGTCAATTGTATCAAGGGAAGTATGACGTCACTTCTGACACAATTTCAATCAAGGGTTTGTTATGGGACTACAATGAACAGAACTAGACCTGGTTCGTAAAGGATAGTAACCAAATCGAATTAAGGTATTTATTGAAAAATAATACTCTTTATCAAGAGGAGTTTCCCACTGGCTCGGAAAATTTTGATTCAACCTATTTTATTTATAACAAAGGTAAATTGAAAAGGTTTAGAAAAATAGAACGAGTTGATTCAATAATATGGATGAATGGGGGATGGTCTAAACATCCTATAGGTGGACCTCACAAATTTCATGGATTAGATAAACATTCAGAATATCAACATTAACTATTGATCTAAAAAGATACTAATGCTAACACACACTACATCCCAGTGCAGTCATAGCTTCGTGAAATCAGTCCATGTTAACTCAACTATTCCTACCTTCGAAAAACAAACCTAACTTGGGAGCTGCGCCGTTGCATAGCTCCATCCGTTGCCCAACATAGAAAACGAACCAAAAAATCACATAATAGTAACTTAGTACTTTAATTTAAGAAAACAAAAAAGTATGAAACACAAAAAGACAATTACGAGCGTTGCGTTTCTTCTCTTAGGGTCAGGAGTACTTCACGCACAAGACAGCCCAACTGCCACAGGTGGTGAGGCGACAGGAGCAGGCGGAACAGCCAGCTACTCGGTCGGGCAAGTAGTTTACACCACCGTCATAGGTACCAATGGAAGTATAGCACAAGGCGTGCAACAGCCTTACGAAATTTCGACCACCGTAGGTGTAAACGAAATGTCTATAAACTTAGAGTTATCGGTTTATCCAAACCCAACAACAAATTATTTAACCTTAAAAGTAGAAGATAATTCAGATTTGAACTTTCAACTCATAGGCTTACAAGGAACAGTAATCGAAAACAACAAAGTAAATAGCAATACAACTACCATAAATGTAGAAAATTTACCAACGGCCACTTACTTTTTGAAAGTAACAAAAAACAATCAAATAGTAAAAACCTTTAAAATAATAAAAAACTAAAAAATTAGAAAAAATGAAAAAAATATTTACAATAGCAGTAGTATTAATGATAACCGCAAGCGGATGGGCACAAGCCCCAGAAAAAATGAGTTACCAAGCAGTGGTACGAAATTCAAGTAATGCTTTAGTAACCACCCAAGTGGTAGGAATGCAAATAAGTATTTTACAAGGCAGTACAAGCGGCACACCAGTATATGTAGAAACTCAAACACCAACTACCAATGCCAATGGTTTGGTAAGTTTAGAAATAGGAACAGGAACAGTAGTAAATGGAGATTTTACGACTATTGATTGGGCAAACAATACCTATTTTATAAAAACAGAAACCGACCCAACAGGAGGAACAAGCTACACCATTTCAGGAACAAGCCAGTTAATGAGTGTGCCTTATGCTTTGCATGCAAAAACAGCAGAAAGCATTACAGGTGCAATAAGTTACACCGAAACCGACCCTGTATTTCTGGGTTCTATAGCTAATGGGATTACTGCGGTAGATACTGCCAACTGGAATAATCATACAATTGATACTGACACTCAGTTAGACTCTATTGGTATTGTAACTTTAGGGTTTGTTGCAGATGGAGGCCCAAGCGATATTTTTTACCTAGGACAAGATACATTAGGCGGCATTGTTTATTACATTCACAAAGATGCTACAGGTACACAGCATGGTTTAATTGTTAACAAAACAGAAAGTACAGGGTTTTTAGCATGGCAAGCAGCTGGAACTGCTACTGGAGCAGATTATACAGAAGACGGAGTTTACAATACAGCCTTAATGACAGGTAGTGCCGCAGCAACCTATGTTACTGGACTAGGTGCAGGATGGTATTTGCCTTCTATTTACGAATTAGGATTACTTTATCACAACGGTTTTACAACTAACAAAGCATTAAGAACAGGCGGTCTTACTTTACTTTCAACTTCAAATAATTATTGGAGTAGCACTGAGCTGTATACAAATCCTACAACCCACGCATTCTATTTCGGCTTCCTTAATGGCTCTGCATCAACCGTCACAAAATCTACCTCAGCTAGAGTTCGTGCAGTTAAGGCTTTCTAACAATTTATTTATTGGGTTAGTTGAAGTAAAAAAATAATTAGACAATTAAACTTTGTCGTTATTAATATCTAGAAGAAAACCAAACGTTGGGTAATCGAGTAGACGGCTCCGCCAGATAAACTGACGGAGTGCGCCTCTCACACCACCTTACGTAAGGGTCTCGTATACGGCGGTTCGTAAATTGATGGGTTTAACTTTGTGTAAATATCGAGCATAGCAATGTATCCACATTGTTTGAGCCTTTTGAGAGTTATGGTCGTTATCAGAATTGGAGATTGAGCGATCGCCCACCCCCCCTTTTTCATGTTCTACTCCACGCATAGGCATGTTCTTGGTCTATTCCAAGTCGAATAAGGTTTTTCCTCTTTCGCTCGGGCTTTTTCCAATCAGTCCAAATGCAATAGCGCAATCGGTTTCGCAACCATCCATCCATATCTTTGAATTTACCTTGAATACTTGTCCCTCGAAAATAGTTGATCCATCCTATCTTGATGCTGTCGCATCGGCTTGTTGATCTTGCTTATTCGCTCATCGAATGACATTGGAGTTGTTTTTCGCGTTAGCGCTTTTACCTTCATTTTCAACCGCTTCCATGCTTTCTCACTTACCACCAGTTGGTAGCGTCCTTTATCCCCCTTTCTTGTAGGTTGGCACGAATCCAAAACCAAGAATTGTAAATTGAACAGGCTTGCTTACCCGTACAATCATACCTCCTATCACGTTCCCGTTCGTCAGTTCAGACTTTTGTAGTCTCGCTTACTTCACTGCATAATCACTCTACCGCGCAGCAGCCACGAAGTGAAACCAGCTTGCGACTTACAATTGCTTACAGGCGTTACCCCAGCGCATAAGAGACTTTCACTCTCTGGACTTTCTTCTAGTTCATCTAGAAGAACTTATTTATATTTACCATTCAAGGCACACACAATGTATAAAAATAATAAGGGGTTAAGTGCCAAACCCAAAAGTTGGTGCACATTAACAAGGTCCGCCAAATTTACAATTTGACGGTTTAAAGGAAATTAACAGTGAAATTGTAAATTTCGCTAAGCGCTAAAACCGAAAACAAGTGCATTTTTAACCCCTTACCATTCTTAAGCGTAACGTTAGCACCAATTCTAAAATAATGAATAAAGGAACTATAAAAACAGGAATTTTATCTTTTGGAATGTCAGGAAAAATATTTCATTCCCCTTTTGTAAATGAACATAAAGATTTCGAATTATATGCAGTCGTAGAAAGAACTAAAAAGAAGGCACATCTAATTTATCCTAATATAAAGAGCTACAATTCGATTGAGGAGCTTATTGCAGATCCAGAGATTGAATTGGTGATAGTCAACACCCCTAATATTACTCATTTTGATTTTGCATTAAAAGCAATTAAAGCGGGAAAACACGTATTAATGGAAAAGCCATTTACGGTAAAATCTTCAGAAGCAGGTATACTATTTAAAGAAGCTAAAAGATATAATTGTCATATTCTTCCCTATCAAAACAGGCGCTACGATAGTGATTTTTCATCTGTTAAAAGTGTACTTAATTCTGGTAAATTAGGGAGATTAGTGGAGTTTCATCTTCGATATGATAGATATAAAAATATTATTGGACATAAAATAATGAAAGAAACTCCCGTTCCTGGTAGTGGGTTAGCATACGATTTAGGTCCACATTTGTTAGATGCCGTAATTTCTGTTTTTGGAAAACCATTAGAATGGAGAAAAAAACTAGGCTATTTTCGCCCAAAAACTCAAGTAGATGATTATGCTTATTTTCATTTGTCATACCCTGATGATTTTCAA
>JBLHYG010000023.1:0-25891 GCA_047630755.1 Crocinitomicaceae bacterium | reverse complement strand
AATCGCATATGCCAGTACAGTGAATGAAACAATATGTTTTGGGTCTCAATTCATGTCCCCGCAAGGAAACATCTATGGAGCAGGTTCTTTCGATGAAACGTATACCTCCGCTACTGGGTGTGATAGCGCCGTGACTTTTGTAATTACAGATCTGGGCCCCATTATTAATACAGTTTATGAATATATCTGTTACGGAGATGAATATATTACAAGCCAAGGAAATGTATTTGGACCTGGAACATATACTGAATCGCTCATTTCTTCAAATGGATGTGATAGTGTTGTCATTTTGATAATTTCTGAATACGATCAGGTAACTGCCGATTTCTTCTTTAATTCGGTCGAATTGACTTCATTAAATTCCGAGGTACAATTCATCAATACTTCTTCTGGCGCTCAATATTATATTTGGGATTTTGGAGATCAAACCTTGAATTCAAGTGACTTTTCTCCAATTCATCAATTTGAATTATTCGAAGCTGAAACGTATGACGTTACATTGATCGCAATTAACGAATTTGGTTGCACCGATTCAATTGTTAAAAAAGTTGTGGTAAAAGAAGAGTTGATTTTCTATATACCAAATACGTTTACTCCCGACGGGAATGAATTAAATCAGACTTTTACGCCTGTTTTTACTTCAGGTTTTGATCCATTTGATTACTCCTTGCTCATTTTCAATCGATGGGGAGAATTAGTATTTGAAAGTCATGACGCAAAACTAGGTTGGGATGGGAGCTACAAAGGGCAGTACTCTCAAGATGGCTCATATATTTGGAAAATTGAGTTTAAAGACTTTTACTCAGCCAAACGATATTTAGAAACGGGACATATGAATCTCTTAAGATAAGCGATTCATAAAATACGAAATAAGATTGCAAACGTAAAAACTAATGGTGCATTTCGAATATCAATAATAAAACATAAAGAATAATTAACTGATGAATAAAAAAATACAACACCTCCTAATAGCCTTTGCATTAATTTCTCCCAATATATCTTTAGGACAAACATTTAGTCTAGGCACCGCAGAAAATTTTATCCTATTTACAGGGAATGGAGGGGTTTCTTGCACGGGCAGTTCAACTTTAACCGGTGATCTAGGTTCTGATCTGGGAGATACTATTGGGTTTGCAACATCTACGATTATTGGTTCTGTTTATACTGTTGATTCAATAACAGAACAGGCTGCCGTCGATGTTTATATAGCTTACAATCAGTTAATTAGTGTTCCTGGAACAATTGGGTCTCATCCCGCTGCTTTTGGGGCTGGTGAAACTCTAACCAATGGTGTTTATGATATAGCAGGTGCAGGTTCTCTTGGGGGGAGTCTTACATTAGATGGCGGAGGAGATACTAATGCAGTATTTATTTTTAGGTTCACAGGTGCTTTTGTGGTAGGTGCAGCTGCTAATCTTATTTTAACAAACGATGCACGTCCTTGTAATGTCTATTGGGTATCAGAAGGAGCGGCAACTATTGCTGCTGCATCTACAGTTAAAGGGACTATCATTGTGAATAACGCTGCTATTGCCGTTGCAGCTAATGTTGATTTTGAAGGACACTTACTTACAACTTCAGGAGCAATTTCGGTTAATGATGCTTCAGTATTTTACGTGCCTAATTGTATAAGTTCAACGATTTCAATCCCTCTCCCCCCAACGACTTGCAATCCTGATTATGGTACTACAGATGCTTTTTGTCTTTTTACAAGTAACGGAGCTCTTAGTAATTCTGGTGCATCTAATATCACTGGACATGTTGGATCTCACGTTGGTGCTGTTTCAGGGTTTGGAGCAGCCACTTTAATAGGCAATCAGTATAACGCTGATCTGGTTACTGCTCAAGTAAGTATAGATTTATCGGCTCTTTATGCTTCTTTAATGAGTGTTCCAATAACGAACACTCATGCCCCCGTGTTAGGCAGTGAAACGTTGTATCCAGGAGTATATTATATAACAGGTGCTGGATCACTAATAGGCACTCTTACTTTGGATGCTTTAGCTGACCCTGGGGCCGTGTTTATAATAAGGTACAGTGGGGCTTTTTCTGCCGCAGCAATTAGTAACATTGTGCTCGTTAATGGTACTGCCTCGTGTAATGTTTTCTTTGTCGTCGAAGGTGCAATTTCAATTGGCACAGGATCTAATATAAAAGGCACTTTTATTTCAAATAACGGCGCTGTGTTTATTGACGTTTTAAGTACTTTGGAGGGTAAACTTTTCTCTACAACTGGAGCCATTTCTTATTCTCTAAGTGTTACTGATGGCACAGTTGTTTGCGATAGTTCAAACGAGTGTCCTAATAGCACCTTGCCAGTAGAATTGACATCCTTTACAGCTAAATGCAGTGGTCAAGGCGTTGAATTGGAATGGAGCACTGCAACAGAAATTAATAATGATTATTTCTCAATATATAGAACTCGAGACGGGAATGAATGGGAAGATATAGCTCGAATTGACGGTTCCGGTAATTCCACATCAATAAAGAAATATTCTTTTACTGATAATGAACCATATAATAGTTTAACCTATTATAAATTGCAACAGACAGATATTAATGGTGCACTTAAAGACTATACTGCTATTTCTCAGGATATCTGCCAAGGAAACGAAAGCGAAGTGTCAATATATCCCAATCCTTGTAATGAAACTTTAAACATATCATTCTCAGGTGATCAGAACAAAATCATTTCAACTTCTATCTATAACTTAATTGGAGAGCGTGTCTACTATTCAGAAAATTATGAGTCAAAAATAGCATTGGGTCGTAAATTTAATGGTATGTATATTCTTGCAGTGACTTTAGCTTCCGAAACTATTATTGAGAAGTTTATCGTTATTGATTAATAACGAATTAAACAGTAATCCACCTGATACCTATTTGGAAGCCCGTTGTATTAATCCGGGTTTACAATTGGGTCATTGGGCACATAAGCTTAAATCCAATTGTCAAAATATCCAATACGCTAACAATCGATTTATCCTTCCTTAAACCACTCCGAATATTTCACGTAATTATTCGCAATTCGCATCACTTCACCTTCAAAAAGCTCAGGTGAAATGTCCTTGACCTTTTTAGCAGGAACCCCTGCCCAAATTTCACCTTTTCCAACTTTGGATCCTTCTAAAAGAACCGCTCCAGCAGCGATGATTGAACCCGATTCGATATAGCAATCGTCCATCACGATAGATCCCATTCCGATCAAAACGTTGACTTCAACAGTTGCGTAGTTGATTCAATAAAACGAAAACATAGAGCTATCGTTTTGTTGAATCCAAATGTAGGATAATCAATCAACCAATGAAGTATAGAGATTGTTAGCAAATCGTTATTTAATTTCTTTCAGCATTTCAACTGCATTTTGGTTGTTAGGATTTAATTCAAGTGATTTATTGTAGTTAATTTTGGCTAAATCCTCATTCCCCATTTTTAGGTAACATTCAGCAATACTGTCATAAGCATTATAGGATTGAGGGTAGAGTTCAATATTCAATTTGCAAAAATCTAGTGCAATGTCAAATTTTTTCTGCCTTATTAGGGCGTATGCATTAGTATTAATTAACCCTTCAGAAGGTTTGAACTCTTCTCCCCATTCTGCACTTAGTTGCTCGAAATGATCTTTAAATGCAGCTACATCTTCCTTCAATCCTTTAGTTATTCTATAACTACTAAAAGTAAAACGCATACCATCGTATAAAGATTTTAAGGTGACAGATTGATGATCTTCATCTTCATAAATTTTAAGTTTAGTTCGTATGGTGTTTGGTTGTTGAAGTAATAATTCATTAAATTTTCCCTGAAGTTTTCTCGTATTTGTTGTGTCTTTTTTGAATTCATTATTATTTGCAGCAGACATATACCATGATTTAGTATTTGAAAGTGTTTTAGCTGATTTTAACTGTTTAATACATAATCCATTGTCCCACCACATCGAAGGATCCATCGAGATATATGCGTTAAAAGGTGAAGAGTTTGAAAGGAATGATTGAGCAGTAGTTAAGCCACCAAATGAATGTCCTATAAATACTTTAAGCTTCATTGTATTGTAATTTTCATCAATTACTGGTATCAGTTCTTCATTGATAAATTTTAAGAAATTCTCACCTCCTCCACTTGTTTTTAAAAAGTCCTCGTTTTCTGTGCCGTCATAATCAGTAGTAGAATGTGTTGGAGTCATGTCTCTTGTTCTATCGGTGTTCGGAATAGATACAATAATGCATTCTGGGATAATGTTAAGATTACTTAAGTAAGATATTGTACTCATAGAATACCAATAATGATATTGACCATCTAGTATTACAACTACAGGATATTTTTTTTGAGCATGAGTCGTATCTGAATAAGAATGAGGCAGAAATACGAGATAAGGTCTATCTTCATTTAAGAATTTAGAAGATATTGGTTCCGGGTTGAGGTATTGTTGTGCGTTTAAAACATTAACGCAGAATAAGGCTAAAATTAATAGGCAATGTTTCATTTCTTCAAGTGTTGATTTTACAGTTCAATAAAGAGGTTCTATTTCAATATTTAATAGTAATACTCAAAGAATCATTATCGGTTCATTTTTTTTGAATAAAAGTGTTAGATATTACGAATTTAAATTCTCAAATATGAAGGATAACCCCGGTAGTATATATCGGCGGAATATTCACCTTATGTGTCGTGTTCAAACACAAAGAATCCAATGGATTTTTATTATCCTAGTGTAATTAATAGAAAGGGGGGGTGTATACTTCAGATTATTCATTCCTTAAACCACTCCGAATATTTCACGTAATTATTCGCAATTCGCATCACTTCTCCCTCAAACAATTCTGGCGAAATATCCTTCACTTTCTTTGCAGGAACGCCCGCCCAAATCTCACCTTTTCCAACTTTGGATCCTTCCAAAAGAACCGCTCCAGCAGCGATAATACTTCCCGATTCGATATAGCAATCATCCATCACGATAGACCCCATCCCGATCAAGACGTTGTCTTCAACCGTGCATCCATGAACGAGAGCATTGTGTCCAATTGAAACATTATTTCCAAGTACAGTTTTGGTTTTTTCAAACGTACAATGAATCACAGCGCCATCTTGAATGTTGACTTTATTCCCCATTACAATGGAATTGACATCGCCTCGAATGACAGCGCTAAACCAAACGGAGCATTGATCGCCCATGGTAACATCACCAACAATTGTTGCGTTTTCTGCAAACCAGCAATCGTTTCCGTGGGTTGGAGTATTCCCTCTACATTCTTTAATCAAAGCCATATTTTTTTGTAAGATTTTGTTTTAGCTATCGCACATGCTTAATTCCACATCGGTCTTCACCTGCTCAAGAATCGCAGCTTCTTCTCTACAGTCTTTTATTAATGCCATTCTGAAAATTTGAATTCAAAGATAGGGATTTAACTGTAGAGCATTTTTTGCTGAGTAAAATTATTTAGCCACAGCGGCGCAAAAGGCTCAAGAAGTGTATTGTTTTGGTACAGTGGTTGGGTGAAATATTTAAAGAACATTGACCGAAAGAAATCCTGAATCACAAAGTGATTACATAGTGTCTCATACTCCAATCAAGAGTTGGCATAAATGGTGCCTTTTGCGCCTCTGTGGTTAAAATCAAAACACAGCACTTAATCTAAAATCTAAAAGGCAAGAAAAAGCGATAGCTATTGAAAAACAAACGGTAGTGAAGTTATACGATCCAACAGCGAAGCGGTCCATTATCCAAAAGAGCAGCGATCCAATTTAAATCAAACCCCCCTTACTCCCTTCAGTATTCCGTTTATTAATAAACACAGCTCCCTTATCTTCAATGTAATTCGCAATCAAATCCCCAATTCGACTGCAACTTGAAGGCGATTCTGAATTCAAATCCACAGAAACAATTCCCTCTTGCATTGCCCAATCAACAGCTTTTCTAGTCACTTCAGCCTCTTCGTGCATTCCAAGATTGTCAAGCAACATCGCGACAGCCAAAATAGTCGCATTTGGATTCGCGATGTCCAAGCCCTTTGCCTGCGGATAAGATCCATGAATAGGCTCGAAAAGACCATTCGTTCCACCAACCGAAGCCGAAGGAAGCATTCCAATTGATCCTGTGATCACACTTGCCAAATCAGAGAGAATATCACCAAACATGTTCTCCGTTAGAATCACATCAAACGACTGCGGTTGTTGAATAATCTGCATCGCAGCATTGTCAACGAATAAATAATCCAACATTACATCCGGATATTGCGCTGCAATCCGTGTTACTTCTTTACGCCACAAACGAGATGTTTCCAAGACGTTCGCTTTATCGACCAATGTCAATTTACCATTGCGTTGTTGAGCAGCTTTGAAGGCCTCGTGAGCAATTCGCTCAATTTGTTCAACGGTGTAGGAGCACAAATCACTTGCTTCCGTTTTGTCTTCGCTCAGCGTTTTTTCGCCAAAGTAAATCCCCCCAATGAGCTCGCGATAGATCACAAAGTCAACGTCAGTCAACAAGTGATTTTTTATTGGTGAACTGTCAGATATAAGATCGTAAGTCTCAATTGGGCGGATATTACAAAACAAACCTAAATGCTGTCTTAATTTCAATAAACCTTGCTCGGGCCGAACGGCTAATGTTGGATCGTTGTCGTATTTCGGATCTCCAATTGCTCCCAAAAGAACGGCATCGCTCGACGCACAAATTTCAAGGTCTTTATCGGTTATCGCTACGCCGTATTTTTCAATCGCACACGCGCCCATTTCAACAGGAACATATTTAAATTCATGATTGAATCGAAAGGCAATTGAATTCAATACCTTAATTCCTTGGTTTACGATTTCAGGTCCAATTCCATCTCCGTGAATTACTGCTATTTGCTTTTTCATAGTACGTTCAATTCTTCAAATGCTTGCACATCCTTTTTGATACTCAATAAATATTCTAATTCGCTGATGTCTTCCATGATGAATTTCTTTTTCAATGGATCGAGCGCAAATTTTTTCTCGAACAAAAAATTACCGTTGTAAACCTTTACAGATTGCGATTCAATGTCAATCTCGATCGTTGCCTCAGGATGCTTTTCAACGTAACCCATGACCAGTTTTAATTCCTCCGGATCGAGTTCAATTGGAACGATGTCGTTGTTCAAGGCGTTTCCCTTAAAGATGTCTGCAAACTGACTTGAAATAATGGCACGAATTCCATAATCGGAAATGGCCCATGCAGCGTGCTCGCGACTTGAACCACAACCAAAGTTGTTTCCCGCAATGAGAACCGCCGTGTTTTTTGGTGCTGTATTTAGGATGAATTCCTGATTTGGATCGCCGTTTTCAAGGTAGCGCCAATTCGAAAATAAGTGTTCTCCAAAACCTTCTCTGCTTGTCGCTTTTAAAAATTTAGCGGGAATAATCTGATCGGTATCAATGTTCTCGACATTCAATACCATGCCTCTTGATTGAATCATTTTCATCTTAGTTTAAATATATTCGCGGGTCCGTAATTTCTCCCATTATTGCCGCTGCTGCAGCTGTAATTGGGCTTGCTAATAATGTTCGGGCACCATCACCTTGGCGTCCTTCAAAGTTTCTATTGGAAGTGGAAACGCACAATGCGCCACTTGGAATTTTATCGTCGTTCATGGCCAAACATGCTGAACATCCAGGTTCTCTAAACTCGAATCCAGCCGCTTCGAAAATGAGATCCAATCCTTCTTCTTTGGCTTGGTTTCGTACATCGTTTGAACCTGGAACAACCCAAACTGTAACGTGCTCCGCTTTTTGTCTGTCTTTCGCAATCTCTGCTACTTGCCGTAAATCTTCAATGCGGCCATTTGTGCAGCTTCCGATAAACACATAGTCAATCTTCTTTCCGAGCAGTGTTCTCTCGGTTTCCAATTGCATGTATTTCAACCCTTTTGGATTATTTCGAGACGATGAAGCAATCGATTTTGTCAGATCAATTCCAGTATCTGGAGATGTTCCTGTTGTAATCATTGGTGCAATTACGGATCCATCCAATTCAATGATTTGGTCAAATTCAGCGTCTGCGTCGG
The DNA here is from genome assembly GCA_047630755.1 of Crocinitomicaceae bacterium. Taxonomy (GTDB): domain Bacteria; phylum Bacteroidota; class Bacteroidia; order Flavobacteriales_D; family Crocinitomicaceae; genus UBA4466. Next base: position 17,870 of record JBLHYG010000023.1, on the reverse strand, counting down.
AGTTCAAATCTAGCCAAGCATTTTTTCGTTCTTCTTTAAGATCAATGCGGGATTGAACGTATTCAATTGTTGTTGCGTCAATTCCAACCATTCCACCACGAGCTCCCATTTCGATGCTCATGTTGCAAACCGTCATGCGTTCCTCCATGGAGAAGTTTTCGAATACGGTTCCCGTGAATTCAACAAAATGTCCTGTTGCGCCTTCTGTTCCTAAATGCGCAATGATGTACAAAGCTGCATCTTTGGCTGTAACTCCTTTTTGCAAAGAACCGTTCACCGTAATTCGCATGGTCTTTGGTCGGCTTAAAAGCAAAGCTTGTGTTGTCAAAACGTGCTCTACTTGCGACGTTCCAATTCCAAAGGCCAAAGCTCCAAATGCGCCGTGCGTTGATGTATGACTGTCTCCACAAACGATTGTCATTCCTGGGAGTGTAAATCCGTTTTCAGGTCCAATAACATGGACAATTCCGTTTTTCTCATGCCCAACCCCAAAGAGTTCTATATTGTGGTTCGCGCAATTTTGTACCAAGGTTGAGACCTGATTGCTCGAGAGCTTGTTCTCAATGGGAAGGTGTTGATTCTTCGTCGGAATGTTGTGATCTGCTGTCGCAATTGTCTGCTTTGGTCGAAGGACTTTTAATCCTCGTTTGTCCAAGCCCGTAAAAGCTTGCGGACTTGTAACTTCGTGAATGTAATGCGTGTCAATGTATAAAACATCAACCTCGTCAGTCACCGTTTTAACAACGTGCTGATCCCATATTTTATCAATTATTGTACGCGGCATAATGCTTCGTTGTTTAAGAGTTCTTTCAATTGGTAATCGTTGATTTGATTCACCTTGTCTGCGAGTTGTAAAAAGTGATCGTAGGCTACGTCCAATTGATTTTTATTCAAGTCTACTTTTAGAAGTTTCGCTCTGTATTTCAATGCAGCTCTTCCGCTTCTTGCTGTTAGAATTATTTGTGAATCACCGGCACCGACCTCCCTCGGATCGATTATTTCGTATGTTTCTCTGCTCTTTATTATGCCGTCTTGGTGAATTCCGGATGAGTGCGCAAATGCATTTTGGCCGACAATGGCTTTGTTTCGTTGAACAGGCATATTCATTTCCGATTCAACAATGCGGGAGATTTGAGTTAGCTGTTCTGTTTGAATATTTGTGTTCAGTTTAATGTGATCGTGTTGGCGCAATATCATCACAACTTCTTCAAGTGATGTGTTTCCTGCGCGCTCACCAACTCCATTGATTGTGCATTCCACTTGTCGCGCTCCTGCTTGAACTCCAGCAATACTGTTTGCCGTTGCCAAGCCAAGATCGTTGTGGCAATGCGTTGATAGAATCGCTTTATCAATATTCGGAACATTGTTCATCAAATAGGCTATTTTTTCTCCGTACTGATGTGGCAAACAATAACCCGTTGTGTCTGGAATATTGATGATTGTTGCTCCTGCGTGGATCATTTTTTCAACTACGCGAGCCAAAAATTCATTGTCCGTTCTTCCAGCGTCTTCAGCATAGAATTCTACTTCAGGACATATATTTCTCGCGTATTTAACTGCGCTAATTCCACGCTCAATAACGTCTTTTCGATTGGTATTGAGTTTTTGCAATATGTGAAAGTCAGAAGTGCCAATTCCCGTATGGATTCTGCCATTAACGGCATTCTTCAGGGCGGCTCCTGCGGAATCAATGTCCTTTTCAACAGCTCTTGATAAAGCACAAATGGTCGTGTCTTTGATAATCGTAGCAATTTGATATACCGCTTCAAAGTCCCCCGGACTTGAAATTGGAAATCCTGCTTCAATGACATCGACCCCAAGAATTTCTAGCTCTTTGGCTATTTCAACTTTCTGAGAAGTGCCTAATTTACACCCCGGAACTTGCTCGCCGTCTCGTAAGGTTGTGTCAAATATTTTAACGTGTTCTTTCAAAATGTCGATTTTCTTGTTAATGTTGTATTCGATTCGAATCTAGATGAGTTCTGATCCGAATGAAAATTAAAAAATGAATACGTTAAGATGTTAAAGCAAAGCATTGTCGACATAATATACTGACTACAAGTGTATTAATAAATAAATTGTTCACATGTCCAAGTCGAATACCAATGCCTTATATTTATTAATTCATTCGCTTTCGAAAGCGGAAAAACGGCATTTTCGATCGTACGCGAAACGGAATTTCGGAGAAAAGGACATTAAATTCTTGACATTATTTGATTTGTTGGACAAACAATCGTCACACAATCCAGAAAAAATAAGAGCTAATTTTTCGGGAACAAGCGTGAGTGCAATTTCGAATTTGAAGGCGCATTTGTACGAGCAATTATTGATCAGTTTGCGTTTGTTGCACAGAAATGATTCTTCGGTTAAAATTCACGAACTTCTAAGTTTCGCCAATGTTCTGTATTCGAAAGGGCTTTACTTGCAAAGTTTGGAGCAATTGAAACGCGCTCGGGTTTATGCGGAAAGCATGGAAGATGAGTTATCGTTGCACTCAATTGTTGAAATGGAACGCAGGCTTGAATTGTTCTACGTGACGGACAGTGGCGAGAACAGAGCTTCCGAAATTGTTGACACGAATGTTAAATTGCGAGGTCAGCTCGATGCACGCGATAATTGGTCGAACGTAGCACTTTTGCTCTACGATTATTACTTAAAGTATGGCCATGTTAAGAATCAGCACCAGTTCATAAAAGTAGAGGCATTGTTTAAAGAACAAACCGAACATTTAATGGATGAAGCCGGCTCAATGCAAGGTCGCGTTTACCGGCATATGGCCTTTACGTGGTATTATTTTATCACACAGAATTTTGCTTTGTGTTACCGTCACGCTTCGGATTGGATCAATCTTGTGGAATCGAAAGACCTTCTTTTGAGCAGAGATCCGATCTTCTATTTAAAAGGAGTACACAATGCGTTATCCGCTTTGTTTTATTCGAACAAACCACGGCAATTCAATAAAATGTACGACAGGTTTAAGGCTTTCCTAAGTAAGGATCACGCTGAATTCGATCACAATACGCTCATGTTAATTGATGTCTATAAAAATATGGCGGAGTTGAATCAGCGTTTCTTGGCAGGTCAATTTAGAGGAAATGAAACCTTTGTTATAGAATTGAAACAGTGGTTGGAATCAAACTCTGATTACTTGGATCAAAATAGGATTCAGGTTTTCAATTACAAAATTGCGTGTCTGTATTTTGGCGCTGATGATTTCAAGAATTGCATCGTTCATTTGAATAAGATTATTCATTTTGAAGTAAAAGAAAAGTACTTGAAACAGGATGTTCAGTGCTTCGCGCGAATTCTGAATCTCGTCGCACATTACGAATTGGGCAATGATGATTTGGTTGAATACCAATTGAAAAGCACGTATCGATTCTTAATTAAATATGGAGATTTGCAAAAAGTTCAGGAGGCAATAATTGGCTTTATTCGAACAACAGTTCATGTACGAAAAGAAGAAATAGGAGATCATTTCGTTGCGTTGAAAGACAACTTGGTTTCCATTTTTGACGATCCTTTTGAACGCAGACCGCTCTTGTATTTGGATCTAATTTCTTGGTTAACGAGTCGAATCGAAGGGGTTCCAGTTGAAGAAATCATTCGAGCACGTCAAGAACGCAGGTGATTTGCTCAATAGTATGTTGGGAGTTTGTGCTCTATAATTTTTTTAAAACCGCTGAAGAAAAAGCAAAGCTTTTTAAGACAAGTGGCAATTCAGGTACGCTAAAGGCTCTATTTATGCCCAAAGTAGGATGTAATTAAAGGCGCAAATGACCTCTTCATGGTCATATGTTAAGTGAAAGATGACTAACAGAACATTTTACAGACTTTGAGCTCTGATTCCTATGCTTTTAGAGAATAAAACAAACTTCGGTCAAACCGCGGTTGATATACATCTATGTGAATCTTGTGTCGTATCTCTTAGCGATCGTCAAAATAGTGTCTTTGTGCCTTAGTGGTAAAAAAAAATCCCATTGACTAGAGGTCTCAGCGCACTTGCGTTAAAAATTGTTTTAAAAAGCTACACTTTTTCTTCAGCGGTTAATAGCCAAGTATACCAGAATACATCATCGGTTTTCATAAGTGTTTAGAAAAGTCAAAGGTGTTGTTCCAGTGTGTTTTTTAAAGAATCGGATAAAGTAAGAACTCTCTTTAAATCCCAATTCTTCACCTATTTGAGTGACATTGTACTCCGAATGCATTAACATTCTTTTTGCTTCAAGTAACACCCGCTCGCCAATCAATTCTGTACTTGTTTTGTCAAAACAGCTTTTGGTGATTCTATTCAGGTGTTTCTCAGAAATATTCAGCATTTGGGCATAATCACGAGCAAACTTTATTGATTTGAAATTCGCCTCTATTAAATCTTCGAAGAGACGTGCCTTCTGTAAGTAAATGGTGCTTTTCACTTCTTTTTTTTGTGAGTACTGCCGAGCAATAGTCACGTAAACGATCGTAATCAAAGCATGTACTTTTTCCCATTTGAATTGATCATTTTTTTCTTTCTCAAGCACCAATTGCCGCATCGATAAGCTGATTTCCTCCATCGTTGTTTTGGCGAGATGTACACAAGGTGCGTTTTGAAAAGAGGAATAGAATTCAAAACTCTTAAGTCCAGCACCAATAGAATGTTTGTCGTAAAAATCTCTTGAATGGAAAAATACATAACCGTCTATATCGTCCGAAAGTTCCCAGAAGTGCATCTGCCCAGGACGAAGAATGAACAAGGCTCCAGGAGCAACATCGAACGATTCAAAATCAATTTCATGGCGACCACTTCCTTTTGTTATGAGTACGATTAAGTAAAAATCGTGTTTGTGGGGAAGGTTCGTGAAATGGTGTGTTTTAACGTGCGGACTAAAGTAATTCGCATAAAAGTCACTGTCTGGGTTTTGAGATTGAAACTCATCAATGCTGTAAACGGGAAACGCTGAATTCATACTTAAAATTACATAAATGTCCGAATAGTACCATTTGTTGCGTAGATAATGAATGAAAATAAAAAGACGGATGATCTAAATTTGTTCCATGGGAAAGAAGAAGAATCCATTTCGATTTATTTTAGACGTCAATGCAGAGAAGTGTCCTCACTGTAACGAAGGGCAAGTGTTCAAACTAAAAACAGGAATTTTAAAGTTCCCAGTAATGAATGATAGATGTCCGAATTGTGATTATAAGTTTGAGCGTGAACCTGGCTATTTTATCGGTGCGATGTATTTGAGTTACGGCCTAGCTGTGGCGCAAGGGGTAGCGGCTTTTGTTTTGATGGCTATCATTCTCCCAACACTTTCAATAGAGTGGGTTGTAACGGTTGTCGTTGGTACAATTTTTATTTTCGCGAAGAAAAATTACAAATGGTCGCGTATTTTATACATCCATATTTTTCCGTGGTAATGAGCATGTTTCTTGAAAGCTTAAAGTGAGTTCATGCCCAGATTAAGAGGAGGATCGCTATGAAAATGATTATTGAAAGAACAAACACACCAAGAAGGCTAAGACCTAGGATAAGCATCCAAATCCCGACTACATCGAAGGCGGCAAGAATGAACCATAGAAGCAAATGGATCAAGCCTAGAGCTCCAGAGAGTAACCATGCTATAAATAGGCCAGCCATTTTGTTCATGGATGATCAAGGGCTTGTGTTTTTGAAACTAGAATTTTGATCTATCGTCGTTTCGGTTTCGGCTAATTCGGTGCTAAGTTCATCGGTGTCTATATCCAAATCCCTTTTTTTAAGCTGAATTTCTACCGATTCCTCTTCATTTTTAAAAGACTCAATTGGCCCAGTGGGTTCTGTCTTTTCTACTAATAAAGTTTGCTCTTGATTCGATTCAAATTGGGCTCCTTCATTTAAAGAAAAGGAATTTTCAGCTTCTGAAGTGTTATGCTTTTCGGCTCGACCATACATTCCCGATTTCTTCCAAAAATGACCTTTGAGGTGTTTCCGTTTTGAGAACGAAGCGCTTGTTCCACAAGAGGAAATCAGAATAGAGATTAATAGAAATGAAATCAATTGTTTCATATGGACTGTTAATGTTACTAACCAATTCGGACAGATATTAAGCAAGCGTCATCATTTCGTTCGCTTTTCCCTATCCAGTTATTGAATACACGCTCAAACTCATTTTTTTGAGCATCAAGTTCTAAGGCATGGATTTTAAGTAACAGCTGTTTCAATCGTTTACTGCCAAACTTCTTATCTCTTTCCCCTCCAAATTGATCTGGAATTCCATCGGAGTATAGGTACAATGTATCTCCTGAAGCGAGGTCTATTTCATGAGTCGTGTACTCTTTTCTTTTTTCGTAGTATACAATGGGCTGTCTATCGCCTTTGATTTCTTCAATTCTTCCGTCTTTTCTTGTTACAATCAACGGTCGGTTTGCACCTGAGAATTTAAGTTTATTGTCCTGGGAAAGGCAGCATAGAGCGATGTCCATTCCATCATAAACCATTTCATTTCCCTTCGAAAAGAAGGCGTCTAAAAGTTGAACAGAAGTGTCTAGAATTTTACCGGGCTCGGTAATTCCAAGTTCGTTTACTGTCCTGGTTAATGTGTTACTGCACAGCGTACTAAGTAATGCGCCCGGAACGCCATGTCCAGTGCAATCCGCTACGGCAAAATACGTGTCACCGTTGTGTTCTTCAAGCCAGTAGAAATCACCAGAAACGATATCCTTTGGTTCATAGAAGATAAATCCGTGTTTTAGAGATTTGTTGAGTAAATCTCTCGATGGTAAAAAGGCATTTTGAATTCGCTTAGCATAGGATATGCTTGCTAAAATTTCAGTAGTTTTTAGTTCACTAATTGCAAGAGCTTGTTTTCTCTTTTTATTCAGAAGCAATAAGAAACTAATTAATATTAAGGCGACAAAAGCTCCAATGGTAATAGAGATGATTAATTTGTTTTGCTCGACTATGAGTGCCTTTTTTGCTTTTATTTCGTCCGATTTATATTTTAGATCTTTCTTTTGGGAAGAAATTTTACTCGCTTTTTTCTTCAATTGTTTTGCCTTCGATGTGATAAGTTCGCGCTGCCCTGTTATCGTTTTTTCTTTTTCAAGAATTTCTTTCGCAGCGATTTCTAACTTGTTTTCCCAAATGCTTTCGCTTTCAACACGAGATGTGTTTTTCATTAATAGTGAAGAAACAATAAACCCTGCCTTTTTCAATTCAAGCTCGTGAAGTTCATAGGATAATTTTCCGCCTTTCATGCTGAAGTTAATCCGCGAGTAGTTGTAAGGGTAGTCTTCCGTGACTGCAATACAATTTTTTGAAACCTTAGTATTGATTTCCTTTAAGCTTGCATTGCTTTCTTTGTGCAGATAAATTAAATCAACGTCCTCAACAGATCGAATTCGTTTGAATTGAACTACTTCAAGTGTTCTATTCTGGATCGTTAATTCTTCTTGAGCCAATAAAGTGTACAAAAGCTTGGCTTCATCATTTTTACCAAAGATGGCTATTCGATACGTTTTATTTGTCGACTCGTTTTTCGAAATCACATTTCTGGCAATTTTAAGAATAAAGTCGACCTTTTCTTCCGTTTCTTGATAGGTTGACGCTGTGATGTCCTTTTTCGATTTTATACCATAAACTTGATTTGAAACCAAGCTAAAAATTAGGGACAAGAATAAGAGCGTAATAGTTTTATATGATTGTAACATCAAAAATTTAATTTGTAGAACCGTATTGGGGGTAATGAACAAAGTAGTCATAAATTGATAAACTTTTGATGTATTTAATCGGCAATTCTAGTCTGTCAGAATATTAATTCAATTCCCAATACTCTTCGAGTAGAACTCCAAATTGATCTCCCGAAAAAATCGAAGAGCTTGAATTCTTATATTTATATAAATTTTGATCCCATCATCATGAAAGTTATTTTATTACTCAGCATTCTATTCGTTTCTTTAATCTCGTTTGCTCAAGACAAATCACCCTATAAAATTTACAATTCAAAAGGAAAACAAGTCACGTATTCAAAAATGCTTAAGTCACTTCTGGAAAAGGATATCGTACTTTTTGGAGAAGAACACAATTGCGCAATTGCGCATTGGTTGCAATTGGAATTGACGAAAGACATCGATAAAAAGAAGGAACTCATCCTTGGAGCAGAAATGTTTGAAGCCGATAATCAAGAGCAAGTCAATTCATATTTGGCAGGAACAATGGATGCTAAAGAGTTCGATTCAACCGCACGGGTATGGCCGAATCATGAGACGGATTATGCACCATTATTGAATTACGCTAGAGATAACAATCTTAAGTTTACAGCGACCAACGTCCCGCGGAATTATGCAAGCCTTGTCTATAAAAATGGAGGGTTAACGGCCTTGGATTCAATCAGCGATTTGGAAAAAGCATGGATTGCGCCGCTTCCAATCAAATTCGATTCTGAGCTTCCTCAATACAAAGCGATTTTAGAAATGATGGGTGAACATGGAACTCCAGAACTTGTTATGGCGCAAGCAATTAAAGATGCAACAATGGCCCATTTCATTTTACGTACTTATAAAACGGGCCAGTTCTTTTTACATTTTAACGGTTCGTTTCACTCTAATTTCTACGAAGGAATTTTATGGTATTTAAAAGATCAAAAACCAGATTTGAACTACGGAACGATTTCTACAGTCACCCAAGAAAACGTCGACAAACTTGAGAAAGAGAATAGGGGTAAGGCCGATTTTATCATCTGCGTTGATGAAGATATGACAACGACGTATTAGATCAACATCTCGTAGCAATAGTACGGATGGTCCTTTTTGTATTTCAAATAAACGGGGCCTAAATCAGTATAACCCCGGTTCGTGTAAAATTTCTGATTCCTCGGATTCTGACTAAAAGTATCCAATCGAATTGCATCATACCGCTCATCTTTTGCATAAACTTCTGCAAAATCCATGATTTTTCGCGCAATTCCCTTTCCTTGTTGATCTGGATGAACAGCCAAACGATGAACCACAATATTTCTATCGGTATCACTTGTCGACCAATGGATCTCACCATATTCCTCATCTTGAGATTCGTTAAGAACAACAATTCCCAAAACAATTCCATTCTCTCGATAAGCGAAAAGAGTTTCGGTAGTAAGATCATTAAGAAGACTGGTGCGGTCCGGATAGTTTTCGTCCCACTGATCGATTCCATTATCACGCATGTGTTTGCCACAAGCTCGTGTAAGCTTTAGAATCGCGTCCAATTCGTGAAGTTCTCCTTTAGAGATCATCTTAGTCAATTACGCCCAATTCCTTACCAATCTTGATGAATGCAGCTGCAGCTTTGTCCAAATCAGCTTTAGAGTGAGCCGCAGAAATTTGCGTGCGAATTCTAGCCGCGCCTTTCGCTACAACAGGGTAGAAGAATCCAATTGCGTAAACGCCTTCTTCCAATAATTTATCTGCGAATTTTTGTGACAATGCCGCATCGTATAGCATGATCGGAACAATTGGCGAATCGCCTGGTTTGATATCAAATCCGGCAGCAACAATTTGATCCTTGAAATATTTTGTATTCTCTTCAAGTTGATCTCTTAGCTGCGTGTTCGAACTCAAAATATCAAATACTTTAATTGACGCACCAACAATTGATGGGGCCAATGAGTTTGAGAATAAATAAGGGCGAGACTTTTGACGAAGCATGTCAATGATTTCTTTTGGTCCAGTTGTATAACCGCCCATTGCACCGCCCAATGCTTTTCCTAAAGTTCCAGTTATAATATCAACACGGTCTTCAACTCCACAATGTTCTGGAACACCACGACCTGTTTTTCCAATAAATCCAGCAGAATGGCATTCATCTGACATTACCAATGCGTCATATTTATCAGCCAATGCACAGATTTCGTCCATTTTGGCCAAATCACCATCCATTGAGAAAACACCATCTGTAACGATGATTCTGAAACGCTGTTCTTGGGCTGCAATTAATTGCGTTTCCAAGTCCTCCATGTTCGAGTGTTTGTATCGATAACGTTGCGCTTTACACAAACGAACGCCATCAATAATAGAAGCATGGTTCAACTCATCAGAAATAATAGCATCTTCTGCTGTAAACAAAGGTTCAAAAAGCCCACCGTTAGCGTCAAATGCCGCTGCGTAAAGAATTGTATCCTCATTGCCATAGAACTTAGAGATTTTCGCTTCAAGTTCTTTGTGTATGTCTTGAGTACCACAAATAAATCGAACCGATGACATTCCAAAACCATGAGAATCCAAGGCATCTTTTGAAGCTTGAATTACATCTGGATGAGAAGAAAGACCTAAGTAATTGTTTGCACACATGATGATGACATCCTCTCCAGTGCTCACATGAACGTTTGCTCCTTGAGGCGAAGTAATAATTCTTTCTCGCTTATATATTCCGGCTTCGTCAATCGCTTTTAATTCCGACTGAAGATGATCTTTCATTTTGCTGTACATGGCTCAATTTTTTGTTGAAGACAAATTTAATAGAATAGTTTGGATCGGCTGCGCCTTTTGGATTTTGGATCGCTGCGCTTTTGGATATTTGAAGTTAGACGTTTTCGTTTCATTGAAACTGATTCGTCTAAAATCCAAAAGGGAGAAACGACCGATTTAAAAGCGAAGCGATACAAAGTAATTTGAGTTTGCGATAATTACGCTAAAAATTCCACTTCAAATTGCGATTGTTCAGAACTGCGAATGAAATTTTAAAACTTGGAGTAGGATCAATTTTATTCCCATCGGAGAGAACGCCGTAGATTCCAACACGCAAACGACGCTTAGAGAATTTGAAATTACGTTCCAATCCAACAAGGACTTCAAAATGCTGCCAATTGAATTCAGGGATGTATAGCGCTCCTCCTCCAATAACAAGTCCAATACCTGTTTTCTTCATGAACGGAATCTTGTTTAAGATCGCTCCGTTGTCGTGGTGAACGAAATGCGCTTCGTAGTAGACCTTTTGTGTCGGAAGTGTAGAATCCAATCCTTGGAACGAATACAATGGGTTAGAGAACCAAAAAGGGTCGCTTCGTCTGTGGAATTTTTGATCCGCATCTTGAAGTCGATTCGTGTTTAAGAACAGACCTGTTGTTACATGATAACTTGAAGTTCCAAGGGTTCCGATCTTAAATGTCTGCAGAATTCCAAATCGGATGTAGTCATGATCTACATCACTTCCTAAAACACCACGAATTCCTTTTTCGTACCAAGCATAAAACATTGGCCATTTTGAACCCAAAACTACTTTTCTGTTCGGCTCACGCATGTAGCGTTGGCCTGGTGTATATTTCAAGGTTGCGCCAAAAATTAAGGCTTGATAGGCTTGAAATTCAGTTGGTTCATTGTTTGGTAGAACTTCATCGACCGCTGTGATGAACTCGTAGTCTTTGAGACTTCTGCGTTCCGTAAAAGTTATGTCGGATTCAAGATACATCCCGTTTATTAATTCGTAAGAATGATCAAATGTTAAATGGGTGACTTCAATGAAATTATCCCGTTTGTAAATTTGAGTAATAGCATCAAATCCTCGAATGGCATCAAACCCATGGGCCAATTTAAATCCGACGGTTCCAAAGTGAAAAGGACTGTATCTGAAATCGCCACCAATGTCACCCTTTATATCCGAGTTCATAAATCCATAGGAGACCTCTGCTTCAAAATCGATCCACCGCTCGTCATCCCATTTTTTAAAGAAGGAGAAGCTTGGAGCCACTCGTGGTCCTGCAATGTAAATTGGCCGAGCCAGACCTGCGATAGAGCTGAATCCCCATTGCGTCTTTTTCACTCGGTTCCGATGATCGATTCCCCACCAAAGGACCTTTAGTACCGTCACCTTATTGAATATTTTATCTATGGAGTCCAAGTATTCCGTTCGATGCTGGGCGTCGTAAATACTGTCTTTGGTAATGATGAATTGGCGTTCTTCTGGTGTTAACTTAACCTGGCGTTTTTCACTCCAATACGTTGTGTCTTTATCGTAAGCTTCTTGTTCGGTGATGGCCACTTCATTTCCGAAAAACTTAGGAGGGAATTGAGGGTCGAAATTATAACTGTCAAAATTGGCAGTTGTTGTACACGTCGATGTTTCATTCTTGTATTTTACTCCGTAATCTAAAACCTGTTTTCTTAGAACACACATCGTATCTCCTGGATGGTCAAACTCTTGAGTAATTGTGAAGTAATCATAGACAAGCAGGTTGCCTTTCTCCATTGTCAGTTCTAGTTTTTGAACCAACCACAGCGAATCAACGACATAAATATGGCCCGCTAAAGTTGTTGTCGCCGTATTTCGAGCGATGATTTTAATCTTGCTTATTTTTTGACCGTTTTCCTCATACTGTTCAACGAGTTTGTATTTGTAGGATAAAATCCCTGGTCCAGAAATAGGTGAACTCACAGGCGTTTGGTGCAAATCATCCAAATGCAGCAAATTGGAGAAGAAATTGAAATTTGATTTAACCGTTGTTGTGTAATAGAGCTTGTTTCTTTTGCTTCCTCTTTGCTCAAATGCGTTTCTTACCTCCTTTACTTTCCATTTAGATCCATAATTTCTTATAAAATCGACCTCAATCAAATTCATGTTTTTAGCCAACTCCTCATCTGCTTTGTGTTTTTCGGCAAATGGATCTTCAATACCTGAAGGGTCAGTGTTTACTTCTTCTTCGGCATCCTTCTTTGTCTTCTTTTCATCTTCAGGTTTGTCATCTTCTTTTCGCGTAATTTTCTCAGTCGCCTTGATGTAACCATGAACTGAATGCGGATAATTCCATGGATTCGTCTGATCTCTTTTCGCGACCACCTTTAACATGATTTCTCGTCCAGGATTCGATTTTTTCACGGATACATTTACATCTTCAATGTCTTGAATCTTCGTTGGAAAAAGAACCATGTCTTTGGTAACCGTAATTTCTGAAATTGTAACATATGCTTCTCGCGTGTCGTAGCCACTTGCACTAAAAAACAGAAAATACTCATCGGGAATCAATCGCATTTCATAGTACCCTTCGGCATCGGCCACCGTTCTTAGCTCCGTGGAGTTTTTAACGAACACCTTGGCGTGCGGAATTGGATTGCCTAATTCATCCGATATTGTTCCTTTGAGAAGCTTTTGAGCATTTAAACTTCCTCCTAAAAGAAGAAAACTCAAAAGGGTTATAAGTTGGGCAATTTTCATTGTATATAGGACAAGTTCATTGCAGTTTTAGTTACAAGATTTAACATATTTCTGTCTTGAACAATTAAAAATACAGAATTGTTCAACCATTGTAATCAAGAATGTGATTAAAGTAACGTAGAGGCCAATGAATTAACTATAAATGTGATGGAAGGGGTTTTCTATTCTTCGCTGGCTTCTTTCTCTGCCATGAATTTGAGGTGCTTCTCCATACGTTTCATCATCCAACGACGAACGAAGTACATGAGGAAAGAAAGTCCAGAAAACAGGTAATAATATGCCCAAATTTTAAAGCCACTTTTCTCAGTGAATCCCATGTAAGTAACAATTACGAAAATTAGTATTCCGATGAAAAGCCAAAAGTAAAGCATGATTTTATTGTACAACTGCATTGCGTAAGTTTTTGATAAAAGTAGTGATTCTAATCAGAATCGGACATCGCTGCTTCACCAACGGGATTATTAACTTTATAAGAGCTGAAAGATTGAGTTGTTCGGATGCCTGAGCCCGTTCCAACCTTACCGTTTCTTCTTACAATCACGTTTCGATCTGTGTAAATAGAACTATCGCGTTGATTGTAGAACAATTCTTCGGTTTCAAGAATTTGATTTTTATTAATGTTGCGGAGCACAACGGAATCCCGAACGAACATGATACCTGTTTGGTGGTTCACCACTCCGTACAAGGCCGTTAGTTTTGAGACAATTTTTCCATCAGAAGAGTAAAAATCAACAGTGACTCCATCTTTAATTTTTGTTACTCTTTCCGGCGCTTTGAAGGTTTCCGCTATCACAGCGTGAATTCTCACTTGAGCATATCCTGAGTCAGAAATGAGAACTTCGGCATTGGCCATCACTTCTCCCGGTGCCTTGTCATCGAAGGTTACTTTTTCAATTGTGTCCAAATCATTTACACATGAAAAAAGAATACCTGCTGCGAAAATCGCAGCAGGTATTCTAAATAATTTTTTCGATGAATGTGACTTCATTCTAGTTGCACGGTTTCACCGTTACTCCCCAACAATCAAGAGTAACTGATGTAGGGTTTCCTTCCTTAAAACAATCCTGCGAAGTTGGGAACTTTGCTTTGTATTGTGCAATTAAGCTAGGGCCTGCAGCTCCTCCAGATTGCTCTAAAAGTTGAACAGCATAGATGTAGTTGCAATTTCTTTCGAAAGTACTCACACCACATGAGTTTGCCTTTTGACCAACACACTGTCCCGCTATCGACATTGCCTTTCCTCTAAATTTCCCTTGAATGTTCATCGCTTTGCTGTAAGCTGCGTCATAAGATCCCGTTTTGAAAAGGTTGGCTACAATTTTGTATTTCAATTCACCCTTACGCTCTTGAGTTACCTCTTCTAAATCAATTAGTTTTTCGTAAATCGCATTCGCTTCTCTGTATTTGTTTTCACTTTCAAGACTTTTACCTTTCATCTCAAGAGCTTTAGGAGAAACGGGATCTATTTGCAAATACGCATTGATCAAATCCATGTACTCTTGTGTATCCTCACATTTCTTTGTTTCCATCAAATCGATTAATCTCATCAAAGATACTTTAGCCGCTTCAACATCTTTTGGAAGATCCGCAATGAATCCAGCAATCTCTGGTGTTAAATCGTCACATGTTTGAACAACTGAGTTGAAATAAACCGTAATACCTTCTTGTGCTCTAAGTGAGAAGTTTGATTTTGTGATCAATTTTGATAAGTCAAAATAATCATTGATCATTCTTTTCTTCAGTACATTTTTCTTTGTGGCATCTTGCTCCATGAAGTAAAGTGTGTACGTGTTGTAGTAATGCAAAGGAATGTACATCTCTTGAACTGGAGTCCCGCCATTTGCGTGAGCAGCAATTCCTCGCGTAAAGTATTTGTCCGCTTTTAAATAATCAGGAGTTGATTTTTGAAGTTCGAAATTTCCTCTGTACATGTCGTTTTTGTTTTCGTACAGGCTCTGCTCATCCATTCTGTCCCAAATAGCGCACAATGTATCAGCATACAATTTTTTCGCGTCAGCATCTGTTTCCACATTAATAACACGAATAAGACTTCCAGTTAAACGATCGTAGTTCGCTGATCCAACATTTTCACCTGCATCATTTTTCATGAAGTAAGCCCCACAGATTGCTTCCCCTTTCAGGAAAAATTCTGTTGCCTCTTTGTAGTTTTCAGCGATCATCGCATCATTCGCGATTTTTTTCATTCTTGAGCATTCTCTATCTTCACCTTGCGCAAAC
This sequence comes from Crocinitomicaceae bacterium, assembly GCA_047630755.1. GTDB lineage: Bacteria > Bacteroidota > Bacteroidia > Flavobacteriales_D > Crocinitomicaceae > UBA4466. Next base: position 2,488 of record JBLHYG010000023.1, on the reverse strand, counting down.
GTTGCACTTGCAAGAATCATCGATGCTCCTAATAAGATACTTCCTAGTTTCATATTCATCACTTTAGTTAGTTCAATTTTCGTTTACGGAACCACTTCTCAGTATCGCCTGGTGCTATTGTAATACCGAGGCTTATTCCGTAATAGTTTTCTTTTAATTGGGTCTGATCAGCTACACCTCTACTACCAACTGAGAATCCAAAGTTAATAGATGATAGCGATTTTTGAACAGCAACCGGTATACCAAATCCAAATGTTGTGCCAAAGTCTGAAACTTGCTCACCATTCGTTGCGTAAGGGAGTGTATAGCTGTAGAAACCAGCCCTGTACCTCACTCTAGCTAAAAAACTTGTTGTTGCTGTATTCAGCTGAAACTCTGCTTCTGGCATGAATTGAACGCCAAATGAGATTTTCGAAGTGTTAAAGAAAGTTGTTGCCGTATCTGTTGAAAATGTGTTTTCAAATTTCGACCAATCTGAAGTGCTGTATGTCGCATAAACTGCAATCTCTGGATGCAACTTCCGTTGGATTTTCTTAGAATCCGTAAACCTGTACTTATAGCTCAAGCCATACGTGAGTTTAGGTACATTCGTTAACGTCCCGGCAGTCTGTGAAAGATGATACGAAGTGTCGTAAGTGTTTGGGTTGTCAACCTGTGAGGCGTAATAAACCCCTTCTTCGTAAGTCGTATTTAATTTTTGGAGCGGATCAAATGTTGCATAAACTCCAACAGAGTGATTCGGAGTGAATTGATGGCTAAATGAAAGTCCTAGATCGTAGTGAAATGAACGAATATCGTATGTTTTAACTCCAACACCACCATTTTCTGTTGTACTAAACAGAACTGCTTTTCTTGTGTTTGAAACGTTTCCGAAAAGGAATCCAAAATTAGCCCCTACCGAAAGACGTGTACTGTCAAACTTTAAAATATCTGCAGATAGTCCAAGAAACGCTTTGTTGATCGTTCCAGTTCCTTGGTAAGTGTATGTGATTGAATCTGAATCAATAAAATCACCAACATTAAAGTCGTATCCTCTTCTGCTGTATGGTTGCAGACCGAAAGCCATTCCCAAACGGTTCGCGAAGGACAGTCCAAAAGCGAAATGTTGGATGGATGTATTTGTATTGAATTCGGTTGCGCTTCCCTCTTTGTAATTCGATAATCGAGTTGAAGTTCCAAAAGAAAAAAGAGGTTGTCCCTTTCCAATTGACGAGTAAGATGCTGGATTGTAAAAATTTAGGACTGTAGAATCGACCATCGAAATGGTCGCATTCCCAATGCCTAAAAATGTCGAATGGTCCAAGCCGTTTGATTCACCGATGCCATAAGAGCTAAAAGGTGAATTGATAGCATTTTGCGCAAAGGATGAATTCCCAATGAACACTACAAAAAATATTAATATGATTTTACGCATTATGCTTATATATTTCAAATAGACCGATTAAGGTCAAATTTTCGTCTGCAAAGATGTCATTTTTTGAGTCTAAATCAAAGTATCTTGCGTCTCCACCTGTCATAAAAAAAGTTAAGTCGCTAAATTGTTCAGAATACATCTTAATCAGTCCGTTAATCTCAGCATTCATTCCGTTCAAAACACCAGATTGAATACTTGAATTGGTATCGTTACCAACGAGTTGTGTTGTTGATTTATTGGAAAGCAGTGGTAATTTGCCTGTGTAGTCATTTAAAGCCTTGTATCTTAGATTGATACCAGGTGCGATTGATCCTCCTAAATAACCATCATTTTTAGAAACGAGATCGAATTTTATACACGTTCCGATATCGATGCTGACTCCAAATGCAGTTTTTAATAAAACAGAAGTAGCTACGGCGTTGCACATTCGATCTACACCAAGTGTGTTTTTTGTGCCGTATTCAAGGCGAATTGGAAGCGAAGTTTCTGTCGTTACAAGAAACGAATTGGTTTTTTCAACAATGATTTTGGTGGCTTTATCCGATAAAACAGAAGATAAAACACGACTTGAAGAATTATTTTTATCTAAATATGAATAAAATTTATCCATGTCATTGTTTGAAAAACGATGCACGTCAACAAGCGTATCTTCCTGAAAATGTCCTACTTTGATAGAAGTGTTCCCGGCGTCAATAACTAGTACTATGTTCTCAGATATCATTGCGCAAAGATAATCAAGAAAAAAAAGTAATTAACCTTTATGGTTAATAGAAAGAAGTTATTACCTTTGCGCCACAATTAAAACGGTGATATAGCTCAGTCGGTAGAGCAATGGACTGAAAATCCATGTGTCGCTGGTTCGATTCCAGCTATCACCACAGAAATTGGTAAAGGCGTTCAGAAATGGACGCCTTTTTTGCGTTTGGTAGAATTTAATGAACCAAAGCGGATCAAGACCAATTGTTGGGGGTTAGGCATAAATTTGTGTTAATCTGAAAAGAAAAAAATCAACATTTCTTACTCCTCTAAATTGAGATCTGAATGCTTTGATTTTAGCATTAAAAGATTCAGCAG
>JBLHYG010000022.1:0-41587 GCA_047630755.1 Crocinitomicaceae bacterium | reverse complement strand
ATAAAACCTTGATCGGGAATTCTGTTCTTCGATGTCCAATGAATTTCATCGGTTTCAATTGTCATATCTCCGAGTGAGTTGTATGACGCATCATTGGGTTCTATTTCGAAGACATCGAATGTGATTTTCATTATTTCTGAATTTTACTTATGAAAAATTAAGTTTTATATTATTGAGTATGTGGGAATATAGTAATTATTCTACCGTCTACAGAATCAACATTTAATTTGACTCGAGTAAATTCCCCATGAACTTTAACGCGACCAACAAAGGTTTGCCTTCTCACTCCAGGATCGCTAATTCTATTTCCACTATTTACAATTTGTTGACAGGCAACTTCTATCTCTGAACGTGTCGTTCCTGGCGGGAAAAGATCTCCTGGCCCTTTTGGATGATCACCTGTAATGTGTCTTGAATCAATATGTTTCCAACCTTCCCTTAAATTACCATCTTCAATTTTAATCTTCCCACGCCACCCATGAGTGATTTTGGGGACTAAACCAAATTGCTTAAGAAGTGCATCTAATTTATCAGCAGACATTGATTTCATCCTTTCTAATTGGCCAAGGATTTTATTCGGTAAGCGACCCTTATCAATATTTTTCATGATGAAATTCTTGATCGCTCGAATTCTATCTCTACTTAATGAAACAGAGAAGCCATTAAAATATTCAAGAATTTTAGTTAATTGATCTTCCGAGAAGATCGCTAGTGATTTTGCCTCAACTCCTAAAAATTCAGCAACTTCTTTTGCTTTTTGACTTGGTCGTATTGGTGCAGTGCCCGTCATCACATTCTCCATTACCTCTTCCACGTCATCACTCAAACGAACAGAATCATCTGCAAGATCCTCTGCGATACTAGGTGAATCCGAAGAGATATTCTCATTTTCCAAATCATCTGCCAATTGGCCCATGGTTCCATCAATGTCATCTAATTTTTCGTAGCGACCATTTGCAAAATCATCCCAGTATTGTCTATTGTCCTGCCAAAATTTCTTTTCTCCTTGAACATAGGTGCCGGCTTGTTTACGCATCCATTTCCAGTATTCAAAATCACCAGCAGCCATTTTTATCTTATTGAGCTTGGCTGTTATTTTGGTTGTCGTTTCGGCGGGTTTTGCAAGGGCTTTGATCACCTTTATTACATCGTCTGAAGCTCCAGCGATTGCTTTTTTGCCTCCTTTAAGTACCATGCTGCTAAGCTTGACTATCCCTTTGCGGAAACCTGATCTTGCAATCACCTTGGTAATTAGTTTGAGACCCGTTACACCAAGTTTGACAGCGCCATATCCAGCTGCGAATATTAAAATGATGTTGACAATAAGATTGATAAACTTTCGAACCCAAAATTCAGCTTCTTTGCATGCTTCAAATGGCCCTTCAATTAGTGCCCCCTCGAGAGCCATTTCTTGCCATGCTTGACTAATTGCCTCTCCAGGTGAGCTCAATGCCGTCCCTAATCCTCTAAAGAAATCTTTAACGGCTAGCCAGCTTTCACTTCCAACTCCTCCATTTGTAATGAAATACAATATGGACATTACAAGATGGTATGCAGCAAAGCCAATATCTACAACCATTACAATGATGTCGTAAATAATGGAGAGTAAACCCGTAACAATTCCAACGATTCCGCAGACAAGCCATTGAGTCACCATTAATGCCCAATCGCCTATAGCTAGAGCACCGTTCCATCCCCATTCCAACCATCCCATCTCGTAATCATAACTAACTAGCGTTAGACCCGCCATTTTTGTCAGTTTCACATAATCCGACTTGTTGAGGTCTTGCATCAAAGCATCGGTTGCGCCTCTTTTTCCCCAATCTGTTCCTGTCAATTTGTTCAATTCATACATGACAAAATCACGAGCAGTTTCTGGTGTTCGTTTAAAGTTAGAAACGATTGCCCAACTGTCAGATACGCTTGTATACCCAGAAAGTAAGTTGTAAATTTTATCAGCGGTAAACTTTGCCCCATAGCGCATGGCGGCCTTTACATAGCCATATTCCATGAAATGAACGCGAAGCTTTTCAGCATCGGTAGATGTAAGGTCATCGAATAACCACGCTCTCATGTCATTTTCAGACATATCGGCCGCGGACTCTAATTTTCCCAAAACGCTATCCAATTGCGAACCCGTGAACTGAGTTAGAAGTCCAACAATTGTTCCTGAATTGGCTGAAGATGTGTAGCCACTTAAGTAGCTGTAAATTAATTCTCCGCCTATTCGCTCTGCATCAGAAACTTGAGCTTTAACTAAGATTTTTTGCGTGTTGCGGCCATCTTCGGCTGTCATGTCTTCAAACATCCAATCAACCATTCCGTTTCTTGAAAGATCATTTCTAGGCCCTAATTTCTTAACTTCTTTGAGAATCTTTTCAAGATGTGCTTTGTCTTTCCTGTGCCCTTTAAATTGTTTGTAAATTTCACCACTCCAATACGTAGTTGTATATCCTTGCAGTGAGTGTTCAATTCTTTCTGCGGACTCCTTGGCAGTTTTTCGTTGAATTACAATGTCTTTCTTTTGAATCGATTCGGAACTGGCTCCTTGTTGAACAGTGTGGGTTAATTCATGCGCCAAAAGATGCTGCCCACCTTTACTCGAAGGATTGTATTCGCCCTTGTTAAAGTAAACGTCGGATCCGTTAGTGAATGCTCGAGCACCGATATCACTGTTCATTTTTTCCGCTCGACTGTCGGTATGAATTCTTACTCCGCTGAAATCTGCTCCGATTCCGGATTCCATTTGAGACGAGGTTTGCGCATCCATTTTTGAACCGCCTCCCTTGCTACTCGAAAGTTCCGACTCTATATTTTGACTGCTATCATCCCCACTTTTTTGAATTGTTTGTTCACTTCCTGCGCATTTCGCACATTTTGCTTGAACGGATTCTTCCTCATTTTTTACAAGTTTTGTTTGGATGTTGGTTTCTTCTCCACACGAGGAGCATTTGGTTTGAATAGAAATTCCTTCTTTAGATTTTGCTTGGATGCTTTCAGGTTCTAGAGGAGGTAGAGGTCCTTCTTTCTTTTCTTCGCACAAAAGACATTTCATCTGAACGGGTTCTTCACTTTCAGAACTTAATTTTGTTTGAAGTGTTTCTTCACCGCAAGTCGAGCATTTCATTTGAACTGGCTCCTCGTTCGTTTTTTCTTTGGTTTGAAGTTGGTCATTTTCCATTCCCTCATCAGAATCTTTCGATTCTTCCTCTGGCGCTTCCTTCTTTTGAAGATCACCAGGCTTTACACGTGAAAGTTGAAGAGGTGGAGCAGGAGCTTTGTCAACACTTTTATTATCGTTATTCGAAACAACTCTATCAGCTGCAGAATCGGCTTCTTTTTCATATTTATCTCCTGTCGTGCCCATTTTAAGACGGGCTTGAACTGTAGAGTTCGGTTGATTAAATGAAGGTTCTCCGAAAAAATTTGTCTTTAATTGAACTTGTTCGCCTTCGGAATTGGAGGAATCACCATTGTTTTTTGCACGCTCCGCCATTTGCACGACGCTAGGCTTGAATTGTGCCGGATTGCTATGCTTTGTTGCAGAATTACCGCTCGGCTTGACTACTTTTCCTCCTCCTCCTCCTTTACTCATTAATCAGTGATTGTCGAGAATAGATCGTGAAATTGAAACTATTTCGAACTGAAAAAGATACGAAGGATTAAGATTTAATTGATCTTATAGGGCGTTTTCAGGACAATGTGCGTATTGAAAAGAGTACATGTGTCCATTAGATTGCGAACAAATTAGGATAGGGCAAAAAATAGAATGGGTTTACTTGCGAATAATCTTCACACCGCCTCCAACGCCAATTTTAACAATCTGTGATGGGGTTGTCATTTTTTCTTTCATTCGCTCTTCAACGATTGAATCTACACCTTCTTTAATTTTTGAGTCGACTTCATCGAAACAAGTAGGAGAAGGAGAACCAGAAATATTAGCAGACGTACTTACCAAAGGTTTTCTCATTCCACGAATGAGTTTTAAACAAATGGGGTCTTTTGTAACACGAATTCCAACGGATCCATCTTTTGCCAAAACGGAAGGCGCCAAATGTTTGGCGTTGGGATAAATAATCGTCATTGGTTTCGACGCCAAGTCAGCAAGGTCATAACACACTTCAGGAAATTCCGGAATGTAGTATTCCAACATTGCAAAATTATCCACAAGAAGAATAAAACTCTTGTCGTCACCTCTTCCTTTTAGTTCAGAAACCTTTTGACAGGCCTCTTCGTTGGTCGCATCGCAACCCAATCCCCAAATAGTGTCAGAAGGATACAATACTGTCTTTCCTTCGCGCAATGCTTCTATCGTTTTGCTTAAATCCATTAGTCCAATAAATCAGGTCGTCTATCTTCTGTTCTTTCGATCGCTTTTTTCTCCCTCCAAACCTCAATTTTTGGAAAATCTCCTGAAAGTAAAACTTCGGGAACTTTCCATCCGTTGAATTCTGGTGGTCTTGTATAAACTGGTGGAGAAAGCAAACCGTCTTGAAAGCTATCTGTCAGTGCTGAGGTTTCATCGTTCAATACGCCAGGAACTAATCGAACAACGCTATCAACCAAAACGGCTGCACCAAGTTCACCTCCAGAAAGTACATACGATCCAATCGAAATCTCTTTTGTAATATAATGTTCGCGTATTCTTTCGTCAACTCCTTTGTAATGTCCGCAGAGAATCATCAGATTCTTCGAAAGACTAAGATCATTGCAGATTCCTTGTTGCAATATTTCGCCGTCGGGAGTCATAAAAATGATTTCATCGTATTCGCGTTCCGCTTTCAATTTTTCGATCAAAGCCGCGATCGGTTCAATCGTCATCACCATTCCAGCGCCGCCACCATATTGATAGTCGTCTACCTTGTTGTGCTTGTCCGTAGAATAGTCGCGAATGTTGTGAATTTTCAACTCCAGATGCCCTTTCGTTTGAGCGCGCTTCATTATTGAGTCCGAAAAAGGACTGTGAAGTAAATCTGGGAGAATTGTGAGTATATCAATACGCATGGCGCGAAATTAACTAATTTACATGAGCTGAGAGACAATCGCTTGAAGGAATAGGTGCTAACAATAAATACTTGCAAGGAATGGTTTAAATTATGGAATATGCTCATCGACACTAAGATCGCGTATTTGTGCGTAATTGTTCAGGTATATATACTTGATATTAAGCAGGATGGTACTCGAGTGTTGGTATAAAATGTACTTTACTGTTATGCATTTATAAAACTTCAGCTATGGGCCTGCGTCAATCCAAAAAAAAAACTAGTTCGCAACAATCTTCTGCGTCAAAACCACAGATTTTAACTAAAAGTCAATTGATTATGCCAAAGCGTAAGCAAGAAACAAATGTGGCTAAAAGTAAAACTTCTGAAAAAAAGACTGATTCCAAGTTAGGCACTTGGCCTCCAAGACACACGATTAACGTACCCTCTTCTTCTTTTAGCTTTTTTAATTTAGTGAGTAATTCCACTGGAAAAGTTGTAAAGCGTTTTTCCAGTTCAGGAAGTTCTAATTCTGTTGGAGATGTAAAATTACCTGCAAGTGGCTATTATAAAATTAATGTAGTTACGCAAAGAGGGGTGTTTACGAAACATTTTATGGTGGGTTCGAATGTAATAACACTTGATGTTATTGTTGGTGGGAAAGGACAAGTGAATCCAGGAGATACCCTTCATGAAATAAGGGCAGAATTAACCAAGCCCGATGCAGATATGGAGTATGTCGGAAAAATGATTCGATTTTTGCCTAATGCTGAGAAGAACATTATTCGCGACCACTCAACGTGGTTTTATGACAGGTTAAAGGCACGATTAACAGATAAAGAATTCAGGGCATTTTTGGAACTGACAGGTTCTACCGATACCACCAATAAAAATAAGCAGTTGTATAGCCAGGTGGGAACGGAAGCGGCTGGGGGAGAATATACAGTGGTAAAAGGAGATGGCAGCAGAGCCATTGCTAGTAAAGTATACGGAACTGAGATTCTGGCCAGTATTGTAGATAACTACGTTAAGACAAAGACGACAAAAGGTAAATTAAGTCCAGGTCAAAAATTAGAATTGCCAAAAATAAATGTTGCCAAAGAAATTAAACATTATACCGATGTTAATGCTTCTACAGAATTTACCGAAGGAAGTGAAATGAACCGCTATCGTTGGTATCCATACGGAATTGAAGGCAGCAAAGGTTCGGGTGTGACTTTGGGATATGGTTATGATATGGGAAATCGAAACTTCGCTGAAGTTAAAGCGCATCTTGAAAAAGCAAAATTTCCTGCAGCGTACATTACATTGTTGAAAACAAGTGTCGGGCTGACAGGATCGGCAGCAGTAACATGGGCAAAAAACAATAAGGATAAATTTAAAGCTTACGAGTCGAATGCTGCTGTGAAAAAAGGCATGACTGCACTTTTAAGAAAGGTTCTTTATACGCCTGAAATGAACGAGGCATTAGCAAACATTTCTGCATTTGAAATAAAGTATCAAGTAACTGAATTAGGTAAGTCTGCGGATGAAGCTACAGAAACGGGAATTCCATTCAAAGCTTTACATCCTACGATCATAGAAATACTTACAGACCTTCATTACAATGGCTTAGGGCGTTATTCGATTTGGAAGGTAATCAGAGAAGGAGTGATCAAAAATGATTTGGCAATATTTACAGAAAAAATGGCCGATCCTGCGATTCTTTCAGGCGGCAATTACAAGAGGTTTAATAGGAAATTGACACATCTAATGAAATCGATGGCAATTGAAATTGATTCACTAGTGCGATTTTCGAATATTAAGCTGACTGAAGATCAAAAGAAGACGATGGCCTCCGCAAGAAAGTTAATAAATAACAAGGAAGAAAATGTAAAAAAAGGAAAGACGTATCAAGCTCAAATTCCTGGAATTTCTAAAAAATTAAAAATAATTTATTCCAGTTTATCATCTAAAACTTTTAAGTGATTGCTGATTAATAATGAAGGTCTCATTTGTGTTCTTGTCTTCAAATTCAATATTTCCGTATTCATCAATGGTTATTCGTCCAGTATTGCTTGTTTCAACTCCCCAGTGATTTTTTTTATTCATGGGCTTTGCGGTATTAAAATCGTCGTTTGGAGCAAATTCATAAATCAAAAAGTCATATTCTAACGGAGTAATTTGTGTTGCATTCATAATCCACTTCCATGCTGGTCTTCGTCCCATTAGTGATGGATTGTGCGAATAACCAGCGACTCTGTCGATATCCAATACTTTGCCTTCCTTACTTAAGGAACATAAATACAATTCCCTATCTAAGTTGTCCTTGTTTTTTAAGATTGTAATTAAATCAAAATTAGCTGGATTGGTATCATGACTTGAATAGAGAAAGTAGTTATCCAAGCTTTCGTCAGATCTTGGTTTTCTAGAGAAAAATTGATAAAACTCTTTAAGCGTTAATGGATTACAATCGTTGGTGGTTGTATTCGGAGTTCCAGCATCGAAATTGATTGCGGGAGTGCTACAAAAAAGATCCATTGATTTGTTCAGATCGAACTTTGCTGTGTCACTATACAATTCGATTTGTTCCGTATTCCATTCAGAAGGTTGAATGACCTCAATTATTTCATCCTTGACCTTTTCTGTCTTGTTCTGTGAGCAAGAGGTGATTACAAAAATAAATGGAATGATTAAATATTTCATCTGAATTAAATTAAATTCGTTCAACAGTAAGGATATCAGTACCTTCTACAAGATCATGATTAATTTTTGAAACAACAATGATTTGTGGATTTAGATTTGGAATTTTAGGGAGCAGCAACAATTCAATTTGACCGAAACGATGAATATTAACTAATTTAGGCAAGGTTAATTCTATCTTATGAAGCAAATTTTAGCAGTTCTATTGGCATGTATCTCTTTTGGATCAATCGCTCAATTGGACGGGAATACAACGTTAAGTTATCCTGATCTTATAAAAACATACAAACAACTTGCTGAAAAGCATGATGAGATTGAAGTGTATGAGATGGGAGATTCAGATTTCGGACTTCCAATTTACGTATGCGTCCTAAATGGTGACGGAGACTCGTTAAAGACCTTTGAAAAAGCGAGAAAGAGCACAACCTTATTAATTAACAACGCAATTCATCCCGGTGAACCGGACGGCGTTAATGCATGTTTGATTTGGATCAACGCTTGGATTAAAAATGGGAAATCAAAGGACATTCCAGTAATTGGAATTATTCCTGCATACAATGTTGGAGGGATGATGAATCGTTCGGGGACAAGTCGAGCGAATCAAGACGGACCGGAAGAATATGGATTTAGAGGAAATGCGCAAAACCTTGATTTGAACCGCGATTTCATTAAAATGGATTCTAAAAACATGTTCACATTTGCTAAGATTTACCATGCACTCGATCCAGACGTATTCGTTGATACGCACGTTTCAAATGGAGCGGATTACCAATACACGATGACGTATATCGCCTCTGTGAAGGAGAGAATGGCACCTTCGCTCGGTAAATTAATGCATGATGTGATGATTCCAAAACTCAAGGAAGTATCATCTTCGAAAGGCTTTGATTTGATTCCGTATGTTAATTTGAAAGATGAGGTACCCGAAAATGGAATGACGGTCTTCAATGATTTACCGCGGTATGCAATGGGGTATGCATCGTTAATGAACGCAATTAGTTTCACAACGGAAACGCACATGTTGAAATCATTTCCGGAAAGAGTAAAGTCGACAAGAATATTTATTGAAGCGTCTATTGACTGGATGCAAACGAATTCCAAGGCAATCGAAAAAGCACGTAAAGAAGCGCGAGAATGGGAGCAAAACTTGGACTATTACCCGTACAATTTTGAAATCGTTGATGAACCCGTTTCAATACTATTTAAAGGATACGAATATTCGCGGCCAAAAAGTGAAGTGACCGGGTTGGAACGGTTGAAATACCACAGAGACCGCCCCTATGAAAAAGTGATATTGTACTTCGATAAATACGCAGCAAGTGATTCAATCCAAATTCCAGATGTTTATTTTGTGGGTGCGCAATGCACAGATGTTATAGAAAGATTGGCGGCCAACAATATTGAATACACGGTATTGGGCAAAGACTTCAAAGAGCGCTTTAACAATCAACGGATTGTAGCATTTTCTAAAGGGAAGTCGCCTTACGAAGGACACTTTCTGCATTCGGATGTTGAAATGGAAATGGGTGCTGATGTTTGGGGCTTGAAGGAAGGCGATGTAATGATTTTATCACATCAATTGAATAGACGATTTATTGCTTCTGTTTTAGAGCCTGAAACTCCAGATAGTTACTTCGCATGGAACTTCTTTGATTCTTATGTGCAACAAAAAGAATATTTCTCAGCGTATGTTTTCGAAGATAAAGCCCTCGAGATCTTAAATGCGAATCCACACTTGAAAAAGGAATTCGAGATTAAAAAATCAACGGATGAGGCGTTTGCAAAGTCTTCTTGGCAGCAATTGTATTTCATATACCAACACAGCGATTATTACGAACCGACTCACAACGTTTTACCTGTTGGAGTTCGTTACGAGAAATAGTCGAGGCCCAATTTGAATGGGATTTAGTGTTGGTTAACATTCTGTAAACGCTCGTTTTTGCTTGTGGATAGAAACTGTCTTATATTTGTTGCTAAAACTACCCAATAATGAAAACCATTTTAATCCTTTTCGTTGCGCTTTTATCAAGTACAATGACAAATGCTCAAGATACAACTTGGGTGCAAACGTTTACTTTCGATTCAATTTCATCGCGACGTGGAGAATTTCTATTCCCAGCTGAATTGAATTCAAAACGATTCGAACGCGTTTTAATGTCATACAAACTAAAGTGCAGTCCACTTACTCCATGGGACCAATACAATTGTGGAGAATGGGATTATTTGGCCTATTCTAAAATTTATGAGCACACAGGATTGATGGACTCGGTTGGTCATTACAACGATCAATTTTTGAACAATTGGTTAGCTACACCAGCTTATAATTACGAAGCGTATAATGCGACCCGTAAGGATCAATATGTAAGTGTAGAGAAATTACCTTCTACTGTTTCGACAACGCTTCAATCGGTTTTGCCTGGTACAGGCGGTTCAGGTTTGTTTCCGTTTGATCAGCAAGCACAATCTGATCGGTACCAAATGTTATTGACTGGTTCTGAATTAACGGCAGGAGGAATAACAGCTGGTGATTTACCGTCATTGAGTTTGTTTGTTCCAACTGGAGGTGTAAATGGATCAGGTGAAATTATCAAACCTAGAATTTCAATTAAAGCAACGAGCGATGCGACAATAACTCAGTTTCACACAACTGGATTTATGGAAGTATACAACCTTTCGAGGACATCAGGCGCAGGACCACTTATCGTTGACGGAGAAAACGAATTGGTTTTCCATCAACCGTTTGCTTGGGATGGGACGAGCAATATAATTATTGAATTCTATTACGACCGTTCAATTAATACAGGAGCAAACTGGATCAATTACGAATCAGACAACACAACGCCAGATATGGCGAGATCATTTGGTGCTAGAAATGGTGCAATGGAATTCTCGGGTTCAAATCAAGCGATGTTGGAATTGTCTGACTTGGATTTAGGTGACGATGTAACAATCGCTTTCTGGGCACAAGGACTTGGGAATTCTGGAGTTAATACCTCAGTTTTAGAAGCGTATGACACTTTGAATCAAAGAGTAATGAACATTCACATGCCTTGGAGCAACAATAGAATTTATTGGGATGCTGGAGAAGGAAGTGCGTACGATCGAATCGATCAAGACATGAACGGAGCAGGAGTTGACAATGAATGGCACCACTGGGCATTTATTAAAAGTACATCAACAGGAGAAATGAAAATTATGCGCGACGGCGTGCTTTGGCACAGTGGCACAGGATTGAATTCACCGGTCGGTTATATGCATCGGATGGTTATTGGATCTAACAGAAGTATTGATAACCACTGGACAGGTCAAATTGATGAATTCCAATTGTACAACACTGCGGTAAGTGAAGCAGATATTGCAACTTGGTACAATCAATCGGTTACTGCAGCGCATCCAAATTGGGCGGACTTAATGGTTTATTACCCGTTCGATGATGTTAATTATGCAAAAGATGCATCACCGAATAATATTTTATTGATGCCTTCTGAGCAAGGAATGATTGAATTCTCTGCGAATCCTGTTTTCGATATGGCTGCGGATAGAGTTAGAGTTTCAATTGGACAAGGTGCGGTTGGGCCTTTCTCAGATGTGAACGTTGATTACCTAATGCTTAAAGAGCCAGAGGTGGTTTTTGAATATGTATTGCAAGATGAGCACTACGAGATTTCAAATGCATTTTTAGCAATGCCAGAAGGATCTGAGGATATTTATGATGCTGCAAATACGATTGTTTCTTCCGTTCCTTTCTCTGGAAGTCAAACGTTAAACAATGCATCATTGGCGTATTACGATGAACCGTTTGAAGTTTTAAACCAGATTGAAATTGGCCGTTTCATTACACCTTATGGAATTCAATTCGACCTTGGTATCAATGGATTCGAATGGATCTACGACGTTACAGATTATCAAATGTATTTGAAAGATTTGGTTGATTTTGCCGCACACAATACCCAAGAACTGATTGATATCAAATTCGCGTTCATCGAAGGTATTCCGCCAAGAGATGTTATGAAAAGAGAAGCGATTTGGTCGGATTACCGCTCGTATTCTTATAATTCATTGGATAGTGATACAGAGCTTCAAGCGACTCAGGTTGCATTGTCTGACAGTGCTTCCATGTTTAAAATTAAAACGCGTTTTACGGGACACGGACACAACGGAAGTGTGAACTGCTGTGAGTGGGATTCTAAAGATCACATGATTTCTGTTGATGGCGTTGAACGCTTTAACTGGGAGATTTGGGAAGAATCTGCATGTGGTGATAATCCAAACGTGAGTCAAGGTGGAACTTGGCCGTATGCACGTGAAGGATGGTGCCCAGGCGATTTAGTGAAAGAATACGATTTTGAATTAACACCATTCGTTACTCCTGGAACTACAACAACATTGGATTACGACATTGAAGATATTCCAGTTAATGATGCTGCTCAAGGAAATGGGAATTACATTATCGCAATGGATTTGATTACTTATGACGCACCTAATCATCAAAATGATGCCGCGATAATTGACATCTTAAACCCGAACGCTTGGGAATATTACAGAAAATGGAACCCTAGTTGTCAGAACCCACGTGTGATTATCCAAAACACGGGTGAGCAACCATTGACAAGCGCAAGAATAACGGTTTGGATTGATTACAACAACAAAGTGTCTTTTGATTGGACAGGGAATCTTGAGTTCCTTGAAAAAGAAATGGTTGAGATTCCAATTCCTGCTTATTCTTTCTGGTACGATCTTGGAAATTCAGGAACGTTCACGGCTCATATCAACTTTATTAACGAAACGTGGAATTTGGATGAGTACCAACAAAATGATGAAATCGTTATTCCATTTGAAGCTCCAGAACAAATGTACTTTAACGGGATTGCTTACAATGGATTCTTTGTTTGGTTCAAGACGAATAATATGGCGCACGAGAACAAATGGAGGTTGATGGACAGCGATGGAAATACAATTTTCGAAAGAACGAATCTAGCTAACAGCACAGATTATAAGGATACGTTTGATTTAGCTCCGGGTTGTTATTCAATTATTCTAGAAGACAGCGATAATGACGGGATTTCATTCTGGTATTCAGCTTCTCAACAAGGTGAAACTGCGGGTTCTTTCAGCGTTAAATTGGTCGGTGGACCTGTAATGGAAAACTTCGAGAAAGATTTCGGGAATTACAATCAATACAACTTTACGGTTGGTTTCCACCTCGACGCTGAAGAATTAGGGGAGCTTGAAGATAAATTAATGGTCTATCCAAATCCCAACGATGGTGTGTTTGGAATTGAATTAATTGGTCGCGTAGATAACAATGCTCAATTGGAAATTTACGACATTATGGGACGCAAAGTCTTTTCTGAAAAAATGACGGCAAGCTTAACGACTGCCAATTCAAATGTAGATCTTTCAACTGTTGAATCAGGACATTACATCGTTAAGGTAATTACTTCGAACGGTGTGTTCACGGAGGAGTTCGTGAAAAAGTAAACAATTTAAAATACGA
The DNA here is from genome assembly GCA_047630755.1 of Crocinitomicaceae bacterium. Taxonomy (GTDB): domain Bacteria; phylum Bacteroidota; class Bacteroidia; order Flavobacteriales_D; family Crocinitomicaceae; genus UBA4466. The sequence goes on along the minus strand of JBLHYG010000022.1, from coordinate 28,426 downwards.
CTTGAAACGGGCTTCATTTTTATGGAGCCCGTTTTTGTTTGCAATAAAGTATCTCTATTCTAACCACCAAATGCGATGATTGATTAATTTTGTCAGGAATCAGGGAAATTTATTAGTATGACGTACGACATAGCAATAATTGGTGGAGGTATAGTTGGAGCAGCAACGTTCTATAAAGTTCAGAAGCAAAATCCAAATCTAAAAATTGTTCTCATTGAAAAGGAAGCCATGTTGGCTGATCATCAAACGGGTCATAACTCAGGTGTTATTCACTCGGGGTTGTATTACAAACCGGGTTCGCTTAAAGCCAAAAATTGTATTCAAGGCCGTCATGAGTTGGTTGCATTCGCGAAAGAACACGGAATCGACCACGATGTTTGTGGGAAGATTGTAGTTGCCGTTGATGAATCTGAACTGTCAAATCTTGAGAAGATCTATAATATTGGCTTGGAAAACGAAATAGAAGGCCTTAAAAAGATTACTGGTGAAGAATTAAAGGAATACGAGCCGCATTGTGTTGGTATCGCTGGACTTCATGTTCCTTGTACTGGAATTATTGATTTCAGAGGCGCAACGGAGAAAATGGTTGAACTCGCCTTGGCAATGCAATCGGAGAGTAAGTTGTTGCTCAACGAAGAAGTATTGGATGTTGACAGTACTGGTGAAACGGCTATTCTCACAACGACCAATGAAATTATTGGAGCAAGATACCTTGTCTTCTGTGCAGGACTTCAAGCGGATAGATTGGCTATCAAAGACGGTGTTGATTTAAAAGAAAAGGTTGTTGGATTTAGAGGCGACTATTACGAATTAACCGACCAAGGAAAGCACAAGATCAAGAATTTAATTTACCCCGTTCCAAATCCTGACTTTCCATTTTTAGGCGTTCACTTTACACGAATGACCAATGGTGAAATTGAATGTGGACCAAACGCCGTGTTTACATTCAAGCGCGAAGGATACGGAAAAACAGATTTCTCGTTGAGAGATACTTGGGATGCATTGACGTATCAAGGAACATGGAAATTGTTCTTTAAAAACGCGCGATTTGGAATCAACGAGTACCGCAGAGCCTTCTCAAAAAAGTTGTTTCTAAAAACACTTCAGCGCATGGTTCCAGACTTGACTATGGATGATCTTCGTCCGGGTAGAGCAGGAGTTAGAGCATTGTTGTTGAGACAAGATGGTGACACCAGAGATGATTTCAGAATTGAATACCACGGCAAAGCAATTCATGTTTTAAACGCACCTTCGCCAGCTGCAACAGCATCCTTGGCAATTGGTGGTTATATCGCCGATAAAGCCAATGAGCATTTCGATTTGAAGTAATTAAGATCGGGCGAAAAGGCCCTTTTGGATTGTTGGATCAGTCGCAAGCTCCCTTTTGGATCGCTGCGCTTTTAGATTAGAATAAGTTTCAGTGAATCCAGAATTAATCTAAATTCCAACAGTCTAAAATCTAACGTTCTAAACTCTAAAAAGCAAAGAGACATTAATAATGTTAGAAGTAAACTCCGTAGATTTTATTATCGTCTTTGGCAGTATTCATCGATATTGAAACTTGTTCGTTTTTCACCGTCTTTCCAATAAAGATTATCGACTGGAATGTTGGTTTTGAAAAGCCAATGTCTTTCGAGTTAATTTTAGCAATTTCAAAACCGACAAACTCAATGCGCCCTGTCAAATGATAGTGGTTTTGAAATAATTCAGTAATAACGCTATCCGCTTGAGATTTGATACTGACGTCCATAAAATCAACAAAGGACTTAAATTCACCCTTTTCCAGCAGCTTGGTCGCCTTATAGAAACCAGCCCTCTTTTTTATTAAAGCTGGAAATACTTCAGCAACGAAGCCTAGTTGCCGTTGATGGTCTATGGATTTAACCAAGTAATGATCGAATTGAATACTGTGAGCATCAAGTTCTTCATAAACTTCAACTAGAATCTTGCCGTATTCATGCAGTTCCAATGATTCACAATCGGCAAATATCGTTATGAAGGAAGAGTCTGACCGATTAGTGACTTCAGATTTCAAGTTACAATCGAAGCGATTCGAAACTTCCGAAACAATTGCGCCTACTTCATCCTCTTTAGGATTCGATTCACAGGAATAAATCAATGATGTAGCAACAATCGATAAAAGAAGGTGGTACAATTTGTTTTTCATAATCAACAGCGTCTAACAGTCTATATTCTAAAATCAAAATCCCAATCAAACACAGTCCTTAAATCTAAAATCTAATATCCAATATCCAATCAAACCTTCCCCTTCTCACTCAACAATATCGCAATATTCCGCGTCCCCTTAAACTGAGAAAAGATGATAATCATCGTCACCGTTATCGGAACACTCAAAAGCATTCCTATGATTCCCCAAATGGCACCCCAGACTGCCAGAGAGAGGATAGCAACCAGCGGGCTTATATTGAGCGTGTTTCCCATCAATCGTGGCTCTACGAAGCTCCCAATAAGAACAGCGACAATTCCCAATGAGATCAGAATTATTAAGAAAGGTGTGAATTGACCAAATTGAAGCAAGGAAAACAAAGCCGGCATTATTGTGCCCAATATCGGTCCGACAGAAGGTATGAAATTGAACATGAAGATCAAGAAGGCCCAGAAGACTGGGGAATCAATTCCGACGCCAAGCAAGATGAAATAGCTTAGTGTTGATGTCATTAAAGCAATCAACGATTTTAAACTGATGTAACTTGAAAGTGATTGATCAATCTTCTTCAAAGTTGATTGGAAGCCGTCTTTATTTCCGCTTTCATTAAAAATTAGACTGATTTTTCTCTGGAACAATGTCTCTTCTATAAACAAGAACACCGTGTAGAAGATGATCATGACCATGCTGCCCAATAATTCCGAAATAGAGTTAAAGAAAGATTCCAAGTATGATGTGAATTCAAAATCCTGTAAGAATTTTATAGCCTGTTCATTTAAATTAATTCCAAGTAATCTATTCAGTTTCTCGGTGATTATTCCAACGTTTGAAGCATAATCTTCATAGGATGCGGAGATGTTCTCAATGTTTTTCGTTAAGAGTCCACCAATAAAAAAAAGCAAAGCGAAAATACTAAAGGAAGCTGTCAAAGTCTTAACCCACATCGGAATGTACTTGTGCACAAATCCAATTTTATCAATTAGATTTCTCATCTTTTTAACGACGAACCAGATCAACAAAGCGACCACAAAAGGTACAATTATTGATTTGCCAAAAACCAATGTGACGATCACCAAAAGTGTAATAATCAGGGACGAAGTAACGTTGTTCAATTTCACAATGTTAAAAGTAAAAATTATTCTGTTGCGAACCTCTTTTTATAATGAACTTCAGATCGATGCCTTTAAATGAAAATGGTGATGCGAATTGTATTATTTTTGCTGCTTATATGAAATATTGTTTTTACATCTTCGCGCTATTGCTGCTCACCGCCTGTTCTGCTGAAAAGGAGGAGGAAGTGAATAATACACTTTCGGTTTCTTGTGATGCCGAAAAATTAAAAGGAGCCAATTTTATTTCTGCAAATGTAGAATTTAGAGGTGGGCAATCTCAATCCACGGATCATGCACGAAGCGGCAAACATTCTGTTAAACTGAATAAAGACGCGCCGTATGGGTTTACCTATGAAGTCAAAAATGTTAAAAAAGGTGACATAATCGAAGCCTCAGTTTGGAAGCATTTAAGTGGAAAGACCGGCGGGTTGGTCATCTCTGGTGAAGAGCCTCAAAATCAATATGAGTTCAATCAAATGTTCATTGAAGAACAAGGCGAGTGGGGGAAGATTGAATCTTTTTTCGTTGCTCAACAAGACTATAAAAGAGTTCTGATTTATGCCTTAAATGCAGAAGCAATTCCGACTTACTTCGATGATATCAAAATCAAAGGATATTTCAACAATTCAAAACCTGATGATTCTCACGAAGCTCTTGAAATCAATATCAACAGTTCGGCATATACTACCTTGACGGAGTTTAGAAAGATAGCTTTGGAGCAAGGCGTAATCACAAAAGACTTAAAGGAATACGTTGAGGCAAACTTGACAGTGGGAGGAAAAAGAATCCCAATCGAGCTGCGTTTAAAGGGCGATTGGACAGACCACTTAGAAACAAATAAATGGTCATTTAGAATCAAGATTGGTGGAGATAATGCCTATCAAGGAATGAAGACCTTCTCTATTCAGAATCCACATACGCGCTCATTTATGTTGGAATGGTTTGCGCATAGGATGTATGAGAACGAAGATATATTGACGACGCGTTATATTTTTGTTCCTGTTATAATTAATGGCAAGAAAATGGGCGTTTATGCGCTTGAAGAACACTTCGATAAGCAACTTTTGGAATACCGAAAAAGAAGAGAGGGCCCAATTGTTAAGTTTGATGAAAGTGGAGTTTGGCAGCTGCATTACATGGAAAAGAACGAACACAAATATTATAAAGTTCCAGCATTTAAGTCCGCGGAGGTAACACCATTTAAAAAGAACCGAACGAATAAATCGGAAGCTTTAACGAAGCAATTCAATACAGCCAAAGGTCAAATGGAACGGTATCGAAATCACGACACCAACGTAGATGATTATTTCGATGTGGAATCGTTGGCCAAATTTATAGCCTTAAGCGATGTTATTAATGGAAAGCACGGCTTAATCTGGCACAATCAAAGAAATTACTTTAATCCCGTTACGAATAAGTTAGAACCAATTGCTTATGATTGCTTTATGGCGCCGAACCTCATTCAAACGAAAGTTGATATTGAAGGTTTGGATCGAAGCCGTAAACAGAATTTCACGTTAATAGAAGCGGTGCTATCGAATCCGAAAGTAGAAGAAAAATATTTTGAATACTTAAAGGAATTCTCAAGTGAGAATTACGTCGATGCGCTTTTCAGTGAATTGAAAGAGGAGATTAAGGCAGCTGAAACATTGTTGAGTTTTGAGTATCCGAATATAAAACTCAACAAGCAGTTTTTTAGAAACAACGCAAAACAAGTTAGGGAACAACTTCCAGAATACGCCGAGCATCGGAAAAATCCGAATGTGGAAAGTGAAGAAATGGAACCTTTTGCAGTATTGCCTGAGAATGTAATCTTTACGGATATAGCCTTGAAAGTAAACCTGGAGGAAAAGAGAGAAGATGGAAGTGTTACAATTTCACTTCGAAACTTCCACTCGGCTGATCTTGAAATTATCGGTTACTCGACCAAAGCGAATAAGAAAGTCATTGTGCCGATGCCAAAGACAATCTTGAAAGCCTATGAATCGAAAGCAAAGCCTCAGTTTATAAAATTGAAAGAAAAACCAAGACGTATTCATTACCGAGCAAAGAATTGTGATGCTACCGAATTTAAAGCTGGAATCGAGAAATGGGGAGTGGCAAAACAACCTCAGTTTTTAGATAAAATGGCGCATATTCGAATTCCAGTAAAAGGAAGTAAGGAAGTTGTCTTGAGCGGAAAAAATATTTTCAAAGGCGACATGCAGGTTCCGAATGGTTATACGCTGGTGATTGAAGCAGGAGCAAAAATTGAACTTGTAAATAACGCGTCGATTGTTTCGTATTCACCAATAGATATTCAAGGAACGAAAGAAAATCCAGTTCTTATTTCATCACCGGACAAAACAGCAAATGGATTTGTGGTGATTTCTGATGAAGCTTCAAAAATGAACTATGCGATTTTCGATAATTTGAATACGATGAATAAAAACGGCTGGACTTTAACAGGTGCTGTAACGTTTTATGGAGGAAACGTATCGATTAATAATTGTGAATTCTTAAATAACAATTGCGAAGACGGATTGAATTTGATTCGTTGCGAATTCACAGTGCAGAATTCAACAATTTCCAACGCTTATTCCGACGGTTTGGATGCCGATTTCTGCCATGGTAAAGTTTCCAATTCTTCTTTTTCCAATACTGGAAATGACTGTCTTGACTTCTCTGGAAGTGAAATTGAAATTGACAATTGTTCCATTGCAAACGCTGGAGATAAAGGAATTTCAGGCGGAGAAGGATCCGAGTTACGTGTCTCAAATTGTTCAATAGACGGTTCGTATATTGCATTGGCTGCTAAAGATTTAACTGTGGTTTATGTTGATAATATAAGCGTCAAAAATTCTAAATACGGATTTGCCTGTTACCGCAAGAAACCTGAGTACGGGCCTGCTCGAATTGAAGTGACTTCCATTAAAACAATGGACGCTGAAAATCTAAAACTCCTCGAAAAAGGATCTGAGCTTATTTACTTGAATAAAAGCTATGTCGGAGAGAAGAAATTCGATATTGACTCCATGTATATGGCCTACACAAAGTAATCTCTACTATGAAAAAGTTTCTATGGATCACGTGTATTTTAGCCGGATTAATTTCATCCTGTTCAGATGCAGTTTCTATTGACGGGATCGATTCATTAAAAATTTCATCAGGTGCAGAAAAAGTGGATGGAGACGAATTTACTTCAGGTAAATACAGGTTGACTGGCGGGGATCTTCGATCTTCTAAAATGGCCAGAAACGGACGGTTTAGCCTTGCTTTGAATACAAAAACACCAAATGGATTTGGAATAAACCTGGAAGGCGTTGAAAAAGGAGATGCTTTCGTTGTTTCCGTTTGGCGAAACATTGGCGACGGCGCTGGATCAATTATCATTTCTGGTAACGACGCTTCAGGCGATTTGTACGAAGAGAATTCCACAATCATTGACAGAGAAGGCAATTGGGGATTGATTGAAATGAACTTCATTGCTCATAAAGATTTTGAGGAACTGATCATCTACATTAGGAATGATAACAAGGTCACGACCTACTTTGATGACTTCAAAATCAATGGTTATTTCAAGCATTCAATTCCAAGAATGACGGATAATGCACTCGAATTGGAAATCGATTTTATGACGATGGATTCGTTGAGAATTCTTCGAAGCAAGGCGCTAAAGAAAGGAATGATCACAAGTAAAATGAAGCCTTACTTCTCAGCAAAACTGAATGTCAATGGTAAATTTGTTCCCATTGAAATTCGATTTAAAGGAGATTGGACGGATCATTTGAAGACGGATAAATGGTCATTCAGAATAAAAATGGGGGATGACGACGCTTACAAAGGACTCAAAACCTTTTCTATCCAAAACCCGTCTACAAGGTCCTTTATGATGGAGTGGTTTGGTCACAAGCTTTTCGAAAAAGAAGATGTCCTAACAACACACTATACGTTTATCCCAGTCATTATCAATGGTGAAAAGAAAGGCGTTTACGCACTTGAGGAACACTTTGACAAGCAACTTCTTGAGAGTAGAAACCGACGTGAAGGTCCAATTGTTAAGTTCGATGAAAACGGCGTTTGGAAACAGCATTTGGCAGAACTGAACGGAGGCAAAGCCTTTCATATCCCAACGCTTTTGGCTGCGGAAATCAATCCATTTAAGAAGAACCGAACGAAGAAGAATCCCAACTTAAAGATGCAGTTCAATGTGGCTCAAAGTCACATGCACAGGCTGAGAAGTCATGATGTTGACGTCGACGGTTATCTGGATGTCGATATTGTAGCGCGCTATTTGGCCTTAACGGACATTCTAAATGCCAAACACGGATTGATTTGGCACAATCAGCGCTATTACATGAACCCCGTGACAAGTCGGTTGGAGCCCATTGCATTTGATTGTTTCACAAGTCTAGATCAAATGTCGAAAGATGTTGCAATGGTTGGAACGGCTTGGACGTCAAAGAATTCATACAACACGACCGAAGCTTTGTTATCCAATCCAGAGGTAAACGAACTTTATTTGAAGTACCTCAAACAGTTTTCCAATCCAAATTACTTGCGGGATGTCTTTAATGATTTGAATGTCGAAATCAATAAAATGGAACAATTGCTTAAGCATGAATATCCATTTTATAAATTCGATAAGGAGTTTTTTGTATCGAATTGCACACAAATTAGGACGGCCATTCCTGAATTTGAAACGAAACGTTTGTCGACTCCAAAGGAATTCTTTAAAGGTCAAGTGGTGTTTAATAAACTGCCGCAAGGTGAGCTGTATAAAGACGTTGCGCTTAAAGCTTATGTCATTAAGAAAGATTCATTTTCTTGTGAGATTCAACTGAATAATTTTCACTCATACGGAATTGAGATTATTGGATACACTTTAAAGCCGGACAAGAAGAAAACGATCAATCTGGACCAACCAATTCAAATGAAGGAATACAAATGGCCTTCGAATCAAACAACGATCACGTTGACGGAGAAGCCATATTCTTTTGTGTACCGTGCGGGAAATTGCAATGACGAACTTTTCTTTGGAAAGTTGAGTAAATGGAGTCCAATCGACCGGATTGAAATTCCTATTGCTGCGGACTATAGTCAGTTGCCATTTAAAGAAGTTGGCGATAGTTTGGTATTGAAAAGCGGAAGTTACTCGGTTTCAAAAGATGTTGTTTTCCCTAAAGATAAATTCATTGTTTTTGAAGCTGGGGTTCGATTGGATTTAATTAATAGTGCTGCCTTTATTTCATATTCACCCGTTTTGATGGGAGGCAAAGCTGGAAATCCAATCCAAGTTACTTCGTCCGATAAAAGTGCCAATGGATTCAATGTTTTAACTAAAAACGGGGTCTCAATTATGAAGTACGTTCAGTTCTCCAATTTGAGTTCATTGAACAAGGAATTTTGGAAATTGACGGGCGCCGTGACAATCTATCAAGGAGAAGCATTCATTATGAACTGCAGCTTTGACAACAACAATTGTGAAGATGGATTGAACCTAGTACGATGCGAGTTTATTATGGAGCATTCATCGGTTTCAAATACAACTTCGGACGGTTTTGATGCTGATTTTTGCACGGGAAAAGTCATTGCATCTCAATTTGAAAACACCGGAAATGATTGTATGGATTTTTCTGGAAGTGATATCTTAATTGAAAATTGCTCCGTTAAAAACGCTGGAGATAAAGGAATTTCGGGAGGTGAAAATTCTCATTTGTTGGTGAATGGATGTTCAATTGATGGGGCTTATATTGCTATTGCCTCTAAAGATTTATCTGTGGTTGAAGTTAAAGGAATTAGTATTTCAAATTCGGAATATGGATTTGCAGCATACCGAAAGAAACCCGAATACGGCCCCGCTTCGATTAAGGTCAGATCGCAAATCAAAATGGATGTCAAAAATCTATACCTTCTTGAAAAAGACTCCAAACTTGACTACCTTGAAAAGGAATACGTCGGGACTCGAAAGTTCGATATCGAGGCCATGTACGCGATGTATAGAAAGTAGAACCAACGAGTGTTTACTGCTGATCTCAATGCAATAATCGGTCTGCAAGCGCCTGAAAATCAATCCAATTAAAAAAATAATTAATTTAAAGGCATGAATCTAATTCGTGCCATCCTTCTCGGCGTCTTTTTAATTGTATTCAATTCTGCCTATGGTCAAGTAGGGAAGGGCGGAAATAAGGACCGAATTTGTAGAATTTGCATGGGCTCTGGTATTTTTGCCAATTACATCTTCAAAACTCAAATCGACGGAGGAATCAATTATTTGGTTTACACCGCAGGATATGCAAACAACCGTGGAATGCGCAGAATCGGAAAGCCCGTGGCTGTTCATCGTTTGTTTTTGAGGTTAGGAGCAGAGTACAACTTTAAACGTCCAATCATCGCCCTAAAAGTCGGCATCGGCTATCAGCCTTTTAAAAATCTATACACGCAAAAACCCAAGTCGGATTTTGCATCCACGAACAGAGGGACTAAGTTTTTATTAAAAACCCTCGGGTCGTTGGATCTTGCTTTTAACTTTTTGCCGTACTTCAAAGGTGATTTTAAATCGTATTCCCTGCGGCCAGAAATCGGTTTGGAAATCCCCGTCATTTATAGAATGATTCCAAAACAAATTGTTGTTAAGCCCTTGTCTTTCAGAGTGAATTACGGTTACAACTTTTACAAAGACAGGATCGTTCCACTTTCGATGAACACCCACTTCTTTTCTGTTGGAATTATCTGGAAAATGGACTTGGCGCGTTATTAGCCTTGAGAAATCCGATCATTCGACGCGCTTTGCTTTTGGATCATTCGACCGCTACGCTCTTGGATTTGAACATGTTCCATCGAACCATCGAACACCGCCAAAGGCAGCCACGAAGTGAATCGGACAATCGAACAATCGAAAAATCGAGTTACTTCTCCAACGCCAAAAAACGACAATCAATCGTAACCTTTCCTCCAATTTCACCTTTTGGTAAAACGCTTAAAAAACAACTATCGGTGCTCCAATTGTTCTTGTAAATGAATTGAATATCCTTTCCTTTTACCGAAGCGGCGTGAACATCTTTATCACCATTTGAGATAATTAAATCGAAATTTGATTTTACATTCCCGCTCACTTCAATTTCAATTCCATACACTTTTCCCTGGTCCAAATGCTTCGCGAAAGTGAAATCTGTTTCCTTTTTTAGGTCAATCGTCTCTGTTTGTGCTGCATTGTTCAAATAAATCGGTCGGATATAGGCAGCGTATCCCCAAAAGCCTAAGCCTATGATTAAAGCTGCAATTGTTAGTGATATCGGAACGTAATATTTACCGCGATTTGCCATAATTAAAATCTTTTTTCTGTAAAAAGCTTGTTTTATTGAAAACAAATTTAAAACATTTGTGGCATCAAAATACCACATCTGTGGATCTTGATTTATAAAGAAGAGGTGAGAGACAGGCTCGAAGACCCTCTGGCAACCAACTTAAAGTCGACGCGAAGGCGGAGATTGGAAAACCGGTGCCAATTCCTGATTCCTAATCGAATCGTTCGATGGGTGAATATAAATTTTAAGAGTATGAAAAACGCTAAGATTCAATCTTCGGGAAACAGACAAATTCAACCGCAAATGCGTGCAATGAATTTTATTGAGAAACACCTTCTCACACATCGAACGTACTGTTGTTGCTGTAAATAGCCTCCAAAATAATTTATGAATTAATTCCGAAGTCGACTTAGACTTTCGAGCACTTGCGAGCACACAATTCGTAACCCATAATTCAGATCTTCTAATTCATAATCAATCCCATTAAGCACATCTAAAATGTACTCAACAATAAATAAAAAAGAATTCGTCCTAGAAGGCGGAGCAATAATCGAAAACTTAACTGTTGGTTTTCACACCTACGGGAAATTAAATTCCAAGAAAGACAATGTCGTTTGGGTGTGTCATGCATTGACAGCAAACAGTAACGTTTTCGAATGGTGGAGCGGGTTATTCGGACCTGGTAAACAATTCAATCCTGATGACTATTTCATAGTGTGTGTAAATACATTGGGATCGTGTTATGGAACTACCGGGCCCGCGTCCCCAAGGGCAAATCAACGTCCACTTTTGGATGAATTTCCATTGGTAACTCCACGCGATGTTGCTCGATTGTTCGATGCCGTAAAAACGTCGTTGGAAATCAATTCCATCAACACGCTGATCGCTTCGTCCTTAGGTGGGCAGCAGGCTTTGGAATGGGCGATTTTAAATCCAATTTTAATTAAAAATTTAATTCTCATTGCCACCAATGCGCGGCATTCAGCGTATGGAATTGCGTTTAACGAGAGCCAACGACTCGCAATTTATAGCGACTCAACGTATGGGAAAGGCATTGAAGGAGGGAAAAACGGATTGAAAACGGCTAGAAGTTTGGCATTGTTAAGTTATCGATCGTATGAAATTTACGACAGATCGCAAACCGATGATGAGTACCGCGTTGACGAATTTAAAGCAGCGAGCTACCAGCGTTATCAAGGAGAAAAATTGGCCAATCGATTCAATGCTTATGCGTATGTGACTTTGTCAAAAATGATGGACAGCCATAATGTTGGACGTGGAAGGGGTTCAATTGAACGAGCGCTAAATCAAGTGTCAGCAAAAACATTGGTCGTTGGAATAACTTCCGATTGTTTGTTTCCTACCCGTGAGCAGCGCTTTATTGCATCGCATATTCGGTATTCGGAATACGCTGAGATTTCATCGGACTACGGGCACGATGGTTTCTTAATTGAAACTGAAAAATTAGCGGAAATGATTCGCGATTTTCTGCACAATGGATTTAAAAAGAACCGACCGACGGTGTTTAAAAGCACAGTAAAAAAAAGTGAATTAATGTCCCGATCGCTTTCTGGACTGGTGTATAAATAGAAAAAATAGAAATTATGAGCAAGAAATTATCAATAGGGTTAGTAGGTTTTGGATGTGTTGGTTCAGGATTGTACGAAGTATTAAATCAGTCGAATTTGATTGATGCCGAAATAAAGCGAATCGTTGTTAAAGACAAATCGAAGAAGCGAAGTATTCCGCAGGAGAATTTTTCTTATGATGTGAACGAGATCATTGACGATGAAAACATCAACGTTGTGATTGAATTAATCAACGATAGTGATAGTGCCTACACTATTGTGAAGCGTTCATTGAACGCAGGTAAAGATGTTGTAACGGCCAATAAAAAAATGCTTGCAGAGCACTTGGATGAGCTGATTTTACTTGCCAATGATAACAATGCATCGCTTTTGTATGAAGGCGCGGTTGCAGGTTCAATTCCAGTGATTCGGAATTTGGAAGAGTACTATAATAACGATTCTTTGAACTCCGTTGAAGGAATCGTAAATGGGACAACGAATTATATTTTGACCAAAGCAAACGATGGAATTGATTACGAAACGGCTTTACAAGAGGCGCAAGATTTAGGATTTGCGGAATTGAATCCAACCTTAGATGTTGATGGTTATGATTCGAAGTACAAATTGGTTTTACTAATCAAACACGCATTCGGAATAACGACTTCACCTTCGGACTTGTTTAATGTTGGAATCAGAAATGTTTCATCACACGAAGTAAATTACGCTTTGGAAAAAGGCTACCGAACAAAGTTGATTTCAAGAGCTGAGAAAATTGGTTCTGAAGTTGTTGGGTTTGTGGCGCCTCATTTCATTAGAAAAGACCACTTCGCTTACACTGTCGATAACGAATTCAACGCGGTGATTGTCGAAGCGCTATTTTCAGATAAGCAATTGTTTATTGGGAAAGGAGCAGGGAGTTACCCAACAGCAAGTGCAGTCCTTTCAGATGTGTCAGCGTTAAAGCTTGACTACAAATACGAATACCGAAAAACGGATGCAGACAAAGATTTAACATTCACTTCAGATTTCTTTTTGAAAGTCTATTTGGGATCTCAATTCATCGAAGCCATCAACGAAATTCCATTCTATAAGATTGATGAGGTTTTCCAAAGTGAAGATTACTCGTATCAAACAGGATGGGTTCGTTTCAGCGAATTAACTACCTTTGATTTTAACAACAGAAAAGAGTTATCGCTTATTATTCTTCCCGAAAAATTTCAGGAAACTACGACATTTGAGAAGAACCAAAAAAGCATTCAACAAAGGAAATTACAACCCGAATTAACATGACAACTTTACCTTGGTACATCGGAGGGCCATTAATTGGATTAATGGTTCCACTGATTTTGATTTTGAGAGAAAAACAGCTTGGGGTCTCCTCCTCACTTAGATATATTGGAACTTTCATTCTTCCAAATCGAGATTATTTTAAATACGATAAGAAGAAAGACTTATGGCAAGTTCAATTTTCAGTGGGGATTGTTTTGGCTGCTGTTGTATTTCTATCAGGGGGAATTGCAAGCCCAGTAGAAATGGAAACAGAATCGCTTTACGGACTGCAAGCATCGACTATTTACTCGTTAGACAACTGGTTGGTTTTCCTCATTGGAGGTTTTGCAGTTGGTTTTGGAGCGCGCTATGCAGATGGCTGTACAGCAGGACATTGTATTATGGGAAATTCACTTTTAAATAGAAATTCCATGATTACCACGATCTGCTTTTTCCTTGGTGGGTTGGCCGTAACGTATTTTGTTTTACCAAATATTGAAATATTATGAAAGCCTTAACATCACTATTACTTGGCTTTGCCTTCGGAGCAATTTTAATCTTCTCGGAAGCTTTTCACTGGTATAGAATTCAAGAGATGTTTCATTTTGAATCCTTTCACATGTACGGCCTACTCGGTTCTGCTATTTTAACGGGAGTGATTTCTGTTCTAATCCTTAAAAGATTTAAAGTGAAATCAGTTTATGGGACTGAACTCAAATTAGTAGAGAAAGAACCTAGACGATTGGGGAATATCATTGGAGGTTTGATTTTCGGAATGGGATGGTCGTTGACCGGAGCATGCACAGCTCCTCTAATAATTTTAGCAGGATGGAAATGGGAAATTGGATTAATTGGTTTGGGAGGCGCACTTTTAGGAACATTGGCGTTTGGTCTGGTCAAAAATAAAATTCCCAAATGAAAACGACACTTACCCGAATCGATACTCCGTATGTTTTTGAATTTGAAAACGAACGCGGAATCAAATGTTTAATGGATGCGGCGCCGGGTATTGGCGGAACAGACCGAGGGTTTCGCCCAATGGAACTTGTTGGCGGAGCAATAGCAGGTTGCGTTGCGATTGACGTTCTCAGTATTTTGAAGAAGCAGAAATTCGATCCTTCATTGTTTAAAATTACAATTAAGTCGAAGCGAAAAGAAGGAGTTCCGTCGCCATTTGAGTCGATTGTTTTAGCAATAGAAGTGGATGAAAGTATTGATAAAGTGAAACTCGATAAAAACGTGAAGTTGGTGATTGAAAAATACTGTTCGGTCGTCGCTTCATTAGATAAGAACATTGTCATTGGACACGAAATAATTTAAGATGAGCAGACAAGAAACAGACGCAATCCGAATTCAATCGGAAAGATCATCAAACAACGAGCATTCAGTGCCTTTGTATTTAACGAGCAGTTACGTTTTTGAAGATGCGGAAGATATGCGATCACAATTCGCTGATGAAAAGGAAGGCCATATCTATTCAAGATATGCCAACCCAAACGTTGATGAATTAATCCAGAAAATGACAGCTTTGGAAAAGGCGGAAAACGGATGGGCGACTGCGACAGGAATGGCGTCTGTGTTTACTTTTTTTGGCGCAATGCTATCTTCTGGTGATCACATTGTCTCCTGTCGGTCTGTCTTTGGTTCAACGCATAAGTTGCTGACCGAGATTCTTCCTAAATGGCAAATTGATTTCACCTACATCGATTACGATGATTACGACGGATTCGAAAACGCGATTCAACCGAACACGAAAATTGTGTACATCGAAACACCGAGCAATCCTGCTTTGGATATAATTGACATCAAAAGGTTATCAAAAATCTGTAAAGCCAAAGGCGTTTTGTTGGCAGTCGATAATTGCTTCGCGACTCCGATCATTCAGCAACCGATTGTTTTGGGCGCAGATGTTTCGATTCACTCCGCAACGAAATACATCGATGGGCAGGGGAGAACACTTGGTGGAATTATACTTGCGTCGAATGAAATTATTGCAAAAGTGAAAACGTTCGCGCGTCATACAGGTCCAGCAATGAGTCCATTTAATGCTTGGGTGCTTTCTAAGTCACTTGAAACCTTGGATGTAAGATTGGAACGTCATTGCAAGAACGCACATGAGATTGCGCTTCGTTTGGAAAAGGAAGAAGGTATTGCCATCGTTAAATATCCTTTTTTGGAATCGCACCCACAATATAAAATCGCAAAAGAACAAATGAAATACGGCGGAGGAATCGTATCGTTTGAATTGAAAGGTGGTTTGGAAGCTGGCCGTAAGTTTTTGGATAAGTTGGAAATGTTTTCATTGACGGCAAACCTAGGTGATGTAAGAAGTATCGCAACGCATCCGGCTTCGACAACCCACTCGAAGTTAACGCCTGAACAACGCTTGGAAGTTGGGATTACAGATGGATTGGTACGATTGTCAATCGGTTTGGAACATATTGAAGATATCTGGGAAGATTTGAAGTTGGGGTTGGTGTGATTTTAGAGGTGAGGATGAAACATTGAAGCTATTAACTTTTCCTACAGAAGGTAAAAATCCTACTCGTTCACCAATAGCCTTAAAGCTTTATAAATGAATATCTTTCAT
Source organism: Crocinitomicaceae bacterium (assembly GCA_047630755.1). Taxonomy (GTDB): domain Bacteria; phylum Bacteroidota; class Bacteroidia; order Flavobacteriales_D; family Crocinitomicaceae; genus UBA4466. The sequence continues at coordinate 12,434 of JBLHYG010000022.1, read as the reverse complement.
TTTCTTGAAAGAGAATATAGCTACCCGCACTCAGTGCTTCAATCTGCAAAGTGTGCATGTCTCCTGAATTGATTTTGTTGATGCGTTGAGTTACGTCGTTCCCGAGAATATCATACAAGTGAAAATCTGCAGATAAAACACCTGAAAAATGGATTTCATTAGTTGCAGGGTTTGGATATAAAGTACCGTCAGGTATCGTTTGTACTGCAGATTTAACTTCAGAATACGTGTATGCACCATTCAAATCTATTTGCTTTAATCGGTAATAGTTTATTCCTTGTTGGGGCTCAAAATCATCGAAGCTATAGTTTTGCTCTTCTTTAGTTGTTCCCGCTCCATCAATTATTGACAGAAGCCCCCAGGAAACACCATCTTTTGATCGTTGTACTTCAAAATAATCGTTATCCTGCTCAGACACTGTACCCCATGTCAATGAATTCTTTCGATCCTTGGCAACAACTTCAAAATGAACCAATTCTACAGGAAGTGAATTTGCTGGAGGCGAAGCAATTGTAAATTGACTGAACCCCGACAAACCCGTTCGTTGAACTGTAGGGTTGGCAATACTACCGGTGCCAGATAAATGAGTGCCATCTAATGTCCATGGACTTACTCCGTCAGCACGTTTAACTACTCGAAGGATGCTGACATCCGTAACACCCCAGATATAGTTTGTGTTTAATGTTATATTGTATGTTCCACCGGAAAGTCCATTTCCTGCTTCGATCTGCCAATAATTATCAGCGATTTCGGTCACTGATGTTCCGCCATCCATTAATGAAATTGTTCCGCCGTTTGTAGCTTCAGTGTATGCCCCTGTTAACGTGCCGCCTGAAGATGGGGCGCCAGTAAAAGTTACATTTGCAATACTTAGGTATGAGCCGTTTCCAAATGGAAATGTGAATGCTCCTGAAGTAGATGCTGGAATCCACTTGACTAAGGTTCCATTGATATAGCCAGAGGTATAAGTGAGTTCTCCAGCATTGGCTACTGAATTTCCAACGGTTAAAGAAAATCCACCTGTTGAGACTGTTCCGTCCAATGTGAGGTTCATTACTGTTTCGTTCTGTGTCAAAACAGGATAGTTCGGACACCCTTGAGGAATAGATACGGTTGCCGTTGCGATCGGAACTTCATTTAATATCCAGTTTGAGGCGGTATTCCAGTCGGTATCTGTTGACCCGTTCCAAATGTCTCCTCCTCTAAGGTAAGGGTAGCCATTGTTTTCCAATGCTGAACGGTTCCATATCTCTTCCGTACCATTTGTAGATTCAGCATAAAAATCCCAGCCAGCAGTTAAAAAAGTTGAATTTAATTTCATGTTTGCCGTAGTTTCTCCTGTCGGAATTCCGGTATTGTTTGAAGCGTATCCGAATGCATTCGCATAGGTTGTATTGTTAGCATCCCAAAAACAATTGTTGAAGGTGGCGTCAGTAGTGTATCCTGAAAAACCTCCAGTCCAACCACCTGAGTATCCTGTTAGTAAACCAGTTGCATAACAGTTTGTATATACTGTGCCGCTTTGACTAAATCCAGCAAAAGCTCCTTTGCCGTCACTCGCTGTACCGTGAACATTTCCTGTCGCATAGCAATTTTCAAAAGTAAGTACATGCGCACTTCCCACAAATCCTCCAGGCATATTTACCCCAATCACATTACCGCTGGCATAACACTCAGAGATCACGCCACCATTGCTAAACTCTCCTGCAAAACCTCCTGTTCGGTTTCCCCCAGTTTTTGTAACATTTCCCATCGCATAACAACGTGTAAAAGAGTACGTCCCACTGACATATCCGACGAAACCACCGAGACCGGCATTAACATTGGAGCCGTGGGAATGACTCACCACTGTGCTTGACCATGAATCTGTTACAGTAATAGTCGTGCCACGACCAATAACAGGTCCAGCATAGGCTTGAGCTCCATTCGTAGTTAGTGTTCCTCCTTGAACTGAAACGTTATTAAAAATTGACAGATAAGCACCACCTGCAAGTACTCCGCACCCATTTGCTCCAGTAATTTCGATGGTGACTGCAGGGTTCACAATATTTAGGTTTTCAATTATTCCACCCTGACAAAATCCAAAAATCGCTATTTCAGAACCTGTACGATCAATAGTAATGTTAGAAATGTTATATCCCTGCCCATCATAATTGGCATAAAAACGTGAGGAAATATTCCCAATTGGAACAAACCCATCCCCGCTAAACCAAGAGGATGTTGATGTAGCATCAATATCTGCGGTCTGCTGATAATAAGTCGTACCTGTCCAAGCGGAAGCGTTTTGGCTGACCCAATACAAATTATCCAAGGATGTTATTAAGTAAGGATCACCAGAATTCCCTGCACCTGACGGAGCGGTGGCTGTTTGAGAAAAAGAAACGGTGCACAGTAGAGAGAAAAGAGCAAAAAACACATTTTTCATAGAAGTAAATATTTTCATAACAATGGAATTGACTGGATTCTCAATTATACTGTATTGTAATTTACTGGGTATGAATACTTTTTCCAAAGTGACTATTTCTTTTCCCTACGTGAAGAATAGAACGAATTCCTTCCTTTAAAGAATCCTATTATTGATTAATTCACTTTTTCCTAAAAAAATCAAGCACTAGATTAAAATGGCAAAATTGAGTGAATCGTTGTAACGCAAACTGCCAAATTTTAACTTTTTTAAATTGATTGCATGACAGTTACAACAATGTCTTCGTCATTATCCGGTTTAGTTGTTTCACTAGAGTAGGACTATGCAATTGTGACAAATATGATTTGAATGTTTTTCATCATAACTCATAACTTCTTCCCCTACTTTTCAAAGTGAGAATTAAACATTGAACTTCGAAAGAAACTCGGAACCCGAAACAAAAAACTACTTTTTAATCAAATTCCAATTCGAATACCCAAAGAACTGTCTGCCACCATTTAAAGCGTTCTCCAAAAACGTAACCACGCGGTACTTCACCTTCTCGTGCTTCATTTTATCTCGAGTAATAACGCCTTTTTTTGTCTGATTCAATTTGCCTTCCCAGTTCATCTTTGCAATAAACGGCGCCATGGCTTTTGGGTGTGTTCCAACAAATTTCGGCACTTTTCCTAAAGGACCGTAATCGAATTCATCGGGCTTTAATTTGTATTCAGAATCAATCACCTCTTTTCCGTGGTGCATTGAATCTTGTTCCTTCTTTTTGGATTGCATCAAGCGCGGTGGGCGAACCCATCCATAATGATAAACAGTAGCGTCAGTTTTGATAACGTTTAGCTTCTCATTATCGTTTTTACGGAAGGAAACAGCATCCAAATAAGAATAAACTCCAATGTTATTCCGAACCAATCGAACCTCATTCTTAGCCCAACCGTGAACAGGCAAATGATGGTTGTAATCGCCAAAGAAATGGTAATAATTGAACAACAAGCCTTCTACTTCCGGATTGTCTAAATTGTCTGTGCATAGCTGAACGATAGAATCCAAATCTTCTTCATGAACTACCTCATCCGCTTGCAAATAAAGACACCAATCTCCGCTACATTGTGACATGGCAAAAGTCGTTTCATTGGCGAAAATTACCCCGTCAACAAATTCTTTTTCCGACCAAACACGGTCAATAATTTTAACTTTATCAGAACCGATGGATTCGAGAAGTTCTCTCGTTTTATCGCCTTCGTCATTGTTGCCTAATGCTACAACGAACTCATCCACAATTGGTAACACGGATTCGATTGCTTCTTTAATAGGGAAGTAATACTTGTCGGCATTTCGTACCATCGTAAATCCACTAATCGTCATCGCAGTCCTTTTTTTCTAAGAGTTAATCAATTATAATCCGCTAAAATAGCTTGTTTTTAATACTTAAATGACAATTATCGTTAATGTTTTTTTCACAATCTTCCCAAGGATTCAATAATATTAATCTAAACCCTATCTTTGTCAAAAAAACACAATACATGTCAGAAGAATTAGATGCAGTTAGTTACTGCGTAGGAATGAGTTTAGGAGGTAGTTTACTTCAACAAAATTTACAAGGAATTAACACAGCGGTATTGGCTGAGGCGATCAACGATGCTTTTGCTGGTAAGGAAATGAAATATACTCCAGAAGAGGCAAACGGAATTATTCAAAAATTCTTGAATGCTGAAGGAGAAAAGAAATTTGGAGCGAACAAAGCTGTAAGTGAAGCTTTCTTAGCTGAAAATTCTAAAAAAGAAGGAATCTTAATTACAGAATCTGGATTGCAGTATGAAGTTATTGAGGCGGGAAGCGGTGACAAGCCAGATCCAACAAGTAATGTAACTGTTCACTATCACGGTACTTTGCCTGATGGAACTGTTTTCGATAGTTCTGTTGAAAGAGGTGAACCTGCTAGCTTTGGTGTCAACCAAGTTATTCCAGGATGGACAGAAGCTCTTCAATTGATGCCTACTGGAGCAAAGTACAGATTGTATATCCCACAAGATTTGGCGTATGGAGCAACTCCTCACCCAGGTGGACCAATTGAGCCGTACATGGCATTGGTATTTGATGTTGAATTATTAGAAATAGCATAATGAAAAAGTATTTATTTATTCTTCCATTCTTTGCGCTGTTTGCCTGCGGAGATGATGAAGTGAAAACAGAGGAGGTTAAAGTGATTGAGGTGAAATCAGACAACGACAAATTGTCTTACTCATTTGGAGCCCTTGAGTCACGAAAGATTACGGATTCAAAAAATGAAAACTTAGCTCGATTAGACAGAGATAAGATTCTTGAAGGATACAAAGAAGGATTCGCATCTGGAATTGGACAAGATCAAAGTGATCCTTGTTACCAAACCTTGGAAAGCCTTTTTGGACAAAGAGGAATGGATTTCAACGAATTGTATTTGTCAGAAGGGTCTAAATGCTATGGAAGATTTATGGCTGCTCAATTTTACATGCAATTGGAAAGCGTTTCAGAAGTAGGTAGAGTAAATAAAGAACTTCTATTCAAAGGATTTCAAGAGGGATTGAAAGGAACGGATCCAGCTATTTCTAAAGAGGAAATCGAGTCAACAATTCAAGCTTTTGATCAAGAAATGCAAGCTAAAATGATGGCTGAACAAGAAGCTCAATTTGGAAGTAATAAAGTGGCAGGTGAAGAGTTCTTAGCGAACAACGCAAAAAAGCCAGGTATTATTACAACGGCTTCTGGACTGCAGTACAAAGTTTTGAAAGCAGGATCTGGCCCGGTGGCTAAAATAGGAGATCAAATAGCTGTTCACTATACTGGAACAACATTGGATGATGTCAAATTTGATAGTTCTTATGATAGAAATGAACCGTATCCGCTTACTTTACCAGCGCAAGTTATTGCTGGATGGAATGAAGTCTTACTATTGATGAAAAAAGGCGATAAATTTGAGGTTTATATTCCTCAAGAATTGGCATACGGAGCTACTCCGCGTCCAGGAGGTCCTATTGAACCATTTATGGTATTGAAATTTGAAATGGAAATAATGACGCTACAAGCTGCACCAAGCGGTCAGTTTTAATAGAATCATTTGATTTTTATAAACCACAATTCTTAATTGAATTGTGGTTTTTTTATGGGACTAAGTCAAAGGAATAAAGAATGCAATTCTGTAGATAATTGGAATTACCGTTCCAATAGAGCTCTTTGTCAAATACGGTTGTAAAGGGCTGTTTGGGTTTTTACTCTCTGGATTACTCGTGTTCGGAATATCGAGAATGTCATACATGATTCCAACGTTTAAACGAATATCCGATTCACCAAGATTCATTGAAAGTCCACCACCCAATAAACAAGTTGGAACCCATTTAGGGTTATAACCGAACAATCCATTTTGAGAAAACGGAGAACGCAAGACTTCAACTTCTGCTCCTATGAAAATAGCATCAAAAAATCGAGCGTGAATAAATCCACCACCTCCCCAAACATTAAAGCCAGATTTGGTTCCTGCTGCCAGTTGGTTGGACCAAGAACGCTGATAGCGAAAAGAAGGTCCAAGAATTACGAACTCACCGAATTTCATTCCGTATTTAGCTCCTATTCCGGCCGTGCCACCAACCTGAGATGCCCAAAAAGTTCCGTCTATTCCGAGTTCGGTTCCTTCTATTTGTGCATTGGCTGGTTCTATAATGCAGATTAAAGAAAGAAATAATATAAGCTTTTTCATACGGTTGATTTTCGTCAAATATAAGTCATTTCAACAAGGAATATTTCACATTAATTTTTATTGTTAACACGGATGTTCTTATATCTTTGAGTAAAATAAAGATTTATTGTATGCAATTATTAGACGGAAGAGCAACTGCAGAAGCAATTCGAGAAGAGCTGAGAAAAGCAGTTGAGTCCCGAAAAAATGGTGGAAAGAAAATCCCTCATTTGGCCGCAGTGCTGGTTGGAAGCGATGGTGGATCATTGACCTACGTAAATGCAAAAGTAAAAGCTTGTGATCATATTGGATTTGATAGTTCATTGATAAAATATGACTCTGATGTTACCGAAGAGGAACTGCTTAATAAGGTGAACGAATTAAACAATGACGAAAATATTGATGGATTTATAGTTCAACTCCCATTGCCAGATCATATCGATGAGTTGAAAGTAACAGAAGCGATCGATCCAAAGAAAGATGTTGATGGATTCCATCCAATGAATCTTGGTAACATGGTCTTGAGTTTGCCCGGTTTCCTGCCTGCAACACCCGCAGGAATAATGGAGCTTTTAAAGAGAAATAATATTGAAACATCTGGAAAGGATTGTGTGATTATTGGTCGTTCTAATATTGTTGGAACTCCATTGAGCATAATGCTAAGCCGTAATTCAAACCCTGGAAATTGCACTGTAACTTTGGCGCACAGTCGAACGAAGAACTTAAAAGACATTGCTGCTAGAGCAGATATAATTATTGCCGCAATTGGAATCCCCGGATTTGTGACAGCCGACATGGTAAAAGAAGGAGCAGTTATCGTTGACGTTGGAACCACACGCGTGCCGGACGCATCTAAGAAGAACGGTTGGGCATTGAAAGGTGATGTTCTATTTGACGAAGTAGCACCGAAATGTTCGTATATCACTCCCGTTCCTGGAGGCGTTGGACCAATGACAATTGCATCTTTAATGATCAATACACTCCGCGCAATGGATCTAAATGGAAAATAATCTAACATCTAACATCCAATATCTAAATTCTAATACCTAAAAGTCCAAACCCAAAAAAAACACAAACAATGAAAAGATTAAACATTATCTATTTGTTCCTAGCTATGACGATTGTCTTAGCTTCCTGTGGGAGCTCAAACAATGTTGTGAGCAACAAATTAATTTCGAAGAGAAAGTACAACAAAGGATTCCACATTAATAAGAAGGGGAATTACAAGAATTCAAATGAAGATGTAGCGAAAAACGAAAATACCGATAAAACAGAGCGTAAAAAGTTTTCGGATAGAACTAAATCGAGTAACGCACAACAGGAAGTTTCAAGAGTAGAATCTTCGGAAACAGCACCGATGACTTGGGAGGCTGAGGAATCTGAATTTACGGTAGGAACAGCGATTGTATTGGATGGGGCTTATGCTTTTGAAGTTACAGTAGACGAGCCTGTTTCCGTTGAAGATCTTGATGCAGCGGATGCGGCAATTGAAAGAGAACAATCGAAGAAAGACATGCGCAAGTCGCTTAGAAAGAAAGTGAAAGGTTCAGAAAGCAGCGGATGGGGAGCAGATGCCATGTTTATTTTGGCTGTAATTTTCGCAATTCTTATTCCACCGTTAGGAGTAGCGATTTACACAAACATTGATTGGATGAAGGTTTTAATAGCCCTTCTATTAACAATCTTATTTGTATTACCTGGAATGATATATGCACTACTTGTAGTGTTCGACGTCATTTAGCATGGGTAGATAAAAATGTTGTAAAAGGGCCTTCTATTTATAGAGGGCTCTTTTTGTTTACAGACGTTCCATTGGTGTTTTAACTCCATCCACAAGCGAATAGCAAGCTAGTTTATCCTTGAAAACAGAAGATTTGAAGATCGATTTATTTAGCAGCATTCGAACGCATTCTTGAATTCCTTCAACAATGGATGGATGCGGGTGAACAAGCTCTGCTAAAACCTCTACAGAGGCATTCATCTTGATCAATAGCCCGACGGCCTGAATCGCTGAAGACGCATGTTCTCCAACGGCGCGCATTCCTAGAATTCGCATTTCATCATCATTGGTAACGATTATTTTGAAAAATCCCTGTGTTTTTCTCATTGCAATTGCCCTGGCGATAACGGAGTAGTCCAGTTTTACAACCTTGACAGGAATATTCTTCTTAATGCATTCGGATTCATTCACACCAACGGCTGCAACTTCGGGTTTTAAGAACATGATTGTACAAACATTGTCATAACTCAAACGCACTACCGAATTTAAAAATGCTTTTTCAACAGCATGCCGCGCTTCAATTTCCCCCATGTTAACGAGCGCAATCCTTCCAGAAAGGTCTCCTACAGCATAAATGTTCGGAATATTTGTTCGAGTGTCATCATCTCCAATGTGTATCCCTCGCTTGGACATTTTAATTCCCACTTTATCAATGTTGAGACTTTCAATATTGGGAGTTCTTCCAATGGAGAGCAATGCTTTTTCAACGCGAATTACTTCAGTTGAACCGTCCGGATATTTCAGCTCATATTCAACCTCATTGCCAATTTTCTCCATTCTTTCCAAGCTTGCATTGTGGTGAATTGTCACACCGTTTTCTTCTAGATTACCAGAAACAAGATTGCTGATGTCCTTGTCTTCAAAAGGTAGTATTCGGTCTTGACGATCTATTAAGTAAACTTTCGTTTGTCCAAAATTGGAAAAAATTGTCGCGTATTCACATCCGATCACTCCCGCACCGACAATTACCAAGCTTTTAGGGTAGTCTTTTAAAGATTCAATCCCGTCACTGGTTAAAATACTCTGCTCATCGACGGTAATTGTCGGAATTTTCCGAGGTCTACTTCCTGTCGCTAAAACAATATTTTCTCCCCAAATTGTTTCTTTTTGATCGCCATTAACAATTTTAATTTCGTTCTTGGAAAGTAAACTGCCAAACCCTCTTTTGTATTTAAATGTCGTATTTTTTGTTTCGTTTTGCAGCAATTTTATGTGACAAGAATATTGGAATTTTCTTTCGAAAATAGCTTCGTCCAAAGTCTTCTTAACTTGCGACCATTCTTGTTTGTATGAGTTCCTGCCTTCACCAATCAATGTTTTATTAATGTCAGCAACTCTATTAGACATTTCCCATAATGTTTTTGATGAAAGTGCACCATTATAAACACCCGCACCACCAATTTTATCAGCTTCTATCAAGCACACTTTTTTCCCAAAGTCAATTCCCCTCATGGCAGCTGCGTATCCTGCTGGCCCTCCGCCAATAACAATTAAGTCGTATTTCTCCATTAATGTGTAATTTCGTACTCTCTAAAGATAGAGGCAATTTTCGTTTCTATCTTTTAACTCGACCATTTTTTTATGGAATATCAAGATGAATTAAATTACAGCAAAGAAGAACTTTTAGAAGTTGATAAAATGTTTAACCGACTAAAACGAAGACGGCCTAAATATTTAGATGATGTATTTCATGAAGCACACGACAATGCCTTTGAAAAAATTGATTGTCTTTCTTGTGGAAATTGCTGCAAAACAACCAGTCCAATTTTTCGTGACATCGACATTCAACGAATAGCAAAAAAGTTTAAAGAGCCCGCGGCAAATATTGAGAAAAAATACCTTAAAAAAGATGAGGACGGAGACTGGGTTCTTAAAAGTTCGCCATGTACTTTTTTAGGAGAAGACAACAGTTGTTTTATCTACGATGTTCGTCCACAGGCCTGTAGAGAATATCCGCATACCAATAGAAAAAAAATGCATCAAGTTTTGGATCTTACCCGAATTAATATTGAAATATGCCCTGCAGTTAGCAATGTGGTTCGACAAGTGACAAAAGAATATACCTAAAACCAACCAAATTTTCATTATTTTCGTCTGATAGAACGGGTAAACCAACTAACGAAACTATGAAAACTACTCTTCAATTAATTCTAACGTGTCTTGGAGTATTGATTTTGTTCAATTCCAACGCACAAAGAAGCAAGGAAGGCAACCAAACAATATCCACTCCAAACACGGTTGTAAATACATACACAAATCTTACTGCAACTGCTGCGGCAGGTACTTCAACTCTTACTGTTGCCAATAATGCAATGACAGGAGGTGCTTTTGGAGGAACTCCTTTGGCACCTGGAGATTTGGTAATGGTAATTCAAATGCAGGGCGCTGTTCTCAATTGTGATACCTATCCAAATGATAACGGCTGGGGGACATATACAATTCCAGCTCCTTACCGTTGGTCAAGTTCTTGGAAGCACCATGCTCACGAATGGGGAGCCTTAATTCACTTAAATATTTTTGGCAATCCAACAAACGGTTACGGAAACTCTGGAAAGTTTGAAGAAATTGAGGTTTTAAGTGTTACTGGCGGAACTACGATCGAATTAGGTTGTGATTTGACCAACACTTATGACGGAGGAGGACATGTTCAAATTGTTAGAATTCCTAGATACGATACACTTACTATAACCGGTACAGGATCAATTATACCAAATTTCTGGAATGGAACAACAGGTGGAGTCGTAAATGTAGAGGTCAGTTCTCATTTAGATATTAATGCAGGTGGTTTAATTAGCGCAGATGCTTCTGGATTTAGAGGAGGCGAATTGGACAATTTTGGAACAGCAGGATCAATTGTGGTGCTCGACGATGTTAAATTTTTAGGGACATCTGATCCAGCTTTAGGTTCTGAAAAAGGCGAGGGGATTCATGGACATTATACTGAATTAGATGCAATCGCATCAAGATATGGGATTTCTGGAGCTTCCAATGGTGGAGGTGGTGGAGGATTCCAAAACTGTGGAGGCGGAGGCGGTTCCAACGTATACGCAGGGGCACTTCGATATACGGGCACTGGAATACCAAATCCACTTTACAATGTGAATTGGGCATTGGATTTTTCTTACCCAGATTTTAATTTGGATCCGCAAACATATAGCAATTTAGTTGGTCGTCCTTCTCCAGGTGGAGGTAGAGGTGGGTATTCTTTAGCGATAAACGATAATAATGAAAACACCGTTGGACCGAGACAGGCAGCTTGGGGAGGAGACGGAAGAAAGCCAAATGGCGGTCGTGGTGGTCATCCCTTAGTTTACGATGCAACACGTATTTTCCTCGGAGGTGGAGGAGGTGCAGGAGATCAAGATTCATTCCAAGGTGGAAGAGGTGGAGATGGTGGAGGTATCATCCATATTACTACGTACGGAACTTTTATTGGTGATGGAACCATAAGTGCTGATGGTGAAGATGGTGAAAAAACAAACCCAACGAATCAAGATCCTGGTATAGCTGCAGCAGACCGCAGAAAAGGGAATGATGGTGCAGGTGGCGGTGGTGCAGGTGGTTCAGTTTTGATTGAAAACGCAGTTGCAATTCCGGGAACAATAACGATTCAAGCGCGCGGTGGTAATGGTGGAAATCAAGATATGCGATTGTACCAAAACCCTGGTTTCGGAATCAATACAACGGATGAAGCAAGTGGACCAGGTGGTTCTGGGGGTGGTGGAAATATCGCTTTCAATTCTGGTGCACCAACACAAGATGTTGCTGCTGGATCGGCAGGAATAATAGTAACACAAAATTTTGAGGGTGGAGTTTATACAACCATTGCTAGTATGGTTAGTAATCATATCGTAAATGGAGCCACAGATGGTTATCCAGGTGAGCAAAGCTTAGCAGCACCTTATTTCGATATTGTTGGAACAGATACTACAATTTGTGTCGGCCAATCGGTTGACTTGACAGTTTCAACTTTAGGGACTTTCTTAGCAGGATTAAGTAATACAGATATTACATGGTATACCCAGCAATTTTGTGACCCAACAACAAATATTCAAGGAACTGGTTTAACAATTACAGTTACTCCCTCAGCGACAACGACCTATTGGGTTGGAATTTGTCCAGGTAAATGGAGAATTCCAGTTGTAGTAACAGTGACACCTGGAGCAACGTTAGTAACAACTGATCCAGCAGCTCTTTGTTTTCCAGCTACCGCAGATATTTCGGTTCCAGCAATTACTGCTGGAAGTGATGCTGGTACATTGACGTATTGGCAAGACAACGGAATGACAACTCCAATTGTTGATGAAACAGCAGTAGGAGCTGGATGGCATTACATCAATCTGTCTTTAGGTGGAGGCTGTGAAGCTCTCGATTCTGTGTTTGTAACAATAACAGCTGCAGATGATGCAAGCTTTAGTTATGCATCAGCGACATACTGTACAAGTGATGTTGATCCAACTCCAACAATTACTGGAGAAGCGGGTGGAACGTTTACTGCACCGGCAGGATTAATTATAAATGCTGGA
>JBLHYG010000021.1:0-42562 GCA_047630755.1 Crocinitomicaceae bacterium | reverse complement strand
TGTTCGCCATTTCGTCTTGTGGCAAGAGCATAATCGGTGCTTTTGTATCGTTCAAAATGAACTTAACGCGATCGATTGGATATTCTGGAGAGATTGGAACATACGTTCCTCCGGCCTTTAATACCGCTAAAATACTGATCACCATCTCAACACCTCTTTCCAAGTAAAGCCCAACAAACGTATCCGCTGGCATCGCTTCATTATTGTTGCTTTGGTAGGTATCACGAATCACTCTGGCCAATTGATTTGCCTTTGCGTTTAACTCGGCATAGGTCAATGTTTCCGTTTCAGAAGTCACAGCGATAGTATCCGGAGACAATGCCACTTGTTCCTCAAACAAACCGTGTAATGTTTTATCGAAAGGATACGCTTCTTCTACTCCTGACCAATCGGTCAATAGCACTTCTTTCTCATTAACTGAGATCGTGTCGATTTCACCTACTTCCGTTTGGTTATCTGCACCAAATGCTTCTAGAACTGACATGTAAACCTGAAGCAAACGCTCCATACTAGACTCTACGAATAAGCTTGAGGCATAATTAATTACACCGCTGATTCTGCTTTTATAGTCTGTCAACATGAAACTTATATCATACCTGGCAGTGCTATAATCGCTATTCGCTGATTCCATTTGAACCGGAACAAAGGGAGAATCAGGGTTAGCTTCTCCCATTTCTCCGCCTTCTAGTAAACTAAATATGATTTGAAACAAAGGATGTCGTGCAGCATCGTGCTCAACGCCCAACATTCCAACTAATTTCTCAAATGGTAATTCCTCATTAATTTTTGCCTGCGTGATTACGTTGTGAACTTGATCAATCAATTCGCAGATCTTGCCTTTCCCTTGAACATTTGCTCTTAGTGCTAAAGAGTTAACAAAGAACCCTATTAATGGTTGAATTTGAGTGTGAGAACGATTGTCAGAAGGCGTTCCGATCAGGATGTCAGATTGTCCAGACATCGTTGATAAAGTGGCGTAGAAAGCACTTAACATTACTGTATAAAGCGTTGTTTTTTGCTGCTTAGCCAACTCACGTAATTTTGTAGACAGATCATTGTCTATTTCAAACATGAAATCCTTACCAGTATAGTCGATGTGTTTTGGTCGCGTAAAATCCGTTGGGAGATTTAATGTCTCGTATCCGTTTAGAACGGTGTTCCAATGCTTTAAAAGTGCTGTTAAACTTTCTCCTTTTAATGTTTCTCGCTGCCATGCAGAATAATCGGCATAGGTAATTTCCAACTCAGGTAAAGACGGCGTTTCACCATTTAAAAGAGCTGAATACGTCGTGGCCATCTCATTTAAAAAGATGTTTGTTGACCAACCATCAAAGGCGATGTGATGCCATAGGATGAGCATAAACTGCTTCTCTTCCAATTGATATCTGTGTAAACGAATACTTGGTTCTGAAGTAAGATCAAATGGACGCGAAATTTCCATTTCCATCGCCTCAAGCAATTGTTCTTCACTTTCCGAAACGTTTTCATGAAGGGTCACATCGTCACTTAATACAACTTGGTAGTCATCCCCTTTGTCGTTTGTTTTGAAAACTGTTTTCAATACTGAATGTCGATCTAAAACCGATTTAAGCGCAGTATCCAAAAACTCCAAATTAACGTTGTCATTTAGTTGAGTGAAGAATGGCATGTGATACGCATTCGTTCCTTGTTCAAAGCGTTCAATAAATAACAAACGTTCTTGCGCAAATGACAATGGCACCTCTGTTAAAGTCGTTTTCGGAATTTGAAGTAACTCTTTACCGTTCATGTGTTTTGCAATTCCAGAAATGGATTTATGCTCAAACAATAAAGGCAATGGAAGTTCCATTTTCAATTCGCGTCTGCAGACAGCACTTAAGCGAACCGCGGCGATAGAGTCTCCACCAACGTAGAAGAAGTTATCTTGAATACCGACTTTTTCTACCCCTAGGACTTCTTCCCAAACAGCACACAATTGTCTTTCCAATTCATTCGTTGGAGCCACATAATTATCTGCAGTACTAAAACTAGAATCTGGTAATGCTCTTCGGTCTAATTTTCCATTATTTGTCAGTGGGATAAACTCTAACTCTGTAAAGGTGCTTGGCACCATGTAATCAGGAAGTTTTTTCGATAACATCTCACGAATACTTTCCGTTGGAATCGTCGTTTCATTAACGGGAACAAAATATGCAGCAAGGAATGTATTTCCCTCTTTTTCAATATCAACCACTACTGCTCTGCTTACTTCAGGAATTTCATTCAACGCACTTTCGATCTCTCCCAATTCAATTCTGTATCCTCGAAGTTTAATTTGATTATCAATTCGGCCTAAGTATTCCAGTTCTCCATTTGGCAACCAACGCGCTAAATCGCCTGTTTTATAAAAACGTGTAAACCCATTTGCTTTTTCTTTTTCACTTGCAAAAGGATTGGTGATAAAGCGTTCTGCAGTTAGATCAGGTAAGTTCAAATACCCTCTTGCTACACCTGCGCCTGCAACAAACAATTCACCAGGACTTCCAACAGGACACTCTTGTAAGTCTTTTGTCAAGACATAAACTTGAGTACCGTCGAATGGTTCTCCAATTACATTTTCTGCATCGTGAGATTTTACAATATGACTTGTCGCTTCTCCAGTTTCAGTTGGTCCGTAGTAGTTGATCACTTCGGTACGCTCTAAATCTATCTGACTTAAATGTTCTTTTGTTAAGCTTTCTCCACTAAAATAAATACGATCCAATTGTTTATAAAAGTCACCAGAGATAGTTATAGCAGGGAATTGAGAAGGTACAAAGTGACACGCATTGATATTCTCTTTTTCTATTGCAGCTTCAATTTCGTCTACATCAAATGATGACGCTGTGACAACCAAATGCGCTCCAACAAACAAGTGACTAAAAAGATCGGAAACCGATACGTCAAAAATATAGTTGGTTTTGTACAGATAGGTATTGTCCTTTGTTTGACTGCGTTGTGACATGTACCAATTTCTTGTTACACTGGCCTGATGTTCAATCTCAACACCTTTTGGTTTTCCGGTAGTTCCAGAAGTATAAATGACATATGCCAAGTCTTTTGATGTACTTAATTCACTTAAGTTTTCTGTTGACTCATCAATTGTAATTTCTTGCTTTTCACAAGGGATTATCGTCGGTTTATTTTCTATTTCCGCTGTACACTTATCTAAATCCGAAACGTATTTTTCTTGCGTGAGAACAATTGCACATTTTGCATCCTCTAACATATAGCTTGTACGCTCTGCAGGGGAAGATGGCGAAATTGGCACATAAGCTCCTCCAGCCTTTAAAACTGCTAAAATCCCAACGACCATTTCGATACTTCGATCCAAGTAAAGTGCAACCAAAGTATCCGGTTCTAAATCCTTTTTATGCTTGTCGTTATAATCTGTCCTGATTACGCGTGCTAGCTGATTTGCGCGTGCATTTAATTCTGAATACGTAAGTTTTTCGTCAGCAAAGGTTAACGCTATATTGTTTGGAGTCGCTAAAACTTGCTCTTCGAATAAACCATGCAATGTTTTATCCAGAGGTTTAGCATCTTTCGTTTCATTCCAGACTTCTAATTTCTTACTGTCTTCCTCTGTCAAAGTCGGTAATGCTGTTGTATCAAGGCTTTCGCTCTCACAAATGGTTTTTATGACATTCTTGTAATACGCCCAGAATTGATTCGCAGCATTCTCGCTGATACTTCCTTCATTCACTTCTAGTGATACAAAGAAATTATCTTGAACTCTTGAAACCGATAACATGATAGGAATGTTGATTCTACCTACTCCTTCGCGTTCGCCAAGTATTGGTTTGACATTTTCATCCGTATTTTCAGCAAGCGCTTCTCTGTTTCTAAAATGAACGTAATTGAAAGCACATTGGAATCCATTTGAATCACTCAACCATTTTGATCTCATGTAACCATATGGCAATGATTTGAATTCTAAAACGCGTTGCTTTTCTTTCCCGATTCGATCTAAAACCTCCAAAGTATTCATTCCATCTTCCAGTCCTGTTGGGCGGAAAGGAATTGTATTTAGGAATAAACCACACATTTGATCACCACCTTCTTTTTCAAGACGGTTGTTTACAACAATCCCAAACATGACATCTTTTGATCCTTGGAATAAGCTTAAAACATGATGATAAATTGAGATGAAAACACAATCAACCGTTTGTCCTAGTTTTTTAGAAATGGCCAAGATTGTTTTTGATTCTTCCTCTGAAAGCAAGTAGGAAGGCTCTTTTATCGCTGCCTTATTGGACTTTGCCTCATTGATAAAAGGAATAGCTGGAGATTCGAACCCTTTCAAGTAATTTGACCAGAACTCTTCGTATTGAACATTCTTAAATACTTCTTTTTCGTTTCGAACGTATTCACCGTAATCTGGTAATACAATTGTACTTTGCTCAACTTCCGTTTCTGCGGTATAGATTGCAATTAATTCAGCAATTAAACTCGCTTCACTCCAGCCATCAATAGCGGCGTGGTGGAATGAGACTGTCAATCTGAACGAATTCTCTTGTACATTACTGACAATAAATCGGAACAATCCTGGAACTTCGAAATCGAATGCTTTGCCTTGCTCTAATTTCAATAATTCTTCACCCGAAATGGCCGTTTCATTTATTGAGAAATGAGGTTTCATTTCCGAAACAACAAAGGCAAAATACCCTTCTTTTTCTTCCTGAATAAATCCAGTTCTCAGTACTTCATGTCGACTTACAAGTTGAATTAAAGCTTGACTCAGCTTAACCTCATTAAATTCAGTATTAATCGTGTAGTTTATTATATCATGGTATGTTCCAGCCTCTAAAGAAGATTCCAATAACATTCCCATTTGCAAATAAGTTGCTGGGTATGCATCAATAATCTGGTAAGAAGGTATACTTTCAATTAGCTTAGTTTGCGCCGCATCAAGTAAAGACATTCTTTCGTAAAGCACTGTTGTATCCTCAAAGGAAACGACGTCTTTTAAGGTAGCAACTGTTGGATTTGAGAACAGATCCTGTACAGAGAAATATAAACTCTCAGTTTTCGCTTTTGAAATAACGCGTATCGCAACAATTGAATCTCCTCCAATGTGGAAGAAGTTATCATGTATTCCAACTTTATCTACCTCAAGCACTTCCTCCCAGATTGTACAAAGTTTCTCTTCAAGTTGATTCGTCGGAGCAACGTACTCTTCTTCACTCACAAAATCAGGTGATGGAAGCGCTTTACGGTCTAGTTTTCCGTTAATTGTTAATGGAATGAATTCAAGTGCCGTAAATGTACTTGGTACCATGTAGTCTGGTAATTTCACTGCCAACTTAGAACGGAACTCATCTGCAGAGAAGTCTTCTCCTTCAGCTGAAACGATGTAAGCCGCTAAGTATTTACTGCCTTCTTTCTCAAGATCAACTACCACGACTTGCTTTACTGAAGTCAGTTCATTGATAGCCGTTTCTATTTCGCCAAGTTCGATTCGATACCCTCTCAATTTAATTTGGCTATCCATTCGACTTAAATACTCCAGAGTTCCGTCAGCTAACCAACGAACTAAATCGCCTGTTTTGTAGAGTTTATCATACCCTTTCGCTTTGTCATCTACTGTTGCAAATGAATTGTTAATGAACTTTTCAGCCGTTAACTCAGGACGGTTTAAATATCCTCTTGCCAATCCTGCACCAGCAATGTGAAGCTCACCCGGACTGCCAATTGGCGCAATATTCCCTGATGCATCCAGAACATATACTTTTCGAGTATTGATTGGTTTCCCTAATGGAACCGTGTTTCCAAAGTCTGCACAATCATGCGTAGTAGCAAATGTTGTACTCTCCGTTGGACCGTATCCATTTAAAATATGCGTCGGACGCTCTGCTTGACTTACCAGTCCTTTTATTAAATCTGGCGTTAAAGCTTCTCCTCCAACAAGTAAATACTTCAAGCCTCCAAATAATGTTGGCGTTTGCGTGTATAAGCTGTCGAACAAGGTTTTTGTCAACCAAAGAACGCTTACTCCATGTGCTTTTAATGTCTCTTCTAACTTCTCAGCGGAAAGGCTAATATTCTCTTTTGGCGTCACCAATTTTGATCCATGCGTTAAGGCGCCCCAAATTTCTAGGGTTGCAGCATCGAAGTTTGGATTGGAAAGGTGCAAGAAAACATCGTTCTCTGACAAGGAAATAAAGTGATTGTCCTGAACCAAAGAAACCACGGCTTGATGTGGTGTTAGCACTCCTTTTGGTTGCCCTGTTGTTCCTGAAGTATAGATTACATAAGCTAAATCTTTAGCCTCATTGATGTTTTCTAAGTTTTCAGTTGACTTATCCGCTAGTATTTCCTCATCATCAGCGACTAATAAAGCAGGTACTTGCTTTAAATCAGAGAGCCAATCTTCCATGATTACGCTAGTCATTTCAGCCTGTGGCAAGAGAACAATCGGTGCTTTTGTATCATCCAAAATGAACTTAACACGCTCGATTGGATATTCTGGAGAGATTGGAACATACGTTCCTCCAGCTTTTAAGACCGCCAAAATACTGACCACCATCTCTACACCTCTTTCCAAATAAAGTCCAACAAACGTATCCGCAGGCATCGCTTCATCGTTATTGTTACTCTGGTATGTATCACGAATAACTCTGGCCAACTGATTCGCTTTTGCGTTTAATTCGCCATACGTCAATGTTTCCGTTTCAGAAGTCACAGCGATATTGTCTGGAGACAGCACTACTTGCTCCTCAAACAATCCATGCAATGTTTTATCGAAAGGATAGGCTTCTTCCACTCCTGACCAGGCATCCAACTGAATTGAAAGCTCCTTCTCTGAAACAGTAGATATTTGATTAACTCGCTGCGAAGTACTTTCAACAAATGCCGCCATAACACGTTTGTATACCGCCACAAAGCGCTCTATACTTTCTTCTGTGAAAAGAGAAACTGCGTAATTGAAACCCCCAACGATGTTATCTTCAGTGTTATTGAAAGATAATCCAAGGTCAAATTTCGCAGGACTGTATAAACTTTCTCCTTCAGTTAATTGAGCCATTTCAAAAGGCAATTCAATTGAATCCTCTGAAGAAGAAGCTTGTGCTTCAACCAAACTAAAGATCACTTGAAACAAAGGATGTCTGGAAGCATCACGTGATATGTTCAACTGTTTCACCAGCTTCTCAAACGGCAATTCTTGGTGAATTTTAGCTTGTGAAACGACTTGGTGAACATTCTGAATTAGATCCGTAACAGACTTCGATGAATCCATGTCCACTCTGAGCGCCAGTGAATTCACGAAGAATCCAATTAATGCTTGGGTTTGAGAGTGCGAACGGTTATCTGAAGGTGTTCCAATTAAAATATCAGATTGACCAGAAAGATTTGAAAGTGCAACATAAAAACCGCTTAAAAGCACGGTGTACAAGGTCGTTTTGTTCTCTTTAGCCAGCTCTCGCAGCTTCTCGGATACGTCTTGATTTAACTCAAAAGCATAATCCTTTCCCGTATAATCGATAACATTCGGTCGAGTAAAATCCGTAGGCAATTGCAATGTTTCATATCCTGATAATTGCTGACCCCAGAAGCCCAATAGCTTCTCTAACTCTTCACCTCCAAGGTAATCGTGTTGCCAAGCGGCAAAGTCTCCGTAACTAATTTCTAGTTTTGGTAAATCAACTTCTTCTCGTAGAACTATTGCGTTGTAAGCAACAGTCAACTCTTGGATAAAAACGTTTGTAGACCAACCATCGAAGGCGATATGATGCCACAAGATTAATAAGTGTCGCTCCCCTTCTGCCTCGTAGCAATTCAGTTTGATACTAACCTCATACTCAAGTTCGAAAGGCGTTTCTATTACTTTTTGCACAGCAGGTAAAAGTTCATTCTGATCTTTAAAGAAATGCTGATTGATTGGAATTTCAATATCGATTGCTCTTTGGTAATCGTTACCAGCTTCATCTTTAAGGTAAATAGACTTCAATACAGGATGGCGATCAATAACGACATTAAAGGCCTTTTGAAGGTGCGTTAAATCCGTATCCTTTTTTAGTTTAACCAAGAATGGGATGTGGTAAGCAGTTGAGCCTTTTTCAAAGCGTTCAATGAACAACAAACGTTCTTGAGCGAATGATAATGGGTATTCTAAAGTGTCTAACTTTTCAATTGTTATCAGTTCAGTCGATTGAGAATCGATAAACTTCGCCAAGTCTTGAATTGTACCATGTTCGAACAATACAGATAATGGAATGTCCTTCTCTAACTCTCTACGACTCACTGATGTCAGACGAATGGCAGTTATAGAATCCCCTCCAATCGAGAAAAAGTTGTCTTTTATACCAACACGGTCAAGCCCTAGAACCTCTTTCCAAATCTCACAAAGTTTCTCTTCTAATTCGTTTGTAGGAGCTACAAAGCTTTCCCCACTTACGAATTCCGGATCTGGAAGTGCCTTACGGTCTAGTTTTCCATTAATTGTCAATGGAATTTTATCGATTTCCGTAAAAGAGCTAGGCACCATATGCCTAGGTAATTCTTGAGACAATTCATATCTAAGCCCCTCTAAATCAATCTCATTTTCAGATGTAGAGATAATATATGCGGCCAATTGTTTGGTTCCATTCTTTTCTCGATCAACCACAACGGCTTCATCAACCGAAGCAATTGATTTTAAGGCTGCTTCTACCTCTCCAAGTTCAATTCTATGCCCTTGTATTTTTACTTGATTATCTAATCGCCCTAAGAACTGTAAGCTCCCATCTGGCTGAAAACGAACCATGTCACCCGTTTTGAATAGACGGTTATACCCTTTTTGAAGGTCTTCTTCCGAAGCGAAAGGATTCTCAATGAATTTTTCGGCAGTTAGTTCTGGTC
This sequence comes from Crocinitomicaceae bacterium, assembly GCA_047630755.1. Taxonomy (GTDB): domain Bacteria; phylum Bacteroidota; class Bacteroidia; order Flavobacteriales_D; family Crocinitomicaceae; genus UBA4466. The sequence goes on along the minus strand of JBLHYG010000021.1, from coordinate 33,724 downwards.
GATTCCAATACCCACGAGCTAGTACAACTCCACCAACGTGCAATTCTCCTGGACTTCCCAAAGGAACTCGAACCCCAGCTCGATCCAAGACATATAACTTGGCATTTGCAATCGCCTTACCGATACTTAGGTCTTCTTTATCTTTTAATAAATTTTGCGAAACCATTACTGTGGCCTCTGTAGGACCGTATTGGTTGAATAATTTACCAGCTGGAAGATGACTCAATTTTTTCAACTCATCTCCACCCGTATGAATGATTTTCAAAGAAGAATCCGCCAATTCTTTGGCCATCAGATTTACTAAAACAGTTGGAATGAAAGCTTTCGTAATCTTGTTTTCATTAATCAATTCGATTAATTCAGTTGGATTTTCTCTTTGCTCTTTTGAAGCAATAAACACCTCTGCTCCAGCGGTTAAACTTGGGAATATTTCATATACTGATGCGTCAAAAACATAATCAGAAAAGAACAATGCTTTTGTATCGCTCTGCAATTCATGTGTTTCACAAATAAATTCGGTCAAGTTAACAACGCTCCTATGCTCTACCATTACTCCCTTAGGATTTCCTGTTGTTCCTGAGGTGTAGATAACGTATGCTAGCTTTTGAGCATCTATTGAGAGGTCAAGATTTTCAACTTCATTATTTAGTTCGTATGCGTCTTCAACAATTAGCAGATTGCAATTTTCAATGTCAATTAATTGACTAATAACCTTGTCCTTACAGGCATTATGGCTTATAATTAGTTCTGCTTTGGAATCTTCAATTATATAATTGAAACGTTTTTCTGGATAATCTGGAGAAATTGGTAAGTAAGCGCCTCCCGATTTAAGTACTGCTAAAATTCCAACTACCATTTCGATACCTCTTTCAAAACACAAGGCGATCAGTGTTTCAGAAGGAAGATCTTTTGAATAAGTGGATTTATATGTACTGCGAATATAGCGCGCAAGCTTATTCGCTCGTTCATTTAACTCAATATACGTAACTGTCTTATTATCTTCTATTAAAGCGGTATTTTCTGGTGACTTCAGAACACTTCCCTCAAATAATGAATGCAGTGTTTTCTGCTCTTGGAAAGCTGTATCTGTCTGGTTCCAATTTCTAAGCTTATTGCGGTCCTTATCGGACAATTGAATCAATGGTAACTCTTCCAAGTTGTCCGCATTCGAAGCTAATTGTCCAATACTGTCTTTAAAGTATTTCCAAAATTGTTTAAATGCATATGGATCAATACTTCCTTTGTGTGATTTGAAACCTGTGAAGAAATGATCTCCTTGACGAGAAACTGAAAAGGCCATTGGAATATTGATCTTTTCGTAACCTCCACCTCCTTCAACGGCGCGTTCTCCCTCATCATTTGACATTTCAATTACGTCATCCACAACATGGAAATGCACATAATTAAACACACTTTGATAGTTATTGGCGTCCGATAAGTAGTTTGATTTGATGTAGGCATAAGGCAATGCTTTGTATTTCAAAAGCCTTGTTTTCTCCTCTGCGATTCTCTCTATCCAATGCCCTACTGACATTGACTTTTTATCGACATCTGGTCTAAATGGAACCGTGTTTAAGAATAATCCGAGTAATTTATCTCCGCCAGTTTGTTCAAGTCTATTGTTTGTGACTAAACCAATGGCTAAATCTTCTGTATCTTGAAACAGGCAAAGAACGTGGTAGTAAATTGCTAAAAAGATACTGTCAACAGGGATTCCCTTCTCCTTCGATAGGTTTAGAATTACTTGAGCTTCTTCTTCTTTGAGCAAGTAACTGTCTTCTTCTTGTTCTGCATTGTTAGAGATAACAGTGCTTACAAAAGGTATCTTAGGAGATTCATAATCTTTTAAATACTCTGACCAGAACTGTGCAAATTTAGGATCCTCAATTGCATTTTTTTCATTCCTTACAAACGCACCATAACTAGGGATTGTGAACGAATTGTCTAATTCTGGGGTCTTTAGTATATAGTTCTGTATTAATTCAGAAATTAAACTTGCAACACTCCATCCATCAATGATTCCGTGGTGCAATGAGAACGTAAATAGGAAAGAATCTTCAGTAATTTGGCTTACAATAAATCGATATAAACCAGGCAAACCAAAGTCAAATGATTTTGCATGTTCATTTTCTATAATTTGATCTTTCGTAATTGCAGATCGAATGACTTCAAAATGTGGCGTTGATTCTTTTGCTATTACGGCCAAATACCCTTCCTGCTCGTCTTTTGCAAAGCCTGTACGTAAAACTTCGTGCCGGTCAACTAACTGCTGTAATAAGCCTTTAAAACGTGCTTCATCAAACTTGTCATTAATTTGATAGGATAGAACATCGTGGTAAACTCCAATATCTCTAGTCGATTCCAACAACATTCCCATTTGCAAATGCGTTGCTGGGAAGGCATCTCCAAGGTTTTCAGGATATAATCCTTCGAGACTTAATTGTTGTTCATCCGTGAGAAGTGAAAACGCTTTGTAGTCATCTTGCACTTCAGCATCTTCTATATTTTGAACATTTGGTGCAAGTTCAGCAATCGTTGGATTTGAAAACAAGTCCTGCACTGCTAAATACAATCCGACTGATTTTGCCTTTGAAATAACACGAATCCCAACAATTGAATCACCTCCAATAAGGAAGAAATTATCCTGGATCCCTACTTTTTCTTGACCTAAAATTTCTTGCCAAATTGCGCACAATTTTTCTTCTACCTCATTTCTTGGAGCAACATACAGTTCAGTACTAGCAAACTCAGGGTCTGGCAGTGCTTTTTTATCCAATTTCCCATTTATTGTCAATGGAATTTTCTCTAACTCAGAGAAGGTATTGGGCACCATATAATCAGGCAGTTTCAGAGCCAATTTTCTTCTTAAATCTTCTACCGAATAATCTTCGCCTTTTGCTGACACGACGTATGCTGCTAAGTACTTGGCCCCTTCTTTTTCGAGGTCGACAACAACAGCATTTTCAACTTCTGGAAATTCGTTTAGAACCGTTTCTATTTCTCCCGGTTCGATTCTATGGCCACGAATTTTAACTTGCTTATCAATTCTTCCAATAAATTCGATATTACCATCTGCTAACCAACGAACTAAATCGCCTGTTCGGTACAGACGCGTATACCCTTTTGACTTATCTTCTTCTGTAGCAAATGGATTATTTACGAACTTTTCATCCGTTAAGGCCTGTTGATTTAAATATCCTTTTGCGAGTCCAGCACCACCGATATAAAGTTCACCAGGACAACCAACAGGAACGACGTTTCCTCCTGCATCAAGCACGTAAAACTGCTTGTTATTCAATGGACTACCAATAGGAGCGTTTGTAGTTGTTGTACCGTTAAAATGGTAAGCACTCGCAAAGACAACAGTCTCAGTTGGTCCATATACATGCACCAAATTGATTGCTTCTAATTCTTTTAAACCTTTCTGTATAACAGCAAGGTCCGCTTTCTCTCCTCCGAACAAAATATTTCGTACTTCCGAATTCTGCAGCGTTTCACTTTTAACTAATTCGTTAAAGAGCGCAGTTGTTGTAAATAACGAGTCAATTTTTTTGGTAGTAAAATAATTTACTAGCGACTCAATATCAATCGATAATGACTTATCAAGTAAATGAACACTTGATCCGTTAAGAAGCGAATAGAAAGTATCAAATACAAATCCATCAAATGAATAGGGGGCTAAACTTGCTACTTTTTCAGCCTTCTCAGGCATGTATTTGTTTTCATAAACAAACGAAACAACGGCTTTATGGTCCACTAGAACACCCTTAGGCTTCCCAGTTGTCCCTGAAGTGTAAATTACATACGCGAGGTCATTTGATTCGTTAAAAGGCTCTAGATTGGCAGAAGAGACCTTTGAATAATCTTCATCTACTAGCAACAATCCTGGCATTGACGTTAATTCAGAAAGCCATCCGTCCATGAAAATGCTGGCCATATTCTCATGCTGTAATAGCAACATTTTGGACTGCGTATCCTCTAAAATGAATTTGGTTCTTTCGATTGGGTATTCTGGCGACAAAGGAACATACGAACCTCCAGCCTTTAACACAGCTAGAATACTGACGATAACATCTACGCCTCTATCTAAGTAAAGAGCAACGAAAGTACCTGCTGCTAGGGGTTCATTGTATTGGTTTTGGTAATTCTCTCGAATGGTAAAAGCCAATTGATTCGCTTTGGCATTTAATTCTGAATACGTCAATGATGTATTACCACTAACTACCGCAACAGTATCGGGAGTTTTCTCAGCTTGCCCTTCGAATAAGTCTTGTAGTGTTTTATCCGTCGGATAATCTGAAGCCGTTTTGTTCCAGTCGATTAGTAATCGTTCTTGCTTTTCTTTATGAAGTAGACCAATAGAATCAATTGCTTGTTCTGGATCTGTTGCAACCGCCTCTAGAATAAGTTGTATTTGCTCTAAAAGCTCAATTGCACGGGCTTCTTCGATCCACGCTTCACCATATTTTAATTCTAAAAGTAATTGAGTTCCAGAATCATGCCCTCTAAGCATTACTGGATAATCTACTTTTTCAACGGCTTGTCTAAATTGAATTGTACTTTCAATCGTATCGCCCTGATTCTCACTTACTGGTGCATCAGGGTAGTTTAGGTAAGAACAAATACTGTGAAAAAGAGAATCTCCCTTATTTTGAAGGCTTGCCAAGGAAACACTTCCATGGCTATTCATTAGGGCCACGCTTTCTTGAATGGCGTGTAAAACGTCTTTTATTTTATCTCCCTTGTTCCAGTTTACGACAAGCGGTAATGTATTGGCGTATAATCCAACACTAGTCTCGATACCGTCAATAGGAATATCCCTTCCAGACACAGTCGTACCAACAATTGTTTGCTCATCTCCAGTATAGGTCTGCATTAATTTATGCCATGCAAATTGCATCACTGCATTGACCGTTACACCTAATTCTCGACAGTTATTTTTTAGTTTATCATACTGTTCACCGCTAAAAACAACTTGATTTTCTCCGGGTTGTTCAATCGATTTGGTTTTATCCAAGTTGATTCGATTGTTAAACAACATATTAACATCATTCGCAGATCCAAAACTGGCTTTCTCTTTTGACCAAAATGCTGTGATGCTTTTGTTTGATTTCTGATAATATTTTTGCGCCTCTAAATACGCTGATTCTACTTCTACAACTGGCGTTTCATTCCGAACCAGTTGATTGTAATTTTGGTGAACCGTGTGCATTAAAAAGGCACTACTCCATCCATCTGAGATACTGTGGTGTTCCGTTCTAAGGACAGTAAACAGTTCATCGTTCTGTTTGATGATTGTAAATCTCAACAGTCCCGGCTTGCTTAAATCAAACGGTATCTTTCGATCTTGCTCCTGAATTTCATTGATTTTTTCAAGTTTCAGCTCTTCTGATAAACTCGAAATATCTACAAATGAAAAATTTGCACTTGAAATACCGGGGTTCTTGGTAATGATTTGAAGTATTTCTTCTTCCCAATCAAATGCCGTTCTTAGAATCGGATATTGAGCAGACGCTAGAATCCAAGCTTCTTGAAACTTCTCAATATCCATTTTGCAGCAATAATCGACCATCAACTGCACTCTGTAGGCATCATCGTCAGGGCTACTCAAGTAATGAAAAACCAAACCTTGTTGCAGACTTGTAGCAGGAAAGACAGCTTCAATGGCACTTTCTTGTACAGCGTTAATTAAATTGCCTTCTTGGCCATTTAACTGATCGTTTGGATCATTGACAACAAAACTGTCAAAAGCAGATTCCGAAAGAACTCTTTGCTTTTTCAGAAAGGCCAATAAGTCTGCTTTATTGGTTTTTATACTCTCAATTATTTCTTGCTCCGGCGCTTGACTACCATAGCTCATTTTAATTTTATCATCGCTTACCCAAACTGCAATGTTTCTTTCCTTTAATCTCTTTATTAAGCTTATCATCTAATAAATGCCTTTTTAAAATTCTAAAATGTTTTCGCGCTCTTCCTTGTTATCCTCTGCATTAAACTTGGAATGTAATCGACTTAAATGTGCCATTGAAAGGTCTTTTAAACCATAATCGCTAGGTGTTTTCACCCCTCCCTTTATGGCCGTTTTTTGCCCCTGCTCTACTACAGCAATCAGTGCTTTTTCAAATGACGTCGTGAGAATCTGAGTATCTCGCTTAGAAAGCCTCGAAGCAATGCTAAATTGCAACTGACCGTTTTGGACCATTCCTGTCATGTTTATAACAAGATCATCCTTATTCTCAGCTGGAATCATGGCTCCAACATCTTCACTTACGATTTGCCATAATTGCTCTTTGTCTTTCGCTGAATTATTGTCAAGTTGACCGAGGTAATTAAATCCTATTGAATTAAGAGCAGTACTGTCATCTTGACTGATAGCGCCAAATCCTATTCCTTTATTCGGAATACTTCGCAACATTTCTTTGGTCAAAATGATGGTTTTCTCAACATCTTGCCCTTTCTCTAACTTGACAGGATACACTGTGGTGAACCATCCAACGGTACTGGATAAATCGAGCTCGTCGTCAATTGATTCTCGACCATGCCCTTCAAGCGTAATGTGATTAATTGACCGATTAAACGTTTGGCTTAATGCCATTGACAACGCGCTCAACAACAAGTCATTTATCTCTGTATTGTACCCTTGATTCGCCTCTTGCAATAGAACATTGGTCAATTCCGAAGAAAGCTTGAACATGCTATTTTCCTGATTCTCAGTTGGAGTTTCAATCACTTGATCGCTAAGAACATTGTTCCAGTATTCTTTCTCAGTTGGCTGATTACCTTCATATTGACTAACTGTGTTTACCCATTGACGGTAACTACTCGTTTTTTCAGGAAGTTCTTCACCCAAAATCAATGCTTGCATGTCTTCAACAATAATTCGCCAAGACACGACATCAATGATCAAGTGATGGAAAGCGAAGAACAATCGTGCACTTCCGTCTTCATATCCAGACAGATGCGTTACTTGCCACAATGGTCCATCAGTAATATCGAACTGTGCCTGAAGCTCTGTAAGTCTATTGTGAACTTGCATTTCGTCCAACCCACTTATGTTTTCAGCATTAAACACACCTTTGGCTTGTTCAACATTTGAATTGTAAGCTTGAGACAAATCTTGCTCATCAGCGGTAAAGCTTGATCTTAGCATGTCATGTTGCTCTGTTAAACTCGTTATGGCTTTCTCGACAGCGCTAATCTCAACATCTCCAGGGATCTTCATCATGAAGGCCTGATTCCAATGATTTGCTGTCTCAAAATCTTGTTGGAAGAACCACTTTTGAATTGGCAACAAATCAAACGACCCTTCTAAGATTCCTTGTTCCGTAACGTACTTGCACTCTGTTTCTAGCTTACTTATCAATTCAGCCAATTGCAGGATGGTAGGCGCTGCAAATATGGATTTAACCTGCAACGTGATTCCTGCTTTTCGAAGTTTAGAAACCAATTGAATACTAATAATTGAATCACCTCCGATGTGGAAGAAATTATCATTGACACCAACTTTTTCCAATCCTAGTACCTCAGCCCAAATTTTACTGAGCAATTCTTCTAATTCATTGGATGGTGCAACATAGTTATCTGACAATTCGAATTTAGGCTCTGGTAATGCCTTTCTATCTAGCTTATCACTTAATGTCCATGGTATTTTATCTATTTGAGTAAAAGTTTCTGGAACCATGTATTTCGGCAACACACTTTCTAGCTCTTTCTTTACCCCTTCAGAGTCGATAGCTGAATCGGATACGATATACGCAGCTATGTGCTTGATTCCATCATTATCCCAATCAATAACCGCAGCTTGGTCTACAGCTTCGAGTTCTAATAATTTACTTTCGATTTCTCCCAATTCAATTCGATACCCTCGAATTTTAACCTGGTTGTCTTTTCGTCCTAAAAACTCTAAGCTTCCGTCTGCAAGCCAACGAACAAGATCTCCTGAGTTGTACAATTTCGTATACCCTTTCTCAATGTCATCTGGTGTTGCAAAAGCGTTCTCTATAAAGGTTTTATCAGTTAACTCAGGACGATTCAAGTAGCCTCGTGCCAATACTGCTCCACCTATATATAAAATTCCTGGGCAGCCAATTGTTGCTAAATTCCCTTCCTCAGTTAAAACATACAAGCGGGTATTTTGGATCGGCTTACCAATTCCTACCTCGCTTCCACTCTCCAATTGATTCTGCGTAACCATGACAGTCGCCTCTGTGGGACCGTATTGGTTAAATACTTTTTGAGCAGGTAGGTCTGTAAATTTCTTTAATGTATCTCCACCAGTATGCAGAACGTTTGCAGTTGATTCACTTAGCTCCTGCTCTAGAATATTAAGTAAAGCTGTTGGAACGAAAACATTTTTAATTTCATTTTCGTTAATCACTTTCAATAATTCATCGGGCTCTTCCCTTACCTCTTTTGATGCAATAAAAATTTGAGCACCAGCAATTAAGCGTGGGAAAAGCTCATAAACTGAGGCATCAAAAACATAATCAGAAAAGAACAGTGATTTTGTTCCAGGTTCTAATTCATGCGTCTTCGTTACGCACTCCACTAAATTCACCAAGCTTCGATGTTCAACCATTACGCCTTTTGGCTTCCCTGTCGTTCCTGAAGTATAAATGACATACGCCAAATCTCGAGACGTACAGTTATTCGAAAAATTCACTTTCGTAGATTCCTCTTGGTATGAAGTATCATCAACATTGATAACAACAGGTAGCTGACTTAGCCCTTCTAAACATGTCGCCAACTTATCCTTAGAGCTATTGTCACTAAGGATAATAGTTGCCTTCGTATCTCCTAAAAGATATTGAACTCTGCTTTCAGGATATTCAGGTGAGATTGGCACATACGCCGCTCCAGATTTCAGAACAGCCATTATACTTACAATCATCTCTATTCCTCTATCTAAATAGAGCGCGATAATTGGGTCTGCCTGTTGTTTATTAGTTGTTGAAATGAAATGAGCCAGTTGATTTGCTCGGTCGTTTAATTCTGAATATGTGATTGACTCATCTCCAAAAACCAACGCAATCTGACTTGGATTTTTAGCGACCGTTTCTTCGAATAAAGCTGGTAATGTCACTTGATCTGGAAATGCTACATCTGTGTTGTTCCAATCGTTTAGTATCAGACTTTCCTCAGATTTAGAAAGTACTTTAACGGCAGCTACTGACTGATTCTTATTTTTAACAAATGCTTCAAGTACCGCTTGATACATTTCACTAATTCGTTCAATTGTTGCTTCATTAAATAGACTTACCGCATAATTAATTCCTGCTGCGATTTTATCTGAGTCACTCGTTAATGCAAGGCTTAGGTCGTATTTTGCCGCATTGACTAAACTTTGCTCCTCGGTTAAATTCACAATTTCAAACGGTCCGACTTCATCTTCTACACCACGCTGATCAAAATCTTGTAAACTAAACATGATTTGGAAAAGCGGATTTCGAGAAGAATCTCTTTCTACACTTAAAGAATCGACTAATTTTTCGAATGGAAGTTCTTGATGAATCTTTGCTTGCACCACTACCTCATGAACAGCATCAATTAAGTCAAGCAATGGTTTTTCCTTCTCTATTTGAACTCTTAACGGAAGCGAATTCACGAAGAATCCAACTAGGGTTTGAGTTTGAGCATGTGATCGGTTATCTGAAGGCGTTCCAATTAATAAATCAGATTGTCCCGACAAATTATATAAGGTCACATAAAAGGCGCTCAACAATACCGTATAAAGCGTTGTTTCCTTCTCCTTTGCAACGTTTCTAAGTTCTCCTGATAGTTCAGCGTTGAGCTCGAACATAAAGTCACGTCCGGTATAATCTATTTCTTGAGGTCGCGCAAAATCTGTTGGTAGATTCAATGTTTCATAACCATCGAGATTTGTTTGCCAATAGTGTACTAAACGATCCAAAGTATCTCCTTGCAAGAAGTCTCTTTGCCAAGCTGAATAGTCAGCGTAGCTGATATCTAATTCTGGAAGCTGGATTGGTTCCTCCTTACTCAGAGAATTGTAGACTGAGAATAATTCTCTAAAGAATATGTTTGTCGACCAACCGTCAAAGGCAATATGATGCCATACAATCAACATGTATTTTTCGTCCTCTAAATCATAGCTAAACAGGCGAATACTTGGTTCATTTATTAAATCAAAGTGTTGTTCAATTTCTGCCTTAACGATTTGAATCAGCTCTGCTTTGTCGTTTGCATTATAATGCTGAACAGGAACTTTAACATCCAACTGTTCTTGATAATGCGCACCCTCTTCGTTTGTTTTATAAGCGCTCGTTAATACGCTATGTCTATCGATAACAATCTGGAATGATTTTTCTAATAGTTCGAAATCCGTTTCTGGATCAATTTTCACAAAGTATGGAACGTGATAAGCACTAGTACCCTCTTCGAATTGTTCAATGAAGAACAGTCGCTCCTGAGCAAATGATAACGGTAACTGCTCTGAAGTCGATTTTGGTATAACCAATAACTCTTGTTGATCCAGTTGCGTGGCAATTTTTGCGATTGTCTTGTATTTAAACAACGTCGCAATTGGAATGTCAAGATTGATATTCTTGCGGCTTGTCGAAGTCAATTGAATGGCATTGATGGAGTTTCCTCCGATATGGAAGAAGTTATCATTAACCCCAATTTGCTCGATGTCTAGAACTTCTTCCCAGATCAAACACAATTGCTTTTCCAGTTTCGTTCTGGCGGCAACATAATTTTCGCTACTTGAAAATTCAGTATCAGGTAATGCTTTGCGATCCAATTTCCCATTAATGTTCAATGGAATGCTTTTCAATTCCGTAAACGAATCTGGAACCATATAATCTGGAAGTTTTTCCAATAACTCCTCTCTTATGGAATCAAGGTTTAAAGGCTCGTCTCCGTCAGCAACAACATATGCTGATAAATACTTCCCTCCTTCTTTTTCTAGATCAACAACTGCGACCTCTTTAACTTCATTAAAGTCAATTAACACGTTTTCAATTTCACCCAATTCAATTCGATGGCCTCTAATTTTAACTTGCTTGTCAACTCGGCCAATAAACTCAATATTTCCATCCGGCAACCAGCGAACGATGTCACCAGTTCTGTAAAGCCTATTTTCATTATTCTGTACATCCTCTGCAGTCGCAAAAGGATCATTTATAAATCGATCACTAGTAAGTTCAGGTAAATTCAAATACCCTCTTGCCATTCCTGCACCGCCAATATAAAGTTCACCAGGAGATCCGACAGGAGCATTATTCCCTTCAGTATTCAGAACGTAAAAACGCTTGTTATTTAAAGGTTTTCCAATTGGAGCAGCATCTATTTGTTCGTGTGAGAAATGATAGGCACTAGCAAACACAACAGTTTCTGTAGGACCATAAACATGGATGAAGTTTATTGAGGAATGTTCTTGTAATCCTTGCTGGATGGTTGGAACACTCGCTTTCTCACCTCCAAATAAGATGTTCTGAATCTTCGTTTTATTCAATTCACCGCTTTTCACAAGTTGATTGAACAATGCGGTAGTTGTAAAGAACGAGTCTATTTCATTGTCAGTAAAATAGCTGCACAATTCATTCATATTCAACAAGAGTGATTTATCCAATAAGTGGACGGAAGCCCCATTCAACAATGAATAAAAAGCATCGAATACAAATCCATCAAACGAATACGGAGCTAAACTAGCCACGCGTTTTGCAGGGACGCGGATATAATCATTCTTGTGAGCAAAAGACACAATAGCCTTATGTTCAACCAATACACCTTTTGGTTTTCCAGTAGTTCCTGAAGTATAAATCACATACGCCAAGCTTTCAGGAAGAATGTTTAACTCTAAGTTTGAAGTTTCCACACCTGCTAAAAGATTGGGCTCATTGATTGAAATGATCAATGGTGCATCGATTAAACCAGCAACGTTTTCATTCAAATTAACTTCTGTGTCTGCATTCGTTAAAACAATAGGCGCCTTCGTATCGCTTAACATATATGAGATCCGCTCTGTAGGATATTCTGGAGAAATTGGAACGTATGCTCCTCCTGCTTTTAAAACAGCCAGAATTCCAACAAGCATATCTATACTTCTTGTAAAATACAATGCAACAAAGGTCTCTTCCGGTAGCTCTTCCTCATTAGCCTCTGTATATCGTGCTCTGATAACGCTCGCCAATTGATTTGCTTTAGCGTTCAATTCGGAATACGTTTGAGATTCACCATCTTTAACAATTGCAACGCTATCAGGCGATTTAAGCACTTGCTCTTCGAATAAAGCCGATACTGTTTTAGTTCTCGGAAAGTCAACCTTCGTTTGATTAAACAATTGAATTTGATTCGCATCTTCTTCAATCGTATTTAACAATGGCGTTTGTAGTAAAACCTGCTTATCTGTCACCAAACTTTGAATTTCAGCAGTCAGGTATTTCCAGAATTGTTTCATTAAGGAAATATCGATACTTCCCTTATTCACCATTAAACCAAGGCTAAACTCATCTTTTTCGCGGTAAACTGTAAATGCAATCGGGATATTAATTCGACCAATTCCAGAACGTTTTCCTAAAACCACATCTCCCGTTTCATTTGACAATTCGTCTGCAGATGCTTTATTATGGAAGTGAATATAATTGAACGCGCATTGATAGCTATCAGTATCTGTTAGCCACTGAGATTTGATGTGACCATATGGAAGCGCTTTGTATTTAAGCACTCTATTTTTTTCATTTGCGATATGTTTAATCCAATCGAATACGTTTTCATCACCTTCAAAACTTGCAGGCCGGAACGGAATTGTATTTAAAAACAATCCACACAATTGATCTCCACCTTCTTTTTCAAGTCGGTTATTAACCACCAAGCCGACCATGTAGTCTTTGGTGTTTTGGAACAAACACAAAACATGTTGATACAACGCTAAAAAGACGCTATCAACTGTTATCCCAAGTTCAGAAGCTAAATCGAGAACAATCTTAGATTCTTCTTTCGTTAAATCATAGAATGGTTCCCCTTCTTCTGCATCGTTCGAATTTGACTTAACAACCAACTGAACTTCAGGAGACTCATACCCTTTTAAATATTCAGACCAGAAGGCTTTGAACTCAGGATCGTTTAAGGCTGCTTGCTCATTTCTAACAAACTCACCAAAACTCGGTAACGGCAACGTTTCTCCAAATGAATCTAATCCACCAACGTATGCCTCAATTAATTGAGCTACCAAACTGGCTTCACTCCACCCATCAATAATTGCATGGTGCAGTGAAAAGGTCATTAAGAATGAATTCTCTTCTATATCGCTGATTACAAATCGGTACAGTCCTGCTTCAGAGAAGTCAAATGACTTCGTGTGCTCAATATTAATCAGTTCTTTTTCAACTGTTTTCCCGTCAATAAATTCAATGTGTGGTTCTGAATTTTCTAGAACAAAAGCGATATAACCTGCTTTTTTATCTTCGGCAAAACCAGTTCTTAAAATTTCGTATCGATTTACTAATTCTTGTAATAACTGTCTAAATCGTGTCTGTTCGAACGAAACATTTACTTGATAAGAAATTACATCGTGGTATGTTCCTACTTCAAGTTTCGATTCGAGCAACATCCCCATTTGCAGGTGTGTTGCTGGGAATGCATCCATTAAATTATTTGGATGACTTTCATTTAAGCCTTCTAATTGATCACTGTTTAGCAGTGAAAAGCTCTCGTATTCTTCTTGCGACGTCTCATTCCTTTTCACGTATTGTGTAAGGTCTGCAATTGTTGGCGCTGTAAATAAGTTTTGTACTGAAAAATACAAGCCTAAAGTTTTGGCTTTTGAGATAACGCGAATAGCCACAATTGAATCTCCACCTATATGAAAGAAATTATCATTGCCCCCAACTCTTTCTTGTCCAAGAACTTCTTGCCAAATAGCACATAATTGTTTTTCTAGTTCGGTGCTTGGTGCTACATAGCTATCTCCACTTACAAACTCTGGATCTGGTAAAGCTCTTCTGTCCAACTTTCCGTTAATTGTAAGCGGAACTTTTTCAATTTCAGTAAAAGTGTTAGGCACCATATAATCAGGTAACCTTCTCCCCAACTCTATTCTTAGGCTCTCAAGTTGTCCCTGCTCATCCTCATTGAAAACAACATACGCTGCCAAGGACTTGATACCATCTTTTTCAATATCGATAACAACAGCATCCTCAACATGAGAAAGCTTATTTAATACACTTTCAATTTCACCGAGCTCAATTCTGTGTCCTCTAATTTTAACTTGATTGTCAATTCTACCAACAAACTCGATGTTTCCATCAGGAAGCCAACGCACCAAATCTCCCGTGCGGTACAAACGTGTTTGTCCTTTTTCTATTTGACTTTCCGTAGCGAATGGATCATTTACAAAACGATCATTTGTTAAATCAACTTGATTTAAATACCCTCTAGCGATACCTGCCCCACCGATGTATAATTCACCAGGACAACCAACAGGAACGATTTGTTTTGAACTGTCTAAAACGTAAAAGCGCTTGTTATTTAACGGACTTCCAATTGGAGCATTGTTTGTGTATTTTCCGTTGAAATGATAAGCACTCGCATAGACTACGGTTTCGGTTGGTCCATATACGTGCACCAAATTAATTGAACTTAATTCTTTCAAGCAATACTGTATGACTGCTAAATCTGCCTTTTCACCACCGAATAAAATATTATTTATTTTGGTCGTTTTCAATTGATCACTTTTAACCAATTGATTGAATAAGGCTGTCGTTGTAAAGAATGAATCGATCTTATTCAATGCTAAATAACGGCAAAGCCCTTCTATATCTAAGGAAAGTGACTTATCTAATAAATAAACGCTTGCTCCATTTAAAAGAGAATAGAACGTATCGAAAACGAAACCATCAAAAGAATACGGAGAGAAACTGGCTATTTTCTTTGCTGAATTCGAAATGTATTTATTCTCATAAGCAAAAGAAACAACAGCTGTATGTTCGACTAACACACCCTTTGGTTGCCCCGTTGTTCCTGAAGTATAGATTACATAAGCGAGATCATTTGCACAACTAAATTGCTCTAAGTTTGACGTTTCTACATCCACAAATGTGTTCTCATCATCTACCAATATTAACCCTGGCATCTGACTTAATTCTGAAAGCCAACCTTCCATGAAGATAGTCGCCATACTATCTTGTTGTAAGAGTAAAATCGCAGATTGCGTATCTTCTAGAATAAACTTGGTTCGTTCAATCGGGTATTCAGTAGAGATTGGAACATAAGTAGCTCCAGCCTTTAACACAGCGAAAATACTGACCAATGTTTCAATACTTCTATCCAAATAAAGAGCGACAAAAATACCTGGTGACAACTCTTTGTTATGTTGCGTTTTATAATTCGAACGAATAACACGTGCGAGTTGATTCGCCTTAGAATTTAATTCACTGTACGTTAATTGATTCTTCCCGTGAACAACTGCAATTTCATTAGGTGTTGCAGTAACACATTCTTCGAATAAAGCATTCAATGTCTTATCCGTAGGGTAATCGGCGTCCGATTGGTTCCAAACATCTAACAACAACTCGCTATCCTCATCAGATAGCTTATCAATTTCAGCAATAGACTGTTCTTTGTTCATTGCAAAGCCGGCTAACACTTTATGGTAAATAGCTGCCATTCGTGCAATCGTCTCTTGATCAAACAAACTAGTAGCGTAATTAAATACTCCACCAATTTGCGCAGCATCATCAGTCAATAGTAGACTTAAGTCATATCTCGCTGGACTATACAATCCTTTTCCTTCTTCCAAATAGGCAGGTTCAAAAGGAACATCTTCATTCTCGTCTTCATCAGTTGCGATATCTTGCAGGCTAAAGATGACTTGAAACAATGGATGGCGCGAAGCATCTCGTTCGACCTTCAGCTTATCCACCATTTTTTCCAACGGAAGATCTTGATGAATTTTTGCCTGCGTAACTGTTGTATGGATCTCTTTAATTAATCCACTGATTGATTCTTCAGGTAACACTTGCGCTCTCAAAGGCAATGAGTTAACAAAGAATCCTATTAATTCCTGAACTTGTGCATGAGATCTATTATCAGAAGGCGTTCCAATCAAAAGGTCCGACTGACCGGATACAGAAGCTAGCATTACATAATATGCACTTAATAAAACGGTGTATAATGTTGTTTCCTCCTCGTTTGCTATTCGTCGAAGCTTGGAAGATAAGTCAGCATCTAATTCAAAAGAAAAATCGCTTCCGATATAATCCAACTGTTTTGGTCGTGCGTAATCCGTTGGAAGGTTTAATGTTTCGAAACCACCAAGTGTTTCACTCCAATAGCCAACCAATTGATCTAAGGTTTCATCTTGAAGGTATTCGCGCTGCCAATTGGCGTAATCCGCATAGCTAATCTCCAATTCAGGCAAGATCAATTTTTTACCAGAAACCAAAGCTTCATAAGCTGTAAATAGTTCTGTAATAAAAATATTTGCTGACCAACCATCAAATACAATATGATGCCATAAAATAAGTAAGTGTTTGGTAGCTCCATCATCATAAACGCGAAGACGAATACCCGGTTCGGAAGTTAAATCAAACGGAAGATTAATTTCAGCATTAACTCGTTTCTTGACCTCTTCTCTATTCTCAACTTCGCTTTGCTCTAAAGCTACTTTCTGATTTAAAACAATCTGATAATCATCTCCATTTTCATCTGTTTTATAAACTGATTTCAATACAGAATGACGATCAATAACGGTATTAAAAGCTTGCTCTAATAAATCAAGATCTGTACTTGTTTTTAACTGAGCGAAATATGGAATATGGTAGACATTTGTTCCTTCTTCAAATCGTTCAATAAACAAAAGTCTTTCCTGCGCAAATGACAGTGGGTTCTTTTCCTTATTGGATTTTGGAATTATTAATAGCTCGCCAACGGTAAGGTACTGAGCTAATTTCTCAATCGTTTTATGTTTAAATAATAAGGCAATTGGAATATCAATTTGTTGTTGTTTTCGACTAGCCGCAGTCAGTTGAATTGCGTTAATTGAATTTCCACCGATAGAGAAGAAATTATCTTTAACTCCGACTTTTTCAATTCCTAAAACTTCTTGCCAAATCTTCGCTAATTTTTCTTCTAAGGAATTCGACGGAGCGACATAACTTTCCTCGTTTATAAAGGTCGGTTGTGGTAATGCTTTGCGGTCTAATTTCCCGTTAATTGTCAACGGAATTTCGTCTATTTCAATAAACGAACTCGGCATCATATACTCAGGCAACAATTCTGTTAACTGGTCTCTTAAAATCGTTAGATCAATTGGATCTCCTCCAACTCCGATAACGTAAGCGGCGATATACTTTGTACCGTCTTTCTCTTTATCAATAACAACAGCCTCTTCAATTCCCGAAATGGATTTCAAGGTATTTTCAATCTCTTCAAGTTCTATTCTATATCCTTGAATTTTAACTTGATGATCCAAACGTCCCAAAAAGTCTAGGCTTCCATCAGGAAGGAAACGTACCATATCCCCCGTTTTGAAAACCCTACTGTATCCTTTTTCAAGGTCAGCTGGTGTTGCCAATTTATTTTCTACAAAACGTTCGGCATTTAACTCAGGTCTATTCCAGTATCCGCGAGCAAGTGAAACTCCACTAATGTGTAATTCTCCAGGGCTTCCAACTGGTACTTCATCTCCAGATTTATCAACAACATAAAGTCGCGTATTGGAAATTGCTTTACCAATATTTACGTCGTCTACATTGCTTAACTGGTTTTGCGTAACCATTACCGTAGCTTCGGTTGGTCCGTATTGGTTAAACACCATTTTACTGTTGAGATGCTCTAATTTCTTTAATTTGTCTCCTCCAGTATGAATAACCTTCAATGATGAATTCGCCAATTGCTCATCCAACGTGTTCATTAAAATAGTCGGAATGAACGCCTTCGTTATTTCATTTTTATTAATGAGGTTCAAGAGTTCATGTCCATCTTTTCGTACAGTTTGCGAAGCGATGAACGTTTGCGCTCCAACAAGTAAATTTGGAAACAACTCATATACTGAAGCGTCAAAGACATAATCGGAAAAGAACAATGCCTTTGTCTCAGGTTTCAATAGATGCGTTTTCTGTACATGTTCAACTAAATGAACAGCACTTTTATGTTCCACCATTACTCCTTTCGGATTCCCAGTAGTACCCGAAGTATAAATTACATAAGCAAGATTGTCAGCACTCGATTCTAAGTCAACGTTAGCCGTTGAATAGCTTTGATTTGAAAGTTCTTCAAGTGTTAAAACAATCGGTGAAACTCCCTCTTTTAATTCATTCGTTATTTTTTGTTGAATTCTCTTTTCCGTTATAACAAGTGCGGCATTTGAATCTTCAACAATAAAAGAGATCCGCTTTTGAGGATATTCTGGCGAAATTGGAAGATAAGCACCTCCAGCTTTTAAAACAGCTAGAATCGCCACAACCATTTCAATTCCTCTTTCAAAAAACAAGGCTACCAGTGTATCTGGCTGCATACTTTCGTTATGCGTTTCTTGATAAGAGTCTCTTATACAATGAGCGAGTTGATTCGATTTCTCATTCAATTCACCAAAAGAAAGTTCCTTGTTTTCAAAAACTAACGCAACGGCATCCGGCGTATCAAGTACTTGCTTTTCGAATAACTGGTGCAGTGTTTTTGTGTCCGTAAAATCCTGATCCGTTAAATTCCAGTTTTCAATTTTAGCCGCATCTTGTTGATTTAAACGAAGTAGTTTTTTCTGCTTTAATTCATCCTTGTGATTTACTAAAGTGTGAACGCTCTCAATTAAATAAGTCCAGAATTGTTCCATCAAAGGAATGTCCATACTCCCCTCGTTTACGGCAAGGATTAAGCTGAAATCGTCTTTCTCTCTAAGAACAGTAAATGCAACTGGGATATTGATTCTCCCAACTCCTGTTCTGTCTCCCAAAACGGCATCTCCCTTTTGGTTCGACAATTCATCTGTATCGGTCTTATTGTGAAAATGTATATAATTAAACGCACACTGATAATGATTTGCTTCAGTCAGCCAATTCGTTTTGATAAATCCGTAAGGGAGCCTTTTGTATTTCGAGACCCTGATTTTTTCGTTTGCAATATGCTTTAAGGTATTATAAAACGTTTTCTCTTCATTGTTCGGTGCTGGTCTAAATGGAATTGTATTTAAAAACAAACCACACATTTGATCCCCACCTTCTTTTTCGAGTCTATTATTTACGACCAAACCAATTGTGTAATCCTCCGTCGATTGGAACAGACACATGACATGATGGTATAATGCCAAAAAGATACTATCAACTGTTATTCCAAGTTCAACGGCTATATCAAGTACTATTTTAGAATCCTCTGTATTTAAGACATACATTGGTTCTCCTTCTTGCCCATTACTGGAAATAGGCGTTTTTAATAATGGAAAATCAGGTGCTTCATAACCTGCCAAATATTCAGCCCAGAATGATTTTACGCCAGTATCATTTAATGCGAATTGTTCATTTCTTACAAATTCACCATAGCTCGGAAGTGACAAGTTTGAAACAGTGAGCTCGGCATCTTTGGTGTACGCCTCGATAAATTGAGAAACGATACTCGCTTCACTCCAACCGTCAATTATAGCATGGTGTAGTGAGAACGTCATTAAAAATGAGTTCTCTTGAATGTCCGATATTAAAAAACGGTATAAACCGGCTGAAGAGAAATCAAATGACTTCGTGTGTTCAATTTCAATTATTTGCTCTTCTGATAACGTTTTATTAATCACTTGAACTTTAGCCAACGTTTCGTCCAAAACAAAAGCCAAATATCCGGTAGTATCATCATCTAAGAAACCTGTTCTTAGAATTTCATAACCATCAACGAGCTCCTGTAGCAAGGAGTTAAAACGATCTTCATCAAAGGCCATTTTAACTTGATAATTAATCACATCATGGTATGTTCCTTTTGAAAGCTTCGATTCTAACAACATTCCCATTTGCAAATGTGTTGCTGGAAATGCGTCAGTCAAGTTGTCTTTAAAGGCCTCATCCAAAACACTGGCTTGATCCTCACTTATTAAGGAAAACACTTGATAAGCCTCTTCTTCTATTGATTCTAGTTGAACCTGTTTGCTTAACGTTGCAATATTTGGACTTGAAAATAAATCTTGAACTGAAAAGCTTAATCCAAGCGTTTTTGCTTTTGATATTACTCGAATTGCCACAATTGAATCTCCTCCGATGTGGAAAAAGTTGTCATAAATGCCAATTTGATCTTGTCCTAAAATCTCTTCCCAAATTTCACATAGTTGCTCCTCCATTTTCGTTCGAGGTGAAACATAATTTCCTTCACTTGAAAATTCAGGATCAGGAAGAGCTCTTCTGTCTAGCTTCCCATTAATTGATAAAGGAATAGCTTCTAGGCTCGTGAAGGTATTTGGCACCATATAATCAGGCAGCGTACTCGACAATTTGGCTCTTAAATTTTCTGCAGTTGTAGATGCTGAATCATTTAATACAACATAGGCTGCTAAGTATTTAGCCCCTTCTTTTACGAGATCAATTACCACAGCATTCGCTACTTCTTCAAACGAATTTAATACTGATTCAATTTCACCTAACTCAATTCTATGTCCACGAATTTTAACTTGACTATCAACACGACCAACAAATTCTATTGCACCATTCGCGAGCCAGCGCACCAAGTCACCTGTTTTATACAAGCGATCACGGCCTTTCGATTTGTCTTCTTCTGTTGCAAATGGATCTACTACGAAGCTTTTCGCTGTTAATTCAGGTTGGTTTAAATACCCTTTTGCAACACCAGCACCACCAATATAAAGTTCCCCTATACAGCCAATTGGAACTATGTTACTCGATTCATCCAGCACATAGAAACGCTTGTTTTTAAGTGGGCTTCCGATTGGGGCATTTAAAGTAGTAGTTCCTTTAAAATGATAAGCACTTGCATAAACTACAGTTTCTGTTGGTCCATATACGTGTACCAAATTGATTGAACTCAAATCATTCAATGCTTGTTGAATAACAGATAAATCCGCCTTTTCACCTCCGAAAAGGATATTCCGAACCTCTGTATTTTTAAGCTGATCGCTCTTAATCAACAGATTAAAAAGCGCTGTCGTTGTAAAGAACGTATCGATTCTATGCTTCTCTAAATAGCCGCATAGCTCTTCTATATTTAAGGAAAGTGATTTGTCGACGAGATAAACACTCGCGCCATTCAGTAATGAATAAAAAGCATCAAAAACGAATCCGTCAAAGGAATAAGGAGACAAACTTGCGACCTTTTTAGCTGGTGTGGCTACGTAGTCATTATCATAGGCAAAAGAAATAACTGCTTCGTGATCTACTAGAACACCCTTTGGCTGGCCTGTTGTTCCAGAAGTATAGATAACATATGCCAAATCCTTAGACTCATTAATTAATGGCAAGTTATCCTCTTCCATTTGTGAAAGAGCGGCTTCATCATCCACCAAAATTAGGCTCGGCATTACGTTTAAATCAGAAAGCCAACCAGACATAAAAATGTCGGTCATTTGCTCTTGTTGTAAAAGCAACATTTCTGCACCCGTATCATCTAAAATGAACTTGGTTCTTTCGATTGGATATTTTGGAGAAAGTGGAACGTACGTCCCTCCTGCTTTTAGTACCGCCAATATGCTAATGACCACATCCGCGCTACGGTCTAAATAAAGCGCAATAAATGTACCCGGAGAAAGTGTTTTTTCAAATTGTATTTCATAGTTCGAACGAATCAATCTTGCCAATTGATTTGCTTTATTATTCAGCTCATTATAGGTTAATGTTCTAACTCCATACACCAAAGCAATTGCATCTGGATTCTGAAGTACTTGCTTTTCAAAGACTTCTTGTAAAGTCCTATCATTCGGATAGTACCCTTCGGTCTTATTCCAATCTTCTAATAAAACTTTGCGTTCTGGAACTGAAACTTTATTGATTCCTACGATCGCTTGTTGACTATTGTCTATAAACGCCTCCAAAACAAAAACGAAAATCTGATGCATCCGTTGAACCGTACTCTCTTCAAATAAGCTCACGGCGTAGTTAAAACCACCTTTGATCAAAGTCTCATTATCCGACATGATAAGGTTCAAGTCATATCGAGCAGGGCTGTACGCGTTTTCCTTTAAATCAACTGGAGTAAAAGGCAGATTTTGATTAAGGCCGTTATCTGATCCGAAGTCTTGTAAACTGAACAGAACTTGGAACAAAGGATGACGAGATGCATCACGCTCAACTTTCAGTTTTTCCATTATTTTTTCCAATGGAAGTTCCTGATTCGTTTTTGCATCGATTACAACTTTATTTACCTGATTGATGAATTCGCTAATGGAGTTCTCTTTTATAATTTCCGCACGAAGCGGTAATGAGTTAATGAAGAACCCAATTAATGACTGCGTTTGTAAATGAGGTCTATTATCGGAAGGAGTCCCAATTAAAATATCTGATTGTCCCGACAGGGTCGATAACATGATATAATATGCACTCAACAACACGGTATAAAGAGTCACTTCTTCCTCTTTCGCCAATGAACGTAGCTTCTCAGATAAGTCCGAACTTAAGTCGAATTCATAATCTTTTCCTATGTAATCTAACTCCCTAGGACGATCAAAATCTGTCGGTAAATTAAACGTCTCGTATCCAGATAAATTTGCACTCCAATATGCAGTTAACTTGTCTAACGTTTCTCCATGTAAATAACTTCGTTGCCACGCTGCGTAATCGATGTAGCTAATATCTATCGAAGGTAATGATATTGCCTTTTCATTATTTAAAGCGTCATAAATAGCATGAAATTCATTGAGGAAAATATCGGTTGACCATCCGTCAAAAGCAATATGATGCCATAGAATTAACAAGTAGTTTTTGTCTTCAACTTTATATTCATAAAGACGAATACTAGGTTCAGTCTCTAAATTGAATGGTCTTGCTATTTCCTCGGATATTTCAAGATCTAAGGCTTCTCTATTTTCTACTTGACCACGTTGAATTTGAACATCTTCTTCTAAAACAAACTGGTAATCTTTTCCATCTGTATCTGTTCTATAGACCGTTTTTAATACTGGATGACGGTTTACGATTTCATTAAAAGCCTTTTCTAGTAATTGTGAATCAACACCATCCTTTAACTCAGTCAAATAAGGAATATGGTAAACATCTGAACCTTGCTGAAAGCGTTCGATAAACAACAAACGCTCTTGTGCAAAAGACAATACAGGTTTCTCTTCTGTCGATTTAGGAATTACAATCTCTTCACTAAACTCTAGCTCTTGTGTAATTTTCGCAATCGTTTTAAATTGAAACAGCCTTGAAATTGACAAATCAATATCAGCGCTTTTTCGGCAACCTGCTGTTATTTTTATTGCGTTAATTGAATTCCCACCAATGTGGAAGAAGTTATCATGAATCCCGACTTTTTCCTGCCCCAATACACTTGCCCAAACTTCACATAATTTCGCTTCAAGTTCAGTACTTGGTGCAATATACGATTTGGTGCTAGAAAATTCTGGAGTCGGTAATACTGAGCGATCCAACTTACCATTTAGAGTTAACGGAATCGAGTCCAAAGCTGTAAATGCACTTGGAACCATATAATCTGGCAACACGTTTGATAGCCTTGACCTTAACTCATCTTTTGTTATTTCTTGTCCTTTTTCAGTGACAAAATAAGTCGCTAAAAAATGGTTGTCCTCTAGACGTAGATCGACAACAACGGCCTCTTTTATTTCTGGTAATTCTTTTAAAACAGCCTCGATTTCTCCTAGTTCAATTCTATGTCCGCGGATCTTAACTTGCTTATCTATCCTACCGATAAATTCGATATTTCCATTTGACAACCAACGGACAACATCGCCTGTACGGTACAACCTTCCTTCTCCCTGCTCAATTTGTGCTTGAGAAGCGAATGGATCATTTATAAACTTCTCATCCGTTAATTCAGGCTGGTTTAAATACCCTCTAGCAATTCCAGCTCCACCAATTAATAACTCACCAGGACTTCCAACAGGAACAATATTTCCGGCTTTGTCTAGAACGTAAAAACGCTTATTATTTAATGGTTTTCCAATAGGTGCATTGTTGATTTTATTTCCTTCAAAATGGAATGCACTTGCAAACACAACCGTTTCTGTTGGGCCGTAAACGTGTACAAGGTTAATTGAGGCTAAATTGTCTAAGCAATATTGAACTACTGAAATGTCTGCATTCTCACCACCAAACAGTAGGTTTCGAACCTTTGTGTTTTGTAATTCATCACTTTTTACCAGCTGATTAAACAATGCAGTTGTGGTAAAGAATGAATCGATCTCTTTGTTTTTCAGGTAAGAACAAAGTGCGCTAATATCTAAGGTCAATGATTTGTCCAATAAATAAACGCTGGCTCCATTCAATAAAGAATAAAACGTATCGAACACAAAACCATCGAATGAATACGGTGCTAAACTGGCAACTTTCGCTGCCTTTTCTGGCATATAGGTATTTTCATAAGCGAATGATACCACGGCTTTATGTTCTACTAAAACCCCTTTCGGTTGTCCTGTTGTTCCAGAAGTATATATTACATATGCCAAGTCATTTGGCTTACTTACCGCTGATAAGTTTGTCGTTTCTATTTCATCAAGAAGACTCGAATCGTCCAAAGAAATCAACATCGGTTTTTGCTCCATTGACTCTAAACTTTCATTTAGATTTGAGTCATTTTCGCTCTTTTTTAATAGGATTGGCGCTTGTGTATCTTCAAGCATAAATGAAATCCTTGAAGCGGGATATTCAGGTGAAATTGGCACGTATGCCACACCTGACTTCAAAACAGCCAATATCGACACAACCGTTTCTACACCTCGATCCAAATATAAAGCGATAAATGTACCTGCCTTTAATTCTTCATTGAAGGCATTTTTGTAGTTCAATCGAATCAATCGTGCCAACTGGTTCGCTTTTTCGTTTAACTCCAAATAGGATAATTCCGTATCGCCATGAACAACGGCTATCCCTTTTGGATTAAGAGTTACTTGTTCCTCGAACAACTCATGAAACGTTTTATCTGTTGGATAGAATGCACTTGTTTGATTCCATTCACTAACTAATAAATTGCGCTCTTTTGAAGACAAAAGATTAACCTCATTTATCGGCTGTTCTTTATTTGTAACGAGTGCTTTTAGTACATTTTTAAACAGGTTAAAAGTGCGTTCAATAGTGGATTCATCAAACAAACTACTTGCATAATTAAACTCTCCTTTGATTACTTCTTGCTGATCTGATAAGAAAAGACTCAAGTCATATTTAGCTGGACTATAGAGTTCTGAATATTCATTGACGCTAATCGGAGAAAAAGGAGAAGTTGCATTCTCGTCCATTTCACCAAAGCTTTGCAAGCTGAACATGATTTGAAAAAGCGGATGACGGGACGCGTCTCTTTCCAAGTTTAAATGATCAACTAACTTTTCAAAAGGAAGCTCTTGGTTAATTTTCGCTTGCCGAATAACAGAACTCACTTGATTAATTAAGTCCACTAAACTTTTCTCAGCATCGATTTCTAATCGTAAAGCCAAAGAATTCACGAAGAATCCAACGAGGGCTTGCGTTTGAGCGTGTGATCGATTATCAGATGGCGTTCCAATTATTAAATCAGATTGACCAGATAAGATCGTAAGAGCGAGGTAAAAGCCACTTAACAAAACAGTATAAAGCGTTGTTTCTTCTGACTTGGCTAGTTCTCGAAGTTGATTGGAAAGCTCGATGTCCAGTTCAAAAAAGTAATCTTTTCCTTTATAATCAAAAAGAAGTGGACGCCTATAATCCGTTGGCAAGTTCAGCGTTTCATGACCCGATAGGTTTCTTTCCCAATATGTCAATAACTCGTTTAGATTTTCACCTTTCAAGAAATCGCGTTGCCAAACGGCATAGTCTGCATAGTTTACATCTAAAGCTGGTAAATCAACTTCTTCACCAGCATCAAGCGCATTATAAGCTATGGTTAACTCATTAAGAAAAATATCCGTAGACCAACCATCAAACGCGATATGGTGCCAAAGGATTAATAAATAGTGAGTGTCTTCAGATTCGTATTTATTCAAACGAATACTCGGTGAAACTGTTAAGTCAAACGGTTTGCCAATTTCCTCTTGCGCTGCTTTTAATGCCTCTTCCTTATTGCTAACTAGTTGGTTTTCAATTTCAACTTTAGTGTCTAGAATGATTTGTTGATCATTTCCGTTTTCATCCGTTCGATAAACGGTTTTTAAAATTGGATGACGCTCAATAACTGCTGTGAAAGCCGCTTCTAGAGCATTTAGATTAACCCCTTGGTTTAACTCAACAAAATATGGGATGTGGTAAACTGCAGTCCCCTCTTCAAAACGCTCTATAAACAGCAAACGTTCTTGAGCAAAGGATAATGGATAAACATCCAGTTCCTCTTTTGGAATAAAAGTAAGTTCGTCTGAACTTAAATGATTCACTATTCGCGCAATTGTTTTGTGCGTAAACAATAAGACAAGTGGCAAATCAACGTTAATCGTTTTACGGCTTACCGCTGATAATTGAATCGCTTTTATAGAGTTCCCGCCCAATTGGAAGAAGTTGTCTTTAATCCCGACCTTTTCTACTCCAAGTACTTCTTCCCAGACATTACAAAGTTGTTGTTCTAACCCTGTCGTTGGCGCCACATAATCTTCCTCACTGTTAAACTCAGGATTCGGAAGTGCTTTGCGGTCTAGTTTTCCATTAATGGTTAACGGAATAAACTCAAGTGCCATGAAGGTACTTGGAACCATATATTCAGGTAAATCCAAGGCTAATTTTGAACTCAATTCATCTGCGGAGAAGTTTTCACCTTCATTTAGAACCACATAAGCGGCTAAATATTTATTTCCATCTTTATCAAAATCAACGACTACAGCTTGTTTTACTTCTGGTAATTCATTTATAGCTGACTCTATTTCTCCGAGTTCAATTCGATAACCTCGTAGTTTTATTTGGCTATCTATTCGTCCTAAGAACTCAATATTCCCGTCTGGAAGCCAACGAACCAAATCTCCTGTTCGATATAATTTTTCTTCTCCTTGTTCAATTTGTTCTTGAGATGCAAAAGTGTCTTTTATAAATTTCTCTTCCGTCAGCTCGGGCTGGTTTAAATAACCTTTTGCCAATCCAGCTCCACCAATATAAAGCTCGCCTGAACAACCTACAGGGACGATATTCCCAACTTTATCTAGTACGTAAAAACGCTTATTATTTAATGGTTTTCCAATCGGTGCATTATCCGTAGTTACACCTTCAAAATGATATGCACTTGCAAAAACAACTGTTTCCGTAGGCCCATAAACGTGTACGAGATTGATGGAATTTAATTTCTCTAAACAATATTGAATTACAGAAAGGTCCGCTTTCTCGCCTCCAAACAGCAAGTTGCGCACTTTTGTGTTTTGCAGCTGATCGCTTTTAACCAGTTGATTAAACAAGGCTGTTGTTGTAAAAAACGAATCAATCTCATTGTTTTTTAAATAAGAACAAAGACCATCAATATCTAAGGTCAGTGACTTATCTAATAGATAAACGCTAGCGCCATTTAGCAAGGAATAAAATATATCGAAAACAAACCCGTCAAAGGAATATGGAGCTAAACTTGCTACTTTCTTAGCTTTTTCGGGCATGTAACTATTCTCAAAAGCAAATGATACAACGGCTTTATGCGCGACCAAAACACCTTTTGGCTGTCCTGTTGTTCCTGATGTATAAATAACATAAGCTGTATCTTCAGGAGAACTTACAACGTCCAAATTAGAAGTTTCAAAACCATCTAATATGTTTGCGTCATCTAAAGAAATAAGCACAGGTTGCTTTTCTAAATCGTCTAAGCTTTCTGTTAAATTCGATTCATGAACACTGTTCTTAATCAAGATCGGAGCCTTTGTGTCTTTCAGCATAAAAGAAACACGAGAAGCTGGGTATTCAGGGGCAATTGGAAGAAAAGCTCCTCCAGCTTTCAGAACCGCCAAAATAGAAACGACGGTATCAATATTTCGATCTAAATACAGCGCAACAAAAGTCCCAGCTTTTAGCTCTTCATTAAATTCTTCTTTGTAGTTCGATCGAATTAAGCGAGCGAGTTGATTTGCTTTCTCATTTAATTGAGAATATGTTAATTCAGATTCTTCAAATACAACAGCGAGATTGTTTGGCGTTTTTTCTACCTGCTCTTCAAATAAATCGTAAAAAGTATTTTCTGAAGGATAGAATGCTTTTGTTTGATTCCACTCATTAACAATGGTGTTTCGCTCAGAATCTGAAAGGACATTAATCGTACTAATCGACTGCTGTTTGTTTCCAATAAATGCTTTTAAGATGTTCTCATACAAGTTGAAAAACCGTTCAATTGTCGCTTCGTCAAATAAACTAAGCGCATAGTTAAACTCTCCTTGAATGTTTGATTGATCATCTCTCAGCGAAAGACTTAAATCATATTTGGCTTGATTATAAAGCACTTGATCTTCTAGCGAGTCCACCGTTTCAAAAGGCAAGTCTAAATTCTGTTCAACTCCAAAGTCTTCAAAACTAAAAATGATTTGAAAAACAGGATGGCGAGAAGGATCACGTTCAATGTTAAGCCTATCTACTATTTTTTCAAAGGGAAGGTCTTGGTGGGCTTTGGCTTGTGTTAAAACAGTATGCACTTGACTTATAACTTCGGAGATTGAAGCTGCTGGATCTATTGTTGCTCGGAGTGGCAATGAATTAACAAAGAATCCAACGAGACCTTCCAATTGGTCCAAAGATCTGTTTTCCGAAGCAGTTCCTATCAGCACATCTGATTGACCTGAAAGAACAGAAAGTAGCGTATAGTACCCACTTAAAAGCACAGTATACAATGTTGTTTCCTGAGACTTCGCTAATTCTCGAAGCGACTGGGAAAGTTCTGTATCTAATGTAAATGAATGATCCTTTCCTTCGTAATCAAATTGAGCAGGACGCTTATAATCTGTTGGTAAATTCAAGGTATCATAATCCGCCAAATTCGTCGTCCAAAACTCCATCAAAGAATCGAGTTTCTCTCCTTTTAAGAAGTCACGTTGCCAGACAGCATAATCAGCATAGGTGATCTCTAAATTGGGTAACGTTACTTCGTTTTCGTTTACGAGCGCCGTGTAGATTGCCGCAAGTTCTTGGAGGAAAATATTTGTTGACCAACCGTCAAACGCAATGTGATGCCAAACAATTAGCATAAAGCTTGCCTGCTCACTTTTGAATTGATGTACTCGAATACTCGGTTCGTTCCTTAAATCGAAAGGCAGTTTAATAATTTCTTGAGCGTGAGATATAATGGCTGATTTATTATTAAGCTCGTGCTTATTTACAACAAGTTCTTCGTCTAAAACAAGTTGATAATTCCCCCCACGATCATCAGTTCTGTATACCGTTTTTAGAATTGAATGTCGGTTGACAAGTAACTCCAAAGCACGATCTAGTTTTTCCAGATTTACGCCCTCTTGTAATTCAACAAAGTATGGAATATGGTAGGCTGAAGAACCTTGTTCAAACTCTTCAATAAAAAGTAATTGCTCCTGCCCGAAGGACAATGGCACTTGATCAAGGCCTTCTATTTCATTAAAATCTTCAGCTGAAAAGACTTGTTCGTCTCTTAAAAACTGAATCAATTCAGGTTTCTTAGTTCGAATCTCATTGATAAGATCGTCACTTGGCATTTCATCTCCAAAAGAGATTTCTAAATCATTGCCATCTACCCAAACTGAAATATTTAGGGATACGAGTTCCTTTATAAATTCTAACATAAACTACAGTTTCATTTTATTTTTTTGAGAACTAGTTTTCTTGATATTGCCCAATCCAGTCGGGATGAAAACTTCTTCGACTTGTACAGTATTCTTTGACAAGTTTGCTATGGTTTTATGTTGAAATAAAAGCGGCATAGAGATATCTAATTTCAATTTCTTTCGACTCATGGAAGCCAGGCGGATCGCATTCATCGAATTCCCTCCTAATCGGAAAAAACTGTCATTGATTCCTACTTTATCTATTTCTAATAGTTCCTCCCAAATCGCGCATAGCTTTTCTTGCAAGTCCGTTGTTGGAGCCGTATATTCTTCTTGATTTATATATTCTGAATTGGGTAGCGCTTCTCGGTTTAGCTTACCATTGTTCGTTAATGGGATAGCATCAAGAATATTAAACGAACTAGGCACCATGTAATCCGGCAACTTCGTTTCTAAGCGTTCTCTAAGAACTTCAAGATCTAGCGTTTGGTTTTCTTCACATACAATATATGCGGCCAAGTATTTTTCTTTGCCTTTTGGGAGATCAATTACCACGGCTTGTCTCACCTCCTTAAATTCGGTCAAAGCACTTTCTATTTCACCCAATTCGATTCGATAACCTCTGAGTTTAATTTGATTATCAATACGACCTAAATACTCCAGATTACCGTCCTGCTTCCAACGTACTAGGTCTCCCGTTTTGTACAAGCGATTGTATCCAAGCTTTTTATCTTGATCATCTGCGAATGGGTTATCAATAAACTTTTCTTTTGTTAATGTGGGCAAGTTCAAATAGCCATTTGCCAAGCCAACACCCGAAACATGTAACTCTCCAGAGCATCCAACAGGTGACACTCCACCTTTTTTAGTTAAAACGTACGCTTTAGTTCCATTAAAAGGTTTTCCAATGACTCCTTCTTCATCAGCAGATTTCACATTAAAACTTGTTGTTTCACCAGTCTCTGTTGGACCATAATAATTAACAACATTTGTTTTAGCGAGATCAATTTCATCAAGATGCTCCTTTGTCAAGTTTTCTCCGCTAAAATAGAGTTGATCTAAATTCAGGTGAAGCTTACTTGAGTTTACAATTGTAGGGAACTGAGAAGGAACAAAATGACATGCATTTACGACATGCTTCTCTTGCAACGCGATTATTTCTTCAACATCAAAAAGCGAAGCGGTTATAATGATCTTCGCTCCAACAAATAAGTGACTGAACAAGTCGGATACTGAAACATCAAAAATATAGTTGGTCTTAAACAGGTACGTATTGTTCACGGTATGTCCTATTTCCGTCATGTGCCAATTCCTAGTCAGACTCGCCTTATGCGAAATCTCAACACCTTTTGGCTTACCGGTTGTTCCTGATGTATAAATCACATAAGCGAGATCCTGAGGAAATGAATCCAATTCAGGGTTTTCGACAGAGTCACTTTCAGCTAATTCCGTATTATCTACAATTAAAATTGCTGGATTTGACGTTCCATTCTGAATGCCTTCTTGCAACTCCTCCTGGTACTTCGACTCGGTAAGAACGATGGATATTTTCGCATCATTCAAAATATAATCTGTGCGCTCAAAAGGATGGTAAGGAGAAATCGGTACATAAGCGGCTCCAGCTTTTAACACCGCTAAAATTCCAATTACCATTTCTAAACCGCGATCAAAATAAAGCCCAATCAAGGAGTTCGCTTCTAGGGAAGAGTTGTTTTGCCGAACATAATTTACTCTCAAGTGCGACGCCATTTGGTTCACTCTAGAGTTTAGTTCTCTATACGTCAGCTTTACATCGTTAAAAACAAGCGCAACATTCTCTGGAGTTTTAGCTACTTGTTTTTCAAATAAGCCATGTAATGTTTGATCAATTGGAGATGCTGGTTCTACATCATTCCAATCTTTTAATAAAGCATTATCCTTTTTAGTTAAAGTCGGTAATACTGTATTTATTAAGTTCTTTCTGCTTAAACAGAGTTCCTTAATAGTCAATTGATAGTACTCCCAAAATTGTTGAAACATGAAGTTTCCTATACTCCCTTTATGGGCAGCAGCGGATAATTCAAAACGCTCATTTTCTCGAGCAACCGTAAACAGCATTGGAATATTAATTTTTTCATATTCCAAAACCGGATCGTTGTTTTGCTCAGAATCAGCATTTTCATTTATATGAAAATGAATATAATTAAAGGCACATTGATAGCCGTTTGAGTCAAAATTTGATTTGATGTAACCGTAGGGCAAAGCTTTGTGCTCTATCACTCTGGCTTTTTCCTGGGTAATATGTTTAATCAATCCAGCAAACGTATTCTCTTCTGATATAGCCGGTCGGAATGGAATTGTGTTTAAAAATAAACCAAGTAGCTTATCCCCGCCTTCCATTTCTAATCGGTTGTTTGTCACCAAACCAATCGTATAATCCTTGGTATCTTCAAACAAGCATAAAACTTGATGGTACACCGCCAAAAAGATGGTATCAACTGAAATACCGTATTCTTTTGCTATGTCAAGAATTATTTCAGAATCTGATTCAGAAACTTGTGCTTTTTCATGGTATTGAGTGACCTCATTTGAAACTGAAGATTGAACAAAAGAATAATCTGATGCATCATAAGCACTTAAATATTCAGACCAAAAGTCAAGGTGTTTTTGATCGTTAATTGCTTTACGTTCTCGTTTCACAAACTCACCATATTTTGGTACTCCAACTTGACTTGCATTAATTTCAATCCCTTTTAAATAACTATCAGTAAATTCTTTAACCAAGCTTGCAACGCTCCATCCATCAATGATAGCATGATGAAAAGACAAAGTGAGCAGGAATCTATTGTCTTCGATTTCACTAATTAAAAATCGATAAAGAGGTTGTTCAAAATCAAATGCTTTCTTGAGTTCTTGAATTACAAGTTCATCGTAATCGGTAGGCTCATTGAAAACAGTTATCAGTGGTGTAAACTCTTTCCTAACCAATCCTAAATAGCCGTGTTTGTCGTTTTCAATAAAACTTGTTCTAAGTACTTCGTGCTTATTTACCAGTTTCTGTAAAAGCGTTTCAATTATTCCCAGATCAAAACTGCCTTTTATTTCATAAGATAAAACGTCATGATAAACGCCTATATCTCTTGTTGACTCCAAAAGCATCCCCATTTGTAGGTGAGTTGCTGGATAAGCATCTACTACATTCCCTGAATACAATTCATTTAAATGGTCAACAAGATCTTGAGATAAAAGTGAAAGTGATACATATTCTTCTTCCGCTTCTACTCCTGTTTTAACCTTTGTAGAAAGTGCTTCTACCGTTGGATTTGTAAAGATATCAAGTACCGAAAATTGAAGATTTCTTTCTTTCCCTTTTGAAATTACTCGTATCGCAACAATTGAATCTCCTCCTATGTGGAAGAAGTTATCATGCACTCCTACTTTTTCCCGTCCGAGAATCTCTTGCCAAATTGCGCATAACTTCTCTTCTATTTCATTACGAGGAGCCGTATACTCTTCTGCATTCTTAAATTCTGGATATGGAAGTGCTTTACGGTCTAGTTTTCCGTTAATTGTTAATGGAATTGTATCTAATTCTGTAAATGAATTTGGCACCATATAATCTGGCAACCTTGTCACCAATTTAGCGCGCAACTCATCGGCTGAGAAATCTTCTCCTTCAACTGGAACAACATAAGCGGCTAAGTATTTACTGCCTTCTTTCTCCAAATCGACTACCACAGCCTGTTTTACTGATACCAGTTCGTTGAGAGCTGTTTCTATTTCACCAAGTTCGATTCGATACCCTCTTAGTTTTATTTGGCTATCCATTCTTGATAAATACTCAAGAGTTCCGTCAGCCAGCCAGCGAACTAAATCGCCTGTTTTGTAGAGTTTATCATACCCTTTCGCTTTGTCATCTGTTGTTGCAAATGGATTGTTAATGAACTTTTCAGCCGTTAACTCAGGACGGTTTAAATA
>JBLHYG010000020.1:0-53904 GCA_047630755.1 Crocinitomicaceae bacterium | reverse complement strand
CTGCTGAATCTTTTAATGCTAAAATCAAAGCATTCAGATCTCAATTTAGAGGAGTAAGAAATGTTGATTTTTTTCTTTTCAGATTAACACAAATTTATGCCTAACCCCCAACAATTGGTCTTGATCCATTGTTCGCCTACCTTCTGATCCTTTTCAGCGGTCTAGTAATTCAATTCACATAAATGTTATTAACACTCGATGGGAGTGCATTCAGTTTCATAAATCAAAATCAAGCAATTGTTTTTCGTTTGGGTTCAAAAAAACAAAAAAAGCCGATACACATCGTGTATCGGCTTCAATCTCTTTAAAGAATAAGATTAACGCTTGTGCATTCCTTCGTCAGAAACAGAAATTTTCTTTCTACCCTTCTTACGTCTTGCAGCTAAAACTCTTCTTCCATTCTTAGTCGCCATACGACTACGGAATCCGTGTTTGTTTCTTCTCTTTCTTACTGATGGTTGAAATGTTCTTTTTGGCATGATATGTCGTTTACTCTATTGTCTAATTTCGGACTGCAAAGATACGCATTTTTTCTATCTGGCAAAACCTTTGGATAAAAATATCAAAAATTAAGTAGATTACTGTTTTTGTGGCTATTTTTGTTCGACTTGAAAACCGTATAAAAATCCATGCTCAGACCAAAAAAAGAAAAAGAGAAAAGAGTTAAACTTTCAAAGGACAGTATTAAAAAGGCGAAGAAAATATTTTCTTACATGCGTCCTTACAGAGGAACATTTGCGATTGGATGGTTTTTCTTAGTCGTCTCTAGTGTTATAGGCCTGGCCTTCCCATTACTCATGGGACAGCTACTTGGAGGTGAATCTGAAGATCCTAGTTCTCTTACAAAAGCACTGGAAAACGTTTCAATTGACAGCGTAAACTCAATTGCTCTTGCACTCTTTATTGTTTTTGGAATTCAGGCTGTAGCAGGGTTCTTTCGAATTATTCTTTTCACGAATGTAACAGAGAATACATTAAGAGATGTTCGAACAGATGCCTTCAAAAGACTGGTCCATATGCCAATGGATTTCTTTAACAAAAACAAAGTTGGGGAATTAACAAGTCGAATTTCATCAGATATAACGAAAGTTCAGGATACATTAAGAACAACTATTGCAGAATTTTTCAGACAATTTGTAATTATTTTAGGTGGAGTAGCTTTCTTAGCCTATATATCATGGCGGCTTGCTTTAATTATGTTAGCAACGCTGCCTATAATCGCCATATCAGCAGTTTTCTTTGGTCGTTTTGTAAAACGACTTTCGAAAGAAGCACAAACGGAATCTGCAAACTCTAATGCAGTTTTGGAAGAATCGTTAATGGGGATTTCAAACGTTAAGTCATTTACAAATGAGTTTTTCATGCTAGGAAAGTATACAAAACTCGCAACGAATATTAAGAACCTGAATGTCAAAGCTGGACTTTGGAGAGGCGCTTTTGCTTCGTTCATCATCCTATTTCTAATGGGAGCGGTTGTTTTCATCGTATGGCAAGGCGTTTTAATGACCCAAGGTCCAAACGCTGAACTAACTTCGGATGATTTCAATACATTCATAATGTTTACCATAATGATTGGAGCTTCTTTTGCTTCAATTCCAGAATTGTACTCAAGTATCCAGCAAGCCATTGGTGCCACTGAAAACTTAATGGAGATTATCGATCAAGAAAATGAAAAAGAGTTGATGACAGGTACACTTAAGCCTGAGATCAAAGGAAACGTTTCATTTAGTGGTGTATCATTCCATTATCCTCAACGGGAAGACATTGAAGTTCTTAAAAACATCAATTTCGAATCAAAGAGCAATCAAACAATTGCATTTGTTGGGGCATCCGGTGCTGGAAAATCGACGATTGCCTCGCTTCTACTGAATTTCTATCCTTTAACTGGAGGATCAATTCAATTTGACGGAGTGGACAACAAAGAGATTGACGTAGAGCATTTGCGTTCACACATGGCGTATGTACCTCAAGAGGTTATACTTTTTGCGGGATCAATTCGCGACAACATCTTATTCGGAAGATTGGATGCAACCGAAGAAGAATTAATTGAAGCAGCGAAGAAAGCCAATGCGTGGGAATTCATTGATTCATTTCCTGATAAACTAGAGACGGAAGTTGGGGATCGAGGCATTCAGCTGTCTGGAGGACAAAAGCAACGTGTAGCCATCGCCAGAGCTATTTTAAAGGATCCTGCGATACTTATATTGGATGAGGCAACGTCTGCTTTGGATTCTGAATCAGAACGCTTGGTTCAGGAGGCATTAGATACGCTTATGAAGGGCCGCACATCATTTGTCATTGCACATCGATTGTCTACAATTAAAAAGGCAGATAAAATCCTTGTATTAGAAAATGGAGAGATTAAAGAACAAGGAATTCACGACGATTTAATTGCTCAAAAAGGGATCTACTCGCACTTGGTTAGTCTGCAAGGTGTGGAATTATCAAAGTAACTAGAGGAAAAAAGTTTTATTTTCCAATATGCAATTAACACCTAGATAAATTAGGCTCTAACTTATCGATGATTACCCCGGCCTTGCAAACTCTCGAATTCACTCAGCGTTCTGAATGTATTGATTCCAACGAATAATACCTAAATCCGGCTAGTATTCAAGGAGATTTGCCGAAAAGTGTAAATCAATGGCCAATACTTGGAGCAACTGCACGCATCATTTCTGCACAAAGGATCGCGCCATATGTTCCTAATGCATATCCTAACACGGCTAACAAAGCACCAACACTTGCTAATGAAGGGTGAAACGCAGCTGCAATAATTGGAGCTGAGGCTGCTCCTCCTACATTTGCCTTGGATCCGACTGCTACGAAAAAGAAAGGTGCTTTAATGAGTTTTGCAACAAGGAACAATAAGCCAACATGCACGACCATCCATATAATACCTACGAGAATTAATTGTGGTTCTTTAACTGCTTCTGCCAATTCCATTTTCATCCCAATTGTTGCAACAAGAATATAAATAAAAATACTCCCAATCTTTGAAGCTCCGGCCCCTTCATATTTACGAAGTTTTGTGGCTGACAATATCAACCCGCCTGTAGTAGCAATTACCACCAGCCAGAAAAACGAACTGGCAAATGGTGAGGTAGGATCGAATAATTCTGCTATTTCTTTTCCGAAGTAATGGCCAATTGCTACAACTCCAAATGCGATTCCCAAAATCACGAAATAGTCTGTCAAAGAAGGGTTTTTAGCGATTGAAGTCTGATACTCTTCTACTCTATTTTTTAAACGATCAATTGAAGAGCTATCTGCTTTTAACCAGCGGTCAAATTTATCGGCACGTGTTGCGGCCCAAAGTAAGAAGGCCATCCATAAATTGGCAACAACAATATCAACAGTCACCATTTTACCATACAAGTCAGGATTGTATTCATAAGTTTCAAGCATTGCTGCCTGATTTGCACCTCCTCCAATCCAACTTCCTGCTAGCGTAGAGAAACCTCTCCAAGCGGAATCGTAAACTGCCGGATCTCCAGGGAAATTAGGAGTAATACTAGCCACTACACTTGGATCAATATAGGTGTAAACAACAATTGCTATCGGTCCACCGATGATGATTCCAACAGTAGCAGTTCCGAACATGATTAATGCTTTGGGCCCAAGGTTAATGATTCCCTTAAAGTCAATCCCAAGCGTCATTAAAATCAACGCTGCTGGTAATAAGTAATCTCTTGCCATTGGATACAAGGCCGAATACTCTTTAGAGATCAATCCAAAATAATCCAATATAGCTGGAATCAAATAGCACAATAAAAGTGCTGGAACGATCATGTAGAACGTCTTCCAAAATTTCGTTTGTTTCTGAGAAGTATAAAAGATCAAGGCAAGCACTAGAATCAA
Source organism: Crocinitomicaceae bacterium (assembly GCA_047630755.1). Classification (GTDB taxonomy): domain Bacteria; phylum Bacteroidota; class Bacteroidia; order Flavobacteriales_D; family Crocinitomicaceae; genus UBA4466. The sequence continues at coordinate 50,046 of JBLHYG010000020.1, read as the reverse complement.
AATTCCGAATACAACTTTATCACTTACGAATGAAGGCCGTTCATTGCGTTGAATCTTCAATGTCAAACTACTCCCTGCACTTAAATGAAAATCTACAATACTTCCATCTTTATACATTTCCACTTTAAGCGTTTTTGACGCATCCATACCATTAATCATAAATGGTGACAGCGCTTTCATCTTGAGTGTCTTCTTTCCCAATGTGACAATTACGGAGTCAACATTATCAGTCATATCTAGTCGAACGAAATCGATAAGAAAATTACTTTTTTCTTCAATTACTCTTTTTTCTTCTCTACCCATGATCACATATTCAAATGTGCCAGGCTCAAGATTCATCATTTTCTCTTTATCAACAATTTCAAATTTTTGAGCTGTTGAGATAAATGATATCGAAATAATTATGAGTGATAATAGATTTTTCATAAAAAAATAAACTTAAACAAAAACAGCCCTCCAAGGAGGACTGTTTTTTTAATAAAATGAATTGAAGTTACTTAACTCCGTGCATTAGTTTGTTTACCAATTTGGTCAGGGCAATACCAAGCAAGCCGAGTCCGATAGGAATAAGCGTAAATATTAAGAAGAAAGTGGTCATATCATAATTTTCGGTAATCTTTTCAATTTTTCCACCGAGGATCCCCGCCAATTTATTTCCAATTGCAACTGCAATGTACCAAATTCCAAACATCATAGCGATCATACGCCCTGGAACCAATTTACTCACATAAGAAAGCGCCACTGGTGATAGACAAAGCTCCCCAAGGGTATGGAATAAATAAGCCAATACAAGCCATATAATACTTACCGAGGCAGATTTCGCACCTGGTTCGATACTCATAGATCCGAATGCTAATGCACCAAATCCAATTCCAAGTAAAATCAATCCGAGGCCATATTTAGATGCAGCACTAGGGTTGTATTTACTTTCCCACCATTTAGAAAACAATGGGGCGAATGCAATAATGAAAAGTGAGTTCAAAATCAAGAACCACGTTGCTGGAATTTCAACTTCATTTTGTTTAAGCTCAATAACTTTAGCTTTCACAATAGCCGTTGCCACCTCATTTTCTTTTGCCTTATCTCTGACATTCTTTTCTTTTTCCTTCGACAAATAAATAAACTTCCCCTTCTTATTAACATCTAGAATGGCAAGATCGTCGTTTAAGGCTAACGTAACAGGTTCAATCAATGTTGTTGAGGCAGTAACGATAAGTTCATCTTCAGCAAACTCAGTTTCCTCAGTAACTATAGTCTCAAAATACATTTCGTTAAGAGCCGCCTTTTTAACATCCTCTTTCTCGTGGTAATAGAAGGTTGCTTCTGAAGGGTTGTCAATCCCTAAAATAGCGTTTGTGTATTTCTCATCAAACTTCTTTTGTTGGGCTTTACGCTCTGATTTTTTAGCTTTTTCAGAATGCTTGTGAATTAATGATTTCCCCTTATAAACAATACTATCGGCAGATACAGTTATTGAACCTTTACCTTCACTGATTTTAAAGGACGCATCACCCGCTAACATTTCTTTAAACGATTCCAATCGATCTGGATGCTTATTATACTGATCTGCTTGAACTTGTGTTTTAATCACATCGTAAGACGCAACGTATGACGAAGAGTTCAAATCACGATTAATCATCCAAAACACGATAAACCAAATAATCAAAAAGCTTGATCCTAAAATAATATTTGCCAATCTAAAACGCTGGAACGTTTGCTTGAATAATTTGAAGAGTACCCATGAAATAATTCCGATAGGAACCACCATTATCAAAATGTTCACAACAAGGAAGACGTAATAATAATCTCCCGACATAACTCTATTTGTAAAATCTTTAGCAAATACTGTCATTGATCCGCCAGCTTGCTCGAAACCCATCCAGAAAATAACAGTCATTACAGCAAAAATAACGATGGCTATCATTCTATCTCTTGTAATCTTGGGATATCGAATTATCCTAGATATAACTAGCCAGAAGAACCCAGCAAGGCCAAGAAGAATATACTCATTGGAATAATCAATTTCACCAAACTCAAGAATATTAATTTCTGCAATTTTTGATAATGGATCATTAATTACCCAAGTAACTCCAATAAAAGCACTAATGAAAATTAGAACTTTGTCCATCTTAGTAAATGGATTCAAACGGTCTCCGTCAAATTCCAATTCAGCTGCTTTATTTTCTTCTGTTTTAGGCTCAGGTGTTTTCCCGATTTCACCAAAGATATCTTGGCTAAAATAAAATTGAAGCATTCCCAATAACATGAAAATACCAGCCAATCCAAAACCATAGCTCCACCCTACTTTCTCACCAATGTATCCGCAAAGTAAAATACCAAGGAAAGCTCCAGCGTTCACCCCCATATAGAATATAGTGTATGCCCCATCTTTCTTTTCCGGAGTATCCTTATACATGTGAGATATTATAGATGTCATGTTCGGCTTAAAGAAACCATTTCCAACAATCAATAATCCAATTCCAATGTATAGGAAGATATGACTCGATTCTATCGCCATTGAGACGTGACCGAGCGTCATAATTAACGCACCAATTATAACGGCTTTCCGATAACCTATATACTTGTCGGCTATAAACCCTCCTAAAATTGGAGTTATATAAACGAGAGCTGTATAGGTACCATACAATGCCATGGCATGTTCAATTGGCCATTCCCAACCTCCTAATCCAAACGCACTAATTAAGAAAAGTACTAATAATGCACGCATTCCATAATAAGAGAAACGTTCCCACATTTCTGTAAAGAATAGAACGAATAATCCTGAAGGATGTCCTAAAACTTTTGATTTAAACATATCTGAATTCTGGTCTGCCATATTTATCTATTTACTCTGTTTATTTCTACTTTATTATCCTTCTGTATCTGCCAACTCGAAACCTTCAGCTTCTTCGTGGTTGGTTCCTTCGTTATCTTCAGCGCCGTGGGTTAATTTCTTCAATTTCTTGAGGAAAACGATCAATAATAATCCAAACGCAACGGTAAATATAGTAATCCACATGAATGTTTTATACTCCTGTTTATTTTGAGTTTCTTCCAAAACAAATGAAACACCGTAATCCTTACCATCTCCTCGGTTTTTAGGGTCTTTAGCTGCTTCTGCGTCTTTTTCAAACAATATCTTAGCGTGTAATGGATTCTTTTTAGAAGCCTTATACTCTTTAAGCTCTGCCGTAAGGCGCTTCGTCGTTGCATTGTCCATTTCGAACAATTCATCAACGTCTCCAGTCCCATCAAACTTTTCTATGATGATACTATTATCTTCTAAATAGACGGTAGATTTTATTTCAGCATTCTTATCCCAGTTGATTGGGTAGTCCTTTACTTTCTTACGTTTCTTTCCAATTTCATAATCTTCTTTCTTGGTAAGGCCATTCATCATCTCAATACTTGCTACCATCTTACCTTCGTAAGCTTCTAACTGAGATGCTTCACCAATCGAACCCGCTATTTTGTTACCAAAACCGGTTGCCGCAAAATAAACTCCCATCATTATAGAGGCATATTTTAAAGGCGCCAATTTCGTAATAAAAGAAAGCGAAACAGGTGAAGTACAAAGCTCACCGATTGTATGAAATAAGTATGCTAGAAAAATCCAATATAATGCTGCCTTTCCAAAAGTTTCCGATGATGCTTCCTTAGACGCAAACATCATAAACACAAATCCCAATCCCATGATTATTGTACCAATAGCCATTTTAAATAAAGACGATGCTTCTCTTCCCTTTTTTCTCCATAACACCCAAGCTCCAGCGATCAATGAACCAAAAATGATTATGTATCCTGCATTCAATGATTGGAAAACAGCTGTAGGAATCCCCATTCTGTCTACTTTAACATCGGTGTACAAGTTCATTAAACCTCCTGCCTGTTCAAACGCAGCCCAGAATACAATGATTATCAAAAAGGATAATAGAAGAACGACTACTCTGTCTTTTTCAATTTTTGTCAATGGCTTTTTAGCTGCCGCAATCGTTTCAGGGTCTTCAGATTTACCGATAAAATTTCCAACGTGACTAAGGTGTTTTTGACCAAGCATGAACACAACCTGACCTAACGCCATTCCAATTCCTGCTAACCCAAAACCAGCATGCCATCCCCAATAATTAGCAACAACCGCTACAGTTATACCAGCTAAGAATGCACCTATATTAATTCCAATGTAGAATATCGTAAAACCTTTATCTCTGCGTATATCGCCAGGTTGATACAACCCACCAACCATTGTAGATATATTTGGTTTCAAACAACCAACTCCAAGAATAATCAGACCAAGACCTGTAAAGAAAGCTGTATCAGAAGGTATCGCCAATATTCCATGACCCGCAACTAACAGGAATCCTCCTATCATAACTGCTTTTTTCTGACCAATAAACTTATCAGCCAAAATTCCTCCTGGAATGGACATGACATATACCAACATTGTATACCATCCGTAAATCCAAATAGCATCTCCCGAAGTCCACCCTAAACCAGGACCTTCTGGATCTGTTGATGTTGCTGATGTCGCAATGTAAAGAATAAGCAATCCACGCATTCCATAGTAAGAAAAACGCTCCCACATTTCTGTGAAAAACAGAACGAACAAACCAGTTGGATGTCCTAATATTGTTTGAGTTGGAGCGGCACTATCTTGATTACTCATAAATATAATTTGGTGGGTGAATGTAATAAAAAAAAGTCGAAAATCACCAAATAATCGACGAATGGCTAAATCGTTCTGATTAATGATTTACCGTTCATAATTTTGGGAGTTTAACTAAAGAATTCATGGTAATTGATACTTAACTTATATCTTTAGCGCACCTTATTTTCTTACTCAATGAAAAAGTTATTATTTGCAGCTTTGTGCGTCGGTGGACTTTTCTCCTCATGTGCCCCCATATCAAAGGATTCCGAACCAACGGCTTCTATTGAACCCAACCGAATTGATGCACATACCTATTCAAACACGAATGAAATCCATACCGTTCATTTGCACCTTGATCTTGATGTAAGCTTTGAAAACCACACTATTTACGGTGTCGCACGTCATGAAATGAATCCACACACATGTGATACGGCTGTCTTTGACATTAAAGGACTCGCTATCAATAAAGTGACATTAGGCAAAGGCAAGGAGAAAGCAACGGAATATGTTATTGGAGAAAATGATGAATTGCTCGGACAATCTTTGGCGGTTAAAATAGCCGAAAACACGAAGTACATTAATATCTATTACCAGACAACGGAAAATACGGAAGCATTGGATTGGCTTCAACCGTCATTGACTGCTGGAAAGAAGCATCCTTATATGTACACACAAGGACAGGCCATTTTAACCCGCTCTTGGATTCCATTGCAGGACACCCCGATGAATCGAATTTCCTATTCAGCAGATGTAAAAGTTCCAGCGGGACTCTTGGCTATAATGAGTGCTTCCAATCCTAAAAAGAAAAGTGAAGACGGCAAGTACCATTTCGAAATGAAACAACGAATTCCAGCATATCTAATCGCTCTTGCTGTTGGAGATATGGAATACACCTCGCTTGGTGAAAACTGCGGTGTTTATAGTGAACCTGAGTTGGTTGACGCTTGTGTTTACGAATTTGCAGACCTTCCTAAAATGATTGCCGCAGCTGAAAGTATTTACGGTGAATACAGATGGGATCAATACGACTTGGTCATCCTTCCCTACTCTTTCCCTTTTGGCGGAATGGAAAATCCTAGATTGACTTTCGCGAATCCTACAATAATTGCTGGAGATAGAAGCATGACTTCTGTTGTTGCGCATGAATTGGCGCACTCTTGGTCTGGGAATTTAGTAACGAATGCAACTTGGAATGACTTCTGGCTCAATGAAGGTTTTACCGTTTATTTTGAGAATCGAATCATGGAAAAGCTCTACGGAAAAGAATCTGCAGACATTCTTGCATTGATTGAATTCCAAGATTTAGAGGCAGAATTAGCACGAATGAAGGACAGTGATCATCCTGAAGATTCTCAATTAAAGCTTGAATTGGATGAACGTGCTCCAGATGATGGAATGACAGATATCGCTTATATAAAGGGGGCATTTTTTCTAAGAACGTTGGAAGCGGCAGTTGGAAGAGAGAAATTTGATGCTTTCCTAAAAGGGTATTTTAATGCGTACGCTTTCAAAACGATTACAACGGAAGACTTCGTATCCTATTTAAACAAAGAACTCTTGGAACCAAACTCGGTTGCATTCAATACGAATGAATGGATTTATGAAACTGGACTTCCTGAAAACTGTGTCACATTGACTTCAGACCGTTTGGACAAAATGAAAACCCTGTCAAATAGAGTAAATGAAGGAGGAAATATTTTTACGGGCTCTTTCGCAAACTCTAAAAGAGGAGATTTTACAAGTCAAGAATGGCAAACGTTTATTCGTGGACTCGACGAATCCATTCCCAATGAAATGATGAATAAGATTGATGCTCAATTTAAATTCTCTACGGAAGGTAATCCAGCATTAAAATCGGATTGGTTCTATCTTGCAATTAAAAGTGGAAACAAGAAACTTCGACCGGAAGCTGCGGCCTACCTAAATAAAATTGGAAGGCGTTGGTACATCGAGTCGATTTACCAAGCGTGTAAAGATTCGGAAGACCCTGATGATTTAGCTTGGGGTAAGACTGTATTTGCAGAGGCTCAAAAGAATTATCATTTTGTTTCGAAGAGTACGATTCAGGAGATTTTATACGAGTAAGGTTATTCCTTATACATTATAAAGCAATAGAACCAACTCCAAATCTTGACAGAAAAGTAGAATTGGTCCAGCTTCGATCAGAATATTTCTAAATAAAGTGAGTCCCTAAATTAGGCGATGACTGCTGTACGAACCATTGCGGCCATATCTACATAGCGCCTAGAAACTGCTGCTCCAGCTAATACCAATAGATCATCAACACTATGATGAACATTTGCATTTCCAATATTTGTCTGCTTGTTTAGTAAAAATTCTCCGTCATTCGCGCGTATATGGAATAATGGCACCATTCCATTTTCTAAGTTAACTCGGAGTTCAGCGATAGCCGCTGGAACATTCGCTACGGTAACTATTCCATTCATATCATTGACAATATCCCCCCACATATAGTTGATTACAACTGTTCTGTCGGGAGCACTCACCGCATTATTATAATTAGTAACATAATTAAGAAACACATTAGTCCCAAGAGGAATAACTCGTAACAGTTCAGGTGTCTGAATTAATGCTCTTAGCGGAGCAATGATTTCAGCCCAGACATGTGTTTTATCAGCTCCTAATTCCATGAAAGCAGCAACCACTTGATCGGCCATTAGATTCTTTGTTCCCGCACCTAAGGTTGCCATATGGGCTGTTAACCAAGGTGGCACGAAACTACCTATATCAAAATTGGCAATTGCACCTGCTCCAAGCATGTTCTGATAGGCTTGCCATTGCGTAACATCAAGAAGAAACTCCCCATCGATCAGATGTTTCTTACCTGAACGCCCTGCCTTAATATTTGATGGGTGAAGATCTGTTGTTGCCGAAAGTGATGCTAGAAGAGCTCCTTTCATGGAGGATTTCCAGGCAGCGGTTGCCTCCGGTCTTGGTGGCACAAATGCTCCTCCCAAAAATCCGGGCAGGTAACTTTTAGCCGTTTCACCAGCCGTAACTGGTGTTAAAACTGGAGCAACCTCTACACCAACATCTCCAGCTATCTGACTTGGAGCAGCAGCACCGGGATCAACAAAACCGTGCATTCCAACACCGGAGTCAGCATTAGGATTAGCTCCAGCAAGGCTAGACATTGCCAGAGCTGCACTTGGTCCTGTACCAACAAGCGCATCTTCAACTGCCTGACTTCGACCTTTAAAATAAACTGTCCCAGCATCGCCAAAAGTAACCTTTGCTGTTGGTAATGTATTTGGATGAGCTTCCGCAGGATCTGCAATAACACTAGTGATCGCGGCAAGCGGATCATTTATTAAACCAGCAGCATTAAGAGCTGCTCCTTGACCGTTAACAGAGGCATAAACAGTACCTAAATCATTCTCTGTTTGCCCTGCCATATTTCCATTATTCGGACCTCGAAAAGCACGAATAGCAATTAATGTTTTGTTTTTATTATTATTGAGTGATCCATCAATCCCCGCCAAATTATTTGAAGCAATTCCTGCGGCAGTTGCAATCGCATTAAAGTCAGCTGCCTGATAGGATCGACCATACCATCCTGAAGTACCTTCACCACCACCTAAACCCCAGGTCATAGCTAACGCGACACTTCCAGCATAATCTCCATTAAAATTCCCTACCGCGGTAGGCCACAATAATGTATCACCTGCTACTCCTGCAGCTAGCACATCCGCTTGAGATTGCAACCCGGGGGTAGCCCCAGCAGCCTTCCCTACATCTAAAATAACTCGTTGAACCACTTCATTGTCAGATGAACCATTACCAACCTCTCCACTCGCCCTCCCTATAGACAAAGCCTTTGGCTGTAAAACATTCTCCAAATTTGACTTAACATTTGGTTTACTTTCTGAATCTAACATTGTGTTATTCTGAAAAGTCGAATTATCTGCCTTTTTCTTTAAGGAAGCCCCTCCTCTTGGAGGATTAGATGACTTATTCTTTTCTGATGATCTTTCCGATTCAATATACATAGAGCTGAGTTATGTATAAAGATCTGTAATTATTAACCAATTAAATTGCACTTATGTTCACAATACTTGTAATCATGTTCAATTAATTAGATTTCCCAAATTTATTAAAGTAATTTTTCCACATACAAAAAAACGCTCCCTCAGATTTACCAAGAAAGCGTCATTAATTTATAATTCAGGAATTCATCATTCCTAATTCAATATTCTATCCTCTTCTTCTTTCAAGCAAGTTCATCATCATCAATCCTAACAATAAACGTTCACTTTCATCGGCTGATGTATCAGAAAGTTTTTCCAATTTAAAACGACGACCAAAAGCAGATTTTTGCTTAGAAAGACGCATAATCTCCGTTCCATCTATTGACTTAATGATATATCTTGGGTTGAAAAAATACCTTCCGATAATTCCTAAGTTAGCATCCCAAACTTTCGCCCAAGGATTCTCTTCAGTAATCACGAACTCTTGCTCACCTTCCTTATCGAAGATCTCATAAGTTGCTCTCCAGAATGACTTTCTACCCTTACGTCCAACTCGACCTAAGTTCTCGTCAGTTGTTCCTTTTGTGAACGAATAATTCGCATTGTAATCCAACCATCGATCTGCCTTAATCATGTACAAGACTTCCGATTTTGAATCATCTGTATAGACAGAAACGGCTTCTTTCAGTTTAAACATCTTCTGACGCACATACGCCAACGTTTTTCCCGTTGAATCTCTGGCGATGAAATCGTTCGCCATTGTTCCAATTTTGAACGTGAATTCTAATGGAAAGTTATAATCCGTATTTCCCGATAATTTTGTCGATTCTGTTGCAACATCGTCTAAAATGTCATTGTTTTCGCTCATAGTAGTAGTGTTAAATTATGCTTGGCCTAGTTTAAAGCCGCAATTTTCTCTTCCAAAATAGTAATTTTACTTAAGGCATCCTCTTCTTTTTTGCGTTCAATTTGCACAACTTGCTCAGGAGCACTTGAAACAAACTTCTCATTTTGTAATTTTTTCTGAACACTTTTCAAGAACCCCTTAGTATACCCAAGCTCTTCAGACAACTTTTCTTTCTCCGCCTCAACGTCGATTGTATCACCAAACGGAATGAAGTATTCGTTCCCATCAACAATGAATGAATTCGAGTTATCAATCTTATCATCAATGTATTCCAATTGAGTCAAGTTGCCCATTTTAACAATAACTGAGTCAAACGCTTTATTAATTTCCTTGTTCTTTTTAATGAATAAGTCAATTTTCACCTTATTCGCAATGTTGTTTTTCTTTCTGATGTTACGGATGTGCGTAATTACTTCCGTTGCCAAATTAAACTGACTTAAAACGGCTTCATCAAGTTCCTTAACCTCAGGCCATTTAGCAACAACTGCATCATCTCCATCTTCACGTTCTCTTAATGAATGCCACATTTCTTCTGCGATAAACGGCGTAAATGGTTGAATCAATCGTAAGATATCTTCGTAAAAAGTCTTTGTTTTATCCAGTGTTTTAGCATCGATAGGATGCTGATACCCCGGTTTAACCATTTCTAAGTACCATCCACAGAAATCATCCCAAACCAGTTTATACGTAGCCATTAGCGCTTCAGAAATCTTAAACCGATCAAACAATACATTGATTGTTTTCAATTCTTGATTAAACTTAGCCTCAAACCACTCAATTGCTTTAACAGCAGCTGCTGGTTGAGGAAGATCCTCTTGAATTGACCAAGAGTTAATCAAGTTGTTCGCGTTCCAAACCTTGTTCGTAAAGTTTCTTCCTTGAACACATTGCGAGCTATCGAATGGTAAATCATTCCCCGCTGGAGAAGAAACAAGCATTCCCAATCGAACACCATCTGCTCCGTATTTATTGATTAAATCAATTGGATCTGGAGAATTCCCAAGAGACTTAGACATTTTACGTCCCAGCTTATCTCTTACAATTCCAGTATAATAAACGTTCTTAAACGGCGGAACACCATCCATATATTCATTTCCAGCAATAATCATTCGTGCAATCCAGAAGAACATAATCTCCGGTGCCGTTACAATGTCATTCGTTGGATAGTAATAGTTGATTTCTTCATTTTTAGGATCAGTCAATCCATTGAAAACAGAAATAGGCCACAACCAACTTGAGAACCATGTATCCAAAACGTCTTCGTCTTGTCTAAGATCTTCAGCCGTGATCGTCTTCCCCGATTTTTCAGTCGCTAATGGAATGGCCTCCTCAATTGTTTTGGCAACAACGTAGTTTTCATTTCCTTCACCGTAATACCAAGCTGGAATCTGATGTCCCCACCACAATTGACGTGAAATACACCAATCTTTAATATTTTCCATCCAGTGACGGTAAGTATTCTTAAACTTCTCAGGATGAAATTGAACGTCTCCATTCATAACATCGTCCTTTGCTTTCGCAGAGAGGTCTTTCATATCAACAAACCACTGCAATGACAATCTTGGTTCAATAACCGCATTTGTTCGCTCAGAATACCCCACCTTATTGATGTGGTCTTCTGTTTTGATTAAATATCCTTTATCGTGAAGTTCTTTCTCAATATTTGTTCTCGCTTCAAAACGATCTTGACCTTCATAATGAAGCGCATTCTCGTTCATTGATCCGTTATCATTCAAAATATCGATTGTTTCCAAGTCGAATTTCTTCCCTAAATCATAATCATTCGTATCGTGCGCTGGAGTCACTTTTAAACATCCAGTTCCAAATTCCATATCAACGTAATCGTCAAAAATAATCGGGATTTTCCGTCCTACAATTGGAACAATCGCGTGCTTGCCTTTTAAATTCGCATAGCGCGCATCGTTTGGATTCACACAAATAGCTGAATCACCCAAAATAGTTTCAGGACGCGTAGTCGCAATCGTTAACCACTGGTCATCCGTACCATCGATCTTGTAACGAACGTGGAACAGTTTAGAATTCACTTCTTTGTGCAATACTTCTTCATCAGACAATGCGGTGAGTGCTTCTGGATCCCAGTTCACCATTCGAACACCGCGGTAGATTTTCCCTTTTTGGTACAAGTCAATAAAAACGTCTTTCACCGATTCTGAATATTCAGGATCCATTGTGAAACTTGTTCGTTCCCAATCACAAGAAGCACCTAATTTCTTAAGTTGACTTAAAATAATTCCACCGTGTTTGTCTTTCCACTCGAAAGCGTGTGCTAAGAATTCATCTCTCGTAAGATCCGATTTCTTAATTCCCTGCTCGCGTAATTTATGAACAACCTTCGCTTCAGTCGCAATGGACGCATGATCTGTTCCAGGTACCCAACACGCATTTTTTCCATGCATTCGAGCACGACGAACCAATACATCTTGAATTGTATTGTTCAACATGTGTCCCATGTGTAAAACTCCCGTGACGTTTGGCGGAGGAATGACGATTGTATACGGCTCTCTTTCATCCGGTTCTGAATGAAAATATCCTTTTTCCATCCAGTAAGAATACCATTTCTCTTCTGCCTTTTGCGGCTCGTACGTTTTCGGGGTCTCCATGTAAAAATTATTTACCGCAAAAATAGTAATTCCGCGCTATGGTAATAGAATTTAGACCTTAGAATTTAGCTCTCAAAATGCCAATCAAACCTTAAAATTCTAAATTCTAAATCCTAAATTCTTTTTCTACCGTATCTTCGCTAAAAATTACACAATGAAAAAGGCAGCTTTATTTTTAATTCTCGTGTTTCCGATACTAATTACTTCTTGTATGAAAGGAGAATCCGTAGACGTGATTATTCACAATGCGAATGTACACACTATGAATGCTAACGGTGACGTATTCGAGGCAGTGGCCATTCGCGATGGAAAGATTGTTGAAGTTGGACCGGAGCGCCAAATATTGAATAAATACAGTGCGGGGGAATACATTGATGCGCAGAAGAAAGATGTTTATCCAGGTTGGGTGGATGCTCATGGGCACATTTTGAGTTACGCGAAGCAAACGTTGAGTGTAAATCTTATTGGCTGTAAATCGTACGATGAGATGATTATACGAATCGAGAAATACCAAAGTAAATACAACCGGAAATTTATAATTGGGCGCGGATGGGATCAAAGTTTGTGGGATGGAAAAATGCCGACGAATAGATTATTAAATGAAAAATTCCCAGATATCGCGGTTTGCTTGTTCAGGATTGACGGTCATGCTCTGTTAGCGAATAATTTTTTAATGACGAAATCAGATGTAATCAAGAAGTTCAAAGAGGACTCTGAGCTAAACCAAGGAGGGCATTTTGAAACGGATACGATTTCTCTATCATTCGGCAATCCAATTAACAAAGAAGGAAGTTTTATAGTACAACCTACTGGTGTTTTTGTAGATAACGCAATGAATCCAATCATTGAAATCCTACCAGAATTTGGAAAAAAGGAATTGAAAGACGCGATTCTTGAAGTACAACATGAACTTTTGATGTATGGTATCACAGGTGTTCATGAAGCTGGAATGAATCGTGCTGAATTCAAAATGATCGATCGATTGGTAAGCCAGCGCGATCTTAAAATCAACATTTATGGAATGCTTTTGCCATCGGACGAGAACATTGCATTTGCTAGGAAAAATGGATTCTACAGAAACAAGAACTTGTATGTCCGAAGCTTTAAAGTTTTTGGAGACGGCGCTTTGGGTTCGAGAGGTGCATTTTTAAAGCATCCTTATGCGGACAAACACGATCATTCAGGGTATTTAACAACATCACTTCCTCATATGCGGTTGATTGCGGAAATTTGTCACGAGACAGGGTATCAAATGAATACGCACGCTATTGGCGACTCGACAAACAAATTAATGCTCGGAATTTATCAAGAAGCGATAGAGGTCAACCCAAATCACAGATGGCGTATTGAGCACGCACAGATTGTCGACCCAAAGGACTTCGTTTTATTTGCTCAATCAGGAGCTTATGCTAGTGTACAACCGACTCACGCTACAAGTGATCAGCGGTGGGTGGAAGATAGAATTGGTTCGGAAAGAATGGAAGGAGCATACGCATTCAAATCGATCTTGGCAAATACGGGCAGACTTGCTATTGGAACAGATTTTCCCGTGGAATACATCGATCCGTTTAGAACGATTCATTCGGCAGTAAACAGAAAGAATGTGGACAACGAGCCAAGCAATGGATTCCTGGCCAATGAGAGCATAACTTTAGAAGAATGTATAAAAGGAATGACAATTTGGGCAGCAGAGGCTTCGTTTCAGGAAAATTCATTGGGAACAATCGAAGAAGGCAAGGACGCCACACTTTCTATATTTGAAGACCCAGTTGTAGCGAATGGAAATTACACGCAGAACTTTGCTTACATGGTTTATATAAAAGGAAAAAAGGTCTATTCCGTAGAATAAACCTTTTTACTGCAAGCTCAATTTTACAAACCAGAAAAGAAAATCGAGTTAAAAAACCTTTAGAAAGATGGGCAGGAAATCGTTTTGAACGTTACTCCCTTTGTTTTACAAGCCAAAGTAAGTCCAAGTGAAATTTCATGAGATCCACCAGAAACACCATTGTTTAATTTAGAAACAGTCACATCGTAACTGTATCCTATTTTGAATTTCCCGGTATCAACTCCCAATGAAAGAATAAATGCATCTTTATTTCTATACCATGCTCCTGCTGTAAATGCTCCGTATTTAACATACGTACCCAACATAAGCTCTTGGAAACCATTTTGATATTGGTAAATAATATTTGGCATTATTGTAGTGATATTATTGTACTGCGATTTTGAACCAAGAGGGATACTGGCTCCCATGTGACCTGTAAGACGCATAGGCAATCTTGACGATCCAATAATCATTGATTCATCCGGGCGGTTCAAGTGATGCGCCGCTGCTCCAAAGAAAAAATGCTCGTTGTACCCAACAAACCCAGCGGATGCATCGAAGAAATATCGACTTCCTCCACGTTGAACATCTCCTGTTTGGTATATAAAACCTCTTCGAGGATCAATCATATCTCCAAAAGTCAGTTTATCCCAATCAAGAAATTTGTTGGTCATCGCCGCTTTTGCTCCAAACATCATTGAAAATTTACGATTGACTTTCAGATGGTACGAATAAACCAATCCAAGCGAGGATGTATAAATCGTTCCTTGACCTTGCTGATCGTGTGTCGCGATAACTCCAATTCCTCCAGAGATGTTCTTAAAGTATTGATCGTAAGACATACTGTAGGTAACATAATTACCTGTAAGACTTGGCCACTCATTTCGGTAGTTCATTGCAAAGCGCGGACAAATCTTAGACCCAGCAAAGGCAGGATTAAGATATATCGGGTTCGCATAAAATTGGGTAAACTGAGGATCTTGAGCGGATGATCCGAAGCTAACTCCAATAAAAAGTAAAATTAAAATGTTTCTCATGTTATTAAAGATTTAATAATCGTTTTCCAAAGCGGTTTGGCTTGCCTAGGAATCTTAGCGTCACTTGATGCGAAAAGGCTTTTTTGTTAGTCATTAAACTGTTTGTATAATCAGAGTTCACGTGCATAGAAAAATGCTTAAACTTCACTCCAATTGAAGCAGCAGGCTCGAAATTAGAGGAGATTGCCCCTCCAACTGTGAACCATTCAAAGCGGTAGTTAAATCCTAACCACGCTTCAGAAAGTTGTTCGTTATTTTGGTAGACCATATATGGAGAGAAAGTCATGCTTTCGTCTCTAGAATCCAGATCTGTTCCCATGGTTGCTACAAATTGCGTTCCAGCTCTTCTTGGATCGGCTAAATTGGTTGAGTAAAGATTATCACGGTGGTTAAAAATATTGTCTACTTGTGCACTTATGAAGAACCATTTGGTATTCACATTCAATCCAATCCCCAAATCTTTGTACCACAGGCTTTTTCCAACTGGTGCTGTCGTATCGTTATAATAGTTCTGTACGTTTCCTCTGTCGAATTCAACTTGAGAAGCATTCCCCATGTTCTGATCGTTTAGGAATTTACCTCCCATTTTGAACCTGAATGATGGTTCTACGGAAATTTTTCTACTTACAGATATTTTAGGTGAATACGTAAATGTTGCATCACTTACTTGAAGTCCTCCACGGTTGTAAATCGAATGATTCAATTGAACTCCAAGGCCTCCGCGTAAGGCATAAGAATAGCCATCAATTGAGAGTTGATTCGAGAATTGTTCGTTTGCTTGACCGTACCATTGCATCCGACTCAATGTTTGAACGCGTGGTGCAATTAAAGTACCGACTGAACCAAAGTTTAAATCTTGAGAAGACTTACCAGGAACATGATAGTGTGGATCTCTTGAATTCTTCAGAGCAATTGGATTGTCCATCATGCGCTGAAAGTTTCTTCCGAATCGAGCCATTCTATTTTTAAACGAATTATTGTATTCAGAAACGCCAATACTCTGCCAATCACTTTTAGATCTACTATTCACGGAGTTCACTATCGCATCTGAAGGAGATTCTACACGTTCCAGTTCACGTGTTTCCAATTGCTTTTCCGTTTTCTTTGCCAATAAACCTCGTGTCTCAGGAGGCGTATTAGGCTCATTCAACACTAACATTGGTTCATTTACATTTACTACTGGTTCATTTGGAACCAAACTTGGTGCAAGCGAACTATTCGCGTTTGAATTTGCAACCACAATAGTATTAGCACTCGTATTAGTAATAGAAGGTAAAATCGAAGCGGGACCGTTCGTAGCAAAAGTCAAATTGGGAGTAGTCGGTACCGAAGCCCCTTGCCCCCTTTGATTAATATCTATTCCTTGATATGCGTTCGTTCCTTGACGGTCTGAAATAAGAATTCCATTGGTAGCGTTCGGTTCTACTATTCTATTAATACCTCGCTCTTCAATTCGATTGGAACTTGAAGAACCCTTTGAGAAGTCATTGTTTAACACCTCTGAAATTCTTGATGTTTGAGAACTTGCTATTGTATTTTCTAAAGAAACAATAGTCGATTTCAAATCATCTATTTCATTCAATAGTAATTGATTCTCTGTCGTTTGATTTAAATTGTTATTCGCTGATAGAAGCTTTCCATTCGCTAAGGTACCATAAGAGTCTGTGCTAAAATATCCGATAACACCAACTGAAGAAGTAATGAACAACAAAGCTAAAACACCAATTAACGCAAAACGTACATTAGATTTCCCTCTACCGAGACCTTCTTGATTTGGATATACAACAGGCGTAGCGCTTACGCTTGACATCTCCCATAAATCACGATCTACATCGAGTTCAGGGTTCTGAAGCAAAAACGATTCTAGTTGTGCAATTTGTGCTGGAGAAAGATTTCCTTCCGCGAGCTCAAACAACCATAAATCAATATTTGAAAATGATGGGTTACTCATACTAGTTCTATCAATCCTTTTAACTGCTTTTTAATTTTCTTTCTTGCTCTAAACAGGTACACCTTTACTTGGGCGTCCGATAACTCAAGCATATCACCTATTTCTTTATAAGAATACCCTTCAAGGTCTCTCAATAGAATGATACTTTTTTGAATCGGAGGAAGAATACTTACCGCTCTATCTACAACTTGATTTGACTCAAATGAATTCGGAGTAACCGAACCTTTTTCGAATTGTCCAATCTCATCTGTCAATTGAGTTCTTCCTTTTTTATTTGAAAAGTTAATCATCGCATTATGAGCTGTTGTAAACATCCATGATTTCGCTTTAGGAAATTCAACGTTTGTTCTATTCAACCACAATTTTTCGAAAACATCTTGAACAATATCTTTCGCGTCTTCTGAATCTCTCAGAAATTTAATCGCATACCCATACAAATTGTTGGAATGCTCTTTTACGACGATATTGTACTCTTTTCTTTTCAATTAATCCTATTTAGATCTACAGTTAAAACAATTATAGACCTCATATTGTTACACTAATAACAGATATTCACCCCGTTTAGGTACATTTTAGAGGGCTCGTTTACCAAAGCGGCTTATACGTCGAGTGAATTGGCTATTTCATCGAACATTTTTTCAATATATTTTGATGTTTTTTTTATTATATTCGTAACGCAACGATAAACACGCTACTGTTGAACCTTAAAGACTTTTCGAAATAACTCGAACCGTACCTGACTTTATCATATTTGCGAATTGCGCAATTGATCTTTTTGAAGGCTGGAATTTCAGTAATTGATTTGTATTGACTTGATGTAATTTTGTAATGTAAAAACATATAATTATCACACCATGATTGAAGCTAAAAGACTTTTTGATATTCCATATCACCAATTAAATTCATACCCAAATCAGAAGATGTTTTCTTCGAAAATTAATGGACAATGGAACGCTGTTTCAACCCAACAATTTTTGGACGATTCGATGGAGATCTCGAAAGGATTAATTGCCCTTGGTGTCCAAGCTGGAGATAAGGTTGGGATTGTGTCGAACACCCGATATGAATGGAATGTAATGGACATTGGAATTCAGCAAGTTGGAGCTATTGTTGTTCCTTTCTATCCAAATATTTCAGAGAATGATTACAAGTATATTTTCAAGGATGCTGGAATCAAATTGTGCGTTATTGCTGGTGAAGAATTGAATACGAAAATCACAAATATTAAAAGTGAAATCCCTTCTTTAGAGCACATCTTCACAATGGAGAAAGTAAATGGCGCTAAACATTGGTCGGAAATAAAAACGGCAGGTGCATCTACGGATCAAAGTTTGGTCCAAGAAAGAATGGACGCGGTTAAACACGAAGAGTTGGCCACAATCATTTACACGTCAGGAACTACCGGTAACCCAAAGGGAGTAATGCTTTCACATAAGAACTTACTTTCGAATGTTGAAGCTTGTATCGAACCCATTCCTGCGGATCAAAACTCTAAAGTTTTAAGCTTCCTTCCTGTATGTCACGTTTATGAAAGAATGTTGCATTACTTGTACATGTACATCGGTTGTTCAATTCACTTCGCTGAATCCTTAGAAACAATTGGTGAAAACATTAAAGAAGTTAAGCCGGATGTCTTCACTGCTGTTCCGCGATTAATCGAGAAGGTATTCGATAAAATCATGGCAAAAGGAGATGAATTATCAGGTATCAAACGTAAGCTTTTCTTCTGGGCTGTTGATTTAGGTGACAAATACAACCCTGCTGGAAATAGCGTTATGTATAACTTCAAATTGAAGATTGCACGTAAGTTAATATTCTCAAAATGGCAAGAGGCATTGGGTGGTAATGTAAGAGCTATCGCCTCGGGAAGTGCAGCTCTGCAACCTCGGTTGGCTCGTATTTTCCTGGCAGCAGGAATTCCAATTCTTGAAGGCTATGGTCTTACAGAAACATCTCCGGTCTGCACTGTAAATTCATTCCAAAGAGGAATACGTATTGGATGTGTCGGTCCTGTAATTGACGATGTTGAAGTAAAAATAGCAGAAGATGGAGAGATCCTGATAAAAGGACCAAATGTGATGTTGGGTTATTACAACCTTCCAGAACAAACGGCTGAAGTAATGAAAGACGGATGGTTCCATACTGGTGATATTGGTGAATTCATAGAAGGCAAATTCCTTAAGATTACAGATCGTAAGAAAGAAATATTTAAGACAAGCGGAGGGAAATATATCGTACCTCAAGCAATGGAGAACAAGTTCAAAGAATCTCGGTTTATTGAACAAATTATGGTGATTGGTGAATCGCAAAAATTCCCAGCAGCGCTTGTAGTTCCGTGTTTCTCGTTCATTAGGGATTGGGCGTCAAAAAAGAACATCGACTTAGGTGATGGATCGAATGCGTCTATTATTGCAAACGAACAAGTGAAAGCAAGAATTGATCAAGAAGTGAATACATTCAACAAAGAATACGGACATTGGGAGCAAATCAAATGTGTTGAGCTTCTAGAAAACGAACTTTCAGTTGAAGGCGGAGAGTTAACACCAACGTTAAAATTGAAAAGAAAAAAGATTATGGAAATTCACGCAGACAAAGTGAACAGTATCTACCCTTCTAATCAATAACGATTTCGGGTTGCTTGGGAAGGTCGTTTGATTTTACCAGTGTAACCTTTACGACTCCATGATGAAAGCGAGGATAAACCGTTCCTTCTGTAAACCTCATCGTCATAACATAGTTACGAATTTGTATTTTCGCTGAGGTTCTAGTCAAGTTTGTTTCTAGAATCTTAGCGCTTGTTACGTTGCCTTTGCGGTCAATTGC
Source organism: Crocinitomicaceae bacterium (assembly GCA_047630755.1). Taxonomy (GTDB): domain Bacteria; phylum Bacteroidota; class Bacteroidia; order Flavobacteriales_D; family Crocinitomicaceae; genus UBA4466. Next base: position 30,242 of record JBLHYG010000020.1, on the reverse strand, counting down.
TAAGTCGTACTTCGCCCAGCCATCTATCGTTCCAGCCAGAACAAACGGTGTCTCAGAAATCACTTCACGTCCTTCATTTTTTGCTCCACCGCTAAGAAGTTGAGCCGAAACTGATGAACTATAAAGCACAAAAAATAAAATAAGGTATTTCATGATTGTTCCTATTGGTTATTTTCTCTTGAACAACGCTCTTAAGAGAACGATTAAAACAACTGCTCCAATTGTAGCGGAGATAATTGAACCAACCAAACCATTTCCAGAAGACAATCCAAGGAATTCAAAAATCCAATTACCAACAAACCCACCTAAAATACCGAGAAGAATATTAACTAAAAGTCCCGCTGATTTTGATTTCATTAACACGCCAGCAAGCCATCCAGCAACGGCACCAATCAGAATAGATATGAGTAAGTTCATTAATCTTTGTTTAGTTGTAAGCCACTAATATAACCAAATATAAGTTATGCTATCCTTCCCCAGTTCGGTCTCGACTTCAACATTTGCGTCAATTTTGATCGAATCCCTTTGTGTTCTTTCATCTCAATCGCTGGGTCTTTTATAAGTATGGATTTTGCTACTTCCCGCGCAAGTCCAACAATCTGACTGTCTTTTGAAAGGTTCGCGATTTTCAAATCAAGGATTCCACTTTGCTGTGTACCTAATAAATCACCTGGGCCTCTTAATTGAAGATCGACCTCAGCAATTTCGAAACCATCATTGGTTCTTACCATCGTTTTCATTCGCTTCAAGCTGTCTTTCGAAATTTCATCTCCAGTCATTAAGACACAATAGGATTGCTCTGCGCCTCGTCCTACTCGACCTCTTAACTGGTGCAATTGAGACAAACCAAAGCGTTCTGCACTTTCAATAATCATTACAGAAGCGTTTGGTACATTCACCCCAACTTCAATCACCGTTGTCGCTACCATAATTTGCGTTTCTCCTTTGATAAAGCGGTTCATTTCAAACTCCTTATCGGCTGGCTTCATCTGTCCATGAACAATACTGACATGGAAATCCGGCATTGGAAATGTTCTTTTAATCGCTTCGAATCCATCCATTAAATTATTGAAATCCAAAGTCTTGGATTCATTAATTAGCGGATAAACGATATAAACCTGTCGTCCTTTTGCAATCTCTTCTTTCATAAACCCAAAGATTCTCAATCGATGGGAATCATAACGATGAACGGTATTTATAGGTTTTCGGCCTGGTGGTAGTTCATCAATCACGGAAACGTCTAAATCTCCATAAAAAGTCATGGCCAATGTTCTTGGAATTGGAGTTGCAGTCATAATTAAAACATGTGGCGGCAAATCATTTTTCTTCCACATTCTTGCCCGTTGCGCAACGCCAAATCGATGTTGTTCATCAATTACTACAATTCCCAAGTTCTTAAATTGAACAACATCTTCCAATAGCGCATGCGTTCCAATTAAGATATCAATTTCACCGGACCGCAGTTTTTCATGCAATACCAAGCGGTCTTTCTTTTTCGTTGATCCCGTTAACAAAGCAACGTTGATATTCAACTTCTCCATCATCTCAGAAATCGACTCGTTGTGTTGAATAGCGAGAATTTCCGTAGGCGCCATTAACGCTGCTTGAAATCCATTCCCTATTCCCAACAGCATTGTGAGCAGCGCTACAAGTGTTTTCCCACTTCCAACATCGCCTTGCAGCAATCTGTTCATGTGGTGTCCTGTATTCAAATCATGACGGATTTCCTTGAGCACTTTTTTCTGCGCTCCAGTCAATTCAAACGGAATATGATTCTTGTAGAAATCGTTAAAAGCATCGCCAACCTCGGCCATTCTTACTCCTTTAGATTTTTGGATTGTGATCTTCTTACGAACCAACAACTCCATTTGCAAAAAGAACAACTCCTCAAATTTTAGCCGAAGTCTAGCCTCGTGCGCATCCTGTTCTGTTTTCGGTCGGTGAACTTTCAGAATGGCCTGTTCCCTGCTGATTAATCGATTCTCTTGAATAATACTGACAGGTAGAAGTTCCTCAATTTGTCCATGAATTTGATCCAAGAGCCCCCCCGTTAGTTTCTCAATTCCTTTGGTATCCATTCCGTTTATAGAAAGCAACTCTGTACTCGAATAAACGGGTTGAAATTTATCTCCCGTCATTTTCACAGACGACATCTCAGGGTGGGGAATGTTCCATTTTCCTCCAAATTGCTTTGGACGGCCATAAACGATAATCTCTTCGTTAATCTTAATTGACTTTTTAATCCAGCTTGCGCCTTTGAACCAAACGAGGTTAATCATTCCCGATTCATCTTGAAATTGAGCCGTAAGCCGCTTGCCCCTTCCAGAACCGACATCCATCATACCAACTATCTTGCCTTTCAATTGCGCAGGACCGTTCAAACCGATTAAGTCTGAGACCTTATGAAATTGTGATCTATCAATGTATCGAAACGGAAAATAAGTAAGTAAATCGTTGAATGTAAATATGCGTAACTCCTTCTTTAAAAGCTCAGCCTTTTTAGGACCAACACCTTTAAGAAATTCGATTGGAGTTATGAGCAGATTGTTCATAAAGTAAAGCTAATAATTCTTTTGTAGCGCGGAGATTAGACACAAAAAAAATCCCTCAGTTCAATTTTGAAATGAGGGATTTAGATATTTAGATTTGAATTAATGTTCTGCTACCTTTTCCTTTTTTTCTTTAACATCATCTGTGTGACGTTTGTTAAAGTTATCAATCCCTCCTTTCAAGAACTCCTTATAGGAAGCGATGTTTGGTGTATAACCAATTGCCTTGGTTAAATCCTTTCCATCGTGATCTTGAATTATATATAAAGGTTGAGAAATCTGTCCATAAGTCTCAATTTGATACGCTGACCACTTATTACCGATTGTCTTAATTTTCCCTTTTGTTATATCGGAATAAACCCATTCCGATTTCGGCAATAATTCTTTATCATCACAATAAAGAGAAACAATTACCAGCTGATCTTTCAATAATGGTTTAATCTCTTCATTACCCCAAACAGTATTTTCAGTTTTACGACAATTTGCACATGAATGACCTGTAAAATCAACTAGGATAGGCTTATTCGCTTTTTGTGCATATTCTCTTCCGATATCTAAATCGTGGAATACTAGAATTGAACCATCAGCTACTTTATGCATTTCAGGTCTGTACTCAAGGAAGAGTTCGTCTGTTGGCTCGGGTAATGGACCGTGAACGAATTCGAACCCGTCTTCAGAGTGTGTTCTAGGAGGTGCTATTCCATCAATTGCTGACAAAGGGGCTCCCCACATTCCCGGAATCAAATAGATGGTAAATACCAACGCTGAGAAACCAAACATAAATCGAGTCACAGATAATTTTTGAACTGGTGAATCATGTGAGAATTGTATTTTCCCGAAGAGATACAATGTCATCACACCAAATACAGCAACCCAAATTGCAACGAATACTTCTCTTGTAAGAATATCCCAGTGGTAGGCCAAATCGACCATACTGAAGAATTTCATTGCCAATGCAATTTCTAAAAGTCCAAGCACAACCTTAACTGAATTCAACCAACCACCAGACTGCGGCATAGAATTCATCCATCCTGGGAAGATTGCAAACAGCATAAACGGCAGCGACAGCGCTATAGAGAAACCAAGCATTATTGCAGCAGGTCCCATCATGTTTCCAGAACTAATAGCCTGCACCAATGACGATCCAATTATTGGACCTGTACAAGAGAAAGATACAAGAGCCAATGTGAATGCCATGAAGAAGATACCTACAATACCTCCCTTATCCGCTTTACTATCTGAAGCATTCACCCATTTTGCAGGCATTCTAATTTCAAACGCTCCTAAAAATGAGAAGGCGAAAATCATGAAAATTGCAAAAAATCCAATATTCATATAAACGTTGGTAGCCAGATCATAAACGGTAAGAGAACTTCCAGATGCCACTGTAATCAATAACCCTAAGGCCACATAAATCAGTACAATAAAAAAACCATACAGTAATGCGTTTGAGATTCCTTTGGCTCTAGTTTGTGATTGTTTTGTAAAAAATGAAACGGTCATTGGAATCATTGGGAAAACACAAGGTGTAAGCAGTGCAACGAATCCCCATAGAAAACCTTCAAAGAAGATACTCCAAAGACTTCTTTTCTCTAGACCACTACCGCTGTTATCTACGGTATGGTCATTTGAGCCACCATTAACAACTACTTCCTCCTCATCTTTTGACCATTCCGGCGAATCAACTTTATGTTTCTCTGCAAGAGCAACAATTTTTTTCTTTACATCTTCATTGGTTTTCGAGTCTTCAAAATCTGATTCAATCAGACCAAGAGCATCTGTAAAGTCTTTTTTAGTCTCAACTAAGTTCAATAGTTCTGTTACAGCCCCATTGTCTTTATCTTCACCAGCGATTACTCCCCCAACAAGGAAGAATATTGAAAATATTAACGATACGATTAATTTATTATTCATAGCTGCCACCTAGTTTTAAGTACTCTTTGTAAAATTTAATGCTGTTCCCTTCTGGAACTTGAACCCAAGAATTATTGTGCTTCACAAAAGAATTTCCATCCTTATCTGTTGCATCATCTCCTTTAATAGTAAGCTTACTTTCTACATCATCATTTGAAGCAGGCTTAAATCCTGTTACTTTTACCGTTCCTTCTTGTGCTGGCGGAAATAAACACCCATTCTCATCACAAACTTGAAATTCATATTCAAATGAAACATCAAAAGCATCTTCAGTTAAGATTTCAATCCTTTGTTTAAAGGTAGCAGTTCCTTCAAAAATTAAGGATGTACCTAACACATCTTCATGAACGTGCGCTTTCTTTCCGTCTTTCGCTTTCCCTACTAATCGGTAGTTCTTATTTTTAGTGAAGGTGATTTTCGTTGGATACCCTGTTCCATCCGCTGTCATTGGATCATGAACCATTGAGTAAACGTGCCAATGCTCAAGCAATTTTGCTGTCAAAACGATATCGGCATGGCTATCATCGATCTTTACAACCTTATAGGACCACTCAACTTTCTCTCCCCAGTTTCCCGCTGGCTGCGCATAGCTTTCATTTGAAACTAAATTCGCGAACATCATTAGACTAAAAAGCCAAACGTATTTTCTCATATTACTCTTTTATTGTTATTGAAAATTCTAAATCAACAGGCGGCATGCACATTTCCTCGTTACAAACCATATATGTCACAACTCCATCAATTGAGGTTGCGTTCGTGTTTTCTACTTTCTGAACGAAACTAACGTTATCCTTGAAGAAACTCATGTCTCCTTCAAAGTTTTCATCATATTCTTTGATTGGTTGTGGTTCAACGGTACCTCCGACAAGCTTGTAACTTTCATTCGTTACATACTCAAATTTGGTCGGAATCGGTCCGAATTCGTTATTGAGAACTTGACTATACAAATGCCATCCTTCCTCGATATCAGCATCAATAGTTATCGCGCTCAATTCTTGGTCAAAAGAAAAACTCCAGGTGATTTTCTCTTGCCCAAAAGACACAGCCGACAGTAAAATTGAAATGATTAATACGATTCCTTTCATAGAGAATCAAATCTACGAATTAGGAATTGAATATCAGAGAAGGTAAATAAAATAACCTTGTATTCCCAAAACACTATTTTTGAGAATAATCTTTTATTTAACTGGAATAAATCCGAGAAACTATTTGATTTCTACAATTCTATTTATGGACAACCAAACACCGCCTTTTAAACAAATGAATTTAGCTCCATAGGCCCAAATTGTTGTGTTGACGCATTTTAGCCCATCATCGTCTTCGAAGTAAATAGTTACTTTACCTCTATACCCATTCCCTAATCGAGTCGCATCCTTTATCTGCTCCATTAGCCTTGGATGCTGTTGAATTGTTTTGTGCATGTGAAAAGGAAGAGTCGAAATAATTTCCTTTTTAATCTCCATTGGTTTTAAAGTCGCTTGCATAACTTTGAGTTTGGTTCATTCCAAGATATGAATACTAAACTGGTTTAGCAAGCAGTTTTACCAAAATAAAAGAGCGTATTGAATATTTGGCTATTTCTATCGAGCAAATGGCACTCTAGCCATAGCAGTAACGGTTTGGTCTGCGAACAAGCCTTGCTCATACATAAACTTCCCAGTGATCGCAATCATTGCTGCATTATCCGTACAATATTCAAATCGAGGGATATAAACATTCCAACCCTTATTCGCTCCTGTTTCTTGCAACGCTTTTCGAAGACCGCTATTCGCCGAAACACCGCCCGCGATAGCCACTTCTTTAATTCCCAAATCCTTAGTAACTGTTTTTAACTGACGAATTAAAATGTCTACAATCGTAAATTGAATCGAAGCACACAAATCATTCAAATTCTCTTCAATAAAATTTGGGTTGGCCTTAACTTCCTTTTGCAAGAAATATAGGATTCCCGTTTTTAAACCGCTAAAACTGAAATCATACCCGCCGACCTTTGGCCTTGTGAACTTGAATTTCAAAGGATCTCCATCTTTAGCATGTTTGTCAACTAATGGTCCACCAGGATATTCAAAACCAAGCATTTTAGCTGCTTTGTCGAAAGCTTCACCAGCAGCGTCGTCTTTTGTTGCCCCAATAATCTCCATATCCAAATGATTCTTAACTAAAACCACTTGTGTATGCCCACCAGAAACCGTTAAGCAAATAAATGGGAATTTTGGTTTCTTCTTCTTAATAGGACCACCCGTTAACACTCCATCAGAAACTATCGTTTCTTCTTCCTCATCATCAATGAAATGAGCCAAAACATGACCGTACATGTGATTCACATCAATGAGTGGAATGTTTAATGCTAAAGCCAAGGACTTTGCGAAGGAAGTTCCCACCACAAGCGACCCTAAAAGACCGGGACCTTTCGTAAATGCAACCGCATCAATATCAGACAATTGAACCCCTGCCTTTTCAATCGCAGCATCAACTACTGGTAAAATATTCTGTAAATGCGCTCTAGATGCTAACTCTGGAACGACTCCTCCGTACAATCGATGGACATCTTGCCCAGCAATTAAATTGGATAAAATGGATTCATTTTTGAGGATAGCTGCAGAAGTATCGTCACAAGACGATTCAATAGCGAGTATAATGGGCTCTTTTTGACTCACAATGTTTAAATTTGCGTAAGAATGGCAAAATTAATTAAAATTTTAGGACGCACGCTCGGATCTTTGATCGAGTGGTCTCTAATATTGATAATAGTTTTGGCCTTCATAATCCGTTCTTCACCTGTTCAAACGTACTTCGCTAAAAAAGCCACGGATTATCTTTCGAAAGAACTTAACGCAGAAGTGAAGATTGACAAAGTTGCCATTGTCTTTTTAGACCGTGTGGCTTTAGACGGTGTACTGATCAGAGATCAATCGGGAGATACACTGTTGTATACAGAACGTATTATTGTAAATCTTGACGATCTCAATATTAGAAAAAAGAAATTTACAATTGCTTCTGTAGATGTTGACAATGCCTTTATTCATATCCAAAGAAGCAAAGCAAATGTCTTTAATCACTCATTTATAAAAGAATACTTCGCGAAGGACACAAAGAAAAAGAACAAAATTAAATTCGCCATTAACGAGGCTGTTTTCACAAATACACGATTTCGATACGATGATCATCGAAAAGAAGCAAGAAATTCAGGAATGGATTACTTCCACCTCGATGCTTCTGACATCAACGGAAAATTGAGCAACCTTATGATTAAAAAGGATGTAATCTATGCAAACGTTGATGAGATTAGCATGAAAGAGAAAAGCGGGTTTAAGCTTAACAACTTAAGTACAAAGGCCGAAATCTCTCCTCGTGGTGTACTTCTCGCAAACTTGGAAATCAAAACAGATGATTCTTATGTGAAATCATCGAAACTGAACATGTACTCTAAAAGCTACAATTGCTTCAAGTATTTTGTCGACAGTGTTTCGTTTGACGGAAAAATAACGAAGAGTGATGTGTCACTTAAAGATGTTGCCTATTTCGCTTATGTCTTGGAAGGAATGGACGATCAAGTCAAGTTGAAAACAGAAATCCACAAAAAAGTAGTCAATTTAGAATTAAAAAATCTTGACTTGCAATACAGAAAGCAGTCGCGAATTAAGGGAACAATCCGACTTGATGATTACCGCGAATTTGATAAGGGCCTGTTCTCTGAGAAATTGGATTACGCGTATGTCGACCTTGAAGAATTATCCCTTTTGAAACTTCCTGTATCTTCTTCAACTCGGTATATTAAAGTATCGTCTCAAGTGAAGCGTTTAAAGTTCTTTCGAGCGCGTGACATTAGACTGGACGGCCAATACACCGAGTTTGTACTGCAATCGAAATCAATAGAAACTGCTTTGGGTGGTGCCGAACTTGACCATGGAGTTCGTTTCATTGCCAATAAGAAGAATGGCTCTTATGAATTCAAGCGATCAGAATCGAGTCACTACGATGTAAAAGTGAACAATTTTAACCTTGGAAAGTACCTGGGCGATAACAATGTCGGAATCGTTGATGGCACTTTCTTCTTGACGGGAGAGGCCTATTCCCCTTCCAAAATTATTTTTAGAGAAATCCTAGGCGATGTTGATCGCTTCGATTATTTGGGCTATCCGTATTCGAATATTAAAATCAATCAAGGGTCTTACGTAAATCAAGTGTTTACTGGTAAAATTGCAGTCAAGGACAAATTCTTGGATCTCACTTATGATGGTTTCATTGACTTCAAGGGCGACCAGCACATGCACTTCACCATTGATGCGAATAAGGCGTTGTTGGACAATTTAAATTTGACAGTAAGAGATTCTGAACTCAAAACGAAATGTATTGTTGACATCCGAGGGAAAGAACTCGACACCTACGTTGGATCGGTTCGACTGGAACATTTTAACTATTTGTCTCAAGTCGAAAAATTCGATAAGAGTACTGCCTCACTTTCCAAAAAAGAAGAGAACATTGAATTTGAGGAATTGGATTTGACAATGACCCGTTCAAAAGAAAGAGATCGTTTCGAGATCACCAGTTCAATTGGTAATGCTTGGATTGATGGCAAATTTGACATCCATCACCTAGCTGTTGACTTAAATTATCAGATGAGCAGAATCTTTCCAGCACTTTACAAAGAAGAATTGGCAAGGGCAGCCAGACATACAGATGAAGAGTATGACGACTTCGAATTTGAAGTTAAAATTAACGAAGTCAATAAGTTCTTGACAATTTTCTATCCCGTAATTGAGATCGCTGACAGCACGAAAATCAGTGGAAAATTTAACTCTAAGACCTGGGATTTCCAAATGAAATTAGAATCCGACTCTTTAAAATATAACAACTTGAAATTCAATAATCTGGTTCTAAATCACATTTTGGACTCAACGAGTATCGCAGCCACTTACACAATTGACAACTTTATTTACGCTTCAAACGACACTGTAACATTCAACAATATTGAATTTAAAACGACCGGTGGAAACAGTCAGCTGGAGCATCGTCTGAGCTGGGATCAGGAAGTAAGTGCCTCCTTAAATGACAATTCACTAATCGAATGGGAAACGGACATTTACGATTCGGAAAACTATAGAATGATCGTCTACCCATCTCACTTCTTCATACAGGATCTAAAGTGGGACATTGCGCATGAATCTTCGATTCGAATTCATGGCGACACAATAAAAGTAACTGATTTCGAATTGAGTCGAAACGAACAAAACATTGCAATCAACGGAATTATAACGGATCAAGATCGCGACCAATTGAACTTCTCAATAAAGGACTTAGACCTTAGTGAAATATCAAGCTTTATTACCTCCGATTACCCAATGACTGGTGTGATTAATAGCAAGGGGTATATTACCAACCCGTTCCATAATCTCGATTTTAAATCAAGTGGAAACCTATTGAACTTTAACGTTAAAGATCGGCTCATAGGCGACATCAACATCAAGGCGAATTGGGACAAGAAAAAGCAGAGCGTTAAGGCTTCTGGCGATCTAAAATACTTGGGTGAAAAGCGGTTTGGCTTTGTTGGAGATTACTTCCTGTATAAAAAAGTGAAGAATTTGGATTTCGATTTGAATTTTGATTACACCGATATACAATTTACAAACGCCTTTTTAGATCCAGATGTCGTTTCTGAAATCAGAGGTTTATTGGATGGGGAAATTAAATTAACAGGAACTCCTGAAGAACCACTTCTCGATGGGGATATCAAACTGTTAGGTGGTAGCGCCTTTTTGGATATTCTCGGTGTTCACCTCGGCGTTGAAGGCCCAATTCACATTGATGAATATGGATTTTATATGAATGGCATTCCAGTTTTCGATGAAGATGGAAATTCAGGAAAATTAATCGGAACCGTTTTCCACGAAAATTTTAAAGATTTCAACTTTGACTTACAATTCGATCTTGAATCTGAAAAAACCGCTGATGGATCTGCAGCACTTGGTGAATCGAACAAATTCCTTGTCATGAACTTACCATACAGTCAGGACGGCTTGTATTACGGAAAAGGATACGTGACTGGAATCGCCAATATTTTTGGATATACCGACAACCTTGAAATTACGGTTGACTTCAAGACAGCAAAAGGAACGACGGTGAATATACCAATGTACGGTGTAGGTGAAATTGAAGAAGAGACATTTATAACATTCATTGACAATCGCTCTCAAATAGACGTTGATGCCATCATTCCTAAATTTGATTTATCTGGAGTTATTATTGACCTCAACTTTGACGTTACAGAAGATGCAGACATCAACATTATTTTTAACGAAGAATTGGGCGACGTCATCAATGCAAAAGGGACGGGTGATATTTCTATTAAACTGGATGATGTTGGAGATGTGAAAATGGAAGGTGTTTACACCGTGAGTAATGGAGAATACAACTTCGCGATCGAACCAATTAGTGCAAGTAGAATTGCTCTCAAACAAAAATTCATCATTGAACCTGGAGGAAGCATCAGTTGGGCTGGAAACCCTTACAATGCCGAATTGAACCTCAGAACCTACTACACGCTGAACGCGAACCTATCGCAAATTAGCAATGGCGATATTGCCGCGGGGAAAGGAGCACATCAGCGGATTCTTTCGTATCTTGATTTGTCAGGCACCATGTCGAACCCTTCAATTGGATTTGACATTAAAGCTCCCGATGCGGACGAAATTGGCCGAACACTTATCAATAGAATCACAAGCGATCCGGATGAGTTGAACAGACAGTTCTTCTTCTTAATGCTTACCCGACGCTTCCAACCCATTGATGACGGTAATTCGAGTGGTAACGGAAGTGCAGCCCTTGATTTAATCGCAAATCAAATTAACATTTTACTTGCTTCTGTTTCTAGTGAGTACAACCTCAACTTGGATTTTGATCAGGATCAAATTACAGGAGACAACAAATTCGAATTCGGTGTTTCAAAAGGATTTTTGGACGACAGACTGATTCTATCTGGAAGCTTCGGGGTTGAAAATTACGGAGATAATACAGGCGTAGTTGACGACAATGGCGAGCAAATCAGTCAAGAACTTATTGGAGATGTGAGATTAGAATACCTTCTGAATGAAAGCGGAACTTTTAGAGTCAATATCTTTAATGAATCCACGGATAAGACTATTATAACTGAGGGAGATCTTGGTAATTTCACACAAGGTGCAGGGTTAAATTACCGAGAAGACTTCAATTCTTTTGAGGATTTCAAAATGATTCAGTATGTCTTCGATATTTTCAGAAAGAAGAGTAAGAAAAAGTATTTGGGCCGCAGAAAACAACAACGTGCTATTCCAGAGAACGTTGGAACAAAAGAAGAGACTGAGCCCACTCCTATTGAAGAAGACGTCTAGTCAGCTCTTTGCAATTCAATAAAATTGATAACTTCGCATGGTAAATAACACATTGAATTTTTCAATTAATTGAAGTCTATGAAAAAGGTCTTAATTGCAAACAGAGGAGAAATAGCAAGACGAATTATCCGTACGCTAAAAAAGATGAACATCGCGAGTGTCGCTATTTACTCTGACGCCGATAGAAACGCTCCGCATGTGCTTGAAGCAGACGAAGCTGTTTACGTTGGAGAAAGTCCCTCTTCTGAAAGCTATTTGAAACAAGATGTGATCCTGAACTTTTGTAAAGAACTGAACGTTGATGGAATTCATCCCGGTTATGGTTTTCTTTCAGAGAATTCAGAGTTTGCAAAAAAGGTAACAGATGCTGGAATGATATTCATCGGCCCATCTCCATTAGCGATGGAAGTAATGGGAGATAAATTATCTGCTAAACAGGCCGTTAAAGATTTCGGTGTTCCGTTGGTTCCAGGAATCGACAAAGCAATTGACAATTTAGAAGAAGCGACAGAAGTTGCGAATAAAATCGGATACCCCGTATTGATTAAAGCTACTGCTGGTGGTGGTGGAAAAGGAATGCGATTGGTAGAAGATCCAAAAATGTTAGAAGAACAAATGAAGCTGGCTCAAAATGAAGCCCGCTCTTCGTTCGGAAATGATGCCTGTTTCATCGAGAAGTTCGTTACAAAACCACGCCATATAGAAATTCAAGTTTTCGCAGACAAAGCTGGGAACGCGGTTTATTTGTTCGAAAGAGAATGCTCAATTCAACGGCGCCATCAAAAAGTTATTGAAGAAGCTCCTTCTGCCCTCTTGACTCCAGCATTGAGAAAAGAAATGGGTGAAGCTGCAATCAATGTTTGTAAAGCATGTAATTACGAAGGTGCAGGAACAGTAGAGTTTTTGGTAGATGGAGACATGAAATTCTACTTCCTTGAAATGAATACAAGATTGCAAGTTGAACATCCTGTTACAGAAGAAATTACAGGACTTGATTTGGTTGAATGGCAAATTCGCGTTGCTCGTGGAGAAGACCTTCCGAAAAAACAAGACGAATTGAAAATCAATGGACACGCAATTGAAGTTCGTGTATACGCGGAAGATACTTTAAACGGATTCACCCCTGACATTGGTAACCTTGAACGTTACAGAGTTCCGTCAGGAGAAAGTGTTCGTGTTGACGACGGATTTGTAGAGGGCATGGACATTCCAATCTATTACGACCCAATGATTGCAAAACTTGTTGTCTGGGGAAAGGACAGAGAAACAGCTATCAGAAGAACATTAAAGGCCATTGATGAGTACCAAATTTCAGGTTTAAAAACAACATTGGATTTCGGTAAATACGTTTTGAAACATGACGCTTTCGTTAGCGGTGATTTCGATACCAATTTTGTACGTCACTACTTCCAAGACCCAAGAGTAATGTACGAAGCAATGAAAGAAGAGGAAGAAGCTCTTGTTCATGGAATGAATCAAATTTGGGATTCTATAAAAGAAAGAGATTGCAAAGAATTTGCTTCAAGGGAGATTACAAGCAGCTGGAAGATAGCGCGCTCGTAAACTAAAACCCACGATAGACTTCATATAATAACTAAAGATAATCAACTGTAAAACAAATGATTACCTTCGTTTTCTTGTAGTTGACAATTTAATATCTTCTCGATAAATGCGAAGCTGACAATTCTGTACAGGCAACCAATTCTGTACTTTGTACATCTCTCTCTTGTAAAGACTAAACTAATGAGAAGATCTACCACGGCCCTATTCTGTATTCTAAGCCTATGCAGTTTTGGTCAAAATTCTGACACAACGATGATTAAACATTCCTTTGACGGAAATTTATCTTCGTTTGACTTCAAATCTGGAGTGAAAATAGACGAATTCAATGAAGTGAAATGGGAATCGAGATATAAGGTAATTCATAAGGACCTTCTAGAATTTGATTTAGATCCTGAATCCCAAATGGTCCATTTCGTTTTAGGCGTTGAATGGGACAAAAAAACAGTTGATGCAATTGCAAAGCGTTTAAACGTTGAGCCCTATCAATTAGTTGATTAATCTATTCACTTCCAACACTACAAAAATGAGATCACTTCTTTTATTTGCCCTCATATCAATTGGCATTTCTTTTTCCAGTCAAAGTCAATGTGACTTGTCTGTTTCTATTTGCAGCACTGGAACTGCAGGCCCATTTAATTTCGGAACAGGCTCTCCAAACCCTTCATCCTGTCTGGATTTCATGAACGGAACGGGAGCAGCGGCTTATGGATATATCGTATTATACATTACACAAGGTGGGGACCTAAACCTGTTGATTGATGGTAATCTTACAGTTGGCTGTTTAGATGTTGCTATTTTCGATGTCACTGGTCAAGCAGATCCTTGTGCATCACTTAGTATAGCTACTGAAATAGGATGTAATTACGCAAGTAACTGTGACGGATGCAACGAATTTGGTTCTACATTCCCATGTCTATCTGAAGTTCCTGCTCCTGTAGTAAGTGCGGGTGATATTTTAGTGATTCTTGTTGAGGATTGGGACGGAACAATGACCAATTTCACACTTGAATTGAGTAATGCACCTGGAAGTGCCCAAACAGGGCCTCCTCCAGCGACAATTAATCTTTCAGGACCCTACTGTCTTACTGACCCATCTGTACAATTAACGGCATCAACAATGGGCGGAACATGGACAGGTCCTGGAGTTACGGCAGGCGGAATGTTTAATCCCACTGCAGCTGGAGTCGGAAACCATGTAATTGACTACTCTGTAGGGACAGCGCCATGTGATGCTACCGATCAAACAGTTATTACCGTTGAAAATTGTGATTGTTCAATCGATGCAGTCTTCTCAATAGCAACAGCATGCAACCCACTTGACAATACTTTCTCCGTCAATGGAACGGTTGAATTTACGTTACCTCCAGCAACTGGAACTTTAATTGTAGAAGATTGTAATGGAAATCAATCTACCATTGCAGCACCTTTTGTTTCACCTTGGAACTACACAATTGCTGGCATTCTTTCTGATGGAACAACCAATTGCGCAGTAACAGCATTTTTCTCTGATGATCCGACATGTACGCTCACCTCAGCACAGTATGACAATCCTAACAGCTGCGTATGTTCAGTAGACGCGGGCCCTAATCAAACGATTTGTGACGGAGTACAAACGACGCTGAACGCATCTGGGCTGGCCAATTATGTTTGGGACAATGGAGTTATAGATGGGGTTCCCTTCAATCCACCACTTGGGACGACAACATATACGGTTACTGCAACAGATGCAGGCGGATGTGTAACAAATGATCAAGTAGACATCACAGTTATACCAGCGCCAACCGTAGATGCCGGAATTGATCAAACAATGTGCGACGGAATTCAAGCGACATTATTCGGAGGCCCTGGAATCCAAGCTTACCTTTGGGACAATGGAGTGATAGATGGAATAGCATTCAATTCGCCAATTGGAACGACGACATATACAGTTACTGTAACAGACGGAAACGGTTGTTCTACATCAGATCAAGTAGACGTTACAGTCAATCCAATTCCAGTTGTCGATGCAGGACCGGATCAATCGCTTTGTGACGGAACATTAGCAACATTGAGCGGTTCAGGCGCTATAACCTACGTTTGGGATCATGGTGTAATTGATGGTGTACCGTTTGCCCCTCCTATTGGAACTACGATCTACAATGTAATTGGAGATGCCCTCGGATGTCTTGGTGCTGACAATGTTTCCTTAACTGTAATTGCAACAACCCCTGTTTCTTTTACTGCCGACACACTATCAGGTTGCCAGCCTCATTCAGTAAACTTTACAAATACAAGCGGAGGAGTGTACACAAATTGCGAATGGGATTTTGGCAACGGAACAACATTAACAGGCTGCGGAACGGTGAACACAACATTGAGCGCCGGAACTTATGACGTTACATTGACAACTACGGAAGGAAATGGATGCGCGAATTCGGTGACATATACAGATTACATCTATGTAGAGGCGGCACCTCAAACGGCCTTCTTCCCTTCAGATTTTGAATTATCATTACTCAACACGAACGTGAATTTCATCAATACGACAACGGGCGGAGTCTCCTACGAATGGACATTTGGTGACGGTTCTGCAGGATCAAATGAAGTGAATCCAGCACACACGTATCCGAACGACTTTGCTTCATCTTACATGATCACATTGATTGCATATTCACCAATGGGTTGTGTTGATTCTACTTCATTGTTTATTTCAACACAAGAAGAGTTGATCTTCTACCTTCCGAACACTTTTACGCCGGATGGTGATGAATTCAACCAAAGCTTTCAACCGATTTTCAGTTCTGGCTACGACCCGTATGATTTCACAATGACTATCTACAACAGATGGGGTGAAATTGTATTTGTTTCAAACGATGTAACTGCCGGTTGGGATGGAACGTATGGAGGAGCCAAAGAAGTTCAGGATGGAACTTACAATTGGACCATAGAAGTGAAGACTATTTCGAATGATGAGCGTGTTTCGGTTCAAGGTCATGTGAATGTTATTCGCTAGATGAACCTGAACACAATCTTTAACTAGGATACTTGCAAACTCTTAACGTGGAAAACTTTTCTTAAATAAGGCTGGATACAGCCAAAATATTTTCAGAATTCTGTTAATTTTACGATTCAAAATCAGATAGAATGAACTTACACGAGTATCAAGGAAAATCGATATTAAACAGCTTTGGTGTTGCTATCCAACGAGGGAAAGTAGTAGACAAAGTTGAGGACGCTGTTGCTGCGGCAAAAGAGCTTTCGGCTGAAACTGGAACTGAATGGTATGTCGTTAAGGCTCAGATTCATGCAGGTGGTCGTGGTAAAGGAACTGTTGAAGAGACAGGATCTCACGGTGTTGTTCTTGCAAAAGGAATTGACAAAGTTGAAGATACGGTTAAAGGTATCTTAGGAGGTCACCTAGAGACAGCTCAAACGAACGGTGTTGGTAAACTTGTAGGCAAAGTCTTAATTTGTGAAGATGTTTACTACCCTGGTGCAAGCGAACCTGAAGAGTACTACATGTCTGTTCTTCTAGATAGAGAAAGAGGTCGTAACGTTATCATTTATTCTACTGAAGGTGGAATGGATATTGAAACTGTTGCTGAAGAAACTCCACATTTAATCCACAA
The DNA here is from genome assembly GCA_047630755.1 of Crocinitomicaceae bacterium. GTDB lineage: Bacteria > Bacteroidota > Bacteroidia > Flavobacteriales_D > Crocinitomicaceae > UBA4466. Next base: position 13,241 of record JBLHYG010000020.1, on the reverse strand, counting down.
AGAAGAAGTTGATCCTCGAGTTGGTCTTCAAGGATTCCAATTGAGAAAGATTGCTTTTAATTTAGGATTGTCTGGAGCTGGATTCAAAGGAATGACAAAATTCATCAAGTCGCTTTACGCTGCTTATGAAGGATGTGATGCTGCAATGTTCGAAATCAACCCAGTTTTGAAAACTTCAGATGATAAAATTATCGCTGTTGATGCCAAAGTAACTTTAGACGGAAGTGGATTATTCAGACATCCTGATTATGCAGCAATGCGTGATAAGACGGAAGAAGATCCAACAGAAGTTGAAGCTGATGAAGCAGGATTGAACTTCGTTAAACTTGATGGAAACGTTGGGTGCATGGTTAACGGAGCTGGACTAGCAATGGCAACAATGGATATCATTAAGTTGTCAGGAGGTAATCCTGCAAATTTCCTTGACGTGGGTGGAACTGCTGATGCTGAGCGTGTTGAAAAAGCATTCGCTATCATTCTTAAAGATCCAAATGTAAAAGCAATTTTGATTAACATTTTTGGTGGTATCGTAAGATGTGACCGTGTTGCTCAAGGGGTTGTTGATGCTTACAAGAGCTTTGGACAGTTCCCAGTTCCATTGATCGTAAGACTGCAAGGAACAAATGCTGTAGAGGCGAAGAAATTGATTGATGATTCAGGTCTGGATGTTCAATCGGTTGTATTGCTTCAAGAAGCTGCTGATAAAGTAAAAGAAGTATTGGCTTAAGATTAAAGTCGTTAATATATTGAAACGCTCTTGGATTTAATCTAAGGGCGTTTTTTTTTGTGTTTTGTTTTTAACCACCAAGGCACAAGGACACTAGGACAATAACTGTTAGACACGAGTTGATCTTCGATCCGCCTGTTACTTTTGGTAGAAGTGCTGGGTTTTGTTTTAACCGCTAAAGAAAAAGCACTGCTTTTGAAGACAAGTGTTAACGCAGGTACGCAAAAAGGCACTATGAAGTGTATTGTTTTAGGCGCAAGGTCTTCGCTAACGCTTAACCAATAGAGCTAATTATTAAATTTGACACCGCCGAAGGCAGCCGCGAAGCGAATCCAAAAAATGTTTAAAATCTAATATCTAAAAGCGCAGCGATCCAAAAGGGAGTTTACGACCGATCCAAATTCACGCCCGACCAATCTCATCAGAAATCAGCTTAGGATCAAGGGTTGTTTTTTCTACATCAAAATCAAACCAATTTTCAATTGGAATGTCGAAATTGATATTATTGAGGTAACTGTCCAACGCCGTGTTTAAGCCAGTTGTGAAGTTATCGTGGTTTGTTCCAGTAGGGTCAATGTGGATCAGATCGTTTTCTGCGAATCCATGAAATTCAGGACCTGTTATTTCGATTCCAAAACTCTCGGGATCTTTTCCAATTGGACTGTGCGCTGTTGCGGTGAATAAGTGCCAAAAAGCAGATTGAATGCATTTATTTTCGAAAAGTTGCCGAACAACTTCCAAGGAATCAATTGTTTCTTGTGACGTTTGGGTTGGGAAACCATACATCAAATACGCATGTGTCATAATGCCGTTTTGCGAGAACGCATGCGTAACTCGGGCAACTTGAGCAATATCAACACCTTTTTTCATTTTTCTAAGTAAGCGATCTGAAGCGACTTCCAATCCTCCAGTAACAGCAATGCAACCTGATTTGGCCAGCAACTCACAGAGCTCGGGCGTAAATGTCTTTTCAAAGCGGATATTCGTCCACCATTTAATCTCTAACTTTCTATCGAGGAGTTCTTGAGCAATTGCTTTCAATGCTTTTGGCGGCGCGGCTTCGTCTACAAAATGGAAGCCTGTACTGCCCGTTTCTTCGATTAACAACTCTATTTTATTCACCAAATCTACTGCAGTTGTCATTTGGTAATTTCCGATATAATCGAGAGTAACATCACAAAAAGAACATTGTTTCCAATAGCAACCGTGCGAAACAGTCAACTTGTTCCAACGGCCATCTGTCCACAAACGGTGCATTGGATTGATAACATCCAAAAACGAGAGGTACGATTCCAATTGCAAACCTTCATACGTTGGAGCTGGTAAATTCCTATGGTGGAAAATGGTGTTTGGTATTTTATCCTGGTAATGAACTTTTCCGTCCTTCAAGATAAAAGTGCGCTCCAAAGAATCAATCCCAATTTCCTTGGAAAGGTATTGGATGATTCGAAGCAACGGGCCTTCACCGTCGTCGAGGGAAATGAAATCCAAATAGTTAAATATCCGCGGATCGCTTAATTTTCGCAATTCCGTATTGCAATAACCACCACCAAAAGCGATTTTAATCTTGGGATAATAGTGTTTTATGAATTGAGCGCATCGCAATGCAGAGAACAAATTCCCAGGGAAAGGAACCGAAAAACCGACCAGGTCTGGCTTTTGCTCAATTAGTTTTTCCTCCAAGAGAATCAGAAGCTGCTCTTCAATTAAAGTAGGCTCATAATTCAAAAACTCATCCAACTGATCAAAGCTACTCGCCGATCGCGCAATTTGTTCGGCATATCTCGTGAAAGAGAAAAATTCATCGACGTTTGCCATGATAAAATCACCCAGTTCTTCAATAAATAAAGTGCCAAGGTGTTTGGCTTTATCAATAAGATCAAGACTCTCATAAGATTCGGCTAGCTTTTCAGAACGGTGTGCAATAGGCAAAAAAGAACCTGACACAAAATGCTTCGCAGTGCTTTCTTCCTGCTTTCGGAGGTACGCAATGACCATATCCACCTTGTTGATATATTCTTGCCTTTGTTTCCAAACTTTCTTGAATTTGAAATTCGATTGAGCCTCGGCTTCGGCAAAAATATCCAGAATAACATTCCTCGTAAAAATTCGACTAAATAATTCTATACTCAAATCGCATTGTACCGTTGGAGCATCATTCACCTTAAGAAATCCTGAAAGGTAGGACGTCGCCGGATAAGGCGTATTCAACTGAGTAAATGGAGGAGTTATTAAGAGGGTTTTAATGCGCACAGGATAAAGGTAGTGTTAAATCAATATTGATTGATAGGAATGAAATGATATTTCAATCTTTTGTGCGTTACCGATCTTCAAAATTCTATAATTTTTCAGGTATTAATTCTTACATTTAATCCAAATAATTATTTACAAATCATTGCCGCATGAAAATCGCTACGCTAGCACTTCTACTATTGTCTTTTGTATCTTTTGGACAAGTAACCACCGAGTCAAACACAACATCAGAATGGTACCGCTATACGGCAATTTCTCCCGATGGAAAATCAATTGCGTTTACACACAAGGGAGACATTTACATCGTAAGTAACGATGGCGGTGAAGCAAAAAGAATCACAACCCATACTGCTAATGATTACCAACCGGTTTGGAATTCGGACGGAACGCAATTGGCCTTTGCTTCAAATCGATATGGAAATGATGATGTCTTTTTGGTCAGCGCAAAAGGCGGTGAAGCAACACGACTTACGTTTCATTCAAGCAATGAAGTTCCTTATTCATTTTCAAGTGATGATAAATCCGTCATTTTTGAAGGACTTCGAATGGACGATGTCAACCACCGACAAATGGACTACGGATGGATTACAGAAGTATACACCGTTCCTGTAGCTGGAGGCCGTGTTTCTCAGCTTTGGACGATCACAGCCCAAGACATTAACCTCAATAAAGACGGGACAAAATATTTGTATCACGACCGAACGGGTGGGGAAAATCCATGGCGAAAGCACCACACGTCGTCGGTAACTCGAGATATTTGGATGTATGACGCCAAAACAAAATTGCATCAAAAAATTACGAATTACGAAGGCGAAGACCGCAATCCCGTTTTCACAAAATCTGAAACTGAATTCTATTATTTGTCTGAGGTTAGCGGTTCGTTTAACGTTCACAAAAGAGGAATTGCACCTGAATCGAAGCCTGTTCAAATCACCGCTTTCAAAGACCACCCCATCCGTTTCCTGAGTAGTTCGTCTGAAGGTGTTCTTTGTTTCACGCAACACGGAGCGGTCTATACATTGACAGGAGAAAATACCCTAAAGAAAATTGAAATTTCAATCACTGCGGAAAACGGTTCAAACGACTATGAATTTCTTTCAATAGCTGGTTCGGTTTCTGAAATGGCCGTTGCTCCAAACGGAAAAGAAATCGCTTACATTTTTCACGGTGAGGTATTCGTTTCATCGGTAAAAGGTGGAATGACAAAACAAATTACGTCTACTGTTGAAGAAGAGCGTTTCGTGAGCTTCTCAGCGGATGGAAAGAACATCATTTATGCAAGCGAGCGCGATGGGAAATGGGATATTTATCAATCGACAAAAACACGCGTTGATGAGACTTTCTTTTTTGCATCAACGCTTTTGGAAGAGAAAAAAGTATTTTCTAGTAAGGAAGACAATTACCATCCGGAATATTCTCCAGACGGAAAGGAAATCGCATACATTGAAAACAAAACGACTTTGAAGATTTTCAATGTTAAATCTGGAAAGCACAGAACACTTTTGACATCCAAAGACCTTGTTTATTTCTCGGATGGCGGACAAGACTTTAAATGGAGTCCAGACAGCAAATGGCTTGCAGTAGGCTACTCTCCTACTCTAGCAAACAATGAAATCCTGTTGATTGATGCTTCTGGAGAAGGAAAGCGAATCAACTTAACAGAAAGCGGTCACGGCGATTGGAATCCGAAATGGGTTGACAATGGAAACCGTATCATTTGGGCGACCACACGGGATGGTAAGCGAGGCTACGCAAATAGCAGCAGCAAGTTTCAAGACGTTTATTGCATGTACATGAATAAGGAAGCTTGGGAAAAATCAAAATTATCGAAAGACGAATTGGCTTTGATGAAAGAGATGGAGGAAGCTTCAAAAAAGGATAAGAAAGAAACCGAAGACAAAGACAAGGACAAAAAGGAGGATGAGAAGAAAGAAGAGGAGGTTAAGGATGTGAAAATTGACTTTGACGGCTTAACAGATCGAATCCGCCGTTTGACAATTCATTCGTCTGACATGAATGATATGACTTTGTCTAAAGACGGTGAGAAATTGTATTACATCTCAAAATTTGAAAGTAAGTATAACGTTTGGGTGACCGACCTTCGCACAAAAGAAACGAAAATTTTAGCGCCAATCGGGGCCAATTATGCTGGCTTCTCATGGGATGCGAAAATAGAGAATTTGTTTATTCTTTCGAATGGCAAACCAATGACAATTGATTTGAAAACTGGAAAAACGAAAGCTATTTCGATCTCAGGAACAATGAAATTAGATGCAACAGCAGAGCGTAAACAAATGTTCGAACACGTTTGGAAACGCACAAAACTGATGTTCTACACACCTGATTTCCATGGAGTAGATTGGGAATTCTATGGCGAGGCGTACAGAACAAAAGTTGAATCTCTTGGAAACGATGTTGAATTTGCTGAATTACTTTCTGAAATGCTTGGTGAATTAAATGTGTCTCACGCTGGTGCTCGATACAGAGGAGCTAAAGCTATTGATCAAACAGCCTCTTTAGGAATTTATAGAGATTACTCTTATTCAAAAGACGGGATTAAAATCACCGAGGTTCTTGAAAACGGACCTTTGGATAAAGTTGAATTTGGAATTGAACCGGGAACAATCATTAAGAAAATTGACGGAATAACAGTGAGCGCGACAATGGATGATGCTCAATTGCTGAATAAAAAGGTGGGAGACTATACCGCTCTTGAAATCTACAATCCAACATCAAAAGAAACGAAAACGATCAGCGTTAAACCAATTAATGGAAGGGAAGAGTCTAGCTTAACCTACGAACGTTGGGTAAAACAAAACGCGGAGGAAGTTGCGAAATTATCAAAAGGTAAGTTGGGTTACGTTCACGTTCCTGGTATGGGAGATGGACCTTACCGAAATCTTTACGGGAAAATCATGGGGAAATTCCATGAGTGCGATGGAATCGTTGTTGATACTCGATTCAACAGAGGTGGAGATTTGGTTGCTGATTTGAATATGTTCTTATCCGGTGAGGAGTTCATTACGTATGAAACCGAAGAACGCCAAGTGGGTTATGAACCGACATTTAGATGGACGAAAGAGAATGTGGTTCTTGCGAACGAGGCCAATTATTCTGACGGATCTTGTTTCGCGTGCGGATATCAAAAACAAGGGATTGGGAAATTGATTGGTATGCCGGTACCTGGAACATGCAGTTTCGCGAGTTGGGAAACACTTCCAAACGGAACTATTTTTTGGGGAGCTGTAGCGATAAGTGCTAAAAACAACAAGGGTGAATGGATGGAAAACAATCAGGACGAGCCGGATATTAAGGTGAAGAACGATCCAAATAAAATTACATTGGGTGAAGATCAACAACTTGATGCTGCGGTTGAGTTTTTATTGAATTTGACGAAGTAAAAGACATCAACAACATACTATTGAAACGCTCTTGGTTAATTCTGAGAGCGTTTTACAAGCCACCTAATAACAACAAAAGAGCAATTAAACCAACGACTAGAACACCGATTCCAGCTACCGCTATCCCCTTTCCTTTGTAGCTGTCTGGATTCCTTCGAATCTTAACAAGAGAGGCAATAGACAAAATCAATCCAATTAAGAACAAAGCCAAAATAAGAACAATCCAAATTGGCGATGTGAAAAATGTAATCACAGTTGTTATTGCAAACGCTATAGAAATACTTGATGCCACAAGTCCTGCGATAGCCATAGGAAGCACCTTTCGTTCTTCAACTTTTGGGGCACTCTCTCCAACAGCCTCCGCTAATTGGTCGTCATCAACTTCTGAAAGTCCATCTTCATCCGTATCAATAGAAGAATCTCGATTGGATTTTTTTGCTGTTATTGATTCACTATAAACTTCCTGTGAAGGCATTGTTTCGATGTTCTTCTCAAGCTTCACGTCATCCTCAAAAGAAATATTTTCCTGATCCTTTTCAGAATCATTTGATTCTACCATTTCCTTTTTCAAAGTTTTCACCTTGTTAAATCGAATTTTGTTATGGTAATTCCCACAAGAAGTTAAAATAAAAAATGCGATTGTGATAGCAGCTAATAATTGTGATTTCATGATTCCTATTGGTTCTAATTCTGGAGCAAAAATACCACAATTCCCTTTATTGAAATAATTGATTTACACAAGTAGACTAAAGTGATTTGCGTTTTGCACAAATATACTTTTCAATGTTAAATGCAATTCAGAGTACCGCTATTTGACTTTTTTATAACTCTGTCCTTATGGATTTTTTAACCGCAAAAGACGCAGAGGCGCAAGCTTAGATACAGGTGATTGGTGAGTTCCTTATATTTGGAGACGCCATTTTTCGCTTCGTTCAATTTAAGTGCTAATTTGTTTTTAACAGCAGTGACGCGACGGCACCAGGAAGATGACTGTCTAGCACAGGTTAAGTTGTTGAATTATCGTTTACTTCAAACCAAGATCGGACTTTCTAACCTCCGAAAAGCGTTAACATTCAAAAAAAACCTGCTTATTCCTTAATTAGCATGACCTTAGCAATATAGAATTCGTATGCAGCATTGATGACTAATTTATACGCCTCCAAATCTTCTTTTGGATACATTCCTTCTTGGTAGAATTCATAAACATACAACTCCAATACTCCATCTCTTATCTGCGCCTTAGATTCAAAAGCTGCAACAGGTGCGTCGGCACCAGCAGGTGTATAATTTCTATCGAATCTGTAATTTTCAATATTCTGTAACTCATATCCATCTGGAATTACAAACCGAATGTTATGTTCATAAATTCTCGAATTACTAACATAAATTCGGCGTTGACGCTCTCCTTCTTCATAAAAACTGGATTGCCCTCCCATTGCTCGAGATACGTTTAAAATAAACCCATTTGGAATGGTTGAAACCATTTCATCTGAAATTAGATCGCCAATAAAATGAATCGAATCTTCAGACATTTGATTCAAAATAATGTCATCGTTAATTACTTTAAAACTCTTCAATTCGGTAGTTTCCATTCCACTCAATAGCGCTCCATCTATATAGTCCTTCTTTTCTTCCTCATCGGAAAAATTCAAATATCCTCTTGCTCTAATTGCTCGATCTCCGTTATAGCTTTTCTTAAGATGAATGGAACACACTTCTTCCTCAACATTCAATTCAATTGTAGATTTTGTTATCTCAGTATTATACTCACGTAATCCTTGTGGTAATCTCGTAAAGTATTTACTACCTGGCGTTCCAACAATTCTCAAGGCGTTCATTCCTCCAATATGACTCGGGATGCGTCCTAAGTAGTAATAATCACTATTTGGAAGCAGATACAAGTCGAGCGATTTAAAATGAAAAATGTATTCATCAAATCCTCTTGAGCTCGGCATGTTCTCATCCAGATCTATATAATCCTTGTCTCCAGCCAAATACAAATCAAATTTAATCCCTGCATAGCTAAATAAATGCATGTACGTTGCTAGAATACCCGTTTCATTCGCAATTTTGAATTTTAAAATCTTTCCTATGTGCTCTGTGTACTTCGCGTCATCCTGTTCGGTTTCTGTAATGTTCTGCTTTACAAACAACTCTATTTTCTTTATTTTCTCAACGTCAGTCCCCTCTAAAGCATCAATTTCCTTTAAGGTTTTTCTGACAGCACCAATAAAGGTTGAAAAATCATATCTATTAACACTTTTAAGTACCAAACGAGACCATTCTGACCAACTTGTTTTAACTATCGTAAAATCACACCTTGGTGAATCCATGTACTGGTGAGCATAATTCTCTGAACCCACTGAAGGAATGTTCTTAACTTCATATACATGGGAAAATTGATCATCATTCAATTCATTCTTTTCATAACCGTTGTACATTTCAATTTTAAGGTCAAACTTCCCGCGCCAATCTACAGGTTCGCGAATCACAACCTGTCCTAAAGCTGTTGTGAAATCGTCATTTAATGTCACGCGTTCACTTCTATTCAGGTCCGTCAACACATAATAAACTTCTACCCAAGATTTTGGTTCAATCCCAGGTAATGCAAGCTTTTGATAAGAAGAAGTTCCTTCATTGGTTGAAATTTCTTCAATTCTATTTTCGTCAAAACTCAAAACCTTACCGTCAGAGTTGATTATTCTGGCTTTAAACATAGAAGCTGAACCGGGGAGATACACTTCGTTTAATTTTTCTATCGCACTTTCGTCTTCAATCCAGATTAATCGATGCTTAAAGCACTTTAACTTTAGCGTTCCATTGTCCGAGTAATAATAGTAAAGTGACTTATCAAAAACAATTGTTGCTTCTTCATCATGATTAATTTGCGTTTCGTAATTCGATCCATCAAATGTCTTGTTCCAATTGTAAGATTTGTCTAATTCAAAACCGAAGGAATTAAAGCAAATAAATAATAGGCACGCAATTAAACTAGTCTTCATAATTGATCTCAATTTGTTGTTTTAATCTCTTCTTCATTTTCTTCAAGGTCGACTTAACAGCATCAAATTCATCAACTGAAATCAAAACCTTATTGCATGTAAACATGTACGTCACTTTTAACTTGTTCTCCAAATTTTCTGTTTGAATGTCCAATACAAATCCGTTCTCTTCTAAATGTTCATTTTCAATCGTATTTCTCAAAACGGCATTTGGCTTTAAATTTATCAATACTTCAACTTCACGCTCGTATTTATTGTCGATTACTAGATCCAATTTACGATCACTAAAATCAAGATCGATTACCTTTTTGATAAAAGGGTTGATGTAAACTGCTCCATTATAAGTTGAAACATAGTTTGATACGGAAAATGAATATTCGGACTTGATAACGCCTTTATTTGAATTGTAATTCTCTTGCACTAAATCTTTGACCAAGAAACTTCGATTACCAACATCATTCCAATCTGAAAACAATTCCTCGTAAGAAACCGTATTGTAGGAAAGCGCGTATTCATAATCAATTTTCTCATATCCCGACACTTCCGTTTTACCCGTTCCCAAAATCCCATCCTCATCAATAGAAATCTCAAACTTGTCAACACTTCTGTTGTCTCTAGCCTCAACAAATGGCACTACGATAATTTCAAATTTATCTGGAGCTGTTCGAACCATCGCTTCCTTTCCTTGGATGAAAGAAGATGGAACACCAAATTCCGAATATGTGCTTGTGGGATCAATAAAAACAATACCATTCTCAGACGGAAATGCGGCGATCATGTGATTGTCTACAATTGGCGTTGGGCAACCGTCGTATGTATAACATTTACTTCGTGTACCAATCCATGCAATGTAGCAATCCAGACCACATTTATTCATCATGGTTTTTGTAAGCATCGCCATATCTTTACAATCTCCAAAACGATTTTCTATAACTGAATTTGGAGTTCGGGGAATAAATCCGCCCAATCCATCTTCGTAAGCAATGTATTTAACGTAATGCTGAACCCAATTAAATATATTCTCCGCGAGCTCTAATTCTGTAGTTGAATTTGCTTTAATACTGTCCAGAACAGGTGTATAGTCTTCTGATAATTCTTGATCTTTAATCAATCCGGAATACCAACTAAACAAATCTTCTTTGTGCCTCAGAACAAATTTCTCTACATTATTATTTGCGGTATACGAAGCGATATGAAAAATCAAATGAGGAGAGTAGCAAGAAGATCCACCCGAATTGTTCTCATAATGTCTTGGAGCTATTCCTGCACTCTTCCAACGAAAGATTGTTTCTCCATTTCCCTTAGTTTCAGTCATCTTGATGTTATCTGCAGACTCAAAGTAGTTTTTGATGAACTTCATTTTAACGTTATCATCAACTCTAAGCACTAATTCTGCCGTATCACATTCCAGATAATCATCGAAAGAAAAAGGAGACAATATTTGAGGCAAGGAATGATTCAAAGTAACCTCACTATGAAGAATAGCACCTTCAACCACGCCTGGAAATGTAATGATTGATCTTTTGGTATTGCTATAAAAAATTCCTCGTGACACATAATCTTCAGTGGAAATTGTTTTCACCTTTACTTTCTTATACTTGCCACCGTCCTTTGGAGTCAAAGTATATGCTGTCACATCTTCAATCGACGTGAAATCATCTGTAATAATGCTTTCCTTTAACTGATAATCAATAATATTAGACAATGAAACGACCTCTTTGTCTATTGTCTCAATACTTCGTATAAGCAATTCATTTCCCGAAACCTTTATCGAGTACTCCATCTTACGTTTCTGGATTCTCGCTCCATTTTGACCAAAACTCGTAAGAATAGTTAGCACAGCGATACTTGTCAAGATTCCTTTTTTCAAAAAGCTCTATTTAAATTAAAAATAATCTTAAAGGTATGACTTACCACGATTGGAAAGGTCGAATCGATGAGGTTTTTGACGAAGAATAGTCAATCCACGTAAAAATACGTGGTTGTATTACTTGAATTCGATAACTTTGTCCTCATGGATTTTTTAAACCGGAAGATGATTGTATACAAAACACCAGAAGAAATTGAGATCATGCGTGAAGCTGCGCAAATTGTAAGTCGAACATTAGGGCTTATCGCTGAGCACATCGAAGTTGGCGTTACTCCTCTTGCATTGGATAAGATAGCAGAAGATTATATTCGCTCTCAAGATGCAATCCCAGGTTTTTTAGGTCTTTATGATTTCCCAAATACGCTTTGTATTTCGGTGAATGCGCAAGTTGTTCATGGAATTCCCGATGATCGCCCTTTGGAAAGTGGAGATATCATATCTGTTGATTGCGGTTCTATTTATAAAGGATATTACGGCGACCATGCGTATACATTTGAAGTTGGTGAAGTTGCTCAAGAAATCAAAGATTTGCTTCGGGTTACGCGTGAATGCCTCGACCTTGGTGTCGCTGAAACGAAAGTTGGCAATAGAATTGGTGATATTGGATATGCTATTCAACAACATGCCGAAAAACACGGGTATGGCGTTGTCAGAGATCTAGTAGGACATGGATTGGGCACAACAATGCACGAAGAGCCACAAGTTCCAAATTACGGAAGTCGAGGGCGCGGAAAGAAAATTCAAAATGGATTAACAATTGCAATTGAGCCGATGATTAATCTTGGCACAGAGCGTGTCGTTCAAATGGATGATCATTGGACAATCGTAACTGCAGACGGATTGGTGAGTGCACATTATGAGCATGACGTGGCTGTAGTCAATGGCAAACCTGAAGTTTTATCCACTTTTAAATACGTTGAGGAAGCGTTGAGCAAAAAACAATGACACGAGAAAGTCGCTTGCTCTTTCTGACGGGGCTTACCCTATTCTTATTCGCTTTAATTGGCTATTTCACGAATGGATCCTTGATTTTTCCATTTCCATTAAATCCTTTTATCTTTTTTATTGTCGTTTTCCAATTTACATGGTGGCATTACAAAAGAGGGCTTCCAATTTTCCTTTTTTTATTTACAGCATTAACGGGAGTTCTATCTCAACCTTTCTTTTGGGAAATTGTTCTTTCTCTCGATTCGCTTCAAGATTTCGCCAAAATTCCTGTAATGGTTTGGTTCCAATTCTTCAATGCGGTAGGCTTGGTTGCAAGTGCTGTTTACCTTCTAAACCGTCAAAAAAGTCATTTTACGTCGTTAATTACGACTGCGGGAATACTTTTATATGCCTTCGGGTTTCTGTACGACTACACAGCGTCTAGTGTGATTAATGTCTCGTTTGAACTTGCAGGTTTTGGGTTGATCGCTCTATCTGTCTTAATACGACCCACTTACCAACCGTTTCATTTGCTTTGGATTCTACTTTTCATTCTTGAAATTTCAGAATGGTTGAGCTGGGCTTTGGTCTAAGAAAAAAAGACTTTATTTTTTTTGCCAAAAAATGATTTTAGGTAAATAACTTTTGCTAATTTTGGCATCCGTTCTTGAATATGTTTGAATGTCCGGAGAGATGCCTGAGTGGCCGAAAGGACTTGTTTGCTAAATAAGCGTACCTCAAAAGGGTACCCAGGGTTCGAATCCCTGTCTCTCCGCAAAATGATAGGTCAAACGTGATTTATCCGAAGATTTTTTCTTCAAAAATAGTATTGAGAGTTTGAGAGTGTTTTCCTCCTGCGACTTTTCGGCTTGTTAGCCGAGTCTTAGTCTTCGCGAATGAAATTCGCTCTTCTGTATCTCCGCAAAACGATAGATCAAACGTGATTTATCCGAAGATTTTTTCTTCAAAAATAGTATTGAGAGTTTGAGAGTGTTTTCCTCCTGCGACTTTTCGGCTTGTTAGCCGAGTCTTAGTCTTCGCGAATGAAATTCGCTCTTCTG
>JBLHYG010000019.1:0-102159 GCA_047630755.1 Crocinitomicaceae bacterium | reverse complement strand
ACATGCATCCGTATACGTCCAAGTTCTAGTGATTGTTCCTCCACAAGGTCCGCCAACCAAAGCTCCGTCTATTCCAGCAACATTTGCTGCTCCGTCGCAGTTATCTGTCCAACCAAGGTTGGTCATTGCTGGAACATCTCCCGCACATTCAACCGTTACATTAGCAGGTGGCGCAGCGAATACTGGAACTTGAGTATCATTAACAGTAATTGTTTGCGTTTCCGTCCCTACGTTTCCGCATGCATCTGTAAACGTCCAAGTTCTTGTAATCGTTTCTGGACATGAAAGTCCGTCACTTACATCTGCGCCACTAACGTTTCCAGCTGCACTGCAGTTGTCTGTATAATTTAAATTGACCATTGCTGGAACATCTCCTGCACACTGAACAGCTACTGCCGCTGGTGGTGCTACAAAAACTGGATCTTGAGTGTCGTTAATTGTAATTGTTTGCGTTTCAGTATCTGTATTTCCGCAAGCATCTGTAACCGTCCAAGTTCTTGTAATCGTTCCTCCGCATACACCGCCAATAATAGGTCCGTCAGATCCTGCAACACTGCCGTTTGCATCACAATTATCTGTATAATTTAGATTGACCATTGCTGGAACATCTCCTGCACACTGAACAGCTAATGCTACTGGTGGTGCTGCAAAAACTGGAGCTTGAGTATCATTAATTGTAATTGTTTGAGTTTCAGTATCTGTATTTCCACAAGCATCTGTAACCGTCCAAGTTCTTGTAATCGTTCCTCCGCATACACCGCCAACAAGAGGTCCGTCAGACCCTGCAACACTGCCGTTTGCATCACAATTGTCTGTATAATTTAGATTGACCATTGCTGGAACATCTCCTGCACACTGAACAGCTAATGCTGCTGGTGGTGCTGAAAAAACTGGCGCTTGAGTATCGTTTACAATTATTAGTTGAACCACGTCAACGAAGCTTCCACAACCGTCCGTTACCCGATATGTTCTTGTAATTGTCTCTGGACAAGATGCCCCATTTGACACATCACCAACGAAGGTAACTGCTGGTGGAATTGTAATGTCATCTGCTTCAGTTGTAACAACATTCACATTTGGCGCAGGAACATCTCCCGCACATTGAACATTAATATTTCCCGGGTTTGAAGCCGTTGGAGGTGCATCAACAATAACTGTAACATCATCTGTTATTACGCAGCCATCTAAATTGGTCACAGTGACTGTATAGACCGTGGTTACAGCTGGATTCACCGTAGCTTGTCCATTATCCGATCCTCCCGGCGGCCCGAAATTATCGATTATTCCCGATCCCCCTCCATTGTTCCACGAATAGGTATCATCCTCATCAGTGGACACGGGGTCAGCCCCAATTGTAACGGGACCACTTCCTGCGCATAGAATTTGATCTGGTCCGGCATCTGCTTCACAGGGTGCTAAAATAGAACAATCTGTTGAACCGGTTCCCCCCGTTTGATCAAGAGTAATGGTCTGTGTAACATTTGCAAAATTAGTGATAAGCATTACATAAACATCTCCAGATGCAGCCCCCGTAATTGAAGGCGTCTCGGTAGAAGTCCCTGAATAACTACAATCTTCTATTTCAGCTGCTGGCGTTCCATAACTACCACAATCTCCTTGAGCTGTTGCAAGGTTTGGATAAGGACCGTAAATAATAAAATCAATATCCGAGCCCGCAGACAACGACATATCAATATTTCCAGCTGCATCAATTTCTAAATAGTACCAACTTGGGTTTGGAGTAGAACCTAAACAACCGTAATTATTACCTGGATCCGCTACAGAAGCATTTACTCCATCTTGATTCGAGGTGAAATTCAATCCCGCATTAGTACATATCGGCTCCAAAGTAGAACAATCCGTACCGCCTAATTGTGCATATCCAACAGATGAACTTAAAAGTACGAGTAACAGTGTAAATAATTTCTCAGTATGAGAGGGTATTTTTTTTAGTAGTAGCATTAGATATAGTTAGGTTAGCTCCAATTTAACTGGATCAAATTATTCTTCTTTAGGTCTATTCGTTTTTAATCATCTCAACAATCGAATTGCCTTCATCGATTACCTTCTTCTGATCTAAGATTGAAAGATCCGCAAATTCTTCTATCGATATAAATTCTTTATTCGTTTCTTCTCGAATAATAATTCGTTTCTCTTCGGACAATTCATCCATGGTATTTCTAATAGTTGTAAACCAGCCCGAAGCTTCAGCTGATTTTTTTTCCTCTGGAACACTTAAAACCCATTCTATTTTAACTCTTAAGGCATTAATGTGGCTATCGATCCTTACCAATTCCGCTTTATGTTCTGTAGAATAAGAATCATAAGAAATTTGAGTATGAGCATCAAAGTTTAGAACAATTAAACAAACTGTTAATGCGCAAGTAAAAAGAAAGTTTTTGACATTACTCTGAACACCAAGCGCTTGGTGTGACTTAGAATTATTCGATAGAAGTAGAGGCTTCATTGTGGTAGTATTTGGCATTATTATGCTTTAACGAGTTCTTTATAGAGAACCCTCCAAATTTTAAACGTAAAATTACCTTATTGGTTGTCTATTTTTGTTGATATTTTATCAAGATGAACGCTTGATGTGAAATTACGAATAATTATGCCCTCTCATCGAGTATCTTGCCCCCTAGAATTATTAAATGCCAATAAGGCAAAAAAAAGGGAGACAAATGCTGCCTCCTCTTTTTTAGCACTAAACAAAATCAATTCTATCGAAGAACATTCACATGGCCTACGACCAAAATTCGCTCATCGGTTTGCGTTGTTTTGAAATCAATTTTCCAAGTATACGTTCCATCCTGAACATCTCTTCCATCAGTACCGTATGTTGCATCCCAACCTACAGTGTCATCATGCGACTCCCAAATAACCTCTCCCCATCTGTTAAATATGAACAAATTGAAATCATAAGGATCATATCCAGTAGTGAAGATAGCATTGAATGTTTCGTTGAAATCATCGCTATCTGGCGTAAATGTATTTGGTACGTAGAAAATCAATTCTTCGTTTACTACAATCGATCTCCAAGCAGTATCTGAACAACCGAGAGATGAGAAAGCAATCAACTCAACGAGGTAAGTTCCTTGTCCTTCATTCGGGAAATCATGTAAAGGGTTTTCTTGTGTTGTCGTTGGACTGCCATCTCCGAAATCCCACACATAACTAACGGCTCCTGTTGACGTATTGTCAAATAGAATTTCACTATTAAAGACAGAGACTACGGATGACGAAGGCGTAAATGCTGCATTTGGAGCATCCTCAACATAAATATAATCTGTATAAGTAACAGTACTTGTACATCCATTTGCAGACGTTGTTGTTAAACTAACATCATACGTTCCACCATTTTGGTAGGTTGTTGTTATACTTCCGCAATCATTCCCCCCAGATCCGTTTCCGAATGTCCAAATGCAATCTGTTAAGTTACCTGCACTCGTATTTGTAAATGTTACCTCTAGTGGCGCACATCCCGACGTAACATCAGCAGTGAATGAAACGATTGGCAATGGCTCAACGATAATATTTACATCATCCGTTCCAACACAACCGTTT
Organism: Crocinitomicaceae bacterium; assembly: GCA_047630755.1. Classification (GTDB taxonomy): domain Bacteria; phylum Bacteroidota; class Bacteroidia; order Flavobacteriales_D; family Crocinitomicaceae; genus UBA4466. The sequence goes on along the minus strand of JBLHYG010000019.1, from coordinate 98,595 downwards.
GCATCCGTTCCAGTTACAAAATAGTCTCCAGTTACCAGAGGCGTAAATGCCAAACCATCAATTACTGGAGCAGTCCATACATACACCAAAGCACCGGATGCTGTCAATACTGCTTGATCTCCTTCACAAACGGTGAAATCATTTCCAGCAAATACAGTTGGCAATGGATTAACAGTAATTGTAAATGTTTCAGTATTACCAACACAACCTCCTAAACTAGGCGTAACCGTTATTGTTGCTACAGATGGAGTTGCACTACCATTTAAACCTGTGAATGAAGTAATATCTCCTGCGCCAGCAGCTCCAAGTCCAATTGAAGTCAAACTGTTTGTCCAATCGAAGGCAGTACCTGCAGAAGAACTTGTAAAGACAACACCAGCCGTTGCTTCATTTGCACAAAGTACATCGTCTGCAATTGGATCAACGTTTGGCGCTGGGTTAATTGTAATTGTAAATGATTGATCTGGGCCTACACATCCATTTGCAGTTGGCGTAATTGTTATTGTTGCAATAACCGGATTAACACCACCATTGATAGCATTGAAAGGTAGAATGTCTCCATTTCCAGCTGCACCCAATCCAATTGTAGGTGTATCATTTGACCAAGCAAATGCAGTACCTAATGTTGCACTGGAGAAGTTCACAGCATTCGTTGCTATGTTCTCACACAATACTTGATCCGCTATTAAATCAACTACTGGAGATGGATCAATTGTAATTACAAACGTTTCATCTGTTCCTACACATCCATTTGCAGTTGGCGTAACAGTTATGGTTCCACTAACTGAAGCTGTTCCAGCGTTTGTTCCATTGAACGTTGCGATGTTTCCTGCTCCTGCTGCTCCCAATCCAATTGCTGGATTTGAATTGACCCAGTCAAATGTAGTTCCTGCTGAAGGACTTGTAAAGTTAACTGCGTTTGAAGCCGTATTGTTACAAAGCGTTTGATCAGCTATTGGATCTACCGTTGGAGATGGATCAATTGTTATCGTAAATGTTTCATCTGCTCCAACACAACCATTAGCTGTTGGTGTCACCGTAATTGTTCCTGTGATTGCCGTTGTTCCGGCATTCGTTCCTAAGAACGATGCAATGTTTCCATTTCCATTTGATGCCAATCCAATATTTGCGTTTGAATTTGCCCAAGCGAAAGTTGAACCGGCTGTTGTACTTGTGAAGTTGACAGCTGCCGTATTTGTATTGTTACAAATTGTTTGATCTACAATCGGATCAACTGTTGGTGATGGATTCACAGTAATAATGAAATCAACTGGAGTTCCAACACAACCATTAGCTGTTGGCGTTACAGAAATTGTTCCTGTGATTGCGGCAGCTCCAGCATTTGTTCCATTGAAAGCTGCAATTGCACCATTTCCATTTGCTCCAAGTCCGATTCCAGTATTTGTATTCGTCCAAGCGAACGTTGTCCCTGCTGTCGTACTTGTTGGATTTACTGCGGTTGACAAGGTATTGTTGCAAATCGTTTGGTCCAAAATTGCATCCACAACTGGCGTTGGATTAACCGTGATAGTGAAATCAACTGGTGTTCCTGGACAACCATTCGCTGTTGGTGTAACACTAATTGTTGCTACAACAGGAGCGGTTCCGTTATTTACAGCATTGAATGAAGCAATATTTCCATTCCCACTAGCAGCCAATCCAATAGAAGGATCATTGTTTGTCCAATTGTAAGTCGTTCCCACAATAGAACCCGTGAAGTTTACCGCGGCCGTTGCTGTATTGTTACATAAAACTTGATTTGCAATTGGATCTACATCTGGTGTTGGGTTGATCGTTACATCAACTTGATCTGTGTTTTGACATCCATTTGCATCTGTTCCAGTTACTGTATAAGTAACCGTTCCAACTGGTTGAATAAATGGCGTTCCGTTTACCACTGCTGGTGCCCAAGCAATTGTTGGTGCACCTACTCCATTTAATGTAATATTCGTTCCCTCACATTCAACTTGATCCAATCCAGCGTCCATAATTGGAAGAGGATTAACGATTAAGGTAACACTTGAAGTACTATCACACCCTGTTCCTAATATGAAGTTTTGATCGTAAACTCCTGCAGTACTTTGAGAAACTCCGTGAATCATAACAGATTGTCCTTGACAAATCTCGATGTTACTCGTGTATACAATAACTGTATTTTCAAGAACATTGAAAGGAGCCGAAGTCCCTGAACATCCAAAGGCGTTTGTTACTGTTACCGTAATTGGGTTGTCAGCGATAGTAACATTCACATTTGGAGTTACCGCACCTGTTGACCAAAGGTATCCAGCAAATGGTGTGCTTGTGCCCAACGTTGCTGAAGTACCTGTACAATACGTTGCTGTACCTGTAATAACTGGAACTGGATTCGGGTTAACCGTGATTGTAGCCGTTCCAGCTTGAGCTTGAGAACAAGCTGTTCCACTTGCATCAGTAACATCAACTAAATTGTAGTTGTATGTTCCTGGAGGTGTTGTTGGTACTAAAACAGTAGCCGTGTTACCAACTGAAACAACAGCTGGTTGAAGCGTACCATTAATGTTATAAGTAAATGTATAAGGCGCAGTTCCATTTGCTCCCGTAAATGTAATCGTTGGTTGTGCATCGTTTTCACAAACACTAGTTGTCCCAGAAATGGTTGCTGTTGGCAATGGATTAACTGTAATTACAAAGTCAGTTGGAGTCCCAACACAACCGTTGGCTGTTGGAGTAACAGTGATCGTTCCACTAATTGGCGCCGCTCCTGCATTTGTTCCATTAAACGTTGGAATGTTTCCTGCTGCACCCGCTCCCAATCCAATTGCTGGATTCGTATTTACCCAATTGTAAATTGTTCCTGCAACGTTACCACTGAAGTTAACAGCAGTTGTTGGTTCACCACTACAAATCGTCTGATCTGCAACAGCATTTACAGTTGGAGTTGGATCAACAGTTATCGTAAAGTTAATTGCAGTACCTAAACAACCATTAGCTGTAGGTGTAACTGTTATTGTTGCCGTTGTAGATGTGGCTCCAGCATTGGTTGCATTGAACGAAGGAATGTTTCCATTTCCACTTGCCCCAAGTCCAATTGAAGTTGTGTTGTTCGACCATGCAAAAGTTGTACCTGCCGTAGTACTTGTAAAGTTAACAGCAGTTGTTGGTGCTCCATTACACAAAGTTTCATCTGGAATTGGATTGACAACTGGTGAAGGATTTACAGTAATTGTAAACACTTCAGGAGAACCAACACATCCATTAATAGTTGGGGTAACTGTTATCGTCCCTGAAATTGGCGCTGCTCCAGCATTCGTTCCAACGAATGGGCCGATATTACCAGCTCCTCCCGCAGGAAGTCCAATACCACCATTTGTATTTGCCCAGTTGTATGTTGTTCCACCAACCGCACCGGTAAAGACTACATTCGCTGTAGCGGTTCCATTACAAACTGTTTGATCAGCAATTGGGTCAACCGTTGGAGTTGGGTTGATTGTTATCGTAAATGTTTCAGTTGCACCGATACAACCATTCAAAGATGGCGTAACAGTAATCGTAGCCACTAAAGGAGTTGCTCCAGCATTGACACCTACGAAACCAGCAATATTTCCCGTTCCAGCCGCTGCAAGTCCAATCGCAGGAGTATTGTTTACCCAGTCATAAGTTGTTCCAGCAACCGCCCCAGTGAAGTTAACTGCAGTCGTTGCAGTTCCAGCACAAAGAGTTTGATCAGCAATTGGATTAACAGTAGGAACTGGATTAACAGTAACGATCATTTGATCCGTTCCGCTACATCCATTTGCGTCAATACCAATTACAGTATATGTTGTATTTGCAGCAGGACTAACAACGAAGTTATTTCCGTTTCCTAATGTTTGATCCCAAGTATAAGAGATTCCTCCTGTTGCAGTTAAAGTTGTGTTGTCACCATTACAGATTGTAACGTCAGGCCCTGCATTGATTGGTGCATTTCCTGAAACGGTAACATTTGCAATTGCTGTGTTTTGACAACCGTTGGCATCTGTTCCTGTAATAGTATAAGAAATATCAGCTAAAGGAGTCGAAGTAACTGTAGCCCCTACAGTCGTATTTAAATAAGTTCCCGGTGACCATGAATAAGTCGTTGCTCCAGAAGCAGTAATATTTACGTTACCACCAAGACAAACTGTAACATCTGCAGTCAGAATAGTTGGCAATCCATTTACGGTAACCGTTTGTGTAGAACTATCCGGACAAGTGCCAGCAGTTAAATATTGAATTGTATATGTTGTTCCTGCCACCTCATTGGTAATTTCCCCAGTAGCACCATTTACAGCAGCACCATCTAATAAATCAGGAGCAAAAGTAAATGTTCCACCTGTTGTTCCCGTAACCGTTGCTGAATTGGCAGAACCAATACAGAAATCCGTTAATGTAAACGCCGGATCATCCAACGGGTTGACAATAACTGAAACTTGATCCGTATTAATACAACCTGTATTAATATCAATAGCTGTTACAGTGAATGTTTCACCGTTAACGGCACCAGAAACAGTTGGGGATTGGAGTGTATCAAAATCAAATGTCGCACCACCGTTCGTCGTCCAAGCCCATTCTGTTGCTTCACCTCCAGTTTCGTTTAAAGTAATTGTCGAAACACCATCATCACAAATCGGACTGTCTTCAGTCGCAATTACGATTGGTTGAGGGTTAATAGTAAGCGTAAACGTTTCGGTTCCCCAGCAAGTAAAAGCTGGACTTTCATATTGAATAGTATACGTTCCAGGTGTTGAAGCAGAAAGGTCAATTAATCCATTAAATCCATTGATTGACAATCCAGCTGGTGTTGCTGTAAATGTTCCACCAGGAACACCCGTGATAACAGGTAAAGGATCTGCATCATCTTGACAATATTTAAAATCATACGTAAATGAGGCATCTTCCAATCCTTGGAAAGTTCCAGAAACAGTAATTGGACAATCGTGATCGTCAACTACATCGAATGAATAAACATCACCATCAACCAAACCATCAATAACGATGTCACCAAAGTTACCGGTTGTTGTATTTACAAAGTTTGCATTTGCAGGAACCAAAGTCCCAGGAACAATATTGAAGTTAGAACCATCGAGTGCTGGTGTACCACCACTAATAGTTGTTGTTGCCGTTCCCGTGAAGCAATCTTCAACCGTAGTTGCGATTATTTCTTCCAAGAAGGTAAGAGGGTATGCAAAACCGATATCGTAACAAACATCTCCAGAATAAACAATACCGTAGATATTTGTTTGCCAGTTGTACATCGAAACAGGAGCATACCAGAAAGTAAGTCCGTCACCCGTAGTATTTGTTACTGTCCATCCACCTGCACCCGTTCCGTTCGAAATCAATCCTAATAGACAAGGATCAGCTCCTAAACCTGCTGGAGGCTGAACTGTTGGAGGACAATCAAATAATAGAATTTCAATTCCCGGATCATAAGGAGTACCAACGGCGGCACCTAAATCATCGTGAGGAATGAAATCACCATTTGGAACCCAAGAAAATGAGTCACCAAAACACAATTCGTATTGAGAGTTTGTATTTCCTGTTGTTGTTTCCGTAAATGTTCCAATATCAACTGGGCAAGTACAATTTGCAGGATCCGTAAATGGAAGCGAAGTCATATTACAACCAGGATCAGCTGAAAACACAGCCGTTACAACACATGATGCCGTTCCATTAGGAGTAATGCCAGGTAAAGTATACGTTTGCGGACTTGTAAATGGAGCGAAATAAGTATCTGTATTCCCCTCGCAATCCGTAAATGTCAAAGTTCCAGTTGTTGGTGGGCTTTGGAATTCTACAGAGCCACTAACGTCAAATGTATTTGTTACAGGGTCGCATGCCCCTTGATTAATTGCCATATATGTAAAGGAACATAGACAAATTGGAGCTGTGTATGTAATATTCATTGTACATGTTGGATCTGCCGAAAAATAAGCAGTCACATCACATGCTGCTCCGTTTGCATTTGATCCAGTAAGCGTATAATTATAAGATCCAGCACCTGAACCGTTCACTGCGAATGGTGCACTCGCAACAACAGTTTGGTTACCGTTACAGTCTACAACAATAAGATCTCCTGTTGCCGGTGGATCATCAAAGTCAATTTGACCTGTTACATCATACGTATCTGTTAAAGCATCACAAGCACTAATGTTTGCTTCGAAAAAATTCATGAAACAAGGCGGGTTGTTTACGATATTACAATCTGTAGACCCCGTACCTCCTGTTTGCGTTAGGGTTACGTTTTGAACGACAGATGCATAATTGGTAATCAACATTATGTACACTTCTCCTGCAACTGCAGTTGGAATTGACGGAGTTTCAGCATTCGTAGAAGAGAAACTACAATCAACTGTTTGGGCAGCAGATAATGAACCACAATTTGCTTGAGCCGCGGCAAGATTTGCAAAAGGCCCCCAGATAATAAAATCAATATCGGAAGCTGCAGTTAAACTCATGTCGATATTTCCGTTTGTAGCTACTTCAAAGTAGTACCAACTTGGGTTCGGTTGAGTAACAAGGCATCCGTAGTCATTTCCAGCTTCAGATGTAGTCCCTGTATTTGCTGTAAATGTCGCTCCGACATCGGTACAAATTGGATCCATGCTGGCGCAATCAGCTCCTTGAGCGTATATCAAGTAAGGAACCAATAATGTAAGAATAAGTAGAATATTTTTCATGGTAGTGGAGATATCAAAGTTTAGCTAACTTCTCTTGTAGGTCGATTTTTTTCGTGTTTAATTGCGTTTTGATATCCTCCATTTGTTGAAACCAACCGTTAGATTGTGCGTTCATTTTCTCTTGAGGGTTACCATTAACAAATGCAATTTTTTGATCGATAGCAGATAGATTGTTGTCGATTACTGCAATTTCTTGAACGTAATAAGCTTGATCATGAACACGTTGCGGTTCTCCTGCTCTTTTAGAAATTGTTACAGTTTTAGAAGTACTCACCACCTTCGTTGGAATGGCTTGAGGTTCGATTGTCGTTGGAGTTGGGGATTGTTCCGACGCGCCGTTATTTCTCAAGGCAGGATTAACTTCCTCTTGAGAAAACGCAGTAAAACATGTTATCAGTGATAACACAACTAAAAAGTTCTTTTTCATGGCAGATAAGTAGTTTTGCTTGTTTAACGCACAGAAAATAAAATGGTTGCTTCCAAAGAGATATTATATTAACAAAATAAAATCAGTTTGTTAAAATATTCAATATAACCGCTTAACTTCTGCATTTAATCGCTCTAAGCTACGCAAAAAAAAAAACTTATGTTACGATTGAATGATCCACGGCAGCGAATATTCGGACAACTTAACAAAATAAGGTGTTTCGGATATTTAACGATTCAGAAATTGCTAAATCAGTAATAAACTCCATTTACAACTTTCAATTTGAAATCAAAAAAGAGGGACACTTAAAAAGCATCCCTCAATCTATAATTTGAATATTTAATCTGTTATCGAATCAAACTAACGTGACCTGTAACTAGAACCCTTTGATCATTGGCGGTTTTCTTAAATTCAATCCTCCAAGTATAAACTCCATCTTGGGCAAGTTTTTGACCTGCACCATACGTTCCATCCCATCCGATACTGTCATCATGAGATTCCCAAATAATTTCACCCCATCTGTTGAAGATCAATAATTCAAAATCATACGGATCGTAACCAGAAGTAAAAATCGCTTGAAAGTATTCATTGAAGCTATCTCCATCTGGGGTGAATGAATTCGGAACATAGAAGATTAATTCTTCAACAACAGTGATTACCATTCGAGCTGTATCTGTACATCCAAGAGGCGAGTAAGCAATTAATTCAACTTGATACCCTCCTTCATCTATTGGGAATTCATACGTTGGATTTTCAATTGTAGTACTTGATAAATCATCTCCAAAGGTCCATACATAGTTATCAGCGCCAACAGATGTATTTTCAAACATCACTTCCGTATCAATTGTAGTCAATTGATTTGACGAAGGTACGAACGATGCAATCGGTGTTTCTTCAACGTAGATATAATCAGTATACGTCACTGATGAAACACAGCCTGTTCCTGATGTTGTTGTTAATGTCACATCATACGTTCCGCTGTTTTGGAAAGTGTACGTTACATCTCCACAACCATTCAACGTCTCTCCATTGATCGTCCAAACACAATTTGTGAATCCACTCACCGAAGCCGATGTATTTGTGAATGTTACTGTTAAAGGCTCACATCCTGATAGAATATCACCAACAAAACTAACAATTGGTGCAGGTTCCACCGTAATCGTGATATCATCCGTTGAAATACAACCTTCATTATCCGCAGTTACCGTATATGTAGTTGTGACAACTGGATCAAATGGCCCAACAGGTACTACCGGGTCCCATACTGTTGGAACACCCAATGGATTATCGGCAACAATGGTTACAAAATCTCCTTCACATACCACTTGATCTGGACCTGCATCAATTGGAGCTGGAACCGCAAGAATCGTTATTTCATGCGTCACTAATATTTGGTTTCCACAGTCGTCCGTTACCGAATATGTTCTTGTGATCTTTTCAAGGTTACAAATGTTTCCATCAGATACGTCACTCACCCAAACAACAACTGGATTTGCAGTACAGTTATCCAATTCATCAATCACTACTAATGGATTTGGAACTGGAACATCGTTTGAGCCTGGCACTGAAATCGGCGCTGGATCCGATGCTGTTGGAGGCGTCACATCATTTACAATAATAGATTGATCGACTGTGATTTGATTTCCACAATCGTCCATGATTGAATACGTTCTTGTGATCGTCTCTGGACAAGACAATCCGTCAGAAACATCACCAACCCAAGCAACAGTTGGACTTGCGGTACAATTATCAGCTTCTGTTGTAATATCAAGGACATCCCAAGCAGGAACATCTCCAATACATTCAACGTTTACATTCGCTGGCGCAACTCCTGTTGGATTCGTTATATCATTCACTATAATGAGTTGATCGACTGTAATTTGATTCCCACAATCGTCTGTGATAGAATAGGTTCTCGTAATCGTTTCAGGACAAGACAAACCGTCGGATACATCGCCTACAAAGGCAACAGTTGGGGTTACAGTGCAGTTATCTGCTTCCGTTGTGATGTCCAAGATATTCGATACTGGAACATCTCCGATACATTCAACGTTTACATTCGCTGGTGCTACTCCTGTTGGGTTCGTGACATCATTCACTATAATGAGTTGATCGACTGTAATTTGATTTCCACAATCATCCGTGATTGAATACGTTCTCGTTATCGTTTCTGGACAAGATAAACCGTCGGACACATCACCTACAAAGGCAACAATTGGATTTGCAGTACAGTTATCTGCTTCCGTTGTAATGTCCAAAACATTCGAAACTGGAACATCTCCGATACATTCAACGTTTACATTCGCTGGTGCCAATCCTGTTGGGTTCGTTACGTCATTTACAGTGATCAATTGATCCACCGTAATTTGGTTTCCACAATCGTCCGTGATAGAATACGTTCTCGTAATCGTTTCTGGACATGATAAACCGTCAGACACATCACCTATAAAGGCAACAATTGGATTTGCAGTACAGTTATCTGCTTCAGTTGTAATGTCCAAAATATTCGAAACTGGAACATCTCCGATACATTCAACGTTTACATTCGCTGGTGCTAATCCTGTTGGGTTCGTTACGTCATTTACAGTGATCAATTGATCCACCGTAATTTGGTTTCCACAATCGTCCGTGATAGAATACGTTCTCGTAATCGTTTCCGGACAAGACAATCCATCAGACACATCGCCAACAAAGGCAACAGTTGGGTTTGCAGTACAGTTATCTGCTTCTGTTGTGATGTCCAAGATATTCGGTACTGGAACATCTCCGATACATTCAACGTTTGCATTCGCTGGTGCTACTCCTGTTGGGTTCGTTACGTCATTTACAATGATCAATTGATCCACCGTAATTTGGTTTCCACAATCGTCCGTGATTGAATATGTTCTCGTAATCGTTTCTGGACAAGATAAACCGTCAGACACATCACCTTCAAAAGCAACAATTGGATTTGCAGTACAGTTATCTGCTTCCGTTGTAATATTCAAGACATTCGGTACTGGAACATCTCCGATACATTCAACGTTCACATTCGCCGGCGCAACGCCTGTTGGATTCGTGACATCCAATACAGTAATTAACTGTGTCACAAGAACAACATTTCCACATAAATCTGTAATTGAATACGTTCTTGTGATCGTTTCTGGACACGTTAATCCATCTGACACATCTGATACAAAAGCAACAACCGGAACTCCCTGATTGTCTGCTTCATCAATGATCAACAATGGATCAGCTGCTGGAACATCTCCAATACATTCAACATTTACCGCCGCTGGAGCCGTTCCTGTTGGTAAAATTGGATCTGTAATTACGACAAGGTGCGTTACGTTGATTGTATTTCCACAGTCGTCTGTTATGCTATAAATTCTTGTAATTGTTTCTGGACAAGGATTGTTGTCGCTCACTTCACTCACAAACGCCACAACTGGGTTCACCGTACAGTTATCTGCTTCATCAATTACAACCAATGGATCTACTGCTGGAGCTGGTCCACCTGGGACAGTCGCAGTTGCAGGATTAGATGCTGTTGGTAATGTTGTGTCATCAACAGTGATTGTTTGTGTTACCGTTGCATTGTTTCCACAAGCATCAGTGAATGTCCACGTTCGTGTGATTGTTCCGCCACAAGCGCCACCTGTCAAGGCTCCGTCTGCTCCGGTAACAGTTCCTGCTCCATCGCAGTTGTCTGTCCAACCAAGATCAGTCATTGCTGGAACATCTCCGGTACACTCTACTGTTAAATCAGCAGGTGGCACAGCGAATACGGGTACTTGTGTATCTTGAACTGTGATCGTTTGAGTGACCGTTGCGTTGTTTCCACAAGCATCCGTAAACGTCCACGTTCGTGTGATTGTCTCTGGACATGTTAAGCCATCAGACAAATCTACTCCTGTTACCGTTCCCGGTGCATCACAGTTGTCAGTATATCCTAAATCTATCATTGCTGGTACATCTCCAACACATTGAACAGCAACTGCTGCTGGTGTTCCTGCAATAACAGGTACTTGTGTATCTTGAACAGTAATTGTTTGTGTAACCGTTGCAGATACATTTCCACAAGCATCCGTATGGAACCAACTTCTTGTGATCGTCTCTGGACATGTTAATCCGTCAGATACATCTGCTCCAGTTACAGTTCCCGCTGCATCACAGTTATCTGTAAATCCTAAATCGGTCATTACTGGAACATCTCCAATGCATTGAACTGCAACTGCTGCTGGCGGTGCATTCATAATTGGTGCCGTGATATCCATAACCGTTATCGTTTGCGTTACGAAAATGAAGTTTCCACAATCATCCGTTACTCTGTATCTTCTTAAAATCGTTTCTGGACATGTTAGCCCATCTGAAGTGTCGTCTTCCCAAGTTACAACTGGTAAAGCTCCGTTATCAGATTCATCCGTTACAACTGTTGGATCTGTCGCTGGAACATCTCCAATACATTCAACATTAGCTGGAAGCGGATCACTTGCAGTTGGAATAATCAAATCACCAACCGTGAACATTTGCGTTACCAAAATTTGGTTTCCACAGGCATCCGTTACAGAATACGTTCTTGTAATAATTTCTGGACAAACACCTCCGTCACTTACGTCACCAACCCATGCAACAACTGGAATTCCACAGTTATCTGCTTCGTCTGTTACAACCGTTGGATCTGCAGCAGGAGGAGCCCCACCTGCACCTGGTAAATTACTTGCCGTTGGCGGTGTTGTATCATCAACCGTGATTGTTTGGGTTACTGTTGCGTTGTTTCCACAAGCATCAGTATATGTCCAAGTTCTTGTGATTGTTCCACCACAAGGACCTCCAATTAAAGCCCCGTCTGCTCCGGTAACATCTCCTGCTCCATCACAGTTGTCGGTCCAACCAAGATCTGTCATTGCCGGAACATCACCCACACATTCTACAGTTACATCAGCAGGTGGTGCAGTGAAAACAGGCACTTGAGTATCTTGAATCGTAATCGTTTGGGTTACTATTGCATTGTTTCCACAAGCATCAGTAAACGTCCATGTTCTCGTTATTGTTTCTGGACATGTTAAGCCATCAGACACATCCGCTCCTGTTACTGTTCCTGGCGCATCACAATTGTCTGTATATCCTAAATCGATCATTGCAGGCACATCTCCACTGCATTGAACTGCAATTGCTGCAGGCGTTCCCGCTATAACCGGAGCCTGTGTATCATTAACCGTAATTGTTTGATTAACCGTTGTGGCAACATTTCCACAAGCATCTGTCCAAGTCCATGAACGTGTGATTGTCTCAGGACATGTTAATCCGTCACTAACGTCAACTCCAACAACCGTTCCTGCAGGATCACAATTATCAGTATAACCAAGATTAGTCATTGCTGGAACATCACCACTGCACTGAACTGCTACTGCTGCTGGCGGTGCGTTCATAACTGGGACAGTCACATCCATTACTGTAATCGTTTGCGTTACGAAAATGAAGTTTCCACAATCATCCGTTACTCTATATCTTCTTAAAATCGTTTCTGGACATGCAAGCCCGTCTGAAGTATCGTCTTCCCAAGTTACTGTTGGTAAAGCTCCGTTATCAGCTTCATCGATAACTACAGTGGGGTCCGTTGCTGGAACATCAACTTGACATTCAACATTTACAGCAACTGGATCACTCGCAGTTGGTAAAACAGCATCTCCAACCGTGTATATTTCCGTTACCAAAATCTGATTTGCACAAGCATCCGTTACCGAATATGTTCTTGTAATAATTTCTGGACAATTTCCTCCATCACTGGCATCAGAAACCCAAGCAACAATTGGAATTCCACAGTTGTCTGCTTCATCCATAACAACGGTTGGATCAGGTGGAGGTGGATTTCCTGTTTGACCCGGTAAGTTACTTGCCGTAGGCGGCGTTGTATCATCAACTGTAATAGTCTGAGTTACTGTTGCGACATTTCCGCAAGCATCTGTATATGTCCACGTTCTCGTAATGGTTCCACCACAAGGATCAGTTAAAGCTCCGTCTACTCCAGTAACATTTCCTGCTCCATCGCAGTTGTCTGTCCAACCTAAATCAGTCATTACAGGAACATCACCAATACATTCTACGGTTAAATTAGCAGGTGGTGCTGCGAAAACTGGAACTTGCGTATCTTGAATTGTTATTGTTTGCGTTTCTGTAGCTACATTTCCACATGCATCAGTAACCGTCCACGTTCTAGTAATTGTCTCTGGACATGTTAAACCATCACTAACATCCGCTCCAACAACATTTCCTGCTGCATCACAGTTATCCGTGTAATTTAAATTAATCATTGCTGGAACATCTCCAGCACACTGAACTGCTACTGCTGCCGGTACTCCTGAAAAAACTGGTGCTTGTGTATCGTCTATAATAATTGTTTGCGTTACTGTCGCAGCAACATTCCCACAACCATCGATCCAAGTCCAAGAGCGCGTAATTGTTTCAGGACAAGAAAGACCGTCACTAACGTCAACTCCTGCAACTGTTCCTGCAGGATCGCAATTATCTGTATAACCAAGGTTTATCATTGCAGGCACATCTCCACTGCATTGAACAGCAACTGCTGCTGGCGGTGCATTCATGACTGGCACTTGCGTATCGTTTACAGTAATTATTTGCGTTTCAGTATCTGTATTCCCACAACCGTCAGTGTATGTCCAAGTTCTTGTGATTGTACCTCCACAATTTCCACCGATAAGCGGACCGTCTGATCCTGCTACCGATCCTGCTCCATCGCAGTTATCTGTCCAAGCAAGATTTACCATAGCTGGAATTGCTCCACACTGAACAGTAATTGCCGCAGGTGGCGCCACAAGAACTGGCGGCGTTACATCACCAATAATTATCAATTGTTGAACGTCTGTGAAGTTCCCACAATCGTCTGTTATTCTATATGTACGTGTAATCGTTTCTGGACAATTCAATCCATCAGAAACATCTCCTTGATAGGTTACTACAGGATTACAAGGACTTGCCTCATCTGTTACAACCAATGGATCTGCTGCTGGAGCACCTCCACTGCACTCAACATTAATATTAGGAGGGTTTGAACCTGTCGGCATTGTTGTAACGCAGCACGTATAAGGCGGTGAAGTAAGGAACGAACAGTTTGCAGGTAATGCAACTTGCTCGGTAAACACAACATTGGTCGTAACATCGTAGGTTCCCATGGTCCATTCACCATCCCCTAAAGATCCGCAAGGAGCTCCAGGAACGTAAGTAGTATAATTGGGTGGTGTTCCTTCCCAAAATAAGTTCGGAAGAACATATATTTCAATAACGCTGTTTTGATTATACGTTATCCCAGCTGCTGCAAGATCCGTTTCATCAATTGTAATATTAAACCCTGTCCCTGTCATAGGGCCTTGTAATAATATCTGAACGCCATCAACCCAAATAGCAACATACCAATCATCATCTACACTAATTCCTGCCGGATCTGGATAACAATAACCTGCCCCAGTAACTGTAAGATCAAATGATGTCGCATTTCCACCAACAGTATTTGCAGGAATGGTTGTATTTCCAGCATTGTTAACTCCGCCATACGGAGAATCAACTGCAACAGGATCTGCAACGGTTGTGGTTACATCATAAGTTATCGGTCCTAATGCCCCTCCGGTAGAACAACAATCTGGTCCACCAGCTACTCCGATATAATCAATTGTAAAATCCTCATTTCCACCAACACAAGTGTTAGCAGGCCAAGCATTAGGGTCAGGAGTTATGGTAAAGACTGTTCCGATATCTAATAAGTCACAATCATTTTGCGGAGAGATGTCCCATTGACACGTTCCCGCATTCCAAGTAACATCTACAACATCTGAAGCTTGCGTTGCAATTTGAGGATAAACCGTAACTGAATGAATCCCAGTTGAAATAACCTGACCAGTTTCATCACAAACAATTGTCCAAGGTAAATCAATATTAATAGGCGTACAGAAGAATGTATTATCGAGTGTTAATTGAACGCTATAATCTGCACAGTTCCCAATTGTACTAACAATATTTCCACCTGGGGTATTAATTGTAATCGTAGACGAACTGATATCAATATTTACTGCGAAAATTTCAGAAATCGATGCTCCAAAGTTACCTGTCACAGGACCGCCGATAACACCTCCCAATTGATCTTCAATTTGGAAGAAACCACCTACTCCATTGTATCCATCACCCCACGAATCACTCACAACAAATTCGAAAATGTTTCCTTCTATATTAGGATCCAGACTCACATTTACATTAAATCCAGCTCCGTTTGTACCAGGACCTCCTGATGCAACAACGTTACCCGTTAACACACTGGTTACAACCCAAGTATTCTCATTTGCAAAGGCTGAACCATAGTTTCCAACAACATTAAAGATGATAGTTCCATTACAGCCAGTATTTGCAACGTCGAAATCATAAAGTTGCCCACCACAAGCATCCGGAGCGCCTGTTGCAACACTTGCATAATCAGGGCAGCTCGAACAAATTCCAGCGTAAACCTGAATATCAACAGATTGCACACAGCCTGCGTCGTCCGTTACAATAACGGTATATGTTCCAGATGTTAAACCAGCAAAAGCGCTGACACCCGCATTGTTATTATTAGTATAAACTACATTTCCTAAATCATCTTCCCATACATAATCATACGGTGCAGTCCCGCCTTGACCTGTAACTGTTGCAGAACCATCCGCGTCGCCAGGACAGGTTTCATCTACAACAGTAGTCAAAGGAACGTCACAACAAACCATATAGGCCGGAAGTGTACTTGCATCATCATCGGCGCAAGCAATACTGGCCCAAGAGCCAGACTCACCATCACCCGTTGTATTTATTGTAATTGATAAATCTGCTCCAGGTGTACAAGCCGCCGAAACAGTTAAATCGAAACAGAACATCCAACTTAGGCCGGCACCTTGACAGTTATCACCAAAGTTATTTCCCGGATTTCCATCTCCATCATTGTCATAATAAAATCCTGCTCCATAATTTGTTGCAGTAGCTGTAGAAGTTGTTCCTCCTGGGTAATACGCCCAGGTTCCGGCACCATCGCAACTTGCTGCAGGAACAATATTCGTTACTGTTCCGTCCCAACCAGGACCGAATGCTAACTGAACTCCGTGTAACCAATTTGTATTTTGTTGATCCCATTCAGTAATCTCGTAACAAAATGTTACAACATCACCAGGAGAATATGATCCATTTGTAGGTAACGGAGTCGCAGATAAATTACTTGCAACAAGACAGTCATTACAATCAATGTCAGAATCTACAGTAATCGTGAAGTTGTTATCGGTTGCAGCAGCTGTTCCACCACTAACTTGAATATAAAAAACATCTCCAGGAGTTGTTTGAGTGATTGTTAAAGTTCCATTTCCCGAACCATTTACATTCATACACCCACTTGGAGCAAGGTTTGCACAAGTCCCTGTCCAAACTCCAATACTAGCATTTGGAAAACCTGAAATATTAATATTTAAAATTGTTCCTGAGGCAATCAGGGTATACCAAGTATCCAATGCGGGCGCAGCCATATCGCCACCACCACTACAATTTGTAATATAATTGTAAGGATTCGCACCCGTTGCTCCAAGAGTACTCTGGCCCGCTAAAGTTACAGGGGCACCATCTTGTAAACCACCAATACATGGACCTGGAGCTGGCATAGTTCCCATTCCTGTAGCGGTAATACAATCGTCGTTAACTGGTTGAGCGAATACTCCTACACTAAGGAGTAAAAACGAAAATAACGTGATCAATTTCATAGTTTAGAAACTTTTAATTCGTTATTTCAATCTGTTCTCTTTATTGGTCGAAGTCCCACCTCTCAAGATTGTCCCATTTGCGGCGATTGCCCAAACAACAGGGTTTTCCTTTCTATCGGCAGTTACGCACGTATTACCTAACGTGACACCTTCAATCAATAATTCATCATTGGATTTTAACTCTACTTCGGTTCCATCATCAAACAACAGTAAATGTCTTTCATCGGAATAATAATATCCGCAAAAATTTGCAGATTCGATGGCTGTTTGAACTTGTGCTAAGGTGTAATTTTGCCCGGCAGTTTTAATCTCGTAGGTTGATTGCGAAAAGGTAGCGCCAGATGACAAAATCAATGCAATTAAAGCAATAGATTTCTTCATAAGTAGTAGTTATTTTGCTATAAATTAATAAAGACTTGTGGTCTTCATACATAATAACGTACTGAGCCAGATAAGGTTGCCCAAAATCAAACAAAAATATAATATTCTCTTAAAATTTTAACGATCTAGAATTTTAACTGGGCCTAACTACTTCTCTACCCAATTAATGTTTTTTCTCAAATTATCTATTGTGAATTGCTCCTGAGAATTCGGCTCTATTTCTTTACAATATTCCCAGTTTGCCACAGGAGGTAAGCTCATTAAAATAGACTCTGTTCTTCCTCCAGAAACAAGACCAAATTTCGTTCCTCTGTCGTGCACTAAATTGAACTCCACATAACGCCCTCTTCTGGTGTTTCTCCAGTCAATTTGACGCTCTGATACAGCCTCATTTAAACCGCAATTTACTTGATGCTCATACAAGCCTGAAAAAGCATCTCCGAGCTCAAGACAGTAATTTAACAGCTGTTCTTTGGAAGTGTTTTCATCTTCTTGAAGATGGTCGAAGAAAATGCCGCCTACACCACGTGTTTCATCCCTGTGAGGTAAGAAGAAATAATCATCGGCCCAAGACTTAAATTTAGGGTAATAATTGACATTGTATTTATCACAAATTGCCTTCAATCCAACATGAAATTCTTTCGCTTGGTTAGGAACAATATAGTGGGGCGTTAAGTCAATCCCTCCACCAAACCAATATTTACCATTATCCAGTTCAAAATAGCGAACATTCATGTGAATAATAGGAAGGTGAGGACTGTGAGGGTGAATTACGATTGATACGCCTGAAGCAAAAAATGAATCACCATCAATTTCGGTGTTTTTTTTCATCATATCAGTCACCTTTCCGTGTACTTCTGAAAAATTCACCCCGCCTTTTTCTATGATCCCATCACCTCCAATCGTACGAGTTCTGCCTCCTCCGCCATCAGCTCTAGTCCATAAATCTTCTTGAAATTTTGATTTTCCGTCAACGCGTTCAAGCCCATAACAAATTCGATCTTGTAAATCTTGAAAAGATTTGGCTATACTTTCCTTAGTCATTAATCGGATTTTCGCTATCTCTTAATTCGTACTCTTCCTGTTCTACAATAAATACGTTCTGATTTTCATAGCCATCAGATTCGGAAACTTGTTCCATTCTGAAATTGTTCATCATCAAATTCGGTTTTTGATTCTCCAAAAAGAAATTTGAACAATAGAACAAAAACACATCGTAAGCCTGAACAGCCATTTTGGTCATATCCGTATTGTACTCACGTCTAAAAGCCCTATTCAATTCAATCATTTCATCGGTATAGTAATCGACGAAGTTTGGACTGCCAAAATGCAAATTGAACTTGTTCTTGTATATATTATTAATATCTGTAAAATCAACCCATTCCTTCATTGCAAACACGTAAATCTCATCCGGTTTCGCTCTGAAAGATGATCGGTTTAAGGTATTCATAAACTTAACTCCAGTGTTTTTATCTACAGTTGGAATAATGATAATATTCTTTGAACTTCTGTCCAAGTAAGACTTCATCCCATCAATAGTTGTCTCTCTTAATGCAGGCCTACTTTCTCCAAGAACTGGAGATTCATTAAACGATTTTCTAAATGCTTCATACAAAGGTAAATCATCCTTATCAGTAGGTTTTACCAAAATGATCTTATCCTGTGCGTGCGTTCTAAGAACATATTGAGCCAATCCAGTAACCAACGTAATATTTGATGGTACACTTGCATAAACAAGCCTATTTTTCTCTAATAATTTGGATTCAGAAGAAACTGGGCAAACCATTCGAATCTTGTTATTCTTACAGTACTCCGCTACAATAGCTTGAGTTTTTGGAAAAAATGGACCAATTACGAGATCAACATCTAGGAATTCACTTCCATTAACTAAAGCTTGAACCGTCGCAGAATCATTTTTCGAATCAAAGAAATGAACATCGGCATTCAAGCCCATTGCTTTCAAGCTATCTAAGGCCATTGAGGCTCCCATATAATATTGCGTTGCAGCGCTCGAAACATACTTCGAATATCCTGGTCCATAATCCAAATGCAATGGAAGAATTACAGCAATTTTATACCTCTTCTTAATGTCAAAAATAAGTGGTTCATTATCGTCTGGATCGTATACATCCGGAACCGGCTTAACTGGAACTTTTGTAATTCGTTCACTTTTAACTGGAATGATAAGGACTTGGCCTTCTGACAATCGAGTAGTACTCAATTTATTTATTTCCATAATTTTTTCGATGGAAACCATGAAGCGTTTTGAAATGCTATACATTGTCTCGTGTGACATAACGCTATGTCGAACAATCGAATCGCTGAAAGAAACCGTAACAGTTTCTTGCGTTTCTACTATGGTATCTGCAACAAATGGATTCGGAACGGGCTCATCAATAATTTCTGGTTCAATCTCTGCAGCGATCTCAGGTTCAATTTTACCCGGAACTTGGATTAACTGTCCTTTTTTCAATCCTTCAGATAATTCTGGATTGATTTTTATTAATTCATCAACAGTGGTATTGAATTTTCGAGAAAGTCCGTACAGCGTCTCCCCTTTTTTCACCTTATATTTTGATGTTTCCGGTAATGGTTTAACGTAATTTGGAACAGGAATAATAATTTTTTGACCAACACTTAAACCTTCGTTCAAGTTAGGATTGTTGCTCATAATATCCTCCACTTTCACTCCATACATCTGTTGGAGCCCCCATAAAGTATTACCAGGTTCAACGGTGTGAATATAACTCATCACACCACCAACTTCCTTTTGAGGTGCAACACCCGGCTGAGCGAATGACTGAGACGAGCTTAATAGAACAAAAAGAAATATAATAGTACGCATAGTTCAAATTTACAGAATTGGATTTACAATTCATGTGCCAGACACAACATTACTCCCATTCAATGGTTGCAGGAGGCTTCGAACTAATGTCGTAAGTCACTCTATTGATACCTTTCACTTGGTTAATTATCCTGTTTGAGACTTTTGCCAAAAATTCATAAGGCAAATGACACCAGTCTGCAGTCATTCCATCAGTAGATGAAACAGCTCTTAAGGCAACTGCATTTTCATACGTCCTTTCGTCTCCCATCACTCCAACAGATTGAATCGGCAAGAAAATCGCACCGGCTTGCCATACATCATCATACAATCCATCTTCTTTCAATGTAGAGATAAAAATATGATCCACTTCTTGCAAAATAGCCACTTTCTCTTTTGTAACGTCTCCTAAAATCCGAATTCCAAGTCCTGGACCTGGGAAAGGATGACGCCCCAATATATTAGGATCAATCCCGAGAGATTTACCAATTCTTCTCACTTCGTCTTTGAACAATAATTTCAAAGGCTCTACGACTTTTAATTTCATATAATCTGGCAATCCACCAACATTGTGGTGTGATTTAATTGTTTGACTCGGTCCACCAGAAACAGAAACTGACTCAATAACATCTGGATAAATTGTTCCCTGTCCTAACCACTTTGCGTCGTCAACAAGTTTAGATTCAGAATCGAAAACATCGACGAATACTTTTCCGATGGCCTTTCTTTTCTCTTCTGGATCTGTAAGTCCTGCTAATTCGCTATAGAAATCTTCGCTTGCATTAACACCTTTAACATTCAAGCCCATTCCTTGATAAGATTCAAGAACAGATTCAAATTCATTCTTTCTTAAAAGTCCGTTATCAACGAAAATACAATGTAAATTTGAACCAATTGCTTTGTGCAAAAGAACAGCTGCAACAGAAGAATCAACACCACCGGACAATCCTAAGATCACTTTATCCGTTCCGATTTTATCTTGAAGTTTCTTTACTGTTTCATCAACAAATGAATCTGGTGTCCAATCTTGAGCACATCCACAAACGCCAACTAGGAAATTCTTTAATAAAATTGCTCCTTCTGTAGAATGATATACTTCTGGGTGAAATTGAATTCCAAAGGTTTCTTCTCCTTCAACTTCAAATCCAGCGAACTCAACATCTGTTGTACTTGCTATCGTTTTAAAACCGGAAGGCATTTCCTTTATCGTATCGCCATGAGACATCCAAACTTGTGAATTAGCTGTCATCCCTTTTGTCAACACATTACTCGAATCAACATAAGTTAAATTCGCTCTTCCGTACTCTCTTGTTGACGAAGGAGCTACTTCCCCTCCAAAATTATGGGCCAAATATTGCGCTCCAAAACAAACCCCCAACAAAGGAAGCTTTCCTTTAATTTCAGACAAATCTGGTTTCGGAGAAGCTTCATCTCTCACCGAAAACGGGCTTCCAGAAAGGACAACACCTTTCCAATTTCCAGTAATTTCTGGACACTTGTTCCAAGGATGAATTTCACAGTAAATATTGAGTTCACGTACTCTTCTGGCAATCAGCTGGGTATATTGAGAACCGAAATCTAGGATTAAAATCTTTTCATGCATGGCGCAAAGATAATGTGAATACTTCTATTTGCTTTATATTGTTTATCGTTTTTTGTCAACATTTTTAATAACCTGAATTCGATTCTTAAATTTTGTCAGATCGCTTGAAAATAGTTGGCTTCGAGATTTTAGATTAAAGGAATAACGGGTTATTTCGAGGAATAAAAGTGAAGAAGACAGATGTTTTCTAGTGAAACGGATTAAAACAATGTAGAAAAGCACTCGTTTACTTCGCTTAATTTCCAGAAAGATTACCTTCGGTGCTACTACGTGGTGCTCGCTATCTCCCTGAAATTAATCTTTGCAACCAAATACTTCTATACATTCTGACTTTATTTAAGAATCGAATTCAGGTTAATAGACAATTTGTCAGAAAAGAACAAGTTGGAATAATTTATGACGAATCCATTCAAAATAGAACACAAACGCTACTAGAAGGAGTGGGAAATTGTTATTTTTACGACTTCGATTTTTAATTATTATATGGCTTCAAATTTATTAAAGAAACTTTTCGGTGATAAGTCCGTTAAGGACAGAAAGGCTTACCAGCCGTCAATCGATCAGGCGAATGCTGCTTTCGCTCAATTGCAAGGTTTATCTGACGATGAACTGCGTGCAAAAACAGCAGCCTTTAAAGAAGTAATTTCACAGGCAACTGCAAATTTAGAGAACGAATTAGAAGCTTTGAACAAAAAAGCAGCTGATTTATCTACTCCGATACACGAGAAAGAAGAGCTATTTGAAAGCATCGATAAGATGACTGGGAAAATAGATGCTAAAATCGAAGAAGTTCTTGAGACTATTCGTCCTGAGGCTTTTGCGGTTGTTAAAGAAACGGCTCGTCGTTGGAAGGAGAACGGTCAGCTGGAAGTTACAGCACTCGATTTTGATATTGAATTGGCATCTAAAAAGGATGGAATTACAATTGAGAACGGCAAAGCGATTTGGCACAACGAATGGACTGCTGCTGGCGCTCCTGTTTCTTGGAACATGGTTCACTACGATGTTCAATTAATGGGTGGTGGTGTTCTTCACAAAGGAAACATCGCTGAGATGATGACTGGTGAAGGAAAAACATTGGTAGCAACGCTTCCTGTATACTTAAACGCATTGTCTGGTAAAGGTGTTCACATTGTAACAGTGAATGATTACTTGGCAAAACGTGATTCTGAGTGGATGGGACCGATGTACCAGTTCCACGGACTTACAGTTGATTGCATTGATAAGCACCAACCGAATTCAGCAGAAAGAAAGCAAGCCTATTTATCAGATGTGATTTTTGGAACGAACAATGAATTTGGTTTTGATTACCTCCGTGACAATATGGCAGGTAGTCCAGACGATCTTGTTCAACAAAAACACCATTATGCAATTATTGATGAGGTCGATTCAGTTCTGATTGATGATGCGAGAACACCTTTGATTATTTCTGGTCCTACTCCACGTGGTGACGAACACGAGTTTTATCAGTTGAAGCCACGTATTGAAAACATTGTTGCCGTTCAGCGAAAATTCGTTACACAGTGTTTGGTTGATGCAAAGAAAAACCTGGTTGTTCTTAACGGTGAAATTCCTGAAGGACAAGATCCAAAGGTGATGCTCGAAGAAGGCGGAAAAGCCTTATTGAGAGCGCATAGAGGTTTCCCAAGAAACAAAGCACTTATTAAATACTTATCTGAGCCTGGAATTAAGGCGCATTTGCAGAAGACTGAAAACTTCTACATGCAAGAGCAAGGTAAGCACATGAAAAAGATTGATGTCGAATTATTCTTCGTCATCGAGGAGAAAAACAACACCATTGAACTTACGGGTAAAGGAATTGATTTGATCTCAGGAAGCGATGATCGTGACTTTTTCATTATGCCAGATATCGGTTTGGAAATTGCCAAACTAGAAGCTGAAGGAATGACGCCAGATGCTTTCTTGGAAAAGAAAGACATCCTTATTAGAGATTATAGTGTTAAGTCAGAAAGAATTCACTCGATTAACCAATTATTGAAAGCATACGCTCTTTTCGAAAAAGAAGTTGAATATGTAATCATGGATGGAAAAGTCAAAATCGTTGATGAATCTACTGGACGTATCATGGAAGGCCGTCGTTACTCTGATGGATTGCACCAAGCGATTGAGGCAAAGGAAGATGTAACAGTTGAAGCTGCGACTCAAACGTACGCGACGATTACTTTACAGAATTACTTTAGAATGTACCACAAGCTTGCTGGGATGACGGGTACGGCGGAAACAGAGGCGAAAGAATTCTGGGACATTTATGAATTAGAGGTTATTGTTATACCAACAAACCGTCCGATTCAAAGAAAAGATGATAATGATTTTGTTTTCAAGACGGCCAGAGAGAAATTCACTGCAGTTATTGAAGAGATAGAAAAATTAGTTGAAGCCAAACGACCTGTACTTGTTGGTACAACGACAGTAGACATTTCGGAGCTTCTTGGCCGAATGTTGCAAATGAAAGGTATTAAACATGAAGTACTGAATGCAAAACAACACCAACGTGAGGCTGAAATTGTAGCGGGAGCAGGTAAAGCTGGAGCCGTAACGATTGCGACGAACATGGCCGGTCGTGGTACCGATATTAAATTGGGCGAAGGTGTTATTGAAGCTGGTGGACTTGCCATTATTGGTACGGAACGTCACGATTCGAGACGTGTCGATAGACAGTTAAGAGGTCGTGCTGGTCGTCAAGGTGATCCAGGATCTTCTCAATTCTTCGTTTCTCTTGAAGATGGTTTGATGCGTAAGTTTGGTTCGGAAAGAATCGCGAAGCTTATGGATAGAATGGGACTTAAGGAAGGTGAAGTTATTACCCACAGTATGGTCTCTAAGTCAATCGAAAGAGCGCAGAAAAAAGTTGAGGAAAACAACTTCGGTAGTCGTAAGAGATTGCTTGAGTACGATGATGTAATGAATGCTCAACGTAAGGCGGTTTACAGAAAACGTAAAAATGCATTGTTCGGAGAACGTTTGGATATCGATGTTGACAACATGTTGTATGATGTAAGTGAATCAATTGTTGTTTCGCATACTAAAACACAATACAATGAGTTCGAATTAGAATTACTTCGTGTGGTTGGAATTTCATCTCCAGTTACTCCTGAAGAATTTGAACGCGAAGACGATAACGTAATTACCAATAAAGTTTACGAAGGATTAAGAAAATCTTACGACAGAAAAAATGCGAAGATCGTTGAAAAGGCAATGCCTCAGATTAAGCATGTCCACGAGACGATGTCGGATCAATACCAAAATATTGTTTTCCCATTAACGGACGGTAAAAAAGAAATTCAATTGGTAATTAACTTAGAAGAGGCGTACAATTCTGAAGGGGCAATTATTTCGAACAAATTTGAGAAAAATATCATCTTGGATAGAATCGATAATGAATGGAAAGAGCATTTACGTGAAATGGATGACTTACGCTCTGCAGTGCACAATGCGCAATACGAGCAAAAAGATCCATTATTGGTTTATAAATTGGAATCTTTTGAGTTGTTTAAGGGAATGTTAGCACGATTGAACACCGAAACAATTGAGCTTTTAACAAAATTGGATATTCCAGTATCAACTGATATTAAGAGTACAAATAAAGAGATCACATCACAAAGCAATTACGGAAATTCTGCAACATCAAACAATCAAGAAGAAGCATCTTCTGGAAGAGAAGGTTATGATGAGGCGATTCGTAGTTCTGGCGGAAACAGACCTCCTGTAAAACAAACGCCGGTTTCGGTTGAAAAGAAAACAGGAAGAAACGATGCTTGTCCTTGTGGAAGTGGAAAGAAATTCAAGCAATGTCACGGTAAGTAAATTACGAACGCGACTTCGCTCGATTAGCGGTAGAAGCGATTAATATATTGAAGCCTGTTTCGAAAGATTCAGGCTTTTTTTATGCGTGAAATAAAGTATCTTTGAACCGTGCTAAACGCAAATAAAATATCAATCATTGGTTCGGGAAATGTGGGACATCATTTGGCAAAAGAATTGTCGAAAGTTGGTGTTGAAGTAACACATATCTCGGGTCACAACGCGCAATCTGATTTGGAATTGGCCAACGAGATTGGCGCTGCCGTTAGCACAATTGAAAATTTACCGAAAGACCAACTTACAATTGTTTGTGTAAGAGACGAAGCGATCGGTAAAGTCCTAAATCAATTGGATGAATCAATCCCAGCGGCTTATACTTCTGGATCGATTCAAATCAACAATTTACCGAAACGAAAAGACCTCGGTGTTTTTTATCCGTTACAAACATTTACAAAAGGCAGTGAAGTAAAAATTTCCGAGGTCCCATTTTTCATCGAAGCAACGAATACTGACTTCAGCAACCGTCTTATGAAATTGGCCTCGACCATAAGTGATAATGTAAATTTGGCCTCATCGACAGAGCGAAAAAATATGCATGTTGCGGCGGTAATGGTAAATAATTTTACGAATCATATTTTACACCAGGCAAAAACCTACTCGGACGAGCACAATATTGATTTTAAGCATTTCTTACCGCTTTTATATGAAACGGTGAATAAATTGAAGAGCGATACTCCTTTTAATGCTCAAACGGGGCCTGCCAGAAGAGGCGACCAACAAACAATTGAAGACCATCTGAGTTCATTGGAAGGGTCGAGTCAGGAGATTTACAAACTTATTACAGAAAGTATTAAAAACACATATCCAAAGAATGACAAGCTATAAAGAAAAATTAAATCCAGTAACAACTTTCATTTTTGACGTCGATGGAGTTTTGACAGACGGGAGCGTAATGATGTACAAAGACGAGGTTGTTCGTACCTTAAATTCCAGAGATGGTTATGCGCTTCAATTTGCCTCGAAGATGGGGTACCGTATTTTGATTATTACAGGTGGGAACTCTGAGGCTATTAAGGAAAGATTGATAACTCTTGGTGTGACTGAAGTATGCATGCGAGCCCACAAAAAAGTAGATGTTTACGCTACTCTCAAGAAAAAGTACGGCTTCGAAGATGAAGAAGTTCTTTACATGGGAGATGACATTCCCGACTATCAATTACTGCAAATTGTCGGCGTGTCGTCATGCCCTCAAGATGCCGCTGTTGAAATAAAAGAAATCTGTGACTACCAGTCTCCACACATCGGAGGTCGACATTGTGTACGTGATGTAATTGAACAAACCATGCGTGTTCAAGGCAAGTGGTTTAGCGAGAAAGCTTTTGAGTGGTAGACTACTGAATTACCAATCTATAAGAGCCAACCGGTGCTCCTCCTTCATTAAAAATCAATGTATAAATTCCAGATGCCAAATCTGAGACATCGATTGAATTGGTTCCAACCACTGAAACCGTTCTTACAATTTGTCCCATGTTATTTGAAATCATTATTTCATACGAATCTTGAGGAAGAGACTTCACGGTAAATGACGTTGAAGCAGGATTAGGAAACACTTCCAAACTCTCAATCATTTGAATGGACTCCACAGCTACCAAGTCAGAATAAAAAGTGACACCTAACGTTGTTGGATAAACTTCATTGGGTCCAATTTTCAAAAGAAAAATAGAACCTCCTCCCTCACCTATTCCCTCGCGATAACCCACGGCCGCAGCTCCACCATCACTTGCTGGAATAATCTCTCCACATGCGTCGGGTTGTACTTCTGCAATTTGGGCAACTTGTCCTTGCCAAATCAAGGTAGATCCATACTTCGCAATCAACACATCTGGACCGGGTTCAAAAGCATTGACATGATCTGCATTCGACAAACTTGCATACTGACTGGTTCCGTCTCCATAAGTAGAGATTTGTTCACCAATAGTGTTTCCCGCTGCAAACTGGGAATAATAACCTATCGCTGCAGTAGCAGTTGGCGATACTTTGAATAAAAACAAAGCCATTTCCTTCATGGAACTGGGGTCATCTTGTTGAAATCCAACTCCAGAAAGCGTGTCATTCGACAAAGTAAAGTCATTTAGCTCCCAACTTCCTGCCCCGTTCACAAGCGTATCTAAATCAATGATTGTTCCATCATCTTTTAAATAGATCAACATCACTTTAGTTCTCAGTGAATCTTGAACCCACTTGTTCCCTCCAATAACGAACAACGAATCATTATATCGTTCAATACAAGTGGCTCTATCCGGACCAACATCGCCAAATGTTTTTGTCCAAAGTGTATCTCCACTTTTATCCGTACGCACGATATACATATCTTTACCACTCGCGATATCAGAATTGGTTTCTCCAACCATTATCACTCCGGTGTCTCTTGTTAGAGCTGCATCATTCACCTTCTCCCACCCATCAGTACCGTAAGTCTTTTCCCACTCCTTAACTCCGTTTTCATCTGTCTTTACGAGGTAGTAATCAAAGGCTCCGTTGCCCATCGAATTCGTATATCCAGCAAGGAAATACCCAAAGTTCTTTTTGTACATTATTCGCCTTGCAGACTCTGATTCAAAACCGCCATATTGATGCGACCACATATAATTTCCGAGACTATCAACGCGCATCATAAATGCTTGAGAAGGTCCATTATTGAAACTACTCGACATACCACATATTGTGTAACTGCTATCTTCCAATTGAACAATTCCATATCCCGCATCATAACCACTATTGGAATAATGCTTCAAATAATTGATCTGCCCAAACATTGAGAATGGAAAAATCAAAACGATTGCGACCTTGATTAAATTGTGCATTGTAGTTTAAGATATAATGATTGACCATTTCCTTTTTTACTGACCATTCCAATGAAGTTGTCAGTACCTATTCCCATTTTGAATTTGTCAAAAGAAAGATTACTGTAAAGTCCAGCTCTAAGCCCTGCAAACCCACCATAAGACACACTAGCTCCGACATTCAACCAATCCAAAGGTTTGTAATTTGCTCCAGCAAAAATATAAGGGCTGTAAATCAAAGACGGGTAAACACGCACACCAAAAAACGATTGCAATTTATATTCGCTATTGTTATCAATCATTTTTCCTACTTGAAGGTAACCGGGCAGCATAAAAACAGGATTGACATCTGTGGAATGAATTCCCAGGGTATCCAACAAATTAACGCTTTCAGCAAGAATGGCGTTGTCGCCAATTATCTGTTCAAATTTGAATCCACTGTAATTGAACGTTGTGTCAAAACTATAACGTTTCTGACTTTCGTGCATGTAGCCGAATCCAATGTTTTTCGCCATGAACTGAATCTTAGCATTGCGTTTCTTATACCAAGCTACTGTTAATCTAAAGTCAACATCAAATCCAAAACCAATTCCTTGACTGAATTTGTTGTTTTGTCCCATTTCAACCTCACCATCCATTAAAAGGTCTACATTCATGCCATCAGCGGATTGTGCTATTTCCAAGTCTCGGAAATCTGCACTCACTCGATTGCTGATATTGTAAATATTAAAGATCACGCTCGATTTTGATTTCGCATCAACGAATCCAAAACCAATTTTCTGAAACGAGACCAGACTCAAATCGGATCCAGACATATTCATGGTATCGCCAACATACCCTCCGTTCCCATAAAAGGCCAAACCGTATAAGTCCTTCGAGTACAACGCCCCTCCAAATGTGTAATAGCCGCCTTGGAATTGCATCCCCCAATTTTTATTCTTGAATATCTTTGTTCCGAAATTTCTATATATCAACTCACCACTCAAGTCAACTCCTACTCTATTGATGGCCCCATGTTTATCGAAAGAGGCATCTTTCATTTGATCATCAATAAACCCTCCTCTGACAAACTTAGATGTGATTCCATTTTCAATTCCTGATGCGCTATAATCACCAGTACCATTCAAAATAATCTGATGGTTGTATTCAATAGAATCGTATGAGTTGGTCTGCATCTGAGCCCAAGAACTACTAGCGATTATTACCGTCGTAAAAACTGTAGTTAAATACACTTTTATCATTTTCAAAATCTATTTTCGGATTTGAATTTCGTCTTGAGCTTAACACTTAAGAAAGCTCCAACTGGAATAATCATTTGTTCGTTTACCATTGTCATTGGATCCATCGAATTGAAGTGGGATTTAACCAACACAAACTTTACATCACTGAGGTCTGATACAACATTTTTAGAAAGAATAAAATGGACTTCCGATTCAGCGACATTCAAATTATGATTGGTATCAAAACTTCCGAATTGAGCTGCTTCGATTTTTTCCGATCCATTCACAGTATGTAATAAGTTTCCATTAGCATCGAGAAGCATAATACTCACGTCCGCCGAAAACGGAAATGCATTACTCGTGTTTAAAATAAGCTCACCTGAAAGAATTCGAGTCTTCTCAGGACTTTGAACTAAATCAACCTCAAACGTATCCTTTAGAATTAAGTTATTCAATCCAATTACGAGTGGCATTTGTGCATACAACTTAACTTTCAAGGCGCTACTTGGATAAATTTCATCCCAGGACCCTGAAGTATTTCCCCAAGGGTTCAATTGAATACTGTAATCCACCGTGTGTTTTGTCCCTAGGTTCTCCAAGTAAGCTTCAATATTACTATTGCCAGATGTAAAATTAAGAGTGTTAATCGATGGGGTTAGCGTATTCCATGTCCCAGTTGCTGGGTCGATGTTAAAGGCATTTCCAATTCCACCTCCAGTCAGACTAACAACAGTTCCGAGTGCATTTTCATTCGAGATTGAATTTAAAACACCTTCAGCTCCTACCTTTATTCCGTTTTCAATACCGAACGATAACGACAACGTTGATAAATCAATGGCCCCACTTTCATAAATATCAAGAGCAGAAAGATCAACATCAACAATATCTGAAATCAAACGACTTCCGAAGTAGCCTTGCGCATAACTAACTATTATATCACTAAATGTTGCTTTAACAACAACGGTATGTTCGTTTCCAAAATTGGTTTGCACACCATTTGGATCGGCAATTACATCAACATCTGAGACAAAAGTATTGTAGTCCGTTCCTGATTGTCCTGTCAAGTCAATTGTATATCCAGTCAAATCAATTATTTGCTCAGAAATCCCAGGTGAACTAACACTTCCCATTACAATAGGATGCGACTGATTAAAAGGGACACCATTCTTTGTAAACCCAGGCAGATCTAATATAAGACTTGCGTTAAGCGCCAATGGATTTTCTATTCTAAGCTTTATCACCCCTCCTTTGAGTGTGATTTTTTTTAGTTGAATATCTTCTAATTCTAGAACGTGCTCATCCGATGTAATTACTCCCGGAGGGAAAATAGTGGTTCCAGGATTAATTGCCCAATTATCAATACTTCCATTGGTAAATTGCTCATTAATGGTTGTGTCTGGAATCTTAACAACTTCATTTATTTCCAAATCGAACAGCGTCCGGGTCAGTCCCAACTCATAGAATCCTGAATTCTCAGCCAATGTAGAATCATTAACCAAATTCGCTAAAGTCAAGGTATCATTAATGACTGGCGCACTCCAGTCGGATTCCCATACTGTTTGCTCTTTTTTACAAGAAGTGAAAAGGGTAATTAGCAGCAGTATAAATAGTGAATATTTCATTATCTCTATGACGTATTTAGTTCCTATTAGGTTGGTCTTTATGCTTTTTCTAAAATAGTCGCGTAACCTTGACCTACACCAATGCACATGGTAACAAGTGCATAACGCTTATTCGATTTTTGCAATTCAAGAGCCGCACTATGAAGAATTCTAGCTCCAGTCATCCCTAATGGATGTCCTAAAGCGATCGCTCCACCATTTGGATTTATTCTTGGATCATTGTCTTCAAGGTTTAATTTTCTTGTACATGCTAAAACTTGCGCTGCAAAGGCCTCATTCAATTCCAAAACATCCATTTGGTCTAGCGTCAAACCTGTTCTTTCCAAAACTTTTTGTGAAGCATAAACAGGTCCTATCCCCATTATTCGAGGCTCAACGCCTGCAACTGCAGCTCCAACAATTCTAGCCAATGGCTTCATCCCATGTTTATTTATAGCATCTTCGGAAGCAATCAATAAAGCTGCTGCCCCATCATTTAATCCTGACGCATTTCCAGCAGTTACTGAACCATCCTTTCTAAAGGCAGGTCGAAGCCCACCCAATGTTTCCATTGTTGTATTTGAACGTACAAATTCATCTGTATCAAAAATGATTGGATCTTTTTTTCTTTGGGGAATTGAAACGGCCATAATTTCCTCTGCAAATCGACCCGATTTAATCGCTGCAGTCGCTTTTTGTTGTGACCACATTGAAAACTGATCTTGTGACTCACGGTCAATCCCATATTTTTCAACAAGATTTTCTGCCGTTACACCCATTCCATCTGCACCATAAAGCTCTTCCATTTTAGGGTTTACAAACCTCCATCCAAAAGAAGAATCATGCATTTGAGCATCTCTTCCAAATGGTTTTGAAACTTTAGAAATAACCCATGGACCACGTGTCATGTTTTCAACTCCGCCTGAAATATAGATATCTCCGGCTCCATCTTTTATTGCTCTTGAAGCGTTAATAGTAGATGACATTCCAGAAGCACAAAGACGATTCACAGTCTCTCCGCCAACCTGCCACGGCAACCCAGCAAGTAAACCACTCATTCTGGCAACATTCCTGTTGTCCTCTCCAGCTTGATTTGCGCAACCAAAAATCACGTCTTCGATCAACATTGGATCGATGTTCGCGTTTCTATTCATTAACTCCTTAATTACAAGAGCTCCTAAATCATCGGTTCTAATCGGACCCAACGTTCCTCCAAAATTTCCAATTGGAGTTCTAATTCCATCTACTATAAACACTTCCTTTGACATTTTCTTTATTTAAGACATTAAAGATACTAATTCTTCTAGTTGTTAATAACTTCTTCTCGTTCTTCGGCACAAAGTTTGTATTTTGGATTTGCTAATTAATTAAACTCTATCAACGTGATGCAACCAAAAACGATGATTACCTTACTTTGTCTGGTAGTCAGTTCCTATGCTTTTTCCCAACCTGAGGATTTAACTCCCGAAGAACAAGCTTACAAAGATTCAATTACCGCACTGAACTTAGAAAACGCTACAGTCGCCAATAGCCAAGAAGCCTATAACAAAGGAATTGAGTATTTCGGCGCTAAAAAGTTTGAAGCGGCTATTAATGAGTTCAGAAAATCAATCGAATTCGATCCTAACTTTACCGCTGCCTATTACAACAAAGGCGTCGCAGAAAATGAATCGGAAAAATTTGCCGACGGTGTAAAAACACTTACGAAATTGATTGAATTAAAATCAGGATATTCCAAGGCCTTCTTCCAAAGAGGTCGATCCTATCAAGGATTGAATGATTATTTGAAAGCGGAAACGGATTATGAAAAATCAATAGCATTGGATGCAACCAATCCGAAAGCCTATTACAACTACGCGACGCTTCGATTTCTACAACAAGATTATGATGCTGCCGTAAAATTCTTTACAAAAAGTATTGACTTAGATGGTGGAAGTGCAAATGCATTAAACGACAGAGGATCATCCTATCGAATGAAGGGAGACTATACAAAGGCACTTGTAGATTATCAGGCAGCTATTCGAAAGAATCCAAACATGGCGTTCGTATTGAACAATATGGGAACAACTCAATCAAAATTGAAAAAATATGATGATGCCTTGGCTTCTTTTAGTAGAGCAATTTCAATTGATGCGAATTTTCATTTGGCCTACAACAACAGAGGCGTAGTTCAAATGAATCAGAACAGATTAAGTGAAGCGATCAAAGATTTCGAAAAAGCACTAAGTGTAAAGTCGGATTATTCTCCAGCAGCAGCGAACTTGAGCGGAATTTACTTCAAGAAAGAAGACTACAAAAAAGCGCTTGACATGGCAAACAAAGCAATTAAGATGGATCAAGAAAACGCTGCCGCATATGTTAACCGTGGAATGGCCAAAGAGATGCTTAGAGATATGAATGGTGCTTGTGAAGATTGGTTAAAAGCCAAAGAACTTGGATCTGAAATGGGTAAAATTTATTACGCTGGAAACTGCGGAAACTAAAACTTAGATTATCATGTTTAAAAATATATTAACTGTCGTTTTCGTTTCTCTTGCCTATATCGTAGGTGCGCAGAACATAGAATTTAAAGCGGCGAATTTCAAAGACGATAAAGATGGCCTTAAAGCAGCCAACGAAGCAATCAAGGCAGGTGACGAATTTTTCGAGCTTGGAAACGAAGCTTTTTTCGCTGTAAAAGGACCGGGACACAATTACGAATTGGCGCTCATCAAATACGAAATCGCACAAAAGTTCAACCCGGACAATGGATTGTTAAATTTCAAAATCGGTGTTTGTCACGCGAACTCCCCTTACAGCAACAAATCTATTGCATACTTAAACAAAGCGCACAAATTAGATCCTGAATGCGATGAATTCATGCTTTATTATTATGGTGTTGCTTTGCAATTGGACGGCAAATTTACTGAGGCGATAACAGCATACAACGGATTCAACGAGGCGTATAAAAAAGCAGATGATTTTTCTAAATTCGTTGAAAAACGTAAAAAAGAATGTGCTGCTGCAAAGGCTGGTATTGCGTCACCGATCCGAGCTTGGGTTGATAACGTCAACGAACTTAACACTGAGTACAATGACTTCGGGCCAGCTGTAACAACAGACGGAGGTGAGATCATTT
Source organism: Crocinitomicaceae bacterium (assembly GCA_047630755.1). Lineage (GTDB taxonomy): Bacteria > Bacteroidota > Bacteroidia > Flavobacteriales_D > Crocinitomicaceae > UBA4466. Next base: position 64,321 of record JBLHYG010000019.1, on the reverse strand, counting down.
ACACCTCTGACCGTCCAAACGGGCATGCAAAAAGTGAATCAGGAACGTATGACAAAGACATTTATTCATCTACGGTTTCCGGAGGGAAATGGAGTGCTCCTCAAGCATTAAAAGGTGGAGTCAATACTGAAGCGGATGAGATTTCAAACAACTTGAGTTATGACGGGACAAAAATGCTTTTGCACCGATACAACGATGGAAACATGGACATCTTTGAAAGCAAACTGAAAGGCGCTACATGGGGATCACCTGAAATTCTACCCCACGCAATTTCTTCGCCTCGTACTAACGATGTATATGGTGCATACAGTGCTGATGGATGGAGTATTTATTTTGGCCGAGACAACGCAACGCGTTCAAATGGGTTTGAAATAATGTACAGTTCGATGCAGAGTAAAATCACAAAGAACTACATGGCTGCAACAATGATATCTTCTGTAAACAGTAAGTTCAATGAAGGACCAATCTATGTTGCAATCGACGGTGAAACGATGTACATCGCATCACAAGGAAAAGGGTCTTATGGAGGTTATGACATTTTTGTTTCAAGAGGAAGCAAAGGGTCTTGGTCAGAACCGGTAAACATGGGATACCCAATCAACACGCCTTACGACGATTTCTTCTTTTCCGCGACGGCAAATGGAAAATACGCCTATATCGCTTCAAATAGAGAAGGCGGATCAGGTGGATATGATATATACAAAGTAACTTTCTTTGGACCACCAAAAACTCCAGCGATGGAAACAGAGGATTACTTATTGGCATCTATCGTAAACCCAATTAAGGACAACGCAATTGAAACAACGGTTGAAGTTAAAAAGAAATCATTTACTGTTTTTAAAGGTAAAACGATTGATGCAATGACGAAGGCTCCAGTTGAATCTGAAATCGAGATTACTGACAACGCTACAGGAAATTTAATCGAAACCTTTACGACAAACAGCGCAACGGGTAAGTTCATTATCACGCTAGCATCAGGTAAGAATTACGGAATTGCCGTTAAGGCAGAAGGGTATTTATTTCACTCTGAGAACTTCGATATTCCAACAGGAAGTGGAGACAACCTTGTCAACAAGGTTATTGAATTGAAAAACATCGCTGTTGGAAGTAAAATTGCACTGCGTAATATCTTCTTTGATACCGGAAAGTCGACTTTGAGAAGCACTTCAAACAGAGAGTTGGATCGTTTGGTCAAACTATTGATAGATGTTCCTGCTTTGAAAATTGAAATTTCAGGACACACGGATAACACGGGTTCTGCCAAGTTAAATGAATCTCTTTCTCAAGATAGAGCGCAAGCGGTTGTAAATTATCTTAAGTCAAAAGGAATTGACACTGGACGTCTAACAGCGGAAGGATATGGTTCAAGCTTGCCGATTGCAACAAATGGCACTTCGACAGGAAGACAAGAGAATAGAAGAACTGAATTCGAGATTAAATCGAATTAGAATTTTAAGAAAAAATTAGAATTTATGAATTCCCCGTTTTGGCTTGGCTGAAACGGGGATTTTTTTGCTTGTTTCTTTTTTTGCCGCAGACCTGAAAAGAGTTTTACCACTAGGACACCAGGACACTATTTGATGCAGTTGTTAGAGTTAGACACTAGCAGACCTTTAGGGCTGGAAAGCCTTGTGTCCATATCCATCATTCGATATAATTGTGTCAGCTCTTGGCAAAGCCATAAGCGATTTGCGTCTTTGTGGTAAAAAACAAACTCTGGCAAACCTTAATTTGTAACCACATGCAAAACTCTCGCATTTTGAGTATTTTTAAGCCATGCAAAACGCTTTTAAAACAATAGCTCAAGAAGATATTTCGTATTTCAATTCTATTATTCCATCAGATGTGCATACTGACGATGATGCATTGAAAACCTACAGTCATGATGAAACCGAAGACATATCTATTTTACCTTCAGTTGTCTTAAAACCGAATTCTGCTAAGGAAATCTCATCTATTTTAAAGTATTGCAGCGAAAATTCGATTTGCGTGACACCAAGCGGTGCAAGAACAGGACTTAGTGGAGGAGCCATTCCCTCTCACGGAGGCGTTGCTTTGTCAATGGAAAAGTTCAATAAAATTTTATCCATTGACGAGAACAATAATCAAGTTACAACAGAACCTGGTGTCATAACGCAAGTTCTTCAGGAGGCCGTAAAGGAAAAAGGACTGTTCTACCCCCCCGATCCTGCCAGCAAAGGAAGTTGTTTCATTGGAGGTAATGTTGCAGAAAACTCTGGCGGCCCCAAAGCTGTTAAATATGGAGTCACGAACGAATATGTTTTGAACCTTGAAGTTGTTCTTCCGACTGGAGAAATAATTTGGACAGGAGCAAACGTTCTAAAAAATGCGACAGGATACAATCTAACACAGCTTTTAATTGGCTCTGAGGGAACATTAGGAATCATTACAAAAATCGTCTTAAAACTCATCCCACACCCTACTCACGATTTATTAATGCTCGTTCCGTTCTTTAGCTCGGATGACGCTTGTAAATCGGTCGCGGCACTATTTAAAAATGGAATTACACCAAGTGGTATAGAATTCATGGAGCGCGATGCTTTGATTTGGACGCGCGACTTTCTTAATGACAATTCAATTGAAATAAAAGACACGCACGCCGCTCATTTGTTAATCGAAGTTGATGGATTTGATCCAGAGAAATTAATGGATGAATGTTCCAAGATCGTTGAAGTTTTAGAAGATTTTGAAACAGATGAAATTCTATTTGCTGAATCTCAAGCTCAAAAAGACAAACTGTGGAAGCTGAGAAGATCCGTTGGGGAAGCTGTAAAAGCGAATTCCATTTATAAGGAAGAAGACACAGTCGTACCGAGGTATGAGCTTCCAACGTTGTTAAGACACGTTAAACGCATTGGAAAGAAATACGGATTCAAATCTGTTTGTTACGGGCACGCAGGTGATGGTAATCTCCACATCAATATCATTAAAGGAAATTTGAGCGATGATCAATGGAACAATCAATTGCCAATTGCAATTCGAGAGCTTTTCAAAGAAGTGGTTAATTTGGGAGGAACACTTTCTGGCGAACACGGAATTGGCCTGGTACAAAAGCAATACATGGACATTCCATTCAGCGAAAAATCGCTTGACTTGATGCGTTCAATTAAAACGGTATTCGATCCAAAAGGAATTCTGAATCCAGGAAAAATATTTTAATTCTGAAGAAAGTCCAAATCTCCTGCCTTCATTTTATGATACCCTCGGCCTAAATAGGCAAGCATTATTCGCATGGAATCGAACGCTTCTTCTGTTTCTGGGCTAATCTCTTTTTTCTGAAGTTTCAAAAGCAATTTCATGTACATTCCATGGAACGCGATCTCTACATGATTTTTTTCCTTCAGGTCTGATTTTGCCTTTAGCTCATCAATGTTCTTTGCTGCAACATCGAACAAGGCGATGTACTTCTCGTCTTTGGTCATGTTTAACAACGTATTGTGCAAATAAGAAAGCTCAATCATAATTTCTTGAGTATCCATCAAATGGCCTGTTTTCTCGATTTTCTGAGATTTCATTTGTTGAATCAACGACGTATACCACGCCCTGTATTGATTCATAAAAGATGAATCTGGCAATTGAGGTTCAACGTAATTCGCTAGAATGGCATCTAAATCAAATTTAAAAGCGCGAATGATATCTTCAACTTGGTACATGTATAAAATGTACTCGGCGATGTTTTCACTCTTCTTTTGTTGGGCTATAAGCATTTATACAACTATTTACCAGAAATTAATTTCTCTTGCGCTTGGTTCATATATGCTATGAACTCCGCTGTAACATCCATTGTAGGGTGAACATATCCGAATTGACCACCAGTTCCTCTTTTAATAAGGATATCGATATTATTCGCTTCGCAATACTCAGTTGAAAATTGATTGATCTTTTTCATAAGAGCATCCATTTCCTTCGCTAATTTTTGTTGAATCTCCGTACCGCGCTTTTGTTGGTATTCGGCTAATTGAGCTTGTCTTGTTTGCGCTTCTTGTTGCAAACGAGCCATGTCATTTTCAGTCAACAATCCTTTTTGAGCTTCGCCATCCTTGCGCTGAGCCCAATTTACGTATTCAGTTTCACGGCGCTGAACCTCTCTTTCGAAGGCAAGTTGATCACGTTGAACCAGTGAATCTGCCACTCGGTACGTTTTGAAATGAATTGCCATCGAATCCTGAGAGTAAAAAGCAATTTTCAATTCCCCTGTTTTTCTAGGCTGAACTTTAGCTGTGGTATCCTCTTTGGATTCGTCTTTCTTAACGTCTGCATCTCCTCCACAAGAGGCCAACAATACAATCAATAATGTGCTAACTACTAGGTATTTCATTTTATATTCTTTTTAGTAAATGCAAGTTCCCAATCTGCACGCATATCAATAAATCGTTTGATCGTGTTATCGAGCAATTCGGGTGTTATCATATTTTCTACTTCTTCAAGTCCACTGACATCAGTATCTCCGATTTTATAGGTCTGTTCAAATTGACCCAATTCAATCTTAACAATGTATTTCCCATTGTATTGATGTATTTGAATTTTAAAATGTGCGTGGGGTATTTCTTTAACTAGTCTCATATAATTGACAAAAATAACAGAATTCCCTCTTGTATTAACGAAAAAAGCACCCATATCGGATAAACCGGTATGGATGCTTCACAAAAATTAACTTTTCTATTAAATAGCGAGTGCTAAATCAGCCTCTTTATATTCTATAAAATCGAATGGAACTTTTACCATATAGGCGTAATCTTGACCGACTTCGAACATGTCCTCGTCGGAATCTTTATACCTCCATTCTACTCTTACACTCCTTCCTGAATCCGCAAGTTCGTTCAATTTATATAAAAGAAAAAGTATTCTTTTAGATGACGAAATATTGAAATACTCCAAATCAATTCGAAAAACTGTATTCTCAATTGGCTCCAACAAATAAGATTCGAACCAATTCAAAACAGGTAACCAAAATTCATCTGGTGCATCAGGAATACATCTGCCTTTAATCCTCATTAGGCCGGTAGTCGCATTGAAATCGATCTGAGGCGTATGAGCGGTGGCAGCAAATTCAAGATTCTCCATATTTTACCCTATTAATTACACATGAATTTGATAATAATTTATTAATAAATCCAATAAATTCTACCAATAGGTTGTTTTCATAGATGAATCTATCAATACCTCGAACTAAAATTTAAATGTTATCTGAAAATGACACTTTAATCAACGTCAAGCACCTTTCACTCAATGAGACACGCAATAGGATTATATACAAATTGACTTGCTTTGGTAGTTAAAGGTTCCAATCCTCGCCACCGAACTTCTTTGCAAAGGCATTCAAAGGCCAGCAAGCAAAATTGCTAACAGTCTGTTATCAGGTAAATAAGTTTCAGGTAGTACTTTCGAAGTAAATCTCTTCGGAATTTGGAAGTCAGTTTAAAAATGAACGAAGTCTACCAAAGGATATCTCTTCTGAATCCAACATTAAAGTTGAATAACAATGCACTCAATCTCGGCCATCCTTCAAAATAAGCCATTTGATTGTTTTCAAAAGCTCTAACAACATACGAGAGCCCCAAATCAAAATAAACCGTTCCGACTCTTTCAATAGAATATTTAACACCTCCATTAAAACCAACCCCAAAACTGATTATAGAAGCTTTTCGTCCGTAATCTTGAGGCAACTCATACAATGTTTCATCGTATGGTGCGTATTCCATTTTCACTCTATTAAACGCTAAAAAAGCGTTTGGTCCCCCGTAAGCTGCTAATCCAAAATCGTATCCATTTCCGAGGTAATATTTCGTTCCACCTTCAATAATTGTATAATTCAATGAAGACAAACCTCCAATATTCTGAATATAAGGTGTTGTCGCGAAATCGTAAGCTGTAATTGCAATTATCGATGAATCTTCATTCCGCTGTTTAAACAAATGCGACAGTTTACCGTAAAAAGTTACGGATTCACTGCTCGGATATTCAACTGTAAGGTGCATTCCTCCATAAGGCTTAGAATTCCCGAATGCATTTAGCATTGTTGCACCGGCGCTCACTCCAATTTGAGCGGAAGCACCGCCTGTCATTAAAACTACGAATACAAGTGTAAATAATTTCATATCTCTTTCCATTTTGGGTTTGACTTCAATACCTCTGCAAAAATCGAGCAACTTTCGACATGAGCACCCGGTAAATAACCTGTACTCATCAAAAACTCATTAACGATTTCACCGCCTACAAACTTAAACGTCTTTCTAAACAATTTAGTCCATTCTTCCCTCGCTAACGGGTGATTTTCGTTCAACCAATTACTAAAGCTACCGAATTTTTGTTTCAACTGCACTATTTGTTCAGCATTATGAATTGCAGCATTCACTTTTAATTTATTTCTAATAATACCAGCATCGGAAAGCAATCGTTCACGTTGACTCTCATCGTACTGAGCAACTTCTTCAATTGTAAAGTTCGAATAGGCGTTCCTGAAATTTTGTTCTTTGTTTAGGATTGTCTCCCAAGAAAGTCCTGCTTGATTAATCTCCATGATTAACCTTCCGAACAACTCATTATCATCTTCAATAGGAAATCCATAGTACAAATCGTGGTACTTTTTATGAATTTCTTTTGCTTCTGGTTTTTCGCAATATTCGCAGTAACTCATTTCTTAATTCGAACTTTTTACAATGTTTTCCATTCTCAAAATTAAATCCTCGACAGTGCCGAATACACTTAAATCTTGATGGTTCAAAATTACAGTATTTTGTCCATTATCTCTCTTTATTACAACGGGATAATCATAGGATTCGTTGAATTTTTTTTCAAATCCTTTGATATAATAAAAAGACAAGTCGGCATTTGTTGCTTTCCTAAACTTCTTCCAAGCGGTTCTTTGACCTAAGTTATGATATGTCAGCGCACATAAATCACATTTATAGGTGGACGGCTTAAAAACTTTATGTGCGTAGTCAATTGCACCATTAACCAAATCCTTTTCTGCGTTGTAGACAAACAATATTTCCATAGCAAACAATATTCTTTGAATTTAGACGATTTCGGACGATCTTTATTACTTTTAAAAATCAAATTTAAATCATCTCATGTCTGTTTACTCTTTCAATGGTTTTATTCCTGTCGTTAAGGAAAGTAGTTTTATTCATCCGAAAGCGAGCGTGACTGGAAATGTACTCATCGGTGAAAACGTTTATATTGGTCCTGGAGCAGCGATTCGTGGAGATTGGGGACAAATCATTATTGAAGACGGCTGTAATGTTCAAGAAAACTGTACAATTCACATGTTCCCCGGAACAACAGTAACGCTCAAAGAAGGTGCCCATGTAGGTCATGGAGCGATTATTCATGGTGGAACGCTTGGAAAAAACTGTTTGATTGGCATGAACAGTGTGATTATGGATGATGTCACAATAGGAGACGAATCGATTGTTGGCGCTTTAAGTTTTGTTGCGGCGAATTCAAATTTTGAAAAACGTAGCTTAATTGTTGGCAATCCTGCTAAAAAAATCAAGGACGTTAGCGACACGATGATTTCTTGGAAAACAAAAGGAACAGCTTTGTATCAAGCTTTGCCAAAGGAATGTCAGGATACGCTTAAAGAATGTGAACCGCTTCGAAAGATTGAAGAAGACAGACCTCAGCAGGAAGCGATGTACTCGACTTGGAATTCAATAAAGTAATTTAGAACAAAAAATACCAACTATGCTTAAAATCATTTCTCTATCAGCTATCGTTTTTTTTATAGCCTCTTGCGCTACAATGAAAAACACAGACAATTCAATTGAAGGAACATATGACGTTTCGTGTGGAATGTGCAATTTCGAAATGACCGGTGAAGATTGCGCTTTGGCGATCAGAATTGACGGTAAAGAGTATTACGTTGAAGGTTCAGCAATTGATGAGCACGGAGACGCGCATGCGGATGATGGTTTGTGCACGGTTGTGCGTAAGGCGAAAGTGAAAGGTGTGATTAAAAAAGGTGTTTTTGTTGCGGAGATGATTGAATTGATTGAGGAATAGGTGTTTGTGTTTTGAAAAGTATCGTGCATAAGCCAATTTGATGGGGAAATTAGAATACCTAATTGCCAGCGATAATTAATTTTTAATTAAGACGTTTGCGCATAACCAAATCACTATTTAAAATGGGGTATCAAGAAGATAGTAATAAAAGCGATTATATATCACCACAGGTGATATAAACGATGTTGCACATGTGGTCAATGGCATGATGCGAAATATCCAAAATGTGCTCCTTGTCTCGGTAGATCAGAACGACATACTCCAATCGGGCAGGACCAGGATGGATATGAATATAGCCAGGAAGAAATTCCACCATGCTAATGTTCTTTAATTAGACCAATATGAAATCTAAAATATTGACATAGTTATGCAGGAATGGATTATAGATAATTACAAATGGTTATTCTCTGGAGCCGGTGTTTTCATTTTAAGCTTAGTGATTACTATCTTATTTAAAAAGAGAAGAAACCGGAATGCTCAGAAAAACACTAGTGGAAACATGAATAATAATGTTACCGCTAGAAATGTTAACATCAATCAAACTATCGTTTCAAATTTCAAAGGTGAGAAAGCCGATTCAGAAGTTGATGACTATAAAGAACCTTTAGTAGAAATTGATCAAGACGTTGAGCGAATTAAAGAAAAATACGCTGTAATTGGAAAAAAGATAAGAACGGAACTTATTAAAAAACTTGAAGAAACTAAAATTGACAAATCTGTATTTAAGGTACATCATATGACCGATGTAATGGAGCAGAAATATGGAATGAATTATGAACTAGTTACTTCAGAGCTTGAGAAGTTAGCAGGGGATGGACGCATAACACTGGTTGATCAAAGCTATAACACAATTTCTCCATATACAGAAATAAGAGTAGTTACATCAAAGTTCTTCGACTCTTTATAAGGTGAAAAATAACCATAACAGCACCTCACTCACCATGCGGGTTTATGCTTCGAGAGATCACTTATGTGTTAACGATACAATGGTGGCACTAACGCTTGCCTTTCAAAGCTTAATCGCTTTTCATACCTTCGAGAAAAGAAACTTTACAGCCCCGCACGGTCGGTAGCTTCAAAACGTTAGTATGCATAGACCATGATGACAAGAACATTATTTTTCTTATTGATTGCTCTAACATCATGCTCTGGGAACGAGAATTCTCAAAAAAAATCGGCAAATCCAAAATTTGATGAAGCTATAACTACAATAGATATTATAAATCAGACATTACCCGTTTTGATGCCTGACTCCATTGAGTTAATGCTCTTACCATTTTATTCTGAGAATCCTGACAAAGAAACTCGGGAACAAGAATATAAGCTTGCACAGCAAAGTCACAAGGAATTTATAGACTCAGTAGGTATGGCTCTAAATTTGAACAAAACCTTATTTATACCTGATACTTTCGAGATAAATTGGATGCTAAAAAAAGGAGCTAACAATATTCTTAAGCGGTTCTTATCTGATTCTTTGACGGAAAAGCTCATAGACCTTTCTAAAATCGACAGTTATGGAAGAGTTAAACTAACCCTCAATTATCCAAATTCAAGTTCCGAGATGGATCGACATTATGCATTTATTGGTTATTCAAGAGTAATCTTTCACTCAAACAATAAGAAAGCAATTTTTATTTATCGAACTTCCAAAATTCGCAGCTGCATGAGTTCTGAAACAAATGCGGTCGAAGTTCAACAAGTAGACGGTAAATGGAAAGTGATTTTCAATAGCCGTGAAAAAAAAGCATACTAACATAGAACTGAGCTCAAAAACAACTAAAATAATTGTAAAACATACCTACTCGAGAATAACTAACTTTAATTCAAACACAATCAAAAAACCTAATCATGAATCAAACAATTAATTTAGTCGGGAAATGGTCTGTTTCAGCGTCTACAAATGGACCTGGTTCATTTGAGTTCAAAGATGATAACACAGGCATTTACATGCTGGATAACGAGCCTGTAAAGTTCTATTGGTGGCAAAAGGGAAATTCATTTTGGATGCAGAAACAGTTAAGTGAAGCTGGATGGTTGGAGATTTTCGAAGGAAACCTCACGCCTAATAATACTGGAAGCGGAAAGATAATTGCTGCTGAGCAAGTAAATGGAAGCATCTATTTGGTAGATTTTACCATGACAAAAAAATAATCCAGACCCCATCGTCCAATGTTACTTCAACGAATAGGACTAAATGTGAATAAACAAAAAAGGCCTCACCTTTCGGTGAAGCCTTACTATCTGCAAATCAGAAAATACTATTCTGAATCATTTTCGTCTTCGACATCTTGAATATCTGCATCCTGGGCATCGTCAGCATTATTTTTCATAACTGTATTTGCTCCGTCAGGTGTCTTTCCTTTTAAGTATTCAGGTAAATCCATTCCGGCCATGTTAAACATTTCCTGCAATGGAGGAACTGAACCGTAAAGTCCTGAAATGAAGTCCGCTGTTGATGATTTACCCGAAGATCCTTTGCCCGAATCCCAAACGGTAACCTTATCAATTTTAATGTTCTTGATCGCATCAGATTGTAAACGAACCAATTCTGGAAGTTTATCGGCAATCATAATTTTAACGGCATCCTGAGAATTGTCTCCAGCAGCTGCAACTAATTGCTTAAACCCTTCTGCTTGCTTACTTAGTATCTGGTATGTACCACGAGCTTCTGCATCCATCTTAGCAAAGATTGCATCGGCCTCACCTTGGGCTCTTCTACGAGTATTCTCTGCTTCCGCCTCAGCAGCAATTTCTACTTTCTTCTTATCAATTTCAGCAGGAACAATAATGTTTGCCTCTTGTGAAGCTCTATCTCTAGCCGCTCTTACCAATTCCGCATCTTTCTCAGCAGAATATGATTCTTCTAATGCTTTCGCTTCTTTTACTTTCTCAGCAGCAATTGCAATTCTTTTTGCTTCTGCCTCTGCCTCACGTCTTTTTGCATCAGAATTAGCGACTGTAATTTTCGCTTCATTCTCACCTTCTACGGCTGTTGCATTAGCTTCAGAAACACGAATTCTTTCTAATTTTTTCGCTTCGGCCTCACCAACAATCGCCAACGCTCCGGCGTCTGCCATTTTTATTCTTTCCTCTCTATTCGCATCAGCTTCACCAATTTTGGCTTGAGCATTCAATGCTGCAACTTGAGATCTTTGATCTTGGTGTGCGTTCGCCTCACCAATAGAACCATCTCTGTTCTTCTCCGCAACACTTTGACGTGCATCGTTAATCGCTTTGGCCGCTGCGTTCTTACCAAGAGCCTCAATGTATCCAGACTCATCCTTGATATCGGTAACGTTTACGTTGATCAGCTTCAAACCAATCTTGTTCAACTCAGCTTCAACGTTAGAAGAAACATTCGCTAAAAACTTATCTCTGTTCGAGTTAATTTCCTCAATATCCATTGTTGCAACTACTAAACGCAATTGACCAAAAATGATATCCTTCGCTAAATCATGCGTTTGTTCTTTCGACAATCCCAAAAGACGTTCTGCTGCGTTCATCATAACACCAGCTTCAGTTGAAATACCAACCGTAAAGCTTGAAGGAACATCAACACGAATGTTTTGTTTCGAAAGTGCGTTCGTCAATTTCACTTCAATTGAAATTGGTTTCAATTCAAGGAAAGCGTAATCTTGAATAACTGGCCAAATGAATGCAGCCCCACCATGAATACACTTCGCCGATCTAAATCCATCAGCTCCTGCTCCAACTTTACCATACACAACCAAAATCTGATCGGATGGACATCTTTTGTACCGCTTTATTGCGGCATAAAGAATAATTAAAATAAATAATACTGCGACAACTATGCCGACCAGAAAAAACGGTATACCTTGCTCTTCTCCCATAATTTAATTAAGCTAATTTACTTGTTACTAATAGTATGTTGTCATCGATCACTTCTTTGACCTTAACAATTGTTCCTACGACCAATTCTTCCTCATCATTTGTCATTGCTTGAATCTCATGCAACGACCCTTGAATTTTAATTTGAACTTTTCCGAACCCTCCTTTCGATGCTTTTATTGGAAGATAAACTTGCCCCGTTTTCCCCAAGGCATTTGATAATTTCATTGTCCCATCTTCAACCAATTTGGTTAAGAAATAGAATAAAGTTGACATCGCTAACATCATTAAGAGACCACAGATAAAAGAGACAATAATTACTGTAGAATCAGCATAACCTGATCGGATACACCCAATACCTATCCATGAAAAAACAGTAAAAAATCCAACTAAGTTTTTAAATGTAAAAAATTGAAATCCGATTTCTCCTGTTTCATTTCCATCTCCTTCGATATCACTATCGCCGTCTGCATCTCCTCCAAGGAAGGTTGTGACCAGTATAAAAAGGAAAAACAAAGTAGCAGGAATTGCAATCAACCAATAAATACGTTCGAACAACTCGAGACCATTAAACCATTCCATCATAATTCAATCTGTTTTAATTAGGTGATTAAATATACTCAAATTACCAATCCACAGGGAGTTGAATCCACGTACAATGGCAAAAAAAGTACTTTTCACGAACTTTTACGTAGTTTCTTAAGCTTCTCCTTTCGAATCTTGAACAGGTTCTGGCACAAACGGCTCGGGTTTCCTTTTAAGCCCTCGCCAAAGGAAAAATATACCCGCCAAAACAAACGGAATGCTTAACCATTGTCCCGTGTTCAAAGCCCAATCTGAACGGCCTGGAACTTGTGGGATTTTCGTAAACTCAATTAAGAATCGAGCTCCAAAAAGAAGGATTAGGAAAGTTCCAAACATCAGTCCTTGACGCATCCAAGCATTTCGCTTCCAATACATAAACATAAGAATTCCGAAAATGAACAAGTATGCTATTGCTTCGTACAATTGAGATGGATGACGGGTTGGAACCATGTCCCAAGGGCACGATGAATCAGGACAATAGTTATGAAGGAATTTAAACCCCCATGAAACGTTTGTTTCGTGTCCAACGATTTCACTGTTCACTAAATTCCCTAAGCGAATGAAACACGCAGCTATAGCACCAGGAGCAGCTATTCGATCTAAAATCCAAAGCATCGGTTTTTTTGACACCCATTTGGAAAAAATAAATAAAGAGATAATGATTGCAATAACACCACCATGGCTGGCAAGTCCGCCTTCCCATACTTTAATGATGTCCCCGGGATGGTCAAAATAACCGCGTCGAACTTGTCCGAAAGCCTCTACATCCCAATAAGGGCCATAGAAAAACACATGTCCCAATCGTGCTCCAACGATTGTTGCGAGCACCATGTAAAAAACAAGTTTGTCAAGAATGGCATCTGAAATATTCTGCTTCTTAAACATTCGTTTGACCACCAAATAACCAATGATTAAACCTGAAACGAAAAGCAATCCATACAAATTTGGAGTACTCCATCCGTCTATTATTTCGGGAGTTACATCCCATTTTATCGCTTGAATCACGTTTAATCTACTTTTTTAGTTATTTCCAAATATACACTTTTACCCTCTGCTTTTGAAGGGCAATTTTTCAGACCGTCCTTTTTTAAAGATCTTATTACTCACCGTGGTTTGTTGGCGAATTATTTTTTGTTCTTCTTCTGGTAAATGAATGACCTCTTGGCATTCGGGAGTGCAGCAGTTGTCCATTTTCTCATTGCACGATTCACATTGAATAAATAAAAGATGGCATGCTTGATTTACACAGTTCGTATGATCATCCGCAGGTTCGCCACATTGATGACAAACAGAAATTACATCTTCCGTAATTCGTTCCCCTTTTCGTTCGTCAAAAACAAAGTTCTTTCCAACAAATTTGTTCTCAACGCCTTCGTCCGTGCACTGATTTGCGTAATTGATAATTCCGCCTTCTAATTGATGTACATTTTCAAATCCTCGGTGCTTGAACCAAGCCGAAGCCTTTTCACAACGAATACCACCGGTACAATACATGACCAAGTTTTTATTTTCGTTTCCTTTTAAATACTCCTCTTCAATAATTGGAAGTGAATCTCTAAACGTGTCGACATCCGGAGTAATCGCGCCTTTGAAATGCCCAACCTCAGATTCGTAGTGATTTCTAAAATCAATTAGAATGGTATCAGGATCATCTGTTAAATTATTAAACTCTTTAGCTGATAAATGCTTTCCCTTTTTGGTAACGTCAAACGATTCGTCTTCCAATCCATCTGCTAAAATCTTTTTTCTGACTTTAACTTTCAATTTGATAAAAGGAAATTCAGCTGACTCCTCTTCGACCGCGATATTTAGTCTAATTTGATCAAGGAAATCAATTTCGTAAAGTTCTTTTCTGAATTGATCGAGATTCCCAATTGGAACAGACATCTGGGCATTAATCCCTTCTTGTGCGACGTAAGTTCTTCCGACTACGTCTAAATTTGACCACATCTGAAAAAGGTGATCTCTGAATGATTGAGGATCTTCTATATTGGCATATTGATAAAAAGAAATAGTAACAAATTTTGTCCCTTTCTCTCTCAATTGAGCTTCAAGTTCCTCTTTACTTAATTTATTCCACAGTTGCATGCTATGTTTATTTCGTTAAAAAGTTGAACAAAGATACATCAATTTATAAAAATTCTCATCAAAATGTGGGCATAAATGGTATATTCGTAAACGTGAAGATCAAAACAATTATAACACTTTGTGCAGGACTTTTTCTGCTAACTGCTTGTCCAGAAACAACTTCCAAATCACCTTTAGAGTTGATTCAAGAAAACAACATGGACTTACCTCAACCTGTTGGCTTTTACCACAAGGGACTCAACTTTAAAATCTCTAATTTGTTTGAGCGGTCTAGTTACGACAACATGGTAATTCAAGACGACGCAGCTGTTCGAGTGATACCTCAATTGTCGCTTTACTTTACCGTAGAATCTTTCACCCAATCTGAGGCCGATGCTTATGCATACTCATTTGATACAGAAATTGACGCATTAGATGCAGTTCACGATGTTTATTCTGAAAAACGATTAAACACCCTTGATGAATATACAATATCAATAAAAAAGGCAGTCCCAAAATCTGTCAAATACCCTGGTTATATTCAGGTCATAAGTGGTTCTCGATACGAAAACGACCTGCCGACAACTTATTTCTTAGCCACAATACAAGTAGGGAATAAATATTATGTCTTTCAACTTATTGGTAAGGAAGATAATATGGGATATTTGCACGACGATTTTATTGAAATCCTTTCTAGTATAGAGTAAAAATGTCCGACCATTTCATAATTAGGCTGCAGTCTGCTTTGGATAAAGAACTCCCCGGGGAAATGGCACATGCGGATTTAATGCCTATCAATCGACCTTTCTCTCAAGAAGCTTTAAAACGCGCAACGAATTATCGAAAATCAGCCGTCGGTCTTGTTTTGTATGAAGAAGCCGATTCAATTCGATGTGTTTTAATTCAGCGCCCTCAATACGATGGAACGCATGGCGGTCAAGTAAGCTTTCCAGGCGGAAAAATGGACTCCACTGATCCTGATTTAGAATATACGGCCAAGCGCGAATGCATGGAGGAAATAGCCCTAGAGCCAACGCGAATGAAAACGATCGGTCTGCTAAGTGAAGTTTACATTCCAGTCAGTAAATTCCTTGTTCAACCTTACGTTTTCTATGTTGAGTCTCTACCGGAGTTAAAGCCAGACGAGAGAGAAGTTGACGAAATATTTAGCTTTGAAATCGAAACATTATTGGATGATAATCTCTTAAAGCGCACCAACCTAAAGTTTCGAAATGGATTCGACCAAAAGAACATTCCCTACTTCGATATTGAAGACAAAGTAGTTTGGGGAGCAACCGCAATGATCCTTTCCGAATTTAAAGCTGTTTTGAAATCGTTCTAAAAACGAACCCTTGCAAATCCAAATGCTGTAGAAATACTGTTTGAAGAATCCAAGAAGAACGACAATGCATCTCTTGATGAAATTCCAAATTCGTAAGTTCCTCCGCCAAGAATGAAGTTAACTCCAACGGGAACATTGTGCTTATAAATTCCGCCTCCTAAATACCCTGCGCTAATAGCGATCCACTTCGCTGGCTTAAAATCTCCACCAACAGCGATGACTCCATTTGCCAAACTTCCCGGGTTCTCTTTATTAAAAGGAGTAACAAGATCAATTCCCAAACTCAAAAATTTCCCAAGATCAATACTACCTCCAATTCTAAAAGTTGCTGCGTTATTTACGACGTGTTCTTCCTCTCCAACCAATGAGAACAGCCCTCCATCTTCCAACAATGGCTCTATCGCGTCAGTAATGTTGTAATCACTTATCCCTCCAAGAGACATGTTTGCTACCAATGTATCCTTAACCCTATATACGTTTCGGGTGTACTTTACGGAACCAACATTATTTACAGCAGCGGCAATTTTCAACTTACCAAACAATTTAACACTCGCAGATACGTCAACTCCATATCCTGTTCCAACAGGTTTTGGAATGAAACCAGACTCTGTAAAATTGGAAGGGTTTATGTTCGAAACTGAACCATAATCAAGATTGTAGCTCGGTGACATTGCAGAATACATTTTTATTCCATCATCGTCAGATACCATATCATACATGGCCATTGACTGAATAAAACGCCCACCTATTCCACCATAAACCGCAAATGTTGAATCGTTACCAAATAGTTTTTTACCGTATCCAAAGTTGTAATGGCGGTTCCAAGTGAATTGAATTCTAGAACCGTTTGTAATACCACTTAAATTCAAAGGAACAGAGGCTGATCCTTCAATTACATGATCCAAAGAATCCTGTGGAACATTTCCAGAGTTTGAAATCATAGTCGTATCTGTTCCATAAACAACAGTCAATTGATCAAAGTACGATGAAAGCTTTCCTTGAAAAATAAGGTCACTGGTTTGGGAATTCAGCTTAGAGTACCAATTGTAGTGTTCCGAAACGCTAAATGCAATCCCACCGAATTTTTTAGTTTGAAAAGAGAAACCCAACCAGTTATAGCTTAGATCAATTGCCATTCCACTTTCGACATAGTCTTGGGCATATTCTTTTTGTTCTGCCCACTGCCCTTCTGTTGGCTCTTCATCCTTCATATCTGTTCGAATTGCCTTATACAATTTCTTTAATCGTTCAGAGGACAAAGAATCTGAATAAAACCCCAAACTAAATTCAGACATTCCTGTTGTAACCTTCTTTCCATAGTCATTTCCCCAACCCAAAGCTGAATTATTGATTCCTAGACTGTGGTAATCATTAACGAATGTTGTCGCTACGCCTCTACCCACTGAAGGATATGAAACCCCTTGAGTTTGAGCATTTAAAAAATACGTCAAGGCAATAAAAGCAAAAGAAAGTAAGGTTGATTTCATAGTTGGTTGTTATTTAATTCCTTTAAATGTACGGAAAACTCCTAAAACCAGAAAGAGGAACAAGTTTTCGTGAAACTTATTCCTCTTTCAGCTAAACCATGCTAAAACTATAAAACTCAAAAAAGTAAAATTTCTTTTACCTTTTTCTCTGGTACAAATCTAATTGTAAAAGTTAGATAAACACTATTAAAATTATTAAAAATTTGTTAATTTTTCATTAACCCAATGAAACATCTAGGATCATCATAATGAGAAAACCGCCTATAAAACCAAGCACGGCAACGTCGGTAAACTTATCCCTCTGGGTTTCAGGAATTACCTCCTCAACAACAACATAGATCATTGCTCCTGCGGCAAAGGCCAAAGCATAAGGTAAAATGGGCTCCATATATATAACAGCCATAGCTCCTATCACACCAAAAATGGGTTCTACAATAGCCGACATCTGACCGTACCAAAAACTTTTTCTTCTACTTACACCTTGTCTTCTCAATGGCATTGCAACGGCGAAACCTTCAGGAAAGTTTTGAATTCCAATTCCGATAGCCAAACTAACTGCTGCTGCCGTCGTTACCCCATCAATACCCATTCCAGCGGCTCCAAACACAACCCCAACCGCCAATCCTTCTGGAATATTGTGAAGTGTAATTGCTAAGACTAAAAGTGTTGTTTTATGCCATTCCGTTTTAACACCTTCTTTCTCTTCTTCTCTAAAGTTAATATGCAAATGAGGCAATATCTTATCCAATCCAAAAAGGAACAGTGCTCCTACTAAGAAACCAACTGCGGCAGGCATCCACTTCATTGAAGGGTACATACTTTCAGACATTTCTATGGACGGTGCTAAAAGGGACCAGAAACTGGCCGCAACCATTACTCCACCAGTAAAACCAAGCATAGCATCTAAAACACCTCGATGAAGGGTTTTAAAAAAGAAAACAAGCCCCGCTCCAGCTGCCGTTAAAAACCATGTGAATAAGGTGGCATAAAGCGCTGCAAGTACTGGGTCAATGGAAGCCAAATAGTCAACCATACTGCTGTACCAACTAGAATAACCAATTACCGGATCCATACTTTTTGAATTATCTTTTTAAAATGTTAGACAAATCTAACAAATTCTTCTCAAACATATTACACTCTACTTTTAAGAATTGTGTATCTTTGCGCAAAATTTGAAATATATATTAAAATGGCAACGAATAGAACTTTTACAATGTTGAAGCCTGATTCAATTGAGAACGGGAACATCGGAAACATCCTTCAAATGATCACTGAAGCTGGATTTTCAATCAAAGCAATGAAGTACACTCAATTATCTGACGCGCAAGCGAAAGAATTTTATGCGGTTCACGCAGAGCGTCCTTTCTACGGAGAGCTAGTTGAATATATGACTTCTGGACCAATCGTTGCAGCGATCTTGGAAAAAGACAACGCGGTTGCAGATTTTAGAGATATGATTGGTGCTACTGATCCTGCTGAGGCGGCTGAAGGAACAATTCGTGCAAAATATGCTGAATCTAAAGGTAGAAACGCAGTTCACGGATCTGATTCTGATGAGAATGCACAAATCGAAAGTGATTTTCACTTTAGTGCTGCTGAAATTTTCTAA
The DNA here is from genome assembly GCA_047630755.1 of Crocinitomicaceae bacterium. GTDB lineage: Bacteria > Bacteroidota > Bacteroidia > Flavobacteriales_D > Crocinitomicaceae > UBA4466. The sequence continues at coordinate 45,354 of JBLHYG010000019.1, read as the reverse complement.
GTCACAAAAACAATATTTATGAGAGCTTTCTCGGTTGAACCGAGAAGGCTTTTTTTTTGCTTAAATCTGAGATCAATTTGTTACATTTGAGTTCAAATTTATTTCATGCAAAATTACAACTCAACGGTTGAATCCCGTTTTATAAAATACGCCAAAATAGACACAACGGCAGATCCAAATTCAAGTACATTTCCTTCCTCTATGATTCAGAAGGATCTTGGAAAAGTATTACTTCAAGAGTTATTGGACATGGGCGTTTCGGATGCTGAAATGGATGAGTGGGGTTACGTTTTTGGAACGATTCCGAATAATACGGACAATGATTCTCTTCCTACAATTTGCTTTTGTTCCCACATGGATACTGCACCAGATGTAACAGGAAAGAATGTGAAACCAATCGTTCACAGAAATTACGATGGTGCTCCGATAACTTTACCAGACGATACGAATCAAGTCATTACGGTTGAACAACATCCTTATTTGACAGAAAAAATTGGCGATGACATAATCACGGCAAGTGGACTGACATTACTTGGTGCAGATGATAAAGCGGGCGTTGCAATAATCATGGATTTTGCAAAACACATGCTTTCAAATCCAGAAATCAAACATCCTTCAATTCGAATTTTATTCACACCCGATGAAGAAGTAGGTCGCGGTGTTGACCACTTGGACATGGATAAATTGAATGCAGATTATGGATACACCTTAGATAGCGCAACGCTTGGGTCAATTGAAGACGAAAGCTTCTCTGCTGATGGTGTAGTTGTTACGGTACAGGGAATTGCAGCCCATCCTGGATATTCAAAAGGTAAAATGGTCAATGCTTTGAAAGTTGTATCTGAGTTTGTGGCTTCATTGCCTAAAGATAGCTGGTCACCTGAAACGACTCAAGACCGTGAGGGTTTTGTTCATCCGCACACAATTTCTGGAGGAATGGAGCAAGCGAGCGTCTCATTCATTATTCGTGATCATATTACAGCTAAACTTGATGAATACGAAATCCGTCTGGAAGGTTTATTGAAGGAAACCCTTTCAAACTATCCAGAATTACAGTACAAATTCGAGGTTAAGGAACAATACAGAAACATGAAGGAGATCATTAAAGATGTTCCTTTTGTTACGGATTACGCCATTTCGGCAATGGAAAATACTGGTATCAAACCGCTTCCAGCAATAATTAGAGGAGGAACTGACGGTTCTAGATTGTCTTTTATGGGATTGCCCTGTCCAAATATATTTACTGGAGAAATGGCCATTCACTCGCGTCATGAATTCGTTAGTATTCAAGATATGGAAAAAAGTGTTGCAACATTGGTTGAATTGGTTCAAATTTGGTCAAAGCATAGCTAATGGATCACAACGCCCTCATAAAACAAATCGAAGCGAAAAACTTTGAAAAAATCTATTTCTTGCATGGTGAGGAGGCGTACTATATTGATAAAATCACAGATGCAATCATTGCCAATGCGTTAGAAGAACATGAGCGCGATTTCAATCAAAGCATTTTATACGGAAAGGATTCTGATGCGGGAAGTTTAATTGCTGAAGCAAAAGGGTATCCAATGATGGCTGAACGAAGGTTGGTTATTCTCAGGGAAGCGCAAGATTTTAAAGGATTGGAAGATTTAAAATCCTACTTCGATGCGCCTTCTGACAAAACAATTTTTGTAATCAACCACAAATACAAGAATTACGATTCAAGAAAGAAAGCCATGAAAGCGGCGGCAAAAAATGGAATCGTTTTTAAATCAGAAAAAATAAAAGAATACCGACTCGCAAGCTGGATTGAATCGCACGTGAAGTCAAGTGGTTACGGAATTACACCGAAAGCGAGTATGCTCTTGGCTGAATTCCTTGGGAACGACTTAAGTAAGATCACCAATGAACTTGACAAGCTCGAAATCCTTGTTGAGAAAGGAACTGTTATCAATGAAATTCATGTTGAAGAAAACATAGGAATCTCTAAAGACTATAACGTTTTTGAATTGGTAAATGCGATTGGACTCCGAGATGTTTCCAAAGCAAATAAGATTGTCGATTATTTCGTTCACAATCCGAAGGCAGGAAGTATAATCATGGTTGTTTCGAACCTATTCGGTCATTACTCAAAGTTGATGAAAATTCACTTTTTACCCAATAAATCAAAGGAAAATATTTCTGGTGAATTAAGAGTACACCCTTTCGTCGCAAGTCAACTATTGAACTCGGCTAAGATTTACAATCCGAAGAAAATTGCAGCGAACATTGCAATACTGCACGAATTCGATTTGAAATCAAAAGGAATTGGCAACTCGTCGTTCACACATGGACAGTTAATGAAGGAAATGGCTTATCGATTGATGCACTAATGCGCTTATTTTACGACTCAAATATCAGTTCTAAGGACACTTCACATCAATTGAGTGAAGAAGAATCGAAACATATCATTCGTGTTTTGAGAATGAATATTGGCGACACGGTTGGACTTCTCAACGGAAACGGCAGTCTTTTCGAATGCCAAATTTCAGAAGACAATCCAAAGCGTTGTAAGTTAAAGATCATTGATGAAAAGATTGAAGATCGCCCGGATTATGAGATTCACATCGCGATTGGACCAACAAAACAAATGGATCGGCTGGAATGGTTTCTCGAAAAAGCGACGGAGATCGGTATAACTGAAATTACGTTGATTGAATGTACAAATTCGGAACGAAGCAAAATAAAAATCGATAGACTTGTTAAAAAATGTGTTTCTGCGATGAAGCAATCACATCGATTGTTCTTGCCTAAAATAAATGAACTCACGACTTTCAAGGAATTCATTAAAAGACATCCAAGTGGCTTAATAGCGCATTGTTATAATGAAGAACGTTCTAAAATATCAGATGTTTTCGAACTAAAAAATTGCCCAATAATGATCGGCCCAGAAGGAGATTTCACGAAAGAGGAAATCGAATTGGCCTTGCAAAGTGGCTATAAAACAATTACATTAGGTGAAAACAGGCTACGAACCGAAACAGCAGGGTTATATGCTTGTATGAATGCCAAATTAATCACAGAATGAGATTCGCAAAATCAATAATAACATTAATCGCCTTACTTGCCGTTTTCAACGTTCAAAGCCAGAGCAGTTATCAACTTGCCGTTTTAAAATACGGAGGCGGAGGTGATTATTACGCCAACCCAACGGCACTTCCGAACCTCATCAAATTTTGCAATCAGAATTTAGAAACAAACATTTCAACGGAGACACCTTACGTTGAAGTTGGAAGTCCAGACTTGTTCTTGTACCCATACCTGCACATGACAGGCCACGGAAATGTTGTTTTTTCTGCGGCAGAAGCAGAAAACTTGAGAACCTATTTGATGTCAGGTGGATTTCTTCACATTGATGACAATTACGGAATGGATGAGTTTATCCGGGTGGAAATCCAAAAAGTATTTCCAGAAAATCAATTGGTAGAGCTTCCATTTACGCACGACATCTTTCATCAAAATTATGATTTTAACGGATTGCCAAAAATTCACGAGCACGATGGAAAAAGACCTCAAGCATTTGGAATCATCGTAGACGGAAGATTGGTTTGCCTTTACACGTACGAAACAGATTTGAGTGACGGCTGGGAAAATTCGGAAGTCCACAACGACGAAGAAAGCAAACGTATTCAAGCCTTAAAAATGGGCGCTAATATATTGATGTATGCGTTCATGCAGTAATTTCAAAAACAGACCTACTTTTAAGATGAAGTTTATAATTACTGTTGCCTTTCTCATTTTCTATTTAGGAGTATTCAGCCAAGTTGAAACAACAGGGAAATTCAACCATGGGGTTGAGCAACTAAGTGGAAGATGGCATATCGATTCGACGGTTGAAAGTTCAATTTATGGACAATCCAACATGAGAGCTGCTACAAATAATGAATCCTTTGTATTTCTTAGCGACAAAACATTCCTAATTGAGAAAGTTGAGGGGGGCGATACAAGTTCATATACATTTGGCACATTCGAGATCATTTCCGATTCATTAAAGATTAAAACGCTGGAAGGAGTGCTTGCTTTGGAGTTCATTATAACTCAAAATGGGAATCAACTGCGTCTCGAGGGAACATTTGAAATCAGCACTATTAACACAGATAAGCCTATTTTTTTCTTGAGTAATAATGAAGACAAACAGGAACTTCTATTAAGCTCAATTGTCACCAATGATAGACAAGTTCTTTATAGAGGCATTGAGAATACGGTAACAGTAAACATTGATCCTGCAGCCGATGAATATCATGTTGAATGTCACTTTTGCGCTTCTTTTGAGACTAAAGAAATACCATTCACTTATGCACTGAAACCTGGAAGAGGTAGGTCAATCAGCATTATTGTAAACTGTAAAAATTCTTCTACAGAAGTAATGTCAAAATATAAATTCCCGGTTAAAAACCTTCCTTTTCCTGTACTGTTTTTCGGAGACACGAGAAACGGTAGAGTGTGTGATCTTAATGCAATCGGGATTTCAGCAAAGTATCCTTCAGAAATGCATCTAAACCTAGAATCAAAAATTGAGAAATGGAAACTCTATTCGGAAGAACTAATTTTTGAAGGAACAGGAAGTGAATTGACAGAAGAAGCCAAAACGCATTTGAAAATGCTTAAAGGCGAAGGAGCAATAAGTATTATTGCCGTAGTTCGAGGTCCAGACGGTATCGGTCGACGTGTGGGTGGAGTTTACATCTATAACAAAAATTAACGCATAAAAAAGGGCAACCTTTCGATCACCCGCTGTTCAAACCTCCTGTTTAAACTAAGATCCACATCCTACACAGTCAAAGTGACTATCTGTTGGTTTAACACCCTTCGCCTGCATTTCCAGATTGTGAATCTTATCTTTTAGATCCATATCTTGAAACATATCGCCTGTTAATTGGCTTTTTAAATCTTGAATTTGGTCTTCTAAAGTAAGTTCTGCTTGCATGATTGTAATTTTATAGTTGGTCTACAAAGTTGCAAGGAATTTCCGTTCGTTTTTTATCATGTTTTCAAAAGTTATTAACGACCTATTATTTATTTCTTCCAGGAAGCCAACTTTATCTGTCAAAAGGTCGTCTCTCAGACATATAAATAAATTATTATTCCTATATTAACAAATTGTTAACTTCGACCTAAACGCGCATGATTAAAATACTACTAACTACGCTTATCGTTTCAATAAGTTTAATGGCCCAAAGCCAATATTGCATGACAGGTGGCCCGTCTAGTGCAAACGACTCCCAATTACAAGGCTTACAATTTACAGGCACTTCAGGCGGAATCAACTATGTTGGTTGCCCAGGCGTTTTAGGCGTTGAAGAATACTTGGTCGAAACAACTACAGTAAATGCTGGTTCGGCATACGTTATGACTATACAATTTGGAACGTGTGGAGGGAATTTTGGAAGCGTTGCAACGGTCTGGATTGACTTTAATGCAAATAATTTATTTGAACCTTCGGAAGAAGTCATTACTTGGCAAGGATCGCCACCTATGGCTCCTGCTAACTATGTAGTTAGTATTCCTGCTGGCGCATTGTCTGGTCAAACGAAAATGAGAGTAATGCAAGCGGAAAGTCAATCTCTACCGTTGGATCCATGTATAGGGTTTACGTGGGGATCAGTTACCGATTTCATAATTGAAATTGAAAATGGTATTGATTGTTCAAGTTATATTGGCGACGATTCTTCTGATCCACGTATCGTAACTTCAATTCCATATTCAGAATCTTATGACAATTCATTTTGCTATAGCAATCAAAACCCAGCATACAATTCACCTGATGTTTATTACCTAATCACACCAGGAACATTAACATCGATAAACGCTTCATTGTGTGGTTCATCTTTTGATACGTACCTATCTGTTCAAGATAAATGGGGAATCACATTGGCACTGAATGATGATTACGCAAGTTGTGGAACCTCATCCGAAATTAATTTTGCAACAGCTGGGCACGATTCACTGTACATTGTTGTTGAAGGTTGGGGAACTGAAATGGGCGCATACACACTGACAATTAACGAAGGGGTTCTTGGAACAACTGAATTGGCGAATGATCCATTTGCGATCTTTCCGAATCCGGCGCATACTTCTTTTCAGCTCGGAGGAAATTATTCGGGCAATGTTTCAATCTTAAACACTGAAGGCAAAGTGGTCCTTGATCATTCTATAGAGATCAACCAAAATATTGAAATTTCGACGCTGTCTCCAGGATTCTATATTGTTCGTCTGCAAAGCGACACGCAGGTTTACGATAAAAAATTAATCATTGAATAATGAAATTATTTTACGCATTACTAATCGTTTTCATAGCTTCTTCCGCATCGGCCGCAGGCTGGATTCAGCAAACTGATTTCGGCGGAACTGCAAGGCACAGAACAACCATGCTTACTCTTGGAAATAAAATTTATGCCGGACTTGGTCATTACAATGGAGCGGGGACCAATGTTCTTTTTGAAGATTGGTGGGAATTCGATCCTGCAAGTTCTTCTTGGTCGCAAAAGGCAAATTACGGCGGCGGTCTGTGTTACCATGCGGCAGGATTTGCTATCGACAACATTGGCTATGTAGGAACAGGAAGGGTTCCATCAACGCAATTGGTTCAAGATTTTTTCAAATACAATCCAGCGACAAACACATGGACGCAAATTGCTGACTTCCCGGGTGTGGGAAGACGTGGAGCAAGTGCTTTTACTGTGAACGGTTATGGATACGTTGGAACAGGAACGGGCTCTGCTGACTTTTACAGATATACTCCGGTAACAGACTCGTGGATTCAAATTGCGACTTTACCCGGTGGAGCGCGAATGTCAGGTGTTGCCTTCTCAATTGGAGGTTACGGCTACGCAGGAACAGGAGAAACTGGAAGTTGGTCTTCTGCTGACTTCTACAAATACAATCCAGCACTGAACTCATGGACACAAATTCAAGATGTTGGAGATGATCCTTTAGAAGGATTAATTACTCGAATGGAAGCTTCAGCATTTTCATTAGGAGGAAAAGGATACGTTTTAACAGGAGTTGATATTTCAAGTGGAACAAACTTTAAGGACATGTGGGAACTTGATCCTACAACTGACACTTGGACTCGAATTGACGATTTCGACGGAACAGCAAGAAGGTACCTTTCCGCTGCGGCGCTGAACGGAGTGGCTTATGTTGGACTAGGAACGAACGGAACCAACTTTAAAGATTTCTGGAAATTCGATTATTCATTGGCACTGTTAGAGAAAAACTTAAACAATATATCCGTAAATGCTTTTCCAAATCCTAGTACGGATGTTCTAAACATCGACGTCGATTGGGCAGAAGAGGTTCCAATGGAAAAAATGACACTTTCATTGACCTCCCTCACTGGACAAATTGTTTATGCTGAAGCTTTGAAAGCCGACCTTAACAGCATTAACGTTACTGCTCTTAAGTCTGGAAGTTATATCTACTCAATTCAATACGAAGATCGTATTGTTAAAAATGGTCACGTAATTATAAACTAATGGTTAAAGGAATATACATACTTGTTTTTGCCGCTGCCCTAATGTCTTTTGACGCATCGGCTTGGTGGGAAAAAAGAGCTGATTTTGGTTCTCATGGAAGACACAGAGGAACTGGATTATCTATTGGCAACAAAGGATACTTTGGATTAGGACACTACAATGGAGCAGGACCCAATATCGTAATGTCAGACTGGTGGGAATACGATCCTGCAACAAATTCGTGGTCTCAAAAAGCAGATTATATTGGAAATAATGGAAATGGAAATTACGGTACAATAAAAATGACCATAGGAAAGTTTGGTTATTTAGCCGGAGGTACATTAGGAGATCAAATGCTTTATAAATATGATCCAGCGCTGAATTTATGGACTCCCGTTGTCATGTGTCCAATCGTCCCTGGAAACAGAGCAGCATTCGCGATTGGAGATAAAGGTTATTATGTTTCTGGAAGTGACGTTTATGAATTTGATTCCGTTTCGGAAACATGGTCAACGAAAAGCCCAGCGCCCTTCTCAACATGGGCATGGAACTCTGCGTTTGTTTTAAATGGTAAAGGGTACATGAAAAATGGAACGTCGCTTTATGAGTACAAAGCCTCAATTGATTCCTGGACACCTCGAGCTGCTTTCCCAGGTTTGGCGAGATCAGCATCCGTTGCTTTAACGCATGATGGTAAAGGATACATTGTAGCAGGTTATGGTGCATTCGGACTTTCAGATGTAACAAGTGAAGTTTGGGAATACGACCCAAGCTTAAATATTTGGAATTTTGCCGGTGACTTCCCGGGAACATCAAGACGGTTTGCAAGTGGATTCAATATTGGAGAAAGAGCATTTATTGGAATTGGAACAAACGGCACAAACTTCAATGACTTCTACGAATTCAATCCTTATGCGTCTTTGGATGAGAAATTCGACATTACTGAATTCTCTACCTTCCCGAATCCTTCAAATGATCACATTAATTTCAAATCAAACAATTTGAATTCCTATTCGATCGACGTGTTTGACATGATGGGAAGAAAAATATTCACAGAAGAATCTCAAAACGGAGAAATTCGCTTTGACAAAGGAAACAATGAAAGTGGAACATACATCTATCATGTAAAAGTTGATGGAGCGCTTGTACACTCGAATAAATTCATTTTTAATTAACAGTATGAAAAAAATACTACTCGCATTATTTATTGGTATAATCGGAACAAGTTTCGGGCAAATTGAAAATACCTGGACCAAGATGTCAGATTTCTCTGGGCTCAAACGAGAAAGAGCAGTAGCTTTTAGCATTGGCGATTATGGATATATCGGAACAGGAATTGATACAGCTGAAGTTGTTTACAATGATCTTTGGAAATACGATGCCGCATTAGATACATGGAGCCAAGTCGCAAGCCTTCCAGGATCTGTTAGAAGAAATGCAATCGCATTCTCTATCAATGACAAAGGATACATTGGAACGGGAATTAACACGGTAACAGCAACAGAAGTTGGCGCTATAAAACTTGCCGATTTATGGGAGTACGATCCAACACTTAATTCTTGGATAGCGAAAGCAAATTTCCCTGGATTTGGAGGCGCTGGCATGTACTTTACAACTGCATTCTCAGTAGGAGACAAAGCGTATTTGGTGGGCGGTAAATTAGGACCTAACAATTACTCCAATCAAACGTGGGAATACGATTCGACAAATGATTTGTGGACACAGAAAACAAATTTCCCAGGAGGTGTTAGGTACCAACTAAGCAGCTTCACTCTTAACGGAAAAGGATACGCTGGATTGGGTACGGATCAAGATTTATACCGAAAAGATTGGTGGGAATACAAACCGAGTTTGGATCAATGGGTTGAGAGAGCAAATCTTCCTTCTAGCGAAAGAGCAAATGCTACAACATTTTCAATCGGATCGAGAGGGTTCGTTTGTATGGGGACCAACGGCGGATCTCTTGGGGATTTATGGGAATACAATGAAGGATCGAACAGTTGGAATGTCAGAGCTTCTTACGGTGGAAGTGCACGAAAAGGAGCTATCGCAATGGTCATTAACAACAGGGCGTATGTTGGAACTGGAAAAGGTATTTCTGGTAAAAAAGCGAGCATGCACGAATACAATCCGTATTACACAGTTGGAGTGAATGAATTGGACAATGCGATTTCAATTTATCCAAATCCAACTACAGATGTGATCAACGTTAATTCATCTGTACCTGTTGAAGAGTTGACCCTCACAAATATGTACGGCCAAGTTGTTCTTTCTGAAGCATACACGAAAACATTAAACGTAAACGGCCTATCTGCTGGAGTATATTACTTGACAGGTCAGAGCAATGGATCAACAATAGGAAGCCAAAAAATTATTATTCAATAAGTATGAAATTCAATCTAATACTACTTGCCGCAACATTAATTAGTGGACACGCTTTTTCCCAAGATCAATGGGTTCAGAAAGATTCTGTTAATGGAGCCCCTCGTTCGGTAGCTTCTGCTTTCGTCGTTAATGGCGAAGGATACATCATGGGCGGACTTGACGAAGGAGGGTTTAGAAGGTCAATGTTTTCTTACACATTTTGGCAAGACGATTGGGATGACGAACCTTCTATTGGTGGATTGTCTGGAGATGGACTTGACAGAGGAAACGCTTGTTCTTTCAGCATCGAAAACAAAGGATACCTTTGCTTAGGGCAAGGCGATACCAACCCCTTCTTTAATGACCTGTGGGAATTTGATGAAGATACCGACGCATGGACTCAAAAATCAAATTTTATTGGATCAGCAAGACGACAAGCTATTGCATTTGTTTTAAACGAAAAGGCGTATGTTGGAACTGGAATTGACGCAAATGGCCTTCAAAAAGACATGTACCGATACGATGCAACAACAAACATGTGGACACAAGTTGCAGACTTTGGCGGAACAGCTCGAAAAGAAGCTGCAGCATTTAGTATGGGCGGACAAGGCTACGTTGGAACTGGTGATGAAGGTGTGATGGTCAACGACTTTTGGCAATACGAGCCAACAACAGACATGTGGACTCAAAAAGCAGACTTCCCAGGAACAGCGAGAAAAGGTGCTGCATCATGGGGGCAGTTTCCAACTGGGTTTATTTGCTTGGGTGAAGATGTTGGTTTCAACTATACCAACGATTTATGGGAATACAATTTCTTTGGAGACAGCTGGACTCAGAGAGCCGATTTTCCCGGAACAGGAAGATCAAATGCGGTCTCCTTTATTCAACAAGATTTAGGTTTTGTAGGAACAGGTTACGACGGCGAATTTAGAGATGATATGTATGCTTACCGTCGAATCTTAGGAGCGGAAGAATTAGCGAACACTTCAAACACGAAAATATTCCCGAATCCAGTTGTCACAAGCTTTACGGTTCAGACCGATTTGAAAGAAGTTGAATTACAATTGATCACACTTGACGGGAAAAATGCAACAAGCGCATTGTCAATTGCAAAAAACAATTCAGGATTTAAAGTGAACAGAGTAAACCTTCCAACAGGAAATTATTTTGTTCAATTAACGAACAACGCAGGGCAAGTCGTCCATGTAGAAAAGGTTATATTTCAATAATGAAATACGCATATTTAATCTTTATCGCAGTTCTCATGGCCTCTTGTGGCACTGAAAACACAGATGACCTAGATGTGAAACTTGAGAGAAATTCGGAGCAGTCCAGCACCCCAAAATATTCTTCAAAGGTCTATTACCTTCAAGATGTGGGTTGGTGCTATCAAGTATTTAGAGGCACAAAAATAATCTTGAATCAAAAACATATTCCTGCGGTTCAAGGAATAAAAGGGTTCGAGACAAAAGAAAAAGCCGAAATCGCTGTCAATTTTATAATGGAAAGAGTAATTGCCGGGAATGAACGCCCGTCAGTTACACCAGAAGAATTGGATAGCATTGGAGCTATCGATTTGGTCCCTGAAGTTCTTCCTATAAACGACATCCCTAGCGAATCCAATTCACCTGTTGAGTTGCCTCCCGAGCTCATAGAAAAAATGCGCGACAACGAATAACTTTTAGCTCATCGATGGATCAGAATAAAAATGCGGTAGAGATCTTCAATAAACTTGCTGAAGCCTATCAAGAGAAATTCATGAACGTTGATTTATATGCTAACTCATTCCAATTTCTTTCCAACACCATCTCAATTGAAAATCCGGAAATTTTAGAACTCGCTTGTGGTCCGGGAAATATAACAAAGTTCTTATTGAATCTTCGGCCTGATTTTAAAATTCTTGGAACGGATTTGTCGAGTAATATGATTGAACTCGCGAAGGTGAACAATCCTTCCGCTGAATTTAAAATCATGGATTCCCGTGAGATCTTCCTATTAAAAAAATCATTCGATGCTGTTATTTGCGGCTTCCTTCTCCCCTATTTATCCAAAGAAGAATCAATTCAACTGATCCAAAATTCGGCATCCATTTTACATCCAAATGGATTGCTTTATGTAAGCACAATGGAAGATGAATGTTCCAAGTCTGGATTCACAAAAGGAAGTTCAGGCGATCAAATCTTCATGCATTACCATCAAGCAGACTATTTAACAGAAGCGCTTAAGTCAAGCGGATTTGAAGTTTTAAAAACGGAACGAATCGAAACTAAAAATGAGAAAGGCACGGTAACAGTAGATTTAATTCTCATCGCAAAAAAAATCTGAGGTACTTTTTACTATCTTCGAAAGGATTAAAAAACAATGATGAATTATCACGACAAACAATTCAAGGTGGTTTCCAATTCTGACAATGGAAACGTTTCTGAAGGAATGATCTTCCATTACCAACAAATTGGTGAAATACTCTCTTGTGAATACGAAGGAACGAATATCTCCGAAGGCCATTTGATCGGCGCTGTGGATGAAGACGGCTGCATTAATTTTCGTTATAGACAACTCAACGTACGCGGCGAAGAAGTTTCGGGCATCTGTTTTTCCACTCCTGAAATTCTGGAAAATGGAAAAATTCGATTGCACGAATCGTGGAGATGGACTTCCGGTGATCAATCAAATGGAGAATCAATTTTGGAAGAACTATAAAACCAAGAATTTAGCGACCTATGAAAATCCCTATTCTAATACTAAGTTCAGTACTGCTTTTAATAGTGTCTTGTTCCAACGACGACACTTCTAAAAAAGACACGGACAAATCCAACACTTCAAAAGCTGAAGTGGAAGTTAGGGTTATTGAGCTACCTGCAAACGACTACAAGCGCTTGAAAGGAACAATTGGTGACTATCCAATAACGATGGAGTTCATTAAAATGGATTCTGACATTTCGGGAGAATATTATTACGACAAAACCAAGATTCCCATTTCGATCAGTGGCGAACTCAAGCAAGGAAGTAAAATCACATTCAATGAATACGCCGAAGCTCCTTCTCCAACAGGAATTTTCAATGGGGAATTTTATTCTGATGGATCGTTCAAAGGAACATGGACGAACCCAAAAACAAAGAAAACGCTTGAAATCAACTTGACAGCACAACCCTCGAAGATTTTAAGTTTTGAGAACACGAATCTCGCGAAAGAAAAATGCAGTACTAAAGAACAGTCAATTACTGTAAACGGCCAAAGAATCGATGGAGCAGACACTACTTGTTCTAATATAAGTTTACAAAGCATCAGTGTGAAATGTGAAGACGCAACCCTTGAAAAAACAATTAACGACCTCATCGAAATGGAATCTGCGCATATGTTAGGCGATGCTTCAACGTATTCAGAATTGTTTGGTTTATTGGAAAAAACGAACTACGAAGACGGCTTCGAAGTTGAAATAAATACGATTGTAAATTCTATTTATAAGAACTTCATTAGCATTGAGATTTACAGTTACTCTTATTATTATGAGACTGCGCATCCAAATAGCCATACAACGATCATCAACATTGACCTCAACACTGGAAAACGTGTTTCCTTTGAAGACTTGATTAAACGTGAAGGCATGAATACACTTGTGGCGAAATCAAAACCAATTTTTGAAGCAATTCACGGCGGTGAAGAAGAAGGTTGGTATACATTCGACGAATTCGCACTTCCAAACAATTTCGCCATTGAAGCAAATGGTTTGTACTTCCATTACAACGCTTATGAAATAGGCTCTTATGCTCAAGGTGCACCTTCAGTACTGATACCTTATTCTAAAATAAAAGGAACACTAAAGGAGGTTCTCAAGTAAACCCACATAAACATTAAGATCAAAAAAAGAAGCCTGAGGAACAAATCCTCAGGCTTCTTTTATTTCGTTTTAATTCTCTTTGAATTCAAATTGTTACTTCGAATCCGGTATAATAATTACTGGCGGTAATTGTTCAAGATTTGAAAAGATGTGACTCAAATCCGTATAACCTCCTCCTGCAACATTTGCAGCAACTGTGTTGACAGATGTGAAGTTGTTGTGGCAATTAAAGCAGTTATCCGCCTGGTGATACGTTTCCATTGTAGAATTCGCCAAGCGACTTGTACCTACTGCATCACCTAATCCTTCAACAGATGGCAGTCCTGTTCGAGGATAGTTAACCATACCGCCGTCGACGCTTGACATCGCGCTATATGGATACCCACCTTCGTCTGTCCAAGTACATCCAATAAGCATGTAATTCTTTCGAACATCGCCATCAATTAACATTCCTATTACGGAACTATTTAAAGAAATCACTTCTGAATTTGATTCAGCATCGCTTGTCACCAAAGGGTTCGGTGTAACACCAACAGCTGCTCCCCATGAATTCACAAGAGTCGAGTTACTCGCACTAACTTCAAAAGATTCTTCAGCTTGAATGTTAGATCCATCCATTTTCATGTGTGCTACATTAAAAGGCGAAACCGCTCCATCTGCACAGAAAAGAAAATCTCCCGAAGTAGAAAACGGAACTGTTTTGGTTGCACTAGTATTTGTGATATATGAATATTCTTCTTGTGGAGTATTCGTTCCATGTTCAAAAGTTGCCCAAAGCATCTCAGGATGTCCTTGTGCATTCCCAACAACGTGCATTCCAGTAAGCGCCAACATAGTTGTTTTCGTCTCGCCAGTGGTTGTCCATGTCGTATTACCAGCATTCTTTGTGTATTGTGGAATAGAAGCTTTGATCTGCACATAGTCTTCTGGATTTGACAGTGAACTAGATTCTACCCATGACAATTTCAATTCCATTGCTAAAGCTTTGGGATCATCTATCGTCACTCCAAAAAGTTTTCCATAATCCACCAAAGCATCCAACTCACTTGAAGTACTTGGAAACTCATTCGGTGTTGTACCAAACGTTTTTGTTCTAAAAACAGCCATTACATCATTGACCATCAACGTGTAATAAACAAGACTTCCATTCTGAGTCATTAGTACATCGCCACCTCCTGCTTGGCCCTGTTCTGTTTCATCAAGATCAGCATCTACATTTCTCGTTTGCAACAAGCGCGGAGAGAAGCTTCTGTAAACTCCAGGTTCATGCGGAATTAACGCTCTATTGCCCTTCGAATCTGCCGGAGCAACATCATAAAACGTCTTCGAGTCAAAAACCCGTGTTCCATCTGATTCTTCCGAAGTGATCCATAAGAACATACGGTACGACCATTTGTAAAAGTCAACATTGTTTGTGTTCGTGAAATCCATACTATTGGCGGCATCAACCGCTCCATCTTTAGTAATTGAGCCACTTGCAAACCAAGTGCTAAAATCAGCTTCTGTTAATGGATATGTGTCTTGTGCATCAGAAGGAACGCCTTCCAGAGCTTCGATAATGTCCTCCTCGATTTCTTTTTCTTCTTTCTCGTCGGCTGGTGTGCAGGCGTAAAAAGCAAAAAGAGCAGTTATTGGTAGTAGTAATCTTGCAAATTTCATAGTAGTAGTTTTTGGTTAAATGAATTACAGAGCTTAAAACTATTGATAAATCAAGATAAATACAACCGTATAAGTACTCGAAATTGATTGCAACATTTACGTAATTTTCGAGTAGGTTTGACTGGTTCTAGACTTTTTATAATCTTTCATTTTCAAGCTAGACGATCAACTATACATTTAAGAAACAGAGTTCTTCAAGTTTCTACATCTCTTTTTCATACCATCTATCTTTCCTTTTCGACACGGCATACATCAGCTTTATTTCTCTCTATTGAGGCAAGTGAATCCAGCCCTCCGAACTTTAATAATTAATGATGTGAAATTCACAAAACTTCATCAAAATTCACTATTTTAATGAAACGTTTAAAAAACAATTCTCTAACACAAACTTCTTCAATATGGGCTACGGTGGATTTGTTTCTGGAATGATTTCTTCTTTGAAGAATAACCGTCTAATGCATTATGAAAAAAAATCAATGCGCGACAAATACAAAGAATTTGAAGTTGCACAAAACAAAAAACCACTCGAGTACCAAAACACATTGAGCACAGAGGACAAGAAAGCGTTTAGAGCAAAACTGATCAAGGACAAAAGACAAAGTACGATTCAAATCAGCATCATTATCTCCATCATCTTAATCGGATGTATTTCATTCCTTGTTCTACTAAGTATACCATAATGTTCAACCCGCAAATCAAATCGAAAACTATACATTTGTTCTATCAAACGATCAAGAAATGAACAAAGTCATCGAAGACCTTAATTGGAGATACGCCGTAAAAAAATTCGACGCTGAAAAGAAAATCAGCAATTCCGATTTTGATACATTGAAAGAATCTTTGCGTTTAACACCTACTTCTTATGGACTTCAATCCTTTACAGTAGTCGTTGTTGAATCAGTTGAATTAAGAGGGAAATTGGTAGAAGCTTCCTACGGACAGCGCCAAGTTGCGGATGCGTCTCATTTATTCGTTTTGTGTTCGTATTCGAAAATTAAAGACGAAGACGTTGATTCCTACATGCAACTTATTTCACATACAAGAAATGTAAGAATTGAAAATTTAGACGGTTTTTCGAACCGGATCAAAGGAGAGATGAACGCCAGATCAGAACAAGAAATATTGAATTGGTCGACGCGGCAGACGTACATCGCTCTAGGTCAGCTTTTACATACCTGCGCGTCTCTTCGAATTGATGCAACGCCTATGGAAGGATTTGATCCTGCAAAATACAGCGAGATTCTTGGCCTCTCAGATAAAAATTTAACTCCTACTTTGGCCATTCCTGTTGGTTACCGCCATGAAGAAGATATCACTCAACACGGAGCAAAGGTGAGAAAACACCTAGACGATCTGATCCTGACCATCTAGGGAATACTATTATTTAAGCACTCTGATCCGTTGAATCTTATCTTCCAATTGAATCGAAATTAAATACATTCCAGAAGGCTCTTTCGAAAGATCAATTGTTGTACTTGTTGATTCTGAAATGAATCTTCCCGAAGCATCGACTACCGTAATTAAATCAACAGCGTTGGCTCCAAGCACTTCAAAAACACCTGGAGTAACTTGAGCATAACTCAATCCCAAATCTTGATTCTCATTAATCGAGGCCTGTAAAATTGTCACGTCATACTCAATCGTATCTGAATCGCAAGAGCTTTCTGAAATCAATGAAACAGTATATGTCCCAACTCCAGAATACCAAATTGATGGATTTTCATTTGTTGAACTCTGTCCATCTTCAAAATCCCAAGAATACGAACTCGCTCTCAGGCTTTCGTTGGTAAAGGTCACATTTGATCCGTTGACCACATATGTAAAATCCGCTTGTGTGTGCTCAGATTCATCGTGCAAATGCCATTGATCCAAACTATCCAAAACCGTTAATGCGGCAGCGGCTTGCAGAACATCGGCATCCGCTTGACTAATTGTACTGATAAATGGCGCTCCTACCGGTGATTTTCTATAAATCGATGCATAAAAAACACAAGCTGCCAAATAAGAACCGTGAAGACTTGGATGCGATTCATCAGCATTGTACAATCCAATTCCGGGGTTGTTGTCTCTAACATATTTCCAAGCCGATCCAACTGGAGAAATGGATGCTTGAACAGAATCTGCTATTCTCATATAGCCTAACCGCAAGCGTGCATTCATTAAGTCAAACGTAGAAATTGGTGCCCATTGAGGATCACCGTTTTCCCGACCCCATGTCATATACATAAGAATATCCGAGCAATCATTGTTTGCATTAATACTGTCTGCAATTTGCATTACATACGGCAATGTTTGCGTATTCACTTGAGCATCAGAAAAAGAAGGTTCTTGGCTTTGCCCCTGAAGAACAACGTAATCCCAAGAATCACTATTGATTGCGGTGTACGTTGCTGCACTCGAAGCATGGCCGTTAAAGGTCATTCCTCCTGGCGTTTGAGAAGTTGATTCAAAAAAGTCACCTTGAGAGGCAGCAAGGTCGCTGATTAAGCCCGGCATATTATTAAAATAGGTGTAACTATTTCCAATAAACAATACGTTAGCACTGTCTTGAGCGTAAGAAAAACCCATAAAAGCGATGCTTAATAAGGTGAGGTATATTTTTTTCATAATTCAATAATAGAGTCTGTTTATCGGTAAGACTTCAAACTTATTGGTAAGTTGCCTCGTTATTACACATAGGTATTGGGCAATAATTTATAATTTTAGATCACTCTTTAAAAGCTATGGGACTCAAACAACACGTTATTTTAATTTGCATCACGCTTATCACTGGATTTGCGCACGGTCAATTCGGTTTTGAATACGATAATTCTATCATTGTCAAACAAGGCGGCGATGCACTCACAAACCCTTGGGGAGGTGGTTTAAACTATGTCCAAATTTCTGATTTTGACTACGACTTCGACGGTGATATGGATTTATTTATATTCGACCGTAGCAACGACAATATTCGAGTCTATACGCAAGAAGATCAAGGCGGAACGAAGTTTTATCAATTGGCGTATGGTTCTAAAGTCAATTTCCCATCAGACGTGCGCTACAGAGCGACAATGGTTGATTACGACAATGATGGACGCAAAGATCTTTGGACTTATGGCCTCGCCGGAATCAAGGTTTACCGCAATGTAGGAACCATTGGAACAGGAATACAATGGGTGTTAGCATCGGATTTGGTGTACTCCGAATATGTAAATGGATCGAGTCAATTGTATGTTAACTCTTCAGACATTCCTGCAATTGTCGATGTGGATTTCGACGGCGACATGGATGTATTGACCTTTCACCAAGGCGGCAAAAACTTGGAATACCATCAAAATCAAAGTATGGAACTCTATGGGATTCCTGACTCGTTGGAGTTCATTCTTCAAAACGAATGTTGGGGATTATTTGGTGAGGCAGCTTTGACAAACAACATAATTCTCAATGATCCTGATTTCCCATGTGTGGGAAGTAATATATCCAATCCATTGCGCGTTGCAGGACAAAACGGAAGCACTGTAAAAGGAACCAATAAACACGCTGGATCAACCGTTTTGGCAATTGATATCGATAATTCTG
This sequence comes from Crocinitomicaceae bacterium, assembly GCA_047630755.1. Taxonomy (GTDB): domain Bacteria; phylum Bacteroidota; class Bacteroidia; order Flavobacteriales_D; family Crocinitomicaceae; genus UBA4466. Next base: position 26,459 of record JBLHYG010000019.1, on the reverse strand, counting down.
GTGTTTACGATTTGGTCATTGGAGACGTTGCACACCCTAATTTAACGCTCCTGACCAACAATGGAACCGCGCCCAATACAAACTCAGCAATCATTTCTGTTGACCCTAACTTCCCTTCAAATACAACACCTGCTGATATTCAGTTGTTTCCAGCTTCATTTTACGTCGATGTGGATTTTGACGGAATTCGCGATTTACTAGTGACCGCAAACGCTAAGAATATCTCTGAAAACGAAACAAGTATTCGGTACTACAAAAACATCGGAACGGACGCAATCCCAAACTTTATCTTTACTGCGAACAACCTCTTTCAAAATGAAATGATTGAACACGGTACAGGAACGATTCCTGTTATTTTCGATTTTGATGAAGACGGATTGGATGATTTAATTATTGGAAATTTCTTTCGATACATTCCTTCCTTGGATAAAGAAAGTACGATTGCTTACTACAAAAACACAGGAACCGCAAGCCTACCGGAATTCACGTACATCGACTACAATCTTTTTAATCTGGATCAAGAGAATTTTGGGTTGAGATCCATTCCAACATTTGGCGACATGGATGGTGATGGAGACGAGGATATGTTCTTAGGAATGGAAGACGGCTCATTGGTGTATTACCAAAACAATTCAATTGGCGCTGGTGCCGTTTTCGGGTCGCCTCAAGTTGGGTATTTGGACAACAATTCTGCCCTAATTGCTTCTTTCGGGTACACACATCCTCAGGTGTTTGATCTTGACAATGACGGTTTATTGGATTTAATATTAGGATCTAAAACAGGTGAAATTCATTATTACAGAAACATCGGAACGGTGAACGTACCTTCTTTCGAATTGGCGAATATTCAACTTGGAAACATTGACATCGTGAGCAATAAACCGGATGTATTTGCTTCGCCTCATTTCTTCAGAGAAAACAACGTAACGCAATTGTTCCTTGGATCTGAATTGGGAAAATTAATCTATTACGACAGTATCGATAACAATTTGGGAACAGGTCAACAATTTCATTTGGTATCCGATCACTATTTAAGTATCGACGTTGAGGCTTACAGCTCATTTGCAGTAAAGGACATTGATGGTGATGGAAACTTAAACATGTTCGTTGGACAAGATTTAGGCGGGGTCTTCCATTTCGAAGCGAATCCAAACAGCGATGTTGGCATCTCTGAAATCGAATTGCGTGACAACGTGGCTTTGTATCCGAACCCAAGTTCAAACTCGATTACAATCGCCTCAAGTGAATCGAATTTAAAGAACATAACGATCATTGACTTAAGCGGGAAAATTGTAAAATCCGTTGACACCTCAAACGCTTCGGCATCTTTGGATGTCCTTAATTTCTCAAAAGGAATTTACGTTGTGAAAATCACTTTGGATAACGGGAATGTAGTTACGAAGAAGTTGGTGAAACGCTAACGTTTCTAATTCTGTCAATGCCTTTATTTAGTAATAGCTAATCCAATCCTACGGAATTAGAAAAGCATTTTCACAATTTAAAAACCCACTCCAACTCATAAGCACTTGTCAATTCAGGTTCCTCGTTATAAATCCCGAAAAGGGTCGAACCACTGCCGGACATTGCTACAAAAAGAGCACCTTCATCGTACATCGCTTTCTTTAGATCGTTTAAGACAGGATGCGCTTTAAAAGCAAATTCCTCAAACGAATTCTGAAGTTGGTCCTTCCACAACGCTATCGGATTTTTTAACGCATCGGCAATCGAATAACTATCAATAAAATGAACATTCGAATATGCCTCGGATGTTCCAATATGAATTTCAGGATTGATGAGTTTCAAAAACTTCCCAGATAAATCGATTGAGATTGGATTCAAAACCTCACCTCTACCCGATCCTAATTGCGAACCGCCCTTAACGAAGAACGCACAATCGCTCCCCAATCGAGAAGCGTAGCTTTCCAATTTTTCATCTGACAAGTTCAATTCGAACAAGTCGTTCAATCCCAAAAGGACCGAAGTTGCATCGGAAGATCCACCTCCCAATCCAGCGCCCATTGGAATAATCTTCCTCAAATGAATATACACAGATGATAAATTATGTTCATTTTCCAACATTCGAAAGGCCTGAACACACAAATTTTCCTCTTGACTTCCATTAATTTCCAATCCTGTTGATTTAAACTCAAACACCTCAGACTTCTGTATTTCAAGAACATCACACAAAGGAACCTCGAGCATGCACGTCTCAATCGCGTGGTAACCATCACTTCTTTTTGAAAGTACATTGAGTCCCAAATTGACCTTAGCAGGGGGAAATAATATCATATTATAAAGGTATAACAACGAAACAATTTTTGTAACTTTCGCCGCTCAAATAGATAAAAAAATTATGGCGACCTATTTAGATTTTGAAGAGCCAATCAAGGAACTAGAAGACCAGATTGTTAAAACCAGAGAAATTGGTGAAACCACAGAAGTGGACATGACGGAATCGATCAAAGAATTGGAGAAAAAGCTGAAAGCCAAAACAAAAAAGGTTTTCTCTGACTTAACTCCATGGCAACGCGTTCAGTTGTCTAGACATCCAGATCGTCCTTATACAATGGCCTATATTGAAGCAGTTACGGATGGTCAATTCCAAGAATTGCACGGAGATAGAAACGTAAAAGACGATAAAGCGATGGTCGGTGGCTTTGGATTGTTAGATGGTGAAACAGTAATGTTCATTGGACAGCAAAAAGGAGTGAACACGAAAATGCGTCAATTCAGAAATTTCGGAATGCCAAATCCAGAAGGATATAGAAAGGCACTTCGATTGATGAAAATGGCCGAGAAATTCAACAAACCAATCGTGACATTCATTGACACACCTGGAGCATTTCCTGGTTTAGAGGCTGAAGAGCGCGGTCAAGGTGAAGCAATTGCACGTAACATTTATGAAATGATGCGCTTGAAAGTTCCAGTAATTTGCATCATCATTGGTGAAGGAGCATCTGGTGGAGCATTGGGCATTGGTGTTGGAGATAAAGTTGTCATGTTAGAGAACACATGGTATTCTGTTATCTCTCCCGAATCTTGTTCTTCCATTTTATGGAGATCATGGGATTTTAAAGAGAAAGCAGCAGATGCACTTAAGTTGACCTCAACAGATATGAAGAAACTTGGAATCGTTGACGACATCATTAAAGAACCATCGAATGGTGCACATAGAAACCACGAAGAAACATTTAAAACGGTTAAAAAATCGATTGCTAAATATTTAACGGAATTGAAAGCAATTAAACCGGAAGACAGAATCAACAATAGAATTGAAGCTTTCTCGAGCAGAGGAGTCTGGAAGTAGAGACTGGGTAAGAATTATAAAACGTCGATTCATTTATTTGAATCGACGTTTTTTTGTGCCTATAATTTTCGATTGTATTAAGAAAAGGTGTAAATTATGCGTATAACTCTATTTATGAAATCAAGCTCTATTCAGCTCATTTTACTTTTTGCAGTATTCATCCTTATCTTCTCTTGCGGCGATTCTAAAAAAACTGAAAAGATTGATGCAGAGACAATGGTTTTTATGGCACATTCAGTGCAAAGTTCTAATGAATCAGAATTTTACAATGGAACAATTCGTATCAACAATGTACTCGCCGAATTCCATGGTACTCCCAACAACAAAGCGAACAAAAAAAGAAGGGAGAATCTTCAATTCGTAATGACACGAATGGAGCAAATAGAGAAAGAAACTCAAAAAATTTGCAAGCATATAAACGGTTTAAAGACATCCCTAATTGCCGATGCGAATGAGAAAATTAAGCCGCAAAAACTTCAAAGCAATTCTGATCTGGTGGTATTGCAATTTGCATTTAGAGAATTAAAAAAGCCAAACTCTGAGGTATCTTTTGACGCTTCGATTTTAAAAAATAAAATTGAAGATTTTAAAACCGAATTGTTAAAGCTAACAGCTACGTATGAATGGGCCGGAAGGGAATTTGAAATCAAACCATTCAAAGTTAGTGGAGAAGTTGGTCGAGCTACTCTAAATGAAATTCATAAAGATCTCTCTCTACAAAGAAACAACCTTAATCCAGATGATATAGAAGCAGTTGCCGAAATAATATATTCTTTAATAACTGGTAAATCATCATTAGAAAAAATATATCCTCAGACACTTATCGGTTCATTGTCATTACTGGAAAGTCTAGAAAACTCTGTTCTAAAAGCGAGAAGGTTAGCATTGTCAAATTGGAATTTAAAAGTCGCTTCAAGTGGCGATTTTTTTGATAAAATTATCCCCATTGTTGAAGGACCGGAGGCAATTAAATTCGGAAATAATTTAAATTTAGAAGTCAGTGTAGCAGCAATCAACTCATATGCACATCCCATATTAACTATTGAAAACAATCCAAACGCAAGGATTAGTTACGATGATGAAGGTAAAGCTCAAATATTTCTTAAAACTCCCAAAGTTGGAACTGTTGTCTTAAAGGGTACAATTTCAATGATGAATAAGCAAGGCACAAACAAGTTTCAAAACTGGGAAAAAACAATAGAAGTAATTCAATAAAATGAAGTTGGTTGTAAGACTAGACAAATCTAGACGTCTTAAAGCCAATTGACCTAAAACTGAAAAATGATACTAATTATCGGAAATGGAATTTCAGGAGTAACGGCGGCGAGAAATATTCGCAAACGAAGCGCCGAACCGATAACCATTATTTCTGCTGAATCGAAATACTTTTTTTCGAGAACCGCACTGATGTATGTTTACATGGGACACATGAAATTCGAACACATACAGCCCTACGAGAATCATTTTTGGGAAGACAATAAAATCGATCTTCTTCATGCAAAAGTAGATTCAATCGACACGAGCACCAATTCAATTACAATGGAAAATGGAGATCAACTCTCCTATTCAAAATTGATCCTAGCGACAGGATCAAAGCCCAATAAATTCGGATGGAAAGGACAAGATGCAAAACGCGTTGGTGGCCTTTACTCAAAGCAAGATCTAGAATATGCTGAAAAATATTCGGTTGGTTTAAAAACAGCTGTCGTTATTGGAGGCGGATTGATTGGAATCGAACTGGCCGAGATGTTCTTGTCAAGAAATATTAAAGTTCACTTCCTAGTTAGAGAAAAATACTTTTGGAACGGAGTGCTTCCCAAGCAGGACTCCAGTTTCATAATGGATCATATTTCCAAACACCATGGATTGATCATGCACTATGAAAATGAATTGGATGAGATCATCACCAACGAAAACAACGAGGCGATTGCCATCAAAACAAAACGGGGAGAAACGATAGAGTGCCAATTTGTTGGATTGACAGCAGGCGTTTCACCGAACATTTCGCTCCTTGAATCGAGCGGTATTGAAACAAATCGTGGAATAATGATCAACCGTCATTTTGAAACTTCTGCGAAGGATGTCTACGCTATTGGCGATTGCGCTGAATTTAGAGATCCCGTTCCTGGACGTCGTCCCTTAGAGCAGGTTTGGTATACAGGGAAAATCATGGGGGAATTAATTGCTAAGAACGTAACGGGCGAGCGCTGTGAATACACCCCGGGGCAATGGTTTAATTCTGCTAAATTTTTTGATATTGAATATCAAACCTATGGAACCGTTTTAAGCACTTTACCAGAAGGCCAAGAAGAGTTTGTATACAAGCACGACAAAAATGAAATATTACTTCACTTTGTTTTTGAGAAAGAAAGTAGAAAGTTCATCGGTATAAACAACTTCGGAATCCGCATGAGACACCTTGTATTTAATGAGTGGTTAATTACCGACGCAACAATCGAAGAGGTCCTTTTGGATTTAAAATCTGCGAATTTCGATCCCGAATTTTACAAGAAGTACGAAGACGATGTGATTAAGCAATTCAATGCTAAATTCAATACACAATTAGTATCTAACAAGCCAAAATGGTGGCAAAATATTTTGGCGAAATGAGTGAAATGATAGACGATAACTTATCAATAGCAGGGGATCAATCTCAAGAAATGAGTTGGAAAGCCAAGCTAAGTATTACACTTCTAGTGATTGGCTTAACGCTGTTTTCTTGGGCGATATACAAAGAAGGAAAAGGGATTTCCTACTTGAAAGTAATTGGGTTTCTGCTTACCGCTGGAGGCTCTGGTCTTTTCTTTAGTAAAAAATGGTACCACTCCATTGGAAGTATTTTATTCATAGTAGGAATTGTGATCGTGTATTTCGGATACATCGAGAAACCAGACTTTAGGATTGACTATGTTCTTCCAGGATTTGCAATCATGCTTGCTGGATCATTGTTTTTCACTTTCGATCCATCCAAGCGCTTCGGCTTTCTTAACAGTTATAGTAAAAGCTTAAATTGGTCGCAAAGAATCGGGATCTTATTGGCTCTTGGAGGCGTTGGAATTCTATTCGTCGCTTGGCTCGGTCAAGTAGATCTTAATCCATCTTGGGTGTATTTCTCATTCTCTCTTGGCCTCATGGCTCTTGGGATTATGCTCTATACCTATGGAACCTATGCTGGACATACAGCAGGAATTAAGAACAACCATGTCATGTTCAACTCGCTTACGAGCCGTGGCGTTGTCGGGTTTGCTTTTGGAATTTTACTCACCTTGTTTTACATCCAATTGTACTGGAACGGTGAATCTCTTGCGGAATTGATTTCCCTTTTTGATGTTTACTCTCAATTTAGACGCGGCACACCAGCGGATCAATGGTTCGTTTATGGAACGTTGTATAGCTTCGTCATTCTGTTCTTGGGAATTAAATTCATCATCAAATACAGACACAGTAAGTATCATTTGATCCGAACGGTTGTAGTCATTTTCTCTCAACTGATCCTTGCCGATTTAATTCCAAGCATCATGGACGCGATGAATGCTGTAGACGGTCAATCTGTATACGTTGGGTACAATGCCAACCCTGTTATGTCATGGCCGCTAGATTACGGTGCATTCAACATGGATAAAATTCAAGCGCATACCTACGCAGCGAACCAACCCATGGGAATGGCGTACTTTTTCTGGGGATTGATTCTATTCCTTGTCGTAACTCCAATCGTGACGTATTACGTAGGAAAAAGATGGTATTGCTCATGGTTCTGCGGATGTGGTGGCCTTGCTGAAACTGCAGGAGATAGCTTTAGACACCTTTCTAACAAAAGCGTGAAAGCGTGGAAAATTGAGCGATGGGTAATGCACTCCGTCATGGTGTTCGTTCTCTTAATGACGATTGGTACAGTATACACATACCTTTCAGGAAATGAATTCGAAATCGGATTTTTCACACTGAATAAAGTTACGTTCTTTATTACCGTATTGGTTTTATCGCTTGCCAGTGCAACAGTTCTTTATTTAGCTTACCGCAAGTATGAAAAGAAGCACAAGTTCTTATTGGTAGGGGCAATTGTATTTCTATTCATCATTGTATTCTTGATAGTAGGCTTTGCCTCTGGGAAAAGTGACTTGTTCCTAATCAGCAGTAAATCAATTAAGAAAGCCTACGGATTTTTCATTGGCGCGGCATTCTCTGGAGTAATTGGAGTAGGCTTCTATCCTGTTCTTGGAAACAGAGTTTGGTGTCGATTTGGTTGTCCAATGGCGGGCTACATGGGATTGTTCCAACGTTTTAAATCTCGGTTTAGAATTACAACGAATGGTGCTCAATGTATCTCATGTGGAAACTGCTCAACGTATTGCGAGCAAGGAATTGACGTGAGAGCTTACGCGCAGAAGGGAGAAAACATTGTTCGTTCTAGTTGTGTTGGATGTGGTGTTTGTTCTTCAGTTTGCCCAAGAGGTGTTCTTAAATTAGAAAACGGTCCTGAAGAAGGTCGATTTGATGGGAACCCTTTGGAAATTACTAAAGACGGAGTGAAATTGAATATGTAAATTCGCACTTTCAATTACACATGAGCACACCTATAATTACCGTAATTATTCCTGCCTTCAACGAAGAGAAATCTATTGGAAAGGTGGTTTCCGACATTCCTCGTGATCTCGTTAAGCACGTTATTGTTGTCAACAACAATTCAAACGACAATACCGTTGAAGTTGCAAAATCAGCAGGAGCAATTGTTCTAGATGAACCAAGAAGAGGTTATGGATGGGCCTGTCTGAAGGGAATTGAAAAATCGAGAGAATTGAAAACAGATATCGTTGTCTTCATGGATGGCGATTATTCAGATTTCCCAGAAGAAATAACGAATGTTATCGCTCCTATCATAGAAACCGATCACGATATGGTTATTGGATCTAGAGTTCTTGGCAAACGAGAAAAGGGATCATTAACACCCCAACAAGTCTTCGGTAATTGGTTGGCCACCAAATTAATCCGTCTTTTTTATGGCGCAAAATTTACAGACCTAGGTCCCTTTAGAGCAATTAAAAGTGATGCTTTGGAACAACTTAAAATGGCTGATAAAACCTATGGCTGGACCATTGAAATGCAAATAAAAGCGTCCAAAGAAAAAATGAAATTCTGCGAGGTTCCTGTCAACTATAGAAAACGTATAGGCGTGTCAAAAGTAAGTGGTACTATAAAAGGGACTGTACTTGCGGGAATAAAGATTATATTTGCCGTTTTTAAGTATCGTTTTTAAGCGAGAAAATATTTTAGCAGTTTGAAGGAAATAAAATTATCACACATATTGAGAATCTGTTTAGTCGTTGTTGGTCTTTTAGTAACATGCACTACATTCGGTCAGACAAAAGTAGTTAAGGGAAATATCATCGACGTAAAAACGCGAGCTTCACTTAGCAATATTGAGCTTACAATCAAGAGCGAAGATTCGAACAAAGAGTATATTACAAACACCGATAAAAAGGGGAATTATAGTTTCAAAAACATTCCTTTTGGCGAATATGATTTAGTTGTAACGGACGAAACGTACAATGAATCAACATCTCATTTCACTCTAACTGAGGCAGAACATTCTGAAAACTATACATTTAAGGAAATTGCCGTAGGAAGAAAAGTTACATGGCTTTTGGATTGGGGCGATGCTTGGGGTATCGAGCATTATTGGTCACACATCTTAAGTAAAGTGATCATCTTTGTTTATTTCGGTTGTCTCGTTTTAGTTCTGTTCTACAGTATACTTCAACTTTCACTTGCCATTGCTTACGTTCGTAACAAAAGAAAAAAGAAAAAACATCCAGAGTCCTTTCCGGCAAAACCAATTTACGATCCTACCAATACTCCTAAAGTAACTGTACAGTTACCAATGTTTAACGAGTTATATGTTGCAGAAAGAATTATTGAAACTGCAGCTGCTTTTGATTACCCCGCTGATAAATTACAAATCCAAGTTTTGGATGATTCTACAGATGAAACTGTTGACGTAATTGCAAAGAAGGTCGCTGAAGTAAAAGCAAGAGGTATTAATATTCAACACATTCACAGGGTTGACAGAACAGGTTATAAGGCTGGAGCTCTAGACGATGCAATGGATCAAGTTGAGGGTGAATTCATCGCGATATTTGATGCCGATTTCATTCCAGATGCTGACTTCCTTCAAAAAACAATGCCGCATTTCAATGACGACAAAGTAGGTGTTGTTCAAACAAGGTGGGGACACATCAACAAAAAATATTCGATCCTTACAGAATTACAAGCCTTCGGACTTAACGGTCACTTCGCAATTGAACAAGGTGGGCGTAATGCATCAGGTCACTTCATCAACTTCAACGGAACTGGTGGTATTTGGCGGAAAACGTGTATCGCTGCTGCAGGTGGATGGGAACATGATACGTTGACAGAAGATTTGGATTTAAGTTACCGTGCTCAGTTAAAAGGATGGAAATTTAAATACCTGGAAGATGTTATCGCACCCGCTGAGTTGCCAATTACAATGTCTGCTTTGAAAAGTCAACAACACAGATGGATGAAAGGTGGAGCAGAATGTTTCATCAAAATGCGCAAACGTATCGCGACAACTAAAGGAGTAAAAATGAGCGATCGTATCCACGGTATGTCTCACTTATTCAACTCTTCGGTATTCATATTTATTTTGATGATGTCATTATTGAGCTTGCCTGTTTTACATATAAAAGACAGCTTCTCTGACTTGAATTTTGTTCTTCAATACGGAGCAGTATTCTTGATAAGTACAGTATTCTTAATGTACTATTACTGGCATTCTTACAGAGACAAAACAAGCAATACATTTCTATCACTTATCAAGTTTGTAATTCGTTTCTTCCAATTCTTAATGGTATCAATGGGACTTGCTTTAAACAACAGTGTCGCAGTTATGGAAGGATATCTTGGGATCAAGAGTTCGTTTGTTAGAACGCCTAAGTTTAACGTAAACGTGAAAAGTGAATTCAAGGGAAATAGATACGATAAAAAGAGCATCTCAATTCTGAATATTGGTGAAGGGTTATTAATGCTTCTTTTTGCTTACACAACGGTCAATCGTGCAATTTATGGTGATTTAGGAATGGTTCCTTTCCACTTGATGCTTACGATCGGTTACGGTTTAGTATTCTTTTCTTCAATCTCTGAATTAAGAACTAAAAAAGCCTAACCCTATGTTATCCAATACTTCTTGGGTAACTCGCATCGCTTCTTTAGTATTTCTCTTATCGATCTTTACCATTAATTGGGAATCAGATCGAACAGAGCTGGCAACTTTATTTACAGCTTATTCGCTTGCTTTTATAGCGTACCTGGTTCTAATTAAACAACGCGATCTAAAATTCAAGCACTTGGCCGTGCTCGCGATATCTGCACAAGTAATCTCGATGTTGTTTGAACCTTATTTGTCAAATGATTATTATCGATTTCTCTGGGACGGCGAAATGGCCTGGAATTCAATCAACGCATTTGATTATAAACCAACCGAAGTAATTCATCAGCCTTTTTTAAGAGACAACGCCTACATCCAAGACATCTACGGAGGAATGAGTGATTTGTCGAGGAAAAATTACAGCTGCTATCCAACCGTCAATCAATCGTACTTTATTGGAGCAACTGCATTCTCCTCCTCAATTGTAATCAACACATTTTTACTGAAATTACTCATCGTTTTGACGGAACTCGTCGGGGCAATTTACTTACTAAAAACACTCCGCCTTCTTAACTTTTCAAGCAATCGAATTTGGATCTTATTTCTAAATCCCCTTTGGATCATCGAATGCACAGGAAACGTTCACTTTGAAGGTGTGATGATTTCATTCTTATTCATAGCGTTGTATTTCATACTTCAGAAGAAAGCCGCCCTTGGAGGATCCTGGCTCGCCATTGCTGTCCAAATCAAACTCGTCCCATTGATCTTCCTCCCCTTCTTTTTAAGTTACTTAGGATGGACAAAAACTATCCTATTGTCAATCATGACCGTTGGCCTTGCCCTTAGCATTGGACTCATTCATCTGGACGCCGCTAACATTGCGAACTTTCTCCAAAGCCTAACTCTTTACTTTAATGTCTTCGAATTCAACTCTCTAATCTTCTACAACTATATTGAATACGGCAAGACAATTAACGAATGGAACCCAATTAAAATTTATGGACCTCGCTTGTCACAACTTTCTTTTTTCCTTGTTTTGGTTCAAGCTTTTTGGGGAAATACCAATACTTGGCAAAAATTGATGAGTCGAATAACAGTAGCGTTTTTTATCTATTTACTCTTCGCAACAACAGTTCATCCTTGGTACATCCTGCCAATTCTGGCCATTTCTCTTTTCACGAATTACAGCTTTCCAATTGTTTGGTCGTTCCTGATTTTCTTTTCCTATGTGATATACGCTCTGGATGCAAGTTCTGCTATTGAGGCTCGAACAATCGTCACAATTGAATATGTTATCGTAATCGCAGTTTTCGTTTACGAAATAATTCGGAAGCGTCCTTTGCTTTCGTTTCTTACGCTTCAGGAAAAATAAATTTGTAGTTTATAGTTGAGTAGTGGCACTTTCCGATCCCGCATCAAAAGCCAGTCCGTTGACAGATCGGCTATTTTTTCTCCTTTTTAATTTTTCGCTCTGGAACAGGATCATGACCATGTCCGCCCCAAGGGTTGCAAGAAGCAATTCGTTTTACCCCCAAATAAACGCCCTTAATTGGACCCCAAACTTTAATGGCTTCAATCGTATAGGAAGAACATGTTGGAGTGTATCTACACGTTTGTGGAAATATAGGACTGATGATCCATTGGTAAATTTTCACCAAAAAGATGAAAGGCCAACCCAAAACTGTTCGAATAACACTCATTATTTGTTAAAATTAGGGGATTTTAACGAGTAACTGTTCATTCTTCTTCCAAAACTGTAACTTCTGCACTTTCTTTAACGTTATCTTTATATAAACCTGTTAACATCAAACTCTCATGCGCTATCTCCTTTTCTTCGTTCCTCTTATTTCATTCAGTACTTTTTCTCAAGATTTTAAATGGGAAGATGAAAAAATTGAAGTCAAAACGGGAGAAGATCAAAACGTGATTTTAAGTGCCGATGCAATCATTTCTGAAGGATGGAGCGGTTTCGCCCAACCTAATTTTTGGAGAAACATAATGACTCTTGCACCTGATTCGTGCATCGTAAACATAGCGAAGACAAGAGAAGTGATTGACATTACGAGCAACATTCAATGGAACAAGCAAACCAATGCTCAAAAAGATGCATTTCGTGATAGTGTTAGAACTGCGCACGGTTTGACAAGTGAAGACCGAATATTTGTAACGACGGGTAAAAAAGACTTCTACAAGTTTGATGTCGTTTACCCGAGCCTCGCCGATGGTGTTGCAGCGTTTGAAAGCAATGACGTTGATCCATGGTATGCTCAGGCAATTTTATTGATAGAAAGCCCAGGACAGTTAAAGAAATCAAGAGCTGGAGCTTACGGTCCATTTCAATTGATGCCTGCGGTAGCAAGAGCACAAGGTTTAACAGTCAATCGATACACGGATGAACGTTCCGATTTTGAAAGAAGCGCATTTGGATCCTCAAATTTAATTAAGAAAATATGCATTCCTGAGGCAAAACGAATTTTGAATGCTCACAATCTGAACTATTCTGAAAATGATATTTGGTTTCGATTGTTCGTATTACACGTATATCACGCTGGAGCAGGAAATGTTTCTGCGGTTGTCAATAAAATTGCTCCAAAAGAAGGAGGACAACAATTGATTCAAACAATGTGGAATACAACAGCGGCGAGTTTTGGAAACAATTCGCAAAATTATTCGCAACTGGCTTTAGCTTCTCAGCTTATTCTTCATGATATCGTTCATAAGGAAAGTGACTGTATCCAATCGTGTAGTTCTGATTCTGCAATGAAGTAATTCGATTCGTAACTTAATTAAGCGTAACTTACTTTCCAAGGACTATTTTATTGACATTGATTGTGAAGATTGATGACACTCGTTACTAAACGCGCTCAAGTCTCTATGAGTGAAGATAACTGGCTTAAAAGTATTCATGAATAACTCAAAAAATAACCTTCTCTATTCGAGCTACCTGACACTCGCTTTTATATTCGCTTCAACATCAATCGGTTATAGTCAAATAACTATCTCAATAAATGAATCGAATTCGCCCTATTATATAGCGTCTGATTTGGTAATTAACAGCAATGACTCCTTGTTAATTGGAGTTGGAGCAGAAGTAATAATTAGCGACAATGTTAATATCGATGTCTATGGATTTATTTCAATCCAAGGAAGCGAATCAAAGCCTGCAAAGCTCATCGCTGTTAATCCAATGGTTGGTTGGGGGCAAATAATAATTCATGAAGAAGTTGAAGTATTCACAATCAACAATACACGGATCGAAGAAGGCCGGGTTTTATCTTTTGATTGCTCAGTTCATTTCGCGAACGTGACTTTCATCAATAATCAACCCCTTGCATGGGATCATGCGATTTCACGATTTCACTACGGTCAATTAACCATAGAAGATTGTCAAATTATTGGAACCAATCAAGGAGAAGGCTTTTTATGTCATGACATTCTTAACCCCATTGTTATAAACTGTCAATTTGAAAGTATTCCAGACGCTGTGGAATATCTGAATTGTGAAAGTGGACGAATTGGAAATTGTACGTTTCGCGATATCTATGACGACGCAATTGATTTGAATCATTGCAATAACACTGTTATTGATAGTAATTTCATATACAATGTTACAGACAGAGGAATGGAAATTGGAAGCGAAAACAATGGAAGTTCAACGAACATTTTAGTTCGTCATAATACAATTGTAAATTGCGGAGAAGGTATTAACTTTAAGGAAGGTTCAAATGGGCTTGTTCAAAACAATACCTTATACAACAATACTATTGGCATCACATCACTGAACGGCACTCCTTCCTCATTAGGAAGTTCAATTGAGGTTATAAATTGTATTTTATCTCAAAATGTTACGCCTGTATTTATAGACGTATTCTCTACTATGAATGTTTCCTATTCGCTCTCGGATAATTCAATTTTAATAGGAGAGGAGAACTATACGACTCAACCTCATTTTATTTCACCACTATTATTCGACTTTCAATTACAAGATTCTTCTCCTTGTATTGATGCTGGCTCTCCGCATTCGGTCACCGATCCAGATTTCTCAAGATCTGATTTGGGCGCAACCTATAAGCATTTTGAAATTGAGGAAAGTTTGAAAATATGGCCAAACCCAGTTGAAAATCAAGTATTCATATTAATGTCAAAACCTTTTAAAAAATTCGAAGTTATCGATGGTTTTGGTAAAATTTATCGAACTTTTGATCTAACGGGATTAATTGCATTTCAAACCAACTTAGAATTTTTATCACAAGGAATTTACTTTCTAGCGTTCTATACCAATCAAGAAAAAGTCCTTGTGAAAATCATAAAAACCTAAAAGTTCTACTTTTCAACGAATTTCATTGAAATAGAATTCACACAATGCCGCGTGTTCTTCTCTGTAAAGCGTTCTCCTTCGAAAACATGCCCTAGGTGACCGTCACAGTTACTACAAACAATTTCGATACGATTATCGTTCGAATGACGAATGCGTTTAACAGCGCCCTTAATTTCATCATCGAACGAAGGCCATCCGCATCGAGAACTGAATTTATCGTCGGATGTGTACAATTCTGATTCACATTGTCTGCATACATAAATTCCGGGCAGCTTTGTATCTGTATATTCACCGACAAATGCTCTTTCCGTTCCCTTGCCGATAATCACACGTTCTTCCTCAGCATTTAGCTGATTCCATTCTTCCTTTAACTTCCTCATTTTAGAAATTCATTCCTCCGCCCATAAGCATTGGCAACATTGTCATTGCTTCCTTAGTGGCTTGTTTTAAAATATTATCCTTGTTGTTCTTTGTCTTGATAAAAAGTTTGGCTCCGTCGTTATCCATTTCAAAAGTTGCGTAATCTAGCAATCCAATCGCTGAAGATTGAAATGGACCCATGTCTATTCTTGATATTGCATCGAAATCAATAAACATGAAGAATCCAGTTTTTCCAAACTTCTCACTTCCTTTTGGCATTTTCAATTTTGCGTCACTGTTTAACATTGCAGTTGAAGTTCCCATATACGGTGCGATTGCTTCCAATCCACCGTTAGTGTAATTCACTTCCATTCCTTCCTCCAGTTCTATTTCATTTCGCATCAGTGAAAACACTTTTTGTCCTGCCTCTGATGTACTCAAATACGACCTAGATCCAACTTCAAATCTCCCATCTATTTCCTTTCCAATTGCTATCATTCCCGCTTCCCCATTCAAAACAGAAGACATAAGATTTCCTGTTCCAAGGTATTTAAACAAACCTCCCATTTTATCCATTTTGACATCCATCTTTTCCATGATGTTCGGCGCATAAGTAGCATAGAATTTCTCCATTTTTTTTACGTCAAGGTTAATGGATACTCCACCAACAACTTTCCCATCTCCCCTTGCAAGTTTACTCGCTAAATCAGATGAATCATTAGATTTGAAGAACATTAACTCTTTCATTTCCTTTGAGAAATAATTTTTGGTTTCAATTGACATTCCTCCTTTTTCGAAATTCAAAACAGATTGTACGAATGACCCCTTAACCATTGTTTCGATTTTCTTTTGATCTGAAGCACTCAACATGTCCAAGTCAGTGCTGGATGTTCCGTACAAACCTTCCATACTAACACTTGCTACGAAATCACCTTTCACTTTGATCATTTCATCAATCTTTCCACCAGAAACTTTTCCAGTTGATTTCTTAAACACTTCATTAACAATTTTTTTTGTGTCGTATTTTCCCTGTTGAACGATCGCAATCGCAAGGTCATTTCTAAATGCGATTATGAACTCATCGTCCTCTGCATATCGAATTCCGTTCGTTTCTTCCACCAAAAAGCTTCTTCGTTGTTTGAGTTCTTTTTCAAGTTCGTTGGCATCTTTCACTTTCACGAACAATAAGATTCTTTGTGGCTTCCCCTTTTGGTTAACAGGCCCTTCCAACGTAAAATGAACCGGTGAATCAATACTTAAAACTCTATTTAGATTATTGATCTCTCCAGAAATGAGCCCTTCGATCATCTTCTCATTCTTATAATCGGTTTTATCCATTATTTTTTTCAAGCTAACGCTACCAAAAGCAAAGACATCTTCGTTTCCATTCATTACTGCGGAGACATAATCTTCGATTTCTCTTTTTTCTAGTGTTTCTTCATCGTTTGAGCATGAAACGATTAGAAGTGCTAGCGTTGCGAATAGGCCAATTCTCTTTAACATATTATATTCTTTGGTGATTTGAATTCTAAATTTAATCATATTCAAGCACAAGTTATGCCAATAATTGTTGATTCTAAAGATTAACTTTGCAACATGCATTTAGTCGAACCATATTATCATTGGAGGAATATTTATATTGCCTCAGAAGATGACGCCTCGCCATTCTATAACCGTGATTATAGCGAGTTCGAATTTAGCAATCATATCTATAATTATTACATCCATCCGCAATGGGATCACATTGGATCACCGACACTTTACATTAAAATTCTGTATGCTGATTATGATTTGGGGTTTTGTGTCATCGAAATGATTGGGGAATGGAATGACACCATTGAAAATGATGTGATGACCTTAAAACGTGATATCATCGATGAGTTAATACCTACTGGACTTAACAAATTCATTCTTATTGGAGAAAACGTTTTGAATTTTCATGGATCAGATGATTGTTATTACGAAGAATGGATTGATGATGTAGAAGACGGTTGGATCGCAATGCTGAACTTTCATGAACATGTGGAACGCGAAATGCAAGAGGTTGGAATCGATCAATATTGCATCATGGGTGGGGAATTGGACGAACTCGAATGGAGAACCTATTTGCCAAAAAACCTATTCACTAAGGTTGAAATGATCGTTAAAGATCGTTGGGAATAAAAAATCCCAGTTCCAAAGAACCGGGATTTTCAATAATTTTTAATAGCTCACCATTTGGTTCGCCCCAAAAAGCATTCGCTTTGGTCACTTGTAAGTGGCCTAAAAAAGCTTTCGCTTTTTTTATTTCTGAACCATTACGTTTGCAGACATCGCTCTGTTTCCAACAAAGAAGTGCACAGCATAAATTCCATTTTCAATTTCACTTGGTAACGAAACCATTTGTTTATTCGTACCAATCAAAGATTTAGAAAGGCTTGATGCATAAACTGATTTTCCGTTTAAATCAACTAAGTTGAAGTGCATGTCGTCAGCAATCATTGAAGTAAAGTTAATTGCAATACTGTTTCCTTCCACGCTATAACCAGCAGTAAAAGTAGAAATGTCATTCTTAACCTCTTCAATTCCAACAGATGAATTAATTGTATGCTGAGAAAGATAAATTTCATCCCCTGTATTCTGATTGTTGTTGTTTGCTGCATTCGATGCAATATAGAAAGTAACATCACCTACATCAGTTGCAGGAGCATTCCATGTCCATGACCATAACGTAATAGCATTTGTGTTACTAGTAGCCGTATGAGAAACGTAATCTCTTGTCATAGCACCATTTTGAAAGTCAACAGTACCTCCAATTCCCACTCCTACTAGAGAACCAGCCATTGAATTCGTCGCATCATCCAAAGTTGTTGAAGAGAACCCCTTTTTATCTGGGTTATTACCCAATTGTAATGTTGCAGTGTAAGACGTTCCAGGAATATATGCCGCAACAGAATTAAATCCTGCATCAACCAATGTGAATTGATTTTGATTTGAACCATCCAAAACACTTCCTGAATGACACATTGTACAGTTATTTTCTCCCGGAGCACCAGTTAAACCCGGCTGATTTCCGCTACTAAAGAAATGTTTTGTTTTTTTAAACTGTTCTACTTTTCCTGAAGAATCAGTTGATTGAAATGCAAAAATTCCTGCAGCTAATAAAGCCACTGCAGGTAAAATGTAAAGTCTTTTCATAATTTAAGTGTTAGTGTTACGCTGTAATATTAATAAAATTTAGTTATCCAATTTCCCTTGGTCCCTCCAACATTTTATTTGTTGGATAAAAGAATCGGCAAGCTTTGGTCCTCCAGACGGCATAAGTTGACCATCCGTTGGGTCTTTTTGAATTCTAATTAGAATATTGTCTGCATTTGCCTCAATATCAGCATGCGTTAACAAGGTTGGTGAAATAAACCCAGCAGCATGACATCCACTAGTTGAACAATTGGTATTAATCAAAGGTTGAACATCTTGAGAAAATGAAATTACATCCGGACAATCCTCAATAACTTCCTCAATTTTATCTTGCTTACAAGACATTAATAGACAAATTGCACTTGCGATAAATGTTATCCTAAATACGATCATAATTTGAAATTTCTTGTAATACTAAAACCAAGTCTAAACTGTTTGTCTAGCCAATTAGAAAAAGTGTAAGGAATAAACTGAGTTTCACCAAACCCTCTTGAGTTGGTTACAACCACTTTAAAGTTATGTCCACTTGTAATCCACTCTATTCCTCCAGAAAGGCTGTTGTAATTATCAGGTCTCACTAACGGGTCACTTGAAGGAAAAGTGTGGTAATATTCACCAATAATTCCCAAGCCTTTCAAAACTTTAATATTGAAAGCACCACCCAAAGCGAACAAACCATTCACGTCATCTGTGTTCACTAGGTTTCTATGAATATATGTCGGCATCAAAGCAACCGAAATTCTATCGGTAAACTTTCGTGCGATATTAATTTGAGTCGAATATGCCATTCTATGCGCAAATTCAGGATAATGTTGAATTAATGAGATATCTGAAACAGCAGGTTCATAAGACAATGACGAGGAAGCAAAAAGCGCCAAACTTACAGGCATTCCTTTGCTTTTATTCTGAGTCAAAAGGCGGTATTTTACAAATCCATCAACTAATGATTTATAAGGTGCTGATGTTCCTTTTGAACGACCAATTCCAACCATCAATTTATCCGAGATTCCATATTCAAATCCGAATCGGATATCTGCCGCTTGATCAAACCCGAAAAAATTATTAACGCCACCTGCAACTCCAATCAAATCGCCAAATCGGTGCTCAATTCTGAATTGTAGCGTGTTCTTTTTTAATGTTTCAACTGAATGCCCATTCAAAATTCGAGTTCCGTGGAATGTTTCCTCGGAATCCTGTGCGAACGATGAAGCTGCTAACAACAGAGTCATTGATAAAATGTAAAGTTTTTTCATTATTTCTTGGCTAATTGTTTAATGTACGCAACTAGATCATTTAGTTGTTCATCGCTCATTTTCTCCTCGGTATAAAGAGGCATGTATTGTTTTCGACCTGTCTTAGAATACGTTCCGTGTCGGACGATTTGATACAACGACTTATCTGAATATTTTTTAATATTTCGCCAAAACATCCCAGCAGTTAGAGAACTGTGATCCAATTTTAAATTGGTAACCCGTCCGCTTGAGTGACAATGCAGACAGCTTTTATCATAAATTTTCTTCCCTGTTTCAGGATTCCCACCTTCGCCGTACTTTCTTTTATCTATTGGCATTGTAGGAAGAAATGTTGCTCCATAGCCTTGAACATAAGAATTCTTGATTGTTTCAATTAAATTCTTCTTTTCGTCCTCCTTCAATTTGGCATATTTTTGGACATTTTTCATGTCATTTTCAGAAAGAGACAAATCCTCAATTTTCAATTCGTTCTTTTTGTAATAATGCATGATCGATTCTAACTCCCAATCCTCTAAATACCGACCAGACGAACAATATTTAGAACACAATTGTACTGCATTCTGAAGTGTATCTCGTGAATCTACAACAAGCGAACCGTACTTCTTTTCGTAATCATTGTTGTAAAATGAAGTTCGGTTGTACATCCCCCAAAAAGTTGATCCCGGCATGAAACTTATACCATTCTCATCGGCATAGTTCAACCTCGCTTCGGCTGATTCATCCGTTAATACTTCAAACTCTCGTCCCAAATTATGACAATCTGTACAGACAAAATATTTAGAAATTCTTTTCGAATACTTGCCGTCAACTTTAGTTCGTCCATTAAGGATTAAATCCTCTCCTATTCTCGCCTTTTCGGCATCAAAATTCACCATTGAATGAACCATCTCATCATCGCCTAAGATTTTTAAAACGTCCGATACATTCGCTTTTTGAACGTTCATTGTTCTATAGGTTCCGTTTTCATTTTTGAATTTAAATCCTAAAAATGTAACTGTTATAGCGGCTCCAACAAGAATTAAAGTAAGAGGATTGTTTAGTTTCGTTTTCATTTCATCTGCAAATTATGGAATTTATTTGGTACCACGAAAAACTCTTTAACTTATCGTTCATATTTTATAACAATCCACTCTCTTTGAGCTATATAACATGAAAAAAAAGTGGCAACACCGAAAAAGCCCTCTCCCGGTTAAACCAAGAAAGGGCTTTCAAATTAAGCTTGATTGGATTATTTTACAACCACTATATCTTGTCTATAAATTGAATCTGCCGTAATTACACTAATAGTATATTTACCTGTCGCTAAATTAGATCCATCAATTTTACCTGTCGCCAAATCTGAAGGCACATCGATGATTCTTCCCAGCGCATCAAAAAGAACAATATTCTCAATATTTCCTTCGAAATCGATTTTAAATGATCCACTTGTTGGATTCGGATAAACTGTAATTGCATTTGAGTTTAACTCATCAATTCCAGTAAAATCTACTAGTGTACAAGCTGAAGTATCAACACAAGTCCCAGTCGTAATGATTACAGCGTAATCCCCCGTGGCAATTGCTGTATACGTTTGACCTGTTTCACCAGGAATTAACTGACCAGTACCACAATCCATCCATTGGTAAGTAACACCTGTAGCATTTGCACTAATCGTTGCAGCATTTAATGTTACCGTAAGATCTACAGCAGTAACATAAACATCCTGTGTTTGAGAAACTGAGTTTCCATTATTATCAATGTAGGTCCAAGTTACCGTCGTAGGACCTGCGGCAGTAATTGGGAATGTAACATCAGAAGTACCATTCAAGGCACCCGAACAGAAATCTGTAGCCGTTGCCGTTGGAGGAGTTGCAGAACCACAACCTGTATAGTCCGGTAAATTTGGAATATCCAAATTAGGTGGCGCAACATCATTCAATGTAATGTTTTGAGTTTGAGTTACACTATTTCCATTTGGATCTGTATACGTCCAAGTTACAACCGTCAACCCTTGAGTAAATAAAGGGAAAGTAACATCAGCTACACCTGCTAAACCTCCTGTGCAAGCATCTGTTGCAGTTGGAGTCGACGGAGTAAAGTCACATTGACCTCCAACATCTGGTAGGTTTGCATTATCTACAACTGGAGGAGTAACATCAAATCCAGTAATTATAACATTTTGAACTTGCGTAACAATGTTAATTCCATCATCATACGTCCAAGTAACAACAGTCGTTCCGACAGTTGTGATAGGGAAACTCACATCAGGAGTTCCAACGATACCACTAGTGCAACTGTTCGTTGCTGTTGGAGCAGTTGGTGTTGAACTACAATCTTCCGATACATCTGGTAATGGATCAACATCACCTGCAAGAGTTCCAACCGCTGGAGCACATTGATTTGTGATAACGATCATTCCATCTCCAAGTTGAACACCAGCAAGATTTACAGGGCTTGTTCCACTATTGAAAGAACCACCGCCACCTGCTGCAGGAGCTCCGACCTGTCCATTCTCGCCTGCGCCACCGCCGCCACTATAACCACCGCCACCACCGGCACGGTAATTATCCCAACTACTTGTTCCACCGCCACATCCGAAGCCTCCTTCGCCATGACCACTAGTTGTTCCAGCTCCACCGATTCCACCGTTCACAAAGGCAAATCCGCCTCCAATTCCACCGCCATTTCCAAGAAGTCCACCGCCAGCATCTGCAGACGAGGCATCAACCCCTCCAGATCCAGCCGTTCCACCAGCCCCAGAATTTGCTGCGACACCCGCAAAACCAGCATTGGTTATTGACGCGTCAGAAGTAGTCACGAAAGAAGTGCCGTGATTTCCACCACCACCTCCTGCTACAATAAAGGGTGAATTTGTTGTAGTTGTAACAAAAGATCCTCCTCCACCAGCATATTGATTTAAACTTCCAACGGGTGGCGGAGCCTTTTGTCCAACAAGAATTTTTAATGTCGTTCCAGCAGTAAGGTTGAATTCACCACTAATATGTGCTCCACGCCCACCAAAAGATCCGAATCCTTGACCTCCAAAGCCTTCAATTAAGTAAACACCTGTCGTTGGCACAACCCAATATTGAATTCCTCCAGTTACCGTTACTGTTCCATCGAGTGTTGTTCCCGTGTATTCAGCATCTACCATAACTTGCGTCGGTCCATCGGTTCCGGTTGCTGTTGCACTCGTAAAAGTGTAGGTTTGAGCAAAGCCAATGCTGTTCGCAATTAAACACGCTACAAGCAGGCCTGTTCGTAAATAGTAATTTTTAATCATAGTATTAGTTGTTGATTTACTCAAACCTCGTCTTTATCTACTTACAAAACAAGCGCATCAAATAAAATCACGTCCATTGTCTTTTTTCTAACTCATAACAGAAAGTAACACCTTTTTATCACACTTTCTTCCAAGTATTGAATAGAACGACATTGCAATTTAAACCACAAGCTTAACGGTTGATTGTATGCACTTTAAAAAGCCATTTATTGAGTTTGCAAAGCCTCTATGAAACAGTTTCTAGAATGCAGTTTGTACAATTCTTTTAAAAAAAATCAAAATGAAAAAAACTGTCTAATTAAACATTCATATTCTGGAGTGCTTTTTGTATATTTATTCGCTCAATCACCCAGTGAAATTGGGCAATTGCTTATTTTATGATTAAAGAAGATCTTCGCAAACAATACCTCCAAAAACGTCTGGCTCTTTCACCTAAGGAATTAGAAATTATATCTGAAAAAATCACACATTCTCTGTTCAGTAATTTCCAATTTGAAAAAAAGAAAATCAGCATGTTTCTGCCCATTGAAAGGACAAAAGAAATCAATACTTACAGAATTTGGGAAAAAGCATTGTCATTTGATGCCCAAGTTGCTATTCCTAAACTGGACGAAAAGTCGAATGAGATAAAACAAATTTTATTCGAATCTGAAGATCAATTGGAAATTTCTAGTTGGGGAATTCCTGAACCAAATCGTGGACGCATTGTTGCCGCCGAACATTTTGACATTATAATTGTGCCCCTGTTGGCTATTGATCAAAGTGGACAACGAGTTGGTTATGGCAAAGGTTATTATGATCGTTTTCTTAGTAAGTGCTCTCCCCGTTGTAAATTTATTGGCTTAAGCCACTTTGATGATTTGGCCGACAAGATTGAAGACTGCACTCCCGATGACATTAGGTTGGATGCATGTGTTACTCCAAACCACATTTACAGGTTTGATCAATAAGTCAAGTTAAAGGAAATATCATTTATTGGTTATTTCAATAATTTCAGGGTTACTTGTAGCTATTTTTAAAGTGAAATTGAATATACTACTTTAGTCTTCATTTTACTAGAAGTTTGCACTACGTATCTCGCTCTGAAACAACCGCGTAAATAATTCAAACCTTTCGGCATAATTTTCGTAAATTGTGTAAGAGATGTTTCGATTTATCCTCATATATATCTGGATTATTTCCTGTTCTGTAATTTATCAGAAACAAGGAGGTAGTGTCGTTGGCCAAATTACCATCGACGATGATTGCGATCCTCCTCGCCCCAGAGGTGTTTTTGGAGTTCGTGTTTCAATTGGTGCTAACTCAAAAATCTGCACATACGTTTGCTACATAAATAACAACCGCGTTCTAACAAAGAAAAAAATCGTAGATCGAAAGTCCTTTATCAAGATTGTTTCTGGCGAATGGCCGAGTATTTACAATCCAAAAAGAATCAATTTTTTCGAAGAAAACGGAATAAGCTGTGGAATGGTTTTCGACAGTACTTTATTAAAAAAAGTAGAAGTTTGTGAACCTATGGACTCTCTTTGGAAAATTCGGTTTGCCACGTATCCTTTCAAGCACAGAACTGATATTGGATGGAGTAACAAATACCACAAACCATCCCCTAAACAGGAAAAATACATTTATGACAGATATGCTGTTGATCATGTTGACACCAAATTCTTTATCGATACGAATTTCTGGCGCCTACTAACTGATGTTAAGGACACTTCCTGGATCAAAAACTATAAATCACTTCGTTAAATTGTAATTGATATGATACAAACTCGTCCAAGCTTTATGACTAAAATTTATTCCATTATCCTCGCAACATCTGTACTATTCGTAATTAGTTGTGGCTCTGATTCATCAAAAACTAAAGATTCAAAAATTGAAACCGCGGAAACGTCTGAAGTAAAAAGCAGTGAGCAATCCTCTATGAATGAAACTCAACTTTCTGATCAAACCACAGAAAATAAAGGCAATGTGATTGACAACACATCTCCTGAAAGCGAAACGAATTTAGAACCTACAACTTCAACAGAGGTTTCCATTGAAGAAACAATTGTTACTGCGCCAACTAAACAAGATGTTCAAACTGGTCCTGACCCGATTAAAATTATTGAAGAAACTGAAAAAATAGATATCCATAAATATGAAAAATTAAATTCCTTTTTAAAGAAATATGTAAGTGCTTCAGGAAAGGTAAACTATAGTGGAATTAAAGCAAATAAGGGTTCT
The DNA here is from genome assembly GCA_047630755.1 of Crocinitomicaceae bacterium. Taxonomy (GTDB): domain Bacteria; phylum Bacteroidota; class Bacteroidia; order Flavobacteriales_D; family Crocinitomicaceae; genus UBA4466. The sequence goes on along the minus strand of JBLHYG010000019.1, from coordinate 1,394 downwards.
TTAGATATTATATTACAAGAAATTGAATCGAATTACCAGAAGAGTAATTGGACTAACAATCAGAAATTGGCCTATTGGATAAATGTCTATAACATATATACGATTAAACTTGTTGTTGACAACTACCCTACCACCTCGATTACGAAGATAACAGCTGAGCCTTGGAAGAAAAAATTCATTAAACTCGGTGGCAGTACTCTTAGCTTAGCACATGTTGAAAATGAAATTATACGAAAAAAGTTCAATGAACCTCGAATTCATTTTGCTCTAAATTGCGCGAGTAAATCTTGTCCAAATTTAATGAATGCAGCTTATACACCAAGTAATCTTCAATCTAAGCTCACATCACAAACCAAGAAGTTCTTGAACGATACTTCCAAAAATGAATTTGATAAAAAGGAAATCAGTATTTCTAAAATATTTGATTGGTACTCGGCAGATTTTAACAAAAGTGGAACGACAATAGACTTTATCAATAAGTATCGAACAGAACAGTTAAAATCCCCAAAAGTTGTGTACAAGGAATATTCTTGGGACTTGAATAACTAAACCTTTCAATAAATAAGATTGAACGACTGAATGGTAACACCCTTTTCACGAATGATCTGTAATTTTCTTTAACCACTTTTCATGGTTCTATGAAGCGTTTGGTTTTAATTTTTTAATTAAGACTTCAAGATCAACTTGTGTGGCAATACATTCCTAGAATTGCCTTGTATAAGGATTATAATCCAGAATAGTCCCACTATTTAGGCTCCACGAATTGAATATCCAACGCCATATAAGAGATATTTGTTTCCTCAGTAATCAGTAATATCCCATTAAAAAGTCGTTTGCTTACCTGCATTGTTCGCTGCCTTCAAAAATGGGGCTTTCTTTTCTACTATTACAGATTACCATACGTCAACCTGATTAAATGGTTGATGCCGATATAAACAAAAATACATGAAAACCACATTCCAAGAGCTGATCACGTCATAGTTTTATTTATTAATGTACAGTCTTGCTAAAATTGATGACGTATGTATAAACAACTCATCACTACCTGGTCATTTCTGCAATTATAAAAGTAGAGTGCAAAAAAAAGCCTCATTCCAAAAAGGAATGAGGCTTCTAAAAGTGGCGTCGACTTACTCTCCCACCCTCAAAAGGGCAGTACCATCAGCGCAAGCAGGCTTAACTTCTCTGTTCGGAATGGGAAGAGGTGGACCATGCTGCAATAAACACCTAAAATCGTTGTTGGCTAGTACATATTGACTAGACAACCAATTTCATAGTTGAATTGATATATCGGATGATTGAAGTAGATAAAGAAGTTGGAGTTAGAGTTTATAAGTCTACGGGTAATTAGTACTACTCAGCTTTGATGTTACCATCTTTACACTTGTAGCCTA
>JBLHYG010000018.1:0-108247 GCA_047630755.1 Crocinitomicaceae bacterium | reverse complement strand
AGTAGCTCGTTTCCTACAAGTACTATGACCTCTGCTGACTTCTCCGATTTGCCAACTCGTGGCTTCAGAGATCTCCCTCGGTAAGGTAAATGCCCTTCAGTCTAACCCTGCGTGATCTACATAACTGCACATTTTGTATTCGTTGGGCTTTACAAAGATGTGCTTGCTTACCCGTACAATCATGCCTCTTATCACGTTCCTGTTCGTCAGTTCAGACTTTTGTAGTCTCGCTTACTTCACTGCATGGATCACTCCAAACCAGCTTGCGACTTACTAATGTTTCCAGGCGTTACCCCAGCACATAAGAGACTTTCACTCTCTGGACTTTCTTCTAAATATTCCTAGAAGAACTTTATTTATATTTACCATTCAAGGCACACACAACCGCTAAAAACCATACGGGCTTATGCTTCGTTATATCACTTAAGTTTAGAAAATCATTCTTACCTTCGGGAAACAAGTTTTAGCTAAGAGCCGTACGGTTCCTAGCGGCGAACCGTTATATCAAGTGAAAATGACACAGGTAATAATCATATTGGATTTAGACGGAGTATTGACAACCACTCCACCATGGAAACCTGATGAGATCGAATTTCTAAGGATCAATATGTTACTCTGAATGGAGAAGAAAAATGGCCTCAATCAACGCTGAAAATGATAAGGGAATAAAAGAAAAATTAGTTCAAAAGAGTTCAAGTTCAACTTTTTACCAATTTTGAATTGTCGATCAAAGGAGACGCGATGAATCAACTATTTTATATCTTTAAATATAAATCCGTACCCAATGAAAACTATTCTAATTTTTCTAATTGCCTTTGGTGCAAGCTCAGCCTTAGCGCAGAATCACAAAGCCCTAAAAGACTACAAACCAACAGCAGAGTTCGACAACGTTCACGTTCTCAAAATTTCGGAAGACCATCATCAAAGCAGTTTCATTATTTGGGTAAAGGACAGTGTTCCTGAACATTATCATGCGGACCACACCGAAAACATTATTGTGATCTCGGGGAAAGCAAAGATGACCATTGACGGAAAGGAAATCACTATCAATAAAGGCGACTACCTCAACCTTCCCGAAGGAACGAAGCACGCGGTTACTGAAGTTATGGGGCACAACCCATTAAAAGTACTTTCAATTCAAACTCCATTGTTTGATGGAAAAGATCGTAACTTCACAAAACCATAACATCTAAAACTACCTCAACTATGAAAACAGCTCTACTCCTCTCAATCCTTTTTATTGGCATGAACTCCTTTGGCCAAACCATAATTTGGGGCCCGGAAATAACTGTTTCGGATGGATCGCTCTATGGAAACTATAGACCCCGAGCAACAGTTGTAGATGGAGATGTACCTCTTGTCATCTATGGAAAAGTTGGATTTGAGAATGTTTTCATTTCACGCTGGAATGGAACTGGATTTGACACTCCGATGGGAATTATTCCAGCAGGTGAATCATCTTATATCGCAGGTTGGACAGGTCCAGACATGGCATCGAAAGGAGATACGGTAGTTGCCGTTTTTAAATTAGATCCCCTTGATGAAAAAAATGTTTACTCGGTTCGTTCTGTAGATGGAGGATTGACTTTTTCGGATACCATCAGAGTTGACAGTCATGATTCGGGAATCGCCTGGATGCCATCAATAGAGATGGATGCAGATGGAAATCCTGTTGTGGCAAGTATGATTCACGACGCAAACTGGGCCAATCCAAGATATGTATTAACGCACTCGAGCGATGCGGGATTAACGTACAACGGCGAAGTTGAAGTGGCAAGTTCAATTCCTGGAGAGGCCTGCGATTGTTGCCCTGCAGAAGTTGCAATTGACGGACAAAGACAACTTCTATTGTTTCGAAACAATGAATTTAATATTAGAGATATTTTCGGTGTTCTTTCGACTGACGGAGGCGCAACATTTCCAACATACACCAATGTTGACAACATGGCTTGGCAGATTTCTGGATGTCCATCAACGGGAGCAGACGCGATTTTCATGGGGGACAATTTAATTACGACGTATGCCAGTGCTGCAAATGGGCCATACAGAGTCTATGTTTCAACATCTTCTACTACGTCTGGATTGGTGTTCGACTCTAGAGAAATGGTGACTGAACCAACTCCATCTCAAGGAGGTCAAAACTTCCCGACGATATCCGGAGTAAACGATACCATTGTTATGGCTTGGATGGAAGCCGATAATTTGAACAAAGACATTTATTACTCCGTTTCAGTACCCGGAGCAAATCACTTAGACGCTCTTACGAATTACAAGCACAAAGGAAATTTGACAACGACAGGAACACAAACAAATCCTGAAATCATCTACAAAAACGGAATGGTTCACTTGTTTTTCCAAGACAATTCAACGGGCGACCTACTCTATCGCCGAGGAACTATCGATCTAAATTTGGGGCTCTCTGAAAACATTGCTTCGATTGGAATTTATCCGAATCCGTCTTCTGATGGAAAATTCACAATTGAAGGTTCTGTAACCGTTGGTGAGGTTCAAAATATTTCAGGAGCAACTGTTGAGTTTTCGGTGAAAATGAACAATGGATCAACAATATTGAATTTAGAAAATGCTCCATCTGGATTGTATTTTATCTCAACAACAAGCTCGAATGGTTTCAAATCAACGACAAAAGTTATTTTGAATGATTAGAGAAATATTCATTTTCTCAATTGTTCTATTGTGCTTCGTTACTGGAGCAACGGCTCAATTAACAAAAGGGCAAGTATATGATTACGAAGTAGGTGACGTTCACCAAAAGCGAGGTGTATTCGTCGGATCAGGGTCTGGATCAATTTCGATTCAAACAGATACGGTCATTTTCAAATCCTACTCGACTGGTTTAGATACGATTACTTATCATATTAAAAGATTAGATCATAATTCGCCAGTTACGCCTGGAGGACCGCCAACAAATGTTCAATCAGTTGATACCTTTATCGTCACAAACTTGAATCAAACTGCGATACATTTCTTGACAAATTCATGTCTTCCGACTACAACTGAAATGTACACAGACATTTGTGGAGCCTACTACGAAAGATTGTCTGCAAATTACGACAACACCTGTTTTGAACCCACGATTTGGTATTCAGACCTTTATTCAGGACTCGGTGGACCTTATCACTATGAAGTTAGTGTTGTCAACAACTATACAGTCACATGGGAACTTCTTTACTACAACACCTTTCAATATGGCGAATGTGGAACTCCTTCCGAATTTGCTGGTTTATCGGAAAAAAAATTGAGCAAAATCAAACCATATCCAAACCCATCTCAATCTGGTATATTCACAATTGAAGGTTTTGTAACCGTTGGTGAGGTTCAAAATATTTCAGGAGCAACGGTTGAATTTTCGGTGAAAATGAACAATGGATCAACAATATTGAATTTAGAAAATGCTCCATCTGGATTGTATTTTATCTCAACAACAAGCTCGAATGGTTTCAAATCAACGACAAAAGTTATTTTGAATTGATATTCACCTATAAATCAGTAACTTTATTGGCATGCGGTACCTTCTCCTTTTACTAACACTTTCCTCAAGTCTTGCATACGGTCAGATTTTTTCTGATGATTTTGGAACAGGCTTCGCGAGCATTAGCACAGTCAATTGGCCAACAGCCTGTAGAAATGCAGCGTCATCGTTCAACACAAGTGCTGGACCATGTGCAGCAGCAAGTGATTATAGCTATGGAACAAGCGGTTTTGGAACATACATTACAACATTGGGCATTGCAATTCCGGCCACGGGATATGAATTAACATTCGATTATTCCTTTAACCTTGCCTTTAGTTTTCCAACAGTTGAAATTAGAACTGGAGGGCCCTGCGGAACCGTGTTGGCCTCATCGACAACATTAACAAATACTTCTGGAGTTTGTACACCTCAAACGATTGACTTAACTGCGTTTAGCGGCCAAACGATCTACATTCGATTTAGATCAAATACGGGATCGGCAACAACCTATTGGGACAATACAATCGTTGATCTTTCATCTGGAGGAGGTGGCGGACCGGTCTGTTTATTGACAGACGATTTCGGAAGTGCCTTCGCGAGTATTGACGCGACAAACTGGCCAGCATCTTGTCGTGCAGGAACAGCAAGTGGTTTTAACACATCTTCAGCTCCTTGTGGCTCCGTTGGTGAGCGTGCTTATTCTTTAAGCGGATTCGGGTCGTATATCACCTCAATGGCCTTGGCAATTCCAAGTACTGGGTTTGCATTGGATTTCGAATATTCATTTAACAACACCTTTAGTTTTCCAACAGTTGAAATACGAACTGGAGGCCCTTGCGGAACAACACTAGCAAGTGCAACAACGTTAACGAATACTTCAGGCGCATGTACTGCCCAAAACATCGATTTAAGCGCTTACAACGGCCAAACCATCTACATACGGTTTAGATCCAATACCAGCTCGGCTGCGTTCTTCTTGGACGAGGTGCAAGTCTGCGGAACAGGTGGATCTGGAATTGATCAGAAATGGGCAGATAACTTTAATGACAATGATTTAGTCCTTGATTACACAGGCATCGATGGAGACGAAGATTGTGCAGGTTGCGGTGACTGGACATTAAATGGTGGAGCTTCTTTGAACCTTGTCCCTGCCGGTGGTTGGAATGGAAACTCAAACGAAACAGAAGCTTTTGTGGATAATATGGCCAATGTATATTATGTGAAATTGGACCGCGATGAATGGATAGAATCTCCAACAATTGACTTGTCTGGAATGTCGAGTGTGAAAATAAGTTTTTACGCAAAATCGTCCTCTGCTGGAACAGGAGGTGGAGATAGCTGGAGTTCATTCAGTGATCATTTAAGATTGCAAATTTGGGATGGGTCAGCTTGGATCACCGTGAAAGATATTACCGAAGGAACGAGTGTCGACGAAAATAAAATTTCACCTGCTTTGCCGTTCAATTACTTTTGTTTTAGCGCTTACAAAGATGCTGCGAGTCCAGGAAATTATTACTATAACTCAACTCCAAATGTCAACTCTGCCTACTTCCACAGCGACTTTAAATACCGTGTTATTTTTGAAGGCGGATTCTCAGGCGCTCCTTTTGCTTGGGTAGATGATTTCACATTCAGAACAGACGCCGACGGCTATTCAACGATGATTCCTTGCGGAATTTCATTTTGGAATCAACCTGCGGCCACAAGCTACGGTCAGGACTTGGGAATTACTGGAAACAATAATGCAGAGAAAGGTGTTGAGTTAGAATTAGACAATTCAATCAATATACCTCCTGTTTGGGCAAGTGAAGCCAACGACGGCGACACGATAACTCAAGTCTTTGGCAGCGGCGAATCCGAGCGTGTGGTCTTCGCGGTTTTGAGCGAACAAAAAATTCAGTTTGCCTTTCCAAGGGTTCATTATTACGCGCCTGATATTGGAAACCAAAGCGCTGTTCTTTCGCTAGACAATACATATTCAGGCCCAGGCTACCGGTATTACAATGTGCAATACATTAGTTGCGATTTAGCGAGCGCATCCATTGCAGCGCCAACGAACGATTTTCGGTACCATTACAGTTTCGAATATGGAAACGAATTCATTCCCGTGTTCTACCAATTGAATACTTCAGGAATCGAAACGGGTGGCGGAGTGACCTCCACGTTTGAGCAATTTAATGCGCCAGATGTCAATTCTACAGATGATTGCGGACTCGCATTGGGAGTTGAATTGGACCAATTTGATGCGCAAGACAATACAACTACTATTTTTGTTAGTTGGTCAACTTTAAGCGAACGAAACGCCGATTATTTTGAAGTTGAAAAATCCAACGATGGTGTAAACTACCGACCTGTTGAAGTTGTAAAAGCAGCGGGGAATTCTTCCGAAACTATTCAGTATTCAATTAACGACTTTGAGCGATCTTCAGGCGTTATCTATTACCGTTTGCAACAAGTTGATTTTGACGGAGCGACAACGTTTTACGGTCCTAAGAGCGTTATGATTAAATCAGAATCAATTTATCCAAACCCATCTTCCAACGGTGTTTTCTATATTCAAAACGATCTGAATACAGAATTGATTTCCGTAAAAAATTCCATTGGACAATCTATCGGTTTTAATATTGAAGCATCGAATGGTGGACTGCTACTGAAGCTTATGACAACTGCGAAGGGTGTTTATTTTCTATCGTATTTTACTAAAGATGGGATTCAGAAAACGACAACATTACTTGTAAACGAATAGTACTGAATGAAACAAGATTTGATTTTACTCCATGGAGCGTTAGGTTCAAAATTGCAGCTTGATCCTCTAAAATCTAAATTGGAAAACGATTTTAACATCCACTCTTTTAATTTCGAAGGGCACGGTGATCGATCAACAGACGGTGGTCTAAGTATCCATCGTTTTTCTGAAAACCTGAAAGAATTTATCGCTACAAACGGATTGACGAAACCTAACATCTTTGGCTATAGTATGGGAGGATATGTTGCTTTGTACCTGGAAGCCAATCAACCTGAATCGCTTGGAAAAATAATGACCTTGGGGACAAAATTCAAATGGAATCCGGAAGGTGCTGCGAAAGAAGTTCGAATGTTGAACCCATCGATTATTGAAGAAAAAGTCCCGCGTTTTGCAGCGCATTTATCTAAGATTCATGCACCAAATGATTGGAAATCAAACATGCTTAAAACGGCTGATATGATGTCGGGGATGGGAGAAAACCCACCGCTTAACCAAGCGCTTTATTCCAAAGTAAAATCTGAAGTTCTTTTAACGCTCGGCGAAAAAGATCAAATGGTTTCTCGGGAAGAAACAGAATCCGTATTGGGACAATTACCAAACGCAAAGCTGCTTCTTTTTCCCGATTTCGAGCATCCCATTGAGAAGGTGAATCTTGACCAACTTGCGACTGGAATCACAAAATTCTTTGCTATCGATTAATGTTTCCCACCACTTTACCGCATTAGAAGTGTTTGTTCAAATCCTGTTCATATCGAGAATCCAATTTGTGAATAACTATTTGATTAATATTTAATCATTTTGTGATTAAAATTTAATAGTTTTACCGCTCAACCTCAGAATAATTTCATTTTTTAATGTACTTAAACGCGCACACTTACTATAGTTTGCGGTATGGGGTTGTATCACCTGAAATTTTGTTAGAACTAGCAAAAGAAAAGGGTTGCTCAACAATAGCAATTACAGATATCAACACCACTTCCGCCTGTCTCGAATGCATTCGTGAAGCTTCTCGCTTTGGAATAAAACCAATCTTAGGTGTTGATTTTAGAAACGGTGTACAGCAACAATTTGTTCTTATCGCAAAAAACAATCATGGATTTAAAAACATAAACTACTACCTCACGGAAATCTTGCACGATAAACTCGAAGTTCCCTATCAAGCGCCAGTATTGAAGGCCGTATTTGTCATTTATCCATTCGATAAAAAGAGAGAACGAACACTAAAAACGGATGAATACATTGGAATAACCCCAGAAGACATTCCGTACGTTCGCTTGAAAAAGATCGACACGTCCAAAGCTGTAATTCTACAAACCGCGACGTTTCGAAACAAGAAGGATTTTAATGCGCACCGCTTGCTTCGCGCCATCGACAAAAATGTTTTACTGAGCAAACTTTCAGACACAGAACAAGGAAGGCCCGAACATCAAATGTTGCCTGTAAAAGAGCTTCACGTGATCTATGAAGAGTTTCCTGAAGTGATTGCCAACACAAAAGACATCTTAGATCAATGTACAATTGACTTTGATTTCTCTCAAGAGGCGGAACATCAGAATCAAAAAACGTACTTAAAGAGCGACGAAGAAGACATTGAACTGCTTGAACGGCTTTGTCAAGAAGGTTTGTTTTACCGCTATCCAAACGTGAATCAGGAAGTGTATGATCGAATTGAAAAAGAACTAGGGCTGATCAAAAAAATGAATTTCGTTTCCTATTTTTTAATGAATTGGGACATTGTTAAATACGCACGATCACGGGGTTATTTTTACGTCGGGCGAGGAAGTGGCGCGAATAGTATCGTTGCTTATTTATTGCGAATCACGGATGTTGACCCCATTGAATTGGATTTGTATTTCGAGCGGTTCATCAATCTGTACCGTAAAAACCCACCTGATTTTGATATTGATTTTTCGTGGAAAGACCGCGATGACGTTACGCGGTATATTTTCGAACGCTTTGACAATGTAGCGCTTGTTGCGACGTATAACACTTTTAAAGACCGCGGCGTTGTTCGCGAATTGGGAAAAGTATTCGGCTTACCAAAAGAAGAAATCGATCTCCTTTCAAAAGGCGGCCGTCCGCAAAACCACCTGGCTGAATTGGTCTTAAAATACGGCCATTACATTCATGGTTTCCCAGGGAATTTAAGTGTGCATTCCTGTGGGATTATCATTTCTGAAAAACCAATTCAATCATTTACAGCAACGTTTATGCCCCCAAAAGGATATCCAACGATTCAATTTGACATGCATATTGCCGAAGATGTCGGACTTCACAAATTCGATATTTTAAGTCAGCGTGGTTTAAGTAAAATCAAAGACACGCTTGATATTATTGAAGTCAACAGGCCAAACGAACCCAAGGTTGACATTCACAACATGACGCTTTTGAAACAAGATGCTCGGGTTCGGGAATTGTTAATGGACGCGAAACCCATTGGCTGTTTTTATGTCGAATCGCCAGCCATGCGAATGTTACTTACAAAACTTCAGGTGGATGACTATCTCGGGCTTGTCGCAGCGAGTTCAGTCATTCGCCCTGGAGTGGCAAAATCGGGAATGATGCAGGAATACATTCTCCGTTATCGAAACCCAGAGCGGCGGAAAGATGCACATCCAATTTTATTGGGTTTGATGCCTGAAACGTACGGTGTGATGGTCTACCAAGAAGATGTGATTAAAGTGGCGCATTACTTTGCTGGATTAACACTTGGCGAAGCGGACAAAATGCGCCGTGGAATGTCGGGGAAATTTAGATCTAGAGAAGAATTTCAAGCGGTAAAACTGCAGTTCTTTTCCAATTGCGAAGAAAAGGGGCATTCCCTTAAGTTGACCTCAGAAATTTGGCGGCAAACGGAAAGCTTTGCTGGATATGCTTTTGCAAAAGGGCATTCGGCTTCTTATGCGGTTGAAAGTTATCAGTGTTTGTACCTCAAAGCGTATTATCCACTTGAGTTTATGGTCGCTACAATTAACAACTACGGCGGATTTTACAGCACAGAATTGTACGTTTTAGAAACGAAATTGTTTGGGGGAACTGTTCATCCACCTTGCTTAAACAACAGCGATCTGCTTACGACATTAAAGGGAAATGAAATCTATTTGGGCTTTCATTTACTGCGATCATTTGACGTTAAATTATCACGGAAAATTGCCGCTGAGCGAGAACAAAACGGCGCGTTCCTCGACTTCAATGATTTCATTGATCGGGTTCGTATTTCCTTGGAACAGGTCACAACGTTAATTCGCATTGACGCCTTTCGATTTACGGGAAAAGACAAGCGGGCGTTACTCTGGGAAGCACATTTCAAAATAAGCAAAACGATAAAAAAGGATGCATCGGATATTGACTTGTTTCGGGTTCGACCAAAAACGTTTAGCGTTCCAGAACTCGAAAACACGTGGCAAGAAGATGCTTTCGATCAAATTGAATTGTTGGGATTTCCCTTACACAGCGCTTTTCGATTAATGCTTCGAGAAGAGGACTTCCTGGCTGTTCCAGCAAACGAATTATTAAATCACAAAGACAAAAAAGTATGGATCAAAGGGTATTTAATCACCGCAAAAAAAACAGCGACATCGAATGGAGACACTATGTATTTTGGAACATTCTTAGATGTAAATGGACACTGGTTGGACACTGTTCACTTTCCTCAAATAGCACACCGGTTTCCGTTTAGGGGAAAAGGAATTTATCAAGTTTATGGCACTGTCATTATCGAATATGAATGTGTTTCAATAGAAGTAGAATTTATGAAGAAAATGGGCGTAATTGAAGATCCTCGGTACTCGGAAGCGGGAAGGAAGAAGTTAGAAATTAGAAATTAGAAATTAGAAATTAGAAATTAGAAATTATGATACAACAAAAAACGAAGATGATTCTAAAATCTATTATCCAAAAGAGAGTGCAACGAACGATCCAAAAGGCAAGAAAAAGCGTTAGCTTTTGAAAAACAAGCGGTAGCGCTGTTATACCGATCTAACATCTAAAAGGGAGCTTGCGACCGAAAACGTAAAACGATTACGAACATAAAACCGAATTTTGACCTTCCAACCGCCAAGCGGAAAACTATCGAAGAGTTTAACTATCCTATCAACAGAACCACGGATCAATGAAATCAATAATGCATATGGACCTGGACACATTTTTCGTGTCGTGCGAACGTTTAATCGACAGTAGATTGAACGGGCGACCAGTATTGATCGGTGGAACCTCGGATCGCGGGGTGGTAGCATCGTGTAGTTATGAAGCGAGGCGGTTTGGGATACACTCGGCAATGCCCATGCGGATGGCAAAACAACTTTGTCCGGAAGCTGTAATTTTAAGAGGGAATTCAGGCACATACACCAAGTTTTCGAAGCTAGTGACTGATATTATTAAAGAAGAAGTTCCGTTATATGAAAAAGCGTCGATTGATGAATTCTACATGGATCTAACGGGAATGGATCGCTTCTTTGGGTGTCAGAAACTAGCTTCGGAGCTTCGTACAAAAATTATTCGCGAAAGTGGATTGCCAATTTCATTGGGGCTGTCGATGAACAAAACGGTTTCAAAAATTGCCACAGGAGAGGCCAAACCAAACAATGAGATTAGTATTATTTCTGGAACGGAAAAGCTCTTTTTGGCGCCTTTGTCTGTGAAGAAGATTCCGATGGTGGGCGATAAAACCTATCGTGCTTTGTGCGACTTGGGCGTAAAACGCATCGAGACGATTCAAGAAATGCCAATTGAATTGATGGAAAATGTGTTCGGAAAAAGCGGAATTGCAATCTGGAAAAAAGCGAACGGAATTGACAACTCTCCTGTTATCCCCTATCATGAACGTAAATCAATTTCGACAGAACGCACATTTGACAAGGACACCATTGATGTTAAAAAACTCGAGGGAATTATGACGGCTATGGCTGAAAACCTCGTCTTTCAATTGCGAAGGGGAAACAAATTGACAGCGTGCATAACAGTGAAAATTCGCTATTCGGATTTCCAAACGTATACGCTTCAAAAGAAAATTCCATACAGCGCTTCGGACCACACCATTATTCCAATGGTTTTAGAACTCTATCGAAAATTATACAGCCGCCGCGTACTGGTTCGCTTGATCGGTGTTCGCTTTAGTCATTTAGTCGAAGGAGCACATCAAATTAGCCTTTTCGAAGACCCAATTATTCTTGACTTGTACAAAGCGATGGATCATATTCGAAACCGGTATGGAGATCGGGCGATTATGCGCGCTTCGGGCATGAATGCAAAAAGTATTAGTCGGTGGAATCCGTTTAATGGTGAGCCGCCGCCACTACTGGCGAATAGGAGGATGTGATATCAAAACCGCAGGAACGCAAGTTGCCAGCCGGCAATCGTAAATAACGACGTACTGAAGTTGTACGAGTGGGGATTATCTAACCACCCAGAATTACACCAACTACTGACATACAACAGCACCCTTCGTGTCTCTGCGATTCCTTTTAAACAAGCATCACGATATAAACACTTGTACTAATTGCTAAATAGTGATAACCTTCTTAAATTAGAAGAGTCTAAAAAGAAAAAATGGAAACAGAAAAAAAAGATTTATGGTTCGGTGAAAATGGAGGATATCAAGAATTTTATAATGAAAAGAATGAAACTCTAATCAAAGTACCAAGTATCTCAGAAGTAAATCTTTTCTTAGGGAAAAACAATTCTCGTAAATCCAGATTTTTAAGACAGCTAATGCAAAAGAAAAGGCATTGGTTAGTAGATAGTTTAATCCTTCAAGGAGTTCAAGAAATTGAGGAAATATACAAGAAGATAAATACCAATCTCAAAAAGAATCACCCCAACTTAATTGACAGAGACCTTTGGACTAAAGAGCAAGCCAGCTCTTATCGAGTAACCCCAACTGCCAAATTAATAGAACTTGAATTACTCCTTACAAATAAAAATAGAGATGTAAACTTCAATATAGATTTATTAAAAGTAAAATGTACTAATTTAATTCGATCAGTAAAGGAAATATCGGATGAAGCCTATAACCTTGCGTTTCAAGATTCAATTATTGCCCTTAGTAACGTCTTAAACTATCACCTCGAACTAACAAAAATATTATTTCCAAATAATGAAAAGTTCGAATATATCTTTATTGATCTATTTAAAATGAAAGTTGCTGTTGAAAAAATGGAAATTCTGGAGTTAAGAAAATTAACTCCATCCAAAATCTACATTCCTTCATTAAGAATGGCCAGAAACATTACTGGAAATAGTTCAAACAATTATCAAACAATGCTTAAGGATGATCTAAAGAGAAAGTACTACATCTCCGAATCCGAGGAATTAAAGATCTATGATGGATTAGATTATTACGATAAAATCCTAAAATTACGAAACAGCGAAAAAAAGGAAAGAAAAAAAATTGATGCTTTTGAAGAATTCATTTCTATTACATTTTTTGAAGGCAAGAGTGTCGATCTTGTAGCAGATATAGATAAAAAAACGATTCGATTATTAATTGAAGGAGATGAAGATAGATTATTACATGATCTTGGAGATGGAATACAAAACCTACTAATTTTATTATATCCAATATTTATTTGTGAACCTGAAACATGGATATTTATAGAGGAGCCTGAATTATATATGCATCCTGGAATGCAATCCCTTTTTATTCAAACATTGTTAACCAATAAGACAATCAAAAAGAAAAAATTAAAGTTCTTCATTGTAACTCATAGCAATCATTTACTAGATGTAGGAATTAATAATGGAGGTGTTTCGTTCTATACATTTTCAAATAAAGGAGAAAATTCAATTATAAGAAATACGCTATCTGCGAACAGTAACATCTTAAATGAGCTAGGCGTCACAAATAGTTCGGTATTAATGTCAAACTGTTCAGTTTGGGTTGAAGGAATTTCTGATCGACTTTTCATAAATGGGCTATTAAAAGTTCTAATGAGAGAAAAATTAAAATTAGAGTTTACGGAAGGCTATAATTATGTTTTCTTAGAATATGCTGGAAATAATCTCGTTCATTATGACTTTGACAAGGAGAGTGAATCAGAAAATATTAAATCCTTTTTTCTAACAAACAAAATTTTTCTTCTATCAGATAAAGACGGACCTAATAAGGATGCCAAGCATAAACAACTAGAGAAATACGATGATGGCTTAAACTTCAGGTATCAAAATACGATTTCAAAAGAGATCGAAAACTTAATCCCTCCCAAAATCCTAAAGATGTTTTTAATCGAGCATTTGAAGGCTAATGAAAAAAGAGTTGAAGAGTATGAGATCAAGTATGCCGACTATAAAAATCAAGGGTTTGGAACATATTTGGAAAGTCTAGCAATTGAATTAAATATTTCAAAAAAAATATTTACTTCAACTGGTTCTCACACGGGAGCACTCACACCATATTACAAAACAGCATTATCCAATTTTCTATACCAAAAATGCATTGGAGATGAAACAATAACTTGGAATGATGTTGCAAAGAATGAAAACTCAGAAACAGTAATAACAAACATCTATGATTTCATTGTTAGACACAACAGATAACTAGTAAGCGCACTGGAATGGTTTAAGCAATAAAACTCCTACTGATTTCTCCATCAAGAATTGCAATCTTAACAATTAGGATAGTAATTCATTAAATTAACGTCAATAAACTCATTGAGTCTACCTTTTAACTAAACTCTCATTAGATTGAGAAACTAACTAAAAAAAACCCTATTCGAAAACCTATTTGACTGGGACTTTTTTTTGTTTATTCCTCTCCGTAAACCTTAACGATATCCATTGCGCTTAACATTCCTACAACATTTCCGTCTTCCATGACAACGAGGTGGTGCACATCATTTTTAGACATTATTCTAGCGGCATCTTTTACACGGTTATTTTTTAAAACAATGTGTACCCGATCCGTCATTATATCTTGAACGGTTAAGCTTTCATCATGACATTTAACCACGTCACTCGCAGAAACAATTCCTGATATTGTTCCATCTTCTTCCAAGACAGGAACTGCACCCAGCCCTTTTCGAGTAAACATGTCTTTAAGGTATTCAACCTTCACATTACGCTGTGTAATCATTACGGGGGCACTCATTATATCTTCAACTCTCATGGTGTACTATTTATAGTTCACTATAAAATTAAGTCAACAGTGTGAAAGTAAATATGAGATAAATCATGAAAAATCGATCGTGTGATTATACGATTGTTGGATTATTCCTTCAAATCAATGCTTTTCAGAACTCTTCAACACTTCCGGCATTTTCTTCTTGAACTTATTTAGCCTTGGAACAGAGACGCCTTGAATGTATCCTTGATCTGGGTGCAAGCGCTCGTAATCTTGATGGTAATCTTCTGCATCATAAAACACATCAAATTTCTTGACCTCAGTGGTGATAGAACTATGCGTTTTCGCTTTTTTATGGGCTGAAATTTTAGCATCAATTATTGTCTTCTCCGCGTCATTCGCATAAAAAGCAATTGACCGGTATTGAGGACCACGGTCTGGGCCTTGCGCATTTCGAGTAGAAGGATCATGGGAATTAAAGAACACGTCCACCAATGTCGAATAACTCACTATTGATGAATCGTAATAGACTTTCACAGCTTCTGCATGTTCCAATCGCCCTGTACAGATTTGCTCATACGTTGGGTTCTTAATCACACCTCCAGAATAACCCGAAACGGCTTCCTGAACACCCTCAACAGATTCATACACGGCTTCAACACACCAGAAACAACCACTTGCAAAATAAGCGACTTGAAGTGAATCTAAATTTTTAGGGTTCGCATCTTTCGTTAAAGAGCCTTCTGAATCTGGAGTTGATTGCGCACATGATGCCAAAGAAATTCCAACAACAAATAAAAATATGAGCTTTTTCATAAAACAGTTTTTCTTTTAGTTCGACAATGTAAAAACATCCTTACTAGAAAGCTGTAAACAAATGTTAAATCAAAAAAAATACCAGTGAATAAGCATCACTGGTATTTAAAGCTATTTGAATGAATTACTACTTAACAACAAATCGAATCGTGCTAAATTCAATACCATTATTCAATGTCAACAAGTAAAGTCCTGATTTTAAACTTTCCGTTTCTAAATCAATCACGTTTGATCCCTCAACAGAATTATAATTTTTTGAAAGTAAAACTTTACCTGAAAGATCCGTTACAGACACGTTTATTTCTTCCTTAGTACCAAGGTCAAAAGTTACTTTACTTTTTCCTTCAACAGGATTTGGAAAGATCGATACATCACTAAATGAAGACCGGATGAAGACCGCTTTAACGTCGGAGTAACTGAATTTACCATCAAAATCTGTTTGTTTTAATCGGTAATAAGATGTTCCCGAGAAAGGGTTTCTATCAATCGAATTGTATTCTTGCATTTCAATTGTTGTTCCTGCCCCCTCAACAGTATTAACCTCCTCAAAAAGAACTCCGTCTTTACTTCTTTCAACTGTAAAGAAATCATTATCGTCTTCAGTAATCGTTGTCCAGTCTACAGAAATATATTCGTCCTCAATAGATGTTGCATTAAATTCACTCAATTCAACAGGTAAAAGGCACCCAACATCAATCGTTTGCGAGGATGTGGTTACACAGCCCAATGCATCAGTAACAGAATACGATACCGTATATGTTCCATTCGTAGAATATGTATGAGAACCATTCTCAGCTGTAGAAGTCGTTCCATCACCGTAATTCCACAAATAAGTAGAATTGGCAGTAGGACAAGTCTTAATTGCAGTAAAAACCAAACATGACACATCCAAAGAACCCGTGAAATTTGCATCTGGACCAATAACCGCTGTTCCTCCCCCACATGCTCCTCCAAAAGCAAGTGAAAAACCAGAATTCGACGTTGTAAAGTTGTCTACTAACAAAGCATACGTATTTCCTGCTGTAACATTAATCGGAGCGTTTACAGCTTGATAAGTTCCACCACAACCGCCCGGTCCATTTCCGTTTGTATTGTTGGCTCCCGTTTCTGATGCAGGACAACTACTCAATCCTGTTGCTCCAGGACACCCACTCCAGTCGCAGGCAATTGTACTTCCTTTAGATGCACAAGTGACATCCGAAGTTATATCCCAAAGTCCCCAATCGTAGTCATTGCTATTTGTATTTGGCGTAATCATAAACTCTAACGTTCCTGAACAACCAATAGTGAACTTAAACCACTTCGACTGACGTTCACCTCCAGAGCCCCAACATGAAGTTGCCGTAGTAACTTCTTGATTTCCAAATCCAGCACTTGATGTTCCTTGAGTAAATCCAGAAGCGTCACACAAAATAGCTCCTGCAATGCAGTCTTGCCCAGCAACTGGTGTTGGAACTGAACTTGTTAAACAAGAAGTAAATGTTCCATCAGCGCCCGTACTGCTAATTGTATAATAATATGTTGATCCAATCTGCAAACCATTAAAAGTCGAAGTCAATGGTGAACCGCCACATGCCGTTCCTCCACCACCTCCTAGGCTCAATCCCCCACAAGGAGGCGTAAGAGATTGTACCAGTACGAATTCAATATTCCCTCCTAGCGTACCTGAAGTAATGTTTATATCCAATTGAGAAGTTGTAGCTACAAAAGAAAACCAAACTTCACCATTATTTCCAGCGCATCCAAGAGTTCCCACCCAATCATCGCCAGCTCCAACCGTTGTTGTTTCCGGAAGTCCGGGACCATAACACGTTCCATCTGCACTTGTCGCTAATGCACCCGAACAGAAATCGTTTGGTGGTTGCGCATGCGCATTCTGTGACATTAATACTACCATTAGTATCAATCCAACTATTTTGTTCAATTCTAATTTCATCTTCTTAGTTGTTTGATTCGTTAGAAATTGTTGTTCTGATAGTCACATCGTTCGGATCAATGAAAATAATTTCGTCCGAAAGAGGAGTGAAATTAGGATCACTTATAGTTGCAAGTGAAAGAATTCGAACCCATGTGAAATCACCAATTTTAACAATAGCTACACTATTGTTTAAGCGTTCATTCTCAATAAGTATTAAGAGTTCTGATGAGAAAACTTCTTGAGCTTTCGGATTGGAAGTCATCAATTGATACGTTCCATTTAGGTTGTTTTGCGAAAAAGCAGAAAAGCTTAGACACAAAAAGACCAAAGTCTTAAATATGTACGTCATTATGTAGTTATGTCTTAATTAGTATAAGTAACAATACAACAACGTGAAAAATAGGTCAAAGGGTTGTCTCGTTTTGTTAAAAATGTGACAATTAATGCGTAAAACTTGAAATTAATAACACTAGAAGGCATCATCTAGGGACATACAGCGTCAATAAAATTCATTGAAATAATGAATCTAATTGACTTCTACTTCCTTTGGAAGGCTCTTTTTAAGCTTTTGAAAACGCTTTCGGGATTCCTCAGAATACAAACTTCCTTTATGATCGAACAAAATTTTCCGGTAATACTCTGCCGCTTTGGCATTGTCCATCAAATGATTTTCATAGATATCACCTAATTTAAATAAAGCGTCGTCTGCAAGAATATCATCGCCATAGAACTCAATCAACTCTTCCAGTTCTTGAATCGCCTCACTCCACTTACCTTGAAGCTCCATTGAACGTGCTTTTTTCATTTGAATATCATCGCCTAAACCTGTTGCAGGGTATTCGCTAATAATACTATCAAACAAGACAAATGCCTCTGGATAGCGGTGTTGTTCAATCAAAAGATCGGCGTTCGCGAACCAATTCATCGCGATATAATTGCTGTCCATTCCGTAATTTTCGAGAATCAATAAGGACAAGTTAATCGCATCATTCGCAATTAATTTCGAAGTAGATCTTTTCAGAACATCCAATTGCGATTGAGCAAATTCAAACTCACCGTCGTAATAGAAGATTCGCGCATTCTTAAATTTCGCTTCGTGGCCAATCGGTTCGTATTTGAATTGCTTATCAATTTGCATATAAAGAAGAGACGCTTCCCAAACATCGCCATGAAGCACATGAATATCACCCAAAGCCAATTTTGCTTCGGCCTTTTGCATGTCCGTTAATCCAGGGATTTCAAGCAATTCATTCAATCCTGCAATCGCTCCTTCGCCGTCATTGGCATAGAAAGCTTGAATATGTGCTTTCTCCATCATCAGTGAGAAGGTAGACCGTCTTTTCCCGAACTCAAGCAAAGCGGCATCGTAATCGGCAATGGTTTGATTTAATTCTACCTGTGTAAAATTACGTTGCGTCGTTGCCTCCAAAAACTTGACGTTCAATAAAGAATTGTACGCTTGCAAATACATGGAAGCTTTGTCGCCCATATCAACTACGTACTTAAATGCTTTTCTTGCCGTGCTATAATCCTTATTCTCAATGCAAATAGTACCAAGGTCATAAACCAGTCTTCCATTGGCATCCGTTCTTTTGTCTACAGCTTTAACATGGATAAGCGCGGCACTAAAGTTCTGACGTTGGATGAACAACCATGTCAACAATTCAGAATAAATTAAATCACCCGGATTTTGCTGCGTTCTCTCGATTAAAGCACGTTTCAAGATTTCATATTCTTCAGATTCATCTTCCGTAAAATCAATCTGGTTGACCAAAATTCGCTTTAAAGTTGTCTGGTAAGATGAATGATATTCGATCAAATCGAGGTACTCCCCCATCATTTTTTCAGTGTCACCCAGTGATCCATAATACTCAGCAAATTGAAAGTTAAGCGGGTATGAATTCTTTAATAATTTACGTCCTTTCTCCAAAGTTCTGAATGCCATTTCATTCTTACCTTGGGCTTTGAATGCGTTGTAAAGACCAATAACATCTCTGGATTGAGCTTGCATTTTAGTGATTAAATCCTCGTAGATTTTATCTGCTTTTCCACTTTCTTCATTGGCCTCATAAAATTTCGCCAACTGGATTTCATACTCCTGATCCAATTTAAAATGAGAGATCTGACGCTTCAATAATTTCTCCACTTCTTTGGTTTCCCCCGTCTCTTCAATACACTTTATCAAGCGATTGAAATAGAACTTGGAGTGGTCTTTATCATACAGCCTTTCGTAATAAACAGCGGCCTTATCGTATTCCTCATTACCGAAATAATGTTGCGCCAATTGCTGATCCGACTCTTGCGCGGATCCAACTAGTGGACTTAGGACGATTAAAATGGCAAAAATTATATTCTTCATCAATGTTCTTTCTATCAATTATTGTACCTCATCTGCGTTAAAACGTTCAACGAGCATTTCATTAATTTCATTGTGTAATTCATCATAAGTTATCACAATTAATTCCTTGCGTTCGACATACAATGCAATACCCGTTTCCAATTCCGTTACTTTTTTCTCTTCGAAGGAAAGGTACTCATCGTATTTATGGCGTTTACCGCTGGCTTGATCAATGTCTCCTTTTAGTTTTTTCAATGCTTCCTTTTCCGCAAGAACAGCTGCTGACAAACGTTCATATTGAGCCAAAGCTGGAGCAAGGTTGTCGTGCATTCTTTTGAATCGATCTAGTTTGTAGGCCACTTCCAGTTGAATGGTATCATCCTCGAGGCCTTTAATTCTATTGACATACTCCGTTGAAATCGATAACATTTCAGATGCATTTTCAATCTTGTTATCATCCAAAAGCACAGACGAATTTTCTACAATTTTATTCATCTTCTCTAAACGTTCAAGTTGCTTCGATTTATTCAAATCAGAACATGAACTAAACGCGAGTAGAAGCGATATGGCAAAGAGAAATCTCATGAATAGTAAATGTAGTCTTTATTAGCGATAATTTTGCACATAGAAAAGGTCAAGCGTCATAGATGTAACGATCATTTTAATCAACCTTTGTAAGATGTTTTAAAATTAAACAAGATGACTACAATTTGGAAAAAGAAATCACAAGAAGAGATTAAAGCGACCGTTTTTGGCGCTCTGAAAAACAATGTTGACTATATCGATCAAAATATTTTAGGAGTTCCAGCCTCTTTTCTGGATGATAAAGTGTTTAATCAAGACGCTTCATTTATAAAAGATGCTCCATTTATTTCTACGCTGATTAAAAATCCAAATCACATCGGATGCCATACCGTTGGTCATTCTGAATCCTTTTTTAGCGGGACACAAGCCATTGAAAAAGAATTAATTGAAATTTGTGCCGTTGATATCCTCAAAGGGAAACCAAATGAACAAGATGGATATGTAGCTTCTGGAGGAACTGAAGCGAACATGCAAGCCATTTGGATTTATAGAAATTATTTCATGGTTGAAGAATCCGCTGATGTTTCTGAAATTTGTATTCTTTGTAGTGAAGATAGCCACTACTCTATGGACAAGGCGAGCAATGTATTCCTATTGGATATTTATAATGTTGGCGTGGATTTAGACAAGCGTTCAATTCTAAAAAAGTCACTCGATGAGGTTGTTGCCAAAGCGCAAAAGGAAGGTAAAAAGTACTTTATAGTTGTTGCAAATATGATGACAACGATGTTTGGTTCTGTTGATGATGTCGACTTGTATATTGATGTTTTAAAAGACAACAACTGCAACTTCAAATTACACATCGATGGCGCTTATGGTGGGTTTTACTATCCATTTTCTCAAGACGATAGCGCGTTGACCTTTGAAAACCCACATATTTCATCATTCACTCTGGATGCTCACAAAATGGCTCAAGCACCTTACGGAACGGGGATCTTTATTGTCCGAAAAGGGTTGCTAAAATACGCAAACACGGAAAAAGCAAGTTATGTTGAGGGCGAAGATTGCACTTTAATTGGAAGTCGGTCTGGCGCCAATGCAATTGCTGTTTGGATGATTTTGGTAACAAACGGCCCTTTCGGTTGGAAGGAGAAAGTGTTTATCCTGCAAAAACGCACAGAATGGATGTGCAAGCAATTGACAGATCTTGAAATTGAGTTTTACCGACAACCCGCGTCGAATTTAATTACGATTAAGAGTAACTATATAACGGCAGAAATTGCAGCCAAATTCGGTTTGGTGCCCGACAATCATTCAAATCCACTTTGGTACAAGATTGTAGTTATGGAGCATGTAACAATTGAAAAAATGATGATTTTGGTAGATGGTCTCAAAAGCCAACGACTTTCTAATACAAAGATTTCTCGCTCGTAATGTTCAATCCCTTACAGATCAATCCAGTTGAATAACTGGTATTATTACAAATTATACAAGCCATTCTTAACGGCGTACAACACCAGTCCAGCTATATTGTGCGAGTTCGTTTTATCAGAGATGCTCTTTCGGTGCGATTCAACTGTACGGATACTTATGCTTAGTAATTCTGCAATTTTTTTATTCGTTTTACCGTTGCAAATTAACTCTAAAATTTGATGCTCTCTTGAAGTGAGTGGATCACCTAACATGGAAGTGGCTTGGTCTTTATCCTTTACCAATTTTTTTAGGAGCGATCGAGAGATTTTATCGTCGAAATAATAGCCCTGTTCTTGAACGGCAAATATGGCATCAACGACTGTTTCGAAGTCGCAATTTTTAGGCAAGAATCCTTTGGCGCCCATTGTAATGCATTCAGATATAAATGGATCGGAATAATGCATGCTAATAATAATCACATGGACGTTCGTATGTCTCTCCGTAATTATCTTAAGTGCTTGATGTCCATTAACAACAGGCATCTCAAGATCAAGCAATACAATGTCTACCTTGTTTTTTTTGAGCTTTTGTAGCAGCGTTGAACCGTTACCGACATCGAAAACAAGATTTATATCTTTCTCTTCTTTCAATAGAGCTACCATCCCCTGTCGAACCAATTCATGATCCTCAGCAATAGCAATTCTAATCGGTTTTTTCATCAGGCGAAAGGTACAACTATTTCTGTATTTGACATTTCGTTGACCTTACTAAAACTGAGTGTTCCATTGAGAAGAACCATTCGCGATTTAACAGAAGATAAGCCAAGCCCTGTCGATCCCGCTTCAAATGTATCAAAGCTTTCGGTGGTTAATCCCTCACCATCATGATTAATTCGAATCTTAATTAAATCGTCCTCAATAAAGAATTCAATTTCAAACCAAGTTGGCGTATCGTGTTTAATGGAATTATTCACGAGTTCTAATATTATGCAATACAAATTACGACTCATTGTTTTGGAAAGCATTTTCTCGTCGTCCAATTCAGACACCACCATGCAATGAACACTATCAATTCCTGCAGTAAAGGTTTCTATTGCCTTGGCCAAACCAAATTTAACAACGTGTTGTGGCGACAAATCATGACTGACACCACGAACATTTTGAATTATTGTATCGATAAAAGCACTGTCATCAGAAAATGAATCTTCAGTCAATTTTCCAGCATTAAAATCCCGTTTGTATTTCGCCAATTTAAATTTAACCGAGGAAAGTAAGGGGCCTACTTCATCGTGGAGATTGAGTGCTATTTTTTCGCGTTCGGCTTCTTGCGTGTCGATTGTGGCTTTGAGAAGTTCAACTTGTTGCTTTTTAATGGTAAGATTTAACTCATTTTCCTTACTGAACAATAACTTATTGTAAGTAGCCGTAAAGACAACGATAGTCGCGATTAGTAAAACTACTACAAAACTTCCAGCTACTACTAGTAATACTATGTTCGTTTCATTAACCATAAACCTCGAGTAAATAGAATATTATAAACTATGTTTGAAATAATTATAATCAGCCATAAATACATTGAGAGTTCAATGTCTAAATAAAATACTTCCAAAAAAATATAAGTGAAAAATGTCACTCCAAAATGCAGTATAATGGCTGTATTAATCCAATAATAAGGATATTGCAATAGATTTACAACCCTCAATGACTTAAAGAGAGTATAGAAAAATAATAACGACAATACTAATGGAATTATACCAGTAAATATTTCAATTATCGGAACTGGTAGAAACCAGGACTCACTCATAGTAATGAACGAAATAGAAAAGAAAACATACACAATACCAATTCCAAGAAGCACTAATCCAAATAATCTACTCTTTTCAAGAAAATAGAACAATAATAGGTATAGACATGTTGATGAAATGTTAAAGATATTATGAACAATAATATTGTTTATTGAATAAGTTCCTAATACTATACTTAAACAGTCTGAAATTATCCAAGAAATAATTATAAAAAATAAGGCCCAACGCATTTCGCGATGAACCTTATTTAAAACTATTAAAAGTGTCACAAGTGGAAGAAAATCAAAAATAATTCCAAAATTAACTATCCACATAAACACTTCATAACTCATCTACTGATCACTGTTCATTCCATTTTTACCTCCACAAATAGATGGGCATGGAACTATTGTATCTAAAATTAAATCTAACATATCGTTCTCATCTTCACCTGCGGCTACCAAAGCTACAGTTTTTTCACCATTAGTTGGATCTTGTCCAAAATAAATTCTAATACCCATTGCGCCTGGCTGAGCTAATAATTTGTTTAATTTATCTTTTCCTAAGAACCCCCCTTTTATTGGCCCATTATCTCCGTCTCGCCAAGCCTTCGTTAATTCAGATGCTTCGCTCATTGGTATAAATTCTCCTTCTGTTCCGTTAAATGACATAATTTTAGATTTTTTTAGTTAATAGCAACTAAGCTACAATTGTGTTCGAATAAAGTTTCGAAACCACAAATCTACACTTTAAAATAATAAACAAACAAGGTGTTGAATATCAGTTAATTAAGTAGTAATTTAAAAAGAGCACTAAATCAATACTACGTAGTTATACGTAGAACAATTGCGGCTTATACGGATATATCGATATGATACATGTACCCATTAATCATTTCACAAAAATGAGTAAAAAGTACTAACGATTTGGTTACTTCCTACTGAACGTGCCATTTTCAATGTTTCAGCAATGCAAGTTACCTCAAAATAATTCAACAATTGAAAATTCAATTTCCAAAACACCTTTAGTTTTATGAGTAATTCTACTCATTTTTTACACAATTCCTTTCAATTTGCTCTTTGGATGCACAGATTGTTCACACAACGTTGTATATTAGAATGTAGATACCGAACACGAATAAAAATGATAGTAGCAATAGCGGAAGACCATGATATTTTGCGAGAAACAATGAGTAAGTTACTTGTTGGAGAAGACAATGTTGAAGCTGTCTTTCAGGCTTCCAATGGCAGCGAGTTGTTGGAATTGATGCGCAAAAAACGGATTGATATCATCATTCTTGATTTGAACATGCCAATAATGGATGGTCGAGAAACGATCAAGGTTTTGAGTTCATTAGAAGAAGACTTGAGGCCTGGGATTGTAATTCTAAGCATGCACGATACTGAAGAACACGTGCGAAAATACATTGGCATGGGTGCAAATGCCTTTCTTTCGAAGGGATGTGAATATTCAGAACTCCTTTTGGCCATTAATGATGTGCATACAAATGGGTTTCATTTCAATAGAATCGTGACGCGTGATTTGTTAAAAGACATTCTAAAAATGACACGGAAAATATTATTGGACAATCCGTTATCAGAGCGGGAAATTCAAATTGTGCAATTTATATGCAAGCAGAAAACAAGTTCTGAGATCGCTCTAGCGCTTAAAATAAGTTTAAGAACCGTAGAAAACCACCGCCTGCATATCATGAGAAAAATAGGGGCAAAAAATGGTGTTGGGCTTTTAACCTACGCTATGAAAACGGGGCTCTTGGATATTGAACAGCTTTAATAAAAAAGAAAACAGTTACTCAAACCGAGTATAACTACTTATTTGCAGTTGGATTCTGTGAATTCCCACACAATAATTTGCATCTCTGTTAATTATCATTCTATATTAGAATACCATTAATACTACGAACTATCAGAACTATTAAAGTTGCTATTGCCGAAGACCACTTGGTCTTTCGAAGTGTATTCACTCAAGCCATAAATGGTTTGGATGACATGCGAATAATATTCGGTGCCGGAAATGGATTGGAAGTCATTGAAAAACTTAAAATTCACCGGGTTGATGTTCTTCTGCTAGATCTCAATATGCCCATCATGGACGGAACTCAAACCTTGCAGTATGTCCGGGAACATTATCCGGGGATTCATATATTAATATTGAGCAGCGACTACAGCGACCTGTATATTCGAAAATACATGCAACTTGGCGCTAGAGGGTATTTGTCTAAGGATTTCGACTATGAAACAATTTTGGATGCCATTCGCTCTGTGTATCAGCAAGGCTTCTTTTTTCATGATAAGGTTTCTAGGGTTTTGCTTGCAGAACTGATTGCGAAGCGAACAATATCAATGCATAAATCTTCTGATCCTATGTCCAATCGTGAAATAGAAATCATTCACTTAATCTGCGGGGAAAAAACCAATTTTGAAATTGGCCAAGCACTTTCGATCAGTGTACGAACGGTTCAAAACCATCGCTTGAGAATCAACAAAAAAACGGGCGCTAAAAACGCAGTTGGAATATTGGCTTATGCACTAAAGAATGGATTGTACCAATTGTAAAATTAAAAACCCACTCATCTGGATGAACCGAGACAAGTGGGCTTAATAACTTCTTATAAGATGCTCTTATTTCCCTTTGGGAACATGCTTGTTTGTAAATTTATCTGCCGCAGCGTTCCAATCGTCAATTAGTCTTCCTCTAGTCTTATTGTTTATTTCGTTCTCTTTGTTGTATGCTTCAACTGCAGCATTCATTTCAATTACGGCATTATTGAATTCATCAACGTTTTCTTGCGTTCTGTTTTTCTCCTTGATTTGATCAAACCCTTCTTTTATTTTCATGAAGTTTTCTGACTTCAAAAAGTAATCTACTGCCAATTGGGTGTCTTCAACTTCTTTTTCGTAAAATTTGAACAGCGCTTCAGTAGCATCTACCATTGTATTGTCTCCTTTGTACGGGTTCACTTCTTTCAGTTTTCCAAATCCTTCTTCTGTAGTTGAAGTAAGCGCTTCTTTGTTTTGTTCAATTGCGCTTAAATCCTTACTTCCCATTGCATCTATCAAATAAATTTCTTGCTTGTTACTTTTGAAGAAAATCAGAAATACTTCATTATAATGGTCGTATACCTTTCCTGCGATTTCCATTTTTTCATTCATCGGATCGTCAGACGCAACAATTTCAATATCATGAGCGTCTGCAAATACCTTCTGAGCCGCAGAGAGGTCATTACCCGCTTCTGCTTGCTTATCATTCGCTAATTCTCTCGCCATCATGTACGCTTCCATTGCATCATAAGATTGCTCAGAAACTTCTTCCATGTCAACGATTTTTGCGTAATCTTCCTTCAAAACAATATTCACAATATTCAAGAAATTAACGACAGCATCTTTGTAAGAGGCATCTCCTTCAAAATCCTTTGCTCTTCTCGCTTTTCCCAAAGCAGTATTTGAAGACGCAATTAATTCAGCTCTTCTTTTCTCTACTTTTCTTGCGCTCTTTCCATGGGATACGGATCTTGTATAATCCCACATGTCCTTTTGAATAATATCTGATTCTGCAGAAAAATAATTCATGTAAAGCCCAGCATTTTCAGTACTTTGAGCCACTGCAAGTCCTCCAATAAAAAGGAATGATAATAGTATTAGTTTTCTCATATTTATTTGTTTTTTGACGTTATCTACCCAAACGCCTCTTAATTTACTTGTTTATTAATTCGAGCATTATCGTGTACGCTTCGGACAATTCTGGATCAGAATCAATCTCTTCGTGGAATGCTTCTTTGTACCTATTTAAGTATTCACTCATCTTATACACTTCCTCATCATACTGCACAGATTGAGATTTAAAATCACTGCTGGCCTCTTCATACACCTTTTCAAGTTCTGATTCAAGTGCATCCACTTTTTTGCTAAGCGCTAAGCTTTCCGTCAAACCCATAGATTCGTAATCAACGCTGTCGTACAAAGCGTCAATCTGCTCACCGAAAGACTTCACTTTAATAAAAAGATCTGCACTAAGCTGTCGTTCCTTACTTCTCGATTCGATACTCGCTAAATCCATTTCAGGCAATGCGGTGTAATACATCTTCTTTTCAATTGAGTCCAAATTTAAAACATTTGGATAATCCTCTTCTCGGAAGGGATCGTAATCATACGGCACCTCCAAATTTATGTCTGGAACAACACCGTTGACTTGGTTTGTTCTTAAATCGATTCGATACAATCCCATTCCAGTCACTTTGACAAATCCCCATTTCCCTCCCATCTCGATTCCAGGCATATTATTATCTCGAGCCAGTGGAAACACGGCTTGACCTGTCGCTTTGCCAAATGACGGTTGACCAACGATAACCGCTCTGTTATAGTCCTGAAGGGTTGCTGCAACAACTTCTGAGGCAGAAGCTGAATTTTCATTAATTAAAACGATCATTGGACCTTTATAGATGGACCCTCGATTGAAATCTTTGTATGTGAATGGTTTCTCTTCTCCAGTCGCGACCAAAACGGGTCCATAATCAATGAAGATTCCAGCAAGATCAATTGCTTCTTTCAGCGATCCTCCCCCGTTGTCTCTCAAATCCAATATTACGCCATCGATACTTTCCTTCTTTAATTTTATGAGTGTTTTCGCTAGGTCATTCGCGCATCCCAACCCTCCATCGTCATTCCAACTGGTATAAAAATCGGGAAGCGAAATGTATCCTATTTTTTTCTCGCCATTCAGTAAAGCCGATTTAATAATGTCATCATCGCTGTATACTTTCGTCTTTAATAATTCAACGGTTCTTTTGCCGTCATTCTCATTTTCCAATGTCACCTCCAATCGATCTGATTCCGTTTTCTCAAATAATTTATTCAGTTGATAACGTGTTTTCCCTTTCAAATCAATCGTTTTTTCGTCTCCAAATTTTATCGATTGAATAACATCTCCTACTCTTATCTGTCCAGAAAGCCATGCAGAACTTCCAGGAATAATTCGATGCACTTCTAATTCACCTTTTATGTTTTTCACATACGTGACACCGAATAATTCGCGTTCGCTGGAAAGCTCTTCCTCGAATTCCTTGTTTTGAGAAAAAGAGAAATAATTGGAATGTGGATCATAAGACGTCGCAATTGAATTCAAATAAATGTTGTCGACGAATGAAATTTCACTATTGATATTTGTGAAATAATCAGTATAAATCTCTTTCACTCGAGACGTTGATTCAGTAATAAATGAACTTAGAGAATCCGAATAGCCCTCATAATCTTGCTCTTTGACCTTGGCAATTACTCCACCGATAATTGTATTTCGAAACATTAAGTTCCATTTGGCTTGTAATTCAGAATCAGACACGGCTTCATTCAAATCAACTTTATTGGCGATTACTTTTTCCAAGTCAATTTCGGATTCAAAGTAGCTTTTGTGAAACCCTTTTATTTTCTCCAAATTCTCATTGTAGATCGCCTTTAATGCATCGAGGTACGTTTCTTTACTCCCCGATAAATCAGCAACAAGATTTGGCAATTGCGATTCGAGTTCCGCACTGTTTTCTTTTGTGAAAAAGAGTTTGTCGTCATCCAAAGAGCTCATGATATTTTTATGGATGCTCTTGGCCAATTCCTCATTTAATGCTCGAGGTTTAATATGGTTTTCGTTTAAAACAGAGATTACACGCCTTGCAATCAATCCCGTAGAAATATCCGATTGAGCATTTAATGAAAATGACAACGCAAGTAGGATGAAAGTAATAATTGACTTCTGCATAGTGCTTATTATCGCTAATACTATGCGATGCGATGCAATTTAGCACATTTATTGAACTCCTCTAGTGAATTTAGACAATGAAAGCACTGATTTGTTGTAAACCACGTAAAATTACGTAGTTTTTAACGAGACATTTTATAAAAACAAAAAAAACCGTATCAGCTAGGCCAATACGGTTTTGAATATTTATGAATTCCGAAAACGATCGGATCAAATTTTACAATCCGAATGATGATTTTACTTTATCAACGAAATCAAGTTTTTCCCAAGTAAACAATTCTACTTCCTTTGTAAGAACCGTTCCGTCAGGAGCGTGGAATGTTTTTGTTACAACCTCGTTCTTTCTTCCCATGTGACCGAAGGCCGCAGTTTCAGAATAAATCGGGTTTCTCAATTTCAATCGTTGCTCGATGAAGTAAGGACGCATATCAAAAATTTCAGAAATTTTTTCAGCGATTTCTCCATCAGACATGTCAACCTTAGAAGTTCCGTATGTATCAACGTACATCCCACATGGCTGAGCCACACCAATTGCGTATGATACTTGAACTAAAATCTCATCACACACACCTGCTGCAACTAAGTTCTTAGCTACGTGACGTGTTGCGTATGCTGCTGATCTATCCACTTTAGAAGGATCTTTTCCTGAGAATGCACCACCTCCGTGAGCACCTTTCCCTCCGTAAGTGTCAACGATAATCTTACGTCCCGTCAATCCTGTATCTCCGTGAGGCCCACCAATTACAAAAATCCCAGTTGGATTAATGTGATACGTGATCTCATCTGTAAACAATTTTTGAAGGTCTAAAGAAAGTTTCGCTTTAACTCTTGGGATTACAATATTTATTATATCATCGTTGATTTTAGCCAACATCACTTCTTCCGAGGCGAAATCATCATGCTGTGTTGAAACAACAATTGTATCAATTCTTTGAGGAACGTTATCGTCAGAGTATTCAATCGTTACTTGCGACTTTGCATCTGGACGCAAATAAGGAATCAATGCCAACTCGTTGTTACGGATATAAGACATTTCTTGCAAAATTTTGTGTGCAAGGTCCAATGCCAAAGGCATGTAGTTTTCCGTTTCCTTCGTTGCATAGCCGAACATCATCCCTTGGTCTCCTGCTCCTTGATCCTCTGGATTTGAGCGCTCAACACCTTGACTGATATCTGCCGATTGATCGTGAATCGCAGATAAAATTCCACATGAATTGTAATCGAACATATATTCCGACTTCGTGTATCCAATTCTCTTAATTGTATCTCGAGCAATTTTCTGAACATCTAAATAGGTGTTCGTCTTAACTTCTCCCGCTAATACAACTTGACCTGTTGTTACCAGCGTTTCACAAGCAACTTTTGACTGTGGGTCAAATGCCATGAAATTATCAATTAGAGCATCAGAAATCTGATCTGAAACTTTATCTGGATGTCCTTCTGAAACGGATTCAGACGTAAACAAATACGACATACTATTTTGCTTTAAATATTAGAGAACAAAAGTAGCAAATTAATCCTAATCAATAGGACAGCCGCGTTGCTGTTTTGGAATAATTTTTGATAAAATGAAAGCAAATAAAAATTATGAAAACTACATTACTCTTTGCTTTAACGCTTCTTATTCTTTTCTCCTGCAACAAAAACCAGAGACAAGTCATTAAAATTGATGGAAAATGGAACGTGAAATCTGCAGAGATGGTCGGTAATGGAACTCTTGATCCTGATGTGATCTACGAATTTGAATATTGTAAATTAAAGCAAGATGGGTTCTGCGAATTTTCAATCCACAACTTTGACACGGACGTTATTACGTCTGGAATTTATAGCATCAGTGAGAATGGAAACAAGTTGAACCTTTCAATTACAGATGGATTTGGATTAGAGACTCGTGTTTACGACATTATTAAAATTTCCAATAGAAAATTGATCTTGGTAAATTCCAACGCGCCGTTCGGAGAATTTTCAAGAATTGAATTAAGAGCGGTGAATTAAAGCTTACCGTTGTTCGATGTACCCCGCATCGCCTTCTTTCAGGTCCAGTATCCAAGTATAATTACCGATAAAATGTGAATTAAAGAATCCCATTTTTTTGTAATCTGCTTCAGGAATATAAGCTCTTTGTCGGTGCAACAACCCTCCAACTTTAGTTTGCGGTGCAATTCCATCTAGCAGACAAGGAGCGCTGTACTTGTGGGCTTCAAAGTCACTTCCATATTGCCAGATTTCTTGCCACTCGGAGGGCTTAACACTTCCCGCTTCGGCATTTTCTGCTGCGATAATGTACAGTCCACCAAAATTGATTTTCCCTCTTAACTTTTCAATCATACCTAAGCTATAAGCATACCCCATACTGTGGGCAACGATAAATAAAGTGTCATTTTCGGATTTGTTGGGAAGTTCATTTAATTGCTGTATTAAGTTTCTTCCAGCAATCCTTCCGTTATTTCGGCGAAGATCGAACCCTTCTTTATTTGATTCTAAATTCAGTAACTCGACCGTTTTCACTTTACTTCTCAAGCCAAAAAATGACCATCCCTTTTCAGATTTTTTACAGACGTGATGCTTCGGGTTTCTACACCTTTTTGGATATTTTTGAGAAAGTGTTGTAAAATCAATCAAACTTGTATGGTTTGCTGTAGCAACAGAATGGTGTCCATCGGCGTAGTATGTTTCTGTTGGATTTAATTTTTTCTCAAACAGCACATTGATCTGACTCCATGGTTTCCAATATAAATATCTATCCTCCTTATAAATTAGATTTTTAGAATCGGAAAATTCAAGTCCCTTGAGTATGATATCGTCAAAATTCTCTTCAAAAGTATTCCCGAGTGAGGTTGGTCTGTATCCGTTCACAAAAAGTAAAATTCGCTTTGCGGGATCAGGGAGGCGGAGTTTTTCAGTTATATCTACACCAATAAAATTGAACACTCTTTGTTCTAAGAACTGCCCCTCTTCATCTAAATAGGTATAAACCATATAGTGACTGTGCGCAAACCGTTTGAAGTTCCCGTCTTTCAAAAATAAAGAATCTGAATCTTTCGATAATTTGCATTTTAGGCCGCCTGATTTTGTCTTTTTCAATTCGAAGTACAGGACTCTTTTCTTCTTTTCAAGACTCCATTTATTGCCTTTCTTGAGAAGGATTTGAGAACCTAATCTTGCCTCCTCAGATCGTCGTACGTTATTGTTATCCACCAATTCACTGGACACATCATTAATGCTCATTCCGCTGTATTCTTTCAACTCACCTTGGTCTACTTCGAACATGTAATACCCTTCATTTATTAAAAGGAATGCCCCATAGAAAGCGGCTAAAAATGTACTAAAAACAACTAATCGAGTTGCCCATCGAAACAATCGGTATTTACGAATTCGATCTACTTTCTGCACAATTTTACGCCGTGTATAAACGGAAAGTATTCCTAAAAGGAGTAAGCCGAAAATGTGCAAGAGACAGATTGGATAGCTAAAAACATAGAACAATTGATAAAACAGAAAATTGTCAATGTCCAAGTGAAGTGAATAGGTGTTTCTTTTGAAGGTGGTTCGAATCGACTTTCTCAATCCTCCGGAGGTTAGAATGATGTCTCCGTTCGCATCCTCTTCCCAGAGGTAATAGGCTATAATCCCGTTGCTCGTCTTAACATCTTCGTAATCATCGTAATAGGAAACACTTTTGTGCATTAACTGAACCGCTTCCCATTGCGAATAGGTCAACTCAGTTCCTTCAATGTCCATTAAGTTTCTTGTCGATCCTTTATCCGGGCCGTCATGTTCCCATGTATCTTCCAAAGCTCCAATGCCATAGCCCAATTCCTTTGCAATAATTCTAAAAAGATCTTTTGTATTGGCTTTAACGAAGGCAACGGCCTTGTTTCTTATCGAGTAACTGACAATTGATTGATCAACAAATCCATTCGTTAGAAATACGTAATAGGACTTTGGATTACGATCAATAAATTCATCGAAATATTCGTTCCTGATCTCCGTCATTTGACTGGTGAATCGGTCCTTATCTAAACTTGGGTTCGACAAGACCGTATCGGTAAAAACGGTTGTTTTGAATTTGTTTTGAACTTCAACAGTTACATTCAATCCGGTTTGTTGGTAGACACGGTTAAGGTACCTGTAAAGGCTGTCATCATTCAAGCTGATGTCGAGAAGCGGAACAATGACAATGTCGACGGTGCTTTCTGGATATACAATTACACGTAGCATTCCCATGATTTTATCCCCCTTCCTTACGGTTAAAGTATAATTGTCATTCATCATAGGAAGAACGATTGTAACGGTATTCTCGCTTCTCTTTACATGCTCTAATTCGTAGGTTGAATCAGCAATCACAAAGGACAAATCAGCGTATTTGACGCCCTTTGGAAGAACAATGTTAACGGAGTCCATATAACCTTGCGCAACTGACTTATAGGCCACCTGCTGATTGTTCGAATCACCTACCATTGAAACGTGGTAGTTTTCTTCCCAATCTGAAACTAGGTAAGCGTCGAATCCAAACAATTGATCTTCATAGGGTACGAATTCAACTTTTTTGGACCCCTCCTTTTGCCCATAGGAAAATGTGCTTGATGCGATTATCAAACACGACAGAACAAGATGAAATAATGATTTTTTAGTCACTGAATACTCTCAAATAAAGTGTAAAGATATTAACGCTTGAGAGACTAACGATATTGTTTGACAAAAAAAACGTCCCTTTCTCAGGTTAATTGAAAAAGGGACGCTTGAATTAATTGAATGATCTGTTTATTTTCTGTTCACGACAACCCTTTTCACTTTCGTGATTTCTTTGGATTGAAGTGTGACGAAGTACATTCCAGTTGCCATTGAGTTCGCATCAATAATTAAGCTGTCTGCACCTGTTACACTCACCACTTTGATCAACTTACCAACTGCGTCAGTAATTGCGATTTCGCCATTTTGACCTTCCGGCATTTCGTAGTTAATCGTAAAGTAATCCGTTGCAGGATTTGGAAGAATATCAATTGAGATGTTTAACAATTCAAGTTCTCCCAAAGAAATTGTGTTCAACACATCAAATACTAAAGTGGTATCACAACCTTCTGGAGACGTAATTGTCAATGTGTATTGACCTGGCAGTAATGATGAAGCATCTTGAGTTGTTGCTCCTGAACTCCATGAATAATCATAGTTCGTACCTGGCATTGTTACGTTAATGAACCCGTCCGTACACGTACCACATGATGCATGCGTCACAACTCCCGAAGCGTTAAACACAGGAGTCACATCATTAATTACGTACGTTAATGTTGTATCACAACCTGCAGCTGAAGTGGCTGTTAACACATAGGTTCCAGCACTCAATCCAGAAAGATCTTCTGTCGTTGGACCATTGTCCCAAGCGTAGGTATATGTCGTCGCAGAACTCAAGGTAACATTAATTGCTCCGTCGCTTTGTCCGCAGTTCTCGTTAGACACAATTCCTGTTCCGCCAAAGACAGTAGTATTGTTTTCAATAAGGTATGAACCTGTGATCACACAACCGTCACCAAGATCGGTAACCGAAATATCGAACGTTCCAGCTGTCAATCCTGTAATGTCTTCTGTTACCTCAGCGTTACTCCAAGCGTATGTAAAGGTTCCCGACCCTCCTGATATTGCAAGGTCAATTTCCCCTACACCTTGCAA
Organism: Crocinitomicaceae bacterium; assembly: GCA_047630755.1. Taxonomy (GTDB): domain Bacteria; phylum Bacteroidota; class Bacteroidia; order Flavobacteriales_D; family Crocinitomicaceae; genus UBA4466. The sequence continues at coordinate 73,747 of JBLHYG010000018.1, read as the reverse complement.
ACAAGTATCACTCACAAGAGTTGCAGAAATGATAACTCCATTTGAAATATTACCTACGGTGTAGAATAATGTATCCTCACAACCTCCAACAGCTGGATCAGTTACGACACAATAGTAAGGTCCTGTTGTCAATCCTGTAACATCTTGCGTTGTTGCTCCTGTTGACCATAAATACGTCAAGCCTGTTCCGAACACAATTTCTTGATTGATAAATCCAATTCCACTTCCACAGAAATCATCTGATTGCGTCGATGATATGTTAAATGTAGATTCATCAACAACAGTTACTGAATAATCGACAGCACAAGGAGTTCCTCCATTCGATGTTGCGGTAACAGTATATGTTCCAGCATCAAGACCTGAAAGATCTTCGGTTGTTGCTCCATTTGACCATAAATAAGTCATTGCAACACCACCGGTAACTGTAAGATCAATTGCTCCGTTCGATTGACTGCACGATTCATTTACAACAACGTTGGACATTGTAAATGATCCTACTGATCCTATTACAACACTCTGCTCTACATAACAACCTTGGTTGTCAGTTGCTGAAATGATATACGTTCCAGCACTTAAGTTAAAGGCTTGTGATTGCCCTAAGAGAACACCGTCGATATAATAATCATCTGCTGTTCCTGCAGAACCAAAGTTGACGTCTCCGTCTCCTTGTCCACATGTTTCGTCTTGAACTACAAAATCAACCAATTGAAGACCAGAACTTCCTTCGTTCACGGTATATGTAATCGTTGTTTGACAGTTCGTCGCATCGTAAATTGTTACTTCATAATCACCACCATCTAGGTTGACAAGGTCTTCGGTTAATGCACCGTTGTCCCAAGAGAATGTATAAGGAGCAAGACCACCAGTTACGGTTAAGTCAATAGCGCCATCAAGGTTTGTACAATATTCTTCTGTAATATTTGCTGTTACAGTGAACGTTGCATTGTTGATCACGACATACGATTCAGTCAATTGACAGTTTGAACCATCTGTAATGACAACCGTGTATGTTCCTGCTGACAAACCAGTTAAATCTTGAATGGATTGTCCGTTACTCCAAGCGTAATTGAAAGGCCCTGTTCCGGTAACTTCAATATCAATTCCACCAAGACCATCTTGACAGTTCTCATCTGTAATCGTTGCAGAAGAAATTCCAAATACTCCTGTTTGATTCACAATAATCGAAGAAATAGAAACTGAACAATTGGCATCATCTGTGACTGTTAAGTTGTACGTTCCAGCGGAAACATTAATGATGTCTTCGGTAACTTGACCTGAATCCCAAGAGTATGTCAATCCAGACCCACCTGATACGGTAACATCAATTGCCCCATCGGATAGACCACAGTTTTCATCTGTTGTTACTTCAGATAAAGTAAAGTTTACATCTACTCCAACTAAAATAGTTTCTTCAACGTAACACCCTTGATTGTCCGTAGCTGATATAACATACGATCCAGCAGTTAAGTTATACGCATGTGACGACGGTAACAAAACACCATCTAAATAATAATCATCTGCTGTACCGTTTGAATTAAAGTTGATATCACCAATACCCTGTCCACAATAGTCATTTACTGTCACAAAGTTATCGAGTTCAAGACCTGTACTCCCTTGCGTAACTGTAATTGAAAGATTTGTTTGACAATTCAATGCATCTGCAATAGTCACGGTATAAACACCTGCCGCTAAATTGATGATGTCTTCTGTTGTTTCGGCATTGCTCCAGACAAATGTGAATGGTCCAACACCTCCAGTTATTGTTAAATCAATTTCTCCGTCAACTGATGTACAGAATTCTTCGGTCACATCAATATCAACTGAATATGTTGTTGTGTTCACCACTTGGAATGTTTCTGTCAATAAACAGTTCGCTCCATCTGATACAACAACAGTATAAGAACCTGCCGATAATCCTGCGATATCTTGCGTTGTTTGACCTGAATCCCATGCATAAGTGAAAGGCCCAGTTCCGACAACTTCAATATCAATCGATCCGTTTGACAGACTGCAATTGTCATCTACAATAGTAGAAGCAGAGATCCCAAAGGCTCCCGTTTGATTCAACACCGTTGAAGAGATCGTTACAGAACAGTTTGAATTGTCTGTTACTTCAACAGTGTAAGTTCCTGCAGGAATTCCTGAAAGATCTTCAGTCGTTGCTCCGTTTGACCATAAGTAAGTCAATCCAGTTCCACCTGTAACCGTGATGTCAATCGCTCCATCTGATTGACCACAGATTTCATCCACAGACACTTCTGATAATGTAAAGTTTCCGATGGATTGAATAACAATAATGCTATCCACATAACACCCTTGATTGTCCGTAATTGCTGCTAGATATGTTCCGGCAGATAAGTTTGTCGCTTGGAACGTTCCTAGGTTTACACCGTCTAAGTAATAATCATCTGCTGTACCTCCAGTGAAGAAGACTACTTCTCCATCTTGATTTCCACAGAACTCATCTGTAAGATTCAAGGCTGTAAAACCAAGGTTCGATCCTTGAATTCCTCCTACAGCTAGTACTTCTGATATTTGACAGTTTGCAGCATCTGTAATAATTACTGTGTAATTACCCGGTGCTAAACCTGTAATGTCCTCCGTTGTTTCTCCGTTATCCCAAGAATATGTGAATGGTCCGATTCCACCATTTATACTTAAATCAATTTGTCCGTCATCGGCAGCACAGAAGATGTCTGTAACATTTCCACTTGCCGTCATGTTAGTGTTGTTCGTATTATTCACAGTGAAGTTTTCTGTAAACTCACATCCTAAATTATCGGTGATTGTCACAGAATAAGGCCCTCCAGTTAACGAAATTGCATCTTGAGTTGTTTGACCGTCACTCCATAAGTAGGTATATGGTGCTGTTCCACCTGCTACATCGATGTCGATAAACCCTTGTGCATTTCCACAATTTTCATTTTCAATATACGTAAACGTCGTTGCCAAAGTTCCTGTTTGATTGACAACAATAGCCGTTTCTGTTACAGAACAACTTGCTGTTGAAACAGTGATTGTATATGTTCCAGCAGGGATTCCTGTAAGGTCTTCCGTTGTTTGACCTGAATTCCAAACCGTGGAAATGATTCCAGCTCCAGTTGTTGTAACTGCAATTGCTCCATCGGACAAACCACAGTTTTCATCTGTTACTAAATCAATGGTTACTCCAAGACCTCCTGTGATGTTTACAACAGTTCCGTTGAAGTTGGCCGTACATCCAAACTGATCTGTGACAATCAAGTTGTAGATCCCTTCTGATATGTTGACTAAGTCTTCCGTTGTTTCACCTGAGTCCCAAGCAAACGTTAATGGCAAGTTTCCACCGTTCGTTGAAATGTCGATCGCTCCGTCTCCGTTTCCACAATTCTCATCCGTAACAGTTCCAGTCACAACTAAGTTCCCTGCATTGTTGTTTACAGTATAAGCTCCATTCACTGAACATCCACCCGCATCAGTTACAACAACAGTGTATGTTCCGCCACTTAAATTGTTCATCGTGTTCGTCGTTCCACCGTTTGACCAAAGGTACGTGTAAGGTGCTGTTCCATTTGCAACACTTACCGATACAGAACCGGAACCTGATCCACAATACTCATCACTAATTGATGAACTTGCAATCATTAAAGAAGACCCATTGTCGACTAAAGTATAAGAACCGTTCACGATACATCCGTTTGCGTCGGTTGCTGTCACGTTGTACGATCCAGCAGTCAAGCCAGTGATGTCTTGTGACGTTGATCCGTTTGACCAAACATACGTTACTGGGTTTTGAGCGCCAGTGATTGTAATGTTGATTGTTCCATCAGCGTTTCCACAATTTTCGTTTGTTACGATTGGTTGTGTGATCGCCATTGCCCCAGCAGATGAACTTACAACTGCCTGAGTTGTCGCTTCACATCCATTGTTGTCCGTTACAATAACAGAATACGTTCCAGATGATAGACCAGAGATGTCCTCCGTTGTTGGTCCGTTTGACCATGCAAATGTTATTGGATTCGCTCCACCAGTATAAGAGATGTCAATACTTCCCAATCCATTTGAACATGTTTCGTCAATTGCGATCACGTTTGTGATACTAAGCGTTCCTGGCAAGTTTCCAATATCGATGTTGGTTGTTGTAACAGAACATCCTGTAAAGTCAGTAATTGCACAGCTATATGTTCCAGCAGACAATCCTGTAAGATCTTCACTTGTTGGTCCGTTTGACCAAACGAAGGTGTAAGGTCCAGTTCCTCCTGCAGGAGTTAAGTCAATAGTACCAGAACCGTTTGCACATGTTTCACTTGAAGCAGTGAATGTGTATGTAATGTTTCCGTTTGTTTGAATCACGTCTGCAGATCCAGAAACTTGACATCCGTTGTTATCAGTAACCGTGTAGCTGTAAGTTCCAGCACCAAGGTTTACGATGTCCTCCGTTGTTTCTGCATTCGACCAAGCGAATGTTAAAGGATTTGCTCCACCAACAACAGTCAAGTCAACAGATCCGTTGTTTGAACAAGACGCGTCCGTTGCCACTGTTGAAGCAGTAATTCCGTTTGGTGTATTTCCAATTGTGAACACTTGAGTAACAACTGAACATCCATTGTCATCTGTAATTGTACAGAATAACGTTCCAGATGATAATCCAGTAATTGATGCATTCGTTCCTCCAATTGACCATACATAAGTATAAGGTGCTTGACCTCCAGTAACGGTCAATGCAATTGAACCGGCTGCGTTCGAACAAACTTCATTTGTTACAACCGAAGTATATGAGATTGCGTTTGCTTGATTTGTAATTGTATACGATTGAACAACTTGACATCCGTTGTTGTCCGTAACTGTTATTTCATACGTTCCGGCAGAAAGTCCCGTTAAATCTTGAGATGTTTGACCTGAGTCCCATGAGTAGGTCATTGGCCCAGTTCCTCCAACAAGAATTATATCAATTGAACCTGTTCCATCTCCACATGTTTCATTTGAAACAATTGCATTTTGAATGGCCAATGTTCCAGCGCTTGAACCAACAGTCATTGTGTGACTTTCAGAACAACCGTTGAAATCCGTTACTGTTAAAGTATAAGAACCGGCACTCAGTCCAACAATGTCTTCATTCGAAGAACCGTTCGACCAAACAAATGTATAAGGTGCAGTTCCACCTGAGACATTCATGTTAATAGATCCATTTGCGTTTCCACAAATTTCATCCGTGATCAATTGTGTTGTTACACTCAATGTTCCCGATGCGTTGATTACTGAGAAAACAGGCGTTGTAAATGTACATCCTTGCGCATTCGTTACTACACATGAGTAATTTCCTGCAGCCACTCCAGTTAAATCTTCAGTTGTTGCTCCATTGGACCAAAGAAACGCTAAGTTGTTTCCGGTCAAAGTAATATTGATTGCACCTTGACTATTTCCACAAACCTCGTTCGTAATATTAGAACCAACAAGTGTGATGTCACCAGAGCTTTGTGTTACCACATATTGTTCAATAATATAACATCCCGTTTCATCCGTGATTGTGCATTCATAAGTACCTGCTGAGAGGCTGCTGATATCTTGCGTTGTTTGACCTGAGTCCCAAGAGTAAGTCAACACTCCATTTCCTCCAGTTACTGTTTGGTTGATTGAACCATTTTGAGCTGTACACAATTCAGGAACTACAGAGGCAGTTGCCGCTAACGAACCTGCGTTATTGTTTACAGTAAATGATTGTGATGTTTGACATCCATTTCCATCGGTAATTGTTACATCATACGTTCCAGCAGTTAATCCAGAAATATCTTCTGAAGTTGGACCATTTGACCAAGCAAATGTATAAGGCATTGCTCCACCTGTTACTGTAATATCGACAGAACCATTTGCGTTTCCACAATTTTCTTCAGCAACCGATGAAGATGCGATCCCTAAGTTTCCTGCATCGTTTACAATTGTGAATGTTATTACTTCTGAACAGTTGTTTGCATCCGTTGCGACAACAGTATAAGAACCAGCAGTTAATCCTGAGATGTCTTCTGTTGTTGCTCCGTTACTCCAAGAGAACGCTACTGGCGCAACTGCATTCAAGACATTGATGTCGATACTACCGTTTGCATTTCCACAAATCTCGTTGACGGTTGTGTTTTCTTCTACTTCAATGAAACAGAAAGCAGAACAGTTTGAAACATCGTTTACAACAGCATATGAACCAGATGCCGTACATCCGTTTCCGTCAATAACATCAATCATATATGTTCCTGAACTTAGGTTTGAAAGATCTTGAGTCGAAGATCCGTTTGACCATTGGTATCCAAATGATCCTGTTCCACCTGAGACACTGATATCAATTGCACCGTTGTCTGTGTTACATTCTTCATCCACCAAAGAAACTAAATTAACGATCACCTCTTGAGCGCTGCCTACAGTGATAACTTCAGAAATAATACACCCTTGTTGATCTGTCATTGATACCGTATAGGTTCCAGCAGTTAATCCGGTAAGGTCTTCTGAAGTTGCCCCATTTGACCAAGCGAAAGTGTATGGTGTTGAACCACCTGCTGGAGTTATATCAACTGTTCCATTATTTCCTCCGAAACAAGATGTTGGAGTTGAACTTGATGTGATACTTAATGAACCAATGTTGTTTACTAAGAACGTTTCAATTGAAGAACATCCGTTTCCATCCGTTACTGTAACCGTGTATGATCCAGCAGGAATTCCTGAAATATCCTCCGTTGTTTGACCGCTACTCCATAATACAGTATAGGGAGCAACTGCATTTTGAATATCGAGGTCAATTGATCCATCAGATCCACCACAAGTAGCGTCTACGATGAAACCTGTTGTAATTATTTCGATTGGTTGTGTTAAGACAACAAGTGTATCTGGTAAATCACCAATTAAACTGATGTACCAGTTAAAGATGTATCCATTGTCTAAGTTGAACTGATCCGTTACGTGAACCGTCCAAGTACCATTCATATCAGCACCAACCAATCCAGTAAAACTGTCATCCGATGTATAAGAACCCGCTGGAAGGTAGTTGTCTGTATACGTTCCTCCACCCGCTGCAGGAATGGTATGTGTAAAGTTATTCGACTCAGCAACCATTGTTCCATAGATTGGAGACGCATTGAAGCAGTACTCGAATCCATTTCCTGGATCGGTAATCAACGAACCGGCAGAACCATCAACTGGTCCAGTTGCGAAAGGCTCACCTAAATCACAAGATCCACCACCGTTTTGCGGTTTCAGTGTAATTGTTTCACCAGAAGGTGCTTCAACTTCGATCCATAAATCACCCAAATACGAGTGTTCCATTGTTAAACAAATTTGTTGGATCTGACTTACATCTGTAATTACTTGACCCGGATTAAACCCGGCAATGACAAGAGGTGCATCATAAGTTGTAACCGTTCCACCCGGAACATCTGGAAGGAACGTTGTATCTGCATCAAAAATCCCACCGATGACAAGTGCTTCTGCTTGACAACCGTATGAATCAAAAACTTGAACAGAATATGTTCCAGCTTCTAATCCCGTTATAGGATTATTGGTTTCGTTTCCTTGTGAGTTGTCTGGATAGGTTATTTCAAAGTTATACGGCGGAAAACCACCCGTAGCATTCACTTGGATTTCACCAGAGTTGTCATTGAAACAATCCAGATTAAACCCATCAAGTGTAAATTCAATTGGTTGGGCATCATTTATAAAAAGGAAAGCTGTATCAAAAGGTGCACAGGGAGCAGGTTGGTAAATTATCCAAACAGATTCTTGCCCTTCAGTCAAACCATCTGAAAAGGCATCGATGTAAATTGTTGCTGAAGTATCTCCGGCAACAATTGTTAAAGAACTGTCAACAAATTGGTAATCAACTCCATTCACGGCAGTTCCACCAACATAATAGGTAATGATTCTATCTTGATTGCTTACATCATCATATGCAAATGTGAAACTTGCAGGAATACATCCTTCCAATGCAATATCATCTGAATTAACAGTTTGTGTTTCTACTTGGACCAAACCTTGTACCAATGAATTTTCTTGAAGGAAAACAGCAGAACTGTAGATCCCGTCACCTGCATCAGCGATAACTAATTTCAAGTGGTAAACTGCACAAGCTGTTAAGTTGTTTCTACTCGCTTCTAAAATGGTAGTGAAAGCATCGTATTCAACGTCGGCACCACCGGCATTGTCAATGTAATATTGATTGTTAGTAACCGCATTAATATTATTAATCGTTACTGGATTTGTAGTTGCAGGAACGAGAGCGATATTCTCTTCACCAGTAATTCCAGGCCCACTAATAAAAAAGGCGAAAACATCATTAAATCCACTGTTGTTCGGTGGAGCGAATTCAGGATATTCCTCAGAAGCAAAAACGTAATTGAACTGAATAAAAGAAGACTGAACTTCAAAATCAAATTCAAGTGTGATCGCATCTTGCGTACCAACACCAGCTAATGCTGTCATTTGAGCTGTACCGCCAGTTCCAAGGTCAACTCCAGTGTTATTTGACCCATTTGGTCCAGGTGCTTCGTTAATGTTACCCGAAGAAAGGATAACTCCTGAATCAAATCCGATGGATGAATTTCCACTTCCAAAACTACCAGAAGCAGAACCTGCACCGGTTAATGTCGCATTGGTTACTGTGATGTTTGGTCCTGCTAGAATTTCAGCAAGTTGTTGTGCCGTTTGACCGCCTGTAGTAGTAACCTGAGAAAAAATTGATCCAGTACAAAGTAGCGCAAACAATCCAACTAAGGAGAGTTTTGGTAGTGATTTCATAAGAGTGTAGTTCTATTGGTTCTAATCTGAACTGCACAATTTACGCATAATAACTGAGTCAAAAAATCGTAAGCTCAATTGAATCAAGCAATTATTGGAAAATTAACATGCCTCTCTTTAACAAACTTAATTCTAACTGACGGTTAATTTATTAACAAACATCGAGGCATACGCAAAACCAAGAGCTGGGCTGAGCCAATTTTCTGGGTCACTTCTTGCTCCCTTATCTGATTTTTTCTTAGCAGTTTTAAACAAGGTCACTTCCCGTTCCCCTATCAGAATTTTCAATTCTTCTCCTCCGATTGTTTAATTGAAAACCGAAGACCTGCGTAGATATTCATACCGTAAATTGGCGCCCAAATTCGAGTTGCATTAAACGAACTACTGAATGGATTCTCAGCATCGATAATTGGATTCTGCTGACGGTAATTGGTCAAGTTTTCACCTCCGATGTAAAACTCCCAACGTTTATAAACATGAGTGATCTGAGCATTCAATATCGGATACACCTGGCTTACATTTTCTGTTGAAAATGTGCTGTCGGCCAATTGAACTTGTGGCAATCTTGCTTCTCCAAAAACCGAACAGGTTAGATCGTATTCCCACCTTTTGTTTCTGGATTTAAAGCCAATATTAACAAATCCTCGGTGTTTGGGAATCATCACTTGTTGTTGAAGTACACCACCGTATTCGGCGCGAACATCCAAATATTTATAGGCAAATCGTACGTCTATCGTTTTCGAAGGAGCGTAGGACAATTCAGCTTGAATAGCATTTGAGAATGACGTTCCATTGAAATTTCCGAAAGTGATCAAGCCAGGGTTTGCGTCTCGATCCACGATCATTTGATTTTCAAATTGCGTATGGTAATAGTCGACAATAAATGATCCTTTCTTGTTGAAAAGTTTGAATTGCTGCGAAAAGCTTCCGCCAATATTCCATGAAATTTCGGGCAAAACAGTATCAGGAGCAATCCACGCTTGAGATGTTGCAAGCAAGGAAACATTGTCAATCATGTAATTTGGAACGCGCCACCCTTTGCCTCCTGTAAATCGAACGTCGGTATATTCCGTTAAGATGTATTTAATGTGCAATCGAGGTGAAGCTAGAAGACCAAAGATGTTGTGGTAATCTGCTCTAGCTCCTGCAACCAAAGAAAGCCGCGAAGTTGTCAACGTATATTCTCCAAAAGCACCAGGGACAATTTCCAGTCTGTCAGCGTTTAATGAATCCATTTGTTGCTTCAGATCTGAATACACGCCGCTTAAACCGAGTCTGTATTTATGGTCCGTAGTTCCAATAATCCCATCGAAAATGGCATTGATATACCCTCGCTTTTCTTCTCCTTTGAATTCACGGTTTCCAAATTTCGCTTCAAACGTTTGGTACTTTGCGTTGTAAACAACACCTATTGAATGTGCTGGTTTCTTCATGAAAAACCCAGTTTTAGCAAATACATCAATGTGTCTAGAATCTAGTGTCACATCGAAAAAATCACCTCCAGAATTGCGAATCGCACTTGTTTGACCGCCCGTTTTATTGTCCCAATACGCATTGAAACCAACCTGGGCTTGCATCTTTTCCCCTTCGTATTTGTATCGATTTAATACGGCAAAATTTGTTCCCATTGGGATGTCTCTAAAACCGTCTTTGTTCAAATCAATTTCAACTGGGCTGGTAGATGCATGAGCGAACCAGCCCGACGACCATTTCTCATTGAGTTTGAATCCTGAATTGAAATTGAATTCCGTTCTTCCAAATCTATTGGCATAGACATTAAAGTAAAGCGCTTCCATTTCTTCCGGCTTCTTAAGTTCTATATTTACCAATCCTGCCATGGATTCATATCCATTAACAACATTACCTGTTCCTTTGGTAATCTGGATTGACTCAATCCATGTTCCAGGCATTGAATTCAATCCAAAAGAACTTTCAAGGCCCCGCAAGTAGGGAATGTTCTCCATTTGAATTTGGGTATAGACACCGTCCAAGCCCATCATTTGAATTTTCTTCGCTCCTGATACAGCATCGGTTATATTCACATCGACGGAGGCATTTGTTTCAAAGGATTCAGAGAGGTTGCAACAAGCGGCTTTTCTCAATTCTCCCGATGAAATCGTTTCAACGGCTAAGGTTTTTAACCGTGAAATAGAATGGGTCCCTTTTTTGTATTGGACTATAACATCTGGCAACAATAAATCAGAATAAAGTGTGATTGAAAATGAAATGAATCGATCCTTTTTGGTGACAATAACAGTGTCGGAAAAGTAGCCTCGAGCTGAAAACACCAAGGTGTCGGGCAAGTTTTTCGGAAGAATCAATTCGAATTGTCCTTCTTCACTTGTTATTGCACCTCCTTTCGCATTTAGCAATCGAACTTTAGCGCCATAGAGCGTTTCTTTCTCATCTGTTTCTCCTTTGGAACCGTAAACAATTCCTTTGACTTGAGCCGTCGTGCTTAGGGAGAATAAGCACATTATTAGTACAATACTATTTTTCATTGATCTTGAATTTGTTAATTAATCTTGCGGAACCAACTGTTTAGTCCTGCAGGTAAATCAACGCATGTCAAATCAACCAATTTTGTTTTTTGAGAATAAGATCCTTCCCAGATTCGGGAGGAGGGGAATTGTTGTGAACTACTTCATTCGAAAGATTGCATGGAAATTCATTATAGACCAAAAACGACTCAGCGGAGAACTCAGGAATAATAACTGCAGAAATATTGACCTCATCGAAGAAATCGAGTTTTAATTGAATGTGATGCAATTCATTTGAGCAGCAATCATCGTCTTCATCAAGGTCTTCACAACAATTTTCTGTGTGCCGTTGATCTGAGCAGCAGTCATCTGTATGCATTTCCTCAGCGTCACCGCAATGCTCGTCTTCAGCAAAAGTCAATACAGTTGTTTCATTTCCTTCGCAAAAATGAGAAACCAGACCAACTCCGATTGATCCCACTAAGAGGACCAAAATCGAAAACAATACTACTATTGATTTAAAATGCTTCACGATTCAAAAATAGAGGTATTAATCCAAAGAATAAATTCATTTTGCAAGTATTCTTGAAATGTTTGGGTTAATTTTACGGTAAATAAACAAATGTTATGAAGGTTCCAGTTACAGTATACGCAGAAATGACTCCTAATCCATCAACAATGAAGTTTGTTGTAAATAAACATTTATTAGGTGCTGGAGACTCTGCTCAATTCAACTCTATGGCGGAAGCGAAAGGTTTTTCACCGTTGGCAGCAGAGTTGTTTAGCTTGCCTTTTGTCAAGGGTGTTTTCTTGGCTTCTAACTTTGTAACAATCACAAAAACAGATAACCTTTCTTGGGATTTCATCACTATGGAATTGCGTGAATTTATCAAGGAGTGGATTGGTGATGCGAAAGATGTATTGATTGCAATGCCTTCTCCACATGATCCGGTTGCTGAAGATGCGGAACCGAAAAAAGTCTTTGCTCCTTCTGAATATGACGCTGCGATTCAAGACCTTTTAGAAGAATACGTTCAGCCTGCGGTTGCAAATGATGGTGGACAAATTGACTTTAGAGGATACGAAAATGGAATTGTAACCGTTTTATTAAAGGGATCGTGTGCTGGATGTCCATCTAGTACTGCGACATTGAAAGGTGGAATTGAGAGTTTATTGATGTCACATCTTCCAGAAGTTAAAGAAGTAGTTGCAGAAAACGAGTAAGAAAAAACACCTCATGAAAAAATCAGCTTTCATCATTCTTTCAATAGTGTTCATCTCCTTTGGATGTGACAAGGAGAAAGAGCGCATGGAAGTCATTAAAGACTGCACTGGCGTTTACTTACGCGCAAAAAATGGTCAGGACTTTAAAGTGTGTAATGATGAGTTGTTAGATAATGTTAACGGCGGAACGAAAATCAAAGTGACTTATGACAATCTAGACGAGTGCTTTGGAATTCTTGAACCACCCACATGCAGTGAGACGCATACGTTTGAAGGTAAGATAGAGATTACTGAAATTTTCTAGTGTTACCGGTAGGGTTGCGCGCAAGCACCTCATACTTCGACAGGCTCAGCATTCGGTACAGGTTTACTTTTCGATTCAGGCTCAGTACTCAGTTCAGGTGCAGTATTCGGTCTAGGCTTAGTATTTGGTTCAGCTTCAGGAATCAATACCAAGAAAACATTGCTTCTAGATCTTCTTTTTTGATCCATTGCCCCATGCTTTTCACCAACGTTGTAATCAACTCTTGTTTTGTGAAGATGTCTTTTTTGTACTCGCTGTAATCCATTTTTGTTTTATCCACTGCTACTTCTTTGATTTCAGTAGCGAAGTATACAATAGCTCCATTTTCTGTCGCCAACCCAAGAATTGCGCCGGGCAAACCATAAAATCCCTCAGGTCCTACCGAAGGAACGATGTCTGGTGAAAACCATGCGTAGATTCTAGTTGAATCGTTCTGTTCCCAAATTGCCTTTCTACACATGTGCCCAGCAAATTTTCTTTTGTTTTCGGTAACCTTCCATTTTCTTTGGCTCAAAGAATCTTTAAGATGCATTGGTTGTCCCCACGAGTTCATAACCATGAAAAACTCTTTGTCCTCGAGGTTTTGATACACTTTATTTCTTTGCGTAAGGTATTTCATCATTCCACCTTCTTCTTCATCTTCGTTTTCAATGAATTCAAACACCGAAGAAGTTTCGTTAAATATTAACTCAAAATTCTCTTTACGGATTTTGTTCTCTTCCGTGATGAATTGCTTCGCTCTTGGGTTATCCCCAACCGTCTTTTTCAAGTTGGTTCTTCTCTCGTAAATGATTTTCCCAGACGTAATCTGTGCTATCGACGCTGTCGACAACAATGCTATGATTGCGGTTGCTAGTATTCTTTTAAAACATTCCATGTCCGTCTTCTTCTTTAGTTTTTCTATTGTTGAATCTCAGTGTCAATTTAAGTAGGAAGTAACGCGAGATAATTGTCGTTCTGTAATCCGTTGTTACGTTTCCATTAATCTCTCTTCTCGCATTGATATTTTGATTCAAGATGTCGTTTCCTTTAAGCGCTAATTCTAAGTTGTTCGTTTTTAAGAACTTCTTGCTGATTTCAGCGTTCAAAACAAAGAACTTCGTGTCGTAAATTCCATCACCACCAGCTTCGCCTAATTGCGCATTAACCGTATACGTTCCTTCTGAACTAATTGTAAATCCTTTCGGTAATCTCCATTTGAATCCTGCTGCATAATTACCTACCGAATAGGGAGTTGCAATTCTGTTCAATGAGCTAATTGCATTGTTGTATCCATAACTACCACTTGCTTCCATTTCAAGTGAATCACCCAAAAGGCTAAACTTCACTTTCATTGCTGGAGTAATTGCATAGTTGTCCGTTTTGTTTTCTATACCGCTTACATAATTTGTAAACCTGAAGAAAGAAGCGTTGATACCAGGCTCAAGCGTAATCTTTCTGCCGAACATTGGAATTCCAGCACCACTATATACAACCGCCATAGCATTTCCATCAACGTTTACTGTTTTAGATTCCGTTTGACCGAATGAATTATAAGTAGTAGAATCTGCGAACGCGTTGTTTGTTAAACTGAAATTACCCCCTGCCCAAATGTATCTGCCGGTAAGTGCTTTCCATGTGTTGAACATTATGTTTGCTGAGTGCATATAGTTAGGTAGCAAATCAGGATTACCCGACACCAATCTGTTTGGGTTTGAGTTATCTTGAACAGGCTGTACATCATTAATCGATGGCGCTTGTGAAGAAGTTCTGTAATTCACTCTCAAACGTTTACTCATCGATGGTTTGTAACGGTATTCAATCGCGGGTAAAAAGTTTTGCAAGTTTTGAGGAGTTTCAATTCCTGTGGTCTCATTTACGTTCGCAATTGTAATGTCTCTGAACCTTGCAGTTACTCCGAAATAATGTTTCTTTGGTTCGTAAGAAAACTTAATACCGGCTCTGTTTTGAATTCTGGTATTGTTGAACACATTTGTCAACCCGGTATTTAAGCTGTCGTAAAGGCTTGTTACTTCATTGAAGTCAAATGCTTGTTTGTCTTGGTTACTGATCCCATATTCGAACAGGTATTGGAATTCCAATTTCATTTTTTTTCCAATCGGCTCAATGTAAGTGAAGGTCGCAAAATGGCTTGTCGTGTTATTCGTATTCGTTTTATTCTGACGCAATGTATCGCCTGTCATTAGTGCAACGAAATTCGTATAAGAGTCCAGATATCCATTTGATTCGTTATCATTTAAGGAGAGGTCATACCTCAATTCCATTTCACGTTTTTTCTTCTTGAAATTTCGATTAATTCTCGCAAAACCTCCAAGGCTAAATCCTTTTGAACTTGTTGAATCTCGAACATCGGTTCCTAAAGTTTGAACCCCACCTGTCGTAAAGAAGCTTGAGATATCTGAATTATCAGAAATTCCTTTGTCAAGTGTGAATGCTGGTTTTACTTGTAATGTTGTTAAAGAATCCAATTGGAGTTCAAGATTCATATTGAATCTGTGTGATTCATTTCCAGTGTATCTTCTGATTGAATCATCAGTGATATATGTTGTATCCGTTAAGTAATATTCAGAACGACTCGCTGAATTCGCATCCAATCTATCGTTGTAATAAGAATAATTTACACCGAATTTAGATTTCTTGTTTTTCCCAAATTTATCAGAGTAATAGACCCCTGCTTTCAATGTTTGAGGAACACCGCTCGTGTTGTTTTGAGCTCCACCGTTCCATCTATTTCCTGAAGAACTTTCATTTTCCAGTCCAAATTTATTCATATCTCCCCAACCGAAGCTAGAACGTGGTGTATTCGAGCCTAATGCGAAAACAGAGATCTTTTGGGCTCCATCAAACTTATTCAGAAGAATTTCTCCTTCATAGAATGGGTTTGTTCCGAGTTCACCAAGAATCGGTGTCAGCGCAAAGTCGGAGGCGCCAGATATTCGGCCAAAGTATCCTTTCTTGGCACTGTCTTTAAGCTTTAGATCGAGGACTTTGATCTTTTCATCATCTCCTCCAATTCCGTCTTCGTTTTCCTTCTCATAAACCTGAACGGTTGCGATACCATCTGCTCCTAAGTTCTTTGTTGCAATCGTTGGATCGGAACCAAAAAACTCATCTCCATCTACAAGTACCTTACTAATTTCCTCTCCTTGAGAAGTTATTTTTCCGTCCTTATCAACCGTGATTCCAGGCAACTTCTTCAATAACTCTTCTACAACAGCGCCTTCTGCCACTGCGAATGAATCCGCAACATAAACGAGCGTATCGCCTTTATAGTAGATTGGATCTTTATAAGCGTAAATCACTACTTCTTCAATCTCCTGAGATTTGGAAGGTAGAATTACCGATTTAATTTCGATTAAATTGTTCTCTTCATTTCCGAAAATGTAATACGTTTTCTCATCAAAATCGGGATGGTCAATTACAAGTGAGAATGTATCCAATCCAAAATTATTCATTTCGAATTTACCCGAAGCATCTGTTCGTGTAAACCCCAACAATTGTGAATCGTTAATTCGAATTGCCATTGCGAGCGCATTCTTCAAAGGCTTCGTTCCTGTCGAGTCGTACACCGTACCAGATACCTGCATGTTTTGACCGTAGCCAAAAGAGCTTGTCATCAAGGCAAGTGCAATTATAATAAGTTTTGTGAACTTCATTTTCGTTAAGTATAATTTACCAAGCACAAGTATAGTGACTCTACTACATTAATCTGAAATATTAATGTTTAATGGCTAGAGGCTGTGACAAAGGGGGACAACCAAGGTTCAATGATTAGTGGATTTTTTTCTCTTCTACCACTTCAGCTGCATCAAGAAGTGCTTGGTATTCATACCCTGCTGGATCTTTCATTGTTCGGAAGGTCACTTGCAATTTCATTCCAATCTTGCTTTCTTGATTTTGATAGAGCGACGAAAGAAACGGGGTTCTCTTTTGAAGAAGAAGTGCAGTTTCGTAACCTCCCTCTTTATTTTCACCGACCATTATGTAGCGCTCCGCTCCTTCATCTACGAAGCCTCTAAAGTTGGTTTCAAACTCATCTTGCTGTGTAAGGGCGCGAAATGCCCGTTCATCGCTGCAACTTTGGGTCGTAGCCAATGTAAATGAAGATTGGTCAAGGTAATCTTCATACGGAGCCGTTCTTTTCTTCGTTAAGATGGGTTTAGAATTTTCATCATAGTAGGTAACACGCTCCACAAAATGGGCGTCATCTCCAACACCTTCTTCGAAATATTCTTTTGACGCGTACGTCCTTTTGTCCTTGTAATAAAATACATTCGACATAATACTACCTCCCTCAGTAACGGTATACTTTTCCGTCATTCTCAAGATTTGATCGTCATCATTCACCTTAAATGCCAGCTCGTAAGACGTTTTATCGGAGTGAGAATAGAAAAGGCTGTTCCCTATATTTAACGTTGTTGAGTCATCAATTTGGTTGATGTATTTCTCAAACTCCTCATTGTCATCTTGGTAGGCTTCAGTGGTTGTATTCTTTTTCTTGGCAGGTTCCTTTTCTACAGGCTTTTCAGAACATGCGATTAAAAATAAAAACGAGCATGCAAGTAGAAATACTAATTTGAAATTTGTCATAGGTAAGCTTTATTCTAGAATTCGTTGTTCGGTAAAAGTAACAACAAAAAATTTGTTGTTTTAGTTGGAAGTCGAAAAAGAACACGTATATTTGCACCGCTGTTAGAGAGTATCCTATCAGAATATATCGCGGGGTGGAGCAGTTGGTAGCTCGTCGGGCTCATAACCCGAAGGTCATAGGTTCGAGTCCTGTCCCCGCTACTAGAGAAAAGGCAATCAGAAATGGTTGCCTTTTTTGCGTTGGGGTGGTGTTTTTTTGCTGGTTATTAGGGATCAGTGCATATTTCTGGATCAAGACCAATTGTTGGGGACTAGGCATAAATTTGTGTTAATCTGAAAAGAAAAAAATCAATATTTCTTACTCCTCTAAATTGAGACCTGAATGCTTTTATTTTCGCATTAAAAGATTCTGCAGAAGCATTAGTACTTCTGTTCTTAAAGTAGTTTAGGATCGTTTTGTAATGATTCATAATTGTTCTGGATATGGTATTGAACGATTTGAAGCCTGATTGTGCAACCTGTTCATGCCACCTAGCGAGTCGCGTGTATCCGTATATCTTCTCTTTCGTGTTTTCAAAAATCCAGTTTAATCTTTGTGAGAGTTGATAAGCTTTGTGAAGCTCTGGATAGTGATCGAAAAGTAGTTCTGCTCTTTGTCTTTGATTTTTTGTCCAGTCTTTTTCTTTTTTGTAGAGAACATATCTACTCCTGGCGAGCAATTGCTTGTTGGTGTCTCCGTTAGCAAGAATGTTTGGTCGGTATTTCTTCTTGTGCCGTTTTGCTTTTTCGATAGCGTCATTCTCTTGGTCCATCGCTTCCCATCTATACTTGACCCGCAGTTCTTGTACGGCCTCTAAAGCAAGCTTTTGAACATGAAATCGATCGGTAACCAATACTGCTTTTGGAAAACACTTTCGTGCGATCAGGTTCATATTTGCTGCCATGTCCAGCGTAATTTCTATAACTTGATTGCGTTGCTTTAGTGAGATTTTTTCTAGGATACCAATCACGTTATCAGCCTTCGTCCCTGCTATGATTGCTACAATAGAACCTTTACGACCCTTTCCAGCTTTATTGGTAATGATTGTATAAAGTTCTCCATGAGTTAGAGCTGTTTCGTCTATAGACAAATGCTTTCCTATGTTCTCTGGGTAGATTAACCAGTTCTGGGCATGTTTGCCTTGATTCCACGAATTAAATTCACTAAGATGTTCTTTGAAGTAGCGTTGAAGTGTCCTTCCCTTTACGCCGTAAAAATTGCCTATCGTTTCACAACTATGTGCCTTAGAAGCGACGGATCTCTTTTAAAAAAGCAGCAAAATCTGCTGTCATTCTTGTTCCTTTCGCAATTAAATCCCAGTTGCGGCCAACAACCATGTTGGTGCTATGGTTCATCCACCTTCGTCGTTTGATGTGTAAATAAGCTCCATGTCCGCGAATTGGAAAATCCTGTATGATCACCTCATCGTAAAAACCCTTCGAGCTTAGGCGGTGTTTTAAATACTCCTCAGGAATATCGTTTTTCTCTTCAAAGTAAAAATGGAGCTCTTCTCCATTCTTTTCATAGCGCATCACCTGATAATAGTCTATCAAATATTCAGGCAACAATAGCTTAAGTAATTCTAATTCCTCCAACTAATTTGTTTTAGGATTCAAAGATCGATATTCTTATTTAGATTTTACTCCACAGGTTTTTGTTGTGATCCTTAAAAAAGCCATTTAATGGATCTTTTAAGGGTAATCTTAGGCGGAGGCTGAGTTTTGGGTTGATTAACAGTAGTCAATTTCACTTCCAATTGTTTTAATCAAATTTTTTTCCATTTTTTTGTTGCAGGTCCACAAACCAAAAACATCCTTAATCTAAACTTTTTGGAATGGTATAATTATTGATTTGCTACCAAAAACATCATATATATGAAAATAGTCGTACTATTTTTTCTCAATATTATCCTAGGAGTAAACTTAATCGCTCAAGAAAATAATAAAATTATTATTTATGAAGATGCCAATTACGGGGCAGCCTATTTCGAATTAGATTCGAAATGGCAAGCAAGCGACATTTATTCAATTTGGGATAATAAAATTAGTTCTATTCGAATTCCTGAAGGGATTATTGTAATAATTTATGAAAACACAAATTTTTCAGGAGCTCATAAGGTACTGGATAAAGATTGGCAAGCCTTAGAAAAAGATGTGTCGTGGAATAATAAAGTATCCTCTATTCGATTTTTAGATTTCACAAAACCTTATGGAATGATTTATCATTGCTATTTACAAGATGGCACAGAAAACTTATGGAGTAGAACAAGTGATTTTGTGCTTAATGATAATTCCAAGGTATTTTTTGGTATTGATCAAATAAAAAACCCAGTTGTAGATACGGTTGATATGTCGTTGATTTTCACAACGGATGCTGGGAACGAAGTCAATGCCAAAATCATTATTGATGGTAATGAAATATTTGGATGGGTACAACAGTCAAATGGGCCAAAGAAAAATTTATATGGTCATATGGTAGATATCCTTCCTGATAATTACAGACCTATTCTATCTCAAAGTGAGATTAACAACATGCCCATATCAACTGTAAAAAACGAACAAAAGGAGATTCTAACACCCACAAGACAATATCCTACCACCAATTATACCGAGGGGATTAGGGTTTTTAAAACAGATAATTTTAAAGGAGAAAGTAGATATGTGGATGAGGATTGGTCCTTTGGAGACATTAATAATGACGCCGATTTTTTCGACTGGTGGCGAAAAATAAAATCCATTCGTGTACCAAAAGGATGGGCCATTACCTGCTATAGTGGCGAAAATTTTTCTGGAAATTCCATTCAAATTACTGGAGATTGGATTCCTGCAAATGATCCAAAATGGAACGAAAATATAAAATCAATTAAAATAGTTCGAAAAGGAATTGAAGATTATTGGGGGAATTTATTGAATCCAGCCGTAACCGTTTACAAAACATCAAATTTCAGTGGAGAAAGCAGAAGCGTTGATGAGGACTGGTCGTTTGGAGACATCAATAATGACGACGATTTTTTCGATTGGTGGCGAAAAATAAAATCCATTCGTGTACCCAGAGGGTGGTCCATCACTTGCTATAGTGGTGAAAATTTTTCTGGAAATTCCATTCAAATTACTGGAGATTGGATTCCTGCAAATGATCCAAAATGGAATGAAAATATAAAATCAATTAAAATTACTCGATATGGCCGATAATAAAATGACAAGTGAATTAGCTGGACGTAGTAACTTTGTATCCATTGTGAAAAAGAGCATTCCCGCTATCTCATTATTTCTTCTAATAGTTGGACTGGAATATTATGCTTCAAAATTAGCATATTTTACATCTTCGGAGATTCATTCTAAAATTTACATCCTACTGCTGATAGTTATTAATTTGCTTGCTGTTGTTTTATATCTTTTTAAAAAGAATAGTATTAGTTTAATTCTAATGCTTTCATATTTTCTTTTTTTAGTACCTAACCAATTGTATTTGGGTAATATGATGAACAAATTAAGAGAAGAAACAGCTAACGTTACAAATTATGCTTATCAACAAAAGGTAGACATGGGGTCTTACCCAAGCAGCCTAAATGAATACGAATTCACTTACCCAAACCTTAAAAGTCGTATATCCTATGAGTTAAGAGATCCCGAATCATTTGTTGTTGAATTTTACGTCCAATCTTCATCTACCAGTCATACCTATTATAACAAATCGAATTTAAAATGGTTTTATTACCCCGATTAGGGAAATATGATCATGGTTTGTTCAATATCTTATAAGAAGATCCAATGTTTATTTTGAATTTGTTCAGGTTGACGTTGTTTTTTTATGACTTACTAATTAAACCTATATTATTTAGTTTGCTGGCAATACCTTTCTAGAAGGGATATGAGTAAAAAAATTCAGGAACTTCTACAATAAGCTCATTACGCTCACCGTGATAGTTCAATGTTGAGAGCGCCCTAAATGTCTGCTTCGTTAAATTATAGATCACAATCAATTTCCTTCGCACCACTTTCACAAGCAAATCTTGACGTCTAAGCATAAGCCTCTGTATATCTAACTGTTCCGAAATTCCGGAATAATTTTCTGAGAAAGTCTGAGATATTGCGGGGGCTTATTCTTACCGGACATCATTTTTCACAAACACAACCATCAGGGTTTACCCTTGGTTGACTTTTCCTTGCATCCCCTCTCTTAATAGGGAAGTAATTCCCTGAACTTTGTTTTATCCAAGTCATGACCATTTTTATGACTCGATTGCACCATAAAGCCAGCAATCAATTGGTACTATTATTAACGAATAAAACAATAAATATGATACGAATAATTTTTATCTCAATGGTTCTTAGCATGAGCACTTCCACTATTCATGCTCAGACAAATAACACATTCTTTTTAGGACATAGCTTGATAAATTTTCACGTTCCCAACATGGTAAATAAGTTATCTATTGCAAGCAGTGAAAATTTTTCCTACGATGCAAATATTGGAAATGGAGCAACTTTATCATGGCACTGGAACAACCCCACAACGGGACAAGGCCCTCAATGGGATTTAACTTTACCGTTAGGTGGATATGAAAATTTCATCATTACAGAGGCCGTTCCCCTAGACGGTCATTTAACTTATAGTGATACCTACCGTTATGCAGATAGCTTGTATAGTTTTGCTGAACAATTCAATCCGAATATTCAATTTTACCTTTATGAGACTTGGCATTGCGCAAGCAGCGGAACAGGAGGTACTTCATGCAGCGGAGATCCAAACAATACAATTCTATGGAGAGATAGACTCGATATTGATTTGCCAAAATGGGAAAGTATCGCCGACAGCATCAATTTAATTCATGCCAACCCAATGTTAATAATTCCTGCAGGACAGGCGTTTGCTCGATTGTTTGACAGTATTGAAAGTGGCACTGTTCCTGGTCTTTCTTCTGTATTTGACTTATTTGTTGATGAATATCACTTAGATTCAAGAGGTAATTATTTTATTGGCTGCGTAATGTTCTCTGTAATACATGGAATATCTCCAGTTGGATTACCCAATCAATTAACAGATGAATACGACATTTTATATACAGAATATCCGACTCCAGCACAAGCAACAATATTGCAGGAAATCGCTTGGCAAACGGTTTGTGAATACCAAAGAGATGGAGTGGATTGTGGCCCCTTGGATATCTCAACACTTGCCGCAGAAGAACCTACGATCAGCATTTACCCTGTTCCAGCCAATGAAAATATTACAATTCAATATGACGCATTCTCAGGAGTCGTTCCATACACAATCACTGATCGATTGGGAAAAACAATTCTAAAAGGGGAAATAAACTCGCCATCATCGAAAGTAAGCATGGTCGATTTATCTGCCGGGATGTATTTTTTAATAGTTGAAAATCAAACAGTTAAATTCATAAAATAAATATAAATACTCATTTTATAGAAAAGGCTTCCTGTTTGGAGGTCTTTTTTGCTTTGTAGTTGTCAAGAATCACAGTATCTTTTCTCAATATATAACTTATTGAAAAGAACCAATGTATGCCTATTCTTGTCGCACGTGTTTCCCGCTTTTTTATTCTTCTTGCAATTGGCCTAAACCTATCTTCATCATTTTCAATTGCTCAAAGCTCTGATTCGACCTCCATTGTCTCTTTTTTTTCACCACAGAACTTACCGAAGATCGATGAAACATCTAAAGACTCTTTGTTTGCGCTGTTAAAAGGAGATATACATCTTATTGACATCTATACCTATCAAAATGCAAATTTATTACTGATCACTGGGCAATTCGATGAAGCTAAAACTTCTGCTGAAAAGGCCTTAAAGAAAAGCCCGAAAAAACTAGGTGAGTATTCTAAGGCCAAATACTTCAATCTTATAGGTAAAGTACACGCTAACAGACAAGAATCTCAAAAAGCAATTTCCTTTTTCCAAAAAGCGTTGCGATTGAGTGAAGATGAAGGTGAAGGGACAAATGCGGCAATGATGAATAGCAACATTGCAAACATCTACTTCTCTTTGGTCGATTATGAATCTGCCTATAAGTATGCCTGGAAAGGATATTTATTGATGAAGGATTATCCTGACCATTGGTTTTACAGCAACTTAATGGCCGTCTTAAGTATCTCGGAAGCCAAACTAGGCAAAATGAAAGCTGCCAAGGAACACGGACAAATCGCTTTAAAAAGTGCAGAAAGCAAGAACAGTATACTTGCCCTTCTTGTAGCGAATCTCGCATTGGGTGAAGTAGCAATTAGTGAAAAAGAGTTCGCAACAGCAAAAGAGTACTTAGGAGCGTCATTGGAAATGAGTGAAAAGTATCAAGTGAAAGCGTTCATTATTCTAAATTCCATTGGTTTAATGAATGCGAATTTAGGCACGAAAGACTTTTCATTGGCGGTAATGCATGGAGAAAAAGCAATATCTCTGGTTGATCAATCGGAAAACAGGACAACCCTCTACTCGATCAAAAAGAATTTGGCCAAAGCTTATTTTGGTACAAAGCAATTCTCGAAGGCCTATCAATTTATGGAAGAGTCACATGCTATTTTTCTAGATAAAAACGGCATTGAAAATAAGAAAGCGATCAATGAACTTTTGGTGAAATACGATACGGAGAAGAAAGAAAAGGCCTTAGCCAAAAGCAATAGTAAATTGTTGCAAGAGAAAGTGGACCGAAGAAACCTAACGCTAGTGCTAGTGATTCTGTTCGTGGTACTTATCGGATTGGTTTTGGGATTGTTATTTATTCGTCAGCGAAATAAAAACAAAATGGTGCTTTTGGAATCGAGAAAAGAGAAAGAAGTTATCCAAGCCATCTTTGAAACTGAAGAAATTGAACGGGAACGCATTGCACATGAACTTCATGATGGTGTTGCTTCAAGTCTCGTTGCAGCGCGTTATCAAGTATTAACCAATACCGCAATTGCAGAAGAGGATAAAATCGCCTTGGAAGAACTCCTCCTTCAAACGCACGAAGAAACACGACGATTGTCCCACAATTTAGCACCCATTTATATTGAAAAATTTGGCTTTGCAGAAGCACTGGTTCAATTTGCGAAGGACAACCAAACGGAAAAATGCAAATTGTTTACAGCGGTGCTTCCATCCGATGCGATCATAGAAAAGAACAAAGCAAATGTCCTCTACCGCGTGGCGCAGGAATTGACTCAAAATGCTATAAAGCATGCAAACGCAAATGAAATTAGCATACAAATTATGGTGAAAGATGAGCGTAAAGTAACACTTCTGGTCGAGGATAATGGCAAAGGTTTCGATGTAGAATTAGCTAAGCATTCGAATGGTCTCGCAAGTATCTTTCGCAGGGCAAATCAATTGGATGGTTATTTTCACATCGATTCGAATTCAGAGACGGGAACAATAGCTACTTTTAGCATATAATAGATGAAGGGCAAATGAACATTTTAATTGGAGACGATCACGCATTAATTTCAAATGGTGTAATTGCATACATTCAATCAGTGAATAGTGATGCTAAATTTGTCGCAGCCAGTAATAAGAATGAATTGCTTGCAGCCCTGAAGCTTAAAACGTTTGACGTTCTCATTTTGGACGTTCGATTCGGTGAAGACGATGCTCGAGAAATCATTGACGAAATTGTAAAAATGGCACCGGACATGAAACGAATTGCCTTGTCATCACATGAAGATGAGCTTACTGTAAAGTCTGTTCTAGCGAGTGGTTTTCAGGCGTATGTTTCCAAAGGTGCTCCCTTATCTGAATTGATAGATGCCGTTGAAGCCGTTTCCAATGGCAAGCAATATGTTTCAACTCAATTGGAAAAAAAACTATTTGCTTCGCTCTTCTCAAAAGATACTTTTGCAAACGAAATAAACTTAACCAATCGCGAAAAAGAAGTGCTCGAGCAAATTCAAGCAGGATTGTCATCCAAAGAAATTGCAGCCAAATTGTTCATTTCAGAGAAAACAGTGGAAACCTATCGTTCCGCCTTGTTAATGAAATTTCAAGTGAAAAATGTTGCAAGTCTGGTAAGAGAATCCATTCTCAAAGGGTTCGTTTTTTAGTAATCCACTCACATCAGGGAAAACCCTTGGTTCTATTTTCAAGCATTCCCCTCTAAATTTTCCTGCCACAATACTCCAACTTTGTAGTGTAATAAAAACAGAACGCATTAATCAATTATTAATGTGCATTTAAAAATGAGCACTATGAAAAAGAATACAATTATATACGCACTGGCAATCTCATGTTTAGTACTAAGCAGTTGTGATAAAGATCCAGTCCCAAATCCAGATGGTACTTTCCCAGAATGTACGGTTTTAACAGGAAATCAAAATGACGATATCATCCTTACAAATCATGTCGCAGATCCTGCTGTTCCCGATTATTGCATTGAAGGAACTTATAATGTATTCGCCAATTTAGTCATCGAACCAGGTGTTAAGATTCAGATGAAAAATGGATCAAAAATTAGTGTCATCGGAAACGGATCATTTAGTTCGGTTGGGAATGCAACGGAGAGAATTAAAATCCAAGGAGAATCAACAGCTCTAAAGGGGCAATGGGAATTCATTTACATCAGAACGAACAATACGGCGAATCGAATAGAGTATACAGATATTACAGGAGGTGGAAGCGATGCAACTTACAATGCACTTGTATATGTTGATCTAAGCGGATATCTAAATGTAGATGAATCTTATTTTGGATTTAGTGCTTCAAATGGATTAAAAGCAGGCACTCCGGATGTGACACTTGGAGGTGTAAGCAACAGCCTTTTTTCATTGAATGATCTTTACCCAATTGAAATCAATGCACAGCAAATTGGAAGTATTGCCTCTTCGAACACAGGTGATGCAAACCTTTACGACCTTATTCAAGTACGCGATTCTCAATTAACAAGTCCAACAACAATCAATGCTTGTTCTTCATTCCCTTATCATATTATTGGGCAGTTTGGAATTAACAGCGATGTTACTGTTCAGCCCGGTACTCGTTTTCAATTTGAGACAGGAGCAAGAATGATCGTGTGGGGTGGAGGTTCATTTAATTGCGTTGGAACAGCTGCAGATAGAATTCGTTTTACAGGAGATAGTGCAACGCCAGGTTCATGGGAAGGGATTCGTTATATTAGTTCAACAAATACATTAAATCGATTTGATTATTGCGATTTCTCTTACGGAGGAAGCAGTTCAACCTACACAGGAATAATCACTTTATGGACTACATCTTACCTTCGTCTTGGGAATTCAACTGTTACAAATAGCGCCGGACACGGATTGTTTAACCTGAACGATGCAAGTACTTTTGTAGACGATGGAAACAACTCTTTCAGCGGAAATGCATTGGGTAATTTCGGGAATTAATTTGATCAAACCAGAAATAAAAAAGAGAGCAAATCGTAAAGGTTTGCTCTCTTTTTTTGATGTGTTTTCTGCACAGTTCCTGAAGGGGTTCATTTTTTTCAATGCCAAAAAGGCTACAACTGATTAAGGCAGCACTTCCGACACTTTAATCTCTCCATTAATCTCGCAAACCGAATTCAGAGTATTGTAAATGGTTCCAAATTTTTGAATGTTTCGGTGTAAAAGTTCCTTGTTCAATTTTGAATCTGAACTGTTAATCTCGATCTCGTACTTAATCACATTGATCATCGGAGGTTTGTCTTGTCTTTCGGCAAAAACATTTATTTCAGCACGGTTGTATTCAAATTTCATCATTCCCGAAAAACGTTGAATATTCTTTAAACAACATGCAGCGAAAGCAGCAACTAGAAGGTCTGCCGGACTCGATAATTCAGAATCTTTTGTAACCCCAAATTTAATTTCATTTCCCCCAATCTCTGCAACCCCTTGGGTTTGATCTGATGAATTGGCCGTCAATCTATAGTTCATAAAAAGTCTTTTATTAAAGATCGTCAATAAGTCGGACAAATACAACGCAGAACAGGATCAACTTTATAACGGATAAAATAGGTGTGATTTTCTTTACGCATTATACCGAGCGTTCGATACAGCTGTCTTTAACCTCATCAGATTCAAAACTTGGTACTTCATCAAAAGTATCTCGCTCTAACTCAACATAACCGCGGCGAATTGATTCTAGAATTAATCCTATCGTTGAATCAACCTCCCACTTCCCTTTTATTATTCGTTTAACATCACTCACTCTACTGTAGGAAAGGCCTAGAATACTGGATATTTCACTTTGGGTGTATTCTGCCAAAAGCAATTTTAAAATCTGTTCTTCTCTTTTGCTTAGTTTTCCTTTCATGTAGATTTAAATTCGTTTGTTTTGCTTTAAATAAGTGATTTATACATCATATAAAAGAACAATTGATGTATTAAAAGTAGTTTAAATCATTTTTTAAGTGATCTATAAGTCATAAATGTAAACAATATTACTTAATCAAACAACAAAGTCTGGCATTGTTTATGATCTATAATTCACTTATATTTGTAATAAGCACTCTAATTGAGTCATTTAACGACCTATCAGTATGAATTTTCAAGATAACATAATGCTCCTTCGCAAGAAGAAAAAGCTATCTCAAGCCGCCCTTGGCAAGACCATTGGCACTTCAGGTGATGTTATTGGTCGGTACGAAAGAGGTGAAATCAAGCCTTCTATTGATGTCGTGATCAAAATTGCTGAAGCGCTGGACGTTTCCGTTGATTACCTGATCGGAAACACTAAAATGCAAATCGATTCTGATTCGATAAAGCGACTAGAGGCAATTGCAGCGCTCGACGAAAACAATAAAATGTTTGTTTTAAACATGATCGACATGGCGCTTAGAGACTTCAAAACAAAAGAGTCTTACGAGTAAAACTGGCCCCATCATTCAAGGCAATTCATTCACGCTGCATAACTTACCTTCTTTTTAATTCGGTTTGATTTTTAATCTGTGTAATTTTTTAAATGAGTTTACTAACTTTGACTTTACAAAACCAGACACATGAAATCAATCTACATACTACTAATAGTATTAGCGTTTAGCTTTACTTCAAGCGCCAATTACGTCGAATTTCCAAACAAGGTTCAACTCGCCGAGATCATGGCTTCACTTCCTTTTACCGAAGGATGTATTATGGCAGATTATGAATCTGTTCATGTTCCTTCTCAAGACAAAACGTATTACGAAGCCCTCTTCTGGGATTCAAAAACAGGTCAGTCAAAATTGTATTTTTATAGTTACGATACAAAAGCATTTAAAGCCTACGGAGACAATGTCCAACTGCCAACAGCTCCATTAGAAAGTGTGAATGGAAAGGTAATGATGGACTATACTGCAGTTCATGTTCCTTCTGAGGACAAGACCTATTATGAGGCTCTAGTTTGGGATACAAAATCTGGAAAGTCGAAATTGTATTTCTATAGCTATGATACAAAGGCCTTTAAAGCATACGGAGAAAATGTTCAATTCCCTGCCTCACCGCTCGATTTTGAAATTAAAGGAGACGTAATGGTTAACTATACCTCGGTCCATGTTCCGTCCCAAGACAAAACGTATTACGAAGCACTTTTTTGGGATACGAAAACGGGCCAGTCGGCGTTGTACTTTTACAGTTACGACACAAAAGGATTTAAGAAGTACGGAGACAATGTTCAGTTCCCTGCTGCTCCCTTGGATGAAGTTAAAGGAGACGTAATGGTAGATTACACTTCCGTTCATGTTCCGTCAGAAGACAAAACGTATTACGAGGCATTATTTTGGGATACGAAAACAGGAAAATCAAAATTGTATTTCTATAGCTACGATTCTAAAACATTCAAACCCTATGGGGAGAATGTTCAGTTACCCGCCGTGCCGATTGATATCAGTTATGAAGGAACTGTAATGGCGGATTACGCTTCTGTTCATGTTCCTTCAAAAGACAAAACGTACTATGAAGTTTTGTTTTGGGATACGAAAACTGGGAAGTCGGCCTTGTACTTTTACAGTTATGATTCAAAGGCATTCAAGAAGTACGAAGAAAATGTTCAATTTCCTGCTTCTCCCTTAGAAGGAGTGAAAGGTGAAGTCATGGTAAACTATACTTCAGTTCATGTCCCATCGCAAGACAAAACGTATTACGAAGCATTGTTTTGGGATTCAAAAACAGGGAAATCAAAATTGTACTTCTACAACTACGATTCAAAATCATTCAAACCTTACGGGGAAAACGTACAACTTACTGCAACGCCTTTATAAATCACGTTTCATTCAAGGTACAACCAACCTAAATTTCAACTTCTCTTTCTTTGAGAAAGAATAAGAGTGCAGAGCTGGTGAGGCTGACAATCCATTGGGCTGAACAAAAGAATATGTTGGTTGTAAATTAACTGGGCCAAATGAAGTTGCAATTAAAGGGACACGGTATCCACCTGAGGTGATAAGTTGAGGTATTTCCAACATTGTGACTTCCAAATAGTAGTCCCCTTTAGCCCAACCTTTATATCCAATCGTGAAATTTTTAGTTGCTTTTCCTTCTAACACAATTTCATTTTCTGTAATTAAACGAATCTCAGGAAGGCGTTTTGGAGGAGCCACTGGATTTTGGGCGAAGTTCAAATTCGAAGAACAAACAATTAATATGCATAGAAGCTTTTTCATTTTGACAGAAGTACATACAATGCACAGTGTTATCCGTTCAACTATTCCTAAAGTTAATCATATAACGATTAATAAGTGGTTTGAAAAAAGACAACAATGCCCAAAAAATACCTAACTTTCAATTCACATTTACCAGCCATGAAAATACAATTCACCCTTCTGACAGCAACAGTTCTAATTGCAAGCTGCTCAACAACGAATGATAACATGATTACACCGCCGAAAGCAAAAAAAATTAAGAAAGAGATAACAACACATGGCGATACGCGTGTGGATAATTATTTCTGGATGCGACTGAGTGACGAACAAAAAGAAGCTGAAAAACCTGATGGTCAAACCCAAGATGTTTTGGATTACCTGAATGATGAGAACGATTATTTGAATAAGATGATGAAACACACAAAGAAGTTTCAGGAACGTCTTTTCAATGAAATCAAGGGCAGAATAAAACAAGACGACGCGTCGGTTCCGTTCACGAAAAATGGATATTCATACTACACGCGTTTTGAAGAAGGACAAGATTATGCATTCTATTGCAGAAAAGAAGTCGCTGAAAATGCGTCTGAAGTCGTAATGCTTGACGGTCCAGAAATGGGGAAAGGGAAATCCTACTTCGCGATTGGAGGACAAAGTGTTTCAACGAACAATAACCTATTGGCGTACAGCGTTGATTTGGTTTCGAGAAGAGAATATACCATTCACGTTAAAGACTTATCCACAGGGAAAATTCTTTCGGATAAGATCACCAACACAACAGGGGGCGCGATTTGGGCCAATGACAATAAAACACTTTTCTATTCCAAAAAGGATCCTGTGACTTTGAGATCGTACCAGGTTTACAAGCACGTTATTGGGACAGATCAATCGGAAGACAAACTCGTTTACGAAGAGAAAGACGACACTTTTGGAGTTGGAATTCAAAAAACGAAATCTGGAAAATACTTGATGATGACTTCTTGGCAAACGCTTTCCTCTGAAATACGGTATTTAGATGCTGACAATCCAAATGGAGAATGGAAAATTATTCTTCCAAGAGAGGCCAACCACGAATATTCTGCCGATCACTTTGGCGATGATTTTTACATCGTAACGAATAATAATAATGCAAAGAACTTCAAACTGGTAAAAACACCAATTTCGAATACTTCAAAATCGAATTGGGACGAAGTTTTGGCGCATAGAGAAGATGTTTACATCGAAGACGTTGAGATCTTCAAGAGCCACATGGTTGTGAGCGAACGATCGGAAGGATTGAACCATTTGAGGGTGATAAAATGGGACGGAAGCGACGATCATTATATTAAGTTCAACGATCCCGCTTACACGGCATATGTTTCAATGAATCCAGAGTTTGACACCGAGGTTCTTCGTTATGGATATACGTCTTTGACCACTCCGAGCTCCGTTTATGATTACAACATGAACAGCAAGAATCAAGAGATGTTGAAACAAGCCGAAGTTATGGATGACAGCTTCTCCCCTGATAATTACACTTCTGAACGCGTCTTCGTTACAGCGAGAGATGGAGCCAAAGTTCCGGTTTCTATCGTTTACAAAAAAGGAATGAAGAAAAACGGAAAAGCGCCACTTCTACTCTACGGATACGGTTCGTACGGCGCGAGCATGGATCCGTATTTTAGTTCTGTGCGCCTTAGTTTATTAAACCGTGGATTCACTTTTGCTATCGCTCATATTCGCGGTGGACAGGAAATGGGGCGCGATTGGTACGAAAACGGAAAATTGCTTAAAAAGAAAAACACATTCAACGACTTCATTGATTGCGGACAATTTTTAGTGGACAACAAATACACTTCAAAAAGCCATTTATACGCACAAGGCGGCAGCGCAGGTGGATTACTCATGGGAGCTGTAATCAATATGGCACCAGACATGTGGAACGGTGTTCTTGCGGCAGTTCCTTTTGTAGATGTTGTTTCAACGATGTTGGACGAAAGTATTCCTCTTACAACAGGAGAGTTTGACGAATGGGGAAATCCGAAGAACAAGGAATATTACGATTATATCAAATCGTATTCTCCTTACGACAATATCAAAAAGATGGATTATCCGAACTTGTTAATCACAACTGGATATTGGGACAGCCAAGTACAATATTGGGAACCTGCAAAATGGATTGCCAAGTTGAGAGAGCTCAAAACAGACGACAACTTATTGATGATGTATTGCAACATGGATGTTGGTCACGGCGGAGCTTCTGGGCGGTTTGAACGCTATAAAGAAGTCGCGATGGAATATGCATTTCTGTTTGATTTGGAAGGGATTACGGAATAGTAATAAAAATCAATTTTATCCATGATGGATGTTATAAATTGACATAGTAGATAGATATATATTGTAGTTAAACTAAAATTTTAACTTATGAAATGTCTATTTCCGTTAATTGTACTATTCTGTTTTTTTGGTTCAAACTCTTATGGCCAAGAACCACAAGATTCTACCAAAACGAAAAAGGTCATTGTCACTACAGTTGATGAACGCCAGCATATTGGTGTAATTCTATCCGATGATGGACGCGAAATTTTACTCCTCACTGAGAGTGTTGGAAAAGTGTACCTTAGGAAAGACCAAGTAGTTTCGATAAAACCATTCATTAATGAAGAAGTCGAAATATACGATGGCGATTATAGAACTATTGGACCTTTTACGACACGCTATTATCTAACAACAAATTCGCTTCCAATTAAAAAGAATGAAGACTACGCCATGATCCATCTTTATGGACCAGAAGTTCATTTTTCGCTTTCAGATAGATTCTCTTTAGGGCTTATGACTACGTGGATTGCCAGCCCTTTTGTTTTGGCGGCGAAGTACACTTTCCCAACAAAGAGTGAAAAAATTAATTTTGGTCTGGGAACATTGGCTGGGACTTCAGGTTACTTAAACACTTTTAGAGGATTTGGAGGTTTACATTGGGGGATGGTAACCTTCGGTGATAGAAGTTCTAATATTACATTTTCAGCAGGGTACACATACGCCCAATACGGATTCCAAACTGAAAGGGAAGAACCCGGAACATATCCAGTCACGACTGATAGCTACGGTTATATTAACTACAACATTCCATATACGACCAACAATCCAACCCCAATGATTAAATCACCTGTGTTCTCAATTGCAGGGGTAACTAAAGTTGGTAAAAGAGCAAGTTTCTTCTTTGATTCTATGGTCTTCCTCTATTCTAGTGATGAAAGAAAAGTACCTCATCATGAGATTATATATGATGGAATGGGAGTTGCAACAGCAGTGGAAGTAACCGAAATAACTGTAAGCGAGCACAATGAGATAGAAGGTTATGGTTATAATAACGATTACTCTTCTGGGGTTTTAATATTGGCAATGCCTGGGATGCGCTTTCAGAAAAAGGAAAACAACGCTTTTCAAGTTGCCTTAGCTGGCTTTACAAGAATTTCAGGTGGGCGAGTGTTAGCCTTCCCCGTACCGATGTGTTCTTGGTTCATTAAATTTTAATCTAATAATTAGTCAATTAAATAATAAATCCGACCCTTAAATTAAACCTTTTCCATTCCCACCTGTCTAATGCATGGATATTAAAATTCACACCCATGAAAAACACAATTCTTTTATTTTGCATGTCATTCCTTGCTTCAGTGGCTATGGCAACAGAAGTCGACTCTACAGGACTCGAAGGTGACAATTTAGATTTAAACGCGGTTCTTGAACTGTTCAAGGATTCAGAATCACCAGAAGATTTCGAGAAAAAATTAAACTCAGAAGGCTCTGACGTAAATAACTTAGATCTAAACGAAGATGGTGAGGTCGATTACATCCGCGTGATTGATGCTGGAGACAGCATATCCCATGCCTTAACACTGCAAGTTCCAGTAACGGAATCAGAATCTCAAGATATCGCCGTTATCGAACTGGAAGAAACTGCGGATGAAACAGTGAACGTTCAAGTAGTAGGAGACGCAGAATTGTATGGAGAAAATTACATTCTCGTACCTCAAGCGAAAACGAATTCAGTTGTAATGGTAAATGCGCATGCTTGGAGACCTGTTCGATTTATGTTTGCCCCGAAATATGTATTCTACGCTTCACCATGGAGATACAGACACCATCCAAAATGGTACCGACCATGGAAAAGAGTGCACTGGAACGTATACAACGGTCGTGTAAACCGCCACCGTGGATATTGCAGAAGAATACCAACGCGTCAATTTCACAAGGCACACCACCATTACCACCATACGCATTCAGCACATTTTTACAACTCACACCACCATAAACATGGTAAAGTAGCGGGAAAAACAACTCCTGGAGGAAAAGCACCTGCAAGTGGTGGAAAAGGATCTGCTGGGAAAACTTCTGCTTCACCAGCTGCGAAACCAGCTACACCGAAAAAACAAACAGCACCTGCGAAATCATCAGCTTCACCTAAAGAATCACCAGCACCGAAAAAAGCAAACGAACGCAAGAGGCCAGGTGCTCATAGTGAGCCAAGTAAAACGAGATCGAAGGGTACTTCGGGTAAAAATAAATCTACTCAGAATCGTCAATCCGCTGGTAAAAAAAGCGGAAGTAACGGAGGCGGAAAGAGACATTAATACCCAATCTATATTTTTAAAAGAGCTCGTTCAAATTTATTGATTGAGCTCTTTTGCTTTTATTCAGGTATAGATTGCCATGGTTAATTGAAAAAAGCGTTTCTTTGCACACCGAAAAGTTTCGGGGCAATTGATTGAGAGAATGGCACATAAATCTGGTTTTGTAAGTATTGTAGGTAGTCCGAACGTTGGAAAGTCAACGCTGATGAATCAACTCGTGGGTGAAAAACTTTCGATAGTTACGGATAAAGCACAAACAACCCGACATAGAATTCTTGGGATTGTTAACGATGAAGACCATCAAGTTGTCTTCTCTGACACGCCTGGAGTGGTTAATTCCGCGTACAAGTTACACGATAACATGATGGAATATGTCAACTCATCTATTCAAGATGCTGACATTCTATTATTTGTGACGGACACCGTTGAAACGGAAATGAACCACAAACAAACATTGGAACGCATCCAGAATTTGGACATTCCAGTACTTTGTTTAATTAACAAAATGGACATGTCTGACCAGAAAATGGTCGCTCGAAAATTGGCGTATTGGAAAAGACGTTTGCCGAAAGCAGTAATTTTTCCAATTTCTGCACTTCATGGGTTTGGAATTGAAGGCGTTTGGGCTGAAATTAAAAGTCACATTCCTGAAAGCCCTCCTTACTTTGAGAAAGATGCTATTACGGATCGACCAATGCGTTTCTTTATTTCTGAAATTATTCGTGAAAAGATTTTCATTCACTGCCAACAAGAAATTCCATACTCTTGTCAAGTTGAGGTTGAGGAATACATTGAAGAAGACGAAATCACTAAAATTAGAGCCCACATAATTGTTGAACGCGATTCACAAAAGGGAATTTTAATAGGTAAAGGAGGCGATATGCTAAGACGCATTGGAACTGAAGCTCGTAAGGAGATTCAAAACTTTATCGATAAACACGTATACTTGGAAACTTTCGTAAAGGTTGATAAAGACTGGCGTGGATCTTCACAGAAATTAAAGAAATACGGGTACTAGAATACAAAATTGATTGGTCTATTTCGATCAATTGAACAAGGAAAGACATGAGTAACATTATTGCAATAGTAGGAAGACCGAATGTAGGTAAATCAACACTTTTTAATAGATTGACGGAATCACAGGCCGCAATTGTAAAGGAAGTGAGTGGTGTGACTAGAGATCGTATTTATGGTCTAGGAGAATGGAACGGCTGCGACTTTTCTGTAATTGATACAGGTGGATATGCCAACGGAACAGGTGATGTTTTTGAAGGTGAAATTCGCAAACAAGTAGAAATTGCAATCGACGAAGCAAGTGTAATCATTTTTATGTTGGACGTGATGACTGGGTTGGTTGATCTAGATATGACCGTTGCAAGCCTTCTTCGTAAATCAAAGAAAAAAGTTTTTATCTGTGCCAATAAAGTAGATAACATTGACCGCGTTGGATTGTCATCTGAGTTTTGGTCGCTTGGTCTTGGTGAAGTATTCGATCTTTCGGCAGCAAACGGAAGTGGAACAGGAGAAATTCTTGATGAAATCGTAAAAGAATTCGACAAGGAAGACGAAGCTGTTCTTGCAGGCGAGGGCCTTCCACGTTTTGCGATTGTTGGGAAACCGAATGTTGGTAAATCATCTTTAGTCAATGCACTGACAGGTGAAGACCGTAATATTGTAACTGAAATTTCTGGGACAACAAGAGATTCAATTCATACGCGTTACAACGGTTTTGGCTTTGATTTCATGCTGGTTGATACGGCTGGGATTCGTAAAAAAGCGAAAGTGCATGAAGACATTGAGTACTATTCTGTACTTCGTTCGGTTCGTTCCATTGAAAATTCGGACGTCTGTATTTTCATGGTTGATGCTCAGGAGGGAATTCAAAAGCAAGATTTGACTATTTTCTACATGATCGAAAAGAACTCGAAAGGCGTTGTTGTGCTTATCAACAAATGGGATCTTGTAGAAAAGGATCACAAAACAATGGCTGAATACGAGGAAATGGTTCGTGAGCAATTGGCTCCATTCAACGATGTTCCAATTATTTTCACATCAACTTTAACGAAACAACGTATTCACAAAGCGCTTGAAGCCGCTACGAAAGTTCACGAAAACAGAATTAAGAAAATTCCAACATCGATATTAAACGACGTGATGCTGGATATTGTACATGCTACTCCTCCTCCGTCAAACAAAGGAAAGTACATTAAAATTAAGTACGTACAACAATTACCAACACATGCGCCTGCCTTTGCAATCTTCTGTAATCTTCCGCAATACATTGGTGATAGTTACAAAAGATTTCTTGAGAACCGTCTAAGAGAAAAGTTTGATTTTCAGGGAGTTCCGATTAAAATATTTTTTAGAAAAAAATAATTAATCTTTTACAATTCAGTTAACTTTAAACAAAAAACAATGAAATCAATTATAGCAAGTATTTCGATCATTACTCTGTTTTCATTCAACGGAGTATCACAGGTTAACCCACACGCAATTGGACTGCGCGGAGGTGCTGGAAACTATGGAAGTGGCGGTGAAGTTTCGTACCAACATGGAATAGGAGAATCCAACCGTTTGGAACTGGATTTGGGTTGGAGAGGAAGAAACAATGGATTTATTGGAAATGGTAATGGTAATGGTAACGGCAATGACTACAATTACCTTTACGTGGCGGGAATCTATCACTGGAATTTTAATATTACTGAAGGATTGAACTGGTTCGTTGGACCCGGTGCCATTATAGGTTTCTATAATGATAGATACGACGATTCTTATGATGGAATTTCCATTGGACTTGGAGGTCAAATTGGAATTGAATATGATTTCAACGATTTGGGTGCTCCAATTTTATTAGGGCTTGACACACGACCAATGTGGAGCTTTATAAATGGTGGAGGAGCCGGATACGGTGCTGCTTTTTCCATTCGATATACTTTCTAGAACACAATTAGCATCTTTCAAAAAGCATTTCATTTCAGACACCTGAAGTGAAATGCTTTTTTCGTTTAGGGAATTCTTATTTTCGTTTTGATATGAAACAAACGACATCGCATATAATCATGATTGCTCCGACGAACTATGGATTCAACGAAGAGGCATTCATCACCAATAAATTTCAACAGCGGCCCGATACTTCAGAGTTGTCTAAAATTCAAGACATTGTTTTGAGTGAATTCAATGAATTTGTTCAATTATTGACTGAAAAAGGTGTTACTGTTCACGTCCATTCTGACGTTCCAAATTCTCAAACTCCAGATTCTATTTTTCCGAACAACTGGATTTCCACGCATCAAACAGGAGAACTGATTACCTATCCAATGGGCGTTTCAAACAGAAGAGGAGAACGAAGAGAAGACATTGTATCCTCTTTGATTACAGAATATGGATTCAATCACATTGACTTTTCAGATCGTGAAAACAGAAATCCACCAGCGTATTTGGAAGGAACGGGAAGCATGATTTTAGACCATACGAACAAGGTTGTATATGGTGCAATTTCGCCTCGAACGGATCAAAAAACAATGGAAGGTCTCGCTAAAACAATTGGTTATGATGCCGTCGCTTTTAAGGCCTACGGTAAAATGGGTGAGTTGATTTACCATACAAATGTAATGATGTGTATTGGCGATCGCTTTGTAATCATTGGAACTGATACAATTGACGAAAAGGACAGCGCTCGAGTATTGGAATCAATTGCGAAGAGCAGTAAGGAAATGGTGAGCTTAAGTAATGATCAAGTGCACAATCATTTTGCAGGGAACATGTTGCAAATTGAAAATGGCAAAGGCGAAACGATTTTAGTTCTATCAAAAACGGCATTCGATTCTTTGAACGCAGATCAATTGATGCAACTCAATAAAATGAATGATCACATTGTAAGTCCCGACATCCCCACTATTGAAAGAATAGGTGGTGGAAGCGCAAGATGCATGATGGCTGAATTATTTCTACCGTTACGTTAAGACCTGAATCCCGAAAACACAAATACCATCGTGCCGCTCTCTTTTTTCAATCCTTTAAAACAAAGCGAATTGGAAGCGTCATGTTCGAACGAACAGACTTTCCTCGGTGTTCTCCTGGCTTCCAATTGGGCATTTTATTGATAATTCGGATGACCTCAGCGTCAAAGTTTTTGGAACCCGTAACCGATTTAAGAATTACAGGATTGGTAATACTCCCGTCCTTCTCAACAACAAATTTGACATAAACATTTCCTTGAATGCTATTCGATCGCTCGTATTTTGGATACGTGATATTCGTATTAATGAAGGCGAACATGGCTTCAACTCCGCCATTGTATTCCGACATCGTTTCGGGAAAATCCATTGGTTCATCTGGAACAGTTACTTGCAATTCCGGATCTGGAATTGGCGGTTCAATATCAGGATCTGTAATAATGTAGGGCAAACCCATTGTCACCATCCCTACAGGCTCGGGAGAAATCACAGGGACAACAGGCTCAGAAATGACAACCCCTCCAGTTTTAGAATGCACAACCTTCGGTTCAACGATCTCAAGTTCTCCCGTTGTTGTCGTGTCATGATAACTATCGGTGTTATTATCAATGTGCTCAATTTTATCATTAATCGCAGGAGGCGTCTTAATTTTACCTTCAGGCGCATCGGAACAAGAAGATAAACTCAAGCAAACAAGGGCAATAATTAAAAAGGAATTGGAAGGCCGTTGGATTCTTAAAGCTTCAACCAAAATGGGAATATCTTCGTGTCTGAATTCGAATTGATCTTTCCGCATTCGACCGCAAACTTGATCATTCGGGTTGTTCAGCAGATGCATAATAATTTCACCTCTGTTCATTTTTGTGAAGTCCATTACGTTCTTTTCACAAGAATCACAATGGCGTGAAACGAGACCAATTTTCATTTTGTCCCAATTCTCTGAACACGGTTCTTTAATTTCCACTTTCATAGCAACGATTTTATATCTCAATATACAATTTCCGAGCCATTTCGTTCATTGCTAATAATCTACAAAAAATTGAATTGAAGAAATTACAAATTGAAATGATCAACCCTACCCCAACTCTCCCAACTTCTTCTCGTAAATCGTATAATTCTCTTCATCAAAACAAACAAAAACAACCTTATTCACCGACTTCAAACGCCCACGCATTTCAAGTAAAGTTGCAATTGCTATCTCGGCCGCTTTCTCTTTTGGAAACTTATAAATCCCCGTACTAATATTTGGAAAAGCAATGGAATGCATCCCAAGAGATTCCGCCAATTTCAGGCTCTCGAAATAACAAGACACGAGTCGTTCCTCCTCGTTACTTTTCCCCTCATTCCAAGTTGGGCCAACAGTGTGAATAACATATTTTGCAGGAAGGTTTCCCGCTGTAGTTGCAACAGCTTCGCCCACCTTACATCCACCTTGTTTGTCTCTTATTTTCTGACATTCTTCGAGAATTTCTTTTCCTCCCGCACGATGGATCGCACCATCTACGCCTCCTCCACCGAGAAGTGAAGTGTTCGCTGCATTTACAATGCAGTCCGATTTAATTTTTGTGATGTCGCCCCGAAGTAATTCAATTGATCCCATGAGGCAAATCTATCCAAATTTGTTTGTTTTGGCGTAAATTTAAAGCTACGGATTTGCAGTGATCAGTTTTACTTCACTTGTATTGACAATTAATAATTGTTTCCCTGATATTTTTTTCCATTTCAAAACTCCGAATTCACAATTTAAAAGAACGCCCGTACCTCCATTCCGCCAGAATGAATCATTCGATTGTCTTGTGACTTTCTTCCGTTGTATTGAATCGACAACTGAAGATTTTTTGAAATCGAACGCTGGTAACCAACATTCCATGTAAAGTTCATTCCCGGCTTCAAGCCTTCTAGCATTTCAAATCCAAGGGCAGAGTTTTGAACTCCTGTGTAATTGATCCGCACCCCTTTGAAACTTCCCTGAAGGCTTCCTTTCTCACGTTGGTTGTACTTAAAGTTGGCGCCCAATTCCATTACTTTCGCCAGTTCGCCACCCAATGCTGGCAAATTGCGCTTTTCAGAACCACGACCGTCCAGTGAAATTCGCAATACGGTGTTTGGCTGGTAAATCAAACTGGGCTCGAGATAAACGTAACTCACGGAGTAATCTCTGCCGGACGTGTAATCCGCTTCCGATTTTTTGTCGCCGATCTTTCCAGAGACTTTCACTGTGAATTTTCGTTTTATATTCAAACGCAATGACACCTCTTGGTATTCATTCGACCTGGAATCGAATCCGCTCGCGAGAAGCGTTTTACTATTTACATTTTGATAGGCGTATTCAGCACCAAAAATGCTCGAGGTTCGGTTGAAAAACAACGTATTTCTAATGTTTGAATTCGTTGAAACCAAACTTGTATCACTGACTGTTTGAGCAAATGGATTAAACGCTTCGTTCGTGTTGAAATCATTTGTTTTTCGTTTGATTCGAACCCTTGCCTGATCTGAGAAACGTGAAACGAATTTCAAAAGTCCTTTCTTCTTCTTTCCCCAAATTCGTTGTGGTCGCAAATAAATCGATTGATTCAATTCATTCGAATAGGTTTTCACATACTCATTACTCGGTGTGAAAACACGAATAAAATTGGCTTGATCCACGAATTGAGCAATCTCAAATTCATTCAAATCTTTAATCCCGTCGTCATTGTAGTCAATCCATGTATAAACTCCCTGCCCATCATTGACTTGAATGTAAAGGAATTCTCGTTTCAATTCCAAACCAGATCCTGCTTCGTAAAAAGTGTTCCACGTCAGTGCCCCTTTCCAGATTTTCATTTCATATTCAATTCGACCAAGAAGTGTATTTTCCGGAGCAGTTAAAATCAAGGTCGGATCTTGAACCGTCAATTCACGGTAACTTGTTATCACTTTCAACTTGTGGTTTTTCCATTGCGTAAAACCAATTTCTCCTCCCACGGATCTTGCTTTCGCCGCAGCCACTAAATTAGAACTGTCTGATTTTTTGTCATAGCGCTCCCGATAGAACAACTTGAATTTATTTTTGATGGAATCTCCGTTAGCGATGTAGATTTGGTAATCGAAGAATTCATAACTCGTAGGGTCCAAAATATTTGAGCGGAATTTATTTTGTTCGTGATCGTCTTTAAATCCAATTTTAATCCATCCAAGCGATTGTGAAATTTCTGCACGATGCCGCAAAAATACATTGGACCTGTCCGCTTCACTCGACAAATAGCTTCCGTCCCAATTGGCTCTAAGTCCTTTCCTGTTCCACTTTCCGTCTACGTTCGCTCTTAATCCATTGTAATCCGTTCCAATCAAATATTGTTGTCCTTCAAAATTGAAATTCCCATACTTGTTCATGAAATCCACACCAACAACCGACGACAATTCATTCCCCAAGTACCCCTTACTCCTTGTGTTCCAGTCGCGGTCAAATTCAACGGCCCGGTATTGTTCAATGGGAATAAAACTTCGTTCACGGGCTTCTACGGACAATTTCGTTCGCATAATCCATTTTGGAATAGTGTCTTTCGATAACGGAACATCTCCAATCAATTTTGCATATCCGGCGACACTTTGATCGTCTTCTGAATCTCCTCTTGAGAAGGTATTCAAATCATTTTTGGTGTATGAGACTTCTGTTTCCAAAGTCAGTTTTGGTGTTAGAAAAAGCTTAACTCCTGACGAAACCATTTGTCGT
Organism: Crocinitomicaceae bacterium; assembly: GCA_047630755.1. GTDB lineage: Bacteria > Bacteroidota > Bacteroidia > Flavobacteriales_D > Crocinitomicaceae > UBA4466. The sequence continues at coordinate 31,540 of JBLHYG010000018.1, read as the reverse complement.
TTTTTCGGCGTAACAATCAATCGAGATGCTGCGTAATCGCCTTGAGAAACACCCAAAATTGGCTCTACCCAAACATAAACTCTACCGAGTGCATTGTAGTTACTGAATCGATAATCTCCTTTTTGAGCGCCAACAAATTCAAAGGTCGCTCTCACATACGCCGAATCAGGATCAACGGAATAAATAAGAACCGAATCGTATCCATTTACGGTTACTATTTTGTACAGGTTCTGGTTTTCAAAAAATCCAACGGAATCAATACTCGATGTTCTCGCAAGGCTCAAAGTGTCGCCAATCTCTGCCAGCAATTGTTTTTGGCTAATGCTTAATTCTTGCTGCAGCGACTGGTTCTTTGCGTCCTGTTCTGAATACCCATTGATCCAAAATTTCATCTTTTTCGTTTCATAAACCGTTGAAGTTTGAACCAAGGACCGCGCATAATTTTGATCCGAGTATTGAAATTCTATGACAATTCTTGAATCTTTCGTAATCTGATTTCGAGACGTAAACGTCACTTCTGAAGTATTGTAATTGATGACATAATCGTACTCCTGCCCCCGCTCCATTTGCTTCCCGTCGATAAATACTTTTTCCGTTCCAGAGAGTACAATGATAAATGGTTCGTTCTCTGCACCCACAAGACGGTATGGTCCTTGATTCCCTTCAACACCCTGAATAATTTGACGTTGAAACTTACCGCGAGAAAGCGCACCACTAAATTGTGATTTCCAAACCTTGGTTGTGTCATCCGTCCATTGATAATTGACCGTTAAACCCTGCGCTCGTTTCTTGTACTTCATGAAATACCCATCAGGCTTATACAGCCAAAAATCACCAGCAATCATCTTGAAACGGTCGTTGTAAACTTGGATAAATACCTGATCAAACTCTCGCAGTTTATTGGTGTTTCCATCCGGTTGAATGGGAAGATTATCATCGGAAACAGAAGCGAGTAATTTTAAATTCGGCGCGATTTGTCCAGACAATTCAAGGTTCAAAGTTGAGTTCACGCCCAAATCTTGGTTGTTCCCAAAGGACACACCACGAGAAATACTCCCCGATTTGTTCAAGCCCGTTCCTCCAAACAAATCACCTTGACTCCTCCCCGAGGTAATCAGGTAATTCTCTCGATCTCCCTTGGTTCTGTTGTAAATTGCACTCGTATCCCTTAACGCATATACCTTTGATAAATCCATTGGGAAAACACGGTATTTGACAATCAGTGACTCATCACAGATATACCTAACTTTCAATTCGGATCGTGCGAAATTCAAATCGTATGCACTTTCCTCTAGCGGCTCTCCACTTTTACATTTAATGGAAAAAGAACCGGGGTAAATTGATAGCGTATCGAGTTTGATAATTGTGTCTGGATGGTAATGTGTAATTGTTTTGACGCGCAGGCTGGATGCTTGCGACCTCCCAATCAATGGAAGCGAAAGCAGCAGTACCAAACAACACCATAAGCGCAAAAACGACATCATCACGAATGTACAACGTAGTTTGGAGATAAATCGTGTTTATGAAGTCGAAAATCGATGCATTCCATATAAATGATTGTTAAATTCCTAAGAATCAATAACGAAAGCCGTAATTTCAAGCTGTGAAATCAATTGTGTTACTCTTTTTGGCTTTTCTAAGCTTTGAAACCTCTGCCCAAGACGGTACAGTTGTCAATGTTGATTCATTGGTTGAATTGGCGAAATCGCAAGTTGGTGTCACCTACAAGTGGGGAACAAGCAATCCAAACGTGAGCTTCGATTGCTCTGGATTCACGTCGTTCATTTACAGTTCATTTGACGTTAAGAGCTCAAGAAGTTCAAAAGCGTATGGCGCCTTAGGTGAAAAAGTACCACTCGAAGAGTGCCAAGTCGGAGATTGCATCGTCTTTTCTGGAACACAGGCTGGAAGTAAGACAATTGGCCATGTCGGCATTATAATCGAAAAGAACGAACAAGGATTAAAATTCATTCATTGTTCGAGTTCAAAAAAACACTACGGTGTTACAGTCACGGATTATTATTCTTCGAATTATACGAAACGGTTTTTAGAAGTGCGTAGAATGTTTTCAAGCGGTTCGAATCTTGAATCAGAAAACCCCTCTGATATAAGCCCAGTAATTGCAACTATTGACACGCTAAAATACACGCAAGGTATTTGCTCTATTCTTCAAGATAGTAAGGGAAATTATTGGTTCGGAAGTTATCAAGAAGGAGCTTGTTTATTTGACGGAGAAAAGTTCACGTATTTCACAGTCAATGATGGATTGAGCGACAATCAAGTTCGTACGATTCAAGAAGATCAGAACGGCGGAGTTTGGTTCGGAACGGCCAAGGGAGTTACTAGTTATAAAAACGGAATCATTGAAACTTACTTCGCAGAAAACAGTTCGACTTTAAACCCTTTGGTTCTTCCTGAAAACTGGGAACTTGGAGACAATTATCTTTGGTTCAATGCGGGCGATTCAGCTGGGGTTTATCGATACAACGGTGAGGAAGTTGGCTATTTCGAACTTCCTGTTCAAGCAGGATACAGTAAATTCCGCACTTTTGGAAATACTGGGCTTTCAACAGGTAAGAAAGGAAATCTTTGGATCGCAACGTACGAAGCTGTATTTGGATACGATGGTAAAGCTTTTGAAATAATTAACGATACGAATTCAGGCATGACGAAAGGAAATGAATATTTTCATATCCGAAGTATTTTAGAAGACAGCAAAGGAAATTTATGGATTGGAAACAATGGGCTTGGTGTTTTACTTAAACGTGGAGATTCAATACTAAACTTTTCAAAAAACCAAGGGCTAATTCACGAGAACAGCGACAGAAATGGAAATGGAAATCGTTCTCACCCTGGAACTCTAGAACATATTTTTGCGATTTCAGAAGACAGCAAAGGAAATATTTGGTTTGGGGATCGAGATACCGGTGCATGGAGATATGATGGGATGACAATGGAAAACTATTTAATTGATGAGAGTCTCGAGTCACAAATGATTTGGCATATCTACGAAGATGCAAGGGGTGATTTACTTTTCGCAATGGCAAGTGGAGGCGTTTATCGATTTAACGGGGAAGGTTTTGATAGGGTGTTTTAAGAGTTCACTAAGCACTATCAGTTATGTTAATTCAATTATGAAAATACCAATTCCATTGCCACTCCAACTTTACACGAATAATTCTCTTGCCGCCTGCCTGTTAAAAAAAGTTAAGCAAACCGTTGCCAACAACCGTTTCAACTAAATTGGACAAAAAACCGTTAATGGTTAAAAAAATCAGAGTTAATTCTATTCTAATACTTGTCGTGGCCGCAATGCTTGCATTGATGATCATTCAGGCATTTCAATCGGCGCAACTCTACGAAACGAAATCGGCTGAATTTGACGATCGTTTCTCCATGACTTTGGATCGAATCGCCATGACGCATGAAAAGGCAGAAGATATCCGCCGTTATTTGGCCGTTGTAAACAAAGACTTTAGCGTTAAATACAAAGATGTTCTGAAGGAAGAATTCAAAACGCTGCTTTCTGCTGAGGAATCAATTTCCATTGAAGATACGGCCATTTATGAGGATGGTGAAATGCAAAACTACCTCATCATTAAAGGTAAGTCGTATGATTCCATTTCGGGATTAACAGCTGAGCAACGCGTTTTAGCCCGTGATGTCCGACAATTGCGCGACCTTTACAGCAAGCACGGCAACAATCCAATCAATCAAGATTCTATAAAGATTGCGTTCCAATTGGACCAAAGAGTTGTGCAGCAAATCCTAAAAAAGGCGCGTTTCGTCAATGAAATGATGATCGACGTATTCCGGAATAATGTGTACGAAACACCTGCTGAACGTCTGGATATCGCCTTTTTAGATTCCGCCCTTGAAACAGAATTAACCATCAAAAGCTTACCGAAAGGGTTTGAATATGTAGTTACTGACGAGAACAAGATTCCAGTTAAATTCAAGAAAGCGCCATCGAACTATGTTACAAACCTCGATACTTTAGAAGCACATAAAACGTTGTTGTTTCCAAGCAACTCGCTGGATGAAGACCTCTACTTATACATTCGGTTCCCAAAGCAACATGCCTTTGTTTTGAAGTCAATGTGGGGAGGATTGGCAGTTAACATTTCTGTAGTTATTTTGATCATCATCGCCATGATTTTCATGTTCCAAACGATTCTTAGTCAACGGAAACTTTCCGAAATGAAAAATGATTTCATTTCTAATATGACCCACGAATTTAAAACACCCATCTCAACTATTTCTCTCGCCTGTCAAGCAATGAATGATTCCGACATGGTGAAGGAAGTTAACGAGGAAGCGAAACCTTTCGTGAAGATGATCACCGAAGAGAACAAACGCCTCGGCTTGTTGGTTGAGCGAATTCTTCAAAGCGCGACTTTGGATAAAGGGGAATTGAAGATCAATGAGGAACGGATTGATCTCAAAGAATTAATTGGACACATCATTGATAATGCGAAGTTCAGAATTAGTGGTTCTGGAGGAGAAATTAAAGTGGAATTACCAGAAGCAGAAGTCTTTGTTTCGGGCGATAGAATGCACATTTCAAACCTGATTTCGAATTTGGTTGACAATGCGATAAAATACAGCGGAGACGCTCCGCAGGTAAAAGTGAAGTTAAAATCAGACGGAAAACAAATAAAACTATCCGTTAAAGATGAGGGCATTGGAATAAAAAAAGAACACTTGAACAAAATATTTGATAAACTGTACCGTATACCTACTGGCAACGTTCATAATGTAAAAGGTTTTGGATTGGGGCTAAGTTATGTGAAAGCTATTGCTGAATTACATGACTGGAACATCACTGTGAAAAGCAGGTTTGGTTCTGGTTCTGAGTTCGTTATTTTAATTAAAGATTAAACATGGAAAAAGAAACATCAATTTTACTGGCGGAAGATGATATCAATTTAGGGCACTTATTACAAACCTTTTTGAAATCGAAAGGATTCAAAGTTACCTTGGCGCAAAACGGAAAAATCGCATTTGAAAAATTTAATGCAGACACTTTTCAATTTTGCATCTTCGATGTTATGATGCCAGAAATGGATGGATTCACTCTGGCAAAAGAGATCCGTGAAATTGATAAAAAAGTTCCAATTCTATTCCTTACCGCCAAATCGATGAAGGAAGACAAACTGGAAGGTTTCGAAATCGGAGCAGATGATTATTTAACGAAGCCATTTGCTATGGAAGAGCTTCTGGCGAGAATCACAGCTATTCTTCGCAGATCTGAACCAGAAGTAATCAACCTGGACGAAAACCATTTCATTGGGAGTATCAAATATGAACCTGAAATTCGTTTGCTTCATTTAAAAGATGAGGTTAAAAAATTGACCACGAAAGAGAATCAATTGTTGAAGCTTCTGGTTAAAAATCAAAATGAGATTTTAGACCGTCAAGCGACACTGCGAGCAATTTGGGGTGATGATAACTACTTCAATGGTAGAAGCATGGATGTATATATTGCCAAACTCCGAAAAGCCCTTAGAGAAGACGATTCTATTGAAATAATGAACGTTCATGGCAAGGGATTCAAACTAGTGGTTAAATAACGACCAACTTTTCCTATTTTTGCGCCGTTAAATAGATGTAGATCAAAAGTTGATCCAGTCTACTACAGCAACTCGATTTAGAGAAAATCTTCGGATGCAAAAAAAGTTTATTTCCAATTTGGCGTTAATGGTTCTTTTGAACCTCTTGGTGAAACCAATCGCAATTTTTGGAATTGATGCGGAAGTTCAAAATAGAGTTGGGGACGTTGAATACGGAATCTATTTCTCATTACTGAACTTCTCTTTCCTATTCAACATTCTTCTCGATCTTGGAATTAACAATTTCACTACAAAAAATGTTGCCCAACACCCCAATGTAGCTGCAAGTTATTTGAATAAAGTCCTCACGTTTCGATTTATTCTCTTTGGCCTGTACGCTGTTGTATCATTCGCAATAGGATATCTACTCAATTGGGATAGCCGAGCAATGTATATGCTTAGCTTTCTGATTCTTAATCAATTTATCATCACGTTAATTGCCTACACTAGAAGTCATTTTGGAGGTTTACTGCTGTTTAAAACCGATGCAGTCATCAGTGTTTTGGATCGCTTTTTATTAATCATTTTCTGTGGAATTTTAATCTACACTCCAGTCACAAATACTCCATTCAAAATAGAATGGTTCATTTGGATCCAGACCCTATGTTATGGTATAACGCTTGTTGTTGCAGCGATCATGTTGTTCTCAAAATTCGGAGTTCCTAAATTGAAATTTGATCCAACATTCTCTTACAGTATTATTAAAAAAAGCCTCCCGTACGCTATTTTGATCTTCTTAATGATGATCTACACAAGAATAGATTCGGTAATGGTGGAAAGAATGCACTTTAATGGGAAGGCCGAAGCAGGATATTATGCAAAAGGATTTAGATTACTCAACGCCTTTTTTATGTTCGCGATGATTTTTTCTTCGCTTCTTTTCCCAATCTTCTCCAAAATGTTCAAGCAAAAAGAGAATGTTACTCCATTACTTTCAACAGCAGCTAAACTATTGATTGGAGGTGCAATTTTAATTGGAATAATAAGCTTCTTTAATGGCGAATACATTCTCAATTTGATTTATGACCATGACGTTGAAAAAAGCACTCTACCGTTCCAATTATTGATGTTTAGCTTCATTGGAATGTGCTCAACAATTGTTTTTGGCACTTTACTTACCGCAAAAGGCGACATGAAATTCTTGAATACGATTTCTGCCATTGGAATTGTAATCAACGTTACGATCAATTCATTTCTAATTCCAAAGTATGGAGCTACAGGAGCTGCGGTTGCAACGGTAATAACGCAATCTTTAATCTCCTTAATCCAATTTATTTACAGCGTCTATGTCCTTAAAATCAAGTTTACATTTTTGGCTGTTGGACGGTTTTCAATTTTTGTTTCTTCGCTGTTTACTCTTTGCTTCTACGTAAAAGCAGATTCAGGCTTGGCCTTGTTTGGATTGTGTTCCGCAGGTGTTGTGGGAATGATGCTCTTTAAATTGATTGATTTAAAGAACTTGAGATTGATTTTGAAACTGAAGGAATAGTTTTACGACATCACTTCGAACCAGAAAGAACCACCGTGTCTTTCAACTCCGCTAAGGTTTTCATGCTCCCAAATTGGCAATAAGATATCCGCCAACTCTTTGTCCTCACTTACAAAATAAGCAGGCATTACAGGCTTGTATCTTTCAGGATTCGCCAACATAAACGCAGCCAAAACATATTGCTCAGAATACGCTCTATCACACATAAACTGCGGATAATCGTAAGGAATGTAAATATCGTGAACATGAACGATAACGCCCTTGTTCAATTCCGGAAGCAATTCCATGAAACAAACTGTCACATCCGAATTCGGAAGGCATCGGTGCGAGTTGTCAATGAATAATATATCTCCAGCTTCCAATCCATCTGTAATGAAATCGTAGTTTTCAATATCTTCAAGTGGCTTTCGAATCACGTGATCAGACATTGCGTCAATACTCGCTCTTGGATAAGGATCAATTGATGTGATTTCCGTTTTTAATTCTCCTTCGGTAATTGCCTTACGGACTACTTTTGTTGAATTTCCAGAACCAATTTCGATGTACTTCGACGGATTTTTTAAACGCAATAAGCTGTAAATGGAAACAATATCAAGACCGGGAAGCATCGTATTGTTCCAAGCAGGGTTGTCTTCATTTGATTCTTCACCCGTCTTTTTAATGGAATGAAAAACGTCTTTAAAATCGACAAATTGAGCAAGTAAGGTTTTATACGCTTCTCTTTCTCCATCAACAATTTTGTTCAAACGTGGATGTGGACCGCCATTTCCATGGCCATTGCGGGGTTTGAAGTCGACCTTGTAATCCAAGAATACATTCTGAAACCGCGATGAAAAAAACTTATAAATAGATTTGACCATTAACTACCCTCATTTTGAAGCGCAAACATACGGAAAATGGATAAATCAACAATTATTCTGGGGTGCATGAAATAAAATCAATTTTTAAGGGTTATTAGGATTGACCAAAAACAAACCGTGCTGCACCATTCGACGAGACCGTTTCTCTCGCTTCTTGCTAAAATGTTTATTACCCAAAATCTTGTTTTGCACGTAGTTTATTGCGGTCTTGAAAAATTAATAAAGCCAAGCAATAAGACTACTAGAGAAATTCTATCTTTGCGCTACCAAAATTGAGACATGAGTAAACAAACCAACGAATTAGATCAAGAACGACAAAATCTTTTATTGTTCATTTGGAGAAAAAGAAAGATTATAATAATCGGTACTGGAATCGCCATGGTAGTGGCTATCGTTGTTTCTTTGATGATTACGCCGCAGTTTAAATCTACTGCTATTGTTTTCCCAGCAGCGACAAGTACGGTTTCCTTTTCGGAACAAAGAAATGCCAAAGCAGCAGCAATGGATTTCGGTGAAGAAGATCAGGCGGAGCAATTGGTTCAAATTCTAGCTTCTTCGAGAGTAAGGAACAGAATCGTTGAGGAATTCGAATTGATCAAACACTATAAAATCAGTAAAGACGATCCAAATAAGAATTTCAAATTGGGTAAGGCGTACGATGATCACATTCAATATACAAGAACGCGTTACGGTTCTATTCAGATTGATGTAACAGATCCAGATCGTGAAATGGCAGCGGAAATCGCAAATAGAATTGTTGATTTAATCGATACTGTTAAGAATGAAATGGTGAGAGAACGAACAATTCCTGCCTTTGAAATCAACAAACGTAAGAGAGATCAATTGGATTCTGAGAAAGTAAGACTTCAAGAACATTTGGACAGCTTATCTCAATTGGGCGTTGTTCCAACCGAAAGTAGAGCGAATCTTTTTCAAGCGTATAACGAGTCAAAAAATGCAGAAGACAAAGCTTTCTTTAAGGAGCAAATCGCGATAAATGCATTGCACGGTGCTTCTTACGATGGATTACAGCAACAACGTGATGAGCGTATTATCAAACTGACGAAGTTCGAAGATTCTTATGAGCAATCGGAATCAAATGCCAACACGAATTTCAACCACAAATTTGTTGTTGAGCGCGCTGTGGTTGCAGATAAAAAAGACAAACCAAAAAGAATGATCATTGTCCTATTGGCTACAATGGGTGCATTTGTTTTTATGATTTTTGTTCTCCTTGTTAAGGACAGAATTTCGGAATTGAGAAAAGCGGCTTAATTGCAAGCGCTTAAAGAAAATAAATGGATCCTCGGCATCAGTTTTCTGTTTGTCGGATTGATCGGTTACTTAGTCTTCAATGATCAAGCAATTTTTGCGCTTGCTCCTCTTGCTTTAATGGCCGTTTTCTTTGCTATCTATTACACCGAATATGCTTTTTTAGGAATTGCATTTCTTACTCCTTTATCCGTAAACATTGAAGAATACACCGATGGTATTGGATTGTATCTTCCGACCGAACCCATTCTTTTTGGACTTATGCTCATGCTTGTTATGATGCAATTACGAAAGGTAATTATCCCTGTCCATGTATGGCGGAACCCAATCGTTTGGGCTGTTGGTTTTTATCTCTTGTGGACACTTGTCACTTCAATAACCAGTTCCAATCCAACCGCTTCTTTTAAATTCCTTTTGGCCCGCTTGTGGTTCATTGTCCCGTTGTTACTCTTCGGACCGATCATCTTCAAAGAGAAAAAGAACATTGTTCGCTTCTTATGGCTTTTCAGCACTTCGATGGTGATAGTGATCATCTATACCTTAATCGTTCACTCCTCCTACGGGTTTGGAGAACAGGAAGGACACTGGGTGATGTGGCCGTTCTTTAAAGACCATACGATTTACGGTTCTACAGTGGCATTCGTGACTCCTCTTTTGTTTGGCTTGTACTTTTCCAAAAAGCACGGACCTTTGGTTCAGCTGGTTCTAATCACGTTGATTGGAATTACGCTGATTGGATTGTTCTTTTCCTATACGCGAGCGGCATGGTTGAGCTTGTTTGCCGCACTTGCCGTTCTTGCTGTCATCAAACTTAAAATCAAATTCAAATACCTTGCAATGTTGGCCGGAGTTGGATTGATATTCTTGTACATTTCTTGGGATGGAATCCAAATTGAATTGGAGCGAAACAAATTGGAACATACCACGGAGGAATTTGGAGACAAACTTCAAAGTGCGACAAATGTAACAACGGATGCGTCCAATCTAGAGCGAATTAATCGATGGTCATGTGCGATTGAAATGTTCTATGAACGCCCTGTTTTCGGTTTTGGACCTGGAACTTATGCGTTTGAATATGCTCGCTTTCAAGAGCCTGAAAACACAACTATTATCTCAACAACAAACGGGGATGCGGGGAATGCGCATAGTGAATACTTGGGTCCCCTTTCTGAAATGGGGCTTTTGGGATTAATCTCGATGCTATTAATCGTCGCGGCGATCTTTTACAAATCGATTACGCTTTACATTAAATGGCCAGCAGAGGACAAGAAAACGAGAACGTTATTGCTTGCAATGATTATGTCTCTTGTCGCCTATTTTGTTCACGGTACACTAAACAATTATCTGGACACAGATAAAGCCGCAGTTCCAATCTGGATGATGTGTGCAATCTTCATTGCTCTTGAGGCACAGCTTCCAAAAAAGAAGAACTCTGAACTTATCGATTGAAGAACGGGGTTTACGAAAGCGTTAGTATTGTTTCAATATTCAAAAATCATTGAGTACCAAAGAATAGTAAGTCCAAATCTATTGCGCCACCCACAAAGATGGATTCAAACACGTTACGGTGCTTCCACTTACCTTATGGATCTCAAAGTGAACGACAGACATCGATTGACCGGGATTGGTCAACAATGAACCAATCACATCTTTCGTTTTAACTTTATCGCCAGCCTTCACGTAAGTATCTTGAAGTTTGCTGTAAACCGTTCTGTAATCACCGTGTTTTATAATCACAACCTTTCCCGCTCCTGGAATACTTAAAACACTTGTAACTTCACCCTCAAAAACAGAAGTAACGTGCGCTTTTTTAGGCGTACTGATGTCTATTCCTCTGTTATTCGTTGTCACGTTTTTAAGCGTTGGATGCGCATTCTTTCCAAATTTCTCGGTAACACTTCCTTTGGCTACAGGCCATGGTAATTTTCCTCTATTCCCTTCGAAATTTTTACTCAATGCCGTAGCTTTTGCCGTCTCTTTGAATATGACAGCTTCGGTTTTAGTCGGAGTTGCCGCAGACACAGAAGAAGATTCATTCTTTTTTCGTGCTGCTTCAATGGCTGCAAGTCGCTTCGATTCGGCAGCGGCAATTTCCCTTCGAATGGCCGATGCAATCTGTTCCTTCATTATTTGACGGTCGCGTTGCACCTTCCTCAATTGCTCTAAGATTTCATCTTCTTCTTTCTTGAATTCCTTGTAAATCCCTTCTTGCTTCAAACGGTCCTGTTCAATGGCCTCTCGTTCTAACCGCTTGTCTGCAATAACCGCGAGCTTAAGTTGTTTCTCTTTCTTTATAACACCAATTTCTTCACCAATTAAATCCTGATGTTGGCGAATCGTAATAAACTGGTTTCTTTGAACTTCAGAAATACGTTTCAAGTAGCTGTTTCTTTTCATTGCTTCGAAATAACTTTTCGATGAAAAAATGAACATCATTTTACCGTACTTGTTTCTGTGCTTGTAGGCGTATAGAATTAACTTCTTGTATTGCTCTTTCAAGCGTTCAACCTTTGCCTTGTATTCCGCTATCTGCTCTTCTTTCGTCTCAACTTTAAGCTCTGAACTTCGAATCTGATTGTCGTAATTCTTAAGCAATTGTACCCTGAAATTAATTTGGTTTTCGATAACCTTAAGCTCATTCATCGACGACTTCGTGTTGTCTTTTGACTTGCGAAGTAACATACGCGTGTCATCAATTTTATTCTCTAGACGTGCTTGTTCTTTCTTCAATTTATCACTTGAAGCCTGCCCGAAAGACAATCCAGACCATAACAGTATTGCGATAAAAATTAATCTATTGACACTTCTCATAACTTTCAGGTATTACAAAATGAATCTGCTCAACTTCATTGATGCGTGTTTTCTTGTACTCCATATCAATGCTGATTTCTTGGGCGGGAGTTATAATTCGAATTTCAACTAGATTTGGAAAAAGGATCGAGTCAATTAGTTCTCTAGTTTTATAATCAACTCGAATCTCGGTGTTGTTTTCTGGGCTCACAACCGTCATTGAAATCAGTTGGTCCAATTCTGGTGAAAGCGTATAGAACATTGCGACCTCTTTCAATTCGCCGGCATCCATTCTCTTTAAATCCTTTTTACTGTGGCTGCAAAGCGTATAACCTTGGTCAGAATCCATTTGAAAGTACTCGCGTTCTGGGTGAAAATCAAGCGGCAAGCCCATCATCAATTCTTCTACGTTTTTTAAGCTAAAGTCAACACCAAATTTCTCCTTAATAAAGTTAATGCTCTCCTTTGAATAACAATTATCTTTCTTGTTAGAAACCTTAACTGAATCAACTGTAATCAAAGCATTCACAAAGGGAATTCTAGCATACGAAATGGTCATTATTGTAGCACTATCCGCTTTTAATCGAAGTGATGTTTTGAACGATACGTTTTGCGCTGAATCAGAATAATTCGTTGAAATTTTTGAATAAAACGAGGTGTATTCCAAGCTAGACAATGTGCTGAGCGCTTGAACCAATTCTGCATCTTTCTTCTTCGAAAGTTTGACGCCCCCTTCAGTGTTGTTCCTAGAACAAGCGGCTAACACAAGCCCGAAAAGGAACAAGAAACCATATTTAATCAATCGGTTCATAGTACTTTTTATCCGTTATTTTTTTATCTAAAACTGAATTGTTCGAACCCAGTTTTTTAGCTGCTTCCCAAAATTCAACTGCTTCATTCGGCTTGCCCAATTTGAAAAGAACATCACCGATATGTTCATTAATCATAGCGTCACTCGTATTGGATTCTAGCGCCAATTCGAATTTCACTTTCGCCTCTACAAACTTTCCTTTTTGAAAAAGAACCCATCCGTAAGTATCCTGATAAATCGCATTCTTCGGTGAGGACTTCGTTATTTGTTTGGAAAGTGATTCGGCCAAATCTAAATCTTGTTTCGAATCGGCCAATTGAATTGCAAAATTGTTCTTAATTAATGTGCTTTGAGGATCTAGTTCTATTGCTTTTTTGTAATTCTTAATTCCCTCACTGAATTCCTTTTTCCCAAAATGCGCTTCTCCAATTTGACCTTTAAATTCAGCTTGCAATTCCCGATCGTTTAATACTATTTCAACGCCATAACTCAAAACGTCAATCGCTTCGTCGTATTTCCCAATTTGATTTGCGCTCAACCCATTTAAGAGATAAACAGTCGTCATCGTTGGAAAATATTCCAAGCACTCTGAACTGTGTGCATACAATTCTTCGTACTGACCTGCTTGGTACTCCATGATCATCACTTGGTTCCAAATGGGATACTTGTCTTTGTTGAATGTCAATGCTTTTTTATACGCTTCTAAGGCCCCTGATTCATCATCTGCCGTTAAGAGATAATCCCCTTGAATTGAATAAACGATGGCTTCTTCAGAATGCACTTCTATTAAAATAGCAAGAAGTTCGTACATCTCTGGATCAATTTTAACATCTGTTTCGTGTACACGAATCATCAATTTTGCCTTCGTGTCAACATCCAATGTTGTTGAAGAAAATGCAGCACGCAATTCTTTATACGCTTTCGGCATATCCCCGGTCTGTTGATAATGATCTGCTAAAGCCAAGTGTGCTCTTCCGTTATCTGGCTCGGCAACCACCAATTCTTGCAACATCGTTATTCCTTCTGCCGATCGGTTTGTTTTAAAATAGAAATCAACCAAATTGGCGATAATATTGGCATCTGTAGGGAATAAAACCCGTGCTTCAACCAACTCTCTTTCAGCGTTGCCCATATCCTCCATGTCCATATACAACTGGAACCTTTGTATTGAAAACTGAGGATGTTTTCCAGCTTGATCTTCGGCTTGGATCAGAATATCAATCGCATTTTTTTCTTGGCCGTTTCGAACCAAAGCTTCGGCGTAACCATAGAGCCAATCAATACTCTTAGGCTCAATTTCTACGAGTTTTTTAAAGTTCACAACAGCATTCGAATAATCTTCGCGTTCGAAATACATATAGGCCAATTCCTGAATATACCATGTATTCACAGGATCAATTTCGGCAGCTTTTAGGATATATTCCGCCGATTTCTCTGGATTATCACGTTGCAATTCAAGTTTTGATAAAGCGTAATAAACGGCATCATCATCCGTGCGAACGGTCAGGCAATATTCAAACTTTGCGATCGCCTCATCCACCCTGCCCTTGGTTTTAAACCGAAGCCCTTCGTGAAAAGCTTGAATATAGGGATGATCAGCCTTTGATACAGTCGGTTGAGATTCGATCACTTCTTTCTCCGTTCCACAAGCTGTGATCAGAAAAAGGGATAGAATTATATATAAAAATGGTTTATTCATTAATGTTGGAATAATCTCCTAGGCTCAAATCTCGCGCCAAACCGTTGTACGCTACTTTCGAACCTATCATTGAGTCTTTTAATATACTGTTTGTAATTGAAGTTTCGTGTTGAATAATCGAGTTTGAAACAACACTATTCGTTATTTTAGTTCCTGCCCCAATCGAAGCATAAGGACCAACTACGGCGTTTTCCAATTCAACATTTTCTCCTATAAAACAAGGTTGAACGATCACTGAATTCGTCGATTTAACGGATGCGTGAACGTTATCGTTTCCTTTCGCTAGTTCGTTTTTCAATACTTGAGCATTGGTTTCAACGGTCACTTTTTTGTTTCCGCAATCCATCCATTGATCAACTTCTCCCGTCTTGAAAACCTTTCCTTTGGCCATCATTCCTTTAATTCCGTCGTTGATTTGGTATTCACCTCCGTTAATGATGTTGTTGTCCAATACATTTTGCAATTCAGTTTTCAGGTCTTCTGCTTCTTTGAAATAGTAAATGCCAATCACCGCAAGGTCACTAACGAAATGCTCTGGTTTTTCCACCAATTCAACAATTTCCTTGTCCTCGTTTAGTTTAACTACACCGAAAGCCTCAGGGCGTTCAACTTGCTTCACCCAAATTACGGCATCAGCCGCGGGATCTAGATCGAACGTTGCTTGAATTAACGTGTCTGCATAGGCAATAACCGTTGGCCCTGATAACGAATCCTTTGCACACATAATCGCGTGTCCCGTTCCTAAGGGCTCCAATTGGCGATAGATGGAAGCTTTTGCTCCAAGTGATTCTGCCAATTCCGTTAGGCTTTGAACTACGTCTTCTCCGAAAAATGCGGGATCTCCCAAAATGAACGCGACTTCTTCAATTTTTTCGTCTACAATTTCTGCGATATCGCGCACCAATCGATGTACGATCGGTTGACCTGCAACAGGCACTAATGGTTTGGGAACTGTCAATGTATGTGGTCTGAGTCTGCTTCCGCGACCTGCCATTGGTACAATAATTTTCATTCTAATCTATCTTAATTTCTAATTCTTCTATCTTTCAAACCGTATTCTGCTTGCTTTTATTTTAACCACCAGGGCACAAAGACACCATTATTCCCATTGTGTTGGACACAAGTTGAACCTCGTTCAACACGGTGCTATTCATAATAATTCAAAACTCATAACTTATAATTCCTTACTTATACTTCACCATACTTCGACAAGCTCAGCATTCAGTTCAGCGTAAATAATTCCGAATTCCTAACTTATAACTCCGAACTCCGAACTTCTAACTCACTTCACTCCAGTACTTCCAAAACCGCCGCTTCCTCTGTCCGTTGATGATAATTCACTTACTTCTTGCCATTCTGCTTGCTCAACTTTCGCAAACACAAGCTGTGCGATCCGCTCTCCATCTTCAACAACAAATGTTTCGTTCGACATGTTTATTAAAATCACTCCAACTTCTCCGCGGTAATCCGCATCGATTGTTCCAGGCGAATTCAAAACAGAAACGCCATTTTTATACGCCAAACCGCTTCTTGGACGCACTTGGCATTCAAACCCAACGGGGATTTCTAAAAACAAACCTGTTTTCACCAAGGCTCTTTCCAAAGGTTTTAACTCAATTGATTCGGTGATATTCGCTCGAACGTCTAATCCTGCCGATGCTATTGTTTCGTATGCTGGCAGCGAATGGTTGGACTTATTTATGACTTTTACTTGCATGGTCTTTTCTTAACTAACCAAATTTAAGAAAATTAGCCCCTTTGAAATACGGGAAAACAGAGAGTTACTAACGTTTAGGCGTTAGCTTTCATCTTCGGCAGTAGTCTGCGCTAAAGATTGCGGTTTTTCCATGAACCAAACCAGCGCGATGTAGAAGACGATCAACGAATTGTGGAAAAAGAATTTAGGCCATGAAAATTCGTTCGGATCCATGTCAACTAATAAGGTAACAAGGTACAAAACAATGGCTAAACCGAAGTACAGTACGAATTTCCTGAGATTGTATTTAATTGGATAATATTTCTGGCCAAGCAGATAGGAGGCGACCATTTGCAATCCATAAACCACCAATGTTGCCCAAGCCGAAGCCCAATATCCATAAAGCGGAATGAAGATGACGTTAACCGCGATCGTAATTAACGCTCCGCCAATTGCAATAAAAGCGCCGAATTTTGTTTGTCCACTCAGCTTGTACCAAATCGACTGATTGATGTAAATACCTAAGAAAACATTGGCAATCAAAAGAATAGGAACAACACCCAATCCAACCCAATACGCTTCACTTCTTATAAAGTATTTGAAGATATCTATATTCAACGAAACACCTAAGAAAACCAGACATACCGCCGCAATGAAATAATTCATAATCTTCGAATACATCTTATTTCTATCCTTGTTTTTAGATTGTGAAAAGAAGAATGGTTCGGCTGCATAGCGATAAGCCTGAAGGAAAATTGTAACGATCATTGCCAACTTATAACAAGCGCTGTAGATTCCAACTTCAGTAAGGGATTCTTTTACAGATTTACCGGAGCCGACCAGCAATGGTTTCATCATTACACGGTCTAAAGTTTCGTTGATGATTCCGGCAAACCCAGCAATTACTAGCGGGAATGAATACCTCAACATTTGCTTTGCAAGGCCGACGTTAAACTTCCATTTAAGGTGCAAAAACTCTTTGTATGTCCCAATAATCTTAACACCCGAAGCAAATACGTTCGCCATAAGAATAAACCAAACAGCTGTCATTGGCTCAATATCATCGAAAAGAACGAGGATAATTATAAGGTTCAATCCAATATTTACAACGATTGCCGAAAAGTGGATTAATGAAAATTGTTTGGCCTTTTGTTCTGCTCTCAGCTTTGCCATTGGGAGTGCCGTGATTGCATCAATCGAGACAACCAAGGCTAATGTCGTGATAAACTCACTGTGTTCCGGGTATCCCAATCCATTGGCAATTCCTTGACTAGCAAAAAACATAAGGACAAAAAATGCAAGACTGAAAATCGCAACCGTTATGAAGCTATTGCGAAAAATTTCATCTTTATTTTCATGCTTATTTATAAATCTAAAGTAGGCTGTTTCCATTCCTAATGGAAGAAGAATCATCAAAAATGCAACCCACGCATAAAGCTCTGATAAGGTACCGTATTCGGCCGGCTTGAATGCGTCTGGCCTTGTATACAGCGGCACTAAAAAATAATTGAGTAATCTCCCAACAATTGTCGGAAGGCCATAAACGGCAGTTTGCCCCAATAACTTCTTTAGTGGATTACTCAAACTAGTTTCTGAAGTTTGGCTTGCGTTTCTCTAAAAATGCTGTTGTACCTTCTTTGAAATCTGCTGTTCCGAAACATTTCCCGAATTCTTCGATTTCAACATCGTATCCGTTCACTCCGTCTTCGAAATTCGCGTTTACAGATTTTATAGCTGAAGCAATTGCTGATCCTGAATTGTTTAAGATTTTACCCGCGATCTCTTCTGCTTTGTTCATTAATTCATCCAACTCAACAACGTGATTCACTAAGCCCCATGACAATGCATCATCTGCTTTGATCATTCCTGCAGTGAAAACCATTTCATTCGCCTTTCCTTTCCCGACAAGTTGTGTCAAACGTTGCGTTCCTCCATAACCAGGAATTACTCCCAAGCTAACCTCAGGCAAGCCCATTCTAGCATTTGAAGATGCCACACGGATGTGAGAACACATTGCCAATTCCAAACCTCCACCAAGTGCAAATCCATTTACGGCAGCGATAACTGGCGTTGTCATGTTTTCGATAAAACTAAAGAGAATATCTTGACCATTCTTCGCCAATTCACCTCCTTGAGAGATTGTGAAATCTGCGAATTCCTTAATATCAGCTCCGGCAACAAATGATTTTTCACCCGATCCGGTTAGAATTACGACACCCGTTCCATTGTCATCATTTGCAGCGCTAAGCGCTTGATTCAATTCTGAAATCGTTTCCTTATTCAAAGCGTTCAATTGATTCGGTCTGTTGATCGTAATTGTCAAAATTTGACCTTTTTGTTCTGTCAGAATGTTGTTGTACATGTCTTTTATTTTACGTTGATCGAGCCGTAGCCGAGAGCAACTATTTTTTTCTAATTCGCTTGTATAGCTTAATTCCCATCATTAGACCAATTGCAACGGCAAAAAACCCAACCGTTCCTTTGATCCAATTCATTGAATCTTTCATTGTCACTAAAAACGCAACCGCTACTAAACATAACGTTGCGAGCTCATTCCATATTCTTAATCCGTTCGACTTCCATGAAAATTTCCCTTTCTTCATGTCAAACATTATTTTCTGACTAAAGAAATGGTAAAAAAGTAAAACTGCAACAAAGGTCAATTTCAGATGCATCCAAGGCTCCTTCAGTAAATCTGGATTTCCGATTAGCATTATTGTTCCAAACAGAACCGCCAAAATCATTGCTGGGGTTGTAATGATCCACCACAACCTTTTCTCCATGATTTCAAATTGATCGGTTAAGATCTTTTTGGCCACTTCCTCCTTTTCTTGGGCTTCGGTATGGTAAATAAACAAGCGAATAATGTAAAAAAGCCCAGCAAACCAGCTTACTACGAAGATAATATGCAATGCTTTAAATGTAGAATAACTCTCTGGGCTCATGGGGCAAAGATAACTCGATTGTTCGATTATTCGATAACTCGATTGTTCGATTGTTCGATTGTTCGATTGTTTGACCCTTCGAAATATCGGAAAATCGGCAGCCGCAGGCGTTTCGAATAATCGAATTCACTATCTTTGCCGACTTAATACATTATTATGAGCTCAATCGAACTTTCAGATCAAGAAATCCAGCGTCGAGAAACGCTAGTCAAGTTGAGAGATTTGGGGATTAACCCTTATCCAGCAGCTTTATATCCAGTAACACATAAATCCATTGACATCAAGAACGATTTTAAGGATGGTGAGGAAGTGTGCGTTGCAGGTCGATTGATGAGACGAAAGGTTCAGGGAAAGGCTTCTTTTGGTGATTTACAGGATGGTGAGGGAAAAATTCAAGTCTATTTCAATAGGGATGAAATTTGCCCAGGTGAAGACAAAACGCTTTACAACGATGTCTTTAAAAAACTACTGGATTTAGGTGATTTTATTGGCGTAAAAGGAATTGTTTTCAAAACACAAGTTGGAGAAATCTCTGTTGCAGTTAAGGAGTTTACACTTCTGAGCAAAGCACTTAAACCGCTTCCGCTTCCGAAAACAGATTCTGAAGGAAATGTTCACGATGCATTTACAGATCCTGAATTGAGGTACCGCCAACGTTATGTTGATTTAACGGTCAACCCTAAGGTGAAGGAAATTTTTGTGAAGAGAACGAAAATGTTCACGGCAATGCGTCAGTTTTTTAATGATGCAGGCTATTTTGAAGTGGAAACGCCGATTCTTCAACCGATTCCAGGTGGAGCTTCTGCAAAACCATTTATAACACACCACAACGCTTTGGACACTCCGCTGTACATGCGAATTGCGAATGAGTTGTATCTAAAACGATTAATCGTTGGTGGATTTGACGGTGTGTATGAATTCTCGAAAAACTTCAGAAATGAGGGAATGGACAGAACGCACAATCCAGAATTTACTGCGATGGAAATCTATGTTTCCTACAAGGATTACAATTGGATGATGGAGTTCACTGAGAACTTGGTAGAACACGTTGCTCTTGCGGTAAACGGAACAACAGACGCTACGTTTGGAGAACATAAAATTAATTTCAAGACCCCATATGCGCGTATTACAATGCGCGATTCAATAATTAACTTCACTGGCTTCGACATCAAGGGCAAGAATGAAAAAGAGTTGTTTGAGGCTGCCAGAGGAATGGGAATCGATGTTGATGATACAATGGGTGTCGGAAAATTGATCGATGAAATTTTTGGTGAGAAATGTGAAGGAAACTACATCCAACCAACATTCATTACCGATTACCCAAAAGAAATGTCGCCGCTTTGTAAAGAGCATAGAGATGATCCTTCTTTAACGGAACGTTTTGAGTTAATGGTTTGCGGAAAAGAAATCGCGAATGCCTATTCTGAGTTGAACGATCCAATTGATCAACGCGAACGCTTCGAGGAGCAAGTTCGTTTATCAGAAAAAGGAGATGATGAAGCGAACGGATTGATCGATCAAGATTTCTTGAGAGCTTTGGAATACGGAATGCCGCCGACATCAGGAATGGGAATTGGAATGGATCGTTTGATCATGTATTTAACGAACAACCCATCGATTCAAGAGGTGTTGTTCTTCCCACAAATGAAACCAGAGGTTTTTGGAGGTAAGAAAGGGCCTGAATTATCAGAGAATGAAAAAGTGATTTTTGATATTCTTTCGAAAGAGCAATCAATGGATTTGAATGCCTTGAAAGAGGTGTCAGGATTATCGAATAAACAATGGGATAAAGGAATCAAAGGATTATCGAAACACGGGTTAACGAAAGTTACGAAGACGGATGATGCTTTAATCGTTGATTTGGTTTAGTCACATTTTATATATTGTAAAGCCCGTCTTGGTTGATCCGAGACGGGCTTTTTTTTGCCTTATTAATACAATCAATCGTCCAAAACTTAACTTTTAATAGTTGATTTGAACCTTGGTGGCAACGCTTCAAAATATCGAACGTTGATCTCATACACTTCCCACGGCCAAACACCTGTATTTCAAGGAAAAAAGACAAATTTACACCCAAAGAGAATCCAATAATAGAAGTTTACTAAACCCGTTTAGTAAACGGTTTACTAAAAACAAAACACACTTAAACGGTTTAGTTAAGACGCAAGAATACCAATAACTAGAACAGTGATTATTTGTACTAAACCGATTAACTACATACTTTCGCTCGACTAATTATTACATAACCTCGATGAACGCTACTCGCCACTTACTATTTTTCGCACTTTTATTTTTTGCAATTAATCAAGCCACGGCTTGTACTTTTGATGGAAATGAAACCTCGGCTGGTACAATTAGCCCAACTGCAGCTTACCAAACGGCAACGGGGGTTTCAAGTGGAAATTACTTTACAATTAATGCTGTTTGTGGAACGACTTACAATTTTACATTTTGTTCAAATGGAGGTTCGGCAACTTGGGACACGCAAATCACTGTATTAAATGCTGCCGGGAATACGCAATTGGCCTATAATGATGATAACTGTGGCTTACAATCTAACATTTCCTACACCGCAATTGCATCGGGTCCAATCCAAGTACTTATTTCTCAATATAGCTGCAATAACCTAGGATCATCGACTGGTGCAACTTTAGCTTACAATGCAATCGCTGGAGCATCTAACCCCGCTTTTACAATGGCCTCAACTGGATGTACAACAGCTTCTTCAACAATTACGGGTGATACTGGCGGAACATTTAGTTTCAATCCAGTTCCGGGTGGTGGAGTTTCAATTAATAGTGCGACCGGAGCCATTACGGGTGGAACAGCTGGAGCAACTTACACTGTTCAGTATACTGTTAGTTGTGGCGTAAATTCTACTCAAAATGTCACGCTTGACGCTACTGGATCTGCAGCGTTCTCAATGTCCGTTACCTGTGGTGGTGGCACAGCAACAGTAACGGGAGCTCCTGGCGGAACCTATGCTTTTAACCCTGCTCCTGGGGATGGATCTCAAGTAAACGCTACCACAGGAACAGTTACAAACGGTACTGTTGGAACGACTTATTTTGTAGAATACACGGTTTGCGGAAATTCTTCAATAGAATCTGTAACTGTTTTAACCGATAATTGCTGGACATTGAATGGCAATGCACAATGGATCACTGTTGGAGGAGAAGATTGCATTCAAATGACACAGCCTCTTAACAATCAATTGAGTTGCGCTTGGAGTGGTTCTCAAATAGATTTTGCTGGAGACTTTACGTTGACTTTAGATTACTACTTCGGCAGCAACAATGGTGCTGGTGCTGATGGAAATACATTCACATTTCAACCAAGTGCATCAACTGCGTGCGGAACCGCAGGTGGACAACTTGGTGCTGGTGGAATTCCAAATGCACTGGTAATAGAATTTGACACCTACGACAACGATAACCCAACCCATTTGTATGATATGTCGTGTGATCACATCGCCGTTGAAATTGATGGAAGTATGCAATTTGCTGCACCGTTGTGTGGTCCTGTTTGCGCTAAACCTGGAGGCGGTAATATCGATGATGGAGGAACTTATACGGTAGACATTCAGTGGACCAATGCAACAAACACTCTCGAAGTTTATTTTGATGGTGTGCTCCGATTGACTTGTGTGAATGACTTTATAACAAATGCTTTTGGTGGAACGAGCCAAGTTTACTGGGGAGCAACCTCGGCAACTGGTGGATTGAACAATGAACAATATTTTTGCCCAAGTTCTATAATTGTTGTACTCCCCGTTGAGTTGAGTTCTTTTGAAACGGAATGCCTTGGCGAGGAGGAGCTTATTTCATGGACAACCGTTTCTGAAAACAACTCGGATTATTTTGAGTTGGAATACACATATGATGGATTCGTCTATTGGCATGTTGAAACAGTAGCCGCTTCAGGAAACTCTGAAGCTGAATTGAACTACAACGTTCGCGTGCAAAACAATGATAACAAACAGCGCTACTACCGTTTGAAAATGGTTGATACTGATGGCACATTTGAATACACTGATCTTTTATCAAGTAAACATTGCCTTGGAAATACAAATTTAATTTCAAATGCAATTCAAACGGAAAGCACCATTATTGTGAGCACATCTGAAGAAACGAACGTTAAGTTTGTGAATCAATTGGGGCAGGTTGTATTTCAAGGTTGGACCGATGATCAGTATTTAACGTTGGACAAGTCTGGAATTGGATCGGGAGTGTATTACATTATTTGTGAAACGCAAGAAGGGATTCAAGAATTACGCAAAATGTTCGTCGCGCATTAAAAAACCAGCAAAATTAACACTACCTCGTTCGATGAACTGGCCTATAATCTGAAGGTACAAGTAGCTTTTACATGATCTTTTACGTTCGGAAACACAAGCGGCACGTTCGGAAAAACATGCTAAAACAAGTCAAGGAATAGGCTGATATTTGGTTCAGTAAAATTCAGTATCTCAGAGTGTCAGGTAGTTAATTAGATAGTTAGTTTTAGGTAGATAAAAAATCTTTGTGATACTAGAATTCAAAATGTCAACGCCAAAAAGCTGTTGGCATTTTTTTTTGCCCAAATAGAACATTGGAAAACCCATTCACCACCTTAGGAAATACACCCTATTCAATTCATCAGGCTTTTATTGATATTTAGAATTGTAATATGACGATAGTTGAAAATCAAACAGCATGGAAAATCCTGAATTACTGGCCTACCCGAACCCTACAAGAAACAGCTTAACAGTTGAAGGTCCTGCAAAGCACTTGTCGCAACTCAACGTTCTAAACAAGTATGGGCGAGATGCTAGTAAAAGCGTGCGAATTACATGTTCAGGTTCAGATAAACTAACAATTGATGTTTCGGAATTGTCTTCAGGTGTCTATTATGTAAAAACGCCTACCTATCTTATCAAACTCTCAAAACTATAATAATAACTCTTAATTTACGTAGGGAAAGAAATTGCACACGTTAGGAAAGAAACCAATTTTCATAAGGTATTTATTGTTATTTTTAATTAGCTTCCATTTTACATTTAAATAGTAGCTACCACCAGTGCTTGGAATATCGCTTAAAATCACGGATCGCTTAAGGCTGTTTTCTTAACAAAGTAGGATGTTCTATCATAGTGTTGATTGTATTGTTCGACCCAAGAAAAGAAAGCTTATATGCACAAAACATATCCGACTATTGAAAACATGACACATGAGGAGCTCATTACCGAGTATACGACTCTGAAAGAAAGTAATACAAGGTATAGGGAATTATTCGATTCAATAGTTGATGTTTTTACCCGAATAAATAATGACGGCTTCTTCGAAATGATAAGTCCATCAGTGTTCGCTATTTTTGGATATACTGCCGAAGAATTGTTGAACAAAAGAGTTAGTGATCATTATGTGGATCACAATGATCGGGAACGTCTAATGGAAGTTGTTAGCCGCCGAGGGTTTTGCAATGACGTTCAATCACGCGTTTATACAAAACAGGGGGACATTAGAGTAATTTCTGTCAATGCGAAATCCTACTTTGATGCCGTTGGAAATAAATTAGGCGTTGAATGTCTTATAAGAGATGTTACAGAGCAGAAAAAGGTTGAGGAATTGCTTCGGGAAAACACAATTTTACTCAACGAATCTCAGCGCTTGGCCCATTTGGGACATTGGCACTGGGATATTAATGAAGATGTGGTGACATGGTCATCAGAACTGTACAGAATTTATGGGTTGAGCGAGGGAGATGTTCAGGTTTCATATGAAAAATACTTGGAATTAGTACATCCAGAGGATAGAGAGCGCATACAAACAACTCTATACAATGCACTTCAAAGCTCTGAGGATCAAGTACATTTCGAGGAACGCATTGTGCGAAAAAATAAAGAAGTGCGTTATCTAGAATCTTGGGGAACCGTGGTTCGTGAAAAGGACGGCACTCCATTAAAAATGTTTGGCGCTTGTTTAGATATTACCGAGAAAAAACTGGCACAGAAAAAGGTTCTCGAATCCAAGAAACAGTTTCAAGACCTATTTGAATACACCCCTGATGCACGTTTTATTTACAAAGATGATACGATTGTAAATGTAAACAACGCATTCTTGGTACTCTATGGGTACTCTTCAAAAGCTGAGATTATTGGTAAATCAATTCGTCCAACCCTAATGGACCTGAAAAAACACCCCTCCTTAAACCAATCGAAAGCAGACGACAAATTGATTCCATTGGGATTAACCCAGGCAAATCACTTAAAAAAGGATGGAAGCACTTTTGTGACAGAAATTCAATCATCAATTATAGAATATGAAGGTGCTTCACATTATCAAGTTATTTCACATGATATAACGGAACGTCATGAAATGGAACAAGAAATTCAATCAACCACATTGTTGCTCATGGAATCCGAAAAAATTGCTCATTTAGGCCACCTGAGCTGGAGTTTACCTGGAGGAGAATTGAAATGGTCTGATGAGATTTACCGTATATGTGGAGTTGATTTTGAAGTGACACCTAGCATTAAGCATACGGTAAGTCTTGTTCATCCGGATGATTGGTATTACGCTAAAGAGAATCTGAATTTGGCAATTCGGCAGGTGAAAAATTTCAAAATTGATCATCGAATAATCCAAGCAGATACAGGAGAAGTTAAATGGGTTCATACTGAGATGCAATTAAAATTTGACTCAAATGGAGATCTCATTAGTTTGTTGGGAACTGTATTAGACATTACTGAGAGGAAGAAAGATCAAACTGCACTCCTTCAAAGTGAAGAAGAATTTCGCTCTATCTATGAAAACACTTATAGTGGAATGCCGTTGATTGATCTAAATGGTAAATTCATAAAGGCGAATCAGCGGTTTATTGAACTAATCGGGTATTCGGAAAATGAACTACTCAAGATGACGATTATGGATGTTATGCATCCGGATGATGTTTCTGAAACAAAAGAGAAGTTGGAGGCCTTAATTTTTGGTGAAATTGCACATTTCGAAATAGAGAACAGGTATCTAAAAAAATCTGGGATAGAAATCATTTGTAGCACGGCACTATCAGCACCATTTGGGATTAACAGCACCCCTGAATTCTTAACTGCCAGTTTAAAGGATATTACATATGAGAAGAAAACACAAGAAATACTTCGAGCCATATCCGAAATCCAATGCACTTTTATAGATGAGTCGGCGGCTGAAGAAGTTTTTAAAAAAATGCTCCAGGCACTTCTGAAAATTACACAAAGTGAAATAGGGTTTATTGGCGAAGTTCAACATCAAGACGGCAAACCAATTCTCTTGACCCATGCCACTACCGAACAATTCACGTACGACACTCCAGTAGACTGTATGAAGGATCCCTGTTTGACTTCTGTAGGTGATTTAACAGCCAAAGTTCTTAGTACTGGTAAGCCCGTTCTGCATTCAAGCACTCATGAGATTGGAGCTTCAGAATCGTTGCGTCATTTTCTGGGCTTACCTTGTTATAGTAACAATGAACTGATTGGGGTAATTTGTGTTGCAAACAATAAAAATGGTTATGACGATGAAAAACTACAGTTAATTCAACCCATTTTGGACACGTGTTCAACGCTTATCGTTGCTTACAAAAATAAAATTATTAGTACCACGGAACGGATTGAATCTGAGCGAATGAAAGAAGCGTTCACGAATGAACTCGAAATAAAGGTCGTTGAACGTACCAAAGACTTGCAAAGAATCCAGAAAGAGCTTTCAATCAGTTTGGAAAAAGAAAAAACGCTAAGTGAGCTTAAGTCTCGATTTGTTTCAACGGCATCACATCAATTCAGAACGCCACTTACGGTGATTCAGTCGAACATGGGAATATTGTCAATGCAAATAGACCGCATGGATGGCGCCATTAAGCCAGCGTTTGAAAAAGCAAACAGCAGAATAGCAACTCAAATCGGTCGAATGACTACAATGATGAACGACGTGCTCATTCTAGGTAAAATCAATGCTGGAAGTATTGTGCTCGTTTTAGAGCCTATCAATTTAGTAGAGTTGTGCAGGGAAATCATTGACAATTACAATGAAATTCAAGAGGATCAAAGGGAAATGGTATTGACCATTCTCGGAGAACCTTCCACCTTAAACTTAGACTCTGGACTCATCACTCATGCCATTTCAAATTTTGTGAGTAATGCCTTCAAATATTCGCTGGAAAGACAGGGGCCTGAAATGAAACTGGTTTTTAATGACGATTCAATAAAACTATCCATAATTGATCATGGAATTGGAATTCCCAAAGGGGACTTAACAAATTTATTTGAACCTTTTTATAGAGCCTCTAATGTTGTCGAAATAATGGGAACTGGTCTGGGAACGTCTATCGCCAAAGAATATGTGGAATTAAATAACGGGACAATCCAAGTCAAAAGCAATATTGATGAAGGGTCAACATTTATTTTAACATTTAAAAAATAGAATTATGGAATACATACTAATAGTAGAGGACGACATAAATATCCGAGAGTCTTTACAAGAAATATTTGAACTATCAGGATACGAAGTTTCAACTGCGTCAAATGGAAGGTTGGGCTACGATTCAATTATGGAAAATTGTCCTGATTTGGTTATCTGTGATGTTGATATGCCTGAACTGGATGGTTTTGAATTGCTACAAGCCATCAATCAGCGATTGAAAGATGCTGTCATTCCACCCTTTCTGTTTTTAACGGCAAAAGTCGAGCCACAGGACCTTCGACAAGGAATGAATTTAGGAGCCGATGATTACATATTCAAACCTTTTGATCACAAAGATATTCTTCGAAGTGTTCGACTTCGGTTGGACAAACGATCAAAATTGATACAAAATGGAAACCTGAATCAAATAAGTGTAAATAACGCTGCATTCGAAAAGTTAGCGCTCCCTTGCGATGAGGGATTGATTCTTGTGTCTTTCGATGAAATCATTAAGTGTCAGGCAGATCGTGCGTATTGCACTTTTCACTTGGCCAACGGTCAATCCATTTTGGTTTCAAAATCAATGAAGGAATTTGAGCAATTGTTATTGGACAATAATTTTCTAAAAGTACACAAGTCAACAATCGTAAACATCAACTACGCGAAAAAGTACTTGCGTGGGAAAGGAGGGCAATTGATTATGTCTGACGCCTCAATTGTTTATGTATCTGTACGAAAAAAAGAAGAACTTATGAGAGTACTTCGTCACAAAAGCAATCCAGGAGTTCAACTCACCAATTAAGGTAGAGATCCTTGACAACGTGCACTTATCAGCTGATAAATGCACGTTGGGCAATTTAGAGATGTCGTTGGAAAGTCCATCATTTCAGTTGCACTGATTTCTAGCTACTTTGTAGGTATGAAAACAATTGAAAAACCGGTGAATTCTAAGTATACACGTTGCAATCAGGATCAAAAAAGTTTAATGTCCAGGAAGTTAATCGTCGTCGATTTGACCACTGTGATCATAGCTGTCCCAATGGCATTCCTTCTTGGATTTGCGCAAAAATGAAGCATATTCAATAAATTACATCTCAGGATACCATGTGTAATTTTGGAAATAAAAGAGAATTGTCGCAAGAAAAGGCGTTAGTTGTTCTCAAGTTTGAAGAAACAGCCTCACCGTTAACAAAAACACACTCTAGTTTGGTCGCATCCGAATAGCTGCCCCATTCGATTGCCTGGGAACGCTTATTGTGCAATTGATTCTCCTGGTTCCAATGAATTTGTTTTGGGTACTTAGAAATCACACATAGCTCTTCAGAATAAATGGCCTGACAAATTCCAGACGCTTTCTGAAGCTTGAAGCACTCCTGGAAATCTTGATTAATACTTAACTCAAGCTGAAGTTCTTTCCTTAAAAACTCATACCAAGCATAGATACAATCAGAATAAAAATTAGAGGTAAACAAATACGATAAATGTTTTTCATTAAGGCCGCGTGTTTGTTTAGAAAGTACTGCATCAATATGATTGTCCAATACAATCCCTAGCTGATCTCCTAGCATATGGCGTAAATCGGTGCGCAAGAGGCGTCCCAACTCTGAACTCAATTTTGGTCCTAATTGACAATCGAGTTGTGAAAATGTTTTTGAATACAATTGAATGTATAGTTGACTGTCCAGCTCATAAATAAAATTGGAATTCAAGTTCGAACTTACCCGTGAACCAATTTTAGAACGTGAAATGGATCTTAACCGCATCCCAAGAGTTGTTTGAAACTGATCTAGCTTTTGTGCTGCCAATTGGGCAAACATATGTGGATACTTCGATTCGAAATCTGAAAACCTTGAGTTGCCATTAATGGTTTTGATGAAGTTAAACATCATCTGCATTTCCAATGGGTTTTCTGTGATGATAATAACCGGTGAACGGTATCCACACTTTTTATAATTCCATTCCACACATTTGTATGCATCTTCTACCTTAAATCGACGGTATCTTTCTCCATCAGAAATCCCTTCTAACGCATCTATTTTATAATCAGCAATTTTTAAAATCAACTGCTCGGTTAGATCTTCAATTTCTTTCATGTTAGTTAAGTTATGTAGTAGTTATTTTGCATCAGAAAGTAGGTATAAAATGGAGGGGCTTACCCATCCAATTTCCCATCGTAACAAATCAATTTCCTATCGTAAAACGTTGAAGAGTCCTTCTCTCACACCTAACAAAGTATCAATTATTTATATTTTTTGAGTTGGTATAAATACTGTATTTAATGAGTATATAGACGGTACTTTTTCGCGCACAAATAACGAACATTACTGATGACCAATGAGATAGTAATCTATTGTGATCAATATCCGAATTTTAGAGCATTTGGTAAAAAATTTATTAAAATAAAGAAAGTTGCATTATACCTAATGCAACTTTCTTACTTAATCAACCACTATTCACTTTGGAACTGGTCTGACACATTAGAATCCTTTAATCGTATTCTATTTATAGTCAGCCAATTCTATCAAAATCGATCTCTTCACATAAACCGATAGACTAAATATAACGACAAGTAACGGGGAACAATACACTTGATTTCCGAACGGACCAAATACATTTCCAATAGATTAATTGAATTGGATTAAAATGGCAGTTACTGTCAGCCAACCTACCTCAATCAGTATTTTAGAAACCAGTGAATAGAAAAAAAGCGCATCCAGTTGGATGCGCTTTAAATTGATTTGATCTTAGGAATACTTGTATATGATTCCCAACACCGAGTGGTGAATCTTATTTCAGCTCTATCACTTTGAAGAACCCTCTTGAAGGTATGAATCCTCCAGTTGCTCCGTAAATATCCTTAATTCCTACCTGGATATCAGTAACAGGAGTAATAATCGCATTCATCATTGGTTGATTGATTATTGTTCCTGAATAGTCAGCAGCTCTTTGGTATGCTTCCGCTCCAATACTAGCATTATTCGTTTTATCATAGAATACAAAAGAATACGTTGTAGCAGCGGTTGTAGTATGCATGTAAACAGCACCTTCCAACTCGTATGTTTTTCCTGCTTTTAATGTAAACTCATCCGTTACCGAATTGTACGCAACACCATTCACAGCACTTGCTGATCCAAAACCAACATATCCACTTACGATTGCATCCGGTTGAACGAAAAGGTATTCTGGTGCTGTTAATGCTGATGCACTAATCACTCCAGCTGTGATATCAATTCCAGATCCTGCAGTATATGTTCCTGCTGGTCCTGTTGCACCAGTAGCTCCTATTGGTCCTTGTGGTCCTACTGCACCATCAATTCCGTCAACTCCATTAGCACCCGTTGCTCCTGTTAATCCTGTTGCTCCAGTTGCTCCAATTGGTCCTTGTGGTCCTACTGCACCATCAATTCCGTCAGCACCATTGATTCCATTTGCCCCAGCAGGTCCTACTGCTCCGTCAATTCCATCAACACCGTCGATTCCATTTGCTCCTGTTGCTCCTGTTAATCCCATTGGGCCAGTTGCTCCAATTGGTCCTTGTGGTCCAACTGCACCATCGATTCCGTCAACTCCATTGATTCCATTTGCCCCAGCAGGTCCTACTGCTCCGTCAATTCCATCAACTCCGTCGATTCCATTTGCTCCTGTTGCTCCTGTTAATCCCATTGGGCCAGTTGCTCCAATTGGTCCTTGTGGTCCAACTGCACCATCAATTCCATCAATACCATCGATTCCATTTGCGCCAGCAGGTCCTACTGCTCCGTCAATTCCATCAACTCCATTTAATCCATTCGCACCAGTTGCTCCAATTGGTCCTTGTGGTCCAACTGCGCCAGCAGGTCCTACTGCTCCGTCAATTCCATCAACTCCATTTGCTCCGTCCAATCCTGGCAAACCCAAAGGTCCTTGTGGTCCAACTGCACCATCAATTCCATCAACTCCATTTGCTCCGTCC
>JBLHYG010000017.1:0-110252 GCA_047630755.1 Crocinitomicaceae bacterium | reverse complement strand
AATTTTTGTTGGCTCTTGAACTTCGTATTAATTTCGTAAAATGTATTATCTTACGTTGTTTCCTTATTTCTCAATATCTCAAAGAACTCTTTATTGTCAATCTACAACCTGTCACAGTTACAAATCTTTCTCTCTTTTTAATTCGCTTATCGTTATAAGCGGGGTGCAAAGATAGTTACTTTTTTTATTCTGACAAGCTTTAAATGAAAAAAGATTTAATTCTTTTTTTTCTTGTCTTTTTCACTTCTCAAAACCCAAACGCTTATCGTTATAAGCGGGGGCAAAGATAGATGCTCTTTTCGTTTTAACAAGCTTTTATCAAACTTTATTTAAAACAAATTTTTCTTCTTTCAAAACCTCTGTGCTTATCGTTATAAGCGGGGTGCAAAGATAGATGCTCTTTTCATTTTAACAAGCTTTTTCTTAAAACTTTTTAAAATTATTTTCTCATCCTTAACTTTCAAATCTTGTATGCTTATCGTTCTAAGCGGGGGCAAAGGTATGTAGTCTTTCCTGATCCGCAATGGCTTTTTCGATTCTTTTTTAAAAAAAATCGACCAACGACATTATTCGTCCTATAAACCACTACATATCAGACGACTGTTTTTAAATCTTTTATTACATTTAATTTGCCCAAATCAGGTTTCGCCTCATTTTCGACAGCTTCTTGGATAGAAAGCAGGTATAATTCATCTCCTTTTGATCCAATCATGACGTCCGTTGAACCGTTTAATAATTCATTTACGGCCAAAGTTCCCATCCTTGTCGCTAGGATTCTGTCAAAAGCAGATGGCTTTCCCCCTCTTTGAAGATGTCCAAGAATAGAATATCGCAGTGTGAATCCATCCATATAAGGTAGGAGTTTCTCATAAATCTCTTTCGCTCCACCCGCATCGTCTCCTTCGGCAACGATAACAATTGAATTACTTCTCCTTTTATTTTGACTTTTTAAATCATCCGCCAACAATTTTATGTTGGATCGTTCCTCTGGAATTAAAACACTTGCAGCTCCGGATGCCAGCGCAGAATCCAAAGCAATAAAGCCGGCATCACGCCCCATAACCTCTACTAAGAAGATCCGATGGTGACTCCCTGCTGTATCCTTTATCTTATCTACAGCTTCGACGACAGTATTCAATGCCGTGTCAAATCCAATTGTTCGATCTGTGCCGAACATATCATTATCTATAGTACCAGGAATTCCAATAACAGGAATGTTCATTTCTTGAGACAATAGACTCGCACCGCGAAAAGAGCCATCACCTCCTATACATATAAGGCCATCAATACTATTGTTCTTTAAATTCGCTATTGCTTCTTTCCGACCTTCTACTGTTCTAAATCGCTCGCTTCTTGCAGTTCCTAAAACAGTTCCTCCACGCTGTATTATATTAACAACGTCATCGGAAGTCATTTCTTTAAAACGATTTTCCATCATCCCCTCATAGCCATCATAATAGCCAACAGGAATAATATTTTTATTCAAACATGTCTTAACGATAGCGCGAACACAGGCGTTCATGCCAGGAGCATCACCACCTGAGGTAATAAGAGCGATTTTTTTCATATTCTTAAAAGTAAGCAAAGAATGCTTTTTAACGATATATTTATGGAATAATGAAAAAGCGTACATCTTATATAACGAATGCTATTTAGTAGGAAAAACAAATATAAAACACTTTCAGACGACGAATTATTGCGGACCTATAAGGAAAGGCAATCTTCTGAGGTCATCGGAGAATACTACCAGCGGTATGGGCATTTAGTTATGGGTACGTCTATGAAATACCTAAAGAACAAATTCGATGCAGAAGATTTAGTGATGAATCTGTTTGAAAAATTACCAGGGAAGCTTTTATCACATAATATATCCAATTTCAAATCTTGGCTCTATATGGTAACGAAGAATGAATGTTTAATGCTTCTTCGCAAAAAGGGAAACTTAACATCTTCACTTACTAGAGAACTAGAGGATACGGATGACGTAGATTTGAAAATTGAGAAAGAGGCACAACTAGAAATGCTAGAGGATGCTATTGAAGATCTGAAGGAAGATCAGAAGGAGTGCATCAAGCTCTTTTACATAGAAAAAAAATCTTACCAAGAAATTACTGAAATGTTGCGCATGGATATTAAGAAAGTAAAGAGCGCAATACAGAATGGTAAGCGAAATTTGAAATTAAACTTAGAGGGGAGAAATGAATTTAAATCGGTTATATAAAATGTTTGGCTCTAAGTCGAGACTTAGTCGTGAAGACATTACCAATTATGGTAGTACTTCAGACGAGAGCGTTAAACATTCGATTGAGATGCAATCGTCTTCTGGTTCTTTTGAATCGGATGCAATGGACGGTTGGGATCAATTGTCGTATGATACAGCCGCAATGAAAAACTTGGACCGTAAATTCCTGTCGTCATCTTATACAGGTTATTATATCTTAGGTGGAATCATTGCTGTTGGATTCACAGCGATGTTAATCTTGAACACATCGGATCCTGAGGAGAAAAACGAACTTCAGCAGGCTAAACAAGAAACAAGAACAACATTGATGGAAGACCAGGAAATCACAATTGATGAATCTGATGTTTTCATTCCGGAAACTATAGAGCAAATGACGCCTGCTCCTGAAAACAAACAAGTGAAAGCTTCAAAAATGGTTGAGGAATTCGAAGAAAGAAAGTCAACTTATGTTCCACCGAAGAAGGAGATTGCAGTTGATATGCTTCCATACTTGAATCTTTATAAACCACAACCTGCTCCAGAAATGGAACGCATTCATGATCATGCAAAAGAAATATATCTGCATGATTTGAAATTGGTCGATTATTCAAACTACCGATCAAGACCAGAAGTAAAAACCAAACAGCTTGTTTTGACCGGATTGCCCGCGAATATGGAGGGGGAAGATACAGATGAACCGGATCCAATTTGGAAGGATGTTCAAATTCCTTACAGCAACTACATCGATAAATCAATTGGAGTTTTCTCAAAAGGAAGCTATAAAAGAGCGTTAACCCGTTTCGAAACTGTTATTGAAACGTATAATGACGATGTTAATGCCAACTTCTATGCAGGAATGTGTTTGTACAACCTTAGAGAATATCAGAAATCGATTGATGCGTTCAAGAACTGCATATATGGTCCTTTCTCAAATTTTGACGAGGAATCACAATGGATGATTGCCTTGAGTTACGATAAACTTGGCGAAAAGACGCAGGCGAAAAAATACTACGTTAAGATCATTGAACAGGGAGGCTACTATAAAAAACAAGCTCTTGCTAAAATGAAATGATTTATTTTTCGTTATCTTGTTACGTAGGATAATTTGAACGTTATTCTATTGTAATTTGAACCTATTGAAAAGAGGCCTTAATCAAATATTGTTGATCTCAACTGCTGTCATACTCATGTCGAGTATGTACGTTACATCTGTATATAAACAACAGCAAGATTATAATGTGTTTACGACTGTTTTAACCCAAAAGGAAGGAATAATTGATCTTCATACAGATAAAGACAGCATTCAATACTACTTGAAGGATTTAAAATCAGAATTAAATTCTGAAAAAAGCCTTCTTGAGCAATTCAAACTTTACAGTGCGGTTATTGAGAAGCTTCATGGAGGCCATACCCAGATCATGGCCAATAAAAAAGTGCAAACGGAGTGGTTGGCGGAAAGGAATTCACTGCCATTTGATATGTATTTAATTGGACGGCACTTGATAGTAAGTGAATTGGCATTTGAAGATGAACTGGAACTAGATAATTCGGCACCACTTTGGATTGAAGCTGGAGCTGAGATTATTTCCATTGACAATAGAACCATTCCTGAAATGATGCTTGAAATGGGCAAGTACATTTCGAGTGATGAAGGATCAATGGACTTCAAATATTATCAGGCAGGGCAAATGTTTGACTTTTACAGAAATCTAGCGCTTCCCTTTGAAACAGATTCCGTTCCAGTAAAATTCGTTTCTCTTAAAAAGGATACTATTGAAGTAATCTATAAGACAGGAAAAGCACCCGTTCATTCTATAAATAATCGATTGACTAAATTGTCTAGTCAATATTACGCTTCGGAGCAGAATCATGGCAAGTTTAAAATTCTTAGAAACAAATACGGCTATTTTAGGTTCAAATCATTTACATCTTCAACAGGGGCCGACTATGAATACTTTTTAAAGCTGGCGTTCACCAAATTAAATGAACAGAAGATCAATAAGCTTGTCGTTGATTTAAGAGGAAATACAGGAGGTGTGATGCAATATTCCTTCATGAAATATATGGTTGGCGAAGGAGTGAATCTTGGTAGGTACATTATTGAAAAACCTAACACTCGAAAGAATCGAAAATACCTCAACAAGATTAACATTCATTATTTGCGCCACACTTTGATGAGTTTCCAGCAAAAGAGGAGAATGGAACAAGGATCTTTTAATGAGGGAATTCAGGAAACTGAATACGTTGACACGAACCTCATCTACAAGGGAGAAATTGTTGTTATTACGGATGAGGGGACGTTTTCGTCTGCCGCGATTTTGGCTTGTCATTTAAAAACGATGAGCAAGGCGAAGATAATTGGGCGAGCAGCTGGAGGAAGTTTCTATGCAGGAAACGCGGGAACACTTTTGGTTAAACTACCACAGTCCGGTTTTTTAATCGCAATTAATCCAAACACTTTCTACTCTCATTTAGACCGCACGGATGATCCAAGCGCAATAAAGCAACCGGATTTATTTTTGAGTCCTTTAATCTTAAAAAGCAGCGATCGGGATCAATTTTATTTTAAACAAGCCATATCTCTCTTTAACTAGAATTTCGTAGATTTAACACAGAACCAAAATCTACTGAAACCATGCGCACTATTTTCTCAATTTGCATTCTATCCATCGTTCTTTTTTCTTGTTCAGAAACGCCAAAAGTAAAGGAGGAGGTTGTTGTAAACAAGGTAGAACCTACAATTCCAGAAGAAGATTTATATGATTATGATACCTTACAAGGAATGTATTTGGGCGGATTTGGTGGAAGTGATATCCGAATCATTTTGAATTACATCAGCAAGAAAAATGCGATTGGATACAATATTCATAAAGGACTTCAACGAAACATTACGGGTAAAGTAAGCCGTAGAGGTGATACTGTTCAACTTGTAATGGCTGAACCAGGAGACAATGAATACGATGGTGTCTTTACAATTAACTTCATTGGAAAAGACGATTCGCCTTATGGGTCTTGGGAATCAAACAGCGGTAAAATTTCAAGACAAGAGTTTAAACTAAAGAAAATCATAACAGATTTGGATCGCGGAGATCATGACGAATTGGAGGACATCACCGTTTCTAATTTCGCGAATGTTTTCTACTATTTGACAGATTCAATCGGTGAGTATTCTTTCAAGGAAGATGGTTTGGTTACTTTGAACTATTACAAGGATCTTGAAAACGATGGTAAAGAAAACGCCTTGGAGCAGATGAACGAGTTGAAAGGTTCGTGGTCATTAAAAGGAACGCACGTAACAATCAATTGGGAACCCAATGATATTTTCCCGAACAACATCTTGGAACTTGACATGGTCGATAACGAGTATGGCGAGTACTCGCTGAAAGGAAAAGGGGAGCATAAATTATGGATGATGTGGTATTAGATGAAACTCAAATCGTTTCTTCAGGGCTCACTAAATTTAGGCGCGTTTCTAATTATCGCATACGCATCGTATTTACTCATCCTACTCTCTCTGCCCTTCACAGCTTTTGAAAGTGATGTAGACTTCCTCGAAACCAAGCAACTTATTTATCACATCAGGCCTTGGCGCTACAGTTTCTACATTCACGTTTTCACGAGTCCCATTGTTATAATCGCCGGATTGCTGCAATTCAACAGATGGATAATAAAACACAAACCGAAAGTTCACAAGGTTGCAGGTTATTTCTATGTAATTGTTGTTCTCTTCATAACTGGCCCAACAGCTTTTATAATGTCACTGTATGCAAACGGAGGACGTGCAACGCAATCAAGCTTTGTGGTGCTTTCAATTCTTTGGATTCTATTTACTTGGATCTCTTATCGAAAAATAAGAAAGGGCGATGTACTGAATCACATTAAATGGAATTTGAGAAGCTACGCTTTAACCCTTTCGGCAGTCTCATTACGATTTTTTGCCTATCTATTTGATGTGTTTAATATTCACATTGGACCAAAGGAAACGTACTTGATTCTCGCGTATAGCAGCTGGACAATCAATTTAGTTCTAGTAGAAACAATGATCCTATTGAAATATCCGCAATACTTAATGAAACACTTTAACTATCAAGCAAACACTACTAGAAAAGATGATCTTGAGTCATCAGAATTAATAGATGATGAAGAAGTGTTTTTAGATTAATTCTTCTGTGGTAACCGAAATTTTACCGGTCTTAGAAACACTAAAATTCTTCGTGCCAACCAATTTAGATGAGATCATTTTGTTGTCGTAATATCCATGATCTTTTGGATTCTTCTCATAAACAGGCTCTCTCAACTCTCCTTTAATAATTCTGTTCTTTTGAAGCGTAGAAATAAGCATTGGTTTCGACAATGAAGATCTTCCTCCAATTTGTTCTTTATCAATCAATCTTCCTTCATGCGTGTATGTAGCCATCATGTAAGTCAAAGGAGCGTAATCGCCCATAAACTCATCTTTCACGATATAAACTACGGCAACGAAGTTCTCATTTTCGTAAGGCTGAGCATAATAGAAAAATCCTTTGCTGACTTCACGAGAGAATTTCTCATCACGCATTTCTGAAATGTATTTTTCATAATCGTATGAAATATAGTTCAAAGCTTCAGACATCTCGCTGCTCATCTCAGGATCCAATTTCAAAGGAACGTTTGTAAGTGCAAACAATTTTTTGAACTGCAACCAGAATAGGTTCTCACTGTTCGACATTCCACGCAAACCTTTGTCAATCGCTTTCTGGTAATGGTGCGTTTTCCTCAATTCCGTAAGGTCTGTATCCTTTTGAATGTGTCCAACATTAATATATCCTGCTTGAATCGCATACTCAAGGTACTGCCCTGCCATCTCTGGATTTTTCTCTAGGGAATAAATACAAGACTTATTATACAGAATCTTTGAGAATGGCTCATAATTCAATTGCTCGGCAACGCCATAAGCGGAAATTGCATTGTCATATTCTTTCAAGTCCATGTAAACATTTCCCAATTCAAAATACGCCTTTGCGGAAGGCTCTTTAAGAATAGATTCTGTAAAATATTGATCCGCACTGTCTAGATCGCTTTCATTTCTGAACGAATTCAACCCTTTCAAGAAAAGTTCATTCGCTTCTTGAATGTATTTCTCATCATTGTCTAAAAATGCGAGAACCATATTTCCCTTGAAAATGTCTGATTTGGTCAGAACCACAGGAATTCGTTCCGTCCTTAAGCTTTTATTAATCTGCTCAGCAGGGTCTCCACAACCGTTTAAAACAAGGATACTAACAATTACTGCAGCTATCGAGGCGAACTTTTTCATAAGTGGTCATTTTCATTAAAAATAATCATAAGTCTTTAAAGAGACGGTATTTAGATGGTTCGATTTTTTGATTGCCCGATTTTTCGATGGTTCAATCGCGAGATTTACTGGAAAAAACGTTCTCCATTCTTCACCATTCTCCGCATCAACGGACTCGGTCTGTATCTGTCTTCTCCATATTCGGCGAACATTGCCTCAAGTTTAAGCAATACATTTTCCAATCCAATTTCATCCGCCCATTTCAAAAGTCCTTTCGGGTAATTAACACCTTTCGTCATTGCGAGATCGATTTCGTCTTTTGATCCAATGTTTAAGAAAACAGCGTCAACAGCTTCATTAATTAACATCACCAAAATTCTGTCAAAGATTTGTTGTCCGACAACAGCATCTTCAATTGGCTTTGGATTAACAGCTCCTTCTCTATAATCGAAATACCCCCTCCCCGATTTACGGCCGAGATAACCTGCTTCCGAATGTCTCTTTTGAGTGAACGATGGCTTGTATCTTGGATCGAAATAGAATGCAGTAAACACTGTTTCAGTTACGGTATAATTGACATCATTGCCGATGTAATCCATTAACGTAAAAGGCCCCATTCTGAAACCACCAATTGAAGTCATGGCCCAATCGATTGTTGCGAAATCTGCGATCCCTTCTTCATAAATTCTCAACGCTTCTCCGTAAAACGGTCGCGCTACTCTATTTACAATAAAACCAGGCGTGTCCTTACAAAGTACTGTCACTTTTCCCCATCCATTGATTAGCGAGCGTGAAGTGTTCAATGTTTCTTCTGACGTTTGAACCGCTGGAATGATTTCAACCAATGGCATTAGCGGAGCAGGATTAAAGAAATGAATTCCAATAATCTTACTTGGATCTTGCAATGCTGCACCAATCGACGCGATTGATAATGAACTTGTGTTTGACGCCAGGATACATCCCTTCGGTGCAATTTGCTCCAATTGTGTAAACACCTTCGATTTAATATCAATATTTTCAACGATCGCCTCGATAATAATTCCACATTCATTGAAATCATGAATGTCTTGACTGTAAGAAACATTCGCAATTGTTGAATCTGCTTGTTCTTGCGTAATTCGTTCTTTCTCAACCAAACGGTTCATAATCTTCAATAATCCGTCGTTTGAACGTTTTAAAATCTGCTCATTTAAATCTACAAGAACAACTTTATGTCCATTTTGTGCGGCGACTTGAACAATTCCTGACCCCATTGTTCCTGCACCTAAAACTCCTACTACCATTAATCTCGATTTTTTGATTATTGGATTTTTCGATCATTCGACCCGATAGTTATCGGACATTCGAGCAATCGGAAAATCGAACGATCTAATTATTTTCCTGTAAATTCCGGTTTTCTTTTCTCCAAAAACGAGGCAACACCTTCATTGAAATCATGTGTGCTACCAGCTTCAGTTTGCAATTTCTCTTCAACATCCAATTGGGCGTTTAGGTCGTTTGACCAACTTGCATTCACCGCTTTTTTCGTTAAGCCCAATCCTTTCGTTGGCATTTTGGCCAATTTCGCTGCAAAGGCATTAACGGTTTCTTCGAATTGCTCGTCTTCAACGGACTTATAAATCATATTCATACTCTCCGCTTCTTTCGCTCCAACCTTATCCCCAGTAAACATCAAAGCCAACGCTTTCTGCATTCCAACAATTCTTGGTAAAAAGAAGGTTCCTCC
Organism: Crocinitomicaceae bacterium; assembly: GCA_047630755.1. GTDB lineage: Bacteria > Bacteroidota > Bacteroidia > Flavobacteriales_D > Crocinitomicaceae > UBA4466. Next base: position 101,030 of record JBLHYG010000017.1, on the reverse strand, counting down.
TGAATCTGGAATAAGCCCGATTTTTGAGAACGCTTGAATGAAACTAGCACTTTCTTTAGCGAATGTTACATCACAAGCCAAAGCGATATTTGCTCCTGCACCAGCAGCCACACCGTTAACGGCACCGATTACTGGCTTTTCAATTTCTCTGATTTTCTTTATTATTGGATTGTAATGTTCGCGAACGATGGATTGTAATTCAGGCCCATCTGGATCGGTCGCCTCGGCTAAATCCTGTCCAGCACAAAATGCTTTTCCTTCTCCTGTTATAACTATTGCTCTCACTTCATCGTTATCAACGCAATCGTCCAGTGCTTTTTGCAAAGCCAACGCCATTGATTTATTAAATGAGTTAAATACTTCTGGTCGGTTCATTCTTAATTCACAAACCCCATTTGTTATCGACACTATAATTTCCATACTCTAAAGTTATTCTATCGCTAAGATACTTAGAATGTAGAAAAGAGTAATTTTAATCCATTCGAATTTTGAATTATCACACTTTTTTGAGTCAAATAAAAAATATAGCCTGGATCTTGTTCCGAATTGCGCTTTACAATTTAATTGGAATTGCTGTTGTCGGTTTTCTAGGAATCGTTTTTAACGCTCTTAATTCTCTACCTTGGAGTGAAAACATTCTTTCATTTCCTCAACTTGTTATTACTTTATTCTTGGCAAACCTCATCTACATTGCAGGAAACCTTTTAGAAGGATTGCACTCTAGATTATGGAACACCAATCAAAAATTGATTTCGAGAGAAAAACAATTTTTCAGAGCCAGTTTGATTATGATTGGAATTGTGAATATGACCGCAATGGTTCTATACATTTATACTTAGTAACCTGCGCTGGTATTTACTTTCTGTTAAGATGAAGGATTCAACAATCGGCTCGCACGTTTGTATATCGTTTCGATTAGTTTTTTTGGCTGTACAACCTGAATATCGCCTCCATAGCTCAAAATTTCTCGAATTAATTCTTCAGAGACATTTACGTGAAGAGAAAAAACGAAATGGTCGTCGTTCATTTCAACAATTTTTTGAGAAGTATGAATGGGAAGAGAATCAATGTACTTTGAAGCAACAGTTGAAACTTTCAATAGTATTTTTTCCGGCGCAGTATTTCCGCTCGTTATCCCAACGGAATGTTTGAAATAATTGTCAGGATTGAAATCCATTGGTCGAGTTGTCGCTTCTTTGGTGACCGCTAAGTCTTCAATACGATCCAGCGCATAAGTGATATAATCATCTTTGGACTCGTCAAATGAAATGAGGTACCAGCGGTTTCGGTATTGCTTCAACAACAATGGAATGACCTTTCTCGGTTTCATTTCTCCAGAAACAAAGCTGGCATAATCGAAGGTTAAATAACGTTTGAGTTTTATTCCTTCTAAAATAGAAGTCAGGTATTCATTTCCGCCATCAGCAACTGCAGTTTCGAACTGAACGAACTGTTGCGCATCTCCGTCTTGTGAAACAGCAACGTGATCTACAATTTTATCAATTGCACTTCCAAATTGGCGGAACAACTCAACGTCTTTAAATTGCATCAACGTTTTAGCGGCAAAACTAATCGCCTCCATATCGTTGTCGGTCAAAGGAATATCGTTGATTGTAAAATCAGGATCATCGTAGAAATATCCCCTTTCTAGTTTGCTGTATTTAATCGGTGCATCATGTTCCATCTTCATGGAATACATGTCCTTTTCAATCGTTGAATCACATATATGTTCACCATCAATACTGCCAAAAAGGGATTCTTCACAAGCCTCTCTCAAGTCTCGTTTTGTTGGAAACGGATTGTATTTATTACGGATGCATTTATCAATAATGCGGTATCTAATCAAAGCATTTTTGATATGTGGCATAGCGACTAATAATTATACAATTGATTCCTTTTGGGTATAACCAAATAACTTGTAAAACTTAATTGCTTTCACCACTTCTTCGGGAACGTCTTCTTCCCAGCTAGATGCTCCAACCTTAATTTTTGAAAGCACATCATCCGACATAATTCCTAATAATTTAGGATTGTATTCTTCAAATTTCGCCAATTTATTGTTGTCTTTCAAGTACTGTAAAAGCCCTTCTAAGTTCTTAGGTATACTGAAATTATCGAGACTGTAAATGTCTCCAGTATCTACATTATTAGCCGGATACACATATAATTTAACGTTGTGTCCAAACCCGCGCCCGAATGCTTCCAACAATCCTCCAGGAAGGTTCTCGTAATATTTTTCATCGAAGATTGTTTGCAGGTTGTACACCCCAACAATTACTCCCATCTTTCGTCCTCTTGCAATGGTCGCTAAATAATCAACCATCTTATAATGTTTCAAGTAATTCGAAATCATTACAGTATATCCTAAAGTTCCAAGTAATTCAGCTCGATCGACAAAATCCTTATCCGAGATCTTTCCATCTGCCGTAAGGTCTTTAAGTGTTAACTCGATAATCACCCTTACGTTTTCTTCATCAATTCTTTTTTCCGTTAAAAACTGCTTTTTCCCCTTCTCGATCATATCGATATGGATCTTTGTAACAGGACGGAAACGACCTCTCATTAAAAGAATGTTTTTTTTGTATAAAGCTGATGATGGCTGCAGAACGCTCCCACTTAAATCAAACATTGTTGCATCGGTGATTCCTCTTTTTACAAGATTCAATGCAATTATTCTATTGTCAACATTTTCAAAGTCTGGACCGGATACACGAAGCATATCAATCTCCATTTTATCTCTTGGAAGACGTTGAACAATACTCGATAAAAATTCACCTAAATCATGCGAATGAAAATAGCAAGCGTAGATCAAGTTGACACCTAAAATCCCAAGAGTTTCTTGTTGCGCTTTGTGGCTATTATCGTGCATTTTTATGTGCAGAACAACATCATTGGGTTCTTCATTTTCTAATTGGAAACGCATTCCAACCCAACCATGGCCTTGATTTGACTTGTGGTAATTTAGCGATTCAACTGTATTACAGAAAGCAAAAAAACGCGATTCTTTGAACTTACCAGGCAATTTGCTTTTCAGCGAATCGTATTCCGTGCTTAGCATTGTAATCAATCGATCTTCGCAAACATATCGTTTTGCTTCACCATACATGGAATCCGATACTTTCATGTCGTAAGCCGACTGAGAGTGAGCTATAGTTCCTGAACTTCCACCTGCCTTAAAAAAGTTGGCTGCTACTTCTTGTCCTGCGCCTATTTCCGCAAAACATCCATAGATATCCGAAGTAAGGTTTATTTTAAGTGCCTTCTCTTCTGTCGTTAATCTTCTTTCGTCTACCATAATTTGAATCTACTGTACAAAAAAAGCAAAATAATCTATTGCGGCTCTTGAAAATCGGGATTATTAATAAATGATTCATCCGACAGGGTCAATAAAAATTTCTTGACCAAATCAGCTTCGAACGGGCCGAGTTGCACACCGCCTTGAGCAGCGTACTCGATCAATGGATCAAGTGTTGGACTAATATTAACGCCAAATGAGTAATGATTAATGACTTCATCTAGAGTTGCGAATCGACCATCATGCATGTATGGTGCACTATAAGCGATGTTTCGAAGGGTTGGAACTTTAAATTTTCCGTTATCGCTTGGATTACCTGTCACATCTCCCCTGCCATTATCTGTAAATGCAGCATCAAGTCCGTTATTACTGAATTTTTGAACTTGCATTAAAGGTCCATTGTGACAATGAAAACAATCTGCACCGTTCAGAGATTTAAACAAATCATATCCTGCAGATTCTTCAGGACTGACCGTCGCGTACATGGCTTGATCCGAAGCAGAAAGTGGCAAGTTGTTCTCAGCCTTGTACATTACATCGTATTTTGAATTTCCAGAAATCATTGTCCGCAAGAACTGCGCGATCGATTTGGAAACTTTCACAGAGTCAATTCCAGTTTCTCCAAAGGCTTGATAAAACATATCCCGATATTCTTGAGAACCATATAGTTTTGACACAGCATTCGGCCAAGTTTCATGCATCTCAATTGGATTCATAACAGGTTCTAGGATTTGTTCTTCTAAAGTCGCAGAGCGCCCATCCCAGAAAAAGAAATTTTGCCATCCTAAATTGATTAAGGCCATTGAATTTCTATTTCCTTCCAAGCCATCAATTCCTGTTGAAAATTGATTGTCATCTGAAAATGCGGATTGTGGTGAATGACAGGCTGCACATGCTTGAGTATTGTCACCGCTCAATTGTTTTTCGTAGAACAACTTTCTTCCCAATGCCACACCTTCAACTGTCATTGGGTTGTCGATTGGAATAATCATATCCGGAAAATGAGATGGAATGTCTAACTCATAAGGAGTTGGTTCATATCCAACATTGTCCTTTTTACAAGAAAAAAAAGTGGCAACTATTACAAAAGCTATAAGGGCGTATTTCATTTACAAAAGAGTAAGGGCTTCTTTGAAATTCTCCATTACTTTAAGAGTCAATGCTTCTTGTCCTGGAGCTGAGTGCGATGAAAATTCGGTTTGCAGATCGATGCTTTGGGTACTTCCTTGAAGGAACGTTGCAAGGTCCAATCCAAATTGCAGCTCGTGAACATCGTTTCCAAGTGCTAGCCAATTTAAGTTGGTGTAATCTAATGTTTGCATATTCGCATCCAACCCAACATGGAAAACAACATTGTGATCGAAAACATCATTTCCGTCGGCTATGGTATCGGCTTTCGCTTCAATTTTAACGAAGATATATCCAGGATTCCAGCCCCAATGCATGTCGTTTGAGTTCGAAATATTCAACCAACTTGAATTCGGAAATTCAGAAGGGTTGTCGTGATTGATAGAAGAATCAACACCAAGATTTGCTTGGAGTCCTGCAAAGTCCAACGGATCGCCAGAAGCTTCTAACAACAATGTTCCTCTTGATCTAAAATCAAAAAGACCATCACTTATCATTGTCACCGAGCCATTTTTGACATCCTGAATATAGAATTTAATTTCTGTGAACTGAACCTTGTATCCTTCGGCCGTTGTGTAGGTCGAATCAAGGTGTAAATCTTGTGCACCAAACGTTGGTTGAACCGTCAATTTTAAGGTTGATCCCTCCAGTGGTTCGCATGTAACGATCTCATCGTCCATGCACGAAGTAAGAACAAGTGCCAAACATCCTGCGATTAAAATTGCGTTAACTATTTTCATATTCTCAAATTTAATCATAATCATCTGCTATTAAAACCTTATTTCTATTAAATGTTGGAGACTTTATATTGAATTCAAGGAATGAATCTTAATTTTAACTAACCCTAAAGTCAAACGATCTGTCAAAACCGGTACTAAATATTCTCAATGCCTCTGCTGGAAGTGGAAAAACCTATCATCTCGTTAAGGAATATATAAAACTCCTAATTAGCCAAAAAGACCATTCCAACAACTTCTCAAGCGTTATAGCTATGACGTTTACAAACAAGGCAGCGTTGGAAATGAAGGAGAGAATTATTTCTGCTTTGGATCAAATAAGCCGCGAAAAGAACCAAAATTCGGGAATTAAAATTCTCGCAGAGACATTGGCCACTGAAATTGGAATCTCACCAGAGGAAGTGAATAAGCGCTCCAAGAAGGTTTTAGAATCTATTTTGCATCAATACGAAGACTTCAATGTAATGACTATTGATAAGTTCAACTTGAGGCTGATTAAATCGTTTGCAAGGGATTTGGATTTACCAAGTGAATTTGAAGTTGTTCTGGACGAAACCGAAATCATTGAGAAAATCGTTGATGATCTTTTGAACCAATTGGGCAATGAAGAACAATCGGCGTTGAGCCAGATTTTGATGAAATATGCAAAATCTAATATAGATGATGGTGATTCTTGGAATTTCAGAAGAAGCCTAATTGATTTTGGAAAAGTACTTCGCAACGAAAAAAACAATGCGTCGATTGAACGCTTGATGGAATTGAACTTGTCGATTGACGTGCACAAAGAACTGTACGCGGCAAATGCAGCCATTGACAAAAAATTCAAAGGGCTTTGCGCCTCGATATCTGAGAAAATGAGTCTCGTTGATCCGAGTGTCCTTCCAGGTAAAAAAAGCACGTTCAATCAAATCAGTACGATTCTTCGAAATGAAAAATTTCCGTTGGCCACTGAATTGGTAAAAAAACAATTGAGTCAGAATTTAGAAAAGGATTTTCCGGACAACATAAATCGTGACTTAATAGAGCTGAATGCCTATTGGGAGAAGACGTTGCAAGATTATGGAACGGTTCATTTGTTTCTAAACAATTTCTTCAATATGGCTTTGCTTCAATACATGGCAAAGGCTCTAGAAACGACGAAAAGGGAAGAACAAATCATTCGAATTTCTGAATTCAACACCTTGATTTCGGACTTGATTCAAGATGAAAACGCTCCGTTTATTTATGAGCGCTTGGGAACGCGGTTCAAGCACTTTCTTTTGGATGAGTTCCAAGATACATCACATTTGCAATGGTTAAACTTGGTTCCACTTATTCATGAATCCATTGGAAATAATTTAAAGAACCTCATCGTTGGCGACCCGAAGCAATCGATTTACAGGTTCAAAAATGGAATTGCGGAACAATTTGTTGAATTGCCTCAAATTCATAACCCTGATAAGAATCCGAAAATTGAACGGAAGTCGCAGTTCTTTAAACAAATGGGAAGTGTTTCTGAACTCGGTGATAACTGGAGGTCAAGTCCTAGTATTGTCAATTTCAACAATTCCTTTTTCGAAGATATGAAAACTCGGATGCCTGAAGATTCTCGGGTGTTTTACAATTCAATTTCTCAAATTCCGAAATCAAGTATCAACGGAAAGATTCAGATTTCCTCAGAAAAGATGTCTAAAGACGACAAGGTTGCCGTTTCTGATTTGCTTCCAACGATTATCGATTGGATTGAAGAATGCAAACAAGACGGTTTCAAACCCGCTGATATTTGTATTCTCGGGGGAAGAAATAAAGAATGCAATGCTTGGGCAGTTGGATTAAATGACGCGGGCTACAGAGTCGTTTCCGCTGATTCATTATTGATTCATTCCAATCTAAAAGTTCAATTGTGTATTGCGTTTTTAAAATGGAGATTGCGTCCATCTGGAGAAAATGAGAAGAAACGATTTGCTGAACTGTTCTTCAGGAATAATTCCAAATCCTACGACGATTACAAACAATACATTAAGGAAAAGGAACTCGAATCGGGCAGAACGTACCGCTATTTCGATGATCGACAATTCTTGACCGATCATTTCGAATCGTATTCAAACTTCTTTTTCAAGTACGAGAACATTTACGATCTGATTCAAGGCTTCTACCGCATCATTCACTTTAAGGAATTGCAGAACCCGTACCTCCATCACTTGGCGGACATCATTTATGATTTTGGTTTGAAAAGAGGGCCTAATTTGAAAGCGTTCTTGGATGAATACCATAGAAAGAAGGACAAGATTGCGGTTCAGATTCCAGAAGCGGAAGACGCGATTAAAATCATGACGATTCATAAATCCAAAGGGCTTGAGTTTCCGGTGGTTTTAATTCCGACTTTGAATTTCAGTATGAAAATAAAATCCAGTTTCTTGGTGGGAATTGATAATTTCATCGTTTACAAGCAGCCCACACAATCGGAGGTGCTCCAACCCTTGATTGATCTTTATAACAAAGAGATGAATCAAATCATCACCGACAATGTCAACTTGTGTTACGTTGCGATGACAAGACCCGTGGAGCGCTTGTACATTCAGAATGATTTTGAAAGCACAAAATTCGGAGAGCTATTCCACGAAACACTTTTATCAAGTGGCTTGGCCAAAGAATCAGATGGAAAGTTAACGGTTACTATAAATGACGGTGATCGCTCTCCAATTAAACAAGGAAAAGAACTAGCATCTCTTTTTGAACCGGATGAAGTTACAGATCGATTGTGGTTTCCCGATATCGCTTTTCAAGACAATCCAGATTTAAACACCGCTGATTTCCTGAGTGACGAAATGCAATTTGGAATTCAATTTCACTTATTGACAAGTCGGATTGAAACGCTTTCAGAAATCGAAGAAAAAGTTGATGAAGGAATTCATTCAGGTGACGTTTCAGTTGCCAATTCGAAGCAACTCATTGAACGCTTAACTAAATTGTACAATCTGGCAGAATATCAAAGTTTGATAAGTAATAACGTTCAGGTTTTGAATGAGCAAGCAATTTTGGTTGATGAAAACACAATGGCCCGCCCCGACAAAATTGTGATTAAAGCAGATGAAACAATCATCATTGATTTCAAAACGGGAATTCCTGGCAGCAAAGATGAAAAGCAAATCAAAAAGTACCAAGGCACACTTGAGACAATGGGCTATCCAAACGTGAGTTGTTATTTGTACTATTCTTCGTTGGGAGAATTGAGACAAATCTCCTAGTCATTGAATTTAAGGCATCTAAAATTGTATTATAGGTAGAATCAACATCTCGAAATTATGAGAATTGCATTAACTGCACTACTTTTTCTATTAAGCATTTCGAATTCTAATGCGTATCTTGGAGTTGCGAGTTCTGATCCAACCTTCTACGAAATGCCCATTTCATACGTTTTTACCTCGGCCACTTTAGCAGGTCCATCAGATTATGAAGTAAGTTTAATGGCTAAAATTGACAGCCAAGAAGTTGCAATGAACAATTTGTACGATCATTCGGACTCCATTCATATCATTTTAAACCAGCAGAAAAACGCCTTAAAGAAGGCCGAACTCAAAGCAGCTCAATATGAAGAACAACGAAAAAAGGAACATCAACTTCGTCTAATTTATCAGCGCGATTTGAAATATCTTGGAATAGCGTTGGGAATAGCATCACTCATTTCCGTTTTCTTAACATTTATGTGGCTTCGATCGAGACGTAAATGAAAAACGGAATTTGCAGAACGTGAATTGTAAAACAATAACCAACCTATAGGTTGCTAAAAAGGCTTGTCAATTAATTCGACAAGCCTTTTTCTTTTATTTCTTTTGGAAGATTCCTTCGATAATTTCATCATCCACGAGTTCTGGAATCGTGACCTTCAAGTTTGGTTCAATTTCCATTGCCCGTTTAATGGCGAAAATAGCACCTTCGTTTCGTGCCCAACTTCTTCTGGAGATTCCATTGTTGACATCCCAATGCAGCATTGATTTCAAGCGGCGCTCTGTTTCTGATGAACCGTCCAATAACATTCCGAAGCCACCATTGACAACTTCTCCCCAGCCTACACCTCCTCCATTGTGAATGGAAACCCAAGTTGCTCCTCGGAAACTATCTCCAATCACATTTTGAATTGCCATATCTGCCGTGAATCTTGATCCATCATAAATATTTGATGTTTCTCTGTAAGGCGAATCCGTTCCAGAGACATCGTGATGGTCACGTCCCAAAACTACAGGTCCAATTGTTCCTGCCGCAATAGCATCGTTGAATGCCTTCGCGATTTTCATTCTTCCTTCAGCATCGGCATATAAAATACGAGCTTGAGATCCGACAACTAATTTATTTTCTTGTGCGCCTTTAATCCATTGAATATTATCGGCCATTTGTTGTTGAATTTCAACGGGACTGTTCTTTTTAATTTCCTCTAGAACTTCACAGGCGATGTTATCTGTAATCTGAAGGTCTTCCGGTTTCCCTGAAGCACACACCCATCTAAACGGTCCAAAACCATAATCAAAACACATAGGCCCCATGATGTCTTGTACATAAGACGAATATTTAAAATCAATTCCGTTTTCCGCCATTACATCAGCTCCAGCTCTAGATGCCTCTAGTAAAAATGCATTTCCATAATCAAAGAAATAGGTTCCTTTTTCCGTATGCTTGTTAATTGCATCAGTGTGTCTTCTAAGCGTTTTTTGCACTTCTAGCTTGAATTGCTCTGGATTCTCTGCCATCATGTCGTTAGAAGCCTCAAAAGACTGTCCCACTGGATAATAACCGCCGGCCCAAGGGTTGTGAAGCGACGTTTGATCCGATCCCAAATCAATGTGAATATTCTCCTCATCAAATTTCTCCCAGATATCTACAATATTACCCAAGTAAGCGATCGATACAACTTCTTTATTCTCTTGAGCAATTCTAACGCGAGCAACCAATTCATCCAGATCTTCAATGATTTCATTTACCCAACCTTGCTCTTGTCTGATCGATGTCATCTTAGGATTAACTTCAGCGCAAACTGTGATACATCCAGCAATCGAACCTGCTTTTGGCTGTGCACCGCTCATTCCTCCTAATCCAGAAGTCACAAACAATGATCCAGCGGGTTCCTTTTTTATTTTTCTAAATCCGTTTAAAACAGTGATCGTTGTTCCATGCACAATTCCTTGCGGCCCGATGTACATATAAGATCCTGCTGTCATCTGTCCATATTGAGTAACACCCAACGCATTAAACTTCTCCCAATCATCTGATTTCGAATAATTTGGAATCATCATCCCATTCGTTACAATCACGCGTGGGGCATCTTTATGCGAAGGATACAATCCCATCGGATGGCCTGAATACATGGTAAGCGTCTGCTCGTCCGTCATTTCAGCCAAATATTTCATCGTCAATCGGTATTGCACCCAATTTTGGAATACGGCACCGTTTCCTCCGTATGTAATTAATTCATGAGGATGTTGAGCGACCGCGTAATCCAGATTATTCTGAATCATAAGCATGATCGCTTTGGCCTGTTCGCATTTCCCAGGATAATCTCCAATTGGTCTCGCGTGCATTGAATAAGCCGGACGGTAGCGCAGCATATAAATTCGACCCAATTCATTTAACTCTGCCAAAAATTCAGGAGCCAATTCAGCATGTTGCTCTTTTGGGAAATAACGCAATGCATTTCTCAACGCCAATTTACGTTCTTCTTCTGATAGAATTTGCTTTCTCTTTGGAGCGTGATTAATTCCGCTCTCTTCTGGCAATCTATTTGGAATTGATGTTGGTATTCCTTCTAGAATCTGATTTTGAAAATCTGTTAAGTTCATCACGTTTTATTTATACTGTAAAAGTATAAAGTTCCAATGGATTCTTTAACATATTCGAAGCTAGATATTCCACTTTAAAAGCGTTTCCAATTTGGATGAAATAAAAAACGCTCCTCTCGAATTTATCGAAAGGAGCGTTTAAATTATTTAGACGTTTCTCTTACTTGATAAGGTTTACGTGTCCGTTGTAAACGTATTTATTATCATTCAACAAGTCTGTCGCTCGGATGACCCATTGATAAGTTCCTTCTTGAACAATTTTACCATTGAAAGTACCGTCCCATGGAACTAAAATATCATTTGACTCCCAAATTGTTTGTCCCCATCTGTTGAAGATTAACAGTTCGAAATCATAAACATCAATTCCTTCCATAAATACTTGCCATCCTTGGTTGAACTCATCACCATCTGGTGTGAATGTATTCGGAGCGTAAATCAATACTTCCGGAAATACCACTAATTCATACTGCATTGTATCAACGCATCCCAACTCTGATGTTGTAATCAATTGAATGTCATACGCTCCAGTTTCTCCATCAGGAAATTGAACTTGAACATTCGTTTGAGTTGATGTCGATGGGTAACCATCTTCGAAAGACCATTGGTACGTATAACCGTTCCACGAATAGTTCGTAAACAATACATCTGTATTGAACATCAATACTGGATTCGGTGAATGTCTGAAATCAGCAACTGGTTTCGGCTTCACTTCTAATGCATCATCGAATGTCAATGAATCAACACAACCTTCGAAAGAAGTAATGATCATTTGGATATCATACAATCCAGCGTAAAGTTCCGATGTTTCAATAGTATCTTGATTTATGTATTGATCGCTTCCATCAACCAACCAATAGTTGTACAGGCTCATTGTAGGATCCGTTGTATTTACAATATGGAATACCGCAGGCTCGCATTGCTCAGGGTCCAACACAGTATATGCCGGAACTGGAAGTGGAGCTACTCTGATATTCGTCGACATTACTAATGGAGTTGACTCACATTGATCTCTTACTGTAACAGTGTAAGTCGTTGTTACACTAGGATCAACAGTGATTGTATGGAAATCTGGACCATTTTGAGTTTGACCACTGCTCCATAAGAAATCATAAGGTTGGCCAAGTCCACCCATTACATCCGCTGTAATATCCGTTGAATACGTAGGGCAAACTGTATCCCATCCTGTTATTGAACCTGTCAATGGAGGAAGAACAGTAACATTTATCATTTCTGCTACAGATGCACATCCAAAACTATTTTCAGCATATACACTATACGTGGAATTTACAGTAGGATTTACAATTTGCGTCGAAGCTGAACTCGGAGTGAAATCCCAATAATACGTATACGGTCCACCGCCACCACCTGATGCCGTAGCTACAAGAACTCCAGTACCATTCTGACAAATAGTAGTATCACTGCTTACGTTTAATATTGGTGTTGGCAATACGGTTATCATAAAAGTATCAGGTATTCCAGCACAAGACGCAGTATTTGGCGTTACAATTATCGTGGAAATTTCAGGAACCGTCAGCGCAGATCCAGTGAACGGAGCAATTGTTCCAGACCCCGTTGCCGGCAAACCTGTATTTACATTATCATTTGTCCAATCATAAGTAACTCCATTTGCAAGTATTCCTGTGAAATCTATTTGTTGTGTAATATCACCATGACATAATGTTTGATCCATAGTAGAATCAACAGTTGGCACAGCATTTACAGAAACCACCGTTGTAGATGTATCGGTATCTGGACAGTTTGGATCAGAAACAATTAATTGATAGGTACCTGAATAAGTCGTATCAGCATTTGAAACTGTTGGAATTGTTGGGTTTTGTAAGTTTGAAATAAATCCATTTGGACCTGTCCAAGCATAATCTACACCTCCAAGGCCATTTAATTGAATTGTTTCTCCAACGCAATAGGCTCCTGTATTTGATGCTATAGCTTGAAGACCTCCAACAAAAGTTACAGTTATATATCCAGCTCCAGCATTTGATCCACTCGTGCAACCAGCTCCTGCCGGTACGAGACTTGACCCACCGCCGCCGCCGCTTCCACCAACAAACGTAGAAAAAGAAACATCATCACTTCCGCCGCCTCCGCCGCCATAATATCCGCCGCCACCGCCACCACCTGGTGACTGACTTACATTATTATCATCTCCTCCAGCTCCACCTTGACCAAATGACCCATTCCATCCAGGTTGTCCACCGCCAGCAAAGGGAACTCCTCCTAGGCCACCGGCTGTTTGGGATCCCCCAGCTCCAGCCGTACCGTATCCTCCAGGCACCGAGGCGCCAGTAACACATCCTCCTCCTCCTCCAGCACCGGCATCATCACCACCGCCAGCTCCGCCACCACCTCCAGCAACAGCTATAGGGGCACCTCCAAAACTTAAAACAGAAGCTCCACCTCCGCCGCCAGAATCGTATCCAGGGATATTAGAAAATTGACCACTTCCGCCTCCGTTCGTTCCTCCTGCTGGATTCGTTCCTGCTCCTCCTGCATTAAACTGAAAAACATCTCCAGGGTTAACATTCATACTTACAGTTATCACTGCTCCACTTCCTCCTGATAAACCAAACGCATTTCCCGCTCCTGCTCCACCAGCAATGGTAAACACCACATCTGTAACGCAATCAGGAACCGTCCAAGATTGCGACCCTCCTGGACCGAAAGTAATGACTGTCGGAGGTGGTACTTGAGAATAAACAGTTCCAAACCCAGATAAAATAAATGTAAAAATTATTAAGGCTCTTGAAATAAAATTATTAGGATGCATAGTGGGTATTGATTTAGTCAATTTGTTAGATTTCATAGGGAATCCGAACACATTGGTAAGACGTAAGGACTCAATAATTCGTTGTCTATAACGTTAAAAAAAATACATGTTTAGCGGAAAACCGAAAAGAAAACCTAGAATTTTATAAAGGTCTAGATCTAGCAGTGACCTAAGGCGCAATTGAATAACTCAAATATTCATGGAGGTGCACAACAAAAAACACCCCTCTCGAATTTATCGAAAGGGGCGTTTAAATTATTTAGACGTTTCTCTTACTTGATAAGATTCACGTGTCCGTTGTAAACGTATTTGTTATCATTCAACATGTCTGTCGCTCGGATGACCCATTGGTAAGTTCCTTCTTGAACAATTTTACCATTGAAAGTACCGTCCCATGGAACTGAAATATCATTTGACTCCCAAATTGTCTGTCCCCATCTGTTGAAGATTAACAGCTCGAAATCATAAACATCAATTCCTTCCATGAATACTTGCCATCCTTGGTTGAACTCATCACCATCTGGTGTGAATGTATTCGGAGCGTAAATCAATACTTCCGGGAATACCACTAATTCGTACTGCATTGTATCAACACATCCTAATTCTGATGTTGTAATCAACTGAATGTCATACGCTCCAGTTTGTCCATCAGGGAACTGAACTTGAACATTCGTTTGAGTTGATGTCGATGGGTAACCATCTTCGAAAGACCATTGGTACGTATAACCGTTCCACGAATAGTTCGTAAACAATACGTCTGTGTTGAACATCAATACTGGATTCGGTGAATGTCTGAAATCAGCAACTGGTTTCGGCTTCACTTCTAATGCATCATCGAATGTCAATGAATCAACACAACCTTCGAAAGAAGTAATGATCATTTGAATATCATACAATCCAGCGTAAAGTTCCGATGTCTCAATAGTATCTTGATTCATGTATTGATCGCTTCCATCAACCAACCAATAGTTGTACTGGCTCATTGTAGGATCCGTTGAATTAACAATATGGAATACCGCAGGCTCGCATTGCTCAGGATCCAACACAGTATATGCCGGAACTGGAAGTGGAGCTACTCTGATATTTGTTGTCATCACTAATGGAGTTGACTCACATTGATCTGTTATTGTAACAGTGTATGTCGTTGTTACACCCGGCTCAACAGTAATTGTATGAAAATCTGGACCATTTTGAGTTGGACCACTGCTCCATACGAAATCATAAGGTTGACCAAGTCCACCCATTACATCCGCTGTAATATCCGTTGAATACGTAGGACAAACTGTGTCCCATCCTGTTATTGAACCTGTCAATGGAGGAAGAACAGTGATATCAATCGAAACAGGTGTTGAAACACATCCGTTTTGATTCTCTACATAAACTGTATATGTTCCTGAGTTAATAGGATTGACTAATTGAATATCATTCAAGTCAGCTGTATGATCCCAGTGGTACAAATATGAAGTGCCTCCAGTTGCATCAGCGTTCAAGAAACCTGTTCCATTTTGACAAATCGTAGAATCATTATTAATCGAAGCAATCACTGCAGGAGGATCAATTACATTGACTGTAACACATTTTTCACAACCCAATGCAGATCTACCACAAACAGTGTAGTTACCAGCAGGCATTACTAAATTGAACGAATCAGCTACCCAGTTGATTCCACCATCATAGCTATAAACAACAGCATCAGCACTTGTAATATGAACTTGTCCGTCAGCAAAACCGATACAGCTAGGCGCTACAGAAGAAGCAGTAATAGAAAGATCATCAACAACAACTTCCACAGTATCGTAGATGTTGCCACAAATTGCATTTCCTTCTCTTATAATAAATAAATAAGTTCCAACTTGATTAACAGACACCAATGGATCTTCAACCATAAAGCTAGGTACATAATTCACAATTGGAGCTGGAACGACTGCCGAAGCATCCGTTTGCCATAAAAGCGAGTTCGCAGGATCTGATTGTGTTCCATCCAATTGAATTGGTGATCCAAGACAAACCGTTTGGTCTGGACCAGCATTTGGAGTTGGAGGAACTTCAACAGTTACAGTAAACATAACCGTATCAACTGCTACACCTTGATCCCAAATTTCAACAGCATAATTCGTTGTGACGATAGGATCAACCAAAACCCCCACCATTCCAGTAGTGTTTGAAACGTTATTCGTTACCAACCAGTTCGCAGTAGCCGCTACCCATCCTGGACTTACAGCAATATCCACTGTTGCAGCATCACCCAAACAAATCGTTTGGTCAGGAGTTCCACCAGAACATCCAATAGATGCCCCTGAAGGCGGGAATGTCAAACTAACATTTCCAGTTTGGTAACTGTAGTTAGAGAACATTAGAATATATGCTTCACCTGCAACAACAGGGATAGAAGGTTGGAAGTTACCAGCAATACCACCTGGAGGCGGTCCACCACTTGACATTCCAGTAAATCCTTGAGCAGAAGCGTTCCAGTTACATGCAGCTGGAGAGACTAAGTTATTTGCAATATCTGAACATCCAGTAACAGGATCATACGGCCATAATTCCCAATCGAAATAACCAGAACCTCCGGCTGAACCTATATCAAATTCTAATTGACCTGTTGAAGTAACATTTAAAACGAACCAGTTCGGATTCAACTCACCTGCCAAAAGACAACCAGAGTTCACTCCAGCTGGATTCGATGAAGGGTTCGAGAAACTTCCCGCAGGTGGAACAGTAGGATTCGGACTCACTCCTGTTGAAAGAGGAAAAGGAACCGGAACACTGTTACATATATTTTGTGCTTGATCACATGCATTTGAAACAATCCCTTGTCCAAATACTCCAATCGAAAACAGCGCGAAAACACTTGATAAAATAATTTTCATAACTCTATTATTGACAGTTAGTAAATGGATAGCTATTCATGACATCTACGCCATATACACCGACTTGAACACAAGTAACTGTACTCGAGTACTGTCCGAACCAAGAAATAAAATCTGCCTCAGTGAATGATGTCAGTCCAGTTGTAATAACTAGGGCTCTTTGAGTATTCATATCGAAACGAACTCGTTCAACTTCTGGATGGCTATTGTAGAACTCTACTGTTAAGGCATCCAACTGCGTTTGATCGGAAATTGAGAACATGCATTGCGCAAAATGTTGAACCGCTGGTACGGTGGTATTTGTTTGCGTTTGAGCGAAAGTTGTGGACATGCACAAAACCGCTATAAATGATACAATTAGCTTCATTACTAGTATAGTTTTTTGGTTAGACGCACATTAACTTCTTAGGGTTGCGCCAAACTCAATAAGTTTTGTCAAAAATACGACGTTTCGACTAAAAAACTACTTGTTCGTTATTTTCTTAACGCTATTGTTGGAAACCTAAAATAATTTAAATGTATCCCCCGTGTAATCAGCCACTTAACAAATTCAATCTTACCCCACTACAATAGTTATGTATCACCACAACCGCTTTAATCATTAAAATAAAATGCCCCTTTCGAACTTATCGAAAAGGGCATTTAAAATACTTGGACGTTTCTCTTACTCGATAAGATTATCGGGTCAGTTGTGAACGTTTTTATTTTAATTCAATATGTCTAGCGTTGGCATTGACCATTACAGTAATTGTTGGAAACCTAAACAAACTTAAATCTATTCCCTGGGTAAACAGCAGTTTGACCAAGTTCTTCTTCTATACGGAGTAATTGGTTGTATTTCGCCATTCGATCACTTCGAGATGCAGAACCTGTTTTGATCTGTCCACAATTTAAAGCAACAGCTAAATCAGCAATGGTAGTATCTTCCGTTTCACCACTTCTATGACTCATAACAGAAGTATATCCATTTCTAGTCGCCATTTGAACAGCTTCAATCGTTTCAGTTAATGTTCCAATTTGATTTACTTTAATTAAAATAGAGTTGGCATAACCACCATCTATTCCTTTGCTTAAACGTTTTGTGTTTGTTACGAATAAATCATCCCCCACGAGTTGTACTTTATCTCCCAAAGCTTCAGTCATCAATTTCCATCCGTTCCAATCATCTTCATCCAATCCATCTTCGATTGAAATAATTGGATATTTCGCACTCCAATTTTTCCAAAACTCGACCATTTGCACAGAAGACATTCTTTCGCCGGTCGATTCGAAAACGTATTCGCCAGCATCTTTATCGTAAAATTCAGAAGCAGCAGCGTCCAATGCTACAAAAACATCAACACCTGGTTTAAATCCCGCTTTTTCAATTGCTTGAATAACGAGTTCAATCGCTTCCTCATTAGATCCCAAGTTTGGAGCAAAACCACCTTCATCACCAACATTGGTTGACATACCGTTCTCTTTCAATACTGATTTTAAGTGGTGAAAAATCTCAGTACCCCATTGAAGCCCTTGCGAAAAGGAATCCGCTCCAATTGGCATAACCATGAATTCTTGGATATCAATTTTATTATCGGCGTGAGATCCACCATTTAAGATGTTCATCATTGGAATGGGCATTGTCGTTGCTCCAACTCCACCGATATATTTAAACAGGCTCAATCCAGATTCATCAGCTGCTGCTTTCGCCGCGGCCAAAGAAACACCTAGAATCGCATTGGCTCCTAAATTTGATTTATTTTCTGTACCATCCAATTCAATAAGTTTTGAATCGATGGCCTTTTGATCACAAACATCAAATCCTTTTAATGCTTCATCAATTATTGAATTTACATTCGCAACAGCTTTTAAAACACCTTTTCCAAGGTATGCCGCTGGATCTCCATCTCTCAATTCAACTACTTCGTGCACTCCTGTTGAAGCTCCTGAAGGAACCGCCGCCCTTCCCAAAACTCCATTGGCCGTTATTACATCAACCTCTACTGTTGGGTTTCCTCTTGAATCAAGTATCTGTCTCCCGATAATCTTTGCTATGTAACTCATTATTTTTTGTTTTTCATATTGTCAACAAACTGATCAAACAAATACCTCGAATCGTGAGGGCCTGCTGATGCTTCTGGATGGTATTGCACCGAGAATACGTCTTTTCCAACCAATTCTATTCCAGCAACTGTATCATCATTCAAATGAATGTGAGTCACATTCACTTTGTCATTTTGAATTGTGCTTTCTTTCGATATAACGAATCCGTGGTTTTGAGAAGTAATTTCTCCTTTACCTGTTTTTAAGTTCTTAATCGGATGGTTAATTCCTCTGTGACCGTTAAACATTTTCTCAGTTGTTAAGCCTTGGCTCAATCCTAAGATTTGGTGCCCCAAACAGATCCCGAATACGGGTTTGTTTTGATTTACAATCTCTTTAACTAATTCTATCGAATTTGGCATAGCAGATGGATCACCAGGTCCGTTCGATAACATATACCCATCCGGATTAAATGAATTCAAATCTTCCATCGTTGAATCTAATGGGAATACTTTTACATGACAGCCTCTATCCACCAAACAATTTACAATACTCTTTTTTACACCAAAATCAATAAGCGAAACTTTAAATGTTGCATTCTCAGACTTCGACTCGTATGCTTCTTTCGTTGTAACTTTAGAAGACAACTCCAAACCATCCATTGAAGGAACAGCGCTTAACCTTTGCTTTAATTCCTCAACATCTAAGATCTCAGAAGAGATAATACAGTTCATTGCACCTTTACTTCGAATATGACGAACTAAAGCTCTTGTATCAATATCTGAAATCCCTACTTTGTTATTTTCAATCATGTAATCCTGCAACGATTTAGCTCCAGCTGGGCGTGAAAATCCATCAGAAAATTTCTTGATGATTAAACCTGCAACTTTCATGTTTTTAGATTCCGCCTCATTCAAGTGAACGCCATAGTTTCCTATGTGAGCCGTTGTCATTGCTAAAACTTGTCCGTAATAAGAAGGATCTGTGAAGACTTCTTGATAGCCGGTCATCCCAGTGTTAAAAGCTATTTCTCCTGTTGTCGTTCCAATTTTCCCGATTGCAACTCCGGTAAAAACGGTTCCATCTTCGAGCAATAAAACTGCTGCTTTTTTGTCCTCCATTTTGAAAAATTTTCTACAAAGTTAGGGATTCACTTCGAAAGGTTAATTCAAAGTTTTCCACAAATTTTCAAGTATTTTAATTTAAAATAAATTGATTGATACGAGAACAGAACCAGAACACCATGAACACTCAGTGATAGCTCAACTTTAGGACCAATGTATTCAGTCCAACATTGATCAAAAAATACAATTCAATTGTTGAAATCATTTAATGAAAATTCATCGAACAAAAAAGGCGCTCTTCAACAAGAGCGCCTTTTAGTAGGTTTCACAATCTCTATCAATTTTTGATTACTTTAATTATTTCTTTGTAGTCATCAGCACTAAGTTCAAGGATATATGATCCTCTTTCTAATCTGCTTAAATCTAAAGATTGAGTTTGACTTATCATTCTCTCTGACAATACCAACAATCCATCCATAGAGTATACATTCAGCATAGGTTCTATTGTCAATTGATCCAATTCAATATGCAATACATTTGAAGTAGGGTTTGGATACACTTCCATATGTTTAACGGGTACCTGAATCAATCCAAGACAACCGTCAATATTTACAACAACATCATCTGTATTTGTACAACCAAAGTTATTAGTAACTTCAATAGAAATTGAATGCGCACCAACTCCGAATATTGCTCCATCAACAGTTATAGTTTGAGTTGTATCAGAAGTTGACCACAAGTACCCTGAAAATCCAGCTCCCGCATCTAAAACAACCATTTGATTCACACAAAATGTTGTATCATTCCCTAGACTAACAATTGGCATAGGGTTTTCTAAAATGGTAATATCATCAGTCTCTGAACATCCTTCAGAATTCGTAACAGTAACTGTATGGGTCCCCCCTCCAACATCAATCGTTTGTGTTGTTTCAGCTGTACTCCACATGTATGTGCTTCCAACATTACCAGCATCAATAGTCGCAGGTGAACCTTCACAAACTACTGTATCCATTCCTAAATCAACAACTGGCACTGGAGCCATTGCAACATTAATAGTGTCATACGCGAAACAACCTTCGATGCTCGTGACTTCCACAAAATAACTTGTTCCTGGAAGGACCGAAGTAGTTTGTGCAGTTGAGAGTCCATTATTCCAGTCATACGATGCCTGACCTGGACCAGCATCTAGGGTAATCTGAGTGCCAGGACAAATTGAAGTATCCGCTCCTAAATCAAGAATCGGCGCTGGATTTATATAAATGGTAACCGAATCTGTCGAAGTTGGACATCCATTTGGTGTAATATCTACTAAATATGTCGTTTGAGCAGTTGGTGTTTCAACGATTTGAGATGTTGTTGCACCCATATCCCATAAATATGTTGTTCCAATCGAATAGTTAATATTTCCATTCCATATACGAGGTGAGAAAACACTTCCTCCAGCTCCAAATGGATATTCCATTCCAGCACCTTCAAGGAATTGGATATTTGCATCACTTGCGAAAACTGCACCTGGTGCTGATCCATCAGTGTAATTTTGAGAAACAGCGAGGTTTGTAGAGGTCACGTAAAACGAATACGTCTGTCCTGCCGGGATAGTGACACCAATATTAATTGGAATAGCTGTAGGAGTTCCCATCGGCTGTGCAATAACATTTGCTGCAGAACCTACTAAAGTCCAAGCCGCCGCATTCGTTTCAGAACCTACAAACGTTCCAGTTTTGTAATAAATTTCATAATCAGTATCCCCCATAGGGTGACCGTCAAACGATTCAATCGTTACGGTGCTTAAGGCAACAATGTCAAACATGTTTCCACGGTGATTATTTCCTCCGACAAAAGTGGTCG
Source organism: Crocinitomicaceae bacterium (assembly GCA_047630755.1). Classification (GTDB taxonomy): domain Bacteria; phylum Bacteroidota; class Bacteroidia; order Flavobacteriales_D; family Crocinitomicaceae; genus UBA4466. Next base: position 79,471 of record JBLHYG010000017.1, on the reverse strand, counting down.
TTAGAGGTGTTCCTGGACCAAAAGCTGTAATTGTAACAGTGTCGCCAAGACAAATTGTGGTATCATTCGCAACAACTCCTGTCTCACATTGAGACCAAGCTGTTAAAGATGAACCAATTAATAAAGTAAATAATATCTTTTTCATTAGTGATTAGGTTAATTCTCCACAAAGATACAGACTTAAAATTGAGAGCACAAAAAAAGGGCGATGTAAACATCGCCCTCAATCTTAATTTTCAGAAAGGTAACTTTTCAGTTCCCGTTTTCAAAAGCTATGCTTTATCTTCCTTATCATCTTTTTTTTCATCAGCATCATCAGCTTTAGCTTCTGGTGCATCTTCCTTCTTTGCTTCTGGTTCAGCTGCAGGTGTCTCTTCAACAACTACTGCTTCTTCAACAGCTGGTGTTTCTTCAACAACTTCTTCAGTTACCGCTTCCGCAGCTCCCTCAGTTGAAGCAGCGGCAGGTTTAGCACCTCCACTACCACGACGAGAACGACGTGTAGTTGATTTTTTAGCTCCTTCATTAGTATATAACTCGTTAAAGTCTACTAATTCGATCATACACATTTCTGCATTATCACCTAATCTGTATCCAGTTCTAATAATACGAGTATATCCTCCAGGACGATCTGCAATTTTAGGAGCAACTTCTCTGAATAATTCAGTAACTGCTTCTTTACTTTGCAAATGACTAAACACTTGTCTTCTTGAATGCGTAGAATCCGTTTTTGCTCTTGTCAAAATTGGCTCAACATATACACGCAAAGCTTTCGCCTTCGCTATTGTAGTGTTGATTGTCTTGTGTTCAATTAGAGAGCAAGCCATGTTTTGTAGCATTGCCTTTCTGTGTGCAGTTTTTCTGCCTAAATGATTGAATTTTTTTCCGTGTCTCATAACTTAAATTTCGTAAGTAACGGTTAACTGAATCTGGTTTTACTCTATCGCTACAGTCCAGCCACCTATTACGCCATTTTTAATAATTAATTGCGATACTATTCTTTGTCTAATTTGTATTTAGAAACATTCATTCCGAATGAAAGACCTTTGTTATCAACTAAGTCTTCTAATTCTGTTAATGATTTCTTACCGAAGTTTCTGAATTTCAATAAATCGTTCTTGTTGTAAGAAACTAAGTCACCCAAAGTTTCAACGTCAGCTGCTTTCAAACAGTTCAACGCACGAACAGATAAATCCATATCTACCAACTTCGTTTTCAAAAGTTGACGCATGTGCAATGAAGTTTCATCGAACTCTTCAGTTTCTGCTTTAATTTCACTATCCAATGTGATACGCTCATCAGAGAATAACATGAAGTGGTGAATTAAAATAGTCGCTGCTTCTTTCAACGCTTCTTTAGGATGAATTGAACCGTCAGTAGTGATGTTAAAGATTAATTTTTCATAATCAGTCTTTTGCTCAACACGGAAGTTCTCAACCTTGTATTGTACATTTTTAATTGGAGTAAAGATTGAATCAGTAAAGATTGTTCCAAATGGAGCATTTCCATCCTTATTTTCTTCAGCTGCATAGTAACCACGACCTTTAACAATCGTTAATTCCATTTCCAACTTTACAGATGGCTCCATGTTGCAAATCACTAAGTCTGGGTTCAAAACTTGGAACGCAGAAGTGAATTTACCGATGTCACCAGCAGTTAATTTATCTTGACCGGCAATAGAAACTACAACAGTTTCATTGTCCGTACCTTCAATTTGTTGTTTGAAACGAACTTGTTTCAAGTTTAAGATGATTTCAGTTACATCTTCTACGATACCTTTAACTGTAGAAAATTCATGATCTGCACCTTCTATTCTAACAGACGCGATTGCAAAACCTTCCAATGAAGACAATAGGATACGACGAAGCGCATTACCTACAGTGATACCATATCCAGGCTCTAAAGGACGGAATTCGAATTGTCCTTCATGCTCATCTGAATTGATCATGATTACCTTGTCCGGTTTTTGAAAATCTAATATTGCCATTTTTCTTCTTTTTAATTGCGTTCCGATTGCGCGGTTTGAAAGATTGAAGAAATTCAATCAAACCCTTTGGTCGAGATGCAACGTGATTAATTTATTACTTAGAATATAATTCGACGATCAACTGTTCCTTGATGTTCTCAGGGATCATTTCACGTGTAGGAATTCCAACTACTTTACCTTCCATTTGAGAAGGGTTCCAATCCAACCAATCGAAGCTAGTCGTCTTTGCTGCCAAAGAATCTGTAATTGCTTCTAACGATTTTGATTTTTCACGAATACCAACTACATCACCTATTTTCACAGCGTAAGATGGAATATTCACTACTTGTCCATTAACAGTAATATGTTTGTGACTTACAAACTGTCTAGCAGCACTACGAGTTGTAGCAGCACCTAAACGGTAAACTGTATTATCCAAACGACCTTCACACAATTGCAAAAGAACTTCACCTGTAATTCCTTTCATAGCAGACGCTTTGTCGAACAAGTTCGCAAATTGACGCTCAAGAATACCGTAAGTATACTTTGCTTTTTGCTTTTCAGCCAACTGAATAGCATATTCAGACTGTTTTCCTCTACGCTTGTTTGGACCGTGTTGTCCTGGACCGTATTGTCTTTTATCCAATGCTTTATCTGGGCCAAAGATTGGATCTTTGAAACGACGTGCAATTTTTGATTTTGGACCTGTATATCTTGCCATATTAAATTTATTTAAGGGAGACTATGAATTAAGGCTTCTCCTCCGACAGTCTGGATTCCCTTGGTTCTTATTAGTATATATTAAACTCTTCTTCTCTTTGGTGGACGACATCCATTGTGTGGCATTGGAGTAACATCAATGATTTCAGTCACTTCAATTCCTGCATTGTGTAAAGATCTGATAGCAGACTCACGACCGTTTCCTGGCCCCTTAACGTATACTTTTACTTTACGCAATCCATTTTCATGTGCTTCTTTTGCACAATCTTCTGCCGCTACTTGAGCTGCATAAGGAGTGTTCTTCTTAGAACCTCTGAATCCCATCTTTCCTGCTGAAGACCAAGAAATAACTTGACCTGCATTGTTCGTCAATGAAATAATAACATTGTTAAAGGTAGCTTGGATGTGTGCTTGACCCATCGCGTCTACCTTGACGTTCTTCTTTTTCTTTTGATTTGACTTTGCCATTATAGCTGTTTTAAGTGTTTATCGCTTTCAGTTGAATTGGATCATACGATCCAGTCCGTATACCTCCGATAAAGGGGACGATTATAGCACGTACAATTGAAACCATTTTGAACGTGACATCCGCCACGCTCATAATAGATAATGTATTTGCGGACCGTCTGTCCACTAAATCAGAAGCAGTTAAGACTACTTCTTCTTATTTGCAACTGTTTTTCTTCTTCCTTTTCTCGTACGAGCGTTGTTCTTTGTACGTTGACCTCTTAATGGTAATCCAGCTCTGTGACGAATTCCACGGTTACATCCAATATCCATCAAACGTTTGATGTTCAACTGAACTTCAGAGCGCAATGCTCCTTCAACCTTAACTTCGTTCATAGAAGTACGAATAGCTGATGCTTGATCATCCGTCCAATCTTGAACTTTGATATTTTCATCAACACTCGAAGAAACTAAAATCTTTCTAGCTGTGCTTCTTCCGATTCCATAGATGTACGTCAATGCGATAACACCTCTCTTATTTTTTGGTAAATCAATACCTGCAATACGTGCCATATTCTAACCTTGTCTTTGTTTGAACTTAGGGTTCTTCTTGTTTATCACGTAAACAACCCCTTTTCTCTTTACAATCTTGCAATCCACTGATCGCTTCTTAACTGATGCTCTTACTTTCATCTCAATTATTTTTAATAGTAGTTACCTACTTATATCTAAATGTGATTCTACCTTTCGTTAAATCGTAAGGTGACATTTCCACTTTTACTTTATCTCCAGGAAGAATCTTAATGTAGTACATTCTCATCTTTCCAGAAATATGCGCTGTAATCACGTGACTATTTTCGAGTTCCACACGGAACATTGCATTTGAAAGTGCCTCGAGAATTACTCCGTCTTGTTCTATTGATGCTTGTTTCGCCATAATTACATTCCTGACATTTCACCTTGAGTTCTTCTACCTTTGATTCTAGTCCCATCCATTAAACCATCCATTTGACGGTTCAACAAGTAAGATTCAATCTGTTGCAATGTATCCAAAACTACCCCTACCATAATTAGCAGTGAAGTACCTCCGAAGAACATAGCGAATGATCCATTGATCCCAGCCATGGCTGCGAAAGCAGGAAGGATTGCAATTAAAGCTAAGAATACCGATCCTGGGAACGTAATTCTTGAAACTAATGAATCAATATAATCAGCCGTTTCTTCACCCGGTCTAATACCCGGTATAAAACCACCACTTCTTTTCAACTCATCTGCAATCTTTCTAGGATTAATCATTATCGCAGTATAGAAATAAGTGAAGACGATAATCAAAACTGCCAAAGCCGCATTGTACCCTACTCCATAGATATCTCCAAATACTTGACCGACAAAACTGTCTGGCGCAGTAAATACCATCAGTGGAACTGTCATAATAGCTTGAGCGAAGATAATCGGCATTACACCAGATGCATTCACCTTAATAGGCAAATAACTTCTAGCACCTTGATCTTCCGCTGCTCTATTTCCAACAACTCTTTTCGCAGTATTTAATGGAACCTTCCGAACCCCTTGAACAATCAATATTGTTGCGAGGACCACCAACATAAAGGCGAAGATCTCAATAACAATTTGAATAAGGTTTCCAGACTGAAGTCCTATTTCTGCCATAAATGCTTCAGGAAGTCTAGCCAAAATACCTACAGTAATTAAAAGTGAAATTCCGTTACCAACACCTTTGTCAGTAATTCTTTCACCTAACCAAACTGCAAACATTGCACCTGCTACTAATAATACAATTGCGGACATCCATGTGAATGACCATGCGTCATGACCGAAAGCGGAAACATTTGCTCCTCCGATGTTCGCCATTTTAGACGACGCATATAATGTAATATAAGTAGGTGCTTGAAAGGCACAAATAACGATCGTAAGAATACGAGTGTAGTTATTTATCCTCTTTCTACCAGACTCACCTTCTTGCTGCATCTTCTGCACGGCCGGTACTGCCATCCCTAATAACTGCATAATAATAGACGCAGAAATATAAGGCATAATCCCTAATGCCATAATTGAAACATTTGTAAAACTACCTCCTGTAAAAAGAGATAATAATGTTTCTAGCATGTTTGGATCACCAGCTGGCTGTGCTTGATTTGCTTGCAAGACAGTGTAATCTACACCTGGAAGAATAATGAACGACCCTATTCGATAAATAAGGATAATAGAGAGAGTAAGTATGATTCTCTTTCTAAGTTCTTCAACTTTCCAAATGTTTTTTATGTTCTCAATAAACTTTTTCATCAGATAAAAATGTTGGCAAAGTTAATTAGATTTCTGAACAATTCCCACCTTGACCTTCAATTGCTGCTTTCGCAGTCGTTGAAAACTTGTGAGCAGTTACGTCAACTTTTGTCGTAAGTTCGCCTCTACCTAATACCTTTACTCTCTCATTCTTAGAACATAAACCATTTTCTTGAAGAATTAAAGGTGTGATTTCTGTCACGTTTTTTCTTTCAATTAATGATTGAATAATGTCTAAATTGATTGCTTTGTACTCAACGCGGTTGATGTTCTTGAATCCGAACTTAGGTACACGTCTTTGCAGTGGCATTTGACCACCTTCAAAACCAATTTTTCTAGAATAACCAGATCTTGATTTTGCTCCTTTATGCCCACGAGTTGAAGTACCACCGCGACCAGATCCCTGACCACGTGCGATTCTTTTTCTATTTTTAGTAGAACCTTTCGCAGGAGTTAAATTATGTAAATTCATCTTAAATGCTTTTTATAGAGTTAATCAACTACTTCTACTAAGTGTTGAATTTTCTTAACCATTCCAAGGATTTGTGGAGTCGCTTCATGTTCTACAACCTGATTCAACTTCTTTAATCCTAATGCCTTAATCGTTGCTTTTTGTCTTGCGGGACGATTAATAGCGCTTCTCGTTTGCTTGATTTTAATTTTCGCCATGATTGCTATTATTAACCGTTAAACACTTTGTCAAGACCAACTCCTCTTTGTTTAGCAACTGCTACAGCATCTCTCATTTGAGAAAGTGCATCAATTGTTGCTTTAACAACATTGTGAGGATTTGATGACCCTTGTGATTTCGCTAAGACATTGTGAATTCCAACGCTCTCCAATACAGCACGCATCGCACCACCGGCGATAACTCCTGTACCTTCTGAAGCTGGTCTCAACAAAACTCTAGCACCACTGAATTTTCCTTTTTGAAAATGAGGTATTGTTCCGTGAGCAATAGGAACTTTAATTAAGTTCTTTTTTGCATCGTCAATTCCTTTAGAAATTGCTTCTGTTACCTCTTTTGCTTTACCCAATCCGTGACCAACGATACCGTTTTCATCACCAACAACTACAATTGCTGAGAAACTAAACGTACGTCCACCTTTTGTAACCTTAGTTACACGGTTCACGGCAACAAGCTTATCTTTAAGCTCGATATCTGCAGATTTTACTCTGTTCATTTGTGCTGCCATTCTTAAAATTTTAGTCCGCCTTCTCTCGCTGAGTCAGCTAGTGATTTAACTCTACCGTGATATAGGTATCCGTTTCTATCGAATACTACTTTATCAATTCCGGCCTTAATTGCTTTTGCTGCCACTTCTTTACCTACGATTGCTGCTTGTTCAACTTTGTTTCCCTTTGCAGCCTCTTTATTATTGTAAGATGTCGCTGAAACCATCGTAGTTCCTGTCGAATCGTCAATAATTTGAGCGTAGATTTGTTTGTTGCTTCTAAAAACAGACAAACGAGGCATCGTAGAAGTTCCAGAAACATTCTTTCTGATTCTTCTTTTGATTTTTGCTCTTCTTGTTACTTTGCTAAATGCCATAACTAATTAATGATATCTAATTATTACTTCGCTGCTGTTTTACCAGCTTTTCTTCTGAGTTCTTCACCAACGTATTTAACACCTTTTCCTTTGTACGGTTCTGGTTTACGGAGGGAACGAATTTTGGCAGCGACCTGTCCTACTAATTGCTTATCGTGAGACTCCAGTGTTATAACTGGCGCCTTACCTTTAGCAGACTCTGTTGATACCTTAATTTCATTAGGAAGCTCTATTACAAATGGGTGAGAAAAACCTAGTGATAACTCTAATTTTTGACCATTAGCGTTTGCACGGTATCCTACTCCTACCACTTCTAATTGCTTCTTGAACCCTTCCGATACTCCAATACACATATTGTGAACTAATGAACGGTATAAACCGTGTTTAGCTCTGTGATCAGGCGTGTCTGATTCGCGGGTGAAAGTTATTGTTGCTCCATCAATGCTAATTGATACACAAGAATCCATTTCTTGAATCAACTCACCTTTAGGGCCCTTAACTGTAACTATGTTACCGTCAACTTTCACGTCTACTCCACTCGGGATTGTTACTGGGGATTTACCTATCCTTGACATTTTTCTTAATATTTAACTATTAATAGATGTAAGCGAGAACTTCTCCTCCTACATTTTCTCTCTTTGCTTGCTTTCCTGTGATAACACCTTTAGATGTTGAAACAATCGCAATTCCAAGACCGTTCAATACACGTGGCATTTCATTTGCTCCGTTGTATTTTCTAAGACCTGGTCTAGAAGCTCTTTGCATTTTTGTAATTGCAGGAACTTTAGTTGTTGGATTGTATTTCAAAGCTATCTTAATGATACCTTGTTTGTCATCATCAACAAACTTGAAGTTTGTGATATATCCTTGATCAAACAAAATCTGAGTCATTGCTCTTTTTGTGTTTGAACCTGGAATCTCTACTGCTTTCAACCCAGCCGAACTTCCGTTACGGATACGAGTTAAAAAATCTGCTATTGGATCTGTATTCATACTATTTTAATTGCGGTAACGGTTTTCAAAAAAAATTGAACCTGGAACCAGTTTATACTTTTTCGGAGGGCGAAGATATAAAGACAAAAGATGAAAGACTAATTTGCCCTCATCTTTATATCCATTTACCTTAAATGCTCTCTTTTACCAACTTGCTTTTTTAACACCTGGGATCTTACCATCTAAAGCCATTTCACGGAATGTCACCCTTGAAAGACCAAACTGACGCATATAACCTCTAGGACGACCAGTTAATCCACATCTGTTGTGAACTCTAACTTGAGCCGAGTTAGCAGGAAGTTTTTGCAATTTCATCATTGCATCCCACTTCGCATCTTGTGCTTCTTCAGATGTATCTGAAGACTTTAAGATCTTAGTTAACTCTGCACGTTTACTTGCGTAACGAGCTGCTAACTTTTCTCTCTTGCGCTCACGCGCTTTCATTGATTCTTTAGCCATCTCTTCTTATTTTTTTGTAAATGGGAATCCAAATGCATCAAGTAACGCATGTCCTTCTTCATCACTATCTGCAGTGGTAACGAAAGTAACGTCCATACCCATGATACGATTCACTTTATCGATATCAATCTCTGGGAAAATGATGTGTTCTTTAATACCCATATTAAAGTTTCCTCTTCCATCGAATCCTTTAGCGTTCACTCCTTTGAAGTCACGAGTCCTTGGTAAAGCAACCGCAATAAAACGATCTAAGAAGTTGTACATATTGTCACCTCTTAATGTAACTTTAGTTCCAATCGGCATCCCTTTTCTCAATTTGAAATTCGAGATATCCTTTTTTGAAATTGTTGCTACTGCTCTTTGACCAACGATACGCGATAAATCTTCTACCGCAGTGTCTACTAGTTTTTTATCAGCTACGGCATCACCGACACCTTGGCTAATCACAATCTTTGTAAGTTTCGGAACCTTCATTGAAGATTTGTAACCGAACTTTTCAGTTAAAGCTGGAATAATATCAGCTTTATACTGTTCACGAAGTCTTGGTGTATAACTCATACTATAATTCCTCCCCGGACTTTTTTGAATAACGTACTAATTTTCCTTCTTTGTTCAATTTACGACCAACGCGAGTTGCTTGACCATTGTGAACAATCATAAGGTTTGAAATGTGGATTCCTGCTTCCATTTCCACGATTCCTCCTTGAGGGTCTGCTGCGCTAGGTTTTTGGTGTTTCTTAATAAGATTAACACCTCCTACTTTTGCACGCATCTTTTTCTTATCGATCGAAAGGATTGCTCCTTCTTGACCTGTAGATTCACCACTAATAACCTTAACAGTGTCTCCAATTTTAATGTGTAATTTCTGTTGCATAACTTCAGTTCTTATAAAATTAAAGTACCTCTGGGGCTAATGAAACGACTTTCATAAAGTCAGCATCACGAAGCTCTCGAGCAACCGGGCCAAAGATACGAGTTCCTCTCATCTCCCCTGTTGGGTTCAAGATAACGCAAGCGTTATCATCGAAACGGATGTATGAACCGTCTGGGCGGCGTACTTCTTTCTTAGTTCTTACTATTACTGCCGTTGCTACTGTTCCTTTTTTAACAGCACCTGAAGGCATTGCACTTTTAACAGTAACGACAATTTTATCTCCTACAGAAGCATAACGACGTTTCGTACCTCCTAAAACACGGATGCACAATACCTCCTTTGCTCCAGAGTTGTCTGCTACTTTTAGTCTTGATTCAGTTTGTATCATTACTCTTAATTATTTAGCGCGTTCAACAATCTCTACTAACCTCCAGTTCTTTGACTTCGAAAGAGGACGTGTTTCCATGATACGAACTGTATCACCTTCTCCACATTCATTTTTCTCATCGTGAGCTACGAACTTAGTAGTGTTCTTCACGAACTTTCCATACTTAGGGTGTTTTACCTTTCTTTCTACAGAAACAACAACAGACTTGTCCATCTTGTTGCTAGTAACAATCCCTATACGTTCTTTTCTTAAATTTCGCTTTTCCATTGTAAGCTTAATTTTGGAGACTCAAGCCTAGGCTTGAGCTTCTCTTTTAGTTAATTCTGTTTTCAATCTCGCGACAGTTCTTCTAACGTCTTTGATCTGCAATGGGTTTTCCATTGGAGCAACGGTATGAGACAATTTCATTTTTGCTAATGTCTCGCTCGTTGTCGCGATTTGATCTTTAATGTCTGCGTCAGACATCTTTGTAATTTCTTGCTGCTTCATTTTCTAACTATTTTCCTGGTACTACAAAATCGTGACGTGTCACAAATTTACATTTCACAGGTAGTTTTTGTGCTGCTAATCGCATTGCTTCTTTCGCTGTTTCATATGACACTCCGTCACATTCGAAAAGGATTCTTCCTGGTCTAACAACTGCAACAAAGTGACTTGGAGCCCCTTTACCTTTACCCATACGTACTTCTGCTGGTTTTGCTGTAACCGGCTTGTCTGGGAAAATGCGGATCCATACTTTCCCCTCACGCTTCATATATCTAGTAACGGCGATACGAGAAGCTTCAATTTGACGGGATGTAAGCCATCCTGGCTCCAAAGTCTTTAGTCCGAAAGATCCGAAATCAACAGTACTTCCTCTATGAGCAATACCTCTGTTTCTTCCCTTCTGGGCTTTTCTAAATTTGGTTCTTTTTGGTGATAACATCTTTCTATGATATTAATTTTGTTCATAGTTTCGATTGCTCGAAACTTCTATTTTTTTGGTCTTCTTTTACCTCCACCTGCACCACCTCCGTGCTGTCTTTTTCCACCTCCTTTTCCAGAAGCTTGACCGATGTTTGGTGATAAGTCACGTTTGCCATAAACTTCACCTTTCATGATCCATACCTTTATACCGATACGGCCATAAGTAGTGTGTGCTTCTGCCAAAGCGTAATCGATGTCAGCTCTGAACGTATGTAACGGAGTACGTCCATCCTTGTACATCTCTGAACGAGCCATTTCTGCGCCATTCAATCTTCCGGAAATCTTTACTTTGATTCCTTCTGATCCCATACGCATTGTACTCGCGATGCTCATTTTGATTGCTCTTCTGAAAGAAATACGAGCTTCAATTTGACGAGCAATTCCATCTGCAACTAATCGAGCATCCAATTCTGGACGTTTAACCTCGAAAATGTTGATTTGAATTTCCTTTTTCGTCAACTTCTTCAGCTCTTCTTTCAATTTGTCAACCTCTTGACCACCTTTACCAATAATTACTCCTGGACGTGCAGTGTTGATAGTAACGGTTACCAACTTAAGTGTACGTTCAATTATAATCTTAGCAATGCTTGCTCTAGATAAACGAGCTTTAAGGTATCTACGAATTTTATCGTCTTCGACGATTTTATCTTTGTAGTCATTACCTCCATACCAATTAGAATCCCATCCTTGGATGAAACCTAATCTATTCCCTATCGGATTTGTTTTTTGTCCCATTTATCTAAAATTATTCTGCGCTTTTAGCTTCATCGCTATTCGCGACTTTAGCATCAACGATGAGAGTTACGTGATTTGATCTTTTTCTAATTCTATGCGCTCTTCCTTGAGGTGCTGGTTGAATTCTCTTCAACATTGCTGCACTATCAACTTGGATTTCCTTAACGTAAAGAGTAGTTTCCTCGATGTTTTGACCTTCATTCTTTGCTTCCCAATTGGCAATCGCTGAACGAAGTAATTTTCCAAGGCTAACTGATGCATCTTTAGCGTTATGCTGCAATACGTTTAGAGCTTTGTTTACCTCAACTCCTCTGATAAGATCTGCAACCAATCTCATTTTTCTAGGCGCAATAGGAGACTTATTCAATTTCGCGAATGCGATTGACTTATTTGCCTCTTTTCTTGCTTCTGCCTTTAATCTTTTTCTAGCTCCCATAACTATCTTTTCTTATCTTTTTTATTCCCACCGTGACCACGGAAGTTACGAGTTGGAGCAAATTCTCCAAGCTTGTGACCTACCATGTTCTCTGTACAAAAAACAGGAATAAATTTATTACCATTATGAACTGCGAAAGTTAGTCCAACAAACTCAGGAGTTATAGTACTTGCTCTTGACCATGTTTTGATAACTTGCTTGCTACCTGAATCTGCTGCGTCATCTACTCGCTTCATAAGCTTGTAGTGCACAAAAGGTGGTTTTTTTAATGAACGACTCATATCCTAATTATTTTTTTCTTCTTTCAACAATAAACTTATTCGAATATTTCTTCTTCGAACGTGTCTTAAATCCTTTAGCAGGAATCCCGTTACGCGATCTTGGATGACCACCGGAGTTCTTACCTTCACCACCACCCATTGGGTGATCGACAGGGTTCATAACGACACCACGTACTCTAGGACGACGTCCTTGCCATCTCGTTCTTCCGGCTTTACCAGAAACAGATAGGTTGTGTTCAGAATTAGATACAGATCCGATCGTTGCTAAACAAGTTGTTAAGATCATTCTAGTTTCACCAGAAGGCATTTTAACAATTGCATAACGACCATCTCTTGCGTTCAGCTGAGCGTAAGTTCCTGCTCCACGAGCAATCGCTCCACCCTTTCCAGGTTTCATTTCGATATTATGAATCACAGTTCCCAATGGAATATCCGCTAAGAACATAGCGTTTCCAACATTAGGAGTTGCTTCAGCTCCAGACATTACTTTATCACCTTCCTTCAATCCTTCAGGGGCAACAATGTAGCGTTTTTCGCCATCTGCATAATACAACAAAGCGATACGTGCAGTTCTGTTTGGATCGTACTCGATCGACTTTACAGTTGCAGGTACACCATGCTTTTCTCTTTTGAAATCAATTTCACGGTATTTTTGCTTGTGACCACCTCCAATATAACGCATGGTCATTCTACCGTCATTGTTTCGACCACCAGACTTACTACGACCTTTCACTAAGCTCTTTTCTGGAGCGTTTTTGGAAACATCAGAGTAATCACTAATGATCTTGTGTCTTTGCCCTGGAGTTGTAGGCTTGAATTTTTTAAGACCCATTTTTCTAGTACTTAAAAGTTATTAAATAAATCAATCGTCTCTCCATCTGCAACAGTAACAATGGCTTTTTTCCATTTTTTACTTGGCTGCTCAACGATACCCCTGTTCGTATACTTCGTAGAGGATTTCCCACCGCCATAATTCATGGTACGTACGTCAGTAATTTTGACTCCATACATGTTCTCGACGGCATTTTTAATTTCAATCTTATTAGCACTTCTATCCACAGCAAATGTGAAACGGTTAAAGATTTCGCTTTGTCCCGTTGCTTTTTCTGTAATGATTGGCTTTTTAATAATATTCTTCATCTCTCAATTAGTTTAGAATCTTTTCGATTGCTTCAATTGAACTTTTAACCATAACAACTTTACCTGCATTTAACACATCAAATGTGTTTACAGAATCTGCTGTTACAACCTTTACTTTTTTAAGGTTACGTGATGACAAATAAACATTATCATTTTTTTCACCCAAGATCATTAGAACTTTTTCGTTCTCTAATTTCAAGTCACTGATTAAAGCTTTGAAATCTTTTGTTTTGATAGCATCCATTTTTGGATCTTCAATAACTAAGATATCATTTGATTTAGCCTTGTGAGAAAAAGCTGACATACGCGCCAATCTTTTCGTTTTCACATTTAACTTGAAATGGTAGTTACGTGGACGTGGGCCGAATATACGACCACCACCTACTCTAGTACCAGACTTGATACTACCAGCACGTGCTCCACCTGTTCCTTTTTGCTTCTTGATCTTTCTTGTAGACCCAGAGATTTCAGCTCTTTCTTTAGCCTTGTGCGTCCCTTGACGACGGTTGGCTAAATGTTGCTTAACATCTAAATAGATAGCGTGATCATTAGGCTCAATTCCGAAAACCTCTTCTGACAAGCTAACTTCTTTAGTCGTAGCAGCTCCTTTTGCGCTTGTTACTTTTAATTTCATTACTTCTCGATTATTACGGTTGAACCTTTAGATCCAGGAATAGAACCTTTCACTATGATTAAATTCTTATCTGCAAGAACTCTTAAGACTTGAAGGTTTTCCATTTTTACGCGCTCGTTACCCATTTGTCCGCCCATTCGCATTCCTTTGAATACACGTGCTGGATAAGAAGCTGCTCCAATAGAACCCGGTGCTCTTAGTCTGTTGTGCTGACCGTGAGTTGCTTGTCCAACACCAGCAAAATTGTGACGTTTGACAACACCTTGGAAACCTTTACCTTTTGATGTTCCTACTACAGCGACAAATTCACCTTCTTCAAAGATGTTTACGTCTACTGTATCTCCGAGATTAAGTTCCGAGAAACCTTTAAACTCAGCTAATTTAGACTTAGGGTCTGTTTTAGCTTTCTTAAAGTGACCTTTCATTGCGTTTGGAGTGTTTTTTTCCTTGCGGTCTCCAAATCCCAATTGAACAGCCTCGTAACCATCTCTGTCTTGTGTTTTGACCTGAGTCACAACACAAGGACCAGCTTCTATCACTGTGCATGGCATTGCTTTGCCCTCGGCACTGTATACGCTAGTCATTCCGACTTTTCTACCAATAATTCCTGGCATACTTTAACTATTATTTATTTATAAACTTAATTTACTTACACTTTGATCTCTACATCAACACCACTTGGCAACTCCAAACGCATCAATGCATCAACAGTCTTAGAAGAAGAACTGTAGATATCTAACAAACGTTTGTACGCGCACAATTCGAATTGCTCACGTGCTTTTTTGTTAACGTGTGGAGATTTCAATACAGTATAAATTCTCTTGTGCGTTGGTAATGGAATTGGCCCACTAACTACTGCACCTGTTGACTTTACAGTCTTAACGATCTTCTCAGCTGATTTATCAACTAAATTGTGATCGTATGATTTCAATTTTATTCTAATTTTTTGATTCATCGTTTTCTTATTTAGCTGTTACACCTTTGATTTTTGCTACTATTTCTTCAGCAACATTTTTCGGAGCTTCAGCGAAGTGTGAGAATTCCATACTTGACGTTGCACGTCCAGATGACATTGTTCTAAGTTGAGTTACATAACCAAACATTTCCGATAATGGAATATCCGCTTTAACAACTTTAGATCCAGCTCTATCATCCATTCCTTTCATCAATCCTCGACGACGGTTAAGGTCACCTACGATATCACCCATGTTCTCTTCTGGCGTTACCACCTCCAAGTTCATCATTGGCTCAAGAAGTACTGGACTTGCCTTAGGTAATGCATGTTTGAATGCTAACTTAGCACACAACTCAAAAGACAAAGCATCTGAATCGACAGCGTGGAAAGAACCATCTGTCAATGTAACTTTCATTGCGTCCATTTCGAAACCAGCAAGAATACCATTCTTCATTGAATCTTTGAATCCTTTTTCAACCGAAGGAATAAATTCTCTAGGAATGTTACCACCTTTAATTTTGTTAATGAATTCTAATCCTGTTTTCTCGAGATCATCTTGAGGCTCAATAGTAACAACGATGTCTGCGAATTTACCACGTCCACCAGATTGTTTCTTGAACACTTCTCTATGATCAACTGGAGCAGTAATGTTCTCACGGTAGCTAACTTGAGGAGCACCTTGGTTCACCTCAACTTTAAACTCACGTTTCAAACGATCTACAATAATTTCCAAGTGCAACTCACCCATTCCTGAGATAATTGTTTGTCCTGAATCTTCATCAGTTTTTACTTGGAAAGTAGGGTCTTCTTCTGCCAATTTAGACAATCCAACACCTAATCTATCAGCATCTGCTTGAGTTTTAGGCTCAATTGCAACACCAATAACTGGATCTGGGAAATCCATTGATTCTAATACGATTGGGTGTTTCTCATCACACAATGTATCTCCTGTTTTAATATCTTTAAATCCAACAAATGCTGCAATATCCCCTGCTCCTAATTCTGGAACTTGGTTTTGTTTATCAGCGTGCATTTGGAAAATACGTGAGATACGTTCTTTTTTACCAGAACGAGCATTCAACACGTAAGAACCTGCTTCTAATTTACCAGAGTAAGCACGAGTAAAACACAAACGACCTACGAAAGGATCCGTTGCAATTTTAAACGCTAAAGCTGCGAAAGGCTCATCAACTGACGGCTTACGTGACTCTTCTTCGTCTGTCTTAGGATTCGTCCCAATAATTGCTTCAACGTCCATTGGAGATGGAAGAATTTCCATTACCATGTCTAACATTGCTTGAACTCCTTTGTTCTTAAATGCAGATCCACACATCATTGGTACAACTTTACCAGAAATAGTAGCTTCACGTAATGCATTCAAAATTTCGCGTTCTGTCAGAGAGTTTTCATCTTCGAAGTATTTCTCCATCAATGATTCATCAAATTCAGCAACTGCTTCAAGCAATTCACCTCTTAATTGTCTAGCCTCATCAATAATGTCATCTGGAATAGGAATTTCTTGAAAAGTCATTCCCATATCTTCTTCATTCCAAGTAATTCCTTTGAAGTTGATTAAATCAACAACTCCCATGAAATCATCTTCAGCTCCGATATTAATTTGTAATGGCAATGCATGGCTTCCCAACATCTCTTTAACTTGCTTACAAACGTTTAAGAAGTCAGCTCCTTGACGGTCCATTTTATTAACGAATCCGATTCTTGGAACATTGTAGTTGTTTGCTAGTCTCCAGTTAGTTTCTGATTGAGGTTCAACACCATCAACTGCAGAAAACAAGAATACTAAACCATCAAGTACACGTAAAGAACGATTTACCTCGACGGTAAAATCAACGTGACCTGGTGTATCAATAATATTTACGTGGTATTCTTGCTCACGGTAGTTCCATTTAAGAGTAGTTGCAGCAGAAGTAATTGTAATACCTCTTTCTTGCTCTTGCTCCATCCAGTCCATTGTAGCTCCACCATCGTGAACTTCTCCAATCTTGTGATTTACACCACCGTAATAAAGAATACGCTCAGTCGTAGTGGTTTTACCTGCATCAATATGCGCGGCAATACCAATATTTCTTGTGAATTTTAGATCTCTAGCCATCTTGATTAAAATCTAAAGTGTGAGAATGCTTTGTTTGCCTCAGCCATTCTTAATGTATCTTCTTTCTTCTTGTAAGCAGCTCCTTCTTCTTTAGATCCAGCGATAATCTCTGCAGCTAATTTTTGAGCCATTGTTTTTTCGTTTCTCTTACGAGAATATCCGATCAACCATTTCATTCCTAATGAATGCTTACGTCCTTCACGAACTGGTGTAGGAATTTGGAAAGTAGCACCACCAACACGACGGCTACGTACTTCAACTGGAGGATTAATGTTCTCCAATGCTTTCTTCCAAGTTTCTAATCCTGTTGCATCTTCTACTTTTGCGTCAACGATATCAATCGCTTCGTAAAATATTTTAAATGATAGGTTCTTCTTTCCGTCCAACATCATGTTATTGACAAACTTCGTTACCTGCTTGTCATTAAACTTTGGGTCTGGAAGGATCGCTATCTTCTTCGCTTTTCTTCTTCTCATCTTCTTTTAAATCTTAAAAGGTTACTTCTTAGGTCTCTTAGCTCCATACTTCGATCGACGTTGTGTTCTTCCTTCAACACCTGCTGTATCTTCCGCACCACGAACGATGTGGTAACGTACACCTGGAAGATCTTTTACTCTTCCTCCACGTACTAATACTAACGAGTGCTCCTGAAGGTTATGACCTTCACCACCGATATAAGCATTCACTTCTTTACCATTTGTAAGTCTTACTCTGGCAACTTTACGCATTGCTGAGTTTGGCTTCTTAGGTGTAGTGGTGTAAACTCTTACACATACCCCTTTACGCTGTGGGCAAGAATCAAGTGCTGCTGACTTGCTTTTCTTTACCACCGCTGTTCTCCCTTTGCGAACTAATTGTTGGATAGTTGGCATAAAAATACTGTTACTTTAGTTAATAAATTCACTGTCCCAAAAACACTTTTCGGGGTGCAAAGATAGCAGGAAATTTTTATAAATCAAGGGATAACGGTAAAAAATGACACTTTTTTCACAATAACGTGTTTACATCTTTTTTTTACCTTTTCGTCGGTAAAATTATCCGACTTATGGAAATCGAATTAGAAATTTTCGATTAAGTCAAAGATAGTGAAGAAATAAATAAACGGAACGGAATAATCATTTTTTTTAATAAAAATTCACCTATTTCTTGAGGAATTTACGATCCGCAAAAAGACCATTGATTAATTCAAAACATTAATTGATTATCATTGCCAAGCGAACTTTTTTCAACTCACCAACAATCAGGAAGTCAAATGAACGTTTTTAAGAGCTTCTCAGGAAAGATTTTGATACTACTATCAATTCTCTTTTGCTTGGCCGCAATTCAACGCATAGACAAGTTGAATTCAAACCCTAATCGCTGCTTAACCGTTGCTGATGGTTTTGGGTACTACATGTACCTGCCTCATTTATTTGACCAAGGCTCTTTGAAGATGACTCCTGAATGGGCTCAAGAAATTCAAGACAAGCACTGCCAAGAGTTTCCGGTTTATCAATTGGCCCAGCGTCAAAATGGGAACTACATTGACATTTATCATATTGGCCTGTCCTATATTTACCTGCCATCTTATATTATCGGTGATACAGTTGCACGGTCTTCCGGATATGAAAGAGATGGATTTAGCACTCCATATCATGTCGCGTCGATATTAAATATTTTGTTTTTCATACTCCTTGGTCTGGTTTACTTCCGCAAACTATTACTGCTGTTTGTATCGGACAATGCGACCGGATGGACCCTATTAGTCATCTATTTAGGTACCAACCTATTAATAACATTCACTAGACAGTATGATTTGCCGCATTTGTATTTATTTGCGCTTAACTCAATTTTCTTGTATCACTTTTTCAAGTTCTCAAAAAACAAAAACAAACGGAACTTAATTTATGCGCTTGTAATTTTTGGACTTGCATCAAGTGTTCGTCCGACTCAAGTCCTTATCGGATTAATCCCACTGATTTTCATCGCTAAAGAATACGGAAACACAAAAAAATTCTGGAAATTAATTCTTCTTTTCCCATTGTCCTCTTTACTTTGGAACATTCCTCAAATAATCTATTGGTATTCTGTCGGAGGAGAATTAATAACGCCAAACCTCCACACAGAAGACATTGCTCTGACAGACCCTAATCTCCTGGATTTTCTAATCTCTTACCGAAAAGGATGGCTGCTGTATTCACCACTGTTCCTATTGACTCCTTTCGGGCTTTATATGCTTTACAATAGAAATAGAAAATTGTTTTGGGCCTCACTAAGCTTCATCTCACTGTATATCTACGTCATGTGCTCGTGGGAGACCTGGTATTACGCGACTTCTTTTGGCTCACGTGTAATGGTCGACATCTATCCAATTATAGGTCTCGTTATTGCGATTCTATTCACTTCGATTCGCAACAAACTATGGATCGCTGGGGCTATCACCTTTTCTATCTTATGCATTTCACTCAACCTTTTTCAAAGCAAACAAGTGGACCTTGGTTACCTGCACGGTGAACGCATGACTGAAGAACACTATTGGTACATCTTCGGACGATTGGACATTCCAAAATACGACCAAAGTAGATTGTTGATTGACAAATCGAACTTGGGCTGGATAGAAATTCAAAAGAAGTTCCCATCTGCAAATCGAAAAGTGATTTCAAGAGAAATTTTCAGTTTGAAAAAACCAATCCGTTCAATTCCTACTAAAGATTTAACGATTGGAAGAATCAATATTTTAGAACTTTCGGGCACAGACGAAACGATGTTCGAGGTTCGAATAAAAGCAAAAACATCAAACAAAAACTTGAGTTCTTTATTGAGAATGGAGGCCGTAAGTTCATATAATGTATATGGATGGAGGGATTTTGAGGTTTCTCAAAAATTGAGCGAAACTGAATTTACAACGTTGATTTGGAAATACAACCTTCCGGAAGTGCGACACGCAAATGACGAAATGCAAATTTATTTAGATAATGACGCAAGTGTTTCAGTTGAAATTGAGGAATTCACGATCACCGCGCACTCTTTGATTAGAAAATAAAAGCCCTCTTGGAAAACAAGAGGGCTTTTAAAATGATTTTAGCAAGATGAACTCTTGCTTAAAATAGTGATAGTGTAGTACGGCTATAGTAAAAGTTTTTTTACTTCAGCGAAATCAAATCTACAAAAATTAAACTTCACTTTTACACGTAATATTCCGTGGTTCATCTTGAAGAAGAAATTTTCAAAAAAAAGAGAGTATCTTTTCGGACAATCTCTAATTTATACGTTGTAAGACTTGTTCTTAATTTCTGTACATAGTTGCCTTAACAGCTTTTACAATTCTTTCTACATTTGGCAATGCCTCGGCAATCAGAGTTGGTGAAAATGCAAACGGTGTATCAGTTTGAGTAACCCTCATAACCGGCGAATCTAAATGATCAAATGCGTAGCGTTGCACATGATATGCTATCTCAGAAGAAATTGATGCTAATGGATGGGCTTCTTCAACAACTACACATCTGTTTGTCTTTTTAACCGACTCAACAACTGCTGGATAATCAATTGGCCTCACTGTCCTTAAATCAACTATCTCGCAAGAGATCCCTTCTTTCTCCAATACATCGGCAGCTTCTTGTGCCGTCTTAATTATTTTTCCAAATGTAACAATCGTCACATCCGTACCTTTTCTTTTAATATCAGCAACACCGATCGGGATAATATACTCTCCTTCAGGAACTTCACCTTTATCTCCATACATTTTCTCAGACTCTAAAAAAACCACAGGGTCATTATCTCTAATTGCAGCTTTCAATAAACCTTTCGCATCGTAAGGGTTCGAAGGCGTTATCACTTTCAGCCCTGGGAATTGCGCATAAAACGCTTCAAAACTTTGTGAGTGTGTCGCTCCTAATTGACCAGCAGGACCGTTTCCACCTCTAAATACGATTGGACAATGAAATTGACCTCCTGACATCTGAAGCATTTTCGCAGCACTATTGATAATTTGATCCGCAGCTAAAATTGCAAAGTTCCAAGTCATGAATTCAACTATAGGCCTAAGACCATTCATGGAAGCACCAACGGCAATTCCAGTAAATCCTAACTCAGCAATTGGAGTATCAATAACTCTTTTTGCACCAAACTCATCAAGCATACCTTGAGATACTTTGTAAGCTCCGTTATATTCAGCCACTTCCTCTCCCATCAAAAATACGTTCTTATCTGCACGCATTTCCTCTGACATCGCCTCTCTAAGGGCTTCTCTAAATTGTAACGTTTTCATGATCGTGTGTCTAAAGTTATTTCCCAAATGAATTTGGGTTGCCAAATGTAATAATTTTCGAAATATCTAAATCTAAAAATACCTACAAGTTTAATTCATAAAATGCGGCATTGAACTAAACGTGATTTCAATTGCATTATTTCTACAAGTTAATTCTTCCTAAATGATGATCTCATCAATCTTCCCTGCCACTTCCAAACCTGCATTTCTTCCTTTGTCTTCAAAAACTACCTCCCCTGTTTTTTTATCAATTAATTTAACCTCAAGAACGGCGGTCATGCTTTCCTCAACTCTTCCATCCATGAAGCCTAATATCGGAGACGCTAACTCTGTCGTCTCGCTTCTAGTTGCATTGATATGAAGAATGTACTTTGGATTTTTCATTTTTATCTCAATCCTCTCCTCATCAGCAAAAGAGCGAATGAGTTTTGAAGCATTATACGTTGTGAATCGGATCAATTTGCCGTCCAGCCATAGGCCAGCAATAAATCCGACAAATTTTCTTTTTGCGAAAGGGATCTTTGCTACTGACGCCTTGAGGGAAACACCTTCTTTGCTAAAATGATTGGATTGCATCCAGAAATAAGCAATAGGGAACGAGCGCCCCCAGTCTTTTTCCATGTAACCTCTCCCATTATTAAAGTCAATTTCCTTCCCGTCAATTGTTAGACTTCCTTTTATAGAATGATCCATGCTTAAAATACCATGATAACATTCCATAAAAGGCATAAATGAGAAGGGGCCCATAATACCTGGTGAATACCACTTTTTACGCCATGGAACTTGATTTTCAAATTCGATCTCGCCTTTAAAACCTGGCATATCAAGTCGTAATTTTGAAGATGAAAAATGATTTCCTTCCATATTTAATTCAAAATCACCTTTTTCGACTTCGAAAGAACTTGAAGGAAATTTTATATAGTCCGCTTCCAATTTTTTTCCGTCGAGCACTTGGATGAAGGCTTGCTTTTTACCATTCTCATCCATTGCGATGCCCGGAATAACAGCTATTGCATACTTTTCATCTGCACTAATCATCTTATAGTACCATCCTTCAAAATAATTTTTTGATCTTCCCCAGCCATGATAGCGTTCGGGATTATATAAGGATTGAATTTTTTTAATGATCATTTGTTATAGCTAATATGCGATTACCGCTAAAGATAACAAAGTAGCGTTACCATCGACTTAAACAAAACAGACCCTCGAGTAGTCAGCGGACCTTCAGATAACTAAAACTCTCTCATGAAAAACACTAATTAATTCACATCGGATATACGCTTGAACGATTTGATAATAGTATTGATCGTTGGAATATATTTTATTCTGAAACTTCGCCTCCAGTTTTAGTTTTCCTGTTTCAGGTTTAACGGAAAATGAACAAAGGCGATGTCAAAATACACTTTTCGAAATGACAAGTAAGCATGAGAACTTGAATTACACAATGAAATTAGGCTACTCAAAAGGATTAGCTCAACGTAAAAAAAACTAAAGTTTAGTTGCGCTTAGGCTCAAACCAACCTCTGTATTTGAGAATCCTCCGATACAATAAGTATATTTTTGATTAATATGAATTGAAGGTATTCCGTCATTAACAATCCACACTCCCAAATAAGTTGTAGAATTCTCAATAGAACACTCTGCGTAAATTAGACCATCATTCGTAAACCTCAATTCGAACAATGAGCCGTCGACAAAATCAATTTGCATTAGATCATTCGTGAGACTAGCCAGTGTCCCAACATAAGTTGTATCAACGGAGTGATACATTTGAAAAGCGTCTTTATAATTAACTTGACATTCAATCGAGTAGTTGCCCTCTAACCCCACTAAATAACCTGTGTCAACCGGATTTGTATTCGTTGGCTTATCGCAAGAGCACAAAGCTAGCATTGCGATTGATAAGAATAAAAGTTGTGCTCGAAGATTCATAAGCTAAATTACAATATTAGTTACTGAACGTGACTTCGTTAAATTTAGTATTAAATCATGGGATTAATTCTCTTTAAACCTTTAAAATGCGCCTATAATTTCTTAAATTCGCAATCGATTTAAAGAAAAATCCCTTATGAAAATTCTTGTATGTATAAGTAAGTCTCCAGACACAACTTCAAAGATTGCTTTCACTGATGGTAATGCGAAGTTTGATGAGAATGGAGTTCAATATATTGTTAACCCATACGACGAGTGGTATGCGCTTGTTCGCGGTTTGGAACTTAAAGAAGCAAATGGTGGATCTGTAAGCATCATAACTGTTGGTCAAGCTGCCGACGATGCGGTTATTCGTAAAGCATTGGCGATTGGAGCTGATGAAGCTGTTCGAATTGACGCTGATCCTACAGACGCTTATTATGTTGCAATGCAAATTTCAGAATACGCTAAGTCGAACGGTTTTGATTTGGTATTAACTGGAAAAGAAACGATTAATTACAATGGTTCTCAAGTTGCTGGTATGATAGCTGAAGGAATGGGTTTACCATTTATTTCTCTTGCATCTAAATTAGACATCAACGGAACGACAGCGACTTTGGAAACTGAAATCGTTGGAGGTATTCAAGTTGTTGAAGCTGAATTACCCCTTGTCGTTTCATGTGCAAAAGGAATGGCTGAACAACGAATTCCAAACATGAGAGGAATTATGGCAGCTAGAACAAAGCCTTTGAATGTAATTCCTGCGGCCGAAGTTGACACTTTAACTTCTTTCGAAAGTTATTCACTTCCAGATGCTAAGTCTGAATGCAAGATGATCGACCCAGAAAACATGGACGAGTTAGTAGAGTTACTTCACAACGAAGCGAAAGTTATTTAATCCCATTTAGAATATGTCAACATTAGTATATATCAATAGTAACAATGGTCTTGCAAAAAGTGCTTTGGAAGCCGTTACATACGGAAAGAAATTAGGAGGTGATGTAACTGTAGTGACTTGTGGTTCTGCAGACACGTCTACATTATCTCAATTAGGAGAATATGGAGCGTCAAAAGTGATGGTCGATCGATCAGTGACTTCGAATGATGCTCAACAAATTTCGAATGTAGTTAAAACAGCTGCTGATAGCGTTGGGGCAACTACAATAGTATTCTCTCATGATTTAATAGCGAAAGCGGTTGCGCCGAGATTATCGGTAAGATTGAAAGCTGGATTGGTGAGTGGAGCAATTGCAGTTCCTGAAGGAAATACTGTTAAAGTGAATGTTTTTTCTGGTAAAGCTTTTGGAAATGTAAAAATTTCAGGAGACAATAAAATCATATCACTACTTCCAAATAGCATCCAACCAGAAGCAGGAGGATCCGCTTGTGGAGTTGAGGAATTCAATGGAAATGCTGGCGAAGCAAAAATTAAAGTACTCGAAACAAAAAAGCCTGAGGGAGAAATTCCTTTGCCGGAAGCTGAATTAGTAGTATCCGCAGGAAGAGGTTTAAAGGGACCAGAAAACTGGGGAATGATTGAAGATTTAGCAGCATCACTTGGAGCGGCCACAGCTTGTTCAAGACCTGTTGCAGATATCGGATGGAGACCTCACCACGAACATGTTGGACAAACAGGTGTAGCCATTCGACCAAACTTATATATTGCTGCCGGAATCTCAGGAGCGATTCAGCATTTAGCTGGAGTAAATGGTTCTAAAGTAATCGTTGTCATTAACACTGATGCGGAAGCACCATTCTTCAAAGCTGCAGATTACGGTGTCATTGGAGATGCATTTGAGGTAATCCCTCGATTGAATGAAGCAGTTAAAAAATTCAAGGCTTCTAACTAGTTTATGCTTAGAAGTATTATTTTTACATCAATTGGGGAAGCCTAAATCGCTTCCCTATTTTTTTTAGGACAACCTATTAAACGTTAAATGGAAAAAGTTAAGCTTGAAATTGTAGGACTTTCTTACAGCCAAACACAGTCTGGTGCTTATGCGTTGGTATTGTCAGAAGTTGAAGGAAACAGAAGACTTCCGATTATTATTGGTGGATTCGAGGCACAAGCTATAGCTATCGAGTTGGAAAAAATGGCTCCTACTCGTCCATTAACCCATGATTTATTCAAAAATTTTGCAACAACATTCAACATAGAAGTACAAGAAGTCATTATTTATAAGCTTGTTGAAGGCATATTTTATTCAAAATTAATTTGTGTTCGCGAAGGTGAAACTGTCGAAATTGATGCAAGAACTTCTGATGCCATCGCAATTGGAGTTCGTTTTGATTGTGATGTTTACACGTATGAGAACATTCTTTCAAGTGCTGGAATTTTATTGGACGAAACTTCGATGGAAGACGACGAATTAGTTGTTGAAAACATTGAAGAAGAAGCTGCAGGAGATACAATTGAAGCTATTTCTAATGAGGAACTTCAAAACAGATTAAACCAAGCAATTGAAAATGAAGACTACGAACTGGCTTCAAAAATAAGAGACGAAATTAACAAGCGAGAAGCTTAAACTGAATAGACTTCAGGCTTGAATTGCCTTTGCTTGAGGAGTAATAATTGCTGCGAATCAACCTTTCACTATGGGAATCAAATTCAGATTAACTGTCCTAAATTTTCTAGAATTCTTTGCTTGGGGTGCTTGGCTCCTATCAGCAGGGTCTTATATGTACGTGAGCTTAAATTTCTCTGGAATCCAAATTGGCGCTGCATATGCGACAATGGGATTCGCCTCTGTTTTTATGCCCGCGTTAATGGGCATCGTAGCTGACAAATGGATCAGCGCTGAGAAAATATTAGGAGCGTCACATTTAATTTTATCTGGACTATTAATCGCCCTAGCAAATGCAACAGACTTCAATTCATTCTACCCATTAATCTTCCTTGTTTCAATGTTTTTCATGCCTACAATTGGCTTGAACAGATCCATTTCGTTCGGAACTCTAGAGAGTCGTCAAATGGACATAGTAAAAGTTTTTCCTCCGATCAGAGTTTGGGGAACAGTAGGATTCATTCTCGCTGCGTGGCTCGTGGACTACTTGGAATTTGGAATTACACCGAATCAATTTTATGTTAGCGCAGGAGCTTCCTTTATACTTGGGGTTTATGCTTTCACTTTACCAAGAGTCGGTATTCAAGAGTCATCAGAAAAAAAGACTTTTGTGGAGTCTTTAGGACTTGACGCATTTGCGTTATTTAAAAAGAAAAAAATTGCAATTTTCCTTATCTTCTCTATGTTACTTGGATGCGTTTTACAAATATCAAACATGTGGGGCGACGGATTTTTACAAGATTTTAGAGGAGAATACCCAGATTCATTTGTTGTAAAACATTCTTTGGTCTTTATCTCATTTTCGATGGTTTCAGAGGCATTATTCATCCTTTCTATTCCATTCTTCTTGAAGAAGTTTGGGATCAAAAAAGTAATGCTCCTGAGTATGCTAGCCTGGGTTCTACGATTTGCCTTCTTCGGCATAGGTGATCCAGGAAATGGGTTTATTTTCTTGACATTATCAATGATTATTTACGGAATGGCGTTCGACTTTTTCAATATCTCTGGTTCGATGTTCATGTCAAAGGAATCTTCTCCTTCAATCCGATCTAGTGCACAAGGATTGTTCATGCTGATGACGAACGGACTAGGTGCCATTATTGGGGCATACGGAAGCGGATATATTGTTGATCTTTACACCGGAGCTGATGGTATGAAAGACTGGTCAACAATTTGGTACATCTTTGCTCTATATGCTCTTGTCGTAACAATTGCATTTGCATTGGTCTTCAAATACAAGCACGATCCAGAAGAACTTGGCGCCGTCAAACATTAATCGCTACTTTAATGGAATTGATCAATCAAATTTTTGATATTCAATCAAACGAAGATTTCGAAAAAGTAGCATTAGAGGTTTATTCATTCCAAAAGGAAAACTGTACAGTTTATTCAGAATATTTAAACGCATTAGATAAACCCGAGCCTACCAAAGTTTCCGAAATCCCATTTTTGCCCATCTCTTTTTTTAAATCGCATAAAGTCATATCTGGAAACTCACAAGAGCAGGTTCTTTTTAAAAGCAGCGGAACGAGTGGCGAACGATCGCAACACTTCGTTTTGGATACTGAACTTTACAAAAAATCATTTACTGCGATTTATAAGGATCAAATTGGAGATCCAAAAGACCAAGTAATATTGGCTCTTCTTCCTAATTATTTAGAACAAGGAGAATCAAGTCTGGTGTATATGGTCGATGAATTAATCAAGCAAAGTGAATCACCCTATTCTGGCTTCTTTTTAGAGAATCATTTGGACTTAATATCGAACTATGAGCAAGCAATTGCTGCAGGGAAATCCGTTGTAATCTTCGGTGTGTCGTATGCTTTACTTGACCTAGCCGAATTAAAGCCAAACCTATCAAAGGCCACTATTATTGAAACGGGAGGCATGAAAGGCAGGCGCAAAGAGCTTTCTAAGAAAGAACTTCATGCAGTTTTGAAAAAAGGGTTTAACTGCGAAACCATTTCTTCTGAATATGGAATGACTGAATTATTATCACAATCGTATAGCAACTCAGATGGAAAATTTGATCAGCCTGCTTGGATGAAAATTAGGATTCGAGACATCAACGACCCTTTTTCCTATGTCAGAGAAGGGAAATCAGGAGGAATCAATATTGTTGACTTAGCAAATCTGAATAGCTGCTCGTTTATCGCAACACAGGATCTTGGCAAAATCACAAATAATCAGTTTGAAATTTTGGGACGGTTTGATAATTCCGATATTAGAGGTTGTAATTTGTTAATAGAATAGTTTTATGAAAGCATTTCAATTCAGTATTATATTGTTCAGTTTATTTCTAATTGCGTCATGTTCTAGCCCAGAAAAACCAGGAATCGAAGAGGAAGTCATAGAAAAAATGAAGTACGATTTCCTTTGGGATTTCAGAGAAATAGAGACGTTCAAATACAGCTATGAAGTAACGAGTATAGAAAATGAAGCACTAGTAAGAGGTGAAGAAGGGTATTCAATAAAAACTGAAATCATTGGTGATATGATCGTTGATAGTCATGGAGACTGGACGGCATCAATTTCAATTGAAGATGGAAGTAAAACACTCTTCTCTCTAACAGATGACGGAAAATGGTCCCCAGCCAAGCCTCAAATAATTTCTAAATCTCAGATCGGAAAACTAACACAATACAGTAAGTTTAATGATTCCCGGCTTGATGCTCTTTGGGATGCTTACCTCCCATTGCCATTAGAAGAAATAGAAATTGGCCAGAAGTATAAATTGATTATGACAATGCCGGTTAGCTTGGAGGACAATAAATACATCAGAGGACAGAACGTGCTCACATTTATGGGGTATGAAACGATACAAAACCGAAAATGTGTTGTTCTTGCAGGTAAGATCGATGTTTCTCAACAAGATGAACTAGAATTCGAAGGCGAATATTCGCACTCCTTAAAAGGAACTGGAATGTATTACTTTGACACAAAAGATCATATTTATGTCGGAGCTGATGTTGAAATAACGCTAAGTAGAAAAGTAGATTCAGGTCCTAAAGAAGATGTAAAGGAAGATTTGTTTCTGGAGTCTCAAATTATAGAAACATTTAAGATTCGACTTAAGTAATTTGAAAGTGAGCCTTCTTAGAGATTGATTATCTTTAACATAGATTAAAAAAAAATGAGCACTCAAACAATATTAATCCTAGTAATCATAGGCCTCTGTGCAGGAATTCTAAGCGGATTCGTTGGTGTTGGTGGCGGAGTCATCATAGTACCAGCTTTAATTTACGTTTTAGGGATGTCGCAATTCGAAGCCCAAGGAACCAGCCTTTTTGTTCTGCTTTTACCCGTTGGAGTTCTGGCAGTCATGAATTACTCCAGGCAGGCAAGCATCAATTGGAAATTTGGATTGATCATCGCATTGACTTTTGTAGTCGGAGGGTTTGTAGGTTCGAAAATCGCGCTTAAAATAAATCCCGCTTACGTAAAGCTTATATTTGGAGTCCTGATGGCCTACGTATCGATTAGAATGATCATGTCGGGCATAAACACATTTTCAGATGAATCTTGAGATAAAAGAGAAAATAAAAGAATTATCGGCTGAACTTAAAGGAAAGGTTTTGGCGCACAGAGAACATTTGCATGCCAATCCCGAACTTTCGTACAAGGAATATGAAACAATGGAATATGTTTCTAAAGCACTTACTCAACTCGGGATTCCCCATCAAAAAGGAGTTGGTGATACAGGTGTACTTGCAATAATCAGAGGTGATCACCACACAGCCGATCAAACTTGCGTTGGGTTAAGAGCAGATCTCGATGCCTTGCCAATTCAAGAAGAAAACGATATAAAATGTAAATCTAAAGTTGATGGAGTAATGCACGCTTGTGGACACGATGTTCATACTTCAATATTACTTGGAACAGCAGAAATATTACACAACTTACGAAACGAATTACCACACCCTGTCAAGCTCGTTTTCCAACCGGGAGAGGAACAAAATCCAGGAGGTGCAACATTAATGATCCGAGATGGAGTTTTAGAAAACCCTTCAGTATTTAAAATGTTCGCACTTCATGTTTTTCCAGACATGGAAGTTGGAAGAGTTGGTTTTAAGGAAGGACTTTACATGGCTTCTTGTGATGAAATTCATGCAACTATTCACGGAGTTGGTGGGCATGGTGCAACGCCGCATAAATGTATTGACCCCATTCTAATTGGAGCGGAAATTGTGACTTCATTACAGCAAATCGTAAGCAGAAAATGTGATCCTAAAACTCCATGCGTTCTTTCATTTGGACATTTTGAAGCTTTAGGAGCAACAAATATAATTCCATCAAGTGCTCATTTAAAAGGAACGTTCCGAACCATGGATGAACCATGGAGAGCGGAAGCTTTAAAGCTTATTCGAATGAGCATGGAAAAAATCACTGAAGCATCAGGTGGACGATTGGAATTGAATATTAGTAAAGGCTATCCGTATTTGGAAAACGACCCTGAAACAACACGTGCAATGAAAGCAGCTGCCATTGACTTTCTTGGCGAAGACAAAGTTGATGATTTGCCTATTCGATTAACGGCTGAAGATTTCTCTTATTATTCACAAGAGATTCCTGTTTGTTTTTTCAGGCTTGGAGTCCGCAATGAAGACAAGGGAATTGTTTACGGAGTGCACCATCCAAAATTCAATATTGATAATGATTCACTGGAAATCGGGATGCAAATGATGTCATTAGCAGTTTTTTCTTAATTTCACGGTGTTGAGCAAACTACTTTACATATCTATCGCGGTATTACTACTTGCCTCATGTTCGAGAGTTAAGAAATCTCAAAAGAGAATTCAAGGAACATGGGAAATCGTAAGCTACCGCCAAACCGACGTTGCTGGATTCACAGAATTTTATGATGCAGTGGGTACAATCACTTTTGATGAAGATACTGACAATACGTTCACGTATGTTGAAGATTACACCTACCAAGGAGCTTCAGGTCCCGTAATTGTTCAGAGATCTGGGACTGGAACTTTCACCAATGACTTTGGAATGGACCATCGATTGGACTTTGTTCTTCCCGTCCCAATGACACTGAACAATTGTACATTCCGGTTAATTACCAAAGACGATTTAAAGATTGAACAGCGTGGAACTCAATTCACGCACATGTTGGTCTTGAAAAATGATTAGTTCGCCATTTCGCTCATAAATTTGATCCACATGAGACGTAATTCTTCTTCAGAATAATCTCCATCAAATTCATCGTAGGCTTCTTTTAAATCATCTGTTTCAGCGTCAGAGAAATAATCATAAATCTCTTCTTGATTATCTTCATCTAGGATATCATCGATGTAATAGTTGATATTAACCCTAGTTCCAGAGTGAACTATCGCTTCAATCTCATCTATAACTTCATCTACTGATTTTCCTTGAGCTCGACCAATATCTTCCAAAGGGAGTTTGCGGTCTATGTTTTGAATTAGCTGAACTTTAAGCCCTGATTTGTTCACAACCGACTTCACAACCATATCCTGAGCACGTTCAATATTGTTGTCATCAACGTGTTTCTGAATTAGCGCAGTGAACGGTGCACCATATCTAACGGCTTTACCATTTCCTACACCTTGAATGTTTGTCAATTCTTCAATCGTCACAGGGTATTGCCAACACATGTCTTTTAGGGACGGTTCCTGGAAAATAACAAATGGCGGAATTCCTTTTCGCTTGGAAAGGCTTTTGCGTAAGTCCAATAATTGATCGAAAAGAACTTCATCAAATGCAGCTCCCTTTCCTCCCGTTGTGATATCGTCATCGCTGTCTACGACCAAATAATCACGTTCTTGAATTAACATGAATGGCTTTGGGTTCTTCATAAACTTACGGCCTTGTGCAGAGATTTTCAATACTCCATACGTTTCGATATCTTTTATCAAGAATCCAGTAACAACAGATTGACGGATTACCGCATTCCAAAAATGCTCATCCTTGTCCTTACCAATTCCAAAAAGTTCATGCGTATCGTGTTTATAAGCAGAAATATCATTGTTATTTGTTCCCGCCAAAAATGCACAATAGTGCTTTGACTTCTGAGTTTCCTTCAAGGCAT
Source organism: Crocinitomicaceae bacterium (assembly GCA_047630755.1). Lineage (GTDB taxonomy): Bacteria > Bacteroidota > Bacteroidia > Flavobacteriales_D > Crocinitomicaceae > UBA4466. The sequence continues at coordinate 47,735 of JBLHYG010000017.1, read as the reverse complement.
CAACGGAACGAAGAAGGTTCAATACGTATTCACCTCCTTCATGCTTGTCTTTCGGATACTTACAGTTATCGCATTTTTCATTGCAATTTGACTCGTCGTACTCTTCTCCAAAATAATGAAGAATCATTTTTCTACGGCAAACTGAAGTTTCTGAATACGAAGCAATTTCGTTTAACAATTGGCGGCCAATTTCTTGTTCGGCAACTGGTTTTCCCTGAAGGAATTTTTCCAGTTTCTCAACGTCTTTATATCTATAAAACGAGATACATTCGCCTTCTCCTCCATCTCGACCAGCACGACCAGTCTCCTGATAATAACTTTCCAGTGACTTTGGAATATCGTGATGGATTACAAAACGAACATCTGGTTTATCGATCCCCATTCCAAATGCAATCGTTGCAACGATAACATCAACATCTTCCATTAAGAACATGTCCTGGTGCCTAGCTCTCGTGCCGGCATCCAAACCTGCATGATACGGAAGCGCATTGATTCCATTCACTTGCAACAGTTCAGCTATTTCCTCAACCTTTTTCCGACTAAGACAATAGATAATCCCGCTTTTACCGGCTTTCGTTCTTATGTATTTTATGATTTGCTTTTCAACCTCCTTTTTAGGGAAGATTTGATAATATAAATTATCTCTATTAAATGACGATTTGAATACTTTCGCATCCGTCATATTCAAGTTCTTCTGAATATCACCTTGAACTTTAGGTGTAGCTGTAGCAGTTAAGGCAATAATAGCCACATCAGAAATCTTCTCGAAAATTTCTCTTAACCTTCTGTACTCTGGTCGGAAATCATGTCCCCATTCTGAGATACAGTGTGCTTCATCAATTGCAAAAAATGAAATTTTCACACCCCTAAGGAAATCAATATTCTCTGCTTTAATTAAGGACTCGGGAGCAACATACAGCAACTTTGTTTTACCGTCTGTGATATCCTGCTTAACACGCGTAATATCCGTTTTTGATAAAGACGAGTTTAAAAAGTGAGCAATTGAATCATCGTCACTGACATGACGAATTGCATCCACTTGATTTTTCATTAAAGCGATCAGTGGGGAAACAATAATTGCCGTTCCTTCAGACATTATCGCGGGGAGCTGGTAACACATTGATTTCCCTCCACCCGTTGGCATAATAACAAAGGTGTTATTTCCGGCTAGAACATTATGTATGATTGCTTCTTGATCTCCTTTGAAACTATCAAAACCAAAAAATGATTTTAAGGCCTTTTTTAAATCCATTATTGAATTAAGGTTTGTTGTTATTCGTTTGTTGTAATTACTATCTAAAATACTAAAAAATGAAACACGACCGCTTATAATTCATTAAAATAAGACCGAAAGATAAAGTTCGTTGAAAATTGAAAACTAGCGTAAGTTATTGAGCTTGAATCGCTATTTTTGTACCTCGAAATGGAACCAGAAAAAAAAATGTCATTTTTGGACCACCTTGAAGAACTAAGGTGGAGAATAGTGAAGTCGGCAATTGTAATTGTCGTATTTGCTGTTACGCTTTTTTCTTTGCAAACATGGATCATGGAAAATCTTTTTCTTTCCATGCAAAAGCCGAGTTTCGTCACCTTCCGATTGATGTGCGAGTATTTCAATATTTGTGTTGAAAGCATTGCGATAAAGAATCAAAGTATCGATATTACAGGCCAATTTTCCTACTCATTAATGATGAGCATAATGGGAGGTTTTGTTCTTGCATTCCCCTTTATATTTTTTCAAGTCTGGTCATTTGTAAAACCCGGATTAAAACAGAACGAAAAAGGAATTGCGGGTGGGATTGTTATTTACGTCAGCATTTTATTTTTTCTAGGGATCGCCTTCGGTTATTTTATTGTTGCTCCGCTTTGCGTACAATTCTTTGGCAACTACGTTATAAGTGATGACATTAAGAATAATTTTACGATCAGCTCTTATTTGGGATTGGTTCTTTCAACGATATTCTATACTGGACTATTATTCTTATTGCCAGTTGTTTCTTACCTATTCACAAAGTTAGGTGTCGTTTCTTCAGACTTTTTGAAAAAATACCGAAAGCATGCAGTTATTGGGATTCTTATTTTGTCTGCATTAATTACTCCACCCGACCTAATCAGCCAAGTCATTGTGGGGATTCCGATTGTACTTCTTTACGAGGTTGGAATATTTGTTTCAAAACGTGTTGAGAAGAAATCAAAAAATCAATAAACAATTCGCGCTTCTTAGTGATTTTCTTCGTTAATTTATAAGATATAAAATCTCTAATGAAAACTGTTCTAATCACCTTTCTACTTATGCTACCGCTATTATCTGTGGCGCAAAAAACAAAAGTAGAAGGAATAGTAATGGACGGCCTTTTTGGAGAACCGCTTCCATTTGCAAAAGTCCAATTTCAAAATTCAAAAATTGGAGTTTACACAGACAGTGTTGGCCATTACATGCTCGAAACGTATTACGCTACTGATTCTCTTGTATTTACATTTACCGGATATGTTAAAAGCACGGTATTCATCAACAAAGATGAATCTCAAGAAGTCAATATTACACTGAATGTTCTTCAATCAGATGTTGCCGCTGTATTTGTTCGGCCACCTGACGAATTGCCTTCTACTCGCTTGCACAAAAGGGTAATTGCGAACAAACCGATTAACAATAAGGAGAAGCTTGCGTCGTATGAATATGAAGTTTATAACAAAGTTCAGCTTGATGTAAATAATATCGGAGCTAAATTTAAAGAACGTGGCCTGGTTAAGCGCCTCGATTTAATCATGGAGTATCTCGATTCTTCGGACAATGGAACCAGTTTCTTGCCCGTCATTTTAAGTGAATCTGTTTCCGATTTCTATTACAAAAAAGATCCGAAAAAGAAAAGAGAAGTTGTAAAGGCAACGAGAATCAGCGGGGTTGAAAACCTGCAAATGAATCAGTTCCTTGGTGATATGTATCTGGACGTCAATATTTACGACAACTACATCCCGCTTTTCAATAAGTCATTTATAAGTCCTGCCGCAAATTTCGCACGGAACTTTTACAAATTCTATTTGGAAGACTCAACATTTATTGGTGAGCAATGGTGTTACAAGTTACGTTTTGCCCCAAAGAGAACTGGAGACATGACGTTTGAGGGCGAAATGTGGATCCATGATACAACATACGCTGTCAAAAGTTTTAAAGCGAATATCTCCCCTTCCACGAATATCAATTATGTTCAAGGACTTTATATTGAACATGAATTTGAATTGGTTGCACCTGAAGTCTGGATGCTTGTCAGTGAAAAGATGATTGCTGATTTGAAAATTGCCAAAAAGGCGAAAGTTTATGGCTTTTATGGAAGAAGGCATTCAACGCGAGAGAATTATATCATCAACGAAGTTCGCCCACCTGATTTCTACAAATCAAACAGTACGGTTGAAATGCTTGATAGTGCAGACCATCGGACTGATGAATATTGGGCTGCGATTAGGCATGAACCCTTGAGCGAACAAGAACAGGGAATTGATAACATGATTGACTCCTTGAACGAAGTCAGTTTTTTCAAAGCACTTAAGAATGTAATTTACCTCGCGACGACGGGTTATTACCCACTGGGTAAAGTTGAGGTAGGATCTGCTTTCTCCTTGATAACGGTAAATCCCGTTGAAGGATTTAGAACTGCCGTTGCACTTAGAACGTCTAATAATTTCAGTAAGCGAATAGAATTTGGTGGTCGACTGGCCTATGGTTTTAAGGACAAACAATTCAAATACGGTCTATCTACCAGGTTCAATATTACCCCAAAAAAACGTGGAATGCTCACAGCGTTCTACAATTATGACATTGAGCAAATAGGTCAATCCCCAACAGCAGCAGCAGTTGGATCTACTTTTGGAACCCTTTTGAGAACAGGGCCTTTAGACAAGTTAACGTTCGTTCAGAGAGCAGGGATCAATTTGGAGAAGGACTTTGGAAAAGACGTTGTTATCTATGGAGGCTTTGAATGGAAAGAATACAAAACCCTTGAAAACAGTGTCGTAGATTATTTAAAACCAAATTTAATAACTGGCATCGACGATACGATTACCCGAATTCAAACCAGTGAATTTATTGCGCGTTACCGATGGGCGAAGGACGAAGAATTTTTATCCGGTTCTTTTGACAGAACTTCAATTCGATCGAAGTATCCCGTAATATCCATCCAAGGGATTTTTGGAATAAAAGGACTGCTAGGCGCTGATTACAATTATCAAAAAGTTGATTTGTTTATTGAACACAATACCCGGATAGGTATTTTAGGTAGGATTCGGTATGGTCTAAATGCCGGAGTGATTTTTGGAAATGCTGCGTATCCATTTTTAAACATTCACGCAGGCAATCAATCGTATTGGTTGCAATTGAATACTTTTAATAAAATGAACTTTTTCGAATTTATTTCTGATCGATACGTTAGTGGGTTGATTGAAAACCATTGGGACGGTTTGTTTTTGGATCGTATTCCTTTGATTAAAAAATTAAAGTGGAGATTGGTGACAACCGGTAGAATTGCATTTGGAGCCATTTCAGACCGACATACTGCGGAGATGAGACTTCCGGATTTTACGAAGACATTCGGCAATACACCTTACGTTGAAGTAGCAATGGGAATTGAGAATATATTCGCTGTTGGACGCGTAGATGTCTTCTGGAGACTAACACACCTAGAACCAAATATTAAGGTTACGCATATTAGTAACTTTGGAATTCGCGCACGTTACGCGTTGAATTTCTAAAAATGAGATATGAAGTTATTTACAGAGCTTATTAAGAAATCGTACAAAGGTAGAAATGTTGTAAACGGCGTATCTATCGAAGTGAACCAAGGTGAAATAGTTGGATTACTAGGGCCAAACGGAGCTGGTAAAACAACTTCATTCTACATGATAGTTGGATTGGTAAAGCCTGATTCAGGAAAAGTCTTTCTAGATGAAACTGAAATCACTCAATTTCCTATGTACAAGAGGTCTCAGCTAGGAATTGGCTATTTACCTCAAGAAGTATCTGTTTTTAGAAAGCTGAGTGTAGAAGACAATATCATGGCTATTTTGGAGATGGGTAAATTAAACAAAGAGGATAGGAAAAAACGCCTGGAGCAACTTCTTGATGAGTTTAGTTTGAACCACGTTCGGAAAAACCTCGGAAACAGATTGTCTGGTGGTGAGAAAAGGAGAACAGAAATCGCAAGAGCTTTGGCCACAGATCCTAAATTTGTTCTATTGGATGAACCTTTCGCAGGTGTCGATCCAATTGCAGTTGAAGATATTCAGAGCATCATTTCAGAATTGAAGACACGAAATATTGGAATCTTGATCACGGATCATAATGTTCAAGAAACGTTATCGATTACAGATCGTGCTTATTTACTTTCAGAAGGTGAAATTTTAAAGTCAGGAACACCAGAAGAATTGGCTGCCGATGAGCAAGTTAAGCGTATCTATTTAGGCCAGAACTTTGAATTAAGGAAGAAATAATTTTTTAAGTCGTAAAAATTAGATAATTTAGCTCCTCTTACGATCAAGAAATAATTAACTATCAACCAACTATGAAAAAATTAGCTACTCTATCAATAGCCATTATCGCTATAGCACTTTTAAGTGTTTCTTGTAACAAAGGCTGTGATTTAGATACAGATGACATGTCTACTGGAGCTGTAATCGCTACGAATCCTAACAATGCTGATCAACTGGTTGTGATCTATCCTTCAGCAGGACAAATGACGGGTAGCATGGGAGGAGATTATCATATCAACGGAACCGATAGTTATGCAAGTAACTTTGAAGTAAGTTTTGATGGAGGACAATCAAAAGCCCCAGTTAATTATGGTGCATATTCAATACTTGCTAATCCAGTTGTGATCGGATGTGACGCATGGGTTGAGAGAAACGTTGTATTTGATGACATTAATTTCATAGTAACTTATACGGTTACTGTTCATGAATGCAACAATGGATGTGATGAATCAAGAACTCTTGAGAACTATGTTTTGATACCTTCAGTACCTTCAAATTACTTTGTTAACTACGTAATAGTTAACGCATAGATAAACGAACAAATTACTCAAAGCCGTTTTGATTCAATCGAAACGGCTTTTTTTGTCCATAAAAGTTAGGGCATAAAAAAACCCTCTCACTCGAGTAGAGTAAAAGGGTATAATGTCTTTATAGGTTACCTAAGACGGAAGTTGAGAATCATCTACGTTCTCTACGCTCCCACTCTTGTTCCCATATGCATCACAGTGTCCACCTTTAGATGATCCACAAGAAGCTACTACTGCTGTCAAGATCAAACCTAAAAATGCAAATGCCAATACTCTCTTCATGTCGGTTGGTTTTATGTTAATACTAAGGTTCTTATAAGATTGTTGTTGTATACAATATAACGACAAATCTACGATAAATTGTATAATCGTTGAAATAATCTTATCCACATACCCCCCTACAAAAGTTAGAAATCAATGAATAACAGCAGCTTAAAACGCATTAAACATAACAGCACTGGGAATCGAGCTAAATCTCAAAAAACACAATTTTCACCTAACAAAAGTTACAGCAAGCTTACTATTAAATCAGTTATTAACATGAATGTGATCGTTAAGAAGGGATTTCTTCAGAGTTTACATGCTCGACGCTACCACTTTTATTTCCATAGGACTCGCATGGTTTGTGGTTCTTTTTATGCCCGCAAGAAGCAATCACAACGGTTAGAATCAATCCCAATGTAACGGAGGCGAATACTTTTTTCATAGTTTAAGGTTTTAAGAATTAAAGCACTAATATGCTAATGCATAACGGTCGCATCAAAAATAATTACACTTTTTGATGAGAATGATGACTGATTCTTATTGAAATAAACTAATTTTCATACCGTTAGAAACTCCGATGCGCACAATCTACTTGATTTTCATATTTTGCCTGCCTCTTTTAGGCTACGGTCAAAAAAAGTACACACTAGTGTACAAGAACACCAGTTACAAGAGTTTCATCAAGAATCCTAGCACGCAATTTAAAGATAGTACAAGTGCAATTAACTATACATCAGAGCTTCAGAACAGCGCAATTTCTAAAGGCTATCTATTAGCATCCGTCGATAGTATTTTTTACGAATCAGATAAAAGGGCAATTATCGCCTTCTCGTTAGGACCGAAATTCAATGGTTCAGAATTGAGTATTGGCAAGAAAGAGCTTGAATTCATCAGGAAGTATGAGCGCATCAATGAAAAATTGATCAGTAATCTCGAATTTACGCCGCGTGAAGTGCGTGCTCTTCTTTCTAAAATTCACAACGCCTATCTAAACAATGGATATCCTTTCGTGGCGATTCAATTAAGCAACCACCAAATCATTAACAACGTTTTGAAAGCGGATATTAAAATCGAAAAAGGAAAGCTCAATACCTGGCAAAACATCCATATCAAGGGCGATTCATCCGTGTCGGAAAAATTTGTATCAAGTCTTTTAGACATTAAAGTAGGCGCTCTTTTTGATGAATCGAAACTAAAAACCATTTCAGATCGCATTGCTCAAATCCCTTTTTTACAAGAGATAAAAGCCCATGAAATACTTTATACAAAGGAGGGGTGTGAGCTTTACTTGTACTTAAAATCCATTCCGATTAGTTCCTTTAATGGAATCGTTGGTTTGCAACCTGACCCTGCCACCGAAAAAATTACCATTACAGGTGAGTTGAATTTAAAACTTCTCAATTTGTTAAAAAGAGGTGAACTTCTAGATATTCGATGGCAAAGTATTCGAGACAAAACCCAATCCCTTAAATCGCATTTGAATTACCCCTTCCTTTTCAACACTTCTTTTGGGATCGATGGAACTTTTGATCTTTACAAACGTGACACTTCATTTCTAGAGTTGAACTCGACAATTGGCGTCCAGTACTTTTTAAAGCGTGGAAATTACTTGAAGGCTTTTTATCAAAATTTGTCATCTGACGTATTGGAAGGAGGATTGAATAATCCAACATTTAGTAAACTTGGAAGCGTTAGTTCAAACAATTATGGGCTATCGTATGTCTCTACACGGGTCGATTATTTACCCAATCCGACAAGAGGTTTCAACTTAAAAATAACAGCATCCGCAGGAAATAGAAAGTCACAAATAAATGATTCTGCTCAAGTAATAAAGTCGGGCACTTTTAGGGGGATTGTAGATGCGGAATATTTCATCCCGCTGCATAAAAGGCACATCCTGCGAATTAATAACGTCACTGAATTTTATTCTGCCGATGCTATTTTTGAAAACGAATTGTTCCGATTTGGAGGGCTCGATGCACAACGAGGGTTTAACGAGGACGAACTCTTTGCAACGACTCGAAGCACTACCGTTTTAGAATACAGGTTCCTGTTGGACAAGAACTCGCATGTTTTTGCATTCGCAGATCAAACGTGGTATGAAAATAACGTAACCAATTACTACAATGACACTCCATTTGGCTTTGGAGCGGGGTTCTCATTTAGAACAAATCTGGGAGTTTTCTCTATTTCTTATGCCCTTGGAAAGCAGCTTAACAATCCGATTCTTCTCAGTAACGGGAAGATTCATTTCGGTTATATTGCTTACTTTTAGGCCATGGATTACATTCTTTTAATCATTGGTTTAATCGCCGGTGGAATTATTGGTTTTTTGGCTGCTAAACTTATACCGTCTTCAACAATTGAAGCTGGTGATTCAATGCAACAACTCAAAATTGACAATGCAACTTTAGAAAATTCTGCCCAGAACTTAAGAGTTGATTTGGAATCCTCTAAAACGGATCTTTATCAACTGCGAGAGGCACATCAAAATGAATTGAAAAGTGCAACAGAATGGAAAAGTAGGTACCACGCGCTTGAAGAAAAAATTCGGGATCAAAAAGAAGAACTGGAATCATTGCAAGAGAAATTCACAAAAGAATTTGAACTTGTTGCCAATAAAATTTTAGACGAAAAGACAAGTAAATTCACGGATCAAAACAAGAAGAACTTGGACGTAATATTGAATCCGTTGAAGGAAAAGATCAGTGAGTTTCAAAAGAAAGTTGAAGACAATAACGAAAAGAGTATTGAGCGCTCTGCCACATTGGATAAGCACTTGAAAATGTTGCGGGATTTGAATCAGGAGATTACTCAGGAAACAAGGAGTTTAACGCAAGCCTTACGTGGAGATTCCAAAGTGCAAGGAAATTGGGGAGAGATGCAGCTTGAATCAATTTTGGAAAAAGCAGGACTTCAAAAGGACATACATTATTCTAAGGAAACGAATTTAAAAACCGAGGACGGCAGCAACCAACGTTTGGATTATATTATCAATCTACCGGACGGTAAGAATCTTATTCTGGATTCAAAAGTATCATTGACAGCTTACAGTAATTACCACGACACAGATGATAAAGACCAAAAAGCACTGTATCTAAAACAGCATTTGGACAGCATTAATGGGCATTTAAAATTACTTGGAGGGAAGGATTACCAAAAACTCCATGATATCAATTCTCCAGATTACGTTTTAATGTTTGTGGCCAACGAACCTGCTTTGACTTTGGCTTTACGAGAAGATCAAGGTTTGTTTGAAAAAGCATTGGATAAGAATATTGTAATTGTTTCGATATCTACGCTGTTGGCAACACTTCGAACGATATCATACATCTGGAAACAAGATTTACAGAATAAAAATGCGGAGGAAATAGCGCGACAAGCAGGAAACCTTTACGACAAGTTTGTTGGATTTACAGATGATCTTTTGAAACTTGGAAGTCAAATGGATACTGCAAGTAAAACGTATAAAGATGCCATGAACAAAATGGTTGACGGGTCTGGAAACTTAACGAAACGTATTCAAGACCTAAAGAAACTTGGCGTCAATCCATCCAAAGAGATAGACGGTCGATTAATTGACAAGTCAGAATCTTAAACGCGTCGATTGATACTTCGAAAAGTCATTGTACTGACCGTCATTTTGACTAATGCAATGCACAAATTCAAATTAAATAAATTGGAATCGGCCATTGGTCTATTAAATCAAAACATACAAGAAAAGTAAATACTAATTTATTTTGTTTAACTTTACATGTAAATCATTAAACAATTTATTGATCACAGCAAAAATATTACATTCAACTATGGGCATATTCGATCTATTTACATTAGGAACTGTTCCAAAAATAAAATCAGTTCAAGCGCCAAAAACAAGTCTTTATGACATTAAGGTTAAGGCATTGGATGGGTCTGAACTTTCCCTATCTAGCTTTAAAGGGAAAAAGATTTTATTTGTAAATGTGGCCTCGAAGTGCGGGTTTACATATCAATACGAAGAGCTCCAAAAACTGTACGAACAAGAAAAAAATACCCTTGTTATCATTGGGTTACCCTGCAATCAGTTTGGATATCAAGAAAAAGGGAACGCAGACGAAATACAGAGTTTTTGTAGTGTCAACTACGGTGTTACATTTCCAATAACTGAAAAATTAGACACAAAAGGTTCGAATCAACACCCGGTTTATGCCTGGCTTACGCAGCGCAAACTGAATGGTTCCATTGACTCAAAGGTGAAGTGGAATTTTCAAAAATATTTGGTCAATGAAGAAGGAGCCCTTCAAGAAATTTTCTCCCCAAAGACGACTCCTCTTTCAGATGATTTATTAAACGCCATTAAAAACTAAACACAATGGGATTCTTTAAACGAAAAACGAAAAAGGAAAAGCTTCAAGCGGCTTACAAGAGCAAAATGGAAGAATCGTTCCACATGTCCAAGACAAACCGAACGGCGAGTGACGCGCTCGTTAAAGAGGCAGAGGACATTTTAGATCTTATAAAAAAGGAAGAAGAAGCCGGTTAATTGAAAGCCGCTAGAAGAAATTACGGAATGATCTTTCAAAGAAAAAAAATGTTGATACTACACCTCGCTCTTTTTACCCTCCTTGGTTGCGGAGAATCTCAAGCAAATCTTGACTCAATGATATACAACTTCAGTAAAGAATCTCAGGCAGATGATTGGTACGTTCTAAACGATGGCGTTATGGGTGGCGTCTCAAATTCCACTATCGTTATAAACGACGATGGATTCGGCTTGTTTTCTGGCAATGTTTCAACGGCAAACAATGGAGGTTTTGCATCAATACGGTACCCATTTGATGAGAAATCCATTAATGGGAAAACTAAGATTTCATTACGTGTTAAAGGTGATTCAAAGAATTATCAATTGAGGGTGAAAGCAAAGTCGGGCGATTACTATTCATACATTCTTACCTTTAAAACAAAGAACGAATGGGAAACAGTCGATATTAAACTTTCCGATATGTACCCGAGTTTCCGCGGCAGAAAACTACCCATGTCGAATTTCGAATCTTCATCAATAGAGGAAATTTCAATTCTTATATCGAATAAGAAAAATGAGCGTTTCGAATTACTAATCGATACAATTGAACTTACATAGAATACAAAAACAGTGAAGGAAAACATTTCAATATTTTGGTTTCGCAGGGATTTAAGACTTCATGATAACGTTGGTCTAACAGAAGCGCTTGAGGCGAACAAAAAGGTGATGTTGATCTTCATTTTTGACGTTGAAATTCTAGAAGACCTTCCTCGAAACGATGGTCGACTTACATTCATTCACAGCACTTTGTCTTCCATGAATAAAGAACTTCAAGCGCATGGTGCATCCATCAATTGCCTCCATGGAAAGACAGATGAAATTTGGGCACAACTCGCGAATCAATACAGCATTGAGAACGTTTATTTTAACAAGGACTATGAGCCGTATGCCTTGAATAGAGATAAAGCAGTTACTGAGTTTCTTAGTTCAAAAAACATTCCGACATATTCATTCAAAGACCAAGTCATTTTTGAAGAACACGATATCTTAAAAAATGACGGGACGCCCTATACTGTTTTTACGCCATACAAGAATAAATGGCTCACACTGTATAAGGAGAGTGATTCTCCAAAAGAATTGCGCGTCTCGAACTTGATGCAGAGCGATTTTAATATTCAAAAATTAGAATCCCTTGGTTTTACTGAATCGGATCTAAAGGTTCCTGAATTCGATCTTTCTGTGGTTACAGATTATAAGGAAACCCGAGATTTCCCTTCCGTCAAAGGAACGAGTAATCTAAGCACTCACCTTCGCTTTGGAACAGTCAGCATTCGTCAACTTGTCTCTAAACAGGATTTGGGGTCTACCTTTTTAAGTGAACTCATTTGGCGGGAATTCTTCATGCAAATCATATTCAATTTCCCCGATTCAGCACATTCAAACTTTAAACGTAAATACGATTTCGTTCAATGGCGAAACAATGAAGATGAATTCAAAAGATGGTGCACCGGAACTACTGGATATCCGATTGTAGATGCTGGAATGAGAGAATTAAATACTACCGGCCTTATGCACAATCGCGTTCGAATGATTACCGCGGGATTTCTTTGCAAGCACTTGTTAATCGATTGGCGTTGGGGAGAAGCGTATTTCGCTGAAAAATTAATGGATTATGACCTTTCTGCCAACGTGGGAAATTGGCAATGGGCCGCTGGAACTGGCTGTGATTCTGCCCCCTACTTCAGGATTTTCAATCCAGCAGAACAACAAAAAAAATTCGACAAGGAATACATTTACATCAACAAGTGGCTTCCAGATCTTAACACATTTGAGTATCCGACACCGATTGTGGAGCATAAATTTGCGCGAGAAAGAGCATTGGCAACTTATAAAGAAGGATTGAAGCAATAAAAGAGAGGTGAAATTCTTATTTACGCGAGGCCTGCATTGATGTTCTAATTTCTTTCATGAAATTAGATGCATAAACGAAATCAAGGACTTCCTGATTGTCTGTTGTTATAATCGACTTGCGATCACCTTCCCACCAATTGCGTCCGTTGTGAATGAATAAGATGTTGTCACCGATTTCAATTACGGAGTTCATATCGTGTGTAATAACAACAGTTGTAATGTCGTATTCATAGGTAATCTCCTTAATCAAGTTGTCAATAACGATTGCCGTTTTTGGATCCAGTCCAGAATTCGGCTCATCACAAAACAAATACTTAGGATTCATTGAAATTGCTCGGGCAATTGCGATCCGTTTCTGCATCCCTCCTGAACATTCCGCTGGAAACAACATGTTTGTACCTTCAAGATTCACACGATCCAAACAAAAATTCACACGATCGAGTTTTTCCTTTCTCGTCATTTTCGTGAACATGGTTAAAGGGAACATTACATTCTCTTGAACTGTCATGGAATCAAACAGGGCTGACCCTTGGAAAAGCATTCCGATCTCTTTACGAACAGATACTTTTGCTTTACGGTCCATTGTTGTAAAGTTTCTATCATCATATAGAACATACCCAGTATCTGGTTCATGCAATCCTACAATACACTTGGTAAGAACAGATTTACCTTGTCCTGATTGACCAATGATGAGATTTACTTTACCTTTTTCAAAGTTTGAAGTAATATCCTTCAATACATGATTCTCAGCAAATGACTTATTAATGTTCTTTACTTCTATCATAGTAAGATCATTTGAGTAAGCAAGAAATTGGCAATTAGAATCGCAATACTACTTGTGACAACAGCTTTCGTTGCTGACTTACCAACGTCAACAGCTCCACCTTTAGAATAATATCCATAAAATGCGGAGATTGAAACGATCAAAAATGCGAACGTAACACCTTTGGTTAGTGCGTAATAGATGTCGCCCATTTCAAAATCCGTTCTGATTCCCAAATTATAAACTTCAGTAGAAGCTAAACCACTCATGATTAACGACAACCAACCTCCAACAAGACTAAGTCCCATTGAGAAAATGATTAAAACTGGGAAAAAGAATACAGCACCTAAAATTTTAGGCATTACTAAATATGTTAAGCTATTGACTCCCATTATTTCTAGAGCATCAATTTGTTCTGTGGTCTTCATTGTGCCAATCTCAGAAGCGACATTAGATCCAACTTTACCTGCTAAGATTAGCGACATAATTGTTGGCGAAAATTCTAAAATAGTACTTGAACGTGTAATATAGCCAATCGTATAATCCGGTAAAAGAGGAGAGTCCATATTAGCGGCAGTTTGAAGGGCTATAACTCCTCCCATAAAAAGAGACATTACTCCAATAATGGGGATTGAATTGATCCCAATTCTTTGTATTTCTTCAAACAAGCGAACACGGAAAACGCTCCATTTCTCTGGGCGAGAGAATACAATCCAAAGCATTTGGACATACTTACCGATATTTCTAAGCATTGCTAGCACTTGGCTAAGTTAACTGTATTTTTTTTCATGACAATTTATTCTTGTCAAATTCATCTTATTCGATAATATTATCTCTAATTTTGGAACTGAGTGAGTAAGAAAAAGGAAAAATATAGATTGGTACTGTCCAAGTATTTACCCGCGAATTTCATTGAAATCGTTGTTGAACTTTTGGTGAAATATCCTGTTAAGTTTAGAGTTGCGAAGCCGCGGAAAACAAAGCTCGGTGATTTCCGTGCCAACCGAGATGGTTTGCATCAAATCACTGTAAATGGTGACTTAAACCCTTATTCCTTTTTGATTACAACAATTCATGAGTTTGCGCATCTCGTTACATTTGAAGAGTACAAGGGGCGCGTTAAACCACATGGTAAGGAATGGCAATTGACGTATTCAAAAATGATTTATCCCGTAATTGAAAGCGGCAATTTGCCAAAAGATGTTTCTGATGTCTTGTTGAATTCATTGATAAATGTGAAAGCGTCCTCCTGTACAGATCAAAATTTGTCTCGTGTTCTTATCAAATATGACAAACCCGTGGAGGGATTGATTTTATTGGAGGAACTGCCATCTAAAAGTGTTTTTAGCTTAAGCGGTAAGAACTTCACGAAAGGAAACCTTCGGCGCACGCGCTACGTATGCATGGATAATTCAAACAACAAACGGTATCTCATAAGTGCATTGGCACAAGTAAAAAAAATAGAATGAAAGATAATTATAGCTTGATCATGGCGGGGGGAATTGGAAGCCGTTTTTGGCCTATGTCAACTCCAGAGCGACCAAAACAATTTTTAGATGTTTTAGGAATTGGTAAATCCCTTCTTCAAATGACGTATGAGCGTTTGTTGTACGTTTCTCCAGTTGAGAATATTTACATCTTAACAAACACGGATTACAAAGAAATGGTGCTTGAGCAACTGCCAGATTTAACTCCAGATCAAGTTTTATGTGAACCTCAGCGGAAAAACACGGCGCCCTGTATCGCTTATGCTGCAGCGAAAATTCACGCTTTAAATGCAAACGCAAACTTAATCGTTTCGCCCGCAGATCATTTGATAATTCAACAAGACAACTTCGCTGAAACTGTGAATACAGGACTTAAAGCTTCAGCGCAGGGAAGAATTGCTACAATTGGAATTAAACCTATCCGACCTGATACTGGATATGGCTATATCGAATTTGATTCATCGAAAGGATCGCAGCCGAATGATGTAATTGCAGTAGATCAATTTAGAGAGAAACCAGATTTGGCTACGGCACAGTCGTTTTTGGATGCTGGAAATTTCTATTGGAATTCTGGAATTTTTATTTGGAAGTCGGCGACGGTTTTAAATGCTTTGAAAGAATTTCAACCCGAGCTGTACAATTTATTTGCGGGTGATTTGAGCTTTTACAATACATCGAATGAACAAGAAAAAGTGGATCATTGCTTTGAAGTTTGTGAAGATATCTCAATTGACTTTGCGGTTATGGAACATGCCAAAAACATAGATATCGTTTTGTCTAATTTTGATTGGTCTGATTTGGGAACTTGGGGAAGTTTGAATTCTCATTTGAACCACGACGATAAAGGGAATTCAACGATTGGTGCGAACACACACATCTTTAACACGGAGGATTGTATTATCAATATTGAAAATGATAAGACTGCGGTTATTGATAGCTTAAAGGGATATATCGTGATTCAGAGTGAAGACCGTTTGATGATTTTGAAGAAAGAAAATGAGCAGGCTCTGAAGGAGTTTGTGAAGGTGACGAAGTAGGTTTGGGTTCGGGGTTTGAGGTTTTCTGATTTTAACCGCGGAGGCGCAAGGGCACAAAGCGGAGTAGAATATTTAGCACTCTTGACCTATGGTGACGCAGACCTAAAGGTCCAAAAAGTTAGGACAACAGCACTTGCTAGAGGCTTAAACAGAAGGATCCTGAATAGCATCGGAACAATGTTATTTCATGTTGACAATTATAATTGACACAGACGACCCGAAAGGACTGTAACCTGGCTCTCCAACTATTGGCTTCAATTGCGTCTAGTTCTTGGCAAAGCCAAGAGCGATTTGCGCCTCCGCGGTTAAAAAAAACACAATGAAATGAGATTCAATAGTAATCGAAAAGCACAGCGTTTCTAAAAATCAAAAAAGGATCTGATAATTCAAATCCTTTAATAGCTCAAGCCTTACAAGTACTCTTAGTCTTTCTAGCTCTTAATAGCCTATTTTAAATTTTGAAAAAGGGGTCCAGCAACTAACGGACCCCTTTTATGAAAGCGGAAGCCTTACTAGAGCTAAATATCTTTTCCCGCCTTCAATTGCTCTGATTGCCAAGCTCTGTATAAGTCAAAGTAACTTTTAGATTCCATTACTACAACTCCACCAAGCGTGTCACCATATTTTGCAGGCAAACCACCTGTGTATAATTGCATTCTACCGATTGAAACAGAAGGTACACTTCCTGCATTTCGTGTTTTAACACCATCGATGATATAAATCATATCGCCTTTACGTGCTCCACGGAATACCAATTCTCCATCTTCAGTTTGACGCACATCACTCGACATACTAATTACCATTTTTTTGATGTCAAACTTTACCGGGCTGCGACCAATTTGTTCTGCCGTTAATTCTGCCACGGGTAGGTTTCCATTGATCAATCGAACTTTATCCAATTGAGCTGTAACCACCGCACCATCCAATAGCTGGTACCCTCCAGTGAAGGTAATCTCTCCGAGGTTATCAAAACCATTCATCGGCACATTTACCGCGATATTTGGCATCGTATCTTTCAACTGACGAATGTTCAACATGTAAGATCCAGCTGGAATTGCAGCAATCTTAAACTTTCCATCTAAGTTTGTTTTTACTTGGTAACGGTTCATTCCATCATCTATAAATACATGGGCATCGACAACAGGTTGTTTTTTTGCATCAACGACAATTCCCATTACATCTCCTAATGCTTGTTGTGCCATCAGTTGTCCTGCACTGAGTAACACCGCTGCGATCATAATTAACTTTTTCATAATTTCTATTTTTTAATTGAGTTAGTGCTCTAGTATCCTTGTTTGGTAATAAGATGTGTGTGCACAAACAATTCCATAAAAATTGCATAAAAAAAGTCCTGACCAGTAAATTAAATTACCATCAGGACTCTGTATGACTGCGTTTCAGAAAGATTATTTTTCCTGAAAAAAAGTTATTTTTTATTCAGCGATTGCCAAAGCTGCGCTTGATGTAGGGAATTTTCGATCTACTTTCTTAAACAATCCTTGTAAAACTTTACCCGGACCAACTTCAATCACCTCCTCTGCTCCATCAGCGATCATTGAATGCATTGTTTGTGTCCAACGAACAGGAGCTGTCAATTGGGCAACAAGATTCTTTTTAATCTCGGCTGGATCTGTTACTGCACAGGCAACAACGTTTTGATACACCGGACAAATTGGTGTCTTGAATTCAGTGGCTTCAATTGCCGCTGCAAGCTCTTCTCTCGCTGGCTCCATGAGTGGAGAGTGAAATGCTCCTCCAACTGGCAATAGTAACGCACGACGCGCTCCTGCCTCTGTAGCTACCTCGCATGCTTTTTCAACAGCGGGAACAGATCCTGAAATCACCAATTGACCTGGGCAGTTATAATTTGCCGCTACAACTACTCCATCAACACCTGCGCAAATTTCCTCTACAACATTATCATCCAATCCTAAGATGGCCGCCATTGTTGAAGGTTCTTTTTCACAAGCTGCTTGCATTGCCAAAGCACGTTTGGACACTAAGCGCAAACCGTCTTCAAAACTCAATGTCTTATTGACAACAAGCGATGAGATTTCACCCAATGAGTGACCTGCGACCATATCTGGCTTAAAGCTGTCACCAAGAACGGTTGCTAATATTGTTGAGTGTAAGAAAATTGCGGGTTGCGTAACTTTCGTTTCTTTTAATTCATCGTCAGATCCTTCGAACATGATTTTAGTGATATCAAATCCTAAAATTTCATTCGCGCGGCTGAACATTTCTTTCGCGATATCTGAATTGTCATAAAGGTCTTTACCCATTCCTGAGAACTGAGCTCCTTGACCTGGAAAAACATATGCTTTCATTTCATCATTATTTTGATGACAAAAGTAAAATAAAATAGAGATGGAAATTAATCGAACGCTTGAATTTACAATTTTACGATTGTTCCGTTATTGGAGAACGATTCGTTTTAGGCTTGAAAATGATTCGTCGGAAACAGAGATGAAATAGAGTCCTGCGTCAAAAGCAGACAGATCAATTGACAGTTCTGAAATCATTTTCCCAGAATATAAAACTTTACCCGAGAGATCTAGAATTTCAACTGTCTTTTCATCGGCCCCTTCGTAAACGATATTTACACTTCCAGTTGATGGATTCGGGAAAATTGAAATTTCGCTTGTAGCTTCTTCTTCTAAAGAAAGTTCTTGGCTAAAATTTGCTCTCACGGTTGGTGCAAATGACCAATTCGTAAAATAATTTACGCTAAAACCAGGTCCGTAAGGCCCATAAGCTACTGTGGAAAAATCATCATCTTCAGATCCAATTGAACTTCCTCCTAAAAACAAGGCTTGGTTAACTGTCAGTGTATCTACTTTGATCACATCAACGATATACGTTCGACCTGCGAGTAATAATGAAGGTGTAGCAAAAGAAATATTTGTTATTCCATTTCCAATTTGTGCTGGAGGAATAGTACGGAACTTTTCATTAATTAAAGTAAGTGGCCCTTGGATTGTACCGCCTACCTCTACTTCCTGAACTCGGACCTTAACATTTAACCATTCCGTTGTGCCTTCTGCAAACTCGACCCCAACACTATACATGTATTGATCTTCTTCCATTTCAAACAGGTTCCCCCAAGAATGAACTCCGCTTGCCAATGCAACAATTGCTGGATTTGTAGACTGAGGATTCCAACCGTAAGTGCTCGTTGTGTTATAATCATGCGCCATAACGAAATCACTCACCTTTAATGGCAGTGCTTCAATTGAATCATTACTTGGATCGTCATCCATTGGAATTGAAAATGAAACCTCATATTCATCTATCGCGGTTGGCGTAAATCCTGTATTGAAAACCAAAGTATCTGTATTTCCAAACATTACAGTATGATTAACAATTAAAGTATTGATCACTCCAGACCCTCCTGAAATAACGCATTCAAAATCTACATTCTGGTGCATACTCCCTTGATTTTGAACGACCAACGTTGGCACCATTTCTCGAACTTGATCCAAAGGAACCATAGAGTATTCATACCCCACCGAAAGATCAGCATGCCAAGCATCTAACAAAGCAACATCGTTGTTCGGTAATGTTCTAACGTTAAAATCATCTATGATCCAACCATAATCCCAAGCGACACCAGCCGTATTATCCGTTCCGCCATCAGAGACATCATTGGAAAGGAAAAGCAAGCGAATTAATACATACGGTTCGTTTCCAGCGGCTGAAGATATGTTCACTGTTACTAATGAAGGATTGTTGGTTTCTTCGTTTGCAATCATACTTGAATTCACTTCGAAGTCTGTCCATGTTTGACCGTTATCATTACTTACCTCAACAATTGTTTTTGATGTCCATTTGGAATAGAATTGCTCAAATGTCAATTCGATACCGTTGGAACCTGAGCAATTGATTGGGGTTGTTGTCTGAATCCAGGCATTATTTTCAATTTGATTATCTGCTGTGGCAAATGCATCGGAATTGAACGAAGCCATCTCACCCCCCGAAGTGGATCCTAGATCATCATTGTTCGACCACCAAAAATAAGGTTCATTTGAAATGGTCCAATCTGCGGAATTTCCAGCTGAATTACCAATTGTCCATTGATTCAGATTTGAAAAGTCGCTCGACCAAATAGACATTTTTTCTTCGGATGAATAATCAATCGTGCCTGGCTTTTCTTTTGACAAAGCTGGAGATGGAATTCTAGACCTATTAATTTCTGAAGACACCTGTCCCAAAGAACTTCCAAAAAGAACAAGGGTAAACAGTAAGAAACAGACTTCTCTCATAGTAAATTAATAAAGGGCGAAAGTAAATAAAAATTTGGTTCACAATCCTCTGGTAACTATGTATAACGAGAGAAAGTGAAGTTAGGTTAGAAAAAATATCCACTTTTATTATAAATCACTTCATTTCAATGATGAATGGCATTAACTACTTATCAATCATGACCTTGTAAATCCTCTTCGTCAAAATCAATTTCGATGGTACATCTGTTTACTTCAAACTCCTTCAATATTAACCTTATATCTTTTTTTAATTTGATTAGCTCGTCAATGGAGTTGTCCTTGGAGATTACTAAATGAATTGAAAAAACATGCTGTTCCCCATCGAGAGACCATAAATGAAAATCATGAAATGAAATAACGGTATCAAGAGAACGAATTCGGGAATTTAATTTTTCAACGTCAAGATCAACAGGACTTCCTTCTAAAAACAAGTTCAAGGTCTCTCTTAATCTTTTCCCAACATTCCAAAGTATATAAAGCGTTATTAAGAGTGAAAGTGCTGGATCGAGGTATGGAATGTTTTTAAATAATAACACGACGGAAACAATAACGACAGCCACCCATCCGAGGACATCTTCAATTAAGTGCCAACGGATCACTTTTTCATTCATTGATTTCCCTGAACTCAATTTAAAGGCTGCATAACCATTTACAGCCACTCCAATTAATGCGATAAACAACATTCCTTCAGCATTTGACAGTTCGGGATGCCGCAATCGATCTATTCCTTCAATGATTATAAATATTGAACCAATAATGAGAATGACGCTGTTGACCAAGGCTCCGAGAAGCGAAAACCGCTGATAACCAAAGGTAAATTTATGGTCAGCCCCTTTTTTCGATTTCCCTTCAAGATACCAGGACAATCCTAAGGACAGGCTATCGCCAAAATCGTGCAAGGCATCTGACATGATTGCCACGCTGTTTACGTAAATCCCACCAATAAATTCAAATATCGTGAATCCCACATTCAGAAAAAATGCGACGCGAATATTATTCGATGAATTATGATGATGGCTCTTGTGGCCTGAATTTTTACCCATCTAATTAAGGTACGAAATAGATCGCTTCGATCACACGAAATTGACGGGAATATTCAAAAAATAAATCTCCATAACAGTGAACTTTTTATCTTTGTCCCATGGCAAAGAATGAAGCGTTATTTACTCGAGCTCAAAAACATTTGCGTAGAGATGTGTGGGATGCATGGCAAACTTATTCCTTAATCGAAAACGGCGACAAAGTGATGGTTTGTCTTTCTGGCGGAAAAGATAGCTATACAATGCTCGACGTTTTGATGCACTACCAGAAGCAATCGGATATTCAATTTGAAATTGTGGCCGTTAATTTGGATCAAAAGCAACCTGGTTATCCTGAAGAAGTTCTTCCGAAGTATTTGAGCGAATTGGGCGTTGAATTCAAAATCGTTGAGAAGGATACGTACAGCATTGTCGTCGACAAAATCAAACCGGGAAACACAATGTGTAGTTTGTGTTCACGTTTGAGACGCGGCAATTTGTATACTATTGCGGATGAAATTGGCGCTACGAAAATTGCTTTGGGTCACCACCGGGATGATTTGATCGAAACGTTTTTCATGAATTTATTCAATGGTGCGAAGATTGAAACAATGCCTGCAAAATACCGAACGGATGATGACCGCCATACGGTGATTCGGCCTTTGGCTTTTTGCAAAGAATCTGAGATTGAAGTTTTTTCAGAAGCGATGAATTTCCCGATTATTCCGTGCACGTTGTGCGGTTCTCAAGAAAACATGATGCGGAAAAAAGTCAAGAAAATGATCAAAGAATGGGACGATGAGTTTCCGGGAAGATCCACCTCGATTTTTAACTCGATGAAGAATATTAATCCATCTCACATGCTGGATACAAAACTTTTTGATTTTGAGAAGTTGGAATCTAGAGAAATTATAAATGAGGAGTTATGAGGTCATCGTTTTATGAAACACACAAATGGTTTAGACTATTCTTCGTTTTTTTCATCCTGCCTTTTCAATCTTCTGTCGTATCGTTTTCGTTTCCATTTCTTTGTTGGAGGCACCTGAATTGAAAATGAAATTATTTGATACTCATTCGGGGGATTTCATAATCCTTGAACACAATTACACTTTAAAATCCTCTTTCAAAAGTCCAAAAATCGTTGAGTCTTCGTATTGATCATTGTCCCAGTAATGTCCTTTTAAAACGCCTTCTCTAATAAAATTATACCGTTCTAAGGATTTGATTGAGGCCGTGTTGTATTCCGCGGCCATTGCCTCGATTCGGTTTAACTTCATCTCGTTAAATCCGTAGGGAATAATTGCATCCAAAGCTTCACTCATTAGGCCTTTTTGTCGGAATGCTGTGTCTGTAATTCCATATCCAATTTCAGCGCGAGCATGATCCAAATACCATGTATGGTAACCGCACCATCCAATTATTTTCTCTGATTCTTTATCGATTAATTGAAAATAAAGAAAGGTTTTATTGAACGTTGAAAATCCTTTTTCATGTTTCGCGCGTTCCAACTTTAATTGATCGTAATTGTATCCAAAGAATTGCGCCAAGCCGCTGTCACTATAATTTTTGTAGACAAAGTCCATTACGCTTTGTGAAATCTCTCTTAAAATGAGACGGTCTGTATTGATGTGATTAAATTGCATTGGAGCTAAGATAACGAAATTCTCAATTAAGAGAGCGGGAGTTATCAGTTATGATATTTAGCTTATGAACTAGGAGTAGAAAGGATGAATTACTAGCTCGTAAGAAGCGGAGAGAAAGTCGCGTCTAGTAATCACTGGCGTCACCACAGGGATTTTGATCGCGATTAATCCCACAAGATCCGAAGCCCTTTTTGGAATAATTCAAATTGTTGGTTAAGATCGGTCGAATTAATTCTTGAACGTCTTGATCTGAATAATTCTCCCCATCAAAATTTCGGAATCCATTCGAGTTCAATTGATTGGCCAATTCTGACAAGGTCAACTTTGAATACGCTAAACTTTTTACAAATCCGATTACGGTCATTATGATTTCCTTTGGTACAAAGATAAGACGAAATGGCTTTGTGCAAATTACAGATTTAACGATTCTGGTGCTTGATTTGATTTTTAACTACTTATATTGAAGCACGTAAAATTAAATTCTATGAAAAAATTACTGTTTATGTGTCTTGCTTTGGCGGCATTTGGGATGGTATCCATGTCTTCTGATCAATCTGTAACTGTTATTGACGGCGAGCCTGGAGAATATATTTACATCAAATTAAAAAATGAATGTGACCAAGCTGTTAAATATGAATACAGGTATTCAAGTGGCGCAACATCGGGATCCTTATCAGCAAATTATCAGCGACAAATAACACTTCAAGTTGGTGCTAAATTGTATGTTAATGGTGAATTTATTCAGGAAATTACTAAAGAACATGATAAGCAGGTTATAATAGCTTGTCAATAAATAAATCGACTTTCCAAGGCCTCTTTCAGTTACTGCTGGGAGAGGTTTTTTTGTGCTTTTTAAGTTTCTTTTACTAGAGGAGTGTGCTGGGTTCTTTTTTAACCGCAAAAGGCGCAGAGGCACTATTCATTGATTGTTTCGGGCGCAAGAACCACATAAATGTGGCTCTATTTACCGGGTTTGATGCTGGGCTTTTCTTTTTCTTAACTCTCAAAAATTTTTAAGTTATTGAGAGAAATCCTTGCGCTTCTAGCTCTTCAATACAATAATTGTTAAAGATTTAATGATGTTAAGTTAACGCATTAACATACCCTCTAGCATTACCTTTGATTAACAAAAGTGTCATTAAATAAAAACACTATGGAAGTAGTAAACGAGTCACAAAGTGACAATTTAAACATGTACTTCGAGTTGGGAAACAACGCAAGTGCAAATGGAAACCACACAGAATCAATTCAATGGTTTCACAAGGGATTGAAAAAAGCAAAGGAACTGAAGAACGAATTAAAGATTTCGGAATTTTCAACTTTGATTTTGTTTTCACTTTAATCAATCCTTATTTCATGCTTATTCGTGCATGACTAATAATGGAATGTCCGCTAATTTTGAAACTTGTTTGGTTACGCTTCTGTGAAACAAACGGTCAAAGAAATTATACTGGTGTGCTACTAAGGCAATCATTTCAATATTTTTCTCTTTAATAAAGACTTCCAATCCATCTGTAACTTTGTCATTAACCTCCGTGAAATACTGATGTCTAACGTCTTCCAATTGGCCATGAAGTACAAACCCCTGCTCGGCATGAGGCGCATCGGCAACTTCATCCTCTTCAGATACATGGACAATCTTTACTTCGGCTCCCGTATGTCTAGCAAGATTAGCCATTGGAATTAAAATATCAGCGTTCTTTAATTTTTCATAGTCAGCGGCAAATGCAATTCGATGCAATCCCCGATACTCACTATGTAAGGGAATTACGAGCAATGGGGTTTTTATTGACTTAATAACCTCTAAAGTATTGCTTCCCATAATAAAGCTTTCTAATCCTGTAAGTCCTTTGGTTCCAAGGATTACATAATCAAAAGTTTGTTCATCAGAGAGCTTTCCAATGCATCGGGTTAAAGATCCAAACATTGATCTCTTTTCAATTTTAATTCCTTTATATATAGCAAGAAGCTCTTTTTCCAGCTCTGCTAAATGTCGAATTGAATCCTTCTTTAAAGTCTCGACCATTGAAACCATAACCGTCGAGGTTGATGAAACATCTTGGTATGTGTTTAATAATACATAGTTGACATCCTTGACACCAAACATACTGATGGCGTAGTTCATGGCGTTTTTTGAATTCTTTGATAAATCGGTTGTTATAAGTACGTTTTTCATTTTGACTGATTTAATTAACATCTGAAAGCACTAAATTAATTCAGACGTGCTATTATTTATATGATAAAAATCAGTTTCAAATAGGGAAAATGTCAGGTATTCTTGTCTTACTCCGAATGGGCTTCGAATACTTGTATCTTAATAACTACAACTTTTAATAACAAAAGCCTCTCGGTTGAACTGAGAGGTTTATGTAATTCTAGGATAGAATTCGTATTAAGTAATAGCTACCATTTGTTTGATTGCCAATCATGTACCCCCCTCTTTTTAAAAAAAGATAAGTTTAATTCATCTGAAGAAGTAGTTAAAATCATCAACAAATGACGTTATAAGAGGGTTTACTACGGTAAGTAATTTTAACTTTACTTAGTTTACACAGCCATAATAAACGAACCAACTACCCAAATAATGAGTTCAGTTAAAAAACATAAAATTTTGCTGGTTGAAGACGATCCAGTGTTACGGGAAAGTTTAATTGACATTTTTGAATTGAATGGGTATGAAGTTATTTTCGCAAAAGATGGGCGTGAAGGAGTCAATATCATGAAAAAACAACGGCCCGATTTGGTCGTCTCTGATGTCATGATGCCGGAAATGGACGGTTTTCAATTGTTGAAAGAAATTAAAAGTGATCCGAAAACAGAATTACTACCCATAATTTTACTTACAGCTAAGGTTGGGTTGGAATCAAAACTGTATGGACTTGAGTTAGGTGCAGATGACTATATCACCAAACCATTCGAATTCAAGGAATTGTTTATAAAAATAAAGAATCTCTTAAAAAAACAAGAGAAGTTTATACAGCTTATAGGTATAAACCTAAATGATGCGTCTATTTGCTCACAAGATATTCTTTTTATTAAAAAACTCTGGATATTACTTGAAGAGAACATTGAAAATCCAAATCTACTCGTGGGATT
Organism: Crocinitomicaceae bacterium; assembly: GCA_047630755.1. Classification (GTDB taxonomy): domain Bacteria; phylum Bacteroidota; class Bacteroidia; order Flavobacteriales_D; family Crocinitomicaceae; genus UBA4466. The sequence goes on along the minus strand of JBLHYG010000017.1, from coordinate 21,705 downwards.
TATTGCAGATCGATTAAATATGAGTCCATCAACCTTGCAACGAAACGTTAAAAGGATCATTGGTAAACCAACCGTTCAAGTTATTAAAGAATACAAATTGAGAAAAGCAAACGAGTTGATAAAAACCAATTATGGGACAATTTCCGAAATAGCTTTTAAAACTGGATTCAATAGTCTTCCTTATTTCTCTTCTTCTTATAAGGATTTCTTCGGAAAGAACCCTACTGAAGATTTACCCAAATAATAACTCGTTTTTCGGCATTCACAAATCGTTTTCTTTATTTTTCAAGCAAATGATTACAAATTTTGGTCAATCCATGACTATTATTTCGCTTGCAACCAAAATTGTCATAGTATCCTGTATTATTAATATTATAATACATCAGTTTGAGTGAAACACTAAAAATTCCAGGTCTCACAATTCTTAAGTATAAGGAAACCAAGAACAGTGTGACTATTCTTGGTGATGACAAATTAATAAGGCAATTTTCCAAGAAAGGATCATATGATGATCTGGACACGGCTATTGAAAATATTGCAATTGCTAAAAACTTCCTAGAGAATAAAAAAGGTGTTATGATGGTTGATATTTCCGGGTGTCGGGGTACATCGTTAGAAGCACGAAAATACTATTCTTCCAGTGAGACTTGTCAACATTTTTACGCGTGTGCCATCGTTGTAAATTCAGCTGTGAGTAGGGTAATAGGAAATTTTATGATCGAGATAAATAAAGTTACTATCCCTGTTGAGTTATTTACCTCGCAAGAAGATGCCATTCAGTGGCTTAAATCAAATTTCATTCAATATGTCTGAACAAAAAATAAATAAGGCCATTGACGTTTTGATGGAGTTTAGTAAAGAAAATTTTAGCGAACGACTTAAAATTGAGGATGAAAATTCATTGCTTGATGCTCTTGCCGCGGGTATAAATATGCTAGGAGAGCATTTGGAGGCGTCAGTGTATGAGTTGAATAAGAGCAAAAGTGAATTATCAACCATCGTCAATAACTTGAATGAAATCGTTTATATCGTTGAAGTTAATTTAAAAGATTTATTTCTTAGCCGCGTTCAATTTATGAGCCCACAAATTGAACAAGTAACGGGACTTTTGCCTAAAAATTTATTACTAGATATATCGCTTTGGTCAAATGCTGTCCATCCGGACGACCGAAAAGTCTTTGACGAAAAGAAGAGAAAGGCATACAATGGTACTTCGGTTACTAGAACATATCGTCTCCTAAACAAAACAACCCAGAAGTATCTTTGGATAGAGGAGCGTTTAAATCCGAAAAAAGATGTTAAGAATAATGTTACACATATTATAGGAATCGTTCGGGATGTTACAAGAAAAAAATTAGCCGAGGAAGATTTGCTGCAAACCCGCACGAAACTGCAAGAAGTAATTGACTATAGCCCGGCGGTTTTCCATAACTCCAAAGCAACTGGCGATTTTAGCGCAACGTTTATTAGTGAAAACGTCAAACAGCAATTGGGATACGAGCCTAATGACTTTATTGAGGATGCTTCGTTCTGGGCTAGCAAAATTCATCCCGATGATTCTGAACGTGTTTATAAAGATTTGGATCAACTTTTTATTCATGGGACATTTAGCCATGAATACCGTTTCAAACATAAAAATGGAACCTATATATGGATTCAAGACTCATTCCGTTTAAAGTACAATGAAAAAGGCGAACCTTCACAGATCGTAGGGTTCTGGCTTAACATTAACCAAAGAAAAGAAGCCGAATTAAGGGAGCGCGTAATCAATAATATTGCAAGGAGTTTGAATAAAAATAATTCCCAGAAAGAATTTTTATTCATGGTAAGAAAAGACTTATCCACAGTCCTAAACGCTAAGAATTTTTGCGTTTGTTCATATATTGAAAAAAACAACACCCTTGATCCTCTTATTAATGTAGTAAATAACAAGAAAGACAACTCTAGTGTTAGTGTCCTAAGCGTTATGCAATGTAGGATGTTAGAGCGACTAATTGATCAGAAAGAAACTTGGTTGTTAAGTAAAGAAGATCTTGACATCTATAATTTTGAAAACAATAAATTAGACGAGGTAAAATCAATTGTTCTCATTCCCTTATTAGAAGACGATATTTTCGTCGGGCTGATGGTTCTTAAATCATTTGATGACTGTTCTCTTTATAACACGAAGGATCTCGAACTCCTCACGTTTGTTGGGACCCAGATTGGCGCATTCATTAGCAGAAACCGATCTGAAATTTCCTTAAGAAAAAGTGAGGAAAGAAATCGTGCTCTTATTCAAGCGAATCCTGATGTGATTTTAAGATTGGATCGAAGTGGTGAAATAAAAGACTTTCATGCTTCACCTGGAACACTAATACTGCCGGTTGAGTCCTTCATTGATGCTAACATTCGAGATGTTCTATCTCCTCAACAAGGAGATGAGTGCTTGTCATTGATTCAGTCAGCAATTGAAACAGAAGAAGTTCAATTATTCTACCATGACACGTCTTATAAAAATCATAAGTATTATTTTGAAGGTAGAATCGTAAAAAATGGAAAAGACGAAGTATTGAACATCGTTCGAAACATTACTGCACAAAAAAAAGCAGAGTTACTAAAGAATATTTCACACCAAATTGCACTCAAATCGAATTTAGAAGGAGGCACTATTAGAGAGTTCTGTACATTTGTTCGAGACCAAATTGGACAGTTAATGGATGTTTCTAATTTTTACATCTGCCAAATTGAGGACTCTCAATCCTTGAATTTTATCCTATTCGGGGATAATGAAGATAATGAGGAAGACCCCATAATTCGAAAGAATGGTAACGGTTTATCAGAATATATTATCAGAACAGGGGAGTCAATACTTCTAAACAATAACAACATACAAAAATTCCACCATGAAAAAGGACTTGATAAATATGGTCCACCTACCAAATGTTGGATTGGAGCACCACTATTATCCTCTGGAAAAACAATCGGAGTTATTGCCTGTCAATCCTACACGGAAAATGATATCTACAATGCAACCCATTTAGAACTTTTGACCACTATAGGGAATCAAATTGGCATGTGGATAGAACGACAAAAAGCAAAAGATGATCAGGAATCAATCATTCATATTATTGAGAATTCAATACATGAAACTTTCATCTTCGATGCGAAAACATTAAAGTTTACCTATGTGAACAAAGGAGCTCAAGATAATCTTGGGTATTCACTAGAAGAGATGTACAAATTAACTGCATTTGACCTGAAAGACAATTTTACAAGGGACACATTTATTGAAATGATAGCTCCATTGGTATCGGGCAAAATACCAGTAGTTCAGTTTGAGAATTCACATAGAAGGAAAAATGGGACCCGCTATCCAATAGAGGTAAATCTTCAGTACTTCACTTTTAAGGGGAACAAAGTTTTTTTAGCTATGGTTCAAGATATTACAGAACGAAAGATAGCTGAACAAAAAAGGAAAGAATCTTATTTGGAGTTGGAATTAATCGATCAAGTCAATCAGGCATCATTTAAAAATGCAACATATAAAGAATTGATACATGAAATTCTAACAGTAAATCAGAAATTAATCCCTAATTCAACCCTTCGGTTTTACTCGTTTGATGAGATTACAGAACAACTTATACTAGAAGATCAGATTATATTAAGCAAGGCGATAAAACAACTAGAGGCACTATTAGGAGTTAAATTAAATAGCCTGGTCCCCTCAATTATTGAAAGCTCCTGTTTTTACCAAGCCATTCATGAAAAGAAAACTCTCATATTTCAAGATAAAAAATCAATTAACAAAGTCCTAAGGGATCATACAGATAGTAAAGTACTAAAGAAACTTGCTCCGATTGCTCGCGATATCATTAAAATAAAATCGATGCTACTTGTTCCATACCATTCTGAAAACAAAATATTCGGGTTAATGGTTTTATCTGTGAATGAAGTATTGAGTAAAGAAAAGATGAATCAAATAATCCGATTCAATGATCAAGTAAAATTAGCTCTTTCTAAAACAAAAATGGAACAGGAAATAATTGAGGAGAAGCGATTCATGGAACAGTTGTTAAATTCTATTCCAGCAGACATTGCTGTTTACGACCAGAATCAGAACTACGTATATCTTAATTCTGAATCCGTTCGCAATGATAAAACAAGAGATTGGTTGATAGGTAAAAATGATTTTGAATACGCTCATTTTAAAGGGATTAGTGATGAAACTGCAATTCATAGAAGAGCAAAATTTAAAGAAGCAATTGCGGGTAAGAATGATGCGCATTGGGTTGATAAACACATTACAAATCTTGGATCGGATAGGTATATGCTCCGCAGGTTGCATCCTTATTTTGTTGAGGGGAAACTCAAACAAGTAATAGGCACTGGAGTGGATATAACCAAACAGGTAGAATCAGAAAAAAATCTAGAGGAATTAGCCAAAACGTTGGAAATAAAAGTAGAACAACGAACAAAAGATTTAAAAACAAGTCAACTTAACCTGGAAAAAGCGTTGGAAAAAGAAAAACAATTAAGTGACCTTAAATCGAGTTTTGTAACAACCACTTCGCATCAATTCAGGACCCCCATGGCGATAATACAATCGAATGCTGAGCTTCTGAATATGATAATAGAAAAGAGTGAACTTCTTTATCTAAAACCAAAACTGGAAAAGACCACAGCGAGAATTCAGAAAGAAATAAAGAGAATGACTAAATTAATGGACGACATTCTAATTCTTGGAAAAATAACATCAGGAAAAGGTATTTCACTCAATATTGAGCCAATTAATATTCTCGAGTTTTGCTATGAGATAGCTGATAGTTACAATGAAATTCAAACTGACGGACGTAAAATCAATACAAAATATTATGGACAGCAAAAGGAATTAAACCTTGATCGAAAATTAATGCATCATATTCTTAGCAATCTAATCTCAAATGCATTAAAATATTCTGATACTGTTAGCCCCGAAATTCAAATCACCTTTAATGAAAATTCTACAACGATCTCTATAATCGATTATGGTATAGGCATTCCAGAAAATGACTTATCCGATCTTTTTGAACCATTTCACCGCGCACAAAATGTAGGAAATATCCCAGGAACTGGATTAGGACTCTCCATCGTTAAAGAGTATGTTAAGCTAAATAGAGGGGAAATATCTATTGAGAGTGTGTTGAACAAGGGAAGTACGTTTACAATTTTATTTCCATTCACCGAATTTGATCCACCTAAATTGAATGGAGCATAAGATGAGATAGTATTAAGAAGAGAACTAATAATAATACGAACTAAATCAAAATACGATGTACAAAATATTAATAATAGAAGACGAATTAGACTTAAGAGAAACTACATTAACAATATTGGAAATGAGTGGGTATGAAGTATACACCGCATCAAATGGTAAAGAAGGATTTGCGGCAATAATCAAAATCCGCCCTGATTTGGTCATTTGCGATGTACACATGCCGATCATGAACGGATATGAAGTTTTAATTGCTGTTAATGAGAAAATTGAACCGGCATTAAAACCTCCTTTCCTGTTTCTTACAGCACAAGTTCAATTAGATAATATTGCCATGGGTATTGCACTTGGAGCCGACGATTATATTGCGAAACCATTTACAATTCCTGAACTTCTGGAATCCGTTAAAACGCGATTGGAGAATAAAAATGTAGCCTGAATGATAGACGCGAATATGCTGATCAATAAGGAGTTTTTCAGCACCCATGAAAAACAATAAAGCCTCTCGGTTAAATCGAGAGGCTTTGTAGTAGAGGCAGATTCCAAACAACACAGGGTTTTAAGCACGAATTCTCACTTAGAATAATGATGCTTCGATCTACTATTGTTTGATTATTCGTTTAGAGATAGAGCTTCCATTTGATTCAATAGTTAGCCTATAAACCCCACTTTTGACTTCAGTTAAATCCAGTTGGTATGCCTCGGAAGAAGTAGTTAACTCCTTTATCAATTTCCCCGTAACATCCGTAACGCTAATTTGACGCTCCGCTGCTTGGTTGAATTCAAGAGTAATGAATTCGTCAGTGAACGGGTTCGGGTAAATAGTGAAATCATTGAAGGAATTTTCAATACTACTTGCGTTTGGATCAGAAACAATAAATTGTCCCATCATTCCCATATCCTCATGTGTTAACATGTGACAGTGGTACATAAACGGGATGGTATCATTTGCAAAATCATTGAACTTTGCAATGAAACGAACAGTCCCCATTCCTGCTGGTACAAGAACAACGTCATTGTATCCTTGTAATTCTGGTGGGGGCGGCGAACCATTAATATCTAAAATAAAGAATTGAACATCATGAATATGAAATGGATGTGCAATGGGAGTTTGATTCGTTAACGACCAGATCTCAATGTTGTCTAATGGAACCGTGTAATTGATTGTCCCCATATCGAAAGAAGACCCATTAATCAGAAATGGCCCTGTTAAATCACCCATTGGCCCAGAAGTTGTGAAGAGCAAATCTCTTGTAATGTTCGCTGAGGCTTCGGGGATTGGAGTGAAACTTGCCAATGTTGCTGGAATTGTAAGAATTGGATTCGCCGTTTGTGCAGCTACTGTTATGTCAAGCAATTCGAAATCATTTCCATTCAGCGGGTTGCTTGTATAGCCAACTAAAGAGCCTGTAGCTCCTGCTCCCATCCCTGGTTGAGAGGCACCATAGATTGCGTTTGGCAATTCTGAACCGTAACTCATTAATTGGAAGTTTTGACCCAGACTCGTCGATAAATCAACAAGGATATCTGCTCTTTGGCCGGGTGCAATTCTATATCTAGTGTTACTTAACGGAGCAGAAAGTAATCCACCATCCGTACCAATCAAGCTAAATGATCGATTATCAGAGAATCCAAATTCCATAACTCTTTGGCTGGAACCATTCAATACTCTTAATCGAACTACTTGAGCCGGAAAGTCAGTAAATGCGTCAACAGTTCCGTTAACCATGGCTGAGGTATCAAGTTCCGTGTGAATCACAATTTGTCCAGCGGCATCAAATCCTTTTGTTTGGATTACGATTGGAAACTCATCAACTCCATACGTCGAAGGCAAGTTCAATGCTGCTTCTTCCGTATCCCTGACAATTATTAACCCAGCAATGCCTTTGGAAACATGTTTGTCCGTTTGCATGTGTAAATGTGGATGGTACCAATTCAATCCCGCTTTATCCATTACAGTAAACTGTGGATTCCAAGTCATTCCCGGAAGAATTATACTGTGCGGTCCCCCGTCATTTTGAGGTGCCACGTGCATTCCATGCCAGTGAATCGTTGTAGTATCACTCAATTGATTTTCGACAGAAATATTGACATTATCGCCTTCACTCATGATCAACGTCGGTCCTAGTAAGGCTCCGTTTGCCCCCATCGTATTTGTGTTCACTCCAGGGTAGAATTGAGTAACGCCTTCTTGCAAAGTAAGGTTGATCGTGGATGTTTCAATTGTTGGAGGAATCGTCAATTGATTTTGGCTAAAAGAGACGCCGCTTGCTAGTAAAAAGGCAAAGTAAATTTGTTTCATAGTTATGGTAGTAGATTTTAGGTAGCAAGCTACCTTTTTAAGGATAATCAGTTTGTAACATTAGTTACATATAGCCTGTTTACGCTTAATTCAAAAATGATTTAAATGAAAGAGGGTTTTCTCGAGACTTAGTGAGAACAACAAGCTTGATCCGAATCCGTATCGAATAAATAAGACGCTATTGCTTCCACTTCTTCTCGATCAAAGGATTGCTTTGGCATCAATCCGAATTTACGCCTTGCCCCATGCATTACTGATTTATCTTCAGATGGGTTTTCACACCATTCAACAATTGCCGTAACAAAGTCTTCTTTGGAAGTTTCCTCATCCCAATAATGATCTTTCACCCTATGCATTGGCGGAGCCAACATGTTATCTGTTCCCTGTGTATTATGGCATGAGTAACAATTTCGCTCCATGAGTTTTTTACCATCAAGATTAGAGGTTTCTTGCCTTGACCTTATTTCATTTGAGGAATCGTTACACGAAAATAAGGCGAGGGATATTAAAGGAAGTATGAGTCGTTTTTTCATAATAATTCTCGGTTTGTCCTTTATTTAGATAGTTCTGATTTTTTTGCTGTTTCCGAACACGAAGAAAATGATGTTGCCGAACAAGAGTGCTATAACAATTGCATTTGGCACATTCAATTTACCTAGGACTACTATTAAAAGAGCTATCATTGCTCCATATATTATTTGAATATTCTTCTTTATAGGAGACGTTTTAGGCTCAACTATTACTGCCGTTCCAATAAAACCGATAATGATTAAATAAGAAAAATAATCACCGTCATAAACACCAATAAAGAAACCTAACAGCAATGAAGTGATAATAAAACTCAAGGCCAATGCGTGCCGTTTTACTCTAGCAACATTAAAAATTAAAGCCAACGAAATCGGTACTAATGACAACGGAATACTCTTTCCCATAATCGGGAATCGAATATCTATTCCTGTAAAATCCATTGGTGGGACACCTAATGGTGGAATCACAAGAGCCAGCAGCGTAATGACTCCAATTGTAAATACTACAGGGTTGAAAATATTCTGTCCTTTATACTTAATTAAAAATTTCGCAACATAGAGCAGTAAGATCACCAGAACCCCTCTGACGGGCTCGGGATCGGCATGAGAAAGCATTAAAATAATTAGAAATGTACTTATCAGAGAATGCAGGTACTTTTTGTTCTTATCAAACAAATAACTAAATGCAAAATGTAAAACCGTCGAAATGACAATTAACCCAACTCCAAGCAAGGCAAAATGTAACCCTTCCGCACCTCCTTTTGTAATGAATACATTAACAATTTTAAGTAAAGTCAGAATAATTAGAAAGACTAAAAAATGGTGGTATGCCGTTAATTTGTTAAATATGCTTTTGATTTTATTCATGGAATTTCAGATTTACATATAAATTACCTTGATTGTCTTTGATGTATTCGAGCCAACATAAAAACTAGCTTTTTTGAAATTTGGACGGTTTGTAAGTCCGAATGATTTCAAATTAGAAAAACCAATCCCTTCTAAAGGTAGAACCCAACCTTTATCAATTTTTCCATTTCTATTTTCGTCATGCAATATAGTAACGGCATACTTCCCTTTTGGCAAATTGTAGAATGTCGTGGTGGAACCTTTCCCTTTTATTGTGCAAATTTTTCTCCGAATGCATTTCTTAAATTTTTCGTCAGGAATTGTTCCATTTTTATTGTAAAGAAAAAACTGGACTCTTCCTTTTGAATTTCGCAGACCAGTGACTTTTACCTCGAGATTATAAGTAGTTGCCTCTTCGGGAGATTTGATAGATAGCAAAACAAACGCCATTGTAACTATAGATAGTATTCCAGCTAATTTTTTCATTTTTATAGTTTAAGTTCTTATTAATGGTCTAGTTAAAATAGATTTTAGCTCACCCTTCGATTGATTAAATAGGTAAACAGGGCAAAAACAAATGTCAACGCAATTCTAAAAAACATCCCTCCGACTGTTTTTGTTTCATAGATACCTCCTGCGTCGATGTGCAAAAAGAGTCCAACTTGTGCTAGGATTAAAATAGTTCCGGAGAGTAGTAAAGGTTTTACTACCCACTTTTTTTTCTTGATTAAGCCACAGACTGAGGTTAAATAAAGAATACTACTTATGAAATTTGCCCATACGACAAACAGAACATAATTGCCTTCTTTTGCCCTAATTCCGAACCAATCGAAAATGACAGAGCTACTCAAAAACAAGGTTAATAATGCAAAAGCTGCGATCACTACTATCAGTAAATACTTTCCTATTTTATTCATCTTTATTAATTAAGTGTTCGTTCGTCTAATAATGATTCTCGCTGTTGCTAACACTTTAATCTTCCGTTGTTGTTTTTAGTTCCGTTTTCTTTGATGCAAAGCGTTCTTTGATGCTGTCTACGACATAATAAACTACAGGAACTAAATACACCGTTAAAATTAATGAAGACGTTACTCCACCAATAATTACCCAAGCCAAGCCATTCTTCCATTCACTAGCAGATCCTGTCGCGAGGGCAATTGGCAACATTCCGACGATCATGGAAATACTGGTCATCAAGATTGGACGTATTCGCCCTTTACCAGCAACAATTAATGCTTCTTTATAATGCATTCCTTGTGCTTTCAATTGATTGGTAAAATCGACGATTAATATGGCATTCTTAACAACTAGTCCCATCAGCATAATCATACCAAGTAAGGCGAACAGACTTAAATGACTGATCGATAAGTTCAAGGCTAGAAATGCTCCAATTACTGCCACTGGAATTGAAAACAAGACCACAAATGGATAAACGAAACTATCGTAAAGCGCGACCATAATCAGATAGATCAATAAGAATGAAATCAGAAGTACCGATCCCAATGCACCGAAACTATCATTTTGCCTTTTAATGTCACTTCCCCATGTCATTTCGATTCCTTCTGGCAATGGGTTTTCTTTTAGGTAAGCAACTACATCATCCGCTACAGATCCGGAAGGCCGTCCCAATGCATCGGACGTTAAAGTAACTGCCGCTTGACGGTCTTTACGCTCCAATAATGAAGGTGAATTGTCTTGAACAACTTCTGCAAATTGCGACACCTTAACTGGAATTCCTTTTGGATTTATAATGGTAATGTTCTGAAGGTCTTCATAGTTCTCTCTGTTGAGGTCATCAAACCAAATTCTAATTGGGTACTCCGTCCCGTTTTCGGTAAGTGAAGCACTTTCATTTCCTGTTAAAGCCGTTCTAAGATTCATTCCTACAAAAGCAGTATTCAGCCCTAAGCGCTGCATCTTATCTTGATTCGGAATCACTTTATACTCAGGACTCCCCTCTTCTACTGAAAGTTGAACATTATCTGCTCCAGGAATCTTTTCAATAACTGTTTTCAAGTCCTTACTCACTTTCATTACGTTATCCAAATCACTTCCACTCAGTGTGATTTCAACAGGAGCTGTACGCGGTATTAATCCTAGCCCTGCCATTGAGTAATTAATGGTCGGATATTTCACTTGCAACTCTGATCGAAGGTCTCGCATGAATTTCTCCGTAGGCTGACCATCTCGCTCTTCGGAAGGTGTTAATTGAATCGTGAATTCAGTTTTATTTGCAGAACCAACACCCAAACTTCCAATTCCAGTGCTTGGACCACCAACGTTACTAAAAACTGATTCTACATCTTTTTGATGCAAAATGAAATTCTCAATTTGCTTAGAGGTAATATTGTTTTGTTGAATTGAAGTTGACTTATCGTATTCTAGATTCAGTCGAAACTTACCTTGATCTCCAGTAGAAATCAACTCTGCGCCAATAATATTTGACTTCACCATTACTGCCGTCAAAGCGAAAAGCCCAATGATGATTCCAGTAAAAATAAGTTTATGAGCAAGAACCCATTCGAGCTGATTCCCATACCAATTGGTGAACTTATCCAATTGCCTTTCGAACCAAAGCAAGAACTTATTGAAGAAATTTGTCGGCTGAATATCTTCAGATTTCCCCATTCGCGAGGCCATCCAAGGTGTAAGTGTAAATCCAACCAACAAACTGGTAAGCGTAGACGTGATGACGACCACAGCAAATTGTTGCAACATATCCGCGACAAACACTTGGATAAACAAGATGGGCAAGAACACGACAATATCAACAAGGGTAATAGAGATTGCAGAAAAACCGATCTCCATTCGTCCATCCATAGCTGCCTTCCGCTTGCTTTTCCCCATATCCAAGTGGCGTTGAATATTCTCCAAAACCACCGTTGCATCATCCACTAAAATCCCGATAATCAATGACATTGCTAAAAGTGTCATTAAGTTGAGCGTGTATCCTAACATCCACATGACGGCAAATGCCGTTATTAAAGACGTTGGAATTGCAACCAAAACGATCAATGCATTTCTGAAACTCCTCAAAAACAGAAGCATCACTAATGAAACAAGCAACACGGCCATTATAAGATCCTCAACAACCGAATCTACTGCTGCAATTGTGTTATCCGTGCTGTCATCTGCAATAATAAATTTTACGTTATCGGCTGAATTTTGCTTTTCAATTGCTTCAAACTTTGCACGAATAGCCTTTGATACATCGACAGCATTGGCATCTCCTTGTTTTTTTAAGAGGATTCCAATTCCATTTTTACCATTGTATCGGCTTACAGACGTGATACTTTTTATTCCATCAATTACCTCAGCCACGTCTTTCACATAGATTGGATTGCCTGGAATTGGCATTGCAACTTGAACGTTCTCGACGTCTTCGATTTTCGTAAATTTTCCGGTTAAACGAACAGAATTACTTTCGGTAGAAGACTCAACTTTACCGGCTGGCAAATCTATTCCTGATCGATTAATGGCCTCAACAACTTGAATGAGTGAAAGGTTGTTTAGTCTTAATTTTTCTTGATTTACCTTGACTTGAATTTCTCTTTCTTCACCTCCCAATAATGTAAGTTCTGCTACTCCATTAATTTGTTGGATTTGAGGAAGAAACTCGTCCGTCATCTTTTGATAAAATTCAGTCGCCCGAAGATCACTCGTTGCACTAATAGACATTATAGGCAAGTCATTCGGAGATACCTTACTCATTTCAGGGCTTAAAATACCCTCTGGTAAATCTTTTTTAATATTGTCAATATAGCGTTGTGCATCTTGCATTGTTTGATCCAAATCGGTACCGTGATTTAGGTTTACAATAACAACAGACGCATTGGGCAAAGACTTCGTAACTAAAAACTCTACTCCTTCAAGATTTGAAAGCGCATCTTCAATTTTCCGAGACACAGACGTCTCAACTTCCTGAGGATCAGCGCCCGGGTAAACTGTTTTAATAACCACAACCGGTTGATTAAAGTCAGGCATTAATTCATAGCTCAAATTCTTGTATCCGATAAATCCCAACAGAGCGAACACACTGAATATCACAATTATAAGTGAGGGGCGTTTTATCGATATTTCTGTAATATTCATAGCTCTAGTTTTTAGTTGACGTTACATTTGCCCCATCAAAAAGGTTGATGAAACCAGCAGTAATCACCACATCACCTTCTTTTATTCCACTTTGAATTATCGCTTGATTATTGATTCTATTTGAGACAGAAATATTTTGAAGCTTGGCTTTTCCATCAACAATCAAATACACTTGAGGCTGAATATTTGAACCAATAATTGAAGATGTCGGAATGAGAATCGAACTCTTTTCATCAGTGGCTTTCACCTTGACTTTTCCGAACATTTTTGACTTCAGTTTTTTGTCAGAAGTATTTTTAACGGTGAATTCGACCGGGAAGCTGTTTCCCATATTTCCTTTACTCCCAACCAAAGACACTGCACCACTTAAATCCAAATCAGGATATAAATCGGCAAATACACTGTAAGAATTACCCATTTTAAACAATCCAATTTCTCTTTCTGTAACGTTGATCGTAAATTTCAAAGTCGAAATTTCCGTTAACATAAGTAACGGCATTCCTGGAGCGGCAAACGAACCAACCTCCATCATTTTCATCGTAACAATTCCACTAAATGGTGCTTTAATCGTCGTTTTGGAAATTGTCTCAAGAAGCGTTTCTCTTTGGATTTTTACCGTTTTTAAACCCAAAAGTGTTTTTTCCAATTTCACACCTTGAATGGCATCTGCATCGGAAAGAATAGTATATCTTATCACATCAGCTTCTAGCCCTTCAATCTGTGCATTTACAGATTTCAATTGAAGTTTTAGCAATTGATCATCGAGCTTAATTAAGTTCTGACCTTTTTTGACAGAAGCTCCCTCATCAACGTACATTCTTACAATTTTACCCTGGACATCGGCATTTATCTTTACTTCTTTGTTCGCCTCAAAAGTTCCGGTAAAAAGATGCTCACTGCCTGCATTTGCTCGTTCAATCTTTTTCGTATGAACGATTATCGTTTGCTCTTTATCATACTGATATATTCTATTTTCAGAGATTTCCTTGTTTTCCACAAGTTGAAGAACAATTAGTGCAGCAAGTGCAACTAAGATTAGTATTCCAGTTAAATTTTTCATGACTTCTTATTTTAAAATGTTTCCAGATCTATTTTTCAATTCTAAATCAGCTTTTAAATAATCGACAATTGCTGACAAGTAATTTTGTTGCGCTTCGCGATACGCTACATCGGCCATTAGCACATCATTCAGTGATGAGACATCATTCTGCCGTTGCAGCTCAGTTTTTTCATATATGGACTTGGCCAGTTCGACTTGTAACATGTTCGTTGCAATCAATTGCTCAGCTACTTTTTTGTCCATTTGAGCATTCTCAATGAACATTTCGTTCTGATCATCCACCAATGTGAGTTGTATTTCATTATTCGTTATCTCGATCTTTTTTTGATCAATTTTTCTTTGAGTGACCGTACCGTTAAACAGTGGATATTTCACTTGGAGGCCAGCAAGTCCAACAGGATAAAAATTTAAAAAGTCATTCGGTTTTTGATCATAACCATATCCAATTGTTCCGTATGAACCAAAAAGTGAAACAGATGGCAAACGTGTTCGTTTCAAAGTACTCAGTTCAGTATTTAAAAGATGATTCTGCGTTTTCACCATCAATAGATCCAATGTCAATTGTGGCTCATACTCACTTTTACTTTCATATTGAACCGCAGCGTTAATCTTGATATCACGTTCGATTGAAATCCCCATCAAGAACTTTAATCCATTTAAGACTTGATCGTATTTATTCTCAAGTCGGAACCGTTGAGACTTCAACTGTTCTCTTTGCAGAGCCACTCTATCGACATCTGTTCCGTTTGCAAGTAATTGCTCTTTGGCCAATTTTATATTTTGCAAAAGCCTCTGGTTATTGGAAATATTACTATCAATAAAATCCAATTGGGTTTGCACTATCTGTGCATTATAATATAAGTTTGAAATCTCTAAATAAATTTGCTCTTCTGATTTTTGATGTTGAATCTCTGCCAACTCAGAGGCTATTTTTGTCACTTCAATAGCGCCATAAACTTGAGGATTATAAAGTGGAACAGCCAGTTGAAGATTTGCGTTAATATTGTGGGGAACACCAAATTGAGCTTCCTTAAATTGCCCCTCCGGTCCGCCAAAAACAGACAATGGCATTAGTTGATACGGAAGGTCTGTATAATACTTGTACTCTCCGTTTACCGTCAGTTTTGGAATTAGGTTTGCCTTCGCTTCTTTGCTTCTCTGTTCGCCAATTAAAACGTTATTCCTACTTATAGCCAGTCGTTTATTATTGACCAATGCCGTGTCGATACAATCTTGGAGTTCCCATGTCTGAGCTTGTGTCAAATTCATGGTAAAAAACACCAATAAGTTAGCAAATACTAACTTTATCCATACAACTCTTCCCTGTTTCATTTCGTTTAAATTTTAAGATTTAATCAATAGAAAATTGCTTTCGTCAATTGCATTTATCCAATGTTTGACCATTGGTTCGAGCTCGAGGTAATCTCCACCTGAGAGGTGCTCCTTTAGCCCTTGTTCATTTTCGAATACCGCTTTGCCATTTAAGCAAAGGAGAAGTGCAGGAACCTTAGTGATATGCTCTTTCAATTGCTCACCTGCTTTAATTTTTATAGATACCGTAGTTCCATTTTTAGTCTTGAAAACAGGAACAGCAGAAACACTCTTATCTACGTTATGTAGCTCTTCTAAATTCATTTGAAGTAGGTATTAAAAGTTTCGAAAGACGATTGAATTTCTTTGTAGGCCTGTTCAGCTTCAGTATCGTTTTCTGCAGTTGAAAGTTCTTTTACCAAATCAATATACGGAAGCAGCCATTTATGCAATTCATCGTGCGCTTTACCTGTCATTGTGCAACTTGAAGTCAGTAAATCGAGATTCCCTTGAAGCTTAACAGCTAAATCATTATAATCGCCATTCGTTTGTACTTCAAATTGTTTAATATCGGTTTCCATATTCTTAATGTGTCCCATCATCTCATCTACGACGACCCATTTTTCACCATCATTCAATTCTATTGATTCTTCAGTCCCATGATCATGCTCACTATGCACCGGATTTTGCTTTGGTGTCTCTTTATCCTTTTCATTAGCACAACTTGAAAAAAGTAGTGCAAATCCTAATACGATTGTGTAATTATATTTCATCATTTTGTTAGTGTTTAATTTTGTTAGTGTTTATTAACTTGATTATTCAAAAAAATTTAATTCTTTTCCATCAATAGATCTATTGTTTTACAAAGCTCGTTCCCTTCCTTTACCAGATCAAAATCGAAATTTGACAACCTCCATCTGAGGATGGTAAATCGCATGCTACCCATAACCACTGACGCGAGTTGATCTGGCGAAATGTCATCTCTGAAACTACCCTCTTCTTGTCCAGAAGCGATTATCGAGCTCACCACCTTTCTCTTTTGAAGCAGTATTCCAGATACTACTTCAGACAGTTGGCTGTTGTGCTGAAAGCTTGTTTCTGAAAAAATCACCATGATGACCGCAGGGAATTTTACAAAATGTTTGAATTGAAAATCGATCATTGCCTTGATCTTCTCTTTCCCTGTTAATTCCGAGCGAACTATATTTACTAAGCCTTCACGAAGTATTTCTTTATAGTAGATCAAAACCGATTTTAAAATCTCATTTTTATCAGAGAAATGCCTGTAGAGAGCCGGTTCTGAAAAGCCCATTTCCGCAGCCAAAGACTTTGTCGTAAGACTTTGAACACCACCATTTCCAATTAATCTGGTTGCAGCTTCAATTATTTCAATCTGTCTTTTAGATAAATCCATACAGCGAAGTTAGCGTTTACTAACTTATAATCCAAGTTTTAATTTGACTACGTAACAATTGCTACTTAAAACGACTCCAAGCGCTCTAAGAACTTACTTTAAATTTTAATTGAAGTTGCTTTGGATTTAGATAGAACAACTATCTCCACCTTCTCTGACACCAATTTTCTTAAGAATTTTCTCCATTAAACACCATTTAGTGATGCTTGATTGCAACAAGTTGAAACCTACGAATAACGTAAATAATAAAAAGTAATCACTTACGTAGTATCCTAAAGTGACTGATAGTAAAACAAATGCCCCTGCGATTAGTTTTATTGAATTATTGATTGTCATCTGCGTTCCGTGTTAATTAGAATACAAAGTTGATGACAAATAATAGTACCGCTAGTAACCTATGATACATAAGGGCAAAACATTCTAAAAATCACTTTTTATCTTTTTAATTTTAAGACTAAACATTGTTCCCTCGCCATCAAGTCGAACCAATTCACCCCCAAGTTGCGCGGCAAAAATTCCAATTAACTCTCTACCCAAACGATCCATTTCAAGGCCGATAGATTCCCTAGGCATCCCGACACCATCATCTCCAATTATTAACTCATGGTAGTCCTCGTCATATTTCTTAAGGTGAAGCGTTAATTTTCCTGAATCCCTTCCTACGAATGCGTATTTAAGAGCGTTTGCAATAATTTCATTAATTAATAATCCAAGAGGTACGATTGTTTCCAAGCTAAGGGCTAACTTTTCAATTTGAACATCCGTTGTAATATTCTTTACCTCATAGAGTTCAATCATATCCCCGATCAACGTATTTAGATGGTCTTCAATACTATCTGTTCCAATCTCTCCGGAATGGTACATTTTCTCATGAATTAATGCAATCGATGCAATTTTTCCTTGAGCATCTTTGAAAACTGAACGTATTCTTTCCTCTTCCTCATTGTCGCAATGCATACTCAGCATACTACTAACAATTTGTAAGTGGTTATTTATACGATGGTGTATGTCATTGAGAAGCGCACTCTTTCTTTTACTGTCTATCTCAAGTTGCGCATTCGAATTCTTTAGTTCAAGAATGCTTTTTCTTAATTCCATCAAGGAAACAACTTGATTTGACAATGCCGTTAAGGCCTCAATTTGCCTTTTCTTTGGGTGGTGAGGGACTTTATCGATCACGCAAAGCGTCCCTAATGACAGGCCATTGGAATCTACTAACGGCGCCCCTGCATAGAAGACGATTTTAGGTTCTCCAATAACAATTGGATTGTCTTTAAAACGCTCATCTTCTCGTGAATCTGGAATAATAAGGACCTCATCTGGCTTCAATATAGCATGACCACAAAATGACAATTCTCTTGGAGCTTGTTTAATCGTTGTCCCAAAAATGGATTTAGACCATTGACGCTTGCCATCAACCAATGATACGGCAGATATAGGTGTGTTGAGAATTTCCGCAGCAAGTATTGCGACATTCTCAAAATCATACTCTGGAAGAGTATCCAAAATCTCGTAACTCGCCAATGATTCAAGACGCTCTGCCTCGTTCAGTGGAATTAATGGTTTGATCATAGTGATAGATGTTGAGCAATACTTAACTCTATTGCCTCTTTTAAAGCTACAAAAAAAACCGTTACGCTCTATCAAAACTCTAGTAAACAAGTGATACCTGCCCAGCGGTTGAATCAATTCGCCAATAAAATTACCTGACCCTATCGGTCGTATCGATATCGCCCGACTCTAAAATAGTCATTAATACCATCACCCCAAACGTCAATAATTTAAAGAAGTAAGCCCAAAAATAAAAAAGAGCATCCTAAGACACTCTTTTCATTTCGCATTGTTTTTAGGAACTCCAGAATCAAAGAGACCAAAATCACTTATATGATCCGTATAACTGTATTCTTATTATTTTGGGCCAGAACCTTTATTCACATACACGTCACCTGATGTCTGATATGTGATTGTGTCGTTTTGAAAATTACCATTACCAGAAGCATAGTAGGGTCCACTAACTTGCTGCGATGGGATTGAGAAATTTCCTCCAGCCATCACTGCAATATAATTGCTTCCATCATTCCAAAGGTTATTTAAATAAATTGTATCAGATACAGTTCCTCCGGTAGTTACACTTAAAGCATATACTTGAACTTCATTGAAAGAACCGGCCAGCCATAATGAGTCTGTTACCCAATAGCTACCTACATACGCATCTCTCGGGTCAGGCGCTGGGTAGGTGCAAGATCCGTCATCAACATCTGCCTCTGAACTAAAGTTTGATGCTGCTTGATCTGTACACCCTTCTTTTTTGCAACTTGTAAAAGCGGCAGTAGCAGCTAGTAATCCAAGAAATAATAATTTTTTCATAGTGTTTGTTTTCATCTTATTTATAGTAGCTTTTTATACTTTCTCAATAAGTTATAAAAAATAATTCAATGACTTCGATTAGTGGTTTATTACTTTTGATTTTCGTGACACATTCTAGATCAATTTTTAAATGTGATTTCGGCGAAAGTAACTATTTCAATTTAAGAGAACCAACAACTCACCGCATAAACCATTAACCAATAATAAACTAACCCACTATCAGTCAGTTTCTTTATTTTTCATTTTAGCCATTATTCAGTGCTGAATACATATTCGCTTATTCCAAGAGTTTTCAGCTCCAATTAACTGAAGTGTATAAGAACCGCTTGATAAATCACTTAAATCAATCATTTCAATTGATGCATGTTGTTTCAATTCATACACAAGCTCTCCAAGAAGATTGATCACTTTAACCGATAAAATATTTTCCTCTGAATCTATTGTTAGGTGACCTTTTGTTGGGTTTGGATAAACTCGTATATCATTTTGAGTTGACAACTCATTTACACCAACTCCGTATGTTGCCGCTCCAAGCTTCTGATTGAAGATATCAAAGCTTCCAACAGATGTTAAATCATATGCCGGTGCATTAACTCCAAAATCTACTGTGTTTTGAAATCCTCCAACGAGATAAACATACCCTCCGCCCAAAGCTGCAATCCCCTTACTGATATCGTTTCCTGAGTTTCCTTCTGAAACCGTCCAGTCCATGTCTCCAGATGTCGATAATTTTTGAACAAAAATATCTGCGTCGCCATTCGATGTTAATTCATAGACAGAAGCACTTGCATCGAAATCAACTGTTCCATAGTACTGTCCAGTCAGGAAGAAGTCGCCATAAATATTTGTTGCCACACTTGTTCCAATATCATTTCCAGTTGAGCCCATCGAGTTTGCCCAAGCAAAACTTCCATCAGCATTTAACTTTAAAGCAAAAATATCATACGCTCCATTGGATGTTAAATTGTGCACTCCAGCATCGGGGTCAAAATCAGCAGTTCCAGAAAAATAACCTGTTACATAGACAGAATGTGGCCCCTCCAAAACGATTCCATACCCTTCATCGTTATCCGGACTTCCGATTGATTTCATCCATAGAAAATCTCCATTGACATCAAGTTTTAAAACAAAAATATCGTACTGACCGATTGCAGTTGAGTTAAAAACATCAATTCCTGGATCAAAATCCGAGGTCTCCCGATAATGTCCAGTTAAGTATATGTTGTTAGAATTGTCTGTTGTTACACCATAGGCCATGTCGGAATCTTCACCACCAATTGACTTGCACCAAATATAATCACCTGCAGGGGTTAATTTTAATACAAAAACATCAGAATTTTCAGACGGAAAAGGCCCACCTGAGGTTATGGAAGTCAAATTATAAACTCCAACACCGGGATCAAAATCGGCTGTTTCAAAAAAATGCCCAGCAACATAAACGTTCCCGGATGCATCAATTGCGATCGCATTTCCGCTCACATAATTCAAGCCACCAAATGCCTTTGCCCAAATTAAATTTCCATCCGAGTCTAATTTTTGTACATATCCATCTGAAAGGTCGATAGCGGTCAAATTCAATACCGCTGCGCTAGGGTCGAAATCAACAGTCCCTCTAAATATCCCCGTGGAATAGCTATTCCCAAGATCGTCAACCGCTATGGCTTTGCCCAATTCAAATTCGCTGGAGCCCATTGAATTTGCCCATTCAAAATTTTGAGCGTTCAAAATTGAAGTAATTAGTAAAAATGAAGTAAAAAGCAAACTTGTAATTTTCATAGTAGCTATTGTTTAATCAATTTGTATGACTTTGAAATCCCCTCTGATTCCAGTCTCAAGTAATAAATCCCTGCAGGTTCATTAAAACTGAATTGATGTATTGAAGTCTTAACCTTCTCAGGTGCCAAAACTTCTCTTCCTCTTATTGTAAAAATGCTTACTTGTACATCTGTTAAACTCCCAAGGTCCAAGTGAATAATACCTTTAATCGGATTCGGATAAACCAGAACATTTTTAAATATGTCGTTCTCCGTTATACCAACATTATCAATTACCACACAGGCCGATGTATCACTGCATCCATTTTCAGTCACAATTACAGCATAATCTCCGTTGATAATTGCCGTGAATGATTGACCTATTTCTCCAACTATTTCAGAATTGTCAAAACAATCAATCCACTTGTATGCCGCTCCAATAGCATCAGAAGTAATTGTAACTCCTGTAGTTGTAGTGGATACATTTACCGTGTTAATGGTTAAATCAAGAGTTACGATTGAGTCACAACCCGCGGCATTGGTAAATGTTTGTGTTGCGCTACTGTTGCTCGATGTATACGTAACACCATCAATCCAAGTATAAGAATCACAAGCTGTCTGAACGTCTATTGATGCATTTGAGTAATTGATTGTTAAACCCAAAGTGACAATTGAATCACAACCTGCCGCATTTGTATAGGTTTGAGTCGCAACGTTGTTACTCGATGCGTACGTAACACCATCAATCCACAAATAAGAATCGCATGCTGTTTGAACATCCGTTGATGCATTTGAGTAA
>JBLHYG010000016.1:0-111822 GCA_047630755.1 Crocinitomicaceae bacterium | reverse complement strand
AAATCACATTCGATGTCTTCGAAATAGAACCCAATGATGCGTCATACAACTCACTCGGAGATATGACAATTGAAACCGATGAAATTCATTGGACATCGAAGAACAGAATTCCCGATCAAGGTTTTATGCTATTTCCTACACTGCAAATGCTATTTGATGTTCTGGAAAAAATTGAAATGGGTGATGCCAAAAAAGGCACAATGCATTCCATAGGTTCATCAATAGAGTTAGATTTTATTTTCAAAAAAGAAATATTGGAAGTTCGTGAAAGAAAAATTCTCATAGCGAAGACGTCAATTGATGACTTTGCCATTGCCTTATGGGAAGCTTATCAAGGCACTCTCGACTCCATAGGAATGGACTCCGTTGAAGAACTAGGAGATGGAAGCGAAGACTTGTTTTTATCTGCTTTAAATTTTAGAGTGGCTTTTGCACATGCTTTTAAAGAGGGTTTACAATAAACATTGCATAATTCAACCCCCACTTAGTGCTCGTATCACAGCATTGAGCTGTTGTCTTAGCATTTGGATAAAATTCCATATCGCGATTCCACTTTAATTATTCAATTCCACTATCTTTGCACCCGCAATGTCAAATAACTACAGTCAATATCTTAAACACCCCGTTTTCAAAGTTGCTTCTCAGATTGTTACTGAGCAGAACTTGGAAGCCTACGTGATTGGTGGATTCGTTCGAGATCTAATCTTAGAACGTCCGTCGAAGGATATTGATATCGTCGTAATTGGCAATGGATTGGACTTGGCAAAAGCGTGCGCAGACAAACTTCGCGTTAAAAAGGTTTCCGTTTTCGAACGTTTTGGAACCGCTCAATTCGTTTATAAGGATCTTGAAGTTGAATTTGTTGGAGCCAGAAAGGAATCCTACAGAAGTGATTCTAGAAAACCAACCGTTGAAAACGGTACGTTGCAAGACGATCAAAACAGAAGAGACTTTAGCATCAATGCACTTGCAATCAGTTTGCATAAGGACAATTTCGGTGATCTGATCGATCCGTTTGGTGGAATGGAAGACATCGAGAATGAAATTATTCGAACGCCGCTTGAACCTGCGAAAACATACAGCGATGATCCTTTAAGAATGATGCGCGCCATTCGTTTTGCGACGCAACTTGATTTCAAAATCGAACGAAAAAGTCTTGAAGCGATTTCTGAAAATGCGCACCGTCTTGAGATCATTTCGCAAGAGCGGATCATGGATGAATTGAATAAAATAATCTTATCCAAAACTCCATCTAGAGGATTTAAACTATTGAATTCTACGAAGTTATTGCACCAGTTCTTTCCGGAAATGATTGCACTTCAAGGAATTGAAACAAGAGACGGTAAATCACACAAAGACAACTTCTACCATACTTTGGAAGTTCTAGATAATATTTCTGAAAACACGGACAACCTATGGCTGAGATGGGCCGCAATCATGCACGACATCGCTAAACCTCCAACAAAGCGGTTTAATGATACTGCCGGTTGGACATTTCACGGACACGAAGACTTAGGATCTCGTTGGGTTCCCAAAATTTTCAAGCGAATGAAACTTCCTTTGGATCACAAAATGAAATATGTTCAAAAGCTTGTTCGACTCCACCTCCGCCCTATTTCGTTGGTGAAAGGACACGTGACTGATTCAGCAGTGAGACGGCTTCTTTTTGAAGCTGGCGATGATGTTGATGATTTAATGACATTGTGCAATGCGGACATTACTTCAAAAAATGACTTCAAAGTCAAGAAGTACAAAAAGAACTTCGACGATGTAAAGCAAAAATTACTGGCCGTTGAAGAGAAGGATCACATTCGAAATTTTCAACCTCCCGTTTCTGGAGATTTGATTATGAAAACATTTGGGCTTGAACCTTGTGCCGAAATCGGTGTATTAAAGAATAAGATAAAAGAAGCTATTTTGGAAGGCACGATTGAAAATGACAAAGACGAAGCCTTTAAATTTATGTTAGATCAAGCGAAAGAAATGGGACTTGAAGCAATAGCAAATAATTGATTAAATTCGTTCTCGATAACTACAGGAACAACGTATCAGCATGGCAGGATTAAAATTTAGAGTTCTTCTCGATTCCAAAGACAAAAACGAAGTGTTTCGCGACATTCTTATCAGTGATAATGATAATTTCGAATCATTCTACAAGGCTATTCTAGATGCGTATCATTTTTCCGATGATCAAATGGCGTCTTTCTATATGTCAAATGATATGTGGGACAAAGGTCATGAAATTAGCCTTTTCGATATGTCGTTTGGAGAAGATGCAACACAAATCCTCCCAAGCGTTATGCGTACTTCAATGATGCAAGCTTACGTGAAGGAAGCAGATCAAAAAATGATTCTTGTTCACGACTTCATCCGTATGTGGATTTTCTTAATTGAATTAATCGGATACGAAGAAGAAGGTCCAGAAAACCCGAAAACAGTTCTTTCCGTTGGAAATGCGCCTGCCGAAGATTCTAAATCTGGCGACGATGAATCGATTCAATTCGAAACGGAATCAGAAGAAAGCGAAGACGAAGACGAGTTTGGATTCGGAGAATACGAAGATTATTAATCCGCATGTCAGATCGATTAAATGACCCAATGGGGCAAGCAATCATCGACTTTGCCCGCACTCAAAAAGAAGAAAACATTGATGTTATCTCTGACATCTGTGAAGACGATATAATTCCCGCCTCTTACCTGTTTCGCTCTTACGATGAAATGCCCAAATTGGAGCAATTCGCTTTGAGTCAATGTACAGGACGAACGTTAGACATTGGTGCGGCGGCTGGAATGCACGCTGAATATCTTGTCGAGCAAGGCATAGATGTTGACGTGATCGATATCAGTAAAAATTCAATCGAACATTTAAAATCAAAAAACTTAAAAGCACGTGAAGTCGATTTCTTCGAATACGATGGAATTGCCTACGACACGCTGTTGTTTTTGATGAATGGAATTGGAATTGCAAAAAACCTAGCGAATCTAGAAAATACGCTTTTGCGCGCCAAAGGAATGCTAAATGAAAATGGGAAAATTCTTTGTGACTCCGCAGACATCAAGTATCTTTATGAGGACGACGATGGTGGAATGTGGGTTGATTTAAACACAACGTATTACGGAAATTTCAAATTTCAAATGAAATACAAAGACCACGAAACCGATTGGTTTGAATGGCTTTATGTTGATTTCGAAACGCTTGCAGAAGCCGCAAAGAATGTTGGGATGGTTGCAACTAAAATGTTCGAGGAAGACGATCAATATCTAGCAGAATTAAAAATAGTATGAAATACATCTTTACAACCTTCGCACTGATTATCAGCTTAAGCGCAATTAGTCAAGACGGAACTGTTTCTGAATATCCAATGAAAGATGGCGCCCTTCTTTGGCAAATTACAAACGAAAACAATTCGGATACATCGCACTTGTTTGGTACGATGCACATGATTGAAAGTGAGTTTTATATTTTTCCTGACCAATTAAAAATGCTTGCCAAAAATTCAGACGCCATTGTAATGGAATTGCCTGGACTTCCTTCACCGTACGAAATGTTGAAATATGTAATGCTCAAAGAAGATACCCTTTGGAATTACTTTGGAGCAGGACAAGAAGATTCATTAATGACTTGGATTGAAGAATTCACGGACTATGATAGATCCATGGTGAAGAATGTCTTTTCCAAAATGAAGCCTTTCGCCTTGATTCAATTAACAACTTCTAGTCAATTTAAAGGCAAAGTTGAATCTTATGAGATGGATTTTACCGAAATCGCCAATTCAGATTCCATAAAGATTATTGGTCTTGAAACTGTGGCGGATCAAATGAAAATCTTTGATGACATGTCAATGGAAGAGCAAGTAGAAATGTTAATGGCAACCGTTCGTGATCCAGACGCAGACAAAGACATACTGGAATCGATGCAATCCACCTACTACAACCAAGAAATAGATAAATTGTACGAACTCATTCACGAAGAAGGCGGTACGATTGCCGAAAAAGAAGATGCCTTTTTGACAGACAGAAACAAAAACTGGATTGGGACATTGAAAAACATTCTCCCAGGCTCAAAACTTTTCATAGCTGTTGGCGCAGGACATCTTGGTGGCCCCGAAGGCGTCATCCGATTATTACAAAAAGAAGGATATACTTTAACACCAATTCGATTGTAACAGCCATTTAGATTTTAATTGAACAACTATTCACATGAAGAAGATCATTGTAATCCTCATTGCCTTAACCCAAATTGGATGTAGTACCCAAGAAGAACCAACGCCTTCTGGACAAGCAAACATCAAAATAGATGAGGATGGGAATTCACTTTTGTGGATGATAACGAGCGATAATTTACAAGACACATCTTTCCTATTTGGAACTATGCACTTAATTCAGAAAGAGTATTATTTCTTTCCTGAAAATCTTAAAACTCTAATCTCCAGTTCCGAAACAATCGTTATGGAAATTGTTGGTGAGCCAAACCCGATGGACGTAATGAAAATGATGTCACTCGACGAAGGATCGCTATTCGATATGTTGAGCGAAGAACAAGGTGATAGTCTTTTGGATTGGGGACAAAAAAACATGAACCTTTCAGAAGATATGTTTAAATCGTCCTTTGGTAAAATGAAACCTTTTGCAGTTTCCATGCTAACAATGACTTTAGCAATGCAAGGCGATATTGAATCTTATGAAATGGAGATCAAGGAATTAATGGAAAGCGAAAAGATAAAAGGCGTTGGTTTGGAGACGATGGAAGAGCAAATTGCTTTTTTTGATGCTTTTTCTGTTGAAGAACAAATTCAAATGTTAATGGAGTCCATTAAAGATGATGAGAAAAGTGCAGACCAAACAAAGAGAATGCAGCAAATGTACAAACGTCAAAACCTTGACTCTTTGTACATAATGATCACCGAAGAGAGCGAATCGATTGCTGGAAAAGATGCAGAGTTGTTAGATGACCGCAATAAAAATTGGATTCCAAAAATTGAAAAACTAATAGCAACAGAACGTACTTTCATCGCTGTTGGAGCAGGACATCTTGGCGGCCCTGAAGGCGTCATCCGATTATTAAAAAAAGAAGGATATACTTTAACACCAATTGAATTATGAAAACAATATTGAGCTTATTACTTCTTGTTTTTTGTTTGAGCAGTTGCGGTGATACGTATTCAGAAGAGCAACTAAAGGGCTTTGATACGAAGATTAAAAAATACCTCAAAAAGGAAAACATCGAATGTGAACGATCTGCTTCGGGACTCTATTATAAAATTCTTGAAGAAGGTGAAGGCCGAAAAATTCAATACAACGACATTGTTTCCTTTACTTATACAGGAAGGTTATTGAACGGGAAAATGTTCGATGACCAAAAAGACCCTGTTGAATTTGAAGTTTCGAAATTGATAGGCTGCTGGAAAGAAATCATGTTGAATTTAAAGCCAGGCGGTAAAGCTTACTTGGTTTCTCCTCCACAATTGGGATACGCGACACATCAATTAAATGACATTCCACCAAATTCCATTCTTGTATTTGAATTGGAAGTTGTATCGGTCAAATAACCTGTCCAACCATTGCCTACTCCTTCTCTAGTTTCTAATTATTGACTAGTTTAGAAAAACTAAAACACAAAACACCTCCTATTATGAAAAAACCAATAATTCTCACCGTATTCGCAACAGCCTTACTATTAAGTTCTTGTGGCGGCGACTCTAGCTCAACCGAAAGCGATGAAGCGCAATGCGAAACTCCTGGAGGCAAGAAAGTCAGCTGTGAAGACATTGAAAACATTGAAAAACTCGAGGATCTATCCATAGGCTTTGTAAGTACCGTAATAGGCGAAACAAAATATGCTGAATATATCGCAACAAACGAAGCTATTTTGAAAGAGATGGAACCATTAATGGCCAGTATGGCAAATGTTATAAAAGCGGACCCCTTAGAAAAAGAAGCCTACTACGCAACTGAAATTGAAGAAGGAAAAGCAAATGTAGCGATGTGGAAACAAGTATTAGTCGACTTAGAAGCAATTACTATATCGGCCAGTTATGAACAAGATCCAATGTTCCCAAAAGAATTAGACGAAATGATTCGATTCAAGAACACTACTTCGAGTAACATAAATTATTTGGGAGGTACAATGACCTACTTTGATAAAGACGGTGCAGAAATAATATCTGGAGATGTTGGCATGTATGTATTTCATTTTGATCCAGAAGTTGAAACCATGGCGCCAGGTTATGAAGGGACTTCGGATATGGGAGTCAACATGACGAAAGAACAACGTGCGACAATTAGTTCAATCACAATTGAAATTGATGAAATCCGATACTCAGAAAAATAATCCAATCTTGAACAAATTAACGGCGGTACTCTTTTTGAGTGTTGCCGTTTTTTTTATTGCGCAAGGATGCTCAGAAAAATCCGATAAGGCTAAAGAAATCGGAGCGACAGAGCAATCTGACAATTCTTATTACTCGTGGATTGAAGGATTATTCCAAGAAATAACCATTGATCAATTCTATGTATTCAGCTCATTTGATTTTGACAATGAGAACTTTAAATTCAAAGGACAAAGAATGACTGGTGAACAACTCATTTCATTCCCTGAAGAATGCTGGAATCCAAGTACTGAAAGAACGATATATTCAGCTTGTTATAAATTCAAGATTGATGAATTCAAAATGGGCTTAATAATTCGAGCTCCTGGAGAATATGAACAAACATCAATTCAACTCGCCTTGTTCGACCTTAAAAAAGACCGCGTGATAGATATCGTTTACCTAGCTGATGTTTTCGGTGATGCCGGTGAGACCTTAAATTACAGTTCTTATTTATTCAAAAATGAAAAGGATAACATTCAACTGCTTAAGTATTCGCACACCTCTTTTCAAGAAATAGACGGTCCCGAATTTACTGAAGATCATTCTTATCATCTACTCGACGTTTCTTCCAATTGGATGGACACAATTTCTGCCGACTCTTCGTATTTAATGTCTAAATATCCAAAGATGATTAACCAGTTGACAAGCTTATAGATGGAATTTCGTGACTTATTAACAGTCGTCAAAAATTGTCAAAAACTTAAGGAAATAATCATTGACAAAACAAATCCAAAAACCTACTTTTGAGACACGATAAATTAATTGTAAAAAAACCGCAAGCATGAGCGTATTAGTAAATAAAGATTCTAAAGTTATTGTTCAAGGATTTACTGGAAGTGAAGGAACATTTCACGCCGGTCAAATGATTGAGTATGGAACGAATGTAGTTGGTGGCGTTACTCCTGGTAAAGGTGGACAAACTCACTTGGATCGTCCTGTTTTTAACACTGTTGCTGATGCTGTCAATGAAGCTGGAGCAGACGTTTCAATTCTTTTCGTACCACCAGCATTTGCTGCTGACGCGATTATGGAAGCTGCTAACGCGGGGATTAAGGTTATCATTTGCATCACGGAAGGGATTCCAGTGAAAGATATGGTTAAGGCGAAAGAATACATTTCCCAATACGATTGTACATTGATTGGACCTAACTGCCCTGGAGTTCTTACTGCAGGAGAAGCGAAGGTTGGAATTATGCCAGGATTTATTTTCAAGCCAGGAAAAATTGGAATTGTTTCTAAATCAGGAACATTAACATACGAAGCTGCTGATCAAGTTGTAAAAGCTGGATTGGGAATTACAACTGCTATCGGAATTGGTGGTGATCCAATTATTGGAACAACGACTAAAGAAGCTGTTCAACTTCTAATGGAAGATCCAGAAACAGAAGGAATCGTAATGATTGGTGAAATTGGTGGAAATCTTGAAGCAGATGCTGCTCGTTGGATTAAAGACAATTCTAAAAAACCAGTTGTTGGATTTATCGCAGGTGAAACGGCTCCTAAAGGTCGTACAATGGGGCACGCCGGTGCAATCGTTGGTGGACATGAAGATACTGCAGAAGCAAAGAAAGCAATTATGAGAGAGTGTGGAATTCACGTTGTTGATTCTCCAGCTCACATCGGTCAAAAAATGGCTGAAGTATTAGGCGTTACAGCTTAATCCATTCAAATAATATTGAAGTTAAAAGCTTCTCTTGGTGCTCAAGAGAAGCTTTTTTTATGTCCAATAATAATTCCCAACCCTTTCGATGCAGTTCACGTTATTCCATATATGAAAGCACTACTCCTCATTTCAATAGTCTTGGTTCATTTTAGTTCATTTTCGCAATGGGTCAATTTAGGTAATCAGAGTGATTATCCAAATATGGTATATAATGGATATGGATATAAAATTGTGAATTGGCAATTCCCTTCTCATTATGGCACCTTAGAACTTACAGGAAATGATTGGAATAGCTCTGTTGTGCTAGGTCAACCAGGACAATACAATTCAATGCATGGGCTTGATGTCTTAAATGATTCTGTACTGTTCTACTTTGAACATGATTTTCAATCAGTTTATTCTTTAAGAAGAAGTATTGATGGTGGAGTAACATCATTTATTTGGGGATCATTTGCGCTCCCCAAATACAGTAGCTTTGTCAATGACACACTTGCATTTGTTCATGCCTGGAATGGGGATGCACTATACCGTTTAACGCCAAGCGAAGGAACTGTATCTCTTAATGGAGTAAACGATCCATTTGGGGGTACATGTCAACCTGAATTCTCATCACCGAATACTGGATATTTCGCTAGGCGCGATTCAAATTCTTTATATGTTATTTTAAAAACGGATGATGCGGGCAATAATTTTACTTATTCTCTTATTGACACAAACTATTCGTTCAATTCTATTTCATTTCCATCTGACCTAGTCGGCTATACTTGTAATTCAAACGGCGACGTATTTAAAACGAGTGATGCAGGACTGAATTGGTCAAATATAAACTGTCCGTCCAACTATGAATTAAATGATATTGAATTCATAAATGATGAGGTGGGAATTGTTGTAGGAAATTCAGTTGTTTATAGAACGAATGATGGCGGAAATACTTGGATTCAGGAACAGGTTGGTGGACCGCAAAATTTTATGGAAGTGAACATTGTCAATTTATCATGTGCATATATTACATCATGGACTGGCGATTTATTCAAAAGTGAGACCGTTCTATCTACATCTGAATTAGAACTTCATGAAACATCCAAAATTAAAATCTACCCAAATCCAACGAATCAAAATTTAAACATTGAACTCGAAGCTGATGATTTTATAAAGTCAATTCGAATTTACACAATGGAAGGTCAGCTTGTATTTGAGGGAAACAAATACTTTATAGATGTCTCCAACCTTTCAAATGGAACATACATCGTTAAGGTCCAATCAAACAAGGGGGTGGCTCAACAGCGATTTGTAAAGAAATAAAAAACAAAGTGATGAGCCACAGGGCTGAAACACTAGGCGTTACTGCTTAATCTATTCAAATAATATTGAAGTTAAAAGCTTCTCTTGGTTCTCCAAGAGGAGCTTTTTTTATTTGGTTTAAAATAATTTCCAACCCTTTCTAATTTAGATACGTATTGTAAGTAGTAATACTGACATAAACCTTATTTCTTAAGCTCCGATTCGAATTTTTGAATTGGAGTTTTTTTCTTAGCCCGCATACCTTCTTGAACTTTGGAGCGATTATTAACTCACGACATAAGCTCCGATAAGCCCACCAATTTCGTGCCTTACCACAACTAATTTCCTTTTATCATTAATTGTTACCTTTCTCGAGGACTATCATTACATTGTTCTAAAATAAATTAGCGTGGGAGATATAACTCTTGAAATAAACCACTTATCGAAAAAGTACAAGGACGTTAAGGCCGTAAACAAATTGAGCTTGAAGATAGAGTCTCAAATGGTCTACGGTTTACTTGGACCAAACGGAAGCGGAAAAACTACAACCCTTGGAATGTTACTTGGAGTGATTCGACCGACAGAAGGAGATTTCTCCTGGTTTGGAAATGGACAGGAAGATGTGAATCGAATGAAAATCGGTGCACTTCTCGAAACACCGAATTTCTATCCTTACCTCACTGCCGAGCAAAATCTTGAACTTGTAGCCAAGATCAAAGGGATTGATTTAAATCCAGAATCGATTGACACCAACTCGAAATCAATTGACGATATTCTTGAATTGGTTGGATTGTCCGATAGACGAAATTCTAAATTCAGCACCTATTCTTTGGGAATGAAACAACGCCTTGCGATTGGATCTGCACTTATTGGAAACCCAGAAGTCTTGGTACTGGATGAACCAACAAATGGTCTCGATCCACAAGGAATTGCAGAGATTCGTGATCTAATTATCGAAATTGGAAAAACCGACAAAACGATAATTATCGCCTCTCACATCCTCGATGAAATTGAAAAAGTGTGTACGCATTGTGCAATTCTTCGAAAAGGTGAATTACTTCAAACGGGAACAATTAAAGACATCATCGGTAACCAAGATGTCACTTTAATAAAACTCGCGGCCAACGATATTGATA
The DNA here is from genome assembly GCA_047630755.1 of Crocinitomicaceae bacterium. Classification (GTDB taxonomy): domain Bacteria; phylum Bacteroidota; class Bacteroidia; order Flavobacteriales_D; family Crocinitomicaceae; genus UBA4466. The sequence continues at coordinate 101,371 of JBLHYG010000016.1, read as the reverse complement.
CTTTGAGAAAAGCAATCAATCAAATTGATAAAGTCAGTATTTATAAGGAAGTTGGAAACGAAATTATTATTCGAACTGAAAGCGGAACCAAAACAAGCGATATTAACCAATTGTTCTTTGATAAAGGAATTGTGTTAAGCGCATTGAATATGTTTAATGAGAGTCTGGAAAACCAGTTCCTCGAAATTGTTGGAAAGTCATGATGAAATTAATAGGAATAGAATGGTTAAAGCTGAAAAGGCTTATGACGTTGAAGGTGATACTCCTTGTCTATATGGTTTTGGTGCCTACTATGTATATTTTAATGTCTTACCTCGAGGTAGGACCGATAAGGGTGCCTATTGAAGGATATCAATTCCCGGACAGCTATCAACTTGTAGCTTGGACAGCTGGTTGGTTAAATTTAATGATTGGAGTCATTATTATCGTTTTTGCGACCAACGAATTGAAATACAAAACCCAGCGTCAAAACGTTATTGATGGATTGAGTAAAAAGGATATTATCGTTTCGAAGTTCTTAGTAATTATAGGATTAACGCTGTTCGTTACAACATACATTTTTTTAGTTGGGCTAGTTACCGGCCTTGTCAACGGTGTTGGATCACCACTTGATGGGATTGAATTTATCGGTGTTTACTTTATCTCGTCGCTAGGATTCTTCTCTTTCGCATTTTTCTTCGCAAATCTTGTGAGGCTTCCGGCACTGGCAATTGTTATTTACATTTTTTCTGCACTCATTGAAAGAATTATAGGAGCAATTTCGGTTGATCATTATGTTCAGTTTTTTCCTTTGACAACTTTCTCTTGGCTGTCTCCATTCCCAATGCACTATTGGGTAGCTGAAACGTCAGACCCTTATTTAATGGACACTATGGAACGATCAATCTTAGCGATGGTATATATAACCATATTTATGATTTCATCGTATTGGATTATAAAAAGAAGAGACGTATAAACAATATAATATCAATGGAGTAATGGGCGCACGTCTATTACTCCATTTTTTTGTCTTCAACTTTTTCGAATTAATAAACGATTAATCTTCATATTAAGGTTGATCTTTCGAAAGAAGTCTGAAGCATAATCTATTAACTTTGCTCAATGGACATCAGAGAACGCGTACTTCAAATTCGATCTAAGCGAGACAAAAGTGAACTTGTCAATCATTTCGTGCAGACGCCTTCAGATATTCCAAAGCTTGTTCAACTCATCAAAGATCTTGAACCCTATCCAAATAAGGAATATGCATCTTGGAGCCTCATTCACCTAATTAAGTCCAAGCAGCTCGACTTGCAACACCTTTACAATGACCTTGTCGGTATTCTTTACACAACCGACGATCAATCCGTTTTGAGAAACGTTACGTGTTGTTTGAGCCATTTAAAAATCTCCGATTACCGCGAATCGGAATTTATTGATCTCTTAATTCTATTCATTCAGACCTTCGAAAACAAGGTGGCATTGCAAGTTTATTCCATGCGTATTTTGATTCAATTCTGTAAAAAATACCCGGAATTAACTCCAGAAATCATGGAAGTAATTGAACTAAATCAAGAGGGAAAAACAGCCGCTTATGGTTCTGCTCGACGTAATTTCATCAAAAAATTGAAAATAAAATAATTATTCTCGATTTTTTATTCACGCCAAAAAACCAACACCACAAAGACTATCACCCCATTCAATCGTTGAAATAAAAAATAAATTAGTACTATGTATTGCATAATACAATTTAAAACATATATCTTTGTTATGTCATACGGCAAGTGTTGTAGATAACAATTAGATAAAATAGTCACATGAAATTAGAGAATACAAAAGCTCAAATGCGAAAAGGAATTTTAGAATTCTGTATTCTTTCAATTCTTGACAAAGGAGAGGCCTACCCTTCTGAGATCATCGAAACATTAAAAGATGCGAAGTTGATTGTAGTTGAAGGCACACTTTACCCTTTACTAACAAGGTTGAAAAATGCAGAGCTCTTGGCTTATCGCTGGGAAGAATCAAAATCAGGTCCGCCAAGAAAGTACTATTCCATAACAAAGATGGGATCTACGTTTCTAGGAGAATTAGGAGAAACATGGTCAGAATTGAACAAGGCTGTGAATAAAATTACCAAAAACACTACAAAATGAAAAAGACAGTATCAGTTAACATCAAGGGAACAAATTTCCTGATTGAAGAAGATGCTTACGAGCTGTTGCAAGACTACCTTGATCGTCTCACACAAGCATTGAAAAACGATGAAGGAGGTTCTGAAATCGTTGAGGACGTCGAATTGCGAATTGCAGAAATATGTTCATCAAAGCTTTCTGAAAGCAAAACGGTGATTGAGTTAAAAGACATTCAAGACATTCTTTCTGCACTCGGTGATCCTGCAGATTTCGTTGATGGCGACGGAGAACCAACTCCTGAATCAACAGTAAACAACGAATCGAAATCATCGAATTCAAACGGTGATCGTCGTTTGTTTAGAGACGGAGAGTCGGCTACAATTGGCGGTGTTTGTGCAGGAATCGCAAATTATTTTGGAGTCGATGTTGTTATTATTCGTGCTATCTTCGTCGTGTTTTTCCTTTTCGCTGGGTTCGGTTTTCCACTTTATATTCTCCTGTGGATCATCATACCAAAAGCGACAAGTACAATTGATAAACTTCGTATGAAAGGTCAACCCATAACGGTTGAATCAGTAAAAACCGAAGTTGAAAATGCATCTGAAAAGATTAAATCTGGGTCAAAATCAATTGTAAAAAAATACAAAGATGTATCGAATTACAACGAACGCCTTGCGAGAGGAAAAAGAGTTATAACGGCACTTTTAGGAATCGGGTTTATTGGATTTGGAATCTTGAACTTGATTGGATTTTTAGTATTCATCATAAGTGGGTTTGAAATCCTACCTATTCACGGAGAAAACGGATGGATGTCTGTCACTGACTTTGGCGAGCTTGTTTTAAGCAATCCATCAGATGTTAGTTTGGCTTGGATGGGTGGATTAATGATCTGGTTAAGTGCCATTCTCTTTATGATCATAGCAGGAAGCCTGTTGTTGTTCCGAATTAAGAATACATTGTCGAAATATGTTTTATCAGGTCTTGTTGTAATAGGAGTTACTGGGATTGTGATTTGCTCTGTTGTTGGAATGAGAACAGGTAAAGATTTCACCTTTAAACGCTCTGAACCAGGAATCTCTGCTACATCAAGCAAAGCCGAGTTGGTTATCATACCACGCTTATCCAAATACAGAAGTTCTATGAATCATAATTTCCAAGAGCATGATGGGCCTTCGACGAATTTGGAAGTTGGGAACAAAAATATCAAATCATTTGGTCTTGATATTCAATATGTACCTTCTTCAGACACCTTGTTCCACATCCATCAGAAGTTCAGCGCTCGAGCTAAATCTCCGATGGCCGCCTTTGCAAAAGCAAAACGCGTTAAGCACAATATGGAATTGATAAACGACACGCTTTACGTTGATGTTCACTTCACATATCCAAAAACGGATAAATTGAGAGATCAAAGAGTAACATTAATTATTGAAATTCCAGAAGGTCGCACAGTTCGTTATCAAAATCGGATTATCCAATTGGGATCTGAAGACGTAAATCAAAACATCGATCATCCTTATTATAAAAAGCAAGGTAGAATTAGAGGAGATGGATCGTACCACTATTATGAAGAAGGCGAAAGTCAATACATTGATGGCGGTGAGTTTGAACGTGAGATCAAAGAAGAAATCATTAATGAATTACAACATTAAAAAACATTGAGTTAATTATTAAGTTTCATAAGTACAGTTTTAGGTTTTAACTCAATTTTAGACAAAAACGGCTCGCTCCTATTAGTAACAGGACGGGCCGTTTTCTTTGTGCCTAACGTTTTCAATTGGAATTCCAATATGCACTTACCCAATTTGAAGGGATATTTATCAAGCAATTCAATTGATTTCTTCAACTCAACTCGATTATTACGTGAAAATGCTTCTTGAATTAAGGTTTCTAATTATTAATACAAACGTTCGGAAACAAAAATGATACGTTAGGAAATAAAACTGAATATTCAAAGCTTCAGATTGCAATAGTCTCGTAAAAGATTATATCTTGGTATCCTACTTTAACAAGCTACTTATGAATCCACTGCTAGAAATTCTATCGATGTCAGTTATTGCCACGGCTAATTGGCTTAAAAAATCACAAAACAAGGGAAATCCAAGAATCCACAAGAGTGCTGAAGTAGTCTTCTTTGGGAATTTCACCAATCACGGAATCTTCACTAATTAGTTTAGGAACAATTAGAATTGTGGGAACAACCATTATTCTATTAAACAACTTTCTCGTCAACAAGGTTAGCATCCAGGCACAGCTATAATAACCTTCAATTTTCAGGAGCACATCTTTTTACAGATAGAAATAATTGAAAGTAGATCGGTTATCAATTACTGAATTAGAAGAACGACTAAAAGACTAAATCAAATATGAGCAAGAAGGAACACCTAGGCATCTCTGAGGAAAAAAAAATACAGGAAGAATTAAAAAATAGTGAAGCTGTATTCAAAGAACTTTTTGAAAATTCTGGTGATGAAATCTACCTAGTAGAAACAGTCAGCATGAAAATTCTTGATATAAACAAATCTGTTTGTGAGTCTACCGGGTTTACTAATAATGAGTTAATCGGTGAAAAAATAAATAAAATTGTTCCAGTTCTTGAGCTTACTAAAAATGCTTTAAGCATGACTGCCGCGTTAAACGGTAAAGTTGTGAATATTCAGACCTTCCATAAGAAAAAAAATGGGACAGTCTATCCAATAGAAATAAAACTAAAAACTATAAAACACAAAGGTAAGACGGTTTTTATGGCCATAGCTAGGGATTTAACTGAACGTAACCTAACAAAGAAAAACATGGATCATTACGCCCATGTTTTCGAAGAATCATTAAATGAGATCTATTTATTCTGCGCGAATAGTTTGAATTTTACACAAGTGAACGAAGCTGCCCAAAGTAATATTGGTTATTCCATGAGTGAGCTTTCTAAGCTCACACCAGTAGATTTAAAACCAGAATTTACGGAGGAATCTTACCTCGAAAAAATTGCTGCTTTGCGCAGCGGCGAAAAGAAAAAAATTATTTTTGAAAGCATTCAGCAACGTAAGGATAGTTCCTTTTATAATGTAGAGGTTCATTTGCAATTAATACAGCATGAAAACGAACCTGTATTTATGGCAATAATTATAGATATAACTATACGAAAAAAGGAAGAATTAAAAAATAATATCATTAATGCTATATCGCGAACCCTTAATAGTAATCTAAGCCTTCAAGATTTTTGCACGCATGTTTTTTCAGAGTTACAGCGCATTAAACCTTTTCCGAATGTTTACATCTCAAATTACAATGCTGAAAAGAATGAAATAGCCATCTTCTTTCAGACAGAGAATTTTCAAGTAATTAAAACTATCCCTGAACCAAGAATTAATGGAAACGGTCTTTCTGAATATATTATCAAAACGAAAAAAGGCTTGGTTTTAAATAGACATGAGCTTGTAAATTTCCAAAAAAAAAATAATTTAGAAATATATGCTACACCTGCAAAGTCGTGGATTGGCGTTCCATTATTCTCGAATGGCACTGTCGTTGGAGTATTAGCATGCCAATGTTTTCACAATTCTAATATCTATACAAGTTTGGATTTTAATCTTTTGTCTTTTATTGGGACTCAGATTGAATCAATAATAGAAAGAGATATTGCCGAAAAAGAAATAAAGCAATTTGAAAAATATTTTTCGGTTTCAATGGACATGCTGTGTATCGCAAATATGGACAGCTTTTTCACGAAAATAAATCCTAAAATGTCAGAAGTCTTAGGTTTTACTGAGCATGAATTAACTTCCAAATCTTTTTTAGAATTCATTCATCCTGATGATTTAGAAGCTACCGTAGCGGTAGTAGATAGCATTTTAAAAGGAACCACAACAGATGATTTCACAAATAGATACCGTTGTAAAAACAATGAATATAAATGGTTTATATGGTCAAGTATTTATGACCCCAAAACAGAATTGATATATGCCGCAGCCAGAGACATTACAGAAAATACTAAATCGAAAATAATAATAACAGCTTTGGCTGAAATTCAAGATACATTTATTGAGGGAGAGTCAATAAAAAAGTCATTTGAAAAAATGTTAACAACACTTCTTGAAGTTACTGAGAGCGAATACGGTTTTATTGGTGAAGTCTTGTATCAGGATAAAAAGCCTTATCTTAAAACAAAAGCTATTACTGATATCTCTTGGGATAAAGCAACATCTGATTATTATAAAGAGCACTTCTCAGAAGGATTAGAGTTTAGAAATTTAAAAACTTTATTTGGTGAAGTTTTGGTAACTGGAAAGCCTATTATTTCAAATGATCCAGCCAATGACCCTAAAAAAGGAGGCCTGCCTCCCGGTCACCCAGTCATGAATTGTTTTATGGGGCTGCCATTTTATTATAACAAATCGCTAATCGGAATGGTAGGTGTAGCAAATAAGCCAACGGGCTACAATGATGAGGACGTAAAATTGTTAACTCCCTTTTTATCTACATGTTCAACTTTATTAATGGCCTACCAGAATAGAATAAAAAAGCTATCTGCGGAAGAGGAGGTTAGGAAGTTAGCAGATATAGTATCTCATTCAAGTGATGCGATTATCAGTACAGATAAAAATGGAAACATAGTTACCTGGAATTTGGGAGCAGAAAAATTATTGGGCTATTCACAGAAAGAAGTCATAGGGACACCTATTGCTATACTGAGACCGGCAAATCTTAAAGAAGAACACATCGCAATTATTGAAGAAGTTAAAAATGGTATATCTATTGAAAGCTATGACACATTGCAACTTAAAAAAGGGAATATCCTGATCGATGTTAGTATGTCGATTTTCCCTTTGATTGATGAAGGTGGAGAAATTAGAGGTATTTCAAGTATTTTGAGGGATATTTCGGTACAAAAGGAAGCACAACAGCTAAAGGAGGAATTCACCATAAAACTTAAAGCAAAAGTATTCGAGCGCACAATGGATCTAGAAAAAACACAGATGGAGTTATCTAAAAGTCTAGAGAAGGAGAAAGAATTAGGTGAATTAAAATCAAGATTTGTATCAACAGCCTCCCATCAATTCAGGACTCCGCTTACCGTTATCCAGGCAAGTTTGGGTGTGCTAGATATCCAAAAAGAACATTTAGATGAAAAGTTCAAAAAGACTTTTGAGGAAGTCAATGACAGAGTTGGTTTGCAAATAAAAAAGATGACCACTTTAATGGACGAAGTACTCATTCTAAGTAAAATAAGCAACGGAGCAATGCAACCATGTCTGGAATCTCTTGATTTAATCACCCATTGTTATGAACTTGTGAGTAATCATGATGAAATTCAAGAGGACGGGAGAAAAATGATGATTTCGGTTCACGGAGAGCCGTACAATGTTTTATTAGATGTTAAACTAATGGAGCATGCATTATCCAATCTAATCTCCAATGCTTTTAAATACTCAGCAGGAAGGCCAGCGCCATCAATATCTCTCGATTTTAGAGAAAATGAATTAAAAATATCCATTACAGATAAAGGGGTAGGCATTCCTGAGCGGGAAGTGTCAGTTCTCTTTGAGCCCTTTTACAGAGCATCAAATGCATTACATATTTCGGGCACAGGTTTAGGCACAGCTATAGCTAAAGAATATATTGAGCTTTTGGGAGGGACTATTTCGGTAGAAAGCCAAGAGAATGTAGGATCAACATTTACAATTAATCTAAAAAAATAAAAAGGAACTTCACTCATTCAGGTTCGAATTCCAATGCGCGCTAAGATTATGAACTATCAAAACATTGCCGATGCTTTGTGCACTATTGAAAATGCAGAAAAACCAGTTTTAGTACATTGCTTGCAAGGTTCAGACCGAACAGGTGGAGTCGTTGCCGCTTATAGGATGATACATGGTTGGACAAAAGAAAAGGCGTTAGAAGAATTTCAATTAAACCATTTTGGCTACAACAGTCAATTGTTCCTAAACATCTTAGAACTACTTCGCTCAATCGATGTTGAGAAACTGAAAAAAAATGTACCTTGTAGCAACTACTAAAAGACAGTATGCAAGCGGATTACCAGAAAACGATTTTTGAGATAATAAAAAGACAGACGCAAGGACAAGATTCTTTAGGAAATGTTGTTGGCGATGTATTAAGCTTAAGCGCTGATGCTGTTTATAGACGTTACCGTGGAGAAACGCACCTGACGATTTATGAATTGGAAAAACTGTGCAAGCATTTTAATATCTCCTTGGATTCCTTATTTGAAATAAACAAAAACAAAGTAATCTTCGAGTTCCAACCCTTGAACGAATTTGACTTCAGCATGGATTTGTATTTGGAGTCAATGCGGAAAGCTTTGCTTCAAATCAAAGAACAGAAAAATCCAGAAATAATTGTTTTGGTGAACAACACACCTATCATGCAATTGTTGAATTATCCGCATTTGGTTCGATTCAAATTGTTCTTTTGGGCAAAAACACACTTGCAGGTTAAAGAGTTCCAAGATCAAAAGTTTAAGTACGAAAAAATATCTCCGGAATCATTTAACACCGGATTGGATGCTTTGAAAATGTACAATTCTATTCCTTCTAAGGAAATTTACGATCCCGAGTTGTTGAGAGGATTCGTTAGAGAAGTCTATTATTACTTTGAATCAGAACAATTCGAAGATCCACAATACGCCATTTATATTCTTGATCTTTTGGATCGGTTTGTTGACCACTTAAAAGCGCAAGCAGCAGTTGGGAAGAAATTTGTTTCTACAACAGAACCACCAGCGTCTGGTAATAATTTCGAAATGTACCATAATGAAACATTAAACGGTAATACGACGATCCATTACAAAACGGACGATTACCAAGGCTTATACGTGGGGCACAACTTATTGAACTCTGTTTATACAACAGACAAGGCGTATATCAATGATACGGTGAGCGTCTTAAATAAACAAATGGCAAATTCGAGTGTCATTAGTTCTGTGAATGAAAAAGAACGAAATAATTACTTCTCTCAAGTAAAACGTATGATTGAGTCCTTCAAAAAGAAAATTGAATTGGAAGTCAACATGGACTAATTTTCGATTTCCGCAACTAATTTCACCTTCACAAAAGATCCTTCCTAATATTTGCGCAATCCGCAAGTACTAATTTTTCATTGGCGTTATTCAGTTAATGTTTTGCGTATTCGTGCCCTAGATTTGAGGTAACGAAAACGCAAAAGACATGAAAGTATTTACAATCATAAAAAGAATTAAAGTAGCCCTTATCTTAAAACAAGCGCTTCTATTCTTTTCGATCAACATCATTTTCACTTCAACTCTTTTCTCTCAGGAAAATCCTTGGGAATCAACTCCGCAAGGAGAAAATCCTTGGGTCACCCAAGAAACGGTGAAGCAAGAGACAACTCCAGCAATTAAACTCGTTGAGATTGGTGCAGAAGGTAAAATTATCCTAATTGACTCCAACGAAACAGCAACTGCAGCGTCAAAATCGACTTCAACGCACCGCTACTTCAACTTTAATGGAACGGAAGTCATGTTGAACGCGAAGAGCTATAACTACTCTAAACAATTACGCAACCATGGGAAATCATTGCACAAAGCAAATGGCGCAATGGCAGCTGGAATAGTAACCGGTTCAATTGCAAGTTTCTATGCAGCTCCAGTAAACATTGTTGCATCTGTAATTCCAACATTTAAATCTGACCAAGCATTGGAACACTTTAGAAGAGACAATCCACACGCAACCGCGGAAGAAATTGCGCTCGTAAAAAAGGGCATTCGTCAAAAAAGAGTTGCAAGAGCAATGATCGGAAACGGAATTGGAATGGTAATTAACCTCGGAATTATAGTCGCTATACTATTATAAATAGAATCAAAAATCAAGACCAATAAATAAGCAATCAAAAATTAAATTAATATTAAAATCAATAATTATGAAAACAATAATCTTAACACTCGCAACACTATTAGGAACGGCATTTATGGGGTTCTCACAATCAAAATCTTCTATCGCAGCAGGAAACCCAGCAGTAAATGGATTGCACGTAACACCAGAAATCGCATCAAAATTAATCCGATTGGAATTAATCAAAATAGATGAATACGCCGTTTACGATGAATACGACATGCAAGATATTTATGACAAGGATGAGACTTTGAAAACAAACTGTTTAAGCAAAACATGCTTGGCAAAATTAGGAACGGAATTGGGAGTTGACTACGTTGTTTCTGGAAGCTTCGATGCGCTTGGAAATAAAATCGTGATCTCTTTAAAAATTATCGATGTTAAAAACAATTCCATTTTCAAATCATCGGTTCGCGAATTCGACAACCAAGAAGTTGAATTGCAAAGAATGACTGAAATCGTTTTGAAAGAAATGCACGGAATTGCAATAGAGAAAGAAATCGTTGATAGATTGAAATTCAACAATGAAGTTATTTCATCAAACAATGTTGGAAAGATCAACAACTCTGGGCCAAGAATCGGATATGCAGCAATGACTGGTAGCTTTTACGAATTCGCTAACCGTTCAGAAGATCAGGGTGGTTTGGATATCTTCCCTGCTGTAAGTATGATCGGATACCAAATTGAAGGGCAATATGTGGGAACGGAAAACTTCTCAGCTTTGGTTGAGGGAATCATCAACTTCTCAGGATTGGAACAAGGTCAATTCTTACCGACAATCTCATTAATGAATGGATTTAGATTTGGAAAAGCAGGTTGGGAATTCGCTTTTGGACCTGGATTTGGATTAACGAGAGAATCAAACGGTTTCTTTGATACACAAGGAATTTTTGGAGACAAGGATGCGTATTTCAGTTCAAATGGAGCAAACAACTGGTACGAGTTCAGAGATCGTGAATTTAACAATGAAGCAGCATACCCTGAGTATTTTACATCTGGAAATTACGTAGCACCGGAGATTGAAGAGTTCGGATACGATTTCGCTGGAAAAGAAATGGACAAACTAGGACGTACTAAAATCAGCACTCAATTCGTCTTCGCCTTCGGTAGAACATTCAAGGCAGGAGCGCTTAATATTCCAGTAAACGTTTTCTATTCTTCGAAGAAAGGTGGAGGAACGGCTGGTGTGAGTGTTGGATTCAACGTAATGAAATCTAAAAAATCAATCAATCCTAAAAGAGCAATATAGTTAACCACTATATGAGGGAGTCTTTCGTTTATTCGAGGGGCTCCCTTTCACTTTTAATCACTAATTTAAAAACCAATGAAAGCTCGTTTAAACTATCTTCTTTTAACAATTCTAACCTTAACTTTTGTATTAGGCTCTTGCAGTTCATCGAATAAGGTAGTTTCAAATAGATTTATACAGAAAAGAAAATACAATAAAGGGTGGCACATCAACAACTCAAAAAAATCAAAGGATCAAAGAAGTTCATCGAAAGATGATTTGGGTAAAATCAAGAGTCAAAAGAAAACCATTGATTCTGACAAAGGAGCACTCGTACAAGAAGCTACAATAGCAACTAAGACGCAAACAGTGATAAATAAGAACAACGAACCTGTTGTCTATCCCGAAATAGTAAAATCGAAACCAAGTCAATTGGACTTTACGGTGGAAGATGGATTTCCAATTGAGTCAGAGGAAAACTCAGAAACTGAAGAATCTGAAGAAAATGAATCTGAGGTAGCCAAGGTTTCAGGACTATTTTCTTCATTTGACATGGGGCCCATATTGATCTATATACTAGCAGGGTTCGCTTTGGCCCTAGTTATTGCATCGATCATTGCACTACTTTTATCGAACTCTTGGCTCTGGCTCGTTGCGTTGCTTACTTTGGTTTCCGGAGTCATTTTAGCAGCATGGGCTATAGCTCTCGTGGTAATCCGTGATGGAACTGCTCCTTACAGTTTAATCGTATCTGGTCTTGCATTTATTGGAGGCACCATCGCGGCACTCATTTTCTACTTCAGTCTCTAATCAAATTAATTATGAAAAACATACTATTTATATGCTCAGCGAATGTGGACCGTTCTAAAACAGCAGAAGTTTTTTACACAGAAAAGATTCCAAGCCTTAATTTCAAATCAGCAGGAACAAACCATGAGTTATGCCAAAAGGCAGGATCTAACGCTCTTACTCAAAAAGATATGGATTGGGCAGACATGGCTTTAGTTATGGAGCCTAAACATCTCAATTGGATTCAAATCAACTTGACGATTGGGAAAAGTATAATCGAAGTTTTAAATATCCAGGACAACTACAAATACTATTCAAGAGAGTTGATTGAAAGGTTGCAACGTGTTTGTCCAAGGTTCTTTTAACGAACTCTTCGTGCATCAAGAAAAGTCTGTATTTAAAAGTTGATGGCATAAAAAAAGGGATCCTCTCGAAATCATCGAGAACATCCCTTTTGAAATAGGTGTACTTCTTTTACTGTTGCTTCAAGATAGAAACTCCAGATCCGAAAACGTTTCCAGTACCGTAAGGCGAACCTTTACCGTCCCAAGATTCCCATTTTTTCAATTCAATGTATTGAGGATTCTTACCAATTTGTTCAGCCTCTAATTTAATTGCTTCTGCCTTATAACGTGCAGATACTATCAAAGATGAATCTCCTCTTGATTTCTCAATTCTTGCGTTAGCCAAGAATTCCTCTTCCTGTTGTTTCTCCTTAGCAGTTTTGTTTCTTTGCTTTTGCGTTTCTTTAAGAACAATCTGCTTTGCAATGTCTGCAGGTAAATCAACATCCTTAATCTCAACGTATTCAAGGTTTACATAATTTTTATTGAACTTCTCAATCAAAATATCTCTAATCTCACCCTCAAGAACGTTTCTTTTCGTGCTGTACACCTCTTCGTACGTGTACTTACCAATTACATTCTTAATTGCACCTTGAGATTTATCATCAATAATTTGGATGTAATTCTCTCCAATTTTCAAGTGTAATGTTGGTGTATTCCCTTTTTGAATTGAAAAGTTAATCGCAACTTCAACTGTAATATCCGTTCCGTTTTTATCCATAACAGTCGAAGTATATGTTTTTGACTGCTGAAGAACCGTATACGTAATCATTTCGTTCCAAGGTGCAATAAAATGCGTTCCTTCCTTGTAAGTTGTAGATGCATCTACACCGCCGTTATACGGCTTATTAACGAACCCTTCGTATCCAGGCTCAACTGTTTTCCATGACATAATGAATCCTACCAATAGGATTACTACTAATACACCGATTGCAATATACCTTCCTAATTTTTTAGGATCCATATTGAATTGCGGCATTTGTGGTTGCTTAAAATCGTTCATCTTAAATCTCCTTGTTTTTTTTGCGTAAATAATCAATAACTAAATAGGACACTGATACTATTAACGCAATCGCCAAAATTTTGACAAATGGAGATTTCGTTAGTAAGTATCTAGCAGACAAAAATATAACTCCTGCAATTATTACTGCGCCGCCTACGACCATGTACTTAAACTGAGTTTTCTTATCCATTGAATCTTATTATACCTTAAAGGTAAATAATTTGCGACGCTTGTCTTCATGAAACGCAATTAATATCGTTAATAAAGGGTATAATTTTTGCAACTTGACCAAATGATCAACCAATAATATTTAGTAAAAAATCTTACTTTATGAAAGTATTCATTGCACTTCTATTGTTTCCATTTTTTTTAATTGCTCAAAACTCCTCTTTTAAAGTTGACCACGTACCAGTAACTAAAGTGCCTTTAAAAGAATATTCATTTAAAGAACTAACAGAAAGTCAGTTTCATAAACCTGTATTAAGCTGTTCAGACACTTCGACAAACGATTTACTCGTCGGAAATAGATTTAATGGTTTTTTATATACCATACACCGCGCCTTTGCCGATCATCGTCATCTAGAACTTTCTCCAGACGACATTTGGCTCACAATTTGTCAAGGTTTTTCCAATCACGTAAGTACAAATAAGGAAGAATTAGAGTTCATGTTATTAAAAGAAGATCATCCCGATTCTATTGTTGTGACTACAGACCCCAATATCAAAGAAAAACACAATTGGGATCAAGTTATTGCTTCCTTTAATACCGAAATTTTGTCCTTTTCAAATGATGAATTCCAAAATCTTTTGATTAAGAAATTTACGACAACTACTCCGGTTATTACTACAACATATCAAGCAACTTTAATGGATGTTACCTCACATTATATTAATTACACATCAATGACTATGTGCGGAATACCTTCAATTACCCTTTTAGGTAGTTCAGAAGACTGGAAGAAAATTTACTCGGACATAGATCAATTCAATTACTTTGGAATGGAAGAATGGGTGTCAGAATTAAAACCTGTTATTCGTGAATTCGTTAATGCTTCAGAAGGGAATCCAAATGTAGAATTCTGGCAGTCTATTTATAAGAATGTTGAAGTATATGACAAACGTTATATATCAGGCTGGATTATTAAGTTTTTCCCCTATCTGATAGAAGATGTTTCTACAGCAACAATTCAATACAAACCAAATTTATTTATTGAAGGAAATCGCTATTTGATATCAGACATAACTATTGACAATGTTCCAAAGGGAAGAGCAAAAACAACGTTTTTCTGGATTGATTACACGGTTTCACCGCCTAAAAAACAGGAGTTATTATTATGTTCAGGCTTTATTGGGATGAAACAAAATGTAGAAAACATGAGCTTGAGACCCAACATTGGATGGGCAATTTGTGAGGCGAACCCAGAGAAGAATATTCAGACAAATTACAAATTCTATTGGCAAGATCAAGATGAAGACATCAAGCACAACCAGGAATGGTTTAACGAAATTTCAGGAAGAGCTAAGGAGCTTCCCATTTACAATCCTAAGAAAAACAAGACCTTCGAAAGTGGTGTAACTGACATTCAAGATAAATTGAACTCAAGCGGACTTTTTAAGCTTGATGATCACCCCAAGATTAAAGTTGAAATAACTAGAGAAGGATTCGCTTTCGTTTTGGAAATAAAGGACGCAACAGAGAAACAAAAGACATATATCAAAAAGGTCATTGAGCAATCAAATCATAAGTGGTCTCCTGCAAAAACACTCCCCGAATATTCACGATCAACTAGGAAAACATATCCAATTAATTTTGTTTTAGAACTCACAATTTAATTATCTTTCTATAGTTCGATTTAATTCTTTGAAACTGATTATTGTACTTATGCGTCTACTCTTGTTTATTTTACTTTACTCTCAATTCTCCTTTGCACAAAACTCAACGGACCAACTCAAGAAAAAAACAGCTTTTGAGGAAGGCATTACTTTTAAAGTCGATGACGTTGAAGCAACAAAGTCTCCCTTGTCTGAGTCCAAGTTTCAAGACATCGCGGAAAATAAGTTTCAAAGACCGTTATTCACATTTCCTGATGCTCTTAAAACAATGAAGTTGGCACCTTCTCAATACAATTCGTTTCTTTATGCAATTCATTCTGCTTATGCAGATCACAGACCACTTATTTTATCTCCCGACGCTATTTGGCTAACACTTTGTCAAGGTTTTGGAAATCATTTAGTGCTCCATGGAGAAGAGTGGGAGGATAAATTATTAATGCCAAATCACCCGAATAAAATCACGATCAGAGATGATGATCTGAATAAAGACAGACCGGATTTGTGGGCAAATTTAATCGAAGGGTTTTCTGAGGAAATAGAATCTTATTCAACCCCCGAAGCTTTAAATCTTGTCCAAGGGAATTTTAGTACCACTACTCCATTGATCAGTACTGTTTATCAAATTACATTGATGGATGCTATGAAATCATACTTCAAATACTTCAGCGATACAGGTTGCGGAATTCCATCAATCACTTTATTGGGCACCACTGCTGACTGGAAAAAGATTTATAAGGACGTGGATAAATTCAGTGCATTTGGGCTCGAAGAATGGGTTGCGGAAATAAAACCAATTTTGAAGGAGTTTGTGGAAGCATCCGAAGGAAATGAAAACACAGAATTCTGGCAATCAATCTACAAAAACGTTTCGTTTTACTTTAATGACGCTATCTCGGGTTGGGTCTTGAAGTTTTATCCCTATCTGAGAACTGAAGAAAGATTAGGGGAAGTTTCCTCTGAGGAGAATGGAGTTCAATCCATTAAAACGTACCGACCAAATCCATATTTGAAAGGCAAAGAATACTTGCTCTCCACAATTAATGAATGGGACATTCCGAAAGGCTATGTTGAAATGGGTTTCGATTGGAACATCCTATTGAAAAACGACACTTTAAAAAACGAAATGTTACTCTACGGTGGATTTATCGGAATAAAGCAAAATTCAAAAACCATGGCCGTCCAACCTCACATCGCTTGGGCAATTTGCAAAGACAGCATTCCAAATGATTTCGAAGCCAATCCTCTAAATTACAGTTCAATTAGGGACAATAACGAATTTGAACACCGAGCAACCGATTGGGGAGTTCGCTATAAAGGTTTTGGAGAAATTAGTCGCCCAATTTACAATCCAGAAAAAAACGAAACGGCAGAAGAGGGTCGGAAGGAGTTCGTTGAAGCATTAAAATCAAGTGGGTTATTCAGTAATACAGAAGTTCTTATCACTATCATGATCTCTTGGAAAGGAGATGCCTTTGTGAGTGAAGTTGAGGGATATTCTAAAGAATCTACCGAAGTAATTTATAAATATGTACAGGACAAATTAAACAATTGGTCTCCAGCAAAATCCGAATTGGAGAATTTGAATACAGGTGAATTAGCAATGCGTCCCTTTAATTTCCGAATGGTATTCCGATTTTTTAATGAGTAGAACATCCATAACCTTTTTGGTATTCCTATCTTTGCCGCTGTGCATTACGCAATTATCGATATAGAAACAACAGGTGGGAGTCCAAAAAACTCCAAAATCACAGAAATTGCGATTTACAAACACGACGGCGAAAAGATTATTGATGAGTATCAAACACTCGTTGATCCTGAAATGCCAATCCCACCCTTCATCGTTCAACTCACTGGAATTAGTGACAAAATGGTTAGCGAAGCTCCTAAGTTTTTCGAAGTAGCCAAGAAAATTATTGAGTTTACGGAGGGGTGTATTTTTGTAGCGCACAACGTTGGTTTCGATTACGGAATTATGAGAATCGAATTCAAGACTTTGGGGTTTGATTACCGACTTCCGCATTTGTGTACGGTAAAAACTTCTCGCTATGTCCTTCCTGGGAAAGAGTCATACAGTTTAGGGAAATTGACGCGTTCTCTTGGAATCCAATTAGTTGGACGGCACAGAGCGGGTGGAGATGCCTTTGCAACTGCTCAATTGTTCACCCTGTTAATGAAAACAGATCCGAACAACTTGGAAAATTTTGTTCAAGAAGAATTGAATCCGAAACGATTGCACCCAAATTTGAACTTGGCAACACTTGAGGAAATCCCAAATAAAACGGGTGTTTACAAGTTTTTCAACGACACCAATCAACTTATTTACATAGGAAAGAGTATTCATATCAAAAAGCGCATTGAACAGCATTTGAGGAATAATAAAACCCAGAAGGCTGTTAAAATGCAGAAAGAAATTTCAAGGATTGAATTCGAGCTTACAGGGTCGGAATTGCTTTCACTTTTGAAAGAGTCGATATTAATAAAAGAACACCAACCAATTTACAATAGGACACTTCGGCGTAATTCATTTCCGTATGGATTGTTCAATTACACGGATGGAGATAATTACTTGAGATTGTTTATCGCCAAGGTTTCCACAACTAATGAAACTCCGATATCGAGCTTCAACACAAAACGAGAAGGCGTTGCATTTCTTGAACGTAAGGTTGAAGAATTTGACCTTTGCACAAAGCTGTGCGACTTATACAAAACGAAAAGTTCTTGTTTTCAATACACCATTAAAAACTGCCTAGGGGCTTGCATCAAAGAGGAACCTTTTGAATCCTATAATACCAGATGCCAGAATCTAATTGACGAATTAACAATGAGCGGCTCTTCCTTCTATGTTTTAGACAAAGGGCGTCAAAGAGGCGAAAAAAGTATGGTCTTCGTTGAAAATGGATCGATTAGAGCGATGGGATATGCGCCCTACCATTATAAGAAATTGAAACCTGAAAGATGGGTTGAATTTCTTGATATCATTCAAGACGATCGAGACGCAAGAACGATTTTGAAATTATTTCTGAGCAAGAGTGAAAAACACGGTATTGTGAAGGTTTAATTCTGAATTGATAATTAGGAATTATTTGACATAATTGGGTACTAATTTTGTCTTTTTGAGTTTCAAAAAAATTAGATCCGCAACATTTTTTTCTAAAGTCTAACCTACACAGCTAGCGCGTTTGTAGATCTGCATTTGCCCCCCTTTAGACTAAGTAACTTATAGCAAGGCTTAATAAATCAAGCAATCTTTGAACAAAGATCCGATGGAAACAGCCCTACTTATACTCCACAAAATACATCTCGACTTGCCCCTTATTCTTCGCAGCAACTTTACCTCGATGCTCCGTAGCGAAATTATCTTTAACAAATTTATATGTGCCTCCAGAGATGTTTACTTTACCAATTTGTCCACTGGATTCCATCCGCGCGGCAGTGTTAACTGTATCTCCCCAAATATCGTAGGCGAACTTCTTAATACCAATAACACCAGCAACCACTGGACCTGTATTGATACCAATTCTAACGTTCCATTTTGGATCATCCTTTGGTAATTCACTATTGTATCGATCAATGAAGTTTCTTAATTCGATAGAAGCCCGAACGATAATATTTGCGTGGTCATCCAAGGGATCTGGTAAACCGGCTGCAAACATGTATGCGTCACCAATTGTTTTGATGCGTTGTAATCCGTGATCTTCAATAATTCGGTCAAACTCTAGGAAAATTTCATCCAATTTGGCCACCAGTTCCTCTGGCGATAATTTTTCTGAAATCATTGTAAATCCAGAGAAATCTGTAAACCCAACGCTTACTTCGTCGTAGAACTTTGGCTTGGAAGCCCCATTTGCCTTTAACTCTTCTGCTACTTTAAAAGGCAAAATGTTCAATAGTAGACTCTCTGAAATTTCCTTCTCTGCTTCAATAGCCAATTTACTTTGTGCAATGATTAAACTTTGCGCCTCGATTTGCTTCTTTCTTCTTCTCAGCTGGCGGTAGGCGATCAAAATTCCAATTAGAATCAATAAAATGAATAGAAACGCACCGATAAAAAGGTTCAGCTTATTTCTAAAACCTTGCTCTCCATTTAATCGTTTCTGCTCTATCAATTCTTTTTCCCGCGCGAGAAGAATAATTTTCTTCTCGTTTTCACTGACGATTAGCCGCTCCTTCTCAAGTGCAAGTTCCTTCAGTTCGTTATCCCTTTGAATAAGTGCGAGTTCTTTTTCCTTATTCTCGACGGCCAGTCGCTCTTCAATCAGGAGTAACTTTTGCAATCGATCTCGCGCAATTAGCTCGTCATTTTCTAAGGCCTTAATTCGCAATTCATCCTCTTTCTCTTTCGACTTAAAACGTTCTCGTTCCGCCTCTTTTTCAGCCTTCGCTCGCGCTAGATTGACGACATCCATTTCGTTTTTAGACCAAATCAGACGCAATTGTTTTTCAATTTGCTCAATTTGATACTGATCAAACAACAAGCGGCTTTCCTTACTTCGCTCTTCGGTTAATAAGGAATCACGAATGGACAGATAGTCAAGATGGCTTTGAAGTGCCAATTCAAATTCGAACAAATCTTGATGCACATAGGTAAGAATTTCATAACTCCTCGCCTTCTGTTTTGCCAAATTGTGTTCGTCTTCAACAATAAATGCTCTTTTCAAAATGTTTTGAGCACTGAACTGCTTGTCCACATGATAATAGCTCATCGCTTGCATATTAAGAGCGTCGGCAAAAGAAGCATAATCCTTCGCGGATAAATAGAATCTCTCAGCCTTTATAAAACAGGCGAGTGCCGAATCAATATTTTTAACGTTGTGGTAAATTAAACCCAGGTTGAAATTGGCATCACCCAACATTGCATTGTCGGTATTCCCTGCCGACTGAATTGATTTGTAAAACGCAAGCTTTGCAAGGCCATTTTTACCTATATACTTGTTAGCATACCCAATGTTATTAAACGTCGCAGGCTCCAAATATTGATACTCAGTGTTTTCTATAAGAGAAAGAATAATGCCGTAACTCTTAAGCTCTTCATCATAAGCTCTCAATTGATGATAAATACCAGCCTTTTCCTTTTGAAGCTCTATTTTTTGATACGTTGTTAAATTCTTTTCGAATTCAATTTTTGTTGTCGTTAAAAGTGCTTCATCTATTTCGTTTGCATTCAATTGACACCTCGCCAACCAGATATTCGCTGTATATTTCCGTGTTAAATCTAAATTCCTAAGATTTGCAGCTCGCTTAAAAATCTCCCAAGATTTCGAGAACAAGCCTTCATTGAAGTACAATTTTCCTAAGGCCTCGAATCCGTCCGCTTTTTGAATATTTGTTCCATGTTCTTCATACAATCGAGACAAGAGTAAATTGTATCTCAACTTTTCATAGATTTTTTCATCATTCTTATACAACTCGATAAGCCCTTTATAAGCGCGCTCTTCTCCTTCGATATAATCAATCTCTTGCGCAATGACAACTGCCCTATTGAAATAAAAATAAATGCTATCCTTATCCGTATGTCTTTCCGCTTCAGTATTAAATTTATCGACAAACTCTTTGGTAGTTTCAGAAATATCAATTCTCATTTCTTGAGCAAATCCTGCTCCTGAAATAAATAAAACGGTTATGAATAATAGGATTCTCAAATTAATTCAATTGGAAGTTTAGGCCAAATTTAAAAGTACGCCCATACTGTGGATTGTAGGTCCAAGAGTTCGAAATATTCACATTTGGAACTCCCGACTGCACCGTTTCGAAAACGTTGTACACGCCTACAAAAGCACTTAACTGACGGAAGAGGCGTTTGTGAACTAGAATGTCCAAATTGTAAAAGAACTGATCGGTTCTATCGAATTGAATTTTGTTGTTCTGTCTAAAAATTTCAGTCACGTAATTTCCAAATAAATTGTTTCGAAAAGAGAACGTGAAATCATACAGTGAAACCTCAAAATTCGCCTTCATCGAATGCTGTGGAACAAATCTGTAATCAGACTCTTTCTCACTCGCTGTTGTAACGCTGTCATTCGCTTCAACAAACTCCCATCCGGATGAAAGTTCGTAGCTCAACATTACGTTTAACTCCACCTTATTTTTAAACTCTTTGTTGTAATTCAATGTGATCATTCCTGCATTCAAAAAGGAATAAGATTCACCATTGAAAAAACCTACCCCGATTTGTTGACTTGAATCTTGAATTGTACTATCAGGAGTAAAAATTTGGCGCATAATTCTATTCTCCATGTAGTGGAAGAAATAACGCCCAGTAACGTTCCAATTCTCGTTTATATCCCAACTTGCTCTAAATTCTGCCCCATGTAATTCTTCAGCTTTCAAATCACCTTTTTTCCGCTTTAATCGTTCAGCAAGAGGCTGTCCAGGTCCCGATTGTGGATTATAAGCACCTGCGGATTCAGTATAATTATTAAAAAGGTAATAGGAACGAGGAGCACGGTGTCCTTTACCATAATACGCCCGGATTCTGAAATTTTTAACTGGTCTATAAACAAAACCTGCCTTCGGAGTGAAAACAAGATCGCCTTCCCCATTGATATCTACACGGGAGCCCAACTCTAAATTTAATTTACCTGATTTAGATTTGTATAAGAACTGCGCAAAAGGTGCTATATTGAATGTTGTAAATCTCTCAATGGTTTGTGTTGTATCAATTCTACTGACCTGATAAACGGCTTCACTTTGATAACCTCCTGTAAGCAGTTCAGAATCGAAAGCATCCAAATTAAATGTGGATTCATCTTTAGACCTAAAAGGTCGTGCTAAAAAACTTGTAAACGGATGTGAAATAGTATACGTCGAAGTGGCTCCTACCGCCATTTTCATCGTTGAATTCAATTTAAATGTTCCTTGATAATCTGCTCTAAAATCGACAGAACGTGCGTACATGTAATTCGTTCCATTCGACAGGAAATTCGTTACGCCGTAATACGATGAGTTTTCAAGAGTTCTATAGGTAAGCACTGATAGCGCAGCATTCGATATAAATCTTTTACTGCTGTTTCCATTGAACTTAAGGCTGAATGAATTAATGTTCTCTCCAAAAGTGTTTCCCGGGTTGTGATAAGAAGCGTTTAAAGGGTTCGTTCCAAAACCACTGTGCTCAATTCTGTACATGTTCATTACTGCCAGCTCAAACCAACGGTACTTTAAATACGCCCCTACCAATCTGCTTTCTCTTTTTAATTCTCTAATCTCTGGTTCTGATGGATCGTCCTGATCGCGAAAGGCTAAAGCATTGTAGTATTGTGATGAAGAATCATTTGGATTAAAGAAAAGACCAATAGAATCAGGTGGAATGAGAAGATTCACATCATCGGCTTGCTGGCTTGAAGCGAAGATTTCATAATTCAAAATCTCGTCCCCCTTTCCGACCTTTCCTCCTAGTGTTAAATTAAATTCAGTTGATTTTGGTGTAAGAAGGTTTACATCGGCCCAAGCAAAAACAGGTCGATCAATTTCTGGTAGAACAATATTTATTACCCCAGCCATCGCTCCAGTTCCATACGTTGATGAGGAAGGACCTAAAACAATTTCTATGCGTTCTGCATGTCGTATCGGCAATTGCGCCGCGATAGGCATTCCTTTGGCCGCCTCGGGTTTAATTGGAATTCCATTTATCAATATCTTTGTTTGATCATTTCCGTTAAGGCCACGCATCAGAAAGGTTTCTCCTTCAATGGCATTTCCTGGTTGGGAAGTTCTAAATCCAGGAATACTTTTCAAAACATCGACAAGGGTAGAATATCCAAATTTACGGATATCATCACCACTAACAATTATTATTTCTTGTGCTAAATCGTCTGGGTTTTCGGCAAGTCGATTCGACGATACTTGAGCATCTTTTTTGTAATCACCACCATCAAGATCCCTATGATCAAAGAGCTTAACTCCCAATGTATCTTCCTGTGAAACGGCATCATTCTGAAATCCAAAAGCAGCTATAAGGAATAGAAGAAAGGTGCGAACACCCCAGTTGGTTAGTAATTTCATAAAACAAAGTAAATAAATGGTACTATGAATTCCTATTCTCATTTCACAATAGAAGATTATTACTAGGAGAGCATAACATTATTTCAAACGAAGTGCAAATTAAATAATTGCCCGAATCAATAATTAGCAGGAAAAAACCGGGAAAATTATATTCTCCAAAGACTTAAAAGCCAATTGCCTAACAACATCAATACCACCAATCCAACCAATACAATCATAAGACAGTTTCTTTATTCTATAACGTTAACAAAGACTATACCGTTGGGGTAAAGCGACCATTCAAAATACTCAAACAGGGCAATTTACCGTGCCTTGGCACGTTGTTTGGTTTATTATTGAGACGAATAATCAAAGTTTATCCTATGGTATACAGAACTCTATTTGTTGTGTTTTCGATGGTTATTGGAAATACAATTCAAGCGCAAGATTTATCTATTCAATACAATAGAGACAATTCAAAAAAAATTCAATCGAATGCTTCCAAAGGAAATTCATTTGTTGTTTTGACAGATAATCTTCTGACCTATAAAGAGTCCTTATTTCAGGATGGAAAATTGAAAGCTTCGGAATTCAATGCATTCGATGGTATCCATATCGTTGAAAATGTAAAATACAGTTATACAAAAGATTACGAGAAGTCTGTCTTTCAGTATGATCAATTTGGTAATGAGATCGATATGAAATTGTACACATTGGAAAACGACAATCAATGGAACACCACGCTTCATCGACAGGCTCGATTCAATTCTAAAAACCATCAAACATACTTTAGAAGCAAAGGCCTAAGTGCTGGAGATTCTTTGAACCATGAAATAACGTATTCCTATGATTACAACCGACTGCGGCGAAACTCGGTCGAAAAGCGCTTCAACAACAATGACCTCGAGATTACAAGTCATTCAGGGTTTACTCGTGTATCGCAAGGCTATCTCAATGATGAATCAGAGCGAGGGAAATTAATAAATCAGCGCAATAGAATTAGACGTATTGAGAAACTTGGGCACGGAGAAAATAGAATCTTTGAAACCGTTTCGGAAGCCAATAAATCAATTCAGACCTATGATTCACACGGGAGATTAGTTGAAGATCAATTTTTTATGGCGCTTGGCGCGAATGAATATGGCCCTACTTATTCGAAATACTACTCCTTCAAATTCGTTTATGACGACGAAGGAAACTTAGCCACTCAATATATGTCAGACCATGTAGGCTCATTAAAAGAAGAGAAAATTGAATATTCCTACAACGCGTATGGCAGAATGGTCAAAGAATCGATTTACAAGAAGTTCAAAAATGGGAATTGGAAATTGAAGAACTCAATAAATCACGATGCTTCAAAAGCATTCTTCGTGCCGACGATTGATGAATCCCATCAAGGGCATGACTATGTTAAACAACCTTTGCCAGTAATTGGCGAAGCTGCATACGCTAGCGCCGATTAAATGACACTTCACCAATAATTGACTAACTATCCATTGACCTTGATAAAGTCTCCTTAGATGAAGTCGAGATGTTTAAAGTAAAATGGTTAAGCTCATCTGCCTGGGCAAGCTGATTTATCTGATGACTAAACAAAAAAATCCCCTAGACTCTAAGAATCGAGGGGATTTAAATATGATTAGAGCAATCTTAAACTTCTGTAGTTTCAATTACTTCTGGTTCTGGTTCTTTTAATCCTTTCTTGCTCTTCTTAGAGAAGTCAATCAAGATTGGTGTTGCGATACAAACTGAAGAGTAAGTACCAACGATAACACCGATCATAAGAGCGAAGATGAATCCTTTAATTGCTCCACCACCAAATATGAAGATGATTAACAATACGATGAATGTTGTCATCGATGTGTTGATCGTTCTCGATAATGTAGAGTTCAATGATCTATTAATTTCGTCATTCTCATTTGCATTCTTGTTCATTCGTAGGTTCTCACGAATTCTATCAAATACAATCACGGTATCATTAATGGAGTAACCAATTACCGTTAGAATGGCGGCAACGAACGCTTGATCGATATCCATGTTAAATGGAAGGATACCGTGGAACAATGCAAAGATCCCGAGTACCAAGGTAACATCATGGGCCATCGCGATAATCGCTCCCGTTGAATATTGCCATTTTCCGAATCGTATTAAGATGTACGCAAAGATGATTAACAATGAAATCGCAACCGCAAGCATAGACGATCCCAATAGCTCATCAGAGATTGATGAAGTAACACTTCTTGATTCCTGAATCTGTGCTTTTCCAACTTTACTCTCTGACAAGGCCAAACCTTCTTCAAGCTTCTCTTTTACTTCCTTATTTGGATTCCCGTCCTTTTTAAAGTTCGTTGTAACCTCAAGGATAAAACTGTTTGATTTCGTTTTAACAGTTGTAGATGCTACTTTTCCGTTTTCATCAACAAGAACTTTGTTCAAGTTCGCCTTGATTAAATTGCTGTGTCCCTCTGTTGATTTTTTAAATTTAATAGTATAAGAGTGACCTCCTGAGAACTCAACACTTGGACTTAACTCGCGAGTGAAAATTGCAGCAATACTTCCAATCACTAAAACTGTTGATATAATATAGAAGGATTTACGTTTTCCAACGAAGTCAATTTTGAAGTTTTTGAACGCATTTTTTGTAAGCTTCGATTCGAAGTTGATTGTCTTACCTGATTTCAACCACCATGAGATACACAATCTTGTAATTACTAAAGCTGCAAATACAGATGTGAAAATACCAATGATTAAAGTTGTTGCGAATGATTCAATTGCACCTGAACCGAATGATTTAAGAACAATCGCTGTCAATAAAGTCGTTACGTTGGCATCAATAATCGAAGTCAAGGCTTTCTTAAACCCAGTATCGATAGATGTTTTCAAATCTTTTCCTGATGCTTGTTCCTCTCTAATTCTTTCAAAGATAAGTACGTTCGCATCCACGGCCATACCAATGGTAAGAACAATACCGGCAATACCGGCAAGTGTAAGAACTGCTCCAAATGATGCAAGCGATCCGAAGATGAATAAGATATTCGCGAATAGAGCAATATCTGCAACAATTCCAGCTTTACCGTAATAGAAAATCATATAAGCAAATACCAAAAGCAATGCGAATCCAAATGACATTAAACCAGCACGAGAGTTTTCAGCTCCAATAGTAGGTCCAACTTTAGATTGTTCCTTAATGATACAAGGAGCTGGAAGAGCACCACCATTCAAAAGACCTGAAAGATCATTTGCTTCATCAATTGTGAATGTTCCAGAAATCTCTGTACTTCCACCTTTAATAGCACCTTTCACGTTTGGAGCACTGTAAACAACACTATCCATTGTGATCGCTACTTGTCTTTCAACATTATCCGCAGTCATTTGTGCCCATTTAGCACTTCCTTCTTCGGTCATGTCTACATTAACAGTAATGCTTCCGTTTTCAGAATCATACCCTGTAGAGGCTTTCTTAATATCTTTACCACCTACTTTCGCTTTACCATCAAGAGGTGTTTTAATAGCATATAGAAGGTATCCTGTTTCTTTGGTTTCAGGATATTTCATTGTTGCAGCATCCCACATAAACAATAAGTTCTTTGGGAACAAACCAGCAATATCTTTTCTTTGTTTTAGAAGTTTCTCAACAGTAACCCTGTCGTTCATCTTAACAAAGTATTGGTTTCCATAAGGCACCATAAGAGATGCTAATCCTTTGAATCCATCAGCACCTACTTTTAAAATTTCAGCGGTTACATCATCATCTTCTGCTTTACCTCTTAATGAATCAGGAATAATAACACCATTTTCATCAATCGAATCATTTGCAGCAGCGTCAGCAATATCCTCTAAATCACTTGCTTTTAATTCTGGAGACATAGACAATTGATTTGCCCGTGTCATTACTCCTTGAATTGCTGATAGATCCCAAGTTTCGTAGAATTGAAGGTTTGCTGTAGAAACTAATTTAGCCGCCACAGTTGCCTCATCTTGAACACCTGGTAATTCAATGTAAATTCTATTGTTGTCTTCGTCAATTTGAATGTTTGGTTGTGCAACCCCGAACTGGTTAATTCGACGCTCCATAATATCCTTCACACCCTTCATTGAAGATTTTCTCTTCTCCAACAAGAACTCAAGAACTTCGTCATCTGAAGAATTACGATTCAACTCCTCGATATCAGAGTGGTTCATATACCCTACTAGACTTTTGCCTGCATTCAATTCTTGATGCGCAGCAACAAACGTTTCAATGAAGTCACCATCACCCGCTTCGCTCTCTGCTTTTCTAAACGCTCTTTTGAATTCAATATCATTCTCGTTTCTAATGTAGTTCTTAACAAGGTCAGGAATAGAAACTTCCATTGTAACACTCATTCCACCTACAAGGTCAAGCCCGAAAGCTAAACTGCGGTTTTTTACTTCAGCAAAAGTAGAACCAAGAAATACTGATTTATCCGCCTTTCGAGAAAGTTTGAAGTTGATAATATCAGCAACTGCAATTTCTTTCGATTCTGCTAAGCTGAAGTTAATTGGGTCCAAACTATTCGGTAAGACACCCCAATTGTCATTCGCTTTCGATTTCTCGATTAGAATTTCAACTTCGGCTCTTGCCTCCTTCTCAGCTTGTTTCTCAACTCCGTTCGATACCCATGTAAATGACAACTGATAAATACAGATTACTGTAAGTAGTATTGTCAGAAACCAAAAAAATCCTTTATTACGCATTTTGGTAATTAGTTTATTTATTATTAAGCCAGCAAATATAGACTTTACGTTTCTTAAAGTCAATATTAAACACGTCTATTTGAGGAAGAATATTTCTCGGCTTAAAATCGGGTTCGTTCTTAAGCCTGCTTAACTTTCGTAAAATGCTTTATTAGAGCTTTTTAATACTAACAAAAGCACAGGGGAGCGGCAAATTTCCAATGGATAAAATTCGCGAAAAATCTTGAGCTTCAGCCATGGTAAAGGAACCTGAAATTTCCGTGTCACCTCCTTTTATTGCACCTCTAACATTAGGAGCGCTGATCACAATGTCATTCATACAAATTGCTATTGTTCGCTCAACATTATCAGATGTCATTGCAGCCCATTCCTTCTCTCCATCTGGTGTCATTTTGATGTTAACAGTATATTCTCCCGTCTCACTATCCGAACCAGGAGTAGCTTCTTTAATATCATCTTGGTCAACTCTTGCCTTGCCATTTCTTGGAATTTTACAAGGATGCAAAATATACCCATCTAAATTCCCGTTTTCATCTTTCACTTGATCCTTTGACCACTTAAACCTTAAATCCTTATGAAGGAAATGTTTTACTTCTTCGGTATTTAGAAATACATCTACTACATTTTTGTACTGGGCGTCAACTCTAAACTCGTTTCCATCATTCCGTACATATCCAAAAACACTGGCTTCTGGATATGAATTATCACTCAATGAAACAAGTGGCCCGTAATCTTCATGTCCGTTGTAAGTCGAATCAATACCAGTTGCAAGACCATGATCCGGTTGCCCCAATTGTTTTAGCTCATTCAAAAGTCCAACCAACGCATCCGTTTTATATACTTCAAAAAACTCAACTTTAGCATTGGACATTATTAATCTAGCGATATATTGTTGATCTACATCTTCAATGATACCAACCTTCACTTTGTCCTTCCCTTCGATTAGGTCTGCATAAACAACCCCAAATTGCTGAAGACGACTGCTTAGAGCGGTCAAAAATGGCTGGACAAGCTCTTTCCTTTTGTCCAAGAAGTACTTTTTAACGCCCTTATTTGAATCATCGTTTGCCAGTTCTATATTCACTTTGAAATACTCAATATAATTTCGATTGGGAAAAAGTGAATCTGACTTTTTGAAGAAAACATCAACAAAATTCCGGTTGGACTCATTTCTAGATGCAATTGCCGCATGATACACTTTTAGAAAGTCTTCGTTCTCGGGGTTGATAGCTTGTTGAATTAGAACTTGCGACACATCAAACATGACTTCAACCTCATTTTTGGCTACTGGTTTTTTCTCATCTTCGGTTGAACAAGACGTTATAATCGTTGTGAACGACAAAACAATTCCAACGGAAAATATTAATTTAAAGTGTTTCATGTATAATAACATTTGAGCGAATTTGAAATTTTAAATCCACCTAAGTTCCAGGTACTTTTTCTTTGCCTAAGATTACGTGATTCCATATGGCTTTCATAAAACCGAGACCGTATCCAATCAATTGAATGTAACTTGTAACGACCGCCATTGCACCAATGACACTACTTTTGTTTTGAATACTCGCATCAATAAACAGCATCAAAACATGAGCTGAGATAGGCAAAAGAAACAATGGCGACACAAAAATCGACAATAGAATTAGGCTCAAAATTCCTACGACAAAAACGGCTGGTGCGAAATGCAACCATTTTAATGATTCAGGATGTCTTTTATAAATTGTTATTCGAGCATAGCCGAAATTTGTGACTTGCTTTCTGAATTGACTCCAACTTGTGCGTCTTTTGTGGTATACATGTGAGCTCTTAAAAAGTGCTGTTGAGAACCCTTTCTTTTTAATTGTAATGCTTAAGTCCATGTCTTCACCGGCGGCTTTGGCCTTAGCGAATCGATGACTTGGAAAGCCTCCCGTTTCTTCAAACACTTCTCTGGAGAATCCCATATTGAAACTTCTCGGATAAAATTTATCGAGTTTCTCCCCTCCTCCACGGATCCCTCCGGTTGTAAAGAATGAAGTCATTGAATAATTTATGGCCTTCTGAAGATTGGTAAAACTTTCGTGCGCTTTATCCGGACCACCGAAAGCATCAACATACGTTTCCTTTAGATTATCAACTACAGTTTGGAAGTATTGTGGCGGTAAAATACAATCTGAATCTAAGAAAATACAATAGTTCCCTTTCGCTCTGTCATAACCATAATTCCGGCTAATTCCAGGCCCTGTATTTTCCTTGTAGAAATACTTAATATCCAAACGATCTTGATAGCGTTTAACTACTTCATCGCTCTTTTCAGTTGAACCATCCTCAACGATAACAACTTCGAAGTTTTTATTGGTTTGCATTACGAGACTTTCGAACAATTCCTCAACTTCAACGGGTCTATTGTAGACGGGAACGATTAACGAAAATTCTAACTTTTGCATAAAATGGATATCATTTACTTTTATTCGAGGCGTAAATGTACAATTTTGAATTTATTCAACTTTAAAATTCAATGAAATTGAGGCTACTCCATGCCGTGTTCTACATAGGTATAGTAAACTTCTGTACCTAAGATTACAGTGCTGCTGGCAAATTGATAATGATTGTCAACGAAATGCTTGTATATCAAACCTACATTTTTAGCGTACCCTTCATAATTACGAACCGTATCAATAAGTGATATAAATTCATCAATTTCGACAACGAGTGTAGAATCGAATTGGACATTATTAATCATTGTATCATCGTGAATATCTCTGTAATAACAATCCTTCTCACCCATTATATTATATGCATTTGCATTCCATTGCTTTAATAAAGTTGGTGCAAAAACAAGTTTAATAATTCGTTGATTTTCTTCCGTTAATTCTGCTCGAATTCCGTCGTAAATTCCCGTCCAAAGATCTGTATAAACCCATGGATCGTTTGGAGTATCTCGCTTATACCTTTTAAATTCTCGAGCAGTTCGCCCTTCATTATCAATGTATTCTCCTCCCCAAACCGTTTTCAACTGATACGATGTTGTGTCATGAACTTGAATTGCATCGTCGTGCTCTACCTCAACAACGTCATAGATAACGTAGCGGCCTTCCTTAAGTCCAAAATACTCGTAATGAAATTGCGGAGCTGGGTCTTGATTACATGAAGTAAAGATTACAACAGTAACGGCAAGAACAATAGTAAATATTAGGTTGATTCGTTTCATCATATATAAGACGAAACTAACGATTATTTGGTTGTCATTGTGTATGGATTCATGCCTTTCTTCTCCATCTCTTTGAGCATGTCTTCTAGCGGTTTACCATCTAATCTACGTCCGTAATAATAAAAAGCTTCGCCGAGTCTAGCGCCTTTGGTATCGTAAGCAATTGCATAACCGTGCTTTCTCCCTTCGTCATACCTGTATGTTGCGGCGCGTTGTCCATTAATATGAAATTCTTCCCAGGCTCCCGTTTGTTTGTTATTGGTATAATTTCCGCGAACCTTTACCTTTTTGGACAAGAAATACTCTTTGTACTCGCCATGAAGCTCACCAGCTTTATACGTCATAATTGTTGCAACAACTCTTGACTTGTCACTCGGGTCTTCTGGAACAAAATAGATTTTCTTAATACCATCCAACTTATCATCCTTATAAGTCTCAGTATTACTTAATCTCCCAGACGGTGTGAAATTTTGCCAAACACTGTCTTTTTTCAAGTTGTTGTATATTCCAATACTCATCGCTTTACCAGTAGACTCATGGTAGAAATAAGCAACCGAACGTCCAGTTCTTAGTGCGTTGTGATTGACTACTGCTTTTGTTTTTGATGACTTATAGAAGTAGACAAATTTACCAACGGGCTTGTCATCTTTGAATTCACCGCGGTACATGAACACACGTGTTCCAGGATGTACTTTTTCCCACTTGCCTTGTTTTCGTCCTTTACTATCAACTTGGTTGACTTGTGCCAAGCTGACAAATCCAATAAGTGCAAAAAGAAATGTAAGGTTAAGTTTCATTATTAATTCGTTTCAAAAATTCATTTAAACTGTCGACCGTTAAATCGGCTTCTACGCCAATTGGTTCTTCCGTTTTAATTCTAACTGTTAACATACCAACATTCTTGCCAAAAAGAATGTCTGAATCAGTATCACCAATCATTACAGAGCGTTTGAATTCGATTTCTGAAAATTCCATTTTAGCCATATTGGCCATTTCTGGATTCGGTTTCCTTAAGTCGTCCTCAGCTCCTCTTAGATTCGGCGCAAAATAACATTTGTCAATTTTACCTCCTTCTAAATGAATCCGATCACACATATAAGAATGAATTTCCAGAACGTTACGCTCCGTCATCAAACCTTTTCCAATTCCTTGTTGATTTGTGACTACAATGAGTCGGTTGAATTTTCTTGTGAGTCCAGCGATTGCCGATTCTACTCCTGGAAGAAATTTGAATTCGTCAACTTTGGTTATATATCCTCCAAAAACACGCTCATTAATTACTCCATCACGATCGAGGAATAAAGTCCAAGTAGCGTCTATTTGCCAATCTTTAATCGACATTTATTTTCTTTTCTATCAAATAGACATTTCTTCCAGAGGCATTTCTTCCAATAAGTTCAGCGATAAATCCTGCTAAGAAAAATTGAGATCCAATAACCATGGCTGCCAAGGCGATAAAGAATTCAGTCCTATCTGCGATTAATTTCGCATTACTGTTTACAAATAATTTTTCGATACCGAGGTAAGCGAAGATTCCAAAACCAATGAAGAAAAGTATTGTTCCAATAATTCCAAAAAAGTGCATTGGTTTTTTACCAAACTTTCCCATGAACGCCACGGTCATTAAATCGAGTGGTCCATTAATGAATCGATTCAATCCAAATTTGGTTGTCCCGTATTTACGAGCTTGGTGCTGTACGACCTTCTCACCAATCTTATTGAAACCCGCGTATTTTGCCAATGGCGGAATGTAGCGGTGCATATCCCCATAAAGTTCAATACTCTTTACAACTGCATTTTTATAAGCCTTTAGACCGCAATTGAAATCGTGCAATTTAATTCCTGTGATAACACGCGCTGCCCAGTTGTATAACTTCGTTGGGATTGTTTTTGTAATTGGATCGAACCGTTTTTTCTTCCATCCAGAAATCACGTCGTAATCCTCTTCAATAATTAAGCGGTGTAATTCAGGGATTTCATCTGGTGAATCTTGAAGATCAGCATCCATTGTAATAACAACTCTACCTTGCGCTGCTTCAAAACCATTTTGTAAAGCTGCTGACTTCCCGTAATTGCGTTGAAATTTAATTCCTTTGGCATTTTCATCCTTAGAATTCAACTCTTCAACAACCTTCCAAGAGCCATCTTTACTACCGTCATCTATGAATAAAATCTCATAAGAGAAATTATTTTCTTTCATTACTTTTACGATCCAAGAATGTAATTCAGGAAGGGATTCCTCCTCGTTAAATAAGGGCACAACTACGGAGATGTCATATTTTAATTCCAAATCAGCTACTTTAGATTTCGACAAATATAACTAATCCAAACGTGCTTATTGTGATATAACAATCTTTTGCATTTGATCTTCCAATCGAATAAAATAGACCCCATCTTGCAAGCCTCTTACATCGATTTTATTTTCAGTTGGAGTGATAGAACCTGAAAGCACTTTCCTCCCGTTGATTGTTACAATTTCATATTGAGACTCTTTCGTCAACCCATCAATGTTAAATTCGTTTGCAGCTGGATTTGGATAAATCACATATGGATCGTTTTCCTTGAATTCAATATTGACAAATTCAGCTTCCGAAATGTAAAATCGATCAACGGCAACTTCTGTAATATTGATATCTGGAGCATAATCAGATGCGAAGAACGTAAATTGCATCGTCGCTGTAAGAGGAACATAGTCAAGAATTCGAATTCCTTTTTCTATCCATTGAGAATTAATAGAAGGATCGTATGTTTGAACATCTATTCGAGCCGTTGTTGTTCCGTTGCTTACGAACACTTCCAATGAGTCACCTGGGGGCAAAATTCCGTATTCACAGAAAAACCATCTTTGGTACCCAACATAAGGATCTGAATATCCCGTTAAATCCATTAGTGGAGAGCGCAATATCACATCGCCATCATCAATATCATCTGCGTTGAAATCAAAAACATCCGCATTTCCACTCACGTAGCAATAATCATTGCAATCGTTATCAGAATCAAATCCAGGATTTGCCATTTCAGCAGTACCGATTGGAATATCCCTAACAAATAAACCGCCCGTAGCTGATCCTGCTGTCGTCCATCCAAAATCAAAAACGAAATCATCATAAATTCCGGGCTTCAGGTGAATTGTAAATGCTCCTGTTGTATTGTCAATTGCAATTGACTCACAATGTGTAAGGTATCCCCACTTCCCTACCGTAACGCGATACGTTTCCTCATAGAACATTGTAAAATCTTCTTCTCCTAAGGCGTTCGTAGCTCCAAGATGTTCAATTAATTGTGCTTCCAATAAGATATCAGCTCCATCAATTGGATTGTTTGTTCCTTCTTCCAAAACGGTAATTGTTAAACTGTAAGGAGGAATCGGCACAAGAACAACATCTTGCGTCGTAATAATTCCGTTTACCAGATTCACTGAAATCGTTTGTGGGAAATATCCAACCTTTGAATATTCAACATCATACGTTCCTGCAGTTGCAATTCCCGTTGCGTAAAAGCCTGCCAAATTGGTTTGATCCACCTGATTGTGTCCAAGGATTTGCGTTTCTACGAAATCAACAGGCAAAAGCGATACAGAATTTGTAATTGTTCCTTCTAAATACGCCGCTTGCACATAAGTTGGCCCTAATACAAAAAGTCCTTCCGATCTGTCTGAAGCTACCATTGTTCCTGACGGGAAAAATGGAAATGCTCCCCAACAACCATCATAACCTGTTGTTTGAGTTGGATAAGTATCGTAGTTTCCAACTTCAATCATGTTGTATGGATACGTAATATCATGAACAGTAACACCATCGGAATAATAACTTGTAATAAGGAAATTCCCCATAACGTGTGTATTGTGTGGAATAACTTTCGCTCCAGGTGAGCTTTGGATTCTATCCAATTCAATAATATTCGCTGGGTCTGAAATATCATAAGCCCCAAGGTATCCATTGGACACTTCATCTGTCGTAAAAGCATATTGACCACCAGATGACCAAACGTTATGCGTAAAAACAGATGGAGTTGGATGCGTTCCCAATAAAACTGGATTTGCGCGGTCTTGAATATCTACAACACTGAAAAAACCATCTGAGATATGCCCTAAATACATTGTATCTCCCTCAGCAAAACCATCGTGAACGTACCAATCGTCAAAAACTCCAACCTCAATTGGATTCATTGGATCTGTTGCGACATCTAAAATAATACAACCGCCAGTTCCTCTATCTGCTCCAAAAATATAAGCATATCCAAGGGTATCAACGTAAAGGTTATGTGCTGAACTCCATCCTTGCCCTACTGGACCATTGTAATAAGCTACCGGTAAAACAGATGAGGCTGGCAAAGGAGATAAGTCAATAATTAACAACCCATTTGACGCTTCAGTTGTGATGTAAGCGTAATCACCATACGTCTTACAATCTCTCCAAACGGATTCCAGACCAATTTCGAAAAAAACCTCTACTGGGTTTGCAGGATCGGAAATATCTACGATACTCGTTCCTTTCGTTCCACCAACAATTGCGTATTCATTGCCAAATTCATCAACATATCCCCAGATATCATTTAAACCTTGGTTGTGCATCCCACCTACATCCAGATTTGACAACGAATCAATATTTAATTGGGCAAAGGCAGAAGAGGTACAAACGAGTACGAGCGTCAGTAGTAATGTTTTAAGCATAACAGAATATATTGAGTTTGGAATTAAATCTCCAATTAAAGAAAGCGATTATAAAATAAAAATAGCCGCAAGGATAAACAATACGATTATAACTAAGTACTGCCATACATCAATGAAATACGGCTTGTATTTTTTAATAAATTCCTTCATTCCCATAACGCAAATTTAGTGGTTTTGGTTGGCAATTTGGATAAGGGATCCGAGATATTGATTGTTGTGTCTCTTTTTGCGTGTTATTGGTGAGAAATTTCATTTTCAGTAAATACTGAATATACCTTAAGAATCGCTGATTTTTGCCATTTAAAATTAGGGAAAGTACCCCAAGACGAAGGACAGTAAACGGTTTCTCGCTTAATCTCTTCCAAATTCACTAAAAATTACGTACTTTTGTACTCCCTAAAATCAAACAATATGGCGAAAATATCTGTCGTTGAAACACTGGAAAATGTTGATTTCGAATCATTCAAGAAACAAGTTCTTGAGGATTATCGTTTAGCCACGATCTCAAGAGAGACGTCTTTACTTGGTCGCCGTGAGGTTTTGACTGGTAAGGCAAAATTTGGAATCTTCGGCGATGGAAAGGAACTGGCCCAGATTGCGCTTTCAAAGCAATTTAGAGACGGTGACTTTAGATCTGGTTATTACCGTGATCAAACAATCATGATGGCAATAGGACAATTGAACGTTCAACAATATTTCGCAGGGCTGTATGCTCATACCGATGTTGAAGTTGAGCCTCAATCTGCTGGTCGGCAAATGGGAGGTCACTTCGCTACAAGAAACCTTGATGAAAAAGGGAACTGGAAAAACTTAATGGAGCAAAAAAACAGCTCTGCCGACATTTCTCCAACTGCTGGACAAATGCCGCGTTTATTAGGCCTTGCGTATGCTTCTAAAGTATACCGCGAGCATCCAGAATTAAAAGATTTAGAAGAATTCAAAAAATTTACGAACGGAGGAAACGAAGTAGCATTTGGTACTATCGGTGATGCTTCAACATCTGAAGGTCCGTTTTGGGAAACTATAAATGCTGCTGGTGTTTTACAAGTACCAATGGTTATGTCCGTTTGGGATGACGGTTACGGAATTTCCGTAGCAAGAGAACACCAAACAACAAAAGACAGTATTTCTGAGGCGCTTGCTGGAATGCAACGAACGAAAGATAAGCCTGGATATGAAATTTTCGTCACGAAGGGATGGGATTACCCACACTTGTGTGAAACGTATGAAAAAGCAGTGAAACTTGCTAGAGAAGAACACGTTCCTGTTTTGGTTCATGTTAAAGAGGTGAATCAACCACAAGGACACTCAACAAGTGGATCTCACGAAAGATACAAGGACGAAGCTCGCCTGAAATGGGAAGTTGATTTTGACTGTAACGGTAAATTTAAAGAGTGGATTCTAAATTTCGACGCAGATGGTTTGTCTATCGCGACGGAAGAAGAATTGGATCAAATTCAAAAGGAATCAAAGAAATCAGTAAACAATGACAAGCGCGCTGCTTGGTCTGCATTTACTGCAAGTTTGAAATTGGACATGGATGTAGCATTAACGCTAATCAAGGCGGCGGCAAATGGAAGTAGTAATGCTGCTTTCATCAATAAAATTGCTGATGATCTTGAAAAGGCGATGGAGCCAATCAGAAAAGATTTCATTGGTGCGGCAAGAAAAGCGCTGCGTTTGTTGAGAGGAGAAAATTCAGCTGCGAGAAAAGCGTTGTCTACTTGGATCCAACAACAAATTGATACGAATTACGACAGATATAGCAGTTATTTATACAGCGAATCAGAAAGATCAGTATTAAACATTGAACCAATTGCTCCGACTTATGATGGTTCTGGCGCAACGGAAGATGGAAGAATTATACTTCGCGACAACTACGAGAAAATTCTTGAACGAAATCCAGAAGTTTTGGTTTACGGAGAGGATGCAGGAAAAATTGGCGGTGTAAACCAAACGCTTGAGGGGATGCAAGATCGCTTTGGCGCATTGAGAGTAGCTGATACCGGAATTCGTGAATGTACAATCATCGGTCAAGGAATTGGAATGGCAATGCGTGGTTTGCGCCCAATTGCTGAAATCCAATACTTGGATTATTTGCTTTACGCGATTCAAGTGATGTCGGATGATTTGGCAACAATTCAGTACAGAACAAAAGGCGGTCAGAAAGCACCACTTATTATTAGTACAAGAGGACATCGTTTGGAAGGGATTTGGCACAGTGGCTCTCCAATGGGAATGATTGTGAATTCAATACGTGGAATTCACGTTTGTGTTCCTAGAAACATGACCAAAGCAGCTGGATTCTACAACACATTAATTGCTTCTGATGAGCCTGCATTGGTTATTGAGCCATTGAACGGATACAGAACAAAAGAATTAATGCCAACCAATATTGGTGATTTCAGAGAACCCTTTGGTATTCCTGAAATCGTTAAAGAAGGAACGGATTTAACAATCGTTTCTTACGGCTCAACATTCAACCTTTGCGAAGTTGCTGCAAAGCAATTGAACGAATTGGGAATTTCTGCTGAATTAATTGACGTTCAAACATTACTTCCATTCGATATCGATCATATGATTGCGGATTCTCTTGAGAAAACAAACCGCCTAATGATTGTTGATGAAGATGTTAGTAGCGGCGCAACAGCATTTATACTGGATAGAATCATGGTTGAGCAACAAGGATATTACCACTTGGATTCAGCGCCTTTAACGTTAAGTGCAAAGGATCACAGACCTGCTTACGGTACCGATGGAGATTACTTCTCGAAACCAAGTATCGATGATATCGTTGAGAAAGCCTATGGAATTATGCACGAAGCAAATCCTACTGACTTCCCTTCTCTTTACTAGAATATAATGCTAAAATGGTTTTCCATATCGCTGTTCATTGGTCTTATCTTATTTAAGCCTGTTGTGCAGTTGTCTTGGGAAATTTGGTATGCTGTAAATCTAGAATACGTTGCCGAAGAATTATGTGAGAATCAAGACGAGCCTGAACTTAAATGTGATGGTAAATGTTACTTGAAGAAGCAACTTGCCGCTACTGAAGTTGAAGAAAAGGACGAGGTTCCTTCTAAAGAAAAACCAAGTAATCCGTATCAATTTAAAGAAGTACCATTCGCTTTACTATGCTCCGCTCCTGAGCCTGTGACCTTTGACTTATTCAATCAAGAGAAGCAATTGTTTGCAGAAGTAAATGGAACTTTAAATTCATTCAATCCAGACTTTTTCCATCCACCGCCATTTTTGAGTTAGAATTAATTGCATTATTAATTAATAAACGACTCAAATGAAGATAATTATCGCGCTAGCATTAGCGTTGATCTCATTTGAAACACTTTCTTGTGACGTTTGTGGCGGAATAACGGTTTCTAGCGGCGAAGGATTACTACTCGATAATAACTTTCATTTTATCGGTTTTAAACAGTCCTATTCGCATTTTAAAAGCACGCATAGAGATCATTTCTCACCAATCGTATCAACGACTCATGAACATTTCATGAGAAGTAGTATTAATGGTAAATGGCAAATCGCGAATAAAATCAATTTGCAATTTGAACTTCCATTTGTCGTAAACACGCAAGTCGGTGAAGATGAGACGAGATCAGAAAAAGGCATCGGAGATGTAAACCTCCTGTGCAATTATGTGTTAGTCAATAGCAAAAACGAGGAGAAAAATAGAAGTTTCCAATTCCAAACAGGATTAGGTTTAAGTATTCCCAATGGGCGTTATTCGCATGATGTTTGGGAAACTTCGAACTTATTCCCAGGGACTGGAGCATTCAAGTTGATTGCTAGAACAAACATCATTATAAAGAAGAATAAACTCGGTTTTCTACAGGAGAATTCCATAGCCGTATCTGGCGAAAATAAGTTTGGATACAAGTATGGATTGGCCTTGGCAAGCAGAAACTCAGTATTTCTTCAATTAAAAACAAAAAAATCGAGATTGATAACGCCATCAGTAGGAATAAGCTATTTGTATACTTCAACTGATAGAATTAACGGCGCTCCGGTCTCACAATTATTCAATAGTGGACATTCAGTAAATGCAGAAATGTCGCTAAATTATTTAACCAAAAAATGGATGTTCATTCTTAGAGCTTCTCGTCCTGTTTACCAATACATTGGAGATGGAGACGTTAAATTATTAGGAGCCTTAGATATTGGCATTTATTATTTAATTCAAAAAAAATGAAAAATTTATTCGTAATAGCAATCATATCATTAGCATTCCTTTCTTGTAAAAAGGAAGGATGTACAGACCCAACAGCAATAAACTACAGCGAAGAAGCGAAGAAAGATGATGGATCGTGTACGTTCGAAGCCGTTCCAGCTCCTGAGCCCGCTTTAACGCTCATCGGAACAGCAACAACAAGCACGAATGAAACTGTTAAGGTTTATGCAGAAGAAGCTCTTTCAACAGGGTATTCAGGGATTTATACGGAAGTAACAGACGACAATGGAGTAATCGTTGACGATGCAACGGTGACCTACGCGCCTTTAATGGACATGGGAACAATGCAACACGCGTGCCCAGTGATTCAGCCAACATTTGATGCAATTGAAAATCAATATAGAGGCGTTGTAATCTTTCAGATGGCTTCGATGGCCGGGACATGGACACTTGATGTGATTGTCAATGGAAACCCAGTAAGCTTCGATATCACCGTAGCTGAATCTGCCACCAAAGTGGTTGGCGTTTATACTGGTGACGATACTGAGCAATATATTATTTCTGTTGTTCGCCCAGAAAACTGGATTGTTGGAATGAATAATCTTGACATCACCTTGTACAGAATGGAAACGATGATGAGCTTCCCTGAGGTGACAGACATGGACATCGTTTTGACTCCTGAAATGATGTCAATGGGGCATGGTTCTACAGGAAACATCTCACCCGTGCACGTAGCAAACGGATTGTACTCAGGAACTGTAAACCTTTCAATGGCCGGTGACTGGAGACTTCACCTTGAACTTATTAAGAATAGCGTTTTGGTTCATAGTGATGCATTTTTGGATATTTTATTCTAATCGAATTGCAAACTAGAGAATTCAAAAAAAATGAAATATTTAATATTTATCGCTTTGGCATCGATTGTATTGACCTCTTGTAAAAAAGAAGTTGAAACTTATGCTGTGGCGGGAGTTTCGAAAGTGGATATAATCATCCAAAACCCAGTTCAGGGCGAGCTAATTTCTGGAACTGAAACTTTATCGATAGAAGGTAGAGTCGAAGCAAATGAATTAATGTCTGGCTGGTCCATAAAAATTACAAACGCAGATAACGACAACATCATTGGTGAATACGAAGAACTTTATGAGCAAACGCTCTATATAATTCATCACCATTGGGAACCTAACGTTCCAAGTGGAACTAATTTGAAAATTGAGGTTCAAGTATTTGATCAAAATAAAGATATACTTGCTGAATCAACGATTGATTTTATCTGCGGGTAATTAAGACGAAAAATGAAGTTATCAACTTCGTTTAGATCTAAAAAAGATTAGACTGCGTTCTTTTACGTACAAAAGGACGCAGTTTATTTCTTAATTTCATCCAGTCCAAACGGGCTGGATTTTTTTTCACGACCTTGAAGATATTTAGCTGTATTCATAAGCCGTTTAACTTCAATTAACAGACTTTCTAAACTACCTTAATTGTAAGATTGTACCTTCCAATCTAAATGTTCAAGATCTCCTCATATCTATTATTTACAAGCTTTTTGGCTCTAGGCATTTTCTCAGGATGTCAATCTAACTTAAAGATTAAGGACAAATCAGATGCAGACAATGCTTCGCGTTCGGATGAGTTCATTTCTGATTCAGTACCAGAAGTTAAATTCAATAGACGGATTGCGGAAATAGCGATTATGAATAATACACTTCCATATCTTGTTCCTCACACAGTCATTCCTGAACATCACACCCATCAGTCGATACACATCGAGAAGTACAAGCAACATGTCGAGTCAGAACGCTCAAACCGTCAAAAATTAACAGACTCATTGGGCATGACGCTTTACGTTAATGATTTCATGATGTTGGCAACCAAGAAAACTGTATCAGACTTAATTGAAAAAGGAGCCAGTCCATTACTAATGAGAATAGTAGATGGAGGATGGAAAGACAAATTATTTAATACCGATAATTTAATTGACTTTGATGGGGTCCGTGTTGGATCGGATGCTCCATTTACAACAGCCGAAAAAAATAGAAATGTGGGCGGTATAAACTTCTCTATAATTGTGTTTAGCAAAGACAAAACTAGAGCTACTTTTATCTATGAATTTCAGCGGTTCCACAATCAAAACACAGCACAACTTTGTGCTGTGGAAGTTGAACTCCAAAAAGAGATATGGGTAATAACCTCTAAAACATGTAATAATCCGTAGATTAACAATCCATGAAAACAGCTTTCATTTTTTTATTCTTACTCGTTCTCGTCGCTTCTTGCACATCAAAAGGCCAAGTTGACGAGAATCCTGCGAAAAGTACTTCCGATAAGCAAAAAGAAGACTCTCTTTGGAGAAGTTACCTCAGCTCAAATGAGGAAACCGTAGAAGCCGTTAGCGCGGTTACTGTGCGAAAGAAACGTGAAGACATTACCGTTAAATTCAATGATCATACCTTGAGCTTCGAATACATTGAATTGCAAAACTTCATGCCGGATGGGCATCTGGAAGCGGAAGGAAATACCGCTAAATTCGAACTTATGCCCGGTGCTGATTGGATGGAAGGCAAAACATTCCAGATGACTGATGGTTGGGAGGTGCAACAAATTTGGACAAGAACTGAAACGCACGTTTCCTTCAACTCCAAGCGTGCGATCGAAGTTCCGTTCTGCGTTCTTGATGCTTGGAAACACATTCAGACAGACTGGGAATTAATTGAATTTGAGAAAGGCAAACCGAAGCTCAACATTTATTATCAAAGCGAAGAATTCCCTGACATCGAGTATACAGTTAAAGAATTTAAGGAAGCCGTTCTTAGCGATTGTGGCGAAGATTGGTTCAATGAAATTAAAGACATCGAATCCATAAAAAGTATAAAACCGTCTTATTTTCTATCCAACTATCAATACAAAATTGTGATTGTAAATCCTGAATCAGGAGTCAAAAAAGAATTGTTCTTCATTTTCAATACCCCAACGACTTGTTAAACCTTCCAATAAACTGGTAACATAGATTCAGAAACCACGGTTCAATAAGAATGATGCGCCTGTAAATTGACTTGCCGATTGCAGAAGAAAATGTGGAATCGCGAGAAATGTGCATCTTTATTAGAGCAACTTGAAAATCTATACAATGGCCTTACGATATACTTTAATTTTCGCCTTATTCTTATCCG
This sequence comes from Crocinitomicaceae bacterium, assembly GCA_047630755.1. Classification (GTDB taxonomy): domain Bacteria; phylum Bacteroidota; class Bacteroidia; order Flavobacteriales_D; family Crocinitomicaceae; genus UBA4466. The sequence goes on along the minus strand of JBLHYG010000016.1, from coordinate 58,290 downwards.
CATCATTTTCATTCGCCCAAACACCTGGCACATTAAGAATTGGCGACCCAATTTCTCGTGATCTTAAAAAGGGAGAAAGACACCAATACACAATGTCTTTGACGGGCAATCAATTTGTTCGCTTGGATTTGGAGCAAAAAGGAATCGATATTCAAATTACGGCTTGGAATCCAAATGGGGATCCGATTGGCCGCTTCGATAGCCCAAACGGAATGAACGGGCCGGAAGTCATTACTTTTTCTGCGAAACTCAAAGGAATGTACACGTTTAGCGTCGAGCCATTGTCGGAAAACCCGATCTCTGGGAGTTACGATTTTGAAGTGACTTTAATTGAACCGATAGGCCAAACAAAAGAAAAACGGATCGACCAAATAATGTCTTTGTGGGACACCAAGGATTCTCCCGGAGCTTCAGTTGCTGTTCTTAAAAATGGTCAAATCGTTTTTTCAAAAGGATATGGAATGGCAAACTTGGAATACGATGTTCCCATTGAAACAAATTCAATTTTTCATACCGCCTCCATTTCAAAGCAAGTAACCGCTTTCGCAATTTTACTTTTAGAGGAAGAGGGTAAATTGTCGATGGATGATGACATACGCGACTACTTGCCGGAAGTGCCCGATTTCGGAACGCCAATTACATTGAGGCATCTTGCAAACCATACAAGTGGGCTGAGAGATCAATGGAACCTCCTTGTTATGGCGGGATGGCGAATGGATGACGTAATAACGACCGAACAAGTTATGAAATTGGTGGCCAAGCAAACGGAACTCAATTTCCAACCGGGAGAGGAATTTCTCTATTGCAATACTGGTTTCACGCTCTTGGCGGAAATCGTGAACAGAGTAACGGGAATGTCCTTTGCTGACTTTACGCAACAACGGATTTTTTCGCCACTTAAAATGGAAAACACTTTGTTTTATGACGATCATGAAAAGCTCGTAAAGAACCGCGTTTACTCTTATAATAAAGACGGAAACAACTACCAAAAAAGTAAATTAAGTTATGCTATTCCGGGTGCGACAAGTCTTTTTACGACACCTGAAGACCTTGCAAAATGGGCAATGAATTTTGAAAACCCCAAAGTAGGAACTCAAGAATCTCTTCGGAAAATGGAAGTCAAAGGCGTTTTAAACAATGGAGATTCTACGAATTATGGATTGGGCCAATCTATTGACACTTACAATGGATTGTACAAAGTTGGGCACGGAGGTTCAGATGCTGGATTTCGATCTCAAATTTCCCGGTTCCCGAATGAGAAATTTGCCGTAATTGTCTTTGGAAACGAAAGCTCTTTTTCTTCTTCTAGAATTGCGAACCAAATCACCGATCTCTATTTGTCTGAAAAATATGTTGTCGAAAATAAAGTTCAAGTTCCCAAACAAATAGCAAAGATCAAGGTTGCAGAGGACCTTCTAGCGAGCTATGCCGGCGAATATGATCTTCAGCCAGGAGTCGTGATGTCTATCACAACTGCGAAAGGAAAACTATATGGTGAATTATCTGGACAAGAAAAATTCAAATTAATTCCAGAATCAAATTCGATGTTTCAAATCGAAGGCTCAAGGGCAAAGCTTTCGTTTCATTCAGAAAACAACCACGGAAGCGATGAAATTAACCTCATCAAATTTTATCAAAACGGCAGCATTACTAGAATGAACAAGCATATTAATTTTGAACCTGAATTCATCGATTTGGATCAATTTATTGGTTCATTTTACAGCGAAGAACTCAGCACGGAATATATTCTTAGTAACGAATCAAACGTCCTTTTCATGATGCACCCGCGCCTTTCTAAAATTGCTTTAATTCCGCAACGTCCAGATGTATTCGGGAGCACTTCTTGGTCCTTCTCATCCATCGATTTCACAAGAGACGACGAAGGAAGTATCACTGGATTTTATGCATCGAATGGAAGGGTTCGGAATTTATGGTTTGAAAAGAAGGTGAAATGATTTGTAAAGCGTTTAAATCGCACACTAAATATCTATAAGAAAAGTTGAATTCGACGTTTTTAATTGGCTTCTTGACAGGTGAATTTAACCTAAAATCATGATCTCGTAATTAACTTGTTTTCAAAAGCCCATTTATCACCATTAATGCTATTAATACTTAACTTCGCTGAAACTCTAATGTATCTTTAACCAGACCGACATAGAAACGCTAAAAAGGAAAGCCCATTTCCTTGAAGTTATTAATTCATTTGCCACAAAACTTTTACACCTCAACACTGTTGACGAAGTAATTTGGGCGATTACAAAACATGCTGTCGCACAATTGGGCTATGAAGACTGCGTCGTTTACTTGGTTAATTCAAAGCGTGACAGAATTCATCAGGCTGCGGCTCTTGGAGCCAAAAACCTTGTCGATTTTGATATTGAAAACCCAATAACACTAAAAATGGGTGAAGGGATTTGTGGGAGTGTTGCATTGAACGGGAAATCTGAATTGATTCACAACACCTCAGAAGACATTCGTTATCAGGTAGATGATTTGGCACGTCTTTCTGAAATAGCAGTCCCTATCATTTCCAATGGAGAAGTGATTGGAGTTATAGATTCTGAACATGCGGAAAAATACTATTTCAAAGAACAAGATGTGGAAATTCTGGAGACAATCGCTTCCATGGTTTCCGTTAAACTAGACCAAGTAAAATCGCACGAAAATCTTAGGAAGTATAAAGATGAATTGGAATATCGTGTTGCGGAAAGCACCAAGGAACTGCAAATAACGGTCAATGAACTCCAATTCTCAAACGAAACAATTAAGCGAAGTAATCTCGAAAAAGAAGTGCTATTGAAAGAAGTGCATCACAGGGTGAAAAACAACCTTCAAATTGTTTCGAGTTTACTCAGTCTTCACGCAAACACATCTGCTGGAGAAGTTGAAAAAGAAGCCTTTCGAGAATGTCAAAATAGAATTAAGTCTATGTCGATAATTCACGAACAGCTTTACAACAAAGGTGTTTTTGCTGAAATCGATATGAATTTATACATCGATGAAATTACAGATCAGCTCTTTAATTCATTTAATGTTCATGAAATTATCAACCTTACAATTGACTTGGATGCTGTTCATTTCAATATGGATTTATCTGTGCCTTTTGGAATAATTTTAAATGAATTGATCGTTAATTCATTAAAGCATGCATTTCCAGATCAAACAGGCGCTATTAAAATTTCGCTCAAGAAGAAGGAAGATCAGTATGAATTCATTGTTGAGGATGATGGAGTTGGGTTTACTCCGTGTGAATCGAATGACACAATGGGATTGGATTTAGTGGATACTTTAGTTTCCCAAATTGATGGCGTATATAAAATTGATTCAAGTGCCAAAGGAACAAAATTCACCATCCTATTTCCGTTGATTTAATTTTTTAATCGTCATTAATATTTCATTTGATTCATTGGACATTTTACAGAAAGGTCGTAATTTTACATATAACGTATCCCCTATTACTATGTTGAAAAACAAGCTTATAATTGCATTTCTAATTCTATACTCTTCCTCTTTTGGACAGCCCGCACCGACGTTTGACGACATCATGATTCCAATGCGAGACGGAGAATTCCTTGAAGTTGATGTTTATATTCCAGCGGGTGCAATTGCTTGTGAAGTCATTTTAATTCAAACGCCGTACGACAAGGATAATTTTGAGGCTTTTTTACCATTAGGTGTTGGCCTCAACCTAGATTCTCAACCATTTGCTTGGGTTATTGCCGACTGGCGTGGGTTTTATGGTTCAAGCGGTGCAGACTTAAGTAATTTTGAAAGAGGAGAGGATGGATACGACATCTGCGAATGGATTGTCGATCAACCTTGGCATTTGGACAGAATAGGAACTTGGGGACCTTCTGCTTTGGGTGGCGTTCAATATTTGACTGCAAGAGAACAACATCCGAACCACACATGCGCCGTTCCATTGGTTGCGCATCCTCACACTTCATACGATAGTTATTTTACAGGTGGAGTCCTCGAAGAAGCACGACTCAACACCTTAGATGCACTTGGTTATGGATTGTCTCCACTGGTTTTAGCGAATACGTATTATAGCAATGTTTGGGCCTTCGCTGAAAACGGTTCTTGGTATCCTTCTGACATTCAAATTCCGACACTTCAAATCGGAGGTTGGTACGATCATAACATCGATAAAATGATGACATGGTACGAAGCGACTCGCAATTCTGCTCAAGCAAGTGTGCAAGATCAGCAATACCTTTTGGTTGGCCCATGGGTTCATGGTGGAAACGGTGCGGCTTATGTTGGCTCCTCTACACAGGGAGAATTAACGTATCCAAATGCTGAATTTGTGAGCGATACAATGGCTTGGGATTTCTTTGAATATTATTTATTGGACGCTCCGAACAATTGGCAAAACACAGACAAGATAACCTATTACGAGTTAGGAGCAAATACGTGGAATTCATCAAATGCATCAACGATTGACGAACCGATGTCCGATGTTCTTTACTTCAATGAATTCAATAAATTAACGAATAGCTCTGGTGTTGCCTCAACTGGATTCGTTTCAGACCCGAGCAATCCTGCTCCGACAATTGGAGGTGCAAATTTACATCCAGCATTGCCACAAGGACCTCATGATCAGATTAACAATGCGTCTAGAAGCGATATCGTCACTTTTGAAACCTTCGGTCTTCCAAACGACATATCCATTTCAGGACGTGTAACCTTAGATCTTTACATTGAAGCAGATCAAGCAGATTGCGATATCATGGTGCAATTGGTTGATGTTTATCCCGACAACAGAAACATGTTGATTACAGAAGGCGCGCAAAGAATGAGGTTCAGAAATGGTTACTTTGATACGGATGAAGTTTTCATGACACCAGGTGAAATTTATCCCGTTCAAATTGAATTGCCTTTTACGAATTATACGTGGTTGGCAGGGCATAAAATCAAGGTGTATATTGGTGGAAACAGCTCCATTCGATGGAATGTGAACTTACAAGATGGAGGCACGATGTATCAAACAGGAACGGGGAACGTTGCAACTATTGATGTGCACCACAATGCTACCTATCCGTCGCAGATTACATTGCCGGGAAACAATCCAATTTTGGTTATTGATCAATCGGAATTAATTGAATTCAATGTTTACCCTGTCCCCGCGACAAACGTTCTTACGATCAAATCAAATCAAGCTATTGAGCGCTATGAAATCATTGATCTTAGTGGCAGAAAGCAACTTGCAGGAACAGGTGTCAATTCAATCAATATTGAATCATTGACTTCTGGAACGTATTTCATCAATGCGATAAGCAGCGGACAAAAAATTTCTCGAAAATTCATCAAGCTCTAATGTCAATAATAATTCGTCCGATAGAAGAAAAGGACAACGTCAAATTAACTGGACTTATCCGATCCGTTCTCACTGAGCAGTGCTTTCAGAGCTATCCTCCTCCTTGAACTTAAAACCCTTTTCAAAATCTATGTGAATGTGAAGTTCGCGTACTTCTCCTGATTGTTCAAAGGAGATGTTTTTAATATACCAAGGACTTGATAAACCAAGTGCCATTTCAAAAATTAATGAGCTGTTTTCCATTAAACAAAGATTCGAATCTTTTATCTTTACCCACTAATATTCATATAGAACCAAATTTTCTCGAAAATTCATCAATCTCTAATGTCAATAATAATTCGTCCGATAGAAGAAAAGGACAACATCAAATTAGCTGGACTCATCCGATCCGTTCTCACGGAGCATGGAATGAACAAACCGGGAACTGTTTTCACGGATCCAACAACAGACAATCTCTTCGGTTTATTCAAGGTGAGTAATTCGTGCTATTGGGTTGTTGAACAGGGAGATGAGATATTAGGAGGTTGCGGGTTGTATCCGACAGAAGGATTGCCAAAAAATTGCGTAGAGCTGGTAAAGCTTTATTTAAGCAAAGAACTTCGTGGCCTAGGAATTGGGAAGAAACTCATGGAAATGAGTACCGAAGAAGCTCTTAATTTGGGCTTCACGCAAATCTATTTGGAATCGATGCCTGAATTGAACAGCGCCGTTGGTCTCTATGAAAAATTGGGGTATTCAACTCTTAATAAACCGATGGGAAATTCAGGTCATTTCGCCTGTGACTTATGGATGGTTAAAACACTTAATTCAGCACTCTAAACCCCATTACACAGATGTCATCAATTTGATCTTGGTCACCCTGCCAGTCATCGAATGTTTTGACCAATTTCGTTTTCTGCATTGCCATTGATAATTCACAATTTTCGAGAAGTCCTTTTTTGAATGGAACAGATTTAAATTTCTTTCCTTTCTCTCCGCCAAATTGATCAATCAATCCATCCGAAAACAAATAAAGAATGTCGTTCTCATCGAGTTCAATTTCAACCTCATTGAATTTATTGAGCTCAGCGTAAAGTCCAACCGGCTGCTTGTCTCCTTTGTATTCAATCAATGATCTTTTGTCTCCTTTCATCAACCTTCTTTCTTCGAATTGGGAAGGATCTATTTTATCTGTATCGCGAATAATCCAAAGGGAATTGTGCGCTCCTGCAAAAACAACTTTTCTCGTTTTCATATTAATTGAAACCAATGAAATATCCATCCCATCCGTCACTTTATCGCCGCTTTTCGCAAAAGTATCGATGACCAACTCTCTCGTTTTGTCTAAAATATCTTTGGGGCGAATCAATCCAAATTCATTCACCGTACGGTTGAGTGCGTTACTACAAACAACACTTACCATTGCTCCAGGAACTCCATGTCCAGTGCAATCCGCAACGGCTAGAAAAATCAAATCTCCTTTGTTTTCGAACCAGTGAAAATCACCACTTACAACGTCCTTTGGTCTAAAAAACAAGAAACTGTTTGGTAAAAATTGATTGATTTGTTCAGATGTTGGTAAAATTGCCGCCTGCAAACGTCGGGCATAATTAATAGAATCTGAGATGGATTGATTCTTCTCATCCACGACCGATTTTTGTTCTTGAATTACCGTGTTTTTTTCTGATAAAATCCCATTCAATCTATTCTTTCTCCGATTCGACCCGATAAAATAAAACAGGGATACAATGAGAACAATGAATCCAATGACACCAAGATAGACTACGTTTTGGATGTAGGCTATATCCTTCGCATGTTTCGTTTCTTTAACAGCAAATTCATTTTGTGACTGAAGACTGTCGTTGTAGTATTTGTTCTCTAATTGATATTTCACGTCTCCTACAATCAAATCATGGGTCCGCTGTTTTTCATCCGATACGGCCTTGAGTTCAAGGTAATTTTCAAGAGCAAAAAAGGCTGATTGAAATTTCCCCAATCTGGAATTGTACTTCGAATAAATCTTAAAATAGTCCTCTCGAAATGATTCTAATTCTTCGGTCTCAATAATTTCATAACAACGTTTCAGCATGCTGCTCAAACTATCTGTTGATAAATCATCGAAATAAATTGTACAGATCTCAACTAGAACTTCAGCTTCTCCATGGGCATCACCCATATCAATTCGAATCTGATGCGCCTGCTTGATCATTTCAATCTTGCGTGCTTCACTCAAGCTTGATCCTTCGAGTGTCGAATATTCCATTAATGTGCTCGAAAATCCATAGTGATTTGGATTCTTCTTATAAATCTCCATCGCTTTCAGGAAATAGAATTCTGAACTATCCGAAACACCAAACTCCTTATGAAGCTTAGCTATTGCGTTATAGGAGATGGCCTGCCCTTTTTTACTCCCTGCTTCAATTTCATAATCTAAACTCCGGTATTCGTATTCGAGTGCTTTTTCGTACATCCCAATTTCGCCATACACCGCACCAATATTACTAAGCGCATACGTCACTCCTCTTCTCGCATTGAGCAAGGCATCACCCGTTGGATTGCCTTTTAAAATATTTTCGTTGGCCGTAAGTGATAACAACTGGCTATTTAAACTTTTCTGATATTCATCAACGTCCAAGTACGAATTCCCCAAATTCCCATACGCATCTGCAACACCTTGAGCGTCTTTTGCCTTGCGCAGATAACTTAATGATTTGTAAAAATGACTGTTGGCTGTTTGGAATTTGGCTCGATCCTGAAAATACCATCCCTTGTATTGATGCGCCCTTCCCAATAACCAATTGCTTTTGTATTCCTTAGCAAAATACATGATCGAGTCAGCATATATCCTAGCCAGAAGTGTGTCCTGGTACTCATACTCGTCAAATAAATCCATGTATTCCGTGCAACGGATGGAGTCTTTGATGGATTGAGCATTTGAGTTCGTTGTTATAAATAACGAAAAGAAAATAAACGATATGTGTAATGATCTGATTCTCACTTAACAAATTTAACAAAAAGCACGATTCGATTCAATTCAATTTGAATTTAGCAAAATATCCGTGTATCTTATGCGTTGTACTATAAAACTGACCTATGAAAATCAAACACCTCCTATTCGCTACAGCAATTGCTTTTTTAACGTTCTCATGTGATAAAACTTCAGATTTCGTACCTGTTTGTGATGGTTCTGCACCGACATATGATGCCGATGTTGCAGCCCTCATTTCGCAAAAATGCCTTCAGTGCCATGGAGCGGGTTCTTCAAATGGAAATTTTTCGACGTACAGTGGACTGTCTGCAGTTACATCAAACGGTAAATTTGAACAAGAAGTTTTAACCGACCGAACGATGCCTCAAACAGGGTCTTTATCAGAAGCTGAATTGAATCAAATCAAATGTTGGGTTGAAAACGGTTTTCCTGAAAACTAAGAATTGAATTGTTCTTGGTCATTTTAATTGTGCCCACACTTAGCTAAATTGTTCTTTAGCTCACTCAACCCCGTATTAAATTGATAAAGTAATTGTTCCTTTACAGTTCAAGTAAGTTTTTCTTCTGTAAAGGTTCTCCGTATATTTGCGTTATACGTTTGCATTTAATTTTTCTTCTTCTTTTCTCTAGCTCAATTTCATAGGGCCAAATTGATGCGTTCACACACGGTGGCAATGACGATGATACTGGTTATTGTTTTGCGCTAAATAATCTTGGAGGATACGTCCTTGCGGGCTCTGAGCGGACAGCAATTGACAGTTCTGAACAATTTTCAATCGTTAACATTGACGGAAAAGGCAATATCATTTGGAAAAAACGTACGGCGGGATGCACCACGACATTGCGGAACACATTGAACAAACCACGGATGGAGGCTATATCGTTGCCGGTAATAAATGGGACGGTGGTTTTGCACGGCTGGATGGGTATATGATGAAGCTGAATCAAGAAGGCGAAATCGAATGGACAAAATACCACGGAGGTTCTTCGAGAGAAGAAATTTTTTCGGTGAAGCAAACTATGGATGACGGCTATGCAATCTGCGGGTATACAAATTTCGATACCATCTTCAGTTTTGGACAAATGTATATCGTCAAAACGGATAATTTGGGCAACGAACAGTGGCGCAATTATGTTGGCGGATCAGGAAAAGACTACGCTTTTGACATTATCGAAACATCGGACGGATCATTTGTGGTTACAGGAGTTTACGCAGGATTCCACCGCTACTCAACCTTTGAATTTACACATACACATTCAGATATGCTCGTTGCTAAATTAGACGCAAACGGAAATGAATTGTGGGCGAATACTTATGGAGGAATCGAAAATGAGCTCTCGTATCAAGTAAAGGAAGCCGATGATCAAGGTTATTATGTGATTGGATCTACACAGAGTTCAGGGAACGGCAGCTTTGACATGAACCTCATCAAACTCGATGAAAATGGTACTGAAATGTGGTCCAAAACATACGGCAATTCAGGATTTGAATATGGGAAATCAATTGACTTAAGCGAAGACGGTTTCAAAAACACCCATAAAAAGTAAATATTTCATGTGTAAATTTTCAACTATACCAAAGATACGATACTTTTATGATAGAATCTTAGCAAAATGTCGGTCGAAAGAAAATGCCTCAGTTGTGGTACATGGAATAATGATAATGATTATTGTATTTTATGTGGGGAAGCAGTTTCACCTATAATTATCGAGAATGCAAGAGAAGAAGCACGGGAAAAGAAACGATTTCGACCTCCAAACAAATTCGACCTCTTCATTGCAAAATGGAAAAATTCAAAATATTGGATCCTAAGAATAATTTATAAAACCCTCTACACCATCGCTTTTATATTCTTTGCCGTTGCTTCTTTCTTCGCTTGGATAGCTGCTTCACCAAATGGTTAGATTTCGACCGCATATCTACTTTTTGGCAATCATGCTCTGTTACTTCTTGGTGCGCTATATTCGAATTGATGTCAATTCTCCCGCCCATTTTGTAGAATTTTATTTGACCGATTTATTGTTCGTACCAGCAATGTCGCTCTTCGCTTTGATTTTCGTTCGCTTGCTAAAACGGGATGCTACAATCAAGATTTCACCGCTTCTGATTTTCATTCAAGTCGTCCTAGTTTCTCTTTACTTTGAAGTGTATTTGCCTAAAATCACCACTTATGTTTCTGATCCAGTTGATGTTCTGATGTACGTTCTCGGTGGGTTTATTTTTCTTTTGATCCAGCCAACGACTGTTCTGAAAAAACACTGATTTATTCTTTTACCACTAAGTGACAAGGCGACAATAACGTAGTTTTTACACTGTCGTGTTCGGCACAAGATCCACATAAATGTGTATCGACCATAGTTTTGGGGGAGTTTTCTTTTAACCGCAAGGATGGACTAGTGAAAACCCTAAATATCCTAAAGTAGAATGGGGTAGCTTAAATTGAATTTTCATCTAAGTTCTATGTTAGGATTAGTTTTTAATTAATCTTCTCTTGACAAAAAATTTAACGAATTCCAAGGCGAACAACATAATAGAAGAAGCGAGTATAGAAATGTAGAAATGCTCAATACCTGGAAACTCAAATGAAAACACCTTCCTAAAACCAGGCACCAACATTACCAGTGAAAGTGCCGTTAGAGCAAGACTTATTATTACCAATAAGGCCACGTTTTTTTCTTTTAAAATAGAAATGAAATTTCTGGTTTTAGAAAGAGTAGTGATTATTAGAAATATGTTTCCAACTATTAAGGTACTGAACGTAATCGCGCGAATTTCACCATCAGTATGATGCTCTTGAATGGATAAAAAATAGACCGCCAAGACCATAATCGTTAGGAGAATTCCCATAGAAGCACTCGCTAATATCTTGCGGAATCCAAAGAATCGTTCTTTTGGATTCCTAGGAGGCCTATTCATGATACCTATTTCTTCTGATTCTAATTCAAAGGCAATTGAGCAAATTGGGTCAATAATTAATTCCATAAACACAATATGCAAAGGCATAAGTAAAATCGGAAATGAAGGTAAAAGTGCTGGCACAAGGGTTAATCCAATAATCGGAATATGAATTGCGATAATATAGGACATAGCTTTTCTAAGGTTGTCAAAAATCCTACGACCAGATTTTATTGCTCCTACAATTGAGGCGAAATTGTCATCTAATAAAACCATAGATGAAGCCTCTCTGGCAACATCTGTTCCTTTGAGTCCCATGGAGATTCCTATGTCCGCAGCCTTTAGAGCGGGAGCATCATTAACTCCATCACCAGTCATAGCAACAATTTCTCCGTTTTTTTTTAAGGCTTGTATAATCCGTAATTTTTGATCTGGTATAATTCTGGCAAAAACGTTAGTTGTTCTAATCTTTTCAATGAGTGTTGTATCGTCCATATGCACAAGGTCTTTACCTGTCAACACTTTTCCATAGGTCTTTATCCCAGCTTGTTTTGCAATACTTAGGGCAGTTGCAGAATAATCTCCAGTGATCATTATGGTTCGAATACCTGCATTGTAACATTCCTCAATTGCGGTAGGTACTTCCGGTCGGATAGGATCTTCAAAACCTATTAATCCAATGAAATTGAAATCGAACTCATTTTGTGTTGTTGGAAGCATTGGCGAATCCAATTTGGCATAAGCTACTCCAAGGATCCGTTGCCCCTGTTCAGCTAATTCTTCTAAAACTTCAAGATATTTGGTTCTTTCACTATCTTCCGTTTTACACAGATCCAATATTGCTTCTGGTGCTCCTTTGCAGCTAGCAATATAAGTTTCACCCAATTTAAAAACACGAGTAATGGTAAATAATTTTTTACTAAGGGGATATTCTTTTATTAGAACGCTTTCAGTCCTGTCTGTCTGCTCAAACTTTTTAAAAAGCTCAGTTATGGCAGTATCCATTGGATCAAAATTGTCTTTTTGAGAAGCTCTATAAGCGTTCAATAATAGTTTGTCTATATTTTGAGCTTTTGAAACAAATTGATCCTTATTAATAATTGTTCCATCACAGTAAACAGTTGCAATTTCCATTTTATTTTGAGTAATAGTACCTGTTTTATCACTGCATAATACAGTTGCAGAACCTAATGTCTCTATTGCTGAAGGTTTTCTAGTAAGCACATGGTTCTTTGAAAGTCTCCAAGCACCAATGGCTAGAAAAACGGTCAATACTACTGGGAACTCCTCAGGCAACATTGCCATTGCAGTTGCTATACCATTTACTAACGATTGGATTATGTCTCCTCTGGTTAAATAAAAGGCAACGATTACACCTGCACTTAAAATTATCCCAAGAATTAGTAGCGTTCGGATGAGTCTTTTTGTCTCCTTTTGAAGATTCGTACTCTCCGTTTGAATATTTTCTAATGATTTTCCGATTTGACCAAACTTGGTGCTTACTCCTGTTTGCTTTACAAGCATTCTTCCAATACCTTTGACAACTAGCGTTCCGCTATATACTTCATTGTTTTGTGAGTTTTCGCTCTGGGCTTCCTTATTGACAGGAATTGATTCTCCTGTTAAAATAGATTCATCAATAGTGAGATTCAATGTTTCAAGAATCACCCCATCAGCGGGTATTCGATCTCCTTCATTCAAAATGATCACATCTTCTGGAACAACTTCTCTTCCAGGAATTCTTTTTTCAACACCATCGCGTATAGCCAAAGCACGAGGAGAAGATAATTTACGAAGAGATTCTAATGCTTTTTCTGTTTTTTGATGTTGATAGAATGTGATAAAAATGATTACAAACACCCATGAAATCAATACAATCCCTTCGGTATAATCTCCAAGTAAAAAGTACAGGAGTCCGCAAGAAATTAGTAGCAAGAACATTGGCTCCTTAACCACTTCAAAAGCAACTTTAAGGATGTTTCGAGATTTGATTAATGGCAGTTCATTGTAACCAAATTTAATTAGCTGAAGTTTAAATTGATCGGTTGTAAGTCCTGATTTCATATCTTGTCGGTATAGATTGAGAGCTAATTGTAATTAGCTCTAACAATTAAACAAACAACACATATTGCTTATTCACACTTTAAAACTACTTAAATTCAAGTACAAATAAAATTGCTTTTTTGAATGATGATTTGGGATTCTTCAAGGAATTATTCACTGACGTGTTCGGCACAAGATTCGCATAAATGTGTATCGACCATAGTTTGACGGGCTTTCTTTTTTAACCACTGAAGAAAAAGCCAAGCTTTTGAAGACAAGTGTTAAGGCAGGTACACAAAAGGCACAAGAACGCAGTTTTTACACTGTCGGGCTTGGCACTAGATCCACATAAATGTGTATCAACAATAGTTTGGGAGAGTTCTCTTTTTTAACCGCTGAAGAAAAAGCCAAGCTTTTGAAGACAAGTGTTAACGCAGGTACGCAAAAGCCACAAGAACGTAGTTTTTACACTGTCGGGCTCGGCACTAGATCCACATAAATGTGTATCGACCATAGTTTGACGGAGTTTTCCTGTTTAACCGCAAGGATTGACTAGTGAAAATCCTAAATATCCTAAAGTAGAATGGGGTAGCTTAAATTTTATTTCAGCTCTATGTTAGTGGCCGGTATTTTGATGACCAAATATTTATTTTCTTTCAACTCTCAGAGTTTATTTTAGTCTTTAAACTAATTATCAACGCCTCAAACGCTTCCTAATTTTCTTAATTTGTTTCAATGCGTTTTCATTATCAGAATTATATTTTAAAGATTTCTCATAAGAAACCAAAGCAGAATCATATTCCTTTTCCTTCATATACGCGTCTCCTAAACTATCGTAAGTCCTCCATGAGTAGGGATGGTATTTTATATTTAACTTAAATAGATTAATAGCAGAACTAGTTTCTTTTTGCTCCAGAAAACTATAGCCAATGAAATTAATATCTCTTTCAAAGAAGCCTAGCAGACCACTTATCTCTTGAGATTTGATTTGGTCAGACAACGCAGTAGAGTCTTTAGCAATGTCAGTTGTATTGATTGTATTAATAAACTTTTTCGCATTGTTAAATCTATTAAATTGACTCTGACCATCGGTGTTGTTCGGAAACATAGATGGAATGACTAAAATGGTATCTCTCTTACTTAATTCATCTTTTAATTTAAATTTCACCGAATAATTGAAATCATGATAAAAATATAGATTAACGGTTCCTTCATTCAAATCATAAATAGTTGTATACAAAGTGCCAGCAACATTATCCGGCCATCGTTGATGCAGAGTATCGCTTAGCGATTGGAGATAGATTAAGCTCGTATCTGCTTTGGCTTCAAGCATTTTTCTACCTCTTTGATAAAAAGGAATATTTACCGCGTCTAAATCAGGGGTTCTTGACGGACAAAAGTTTGATAATAAATAGTTGTCCTCGTTTCCTTTGATTATCGTATCTGCCTCAACAATCAAGTAATCGCCGGATTTGTCAACGTATAAAATCATACCTTGAGATAAAGAACTTAAATCATAATTGTTTAGGAAGTTGCTCACGTCATCAACATTTTTACAAGTCTGCATAATGGTTTTACCCATACTTGCTTGAAAAATTGGCTTATTAGATTTATGTCTCGGAATGTATGGGTCAATAGCAAATCCATCAAACACAAGACCTTCTTCATTCATTCCTCCTTGAGGAAACAAATTGTCATATCCAACATACATAGATCCATATTCACTTGTTTTCCCTTTTTCAAACCAAATACGAGTATTAGAATTCCAATAATCTTCATTATTGCCTACAAATGTTTTACCATGCATTGTTATTTTGTACATACTGCAAGAGTATGATTCAAATTGATTAAGTAGGAGAAATAAAAATAATATAATAATCTTCATTTTGACTTGATTTTAATTTTGTCAGATGTAACCGTATTGTTAATTTTTATTTATGATAAATTCAACTCTCCGATTTTGTTGTTTTCCCTCATCTGTATCATTTGTGGCAATTGGTTTTGAACTACCAGATCCAACATAGTTTATTCGTGATTTGTTAATTCCTTTTAACACCAAATAGTCTGCTACGGATTGGGCTCTTGCTTCGGATAGTGTTTTGTTTTGGCCCTCATTTCCTGTGTTATCCGTGTGTCCGCTGATTAAAATGGAAGTATTAATAGTTTCATTTAGAAATTGAACTAATTTGTCTAACTCTGCGAAAGATTCAGTAAGCAGTTCACTCTTATTTGTCGAGAAAAATATGTTTTTTAACTTAATTGTTTCTCCGATTTTTGGCGAATATATTTCTGGTATTGAGTCCGTGGTTTCAACTATAAAAGTAGAATCAGTTTTCTCATTTATTGGAGTTACAGATACATCATCGATATAATAATGATTAAATATTAACCGCTTATCAGAAGGTTCATAATTAAAATGACCGATAATAATTATTGTTTCTCCTCCATCTGCTTTGTAAACTGCTGAGAGTTTTGTCCAGTTCTTTTTGTCTTTATATCCTTTCGGGTTAATAAATTTAACCTGTGGTTCTTCCTCAATGCCTCTGGTGGTAACACCCCATATCGTTTTCTTGGGAAAGAGTACGCCAAATTCCTTAATGGAGCCAATCGACCTTTCCGCCTTGCAGATATAAAACTCTATAAGGTATTCTTTGTCTTTTGTTAAAGGCACGATTAGTTCTGTTTCTATGTATTCAAGATATTTTCTGCGATTGCAAATTCCTGCATACGCATTCCCTGTGTGTGGCTTTTGACGCCCGAAAATATTTTTTGGAGTACCACAATGCCTTGCGGTACCTTTAAAGTAGTAATCTGAACCATTCTTTGGAGCCATCCATTCTTTTGCTCGGTTTATACTGTTGCCGCTTTTTTCTGGCATTCTATTCGCTAATTCAAAACTCGGATTAGGAATAAGATTTTGCGCGTTAATATTCAACGAAACAAACAATAAAAATGCGAATAGAAATGGTATAGATGTCCTCATATAAACGAAAAAACTATATCGTCAATTTTGTAAAAAGTTACATATTGGGATATGATTTTATAGCGCTCTCGTTTTATGCTTACCACTAACGGCTGAGGTCAAGAAAAGTAGGGCTTTTTCTCGAATATCTACGTTTCCCTATTTTTTTTAGCACGTGCTATGTTTATTATTCCCGTAATTGGTAATAATGTCGTACAACTCGTTTGGTTTACTTGGCTTAATGCAAGAATTACTTTGTATCAAATCGAGCCGTCCGACATCCAGATGTGAGCTTGTGACTCATCCAATCTACCACCAAACCACGAACGCCGCTTCTACCCTACTTCCTCTCTTTAACCAAATCAATGGAGAACGCTCTTCCTTAATCGAATGTTGAATTTTCAATTGACCGATTTCAAATGACAACCACGCTACCTCATCGTTCGGTTCTACGAGCCAATCGTGTTTTGATGGAATGAACAATTGCGCTGCTTCGAATTGATTAAAATCTTTAAATGAAATATAAAATCCAGCTACGCATTCTTGATTTAAAGGCAGAACGGAAATATCCTTACCAAAAGGCACAAACAACTTCGCTTTGAAGTAAACACGTTGCTCAGTCTTTGCGGAATCAACTCCAAGCAATCTCAAAGCACCAATGGATTCCGATCTGTTAATTAAAGGAAACTGTTTCTCTTTAATCTTATCCATTTTCTGAATCAATGAATCCTTTCTGTTCGGTCCAATCCACGATTTAATGTCAGAACTCCCGACGCTTTCATCATAAACATAGAACTTATAAACGACCTCAATTTGGTATTGCTTTCCATCTTGTTCAATTAGAAAATCGTACTCACCAATGGTTTGTTTGTCTGAATAAATTTGAATGTTTTTTCCCAAAATGTGAATACTCGAATCTGAGATTAGTTCCGACTCTACAAAGTGTTCAACCAGATGTCCGAGACGTAATTTCTTCTCGATACTTCCAGAAAATGAATTGCCACTGTCTCGATTAAAGTCAAATTGCTCCAAGCCCGACAGTTTGCCTTCCCACAATTTTGGTGTGGCGGAATAACCCAAATACTGATGTTTAAGATTCTCGTTCATCGTTATGCAATATACGAATCAATGCCGTCGGGACTGCAAGGCTATTAACGAATCTTCACAAACAACTTCAGATTAATACGTTATTTTTAACGCATGAAACTTACATCAATACTTATAGGCCTCTTTTTCCTTTTCAACACCAACTTCAGCAGCGCGTTTAGAATGGACGAACGTCAATATATTCGAGACAACTTTCCGCACATGGAAGAAGTTTTGACATTTCTCAATCAACAACTTGAATATGAATGTAACGATTGTGCCTACGGTGTAGCAAAAAAGCAAACGGGCTACTATCTAACGATGTATAATTATAGCACAAAAAAAACGGAAGAAGTTCCAATTTGGAAGCCAGAATTGAATGGATTTACAGCATTCGATATTGACGCTTATGTTGACAAAACGAAAGTCAGAAGTGCGAATAGCTCGGACCTAAATAACCTGTACAACTTCAGGGCGAAGTACGATTTTATGCTTGTTTTTGGCTACGAAGAATGGGCAGCAGATGCAATTAAGATTTTATCCTCGTATGCCCCATACTTGTCAAACGAGGATAGAGAAATAATGGCCAGAGCGCATGGAGACTTGGCACTTGATATCATTGACAATAAAATTTCAGGTAAAGAATTTCTGCCTCGGAACTACGCCAAAATAAAGCAAGAACGCGTTGATCTATTCATGGACAAAGTCAATTTGGTTATGGACTTTTGGACAGAGATTAAAAAGGATGATGAATCCTACAAACCTTTAATAATTTCAGACCTCAACCTAAAGATCGGAAATGAATACATGCATTATTACAACTTGTTGATCTCTATAAAAGAAGAAAAGCTGGCCGATAATTTTCTGAAAAGGGCGTATTTTTCTCCGAGTCAAGTTCAAAGCGCAAAAAACCTGTTGTACGGCTGTCCGGAAAAAAGCTTTTTATTCACTCAAGGCGATTCGGATACGTTTCCACTGTGGTACGTTCAAAAAAAGCTCGATTATCGAAAAGATGTTATTGTTTTAAATACTTCTCTTTTGTATACGCCTTGGTACGTTCAAATGAACAAAGAGCGCCGTCAATACGCATCAACAATTGACCAACAGAATTATGGCAAACTCCTAAATAAAGGCCAGTACATCGACCGAGAATCGCAAGTTGAACCTTATAGTCAATGGTTGACAAATAAGTTAACGCTAACGGATTCATTGTCTTATTCATTGGTTCCAGAATCGTTCATGATTCCGTTTCAAGGTTCGAATCTAGAAATCAAGTTAAAAGGCCCGAGTGTAGGACAAAACGCCTTTGTAATGCTTGATCTTATTGCGAGCAATCCTGATCGGGAATTTAGTTTCGCCAGTCCATTTCAACTGTATTCTCTTGGCTTGGTAGATAACTATTTGAACAGAGGGAAGTCATTTTTAATGACAAGCACCCCCGTTCTTACGCATTACGACCAAAAATCGGTGGATTTGTTGGACAATTTACTGTTCTACATGGACTATAAATACCTCGCGAGTTTGAGCCACACGGCATCCAGTGAACTCAACTTATTAACGTATGGAATAGCTGGATTGGCAAACACTTTTGACACCGATCGCGAACGAATGCTTCAAAAATTCATTAAACAAGTTCCAACTTCTTCTCTTATCGAAATCGGGAATTTTGGACATTTGGAAATCGTTAATTCATTGTATGCAGATCAGCTGCCTTATCAAAGCCAAGAATTGAAAAAAGAACTGAAAACAGCAGCGCTGGATCGCATCAAAAAAATCACCTCTTTGAATAAGACCTTCGACCAAGACATTAGCGACATGGAAGAACTTTTTAGTATCTATGCTGGAGTTCGAATTCAATGGTTGCAATACGAAGAAGTTGTTATTAAAGATGCCGATAAAGATGTTTTAATCGCGATCAAAGAAAAGGTCGACAGCCTTCAGGAAAACCCTGTTGTGTTGCAAAGAGAATGGACCCATCTTAAATTGGTTGCAATGAAAATTGCGTTGGACGGATTGGATTTATCACAAGAATAAAAAATAGAACGAATGGGCAATTTAAAAGATCAATTTTTACTCAACCCCGATTACAGGCACTTAAACCACGGATCCTTTGGAGCCTGCCCAAAACCAATTTTTGAAGATTATCAAAATTGGCAATTGGCGCTGGAAAGAGACCCTGTTGACTTTTTTGTAAACAAAGGAAATGTGCAACTTCAGAAATCAAAAGAGGCGCTGGGGAAGTACATCAATTGCGATGCAGACAACCTCGTTTACACAATGAATCCAACTTGGGCCATCAACATCGTTGCGAAAAGTTTGGACCTCAAACCTGGAGATGAAATTCTTGCTACAAATGCAGAATATGGCGCGTTGGACAAAACATGGAAGTACTATTGCGATAAAGCAGGAGCGAAATATGTTCAACAAGAAATTCCACTTCCACTCTCTTCGAAAGAAGAATTCATAGAAGCTTTTTGGAAAGGATATTCGAAGAACACCAAAGCCATTTTTATAAGTCAAATCACAAGCATGACGGCGACAATTTTCCCTGTCAAAGAAATTTGCGAGCGGGCGAAAGAACTTGGTTTATTGACAATCGTTGACGGTGCCCATGTACCCGGACAAATCCCACTCGACTTGCAAGAATTAAAAGCAGATGTTTACACTGGAGCCTGTCACAAGTGGATGTTAACACCAAAAGGATGTTCTTTCTTATACATCACACCAGAATTTCAAAATGACTTTGATCCTGTGCTAATTAGCTGGGGATTCGACGCGGATGTTCCTGGGAAATCAAAGTTTTTGGATTACCATCAACTTCAAGGAACGCGGGATTATTCGGCATTTTTAACGGTTCCAAAAGCAATTGAATTTCTCAATGAAAACAATTGGGAAGAAGTTTCAAAACAATCGAAGCAACTCATTTTAGACAACTACAAAGACCTTTGCGACCTTTTCGGAACAGAACCAATTTGTCCGGTCACTTCAGAGTTCTTGGGTCAAATTTGCAGCGTTCCCGTTAACATTAGCAGCGTTGCAGAATTGAAAAACACCTTGTTTCAGAAATACAAAATTGAAATTCCAGTTTTCCAATTGAGAGACATGGTTTTCATGCGTTTATCAGCTCAGGCTTACGTTTCACAAGAAGATGTGGATTATTTGAAGGACGCTATTCGCGAGATTAAGAAAACTACGGATATTATTCGATAAACACCCTAAATGAAAATTTCAGCTGTTTTCTGGGCAGCATCCGCTTTGATTTTTGGAATCCCTTTTTTTGTTGAAAGTGGATTCATCGTTATTTTAATCGTATTAGCGAGTTTTCTGCTTGGCCTCAAGTATTTCATAGAGGATAGTAGAGAGTTAAAATCGGCGACCTATTATGTTAGAATGGCTGACAAGGCGCAACCTCCTATCTGGAAAAGGCTTCTTTCGCTTATTGCTGCAATCGTTTTATTCATGATTCTATATTGGATTTCTAAAGAATTTTTAAAAGATTTTAAACTGCCCCCTTTTTCAGGTCTATACATGGCGCCATTTATCGCTGGGTACTTTACTCAACACTATCAAAACTTCAACAACTCGATTAGATCTTATACACCCGGCATTAAACTTCCTGGAAGAGGCCAAGAAATAATCCATTGGAAAAATGTTGAGGAACTATCTTTTGTAGACACCACAATTACTGTAAAAGCGGGGCAAAACGAAAATCAATACCACATTAAAGCAGAAGACAAAGAGGATTTCGATCGAATCATTGCGACATGGACAAATCAAACGCTTGATGAAATTGAATGAAAATTATGCGATCACAATTCTAAGCGACTAAAAGTAAGCCTTTCTTTTTTCCGTATCTTTCCCCTCAAAACCACCAAATGAAATCTACCACCCTATTACTAGCACTATTGTTATCATCACAATCATGGTCTCAACAAACCAACGAAAATGTTGATATCGGTGCGACAAACAGAACTTATGTTCAATACCTACCCACAGGATTTAACCCAGCCACGGAATCACTTCCTGTAGTGTTTTGCTTGCACGGAATCGGGGATGTTTCTACGAATATGTCGGGCATTGGATTCAATCAAATTGGCGATACGGCTCGTTTTATTTCAGTCTACCCGCAAGGATTGACGAACGCCTTTGGACAGACGTCTTGGAACAATGGAACGTTACTTTCATCAACGGCAAATGATATCGATTTCTTTCATGCAATGATTAACGATATGATTTTGAATCACAATGCTGATCCAAGCAGAATCTACATTTCTGGATTTTCAATGGGAAGTATCATGTCGTATAAATTGGCCTGTGAAATGAACAATCGAATTGCTGCGATAGGAACAATGTCTGGAACGATGTCCACCGAAGATTTGACAAATTGTGTTCCCACTTACGTAACACCTGTGATTCACTTTCACGGAACAGTAGACGCCACGGTTCCTTTCGACTCAGGAGCTTTGCCTTCATTGGAATTGGTTCCTGCAACAATTAACTTTTGGGTGAATGCGCACGGTTGTGCAGCAACGTCTGATTCAACTCAAATCTTTGACTCCGCTGCGGATGGTTATACAGTAGATCGTTTTGTTTACCAAAATTGTACGCCTTTGGAATCGGTTGAATTTTGGAGAATAAACGGCGGAGATCACGAATATTTCTACCAGCCCAACAACGACTTTACAGAATCCATTGAGATTTGGAAATTCTTCAACAAATGGACGCATTCTAACCCGGCACAAGCAGGATTGGAAACATTAACGGCAAACGGAATTGCAATTTCTCCGAATCCAACGGACGGTGTAATTGAAGTAACGACAAAAGAGATAGATGTACTCGAAGTGTATTCGACAGCAGGGAAGCTCCTTCATTCGCAAGCAGTGAGTGCAGGAACAACTACTATAGATTTGAGCGAATTAAGCGCTGGAATATATGTTGTTAAATTGAATTCACTACCTGAAATTTCAGAGCGAATAGTGGTTCAATAAATCGTTGAATTCCTTTTCGTTAGAGGGTACAAAACCTTCAACTTCGTACAAA
Source organism: Crocinitomicaceae bacterium (assembly GCA_047630755.1). Lineage (GTDB taxonomy): Bacteria > Bacteroidota > Bacteroidia > Flavobacteriales_D > Crocinitomicaceae > UBA4466. Next base: position 35,975 of record JBLHYG010000016.1, on the reverse strand, counting down.
AGTAAATCTTGGATCCGCAGTATTTCGGGGTATTGAACGGCGTCTACCGTATGCAATCGTGCTTTGCTTCCTATGATTTGAATTTCATCAAATTGACGGTTATTATTGATGCGAAAGAAAACCTTATCGTTGGAAAGTTTTCTGTATTGAGGAAAGTCGGTAACTTTGTCTGACATAATACGAAATTAGAGAATGTTCACGAATAAAACACACGAGGAGGCGACCAGCAAGTTGAAAGACGGTCACATCGATGAGGCTATCGAACTCTACACCAAAGCTTTGAACGAAGCTCCAGATGATTATAATATTATTTCGGATCGAGGTGTGGCGTATTTGCACAAAAACGATAAGCTTCGTTGTTTTGGTGATTTTAACCGTGCGATTCAATTGCAGCCGAATTATTCCTACCGATATGCTTCTAGAGCCTATGCCAAAAAGCACTTTGGTGATATAGAGGGCGCCGTTGCGGACTATGAAAAGGCGGTTGAACTAGACCCTGAAGATGCAGTCGCTCAAAATAATTTGGGGATGTTGCTCGAGGAAATGGGGTACAAAAAGCAATCGGAAGCACGCTTTGCACGCGCGGACAAATTATCGGAACAAGAAAATGGTTTATTGAACGTGATGGAAGATTTGGAAGCAAGCGAAAAGGCTGTTGAGGCTCCAATTCAAGAAACGGCAATGGAAGATGTTGCGCCAGCTGATAAAGGCTCGGACGAAACGAAAACAAGCTCAAAAGAATTCAAAAAAGTATTTACTTCGAAGAATCAATTCAAAGAATTTATACGGTTTATTAGAAACGGATTTAAGATCAAATGACAAAAGCAGACAAGGCCAAATACATCGTTGAGGAACTGGAGAAATTGTATCCTGAAACGCCAATTCCGTTGGACCATAAGGATTCATACACTTTACTGATCGCTGTTCTGCTTTCGGCTCAATGCACAGACAAACGTGTGAATTTGATCACTCCTACCCTGTTCAATTTGGCCGACAATCCATTTGACATGGTGAAGTTGACGGTAGAAGAAATTCGAGAAATCATTCGTCCTTGTGGACTTTCACCAAAAAAATCTCAAGCGATATTTACGTTATCAGGAATGCTGATTGAAAAATACGGCGGTGAAGTTCCCTCTTCGTTTGAACAACTGGAAGAGCTGCCCGGTGTTGGTCATAAAACGGCTTCCGTTGTCATGGCGCAAGCTTTTGGTTATCCTGCATTCCCTGTTGATACACATATCCATAGATTACTCACGCGTTGGGGAATCACAAGTGGAAAGAATGTAGTTGAAACGGAGAAAGACGGCAAGAAATGGTTCGATGAGGCGCTATGGAATAAGATCCATTTACAGATTATTTTTTATGGTCGGGAGTATTCTCCGTCGAGATCACCGAAATTTGATGTTGATTTTATTACGCGGGAGATTGGAACTGCGAAGGCTTTGAAGGAGTTGGGGTAGGTTGTTGGCTGAGATTTTATAAATCGTAGTTCGTATTCAGAACTAAGCAATTACTTTCTGGAATAAATAAAAATTATAGTCCAGATTTTCTAAACTATCAGACTATAAACCTAAATTTTAGTAACGATAATTGAAAATTCATAACCGAATTAGGACAGTATTTATCTAAGAAGTCAGCAAGTAAAGCTGAAATTTCTAAAAAGACAGGAATAAGCAAATCACGAATGAGTGAATTGACTTTGAACAAGTCTACTCAATTAAGAGCAAGAGAGCTTTACTTGATTGCCTTAGCTTTGGATTTTGATCCGTGCGAAATGATTAAAGAGATTTTTAAGGATGTGACGCTGGAGGAGAAATACTCAAACTCTTAACACCAATAAACAGTTATTGTCTATCTTTCCTAAAAACCAGAAAACAATGAAGATTCATTATTTCCTTGCTATTTTCTTTTTGAATATATCCTTTTTAGGATCTGCCCAATTCGGTGAAGAATACCATGTCGCGCATACTAGTACATATAGTATCAATCACTCAACTCCTGCAGATTTAGACGGAGATGGAGACATTGATTTAATTGTGTGCAATTCGGTAGGAAATGCAGCATGGAGAGAAAATGTTGGTAACGGGATTTTTACAGCCCCCCAACTTATATCAAAGAATCTAGCAGATTCGGATATTGGAATTGGACGTGACTTAGATGGAGATGGAGATTTGGATGTACTTGTTAGCTGTAAATACGGGGACAAAATCGTTTGGTTTCGTAATGACGGGAGTGCAAATTTTGGACCTGAACAATTGATTTCAGGAACTGAAGATGAAGTAGTCGATATAATGACAATAGACATAGATAATGATGGAGATCTGGATGTTGCTTCTTCCTCGGATAACAACTATAGTATTACCATATTTGAAAATGATGGAACTGGACAGTTTTCAACAGGGTTTAGTCTTCCGCCAAGCGTAATTAAACCAAAAGGGCTTTCCTCAAGTGATGTTGATAATGATGGTGATCTAGACATCATTGCGGCCATATTTTATGACAAGGTTGTTTGGTATCCAAATCTTGGGAATGGAACTTTTGATTCTCTAGAAATAATCAGTGATTCACTTTCAGATGTATTTTCTGTAGCAACTGGAGATATGGACGGAGACGGATTTTTCGATGTCGTTTCGGCCTCATCGACAGAAAACACTGTAGTTTGGTATAAAAATTTGGGAGGAGGAAACTTTAGTGGAGAACAACTAATTGCAAATGGGCCTCAGCAAGTGAAACAGGTTATTACAGAGGACTTTGACAATGATGGTGACCTGGATGTTATAGCTAGTTCTATGAGTGACAGCATGATTGTTTGGTTCGAAAACGATGGAAATGGAATCTTTACAAGTCAACAAATTATCTTCCAGACATTCGCGGACGTTTATTCCTTCTGTATTGATGATTTTAATAATGATGGGCAAAAAGACATTTGCATTAGTGGGCAAAATTCAAATGGTAGAACGCCAATTTTATCGATGAATCAAGGAGCTGGTTCATTCAGTTCACCTGAACACTTATACAACCACTCGAATGGCGTAACATCTGTTTTTGCCGCAGATTTGACTGGTGATGGGTTGAAAGAAATATTGTCAACATCTAATCAAGACGATGAAGTTTGTTGGTATAAAAATTTAGGATCCGGAAGATGGGGTAAACAACGTGTAATAAACACGATTGTTGATGATCCACAAAGTATTTGTGCGGCTGACCTTGACGGAGACGGTGACTTGGATATTGTTTCTGGAGGAAGAGGAGGAAATGTATACTGGTATGAAAACTTTGGTAATGACTCAATAGGCTCTCCCATTTTACTAACTGCAAACGCTCCTTGGCTGGGCAACGTGCATACAGCAGACATAGATGGAGATTTAGATCAAGATATACTTTTCTCAACTGCGGACAATGATCTAATTGGTTGGTTTGAAAATTTGGGCGGAGGAACTTTTGGCCCTGAACAAACTGCTGTAATAATTAATGCAGTTGTTGATGTTTGGACAGCAGACTTAGATGGGGATCTTGATTTGGATTTATTATGCTCTATAGGAGGAAGTACAAATGCTGTTAACTGGTCAGAAAACTTAGGTGGCGGAACCTTTGGCCCATTGCAGAATATTCCAGCCGTGGTTGATTATCTCAGAATGATCAGAGCGGCAGATTTAGATAGCGATGGTGACTTAGATATTATTACGGTATCATCACTCGATGATAAAGTGGCGTGGCATGAAAATCTTGGCGGAGCATCTTTTGGCCCTCAACAAGTTCTTTCGCTTCAAGCGAACTACGGGCGCTCAATAAGTCTTGCTGACATTGATGGTGATGGAGATCCTGACATTGCCGTTTCCAGTGATTATAACGCAAACGTCTATTGGATTGAAAACTTAGGAGGCGGGAGTTTCAGCAATGAACAAATGATCGGAGAAGATATGTACGGCTGCTATTTTGTTGTCCTTGATGATATGGATGCTGATGGTGACCAAGATGCCGTAGTAGGAGTTTGGGGGAACAATATTACCAACAAAGAGGACGGTGTTCGTGTGTTCGCGAATCAAGATGTAAACACCTTTCAAGCTCGAGGTAAAATCTATTACGACGGAAATTTGAATGGTACACTGGACTCACTAGAACAAGGACTTGGATTCAATCCGATTATAACAAATCCGAATTTGACATTTGCATACACTTATTCAGATGGAGACTATTTCGTCAACTTCTCGCCCAATATTGATACTACTTATGAATTACAACCAACTGTCGCAGCAAACTGGATGATTACGTCTGATTCGTTGAGCTTCACATTAACTGTAGATTCTTCGTTTACGTATATTGACTCTTTACAATTTGGCATGTACCCAACTCTATTAATAGATTCTGTACACTCCGAACTCGTTAGTGGATTTCCTCGATGTAATGATACTATCAATTTTACAGTCTCTCTAAATAATTACGGCACTACATTACCTTCAGGTGTTATTCATTTAGATTTAGCAGATAGCTTAACCTTTATTAGTGCTTCTTTTGTTCCGGATTCTATCGTTGGACAAAATATCTATTGGCATTACGATTCCATTTTCTTTTTCTCAAATAACCTCTATACTATAAATGTTGCAACTGGCTCGTTTGGTTCGGTTGGCATTCCTTTAGAATCAATCATTACTACCACGGTTCTGAATGAATTTAACGCTCTGACATTCATAGATTCAACAGTGTTTATTCTCAATACCGTTTGCGCATACGATCCGAATGACAAGATATCTGACCCTGTTGGAATTGACAGTTTAGGATTTATTGACCCTTCGACACCTTATATTGACTACACAATACGTTTTCAAAACACAGGTAATGACACGGCTTTGGTTGTGCGCATAGAAGATCAACTGGATCCGAATTTAGAATGGTCATCAATCAATATACTTGCCTATAGCCATAATTTGGAAATGGATTACTATCCAAACGGTCAAATCGAATTTTTATTCAATAATATCTACCTACCAGATAGTTCAGCCAATTTCCTAGGAAGTCAAGGATTCGTCAAATACCGAATTTACATTGATTCGAATACGACAATTGGTACATCGATTTACAACACGGCAGAAATCTACTTTGATTTGAATCCAGCTGTAGTTACAAATACCAAAATTTTAACCTTGTATGATTGCGACTTGAACCTGAATAACATAAACGATACTCTTCTTTTATGTGAAGGGGAGGTACTAGCTATTGCGGATATAATGCCAACTACTGAATTTGATTGGAACATTACGGGGGTGTCTTCTGGAATTAGTAGTGAAATCAACTGGGTTGCGGACACGGCAGGTGTCTTTCAGTTGACAATCAATAAATCGAATGAATTCTGCGCAATTGATACCATAGTTAACTTAGATATTAAGGCTCAACTATCCGTTCAAGCTCTAACTCCAATTGCCATTTGTTCAGGTGAGTCTGCAATGATTTTTGGGCAGCCACAGTTTAATTCAGGGGTATTTGATGATACCTTGAACACAATTTGGGGTTGTGACTCTATAGTTTCGCAAGAACTCACAGTACATCCTGCCATCCCAATTCAAGATTTAGGGAATATACAAATCTGTAGTGGTGACAGTATCCAGATATTTGGATACTACATGAACGCCTCTGCTAATTATTATGATACTCTTTCTTCTCTAAACGGTTGTGATTCCATTCTAATGCAGTCACTTATGGTAATGCCTTCAACTGTGAATACTGTTCTCTCAACGATTACAATTTGCGATGGGGATAGTCTTCAAGTTTTTGGTTCTTATATCTCTAATTCTGGAATATTTACCGATTCATTGCAAACTTATGTCGGTTGTGACTCCATTGTTTCACAAGAACTCATTGTTTCTCCTATAATACCTATTCAAGATCTTGGCACCACTTCCATTTGTACAAATGATAGCCTACTTGTGTTCAATGAATACATAAGTTCAGCCGGTATCTATTACGATACGCTTCAAGGTACGAATAGCTGTGACTCGATTCAGATGATAGAAATTGAATTGTATCCAGAGGTAAGCGTGTCATTTGGAACTTTATTGGAAGACACAATCTGCATAAATCATCAATCAATAATTCTTTCGCAAGGATTGCCTTTTGGAGGAATTTATTCAGGTAACGGTGTTGCAAACGACGAATTCGATCCGAATTTGGCTGGAATTGGAACGCACACTTTAAGTTACACATACACGGGTACAAACAACTGTGACCACATTGATCAGTTACAAATTGTAGTTGATGGATGTGTAGATATTGATCAAGTAGATTGGACTTTAATCAAGGTCTATCCAAATCCAGCCGATGAAGAATTAATGATCGATTTTGGCAAAATGAATACCATTCTCCATTCAATAGAAATCGTTAACATTCAAGGAAAGAAAATACTTGAGATTATTGGAATTGATACTGATGAGCTAACTATACCAATAGAAGCGTTATCAAATGGAACGTATATAGTTAATGCTAAAGATGCCTCTGGAATAATTCAATTCCGAACAAAGGTTATTGTAAATCATTAATAGAACTAAAAAAGGAGATTATTCTAAACCTAGGTTTTCTGAAGGATCAATAATGGTAAGAATAATAAGAAATGTTCATGCTCTTTAAGAAATGCGTATAACACGCGCTAAAAAAATAGTGCAACGTAGATATCCGAGAAAAAGCACTACTTTTCCTAGCGCCAAAACGTTAGTGGTAATTAAATTTACACCCGAGAAATTACCACAATGTAACATTGCCCCAATATCAAAGTTATTATACTGAAAGAACAGAACCTTTTCATGAGTCAAATTACTAATTCCATACTAACAATTTCTTTTCTCCTTTTATCAGGATTTTTTTCTCAGATCTATGCTCAAAATTTTAAAAGTGAGGTTGTAAGTTTTGAATATGGTGACTATTTCAATACTCGTGCCTATGCTGACATTGGAATTTCGATTCGAGAGCATAATGACTCTAGCAAAATAGTATTTGACATAGATTCTGCCTTTATTCATTTTTCAAGAATCAACGATGGTGAAGCTTTTGATCGAATCGAAAAAACTGGTACTAGAACTCATCCAATAGGTTATGGAACTTATCGCATTGAAATTACCCGAGCTGGACACGACACTATCGTCATTCATGGCTATCACGCCGTTCCAGATCAGCAAAGCTGGCTAACTGTTAATCAGGAACAAGGAAATCGTAAAATAGAATATCGCGTAACTAATAAACAGCATTTTGATAGAGAGGTATATGGTTTAGATACTACACGGTATGATAATGGAGAAATAGCATCGATAAAAGGAAAACTAGGTAGTTGGTACACAGAAGAATATTCTTTTTATGAAAGTGGAGCATTAAAAAAACATATTACATCAACAGAAAACGGAATGCGAACCACAGTCGCATATTTTGAAAATGGATGGATTTGGTATATGTCATCTAGCAACCTTAGACATACATTAGGATACTTCAAAAGGTTCTATCCGAATGGCACATTGGATTTACATTCTGTGTATCGCACTGTCGAGAATGGAATTTCGACAAGTATTCCATGGACAGCTATGGACTCGCTCGGGAATTATAAAATTAAAAATGGAAATACTCTTCGTTCTTGGAGAAGGAAAAATGACTTATCAACTCGTGTTAACTTCTACAAGAATGGACTAAAAAACGGCAAATGGCACTTTTATGCACAGGACTGTATCAAGTTTGATGTGGCCAAGAAGAAAAAAAGTAGGTTGGGGATGCAAATTCTAATTTATAAAAAAGGAGTCCTTAGAAAAGTAAAAGATTATCGAGATGGAGAGTTAAAATCGTATAGAAAATATGATAAACTCGGTAAGCTAATAAATAAGAAGGGGCTCTGGAATAAAGATTAATATCGCTAACACACGCTACATCCCAGTGCAAGTCTAAGCTTTGTGTTATTAGTTTGTATTAACTCAACTATTCTTATCTTCGAAAAACTAGTTTATTCTAAATCGCTGCACCGTGGTGTAGCGTAGAACCGTTATATGCAATGAAGCCATGACTAGCTATCCATTTTATTTTTTATGCACCGTATAATAATCGTATTTTTTGTATTGGGATTAGGTTCATGCAATGAACCCATTGCTGTTGAACAAATATCTTTGGATAAAGTTGAGTCTATTGATACTCTTTATTTTACAGAGGATATGCGAGGTGTTTCTGGAGTTAGATTAAACTTTGACACTTTAACTAAAGACAAATTTGTTCCAAGAAATGTATGGATTAATGTATATGCTGAAGGTAAGGGCACTATGAATGATATCTTAAAATCATCCGAATTGTTTTTACAAAGTGAAGATTCTAGCTTTAAAATTGTGAGGGTATCTAGTGATGAATATAAATTCTTTATTGATAATGAATATTCGGGAAACGCATATGAAGGATCGGACCCTGAAGCCATCAATCTCTTAGAAGTGGACGCATACATTCAGCCTCATGAAGGGTTTGTCTTTAAAACATATTGGAGGAAAGAAGCTTATACCGCTAAAGAAAAGACAAGAGTTTCTAGGTTATCCAGATACTTGGAAGAAGTAAAATGAAGTGCATATAACATCACCTGCACCCTATCCGCGGCATATACTTTGAGAGATCACTTATGTGTTAACAATACTATACTCAAAAGCTTAACCGCTTTTTCTTATCTTCGGAAAACAAGTTTTAGCTAAGGGCTTTACGGTTCCCAGCGTAGAACAGTTTTGGTTAATGAAAATTATACAAATGAGGCTACAATTTATATTTATCATTTTACTAACTCAGCTATTGCACTCATGCACAGATTCCAAATCAACATCCGATGAAAACTTGATGTTAAGTGAATCCATTAATATTTGGAGTTCTAATAATGAATCATTTGCAATAATCTCGAAAGGAACAGAATTACCAACAAGTTATACCAAAGTATTTACTAAGGAAAAAGGTCAACCAACCTTATCCTTCTACTTATTCAAAGACAATCACAATCAAATAACTCAACAGAATCTGATTGGAGAATTTTGGTTTAGTACTAATCAGCAAGAAGCTAAATCAAAAATTGAAGTTAAAGTGATAGTTAATTCAAATAAAGAAATAAAAGTGATCGCGAAGGATAAAGGGACAGGGCAGAAAAAAACAATGGTTTTTCTTGAACCCCAAAATGCAATGAATCAAAACAATATTAAATCCTATATTTCTGAAAACATCAATAAGCTTAAGAAAGAGGGAGGAGATGTAAATTATACGATATTTACATTAAACAGCGGCTATTTTATTCAAATTGCAACTGGTAAAGATGATGATTTAATCCGATGCGAGGCATCAATTTCTAATGGCGGTCATGATGGAAATTATGAAAACGCTACACTTTCTTTATCTCAACTAGAAACTTTAGAAGAACTAGGCTGGAAACCTCCTGAATTTGGTGAGTTTAATTACTACTATTTCAATACCATTGAACCATCTCAAACCCTAGATGATCAAGTAAATAATTTTCTTCAAACGATCAACGAAGTTTACAACGGTTCGGAAATTGTAAAAACAACAATTAATTTAGAATAAACTTCTATTATTTATAGCAAAATAAGGGAAATCCATATAGCACACGCTGCATTCCAATACAAGTCTAAGCTTCTTATTATCAGTCTATATTAACTCAACTATTCTTAACTTCGAAATAACAATCTTGGTGGCGAGTCCCACTGCGCACAGCTACCAAACCCTATAAACAATGAAGAATATCGTACTCATATTATTGATGGTAATTTCGAATGGTATATTCGCACAAGATGAGGCTGATTACTTTCATGAAGATAGCCTAAAACTTAATGCGTTTCCAGGGGAATATTACTTCCAAAAATTAAGTAGAGGAATTGGGCCTGACGAAAGCTGGAAAGGAATAAATAAAAATGGTGAGATCTCTTTTTATGATGACTATCTAGCAGATTTTTTTGGTGATACACTTCCTATTTCTATCGACTCCCTAGGTGAAATCATTGACTGTCGCATTGGCGCTGGTGATTATCACATATTAAAAGCACATGACGGGTGGTATCTTGGGACAAATCGTGGCGAATGGGGAGGCTCACTATTTAGAATGTCAAATAATTTTGATCAGTGCGAATTGATATGTCGTCCAAATGTCAACCAACTAGTTGAATGCTATGGTCGAGTGTACTTAATTGAAGGGTTAGCTCATCTTAGCTCATCATCAGGTCATATACTTGAACTACAAAATGATCTTACAATTGATACTTTATTGACATTGGAAGCTGAAACACCGAAACATATTGTGTTTAACAGCCAAAATGAAGGATATCTTCTTACAGATTCAAGAATATATCGAATCAATTCTAATATGGACACCATTTCTCTTTATTCAAATTCTTTATGGCCCTATTTATACCCGAGTAATTTGCTATATAAAGATGATATATTGTACGCTACAATGTATGGTGGTATTGCCATGTATTCAATTAAAACAAAAAAACTACATTGGTTAACAAGCGAATAGAAAATGTTAATCACAAGCTAAGAACTGAATAAGTGCGACAAGGTCCTAGTTTACTCCGTATTTCAAAACCAACCTACTCCACCACTAGCTTCCCTATAAAAGCCGTCTGATCCATAGAAGATAAACGAACAAAATACAATCCCGAAGATAAATTCCCTTTATCGAGAATCACTTCTCCATTCGTAACGCTAGGTATTGCTCTCATGCGCATGCCATTTGTATTATAAATAGCTACACTGTACAACGCATTTGAAAAATTATCAAATTTCAAGGTAGCATATTCACTCATCGGATTTGGCCAGATCGTTGCGTTTATCGTTTCATTTATTTCATCGACGTTTGCAGAAGTAATCTCGCAGTCCTGCATTGGAAATGCTGAACAATAGAAATACGAATTGGGTTCAAAGTCATAGACTATTACATTATCACTTTTTACACATCTAAGACTCTTTGACACATCAGAAATATATACATAATGGGAAGAGAGGAATCCAAAATTGGAGCCTATTCCTTCTATCCAAAAAATGGGCAATGGATTTCCTGAAGGGTATTCCTTTAAAAGGAATTTATTGCGAGAACTTCCATCCGCGACGGTAACACTATAAACGCTATCCACTATTACCGGATAGTATCCCATTGTTTCATACCATATTTCAACTGTATCATTTACTTGAGCAGAGAAATCAAAGATTAGCTTTTCATCCATTGAAACATCATAGAATGTAGAAGCAATATAAACTTTTTGTGAATCTTCTCTTATTCCGCCGAAGAATGCGTCAGTAGATGAAATCAATGAATCAGAGGACTGACTTGTCAAATAAGCGTACTTAAACTCATCAAACCTTTTGTACAACTTTTTATATTGAACACCATTAAAGGATGTGTCGCCTTCAATGCGCAAATTCTCTACATAATACCGGCCAACAATGTTCGCCCAATGGCTGCAAGATACCTCTTTCCATTTTGTTCCCTCCTGTGTAAATAAACTCTGAGCAATAACTAGATGACTCGTTATCAGAAAAGTAAAAATTAGAATTGATTGTTTCATAGTATAATATAGAACGAGCCCGCTATCAAAATGGTTGCATTCAATTAATTTTTTAAGTTCCCCTAGTTATTATTGGTAATCACGTATTATTACGTGGATTCATTCGATGGAAATTAATTAATCTTGCGCTATTATTAATTTTTAAAGAGAATTAGAAGATTCTTTCGAATTCTAAAAATCAACATTTCATGAAACAAATTAAATTATTTTCAATTACACTTTTATTTATTGCTTCTAGCTACTCTTCTTTTTCTCAAATAAGTTTGGGAGGACAATTAAGCTACTCCAGATATGCTGGCTATGGCTTAGGTTCTTTAGCAATTGGTGTCCAAGGTGATTTAACAAAAGATCGATTCGTATATCGTGCTTCGTTAAACTTTGGATTGCCTTCAAAATATGATAGAACCTTTGATTTGTATTACAATGATGGAAGTGCTTGGACAAGTAATGAAAACTATGCTAAATCGATTGTAGGACAAGAGAAATATACTGCTACCAGTATTTGGTTTGATGTAAACTATTTCTTTACCGGAGATGGTGAAGATGGCGGTTTCTTTGGATTGGCAGGTCTTGGACTTTCGATGGTTACAATTGCTTATGATTTTGAAGCTTTTAATGAAGACACCTATTACACACATTTTGATTACACTTCAAAAGACAGATTATTCCAACCTATTATTAGATTAGGACTGGGTTATGACTTTAGTTTGGGATTTGGAAATCTATTTCTAGAGGCATACGGTAACCTTCCAGCAAATAGCGTCAGTGGTGCGTCAATAGATATAAACCTTCCTTTTTCTTATGGTGGAGCAGCAGGTGTTCGAATACCAATAAATTAAGAACGTATTGAATAAATATAAAAACAGGCTTCAAGAAAATTTCTTGAAGCCTGTTTTTTTTTACAATAAACTTTATTCAATTCAGAGTCCCAACGATTCCTACGGCCCAAAAAACCGACCCCAAGGTTATTTTAACCTACTAATCATATCACAAAAAAAATCATCTTAATTTTAAACCTTTCCACTCATCACATGTCCAATGCCTATGGAGATTACTAAAAAGGAAATTCAACATTTATACTGGAGGGCAGGATTCGGAATTCAGCCCGGCCAATTAAAGTCGATCGAGAATCAATCTCGTGAGGAAATTGTTGATGCCCTATTTTCATCGAGTAAAAAATTCATTCCTCTTGATGCTGATTTAGGTCCACTAATTACCGATAGAAATAAATTATCAAAGCAAAAAAGGAAAGAATTAAAAAAACTTGATAAGAAGAACATCTTCACAATGAATGTCCTTTGGATGCAGCGAATGGCGGAAACTGAAGCTGTTCTGCGCGAGAAAATCACGTTCTTTTTTCACGATCATTTTGCTGCTCGAATCAACAGTCCTCACGGATTGCTTCATTTGAACAATATCGTTCGTGAGCATGCCCTGGGTAGCTTTTCAACGATGTTAATGGAAGTTTCAAAGTCGCCCGCAATGATTTCGTTCCTCAACAACAAACAAAACAAGAAGTCGCACCCGAATGAAAATTTTGCGCGCGAGGTCATGGAGTTGTTTACACTTGGCCGCGACAACGGATACACCGAGATTGACATTCAGGAAGCCGCGCGTTCGTTTACCGGATGGTCCTATTCCAAAGAAGGGAAATTTGTTTTCAATGAACGCGTCCACGATACGGCCAGTAAAACGTTCCTTGGCGAAACAGGTAATTTTAAGGGTGAAGACATCATCAATATTCTTCTCAAGCAAAAACAAACGGCGCGGTATTTAACGGAAAAACTCATCGAATTTTTAATTAGCAGACCACTAAGCAAAGATCAATTGGAGAAATTCACAGGTGTTTTCTATGACTCTGGGTACGATCTGTCAAAATTGATCCGATCGGTCTTTTTAAGCGATGAATTCATGGCTGAAGAAAGCATCGGTTGCAGAATTAAATCGCCTACGGAATTGCTGGTTGGAATCACGAAACAATTCAAAATTAAGTATCAAGACCCAAAACCGCTGATCAAATTGCAATCGAAACTCAATCAGGTTTTGTTTTTTCCACCAAACGTTGCAGGTTGGCAAAGCGGAAAAGGCTGGATCGACAGTTCGACGTTAATGCTTCGCATGCAACTTTCCGCAATCTTGCTCAACTTTGGTGTTATTGCATGGGATGAGGATGGAGACACTCCTGAAGAAGCGAACGAAATTCTGAAGAAACAAAGATCCAGAGTAAGCGCACGCGTCGAAAAAAGATTCAAAGCCTATCCAGATTGGAAGTTCTTTGAAACGGAAATAAAATCTCAAGAAAGTCGCCTTATTGATTATTTAATTCAACCTAAATTATCAGCAGGTGCAAAGGCCACAATTGCAAATTCAAGTGAATTTTCTGTGAAGGAAAGAGCAATTGAACTTGTCAGCTTACCAGAGTATCAACTCTGCTAAATCATAGATTATGGATAGAAGAGACTTTGTCAAAAAATCGATTTTCGCATCTGGATTGATGCTGGTGCCTTCCTTTTTAAAAGGGATGGATTTGTTGGGACCCAATGAAATTTCTGGGTACCGGAATCTAATTATCATTCAACTTTCAGGCGGAAATGATGGACTAAATACGATTGTTCCTTTTCAAAACGACATTTACCATCAATTGCGCCCGAACATAGCGAAATCGGGAACGGATTTATTTAAACTCAATGACGAACTAAGCATCAATTCATCGTGCCTCGGCTTGAAAGAATTATTCGATCAAGGAGAATTATCAATTATCAACAACGTCGGTTATCCAAACCCGAACCGTTCTCACTTTCGAAGTACAGACATTTGGCACTCGGCAAGTGCGTCAGATGAATATTTGAAAACGGGATGGGTAGGTCGGTACTTGGATTCTCACTGTCAAAGCTCGTATCAAGCCATTGAACACGACGCCAGTTTGTCCATGATTCTTAAAGGTCAAAACCTGAAAGGAATTGCGGTTAAAAATCCGCAAGAATTGTTTCAAGCGACTCGAGAAAAATTCTTTAAGAGCATTGCTGACAATACAGACGCCGAATTGCTTTCTGAAAACAACCAAGGCTATTTGTACAAAACACTTTTGGAAACGTATTCATCTGCGGAGTACATCTATACGCAATCGAAGATTTATGAATCGGCTGCAGAATATCCAAACACGGCTTTTGCAAAGAACCTAAAAGGCATTGCAGACTTCATTAATTCAGGACTTAAGACGCGTGTTTATTATTCGTCTCTCGGCGGATTTGACAGCCACGTGAACCAAAAACAAAGTCAAGATGGACTTTTGAAAACATATTCTGAAGGAATCGCAGCTTTGGTGAAGGATCTAAAAAAGACTGGTAAATTTAAAGACACATTGATCTTAACGTTCTCCGAATTTGGACGCCGTGTAAAAGAAAACGGAAGCAAAGGAACCGATCACGGAACGGCCAACAATCTGTTTATGATTGGAGGATCATTGAAAAAATCGGGGATCTATAACGAAGCGCCAAACCTCGAAAACTTGGATTCAAATGGAGATTTAAAACACAGCATTGATTTTCGTTCGGTGTACTCAACAGTGCTTAACAACTGGCTTGAAGTGGACACGAAATTGATTTTAAGTAAACAGTTTGAAAATTTATCATTCATTTAATGGACAAAAAAAGCTGCTCAGGTAATCCTGAGCAGCTTTAAAACATTTATTTAAAAAATCTATTGCTTTTCGAAAGTCATAGATGAAGTATAGGTATTTGTGCTTGAATAACCTGATGATGAGTTTGAATATGTCTCATCGTAAGTTAATACCAACTCTTTGTTCTTAAGTCTATCAATGTACATTGAACCGTAATCATCGTCAAATGCAATTCTAACTTTTTTCTTCTTACTGTTTTCCCACCACCAGTTACCAGTGTTAGTTTGTGTGGAACCATCAGCAACAA
This sequence comes from Crocinitomicaceae bacterium, assembly GCA_047630755.1. Taxonomy (GTDB): domain Bacteria; phylum Bacteroidota; class Bacteroidia; order Flavobacteriales_D; family Crocinitomicaceae; genus UBA4466. The sequence continues at coordinate 20,488 of JBLHYG010000016.1, read as the reverse complement.
CAGTTCTAACGTAAGTTCCGTCTTTCATGATTTCCATAGTTTGAGTATATGGAATCGTAGTTGAAGATCCGTTGTCAGTTTGTGTCTGTGTTGTAGCAGTTGTTGTAGTAGACTGACTATCAGTAGTTGTGGCTCCAGAGAATGTTTCAGAATTTGTTGATGAACTAGAACCTTCCGTCAAATTCCAAACGCCTGTGATTCTTGCATTTCTAGATTTAAGTGATAAAAAAGGATCATTCTCACCTTTCTTACAAGCTCCTAATGTTACTACTGCAATAATAGCAATAGCAGCAAATTTTAAATTACGCATTTTCATTTTTAATAGTGTTAATTAGATTAATTGATGCGCAATTTACATCTCCTAGCAGAAATAGACAAGAATAAACACCTATTTTGTTCGATAACCCTCAATCGCTCATCCATTTATAATGAATTATTACTTTTTTATTCATTCCAATTAAACCTTTTTCAATCCCACCAGTCTAACTTAAACTAACACACAAAACTGATAACATGAACAAACGAATTTTAACCCTAGCAGTAAGTATTTTATTCCTAATGTCATTTGCACCAAGCCAACAAGCAAAGTGGGAAAAATTAGGAAGTAGAAAAATAAATTATGGTTTAGAAAAAGATGTAATACCCGTTGGAATTCGAGATGGTAAATTCACCAAACTAAAAATTGTAGTAAAAGGTGGAGCGATCAACATGCATAAAATGACAGTACATTTCATGAATGGATCTAGCCAAGAGATAGCACTAAAGCACAACTTTACAAAGAATAGCGGATCAAGAGTTATTGATTTGAATGGTGGAAAGCGCATCATTAAAAACATTGCCTTCTTTTACGATACAAAAAACCTTGCTCGATCAAAGGCGACTATACACGTTTTTGGAAGACATTAGGAAGAAGGCAATATTTAAGTCCCATAACACGAAAGGGAGTGAATTCGAAAGAAGGACCTCCCTTTTTCTTTGTCCAAACTTCACTGAAGCTGCTCCCATTTTAACTTCTCCTTGCCATCAAGGACTTATTTGGTACATTAGTCGGTAAAATTGCATTGAATGATTTCCTATCAAGATTTACTTCTTACAAACGATCAGGCACTCGGCATTTCTAAACTCCATTTTGGAATTACTGGAGAAGTGACAAAATTGGATGGTTATGAAGACTTCAATTATAGAATTAAAGCAACAGACGCCTCCTATATTCTAAAAGTAAGCCGGCCCAATGAAGATGAAGGCTACCTCGACTTTCAACAGAAATTGATCCAGCATATCGAAACAACGGATGCTTCAATTACAGCCCCCAAGGTTGTGAAAAGCGTTGACGGAAATACGCTTAGTTTTTTCATTGATGCCTCTGGAAACAAACGATTCGTTCGAATGTTAACCTGGGTTTCAGGTCGCTTGTGGTCTGGAGTGAATCCGCACACAAAGAAACTACGCCTTGAATTGGGCGAACTTTGCGGTAAAATGACCAATGCTTTGGCGTCGTTTGATCATACTCATGCAAAACGTGAATTCGATTGGGATATCGCACAGGTCGGTTGGACCAAAGATCATTTCCATCGCTTTTCAGGAACAGAATTGGAAATACTCACCTTCTATCAAGGTAAATTCGACGGCTTTCAAGAATTGTATTCGACCTTACCCAAAAGCGTTGTTCATGCCGATCCGAACGACAACAACATTGTGGTAAGTTCCGATTTAAGAAACCCAAAAGTTCTTGCCTTAATAGATTATGGCGATGCGATTTACACGCAAACCATTAATGATATCAGCGTTGCAGGAGCGTATTTAATTATGAACGGTTCTGATCCATTGACGTCCATGGCAGAATTTCTTGAAGGCTACAACCGCCATTACAAATTTTCAGATGACGAACTCAAATGCCTTTACACCTTAATCGCTTCTCGACTTTCAATAGTTGTCACAAAAGCTTCAATTGCCAGAGAACTTGAGCCTGAAAATGAATACTTGTCGATCAGTGAAAAACCGGCTTGGAACGCATTGCATAAGTGGATCAAAATCAATCCAGAATTGGCTTATTTCACCTTTCGAAATGCCTGTGGTTTAACGCCTCATCCAAATGAATTAGCGGTTGCAAATTGGCTTGGCTCCAATAAAATTGGTCTCAACATATTGTTTCCAACCTTGAACAAATCGCATTTTGCCAATGTTGACATGAGCGTTTCAAGTAAATGGTTGGGAAACAGATCTGAATTCGAAAACGAAGCTTTGACTGCTTTCAAACTTTCACAACTCCAAAGTGATTTTCCAGAAGCAATTATCGCAGGAGGTTATTTAGAAACGCGCCCTTTGTATACAACGAATGCGTACCGCAGCGAAGGGAATTCGGGTTACGAATACAGAAACACGCATCTCGGAGTCGATTATTGGCTGGATGCTGGAACCGCCATTCACGCGCCGTTTGATGGTGAAGTCATAACCCTTTTCGATAACAATATTGACAAAGATTACGGCCCAACTGTGTTGCTAAAACATGAAATTAACGGAGCATCATTTTACACTTTGTATGGACATTTAAGTCGGTCGTGTTTTACGCATTTGAAACTCAATCAACGGGTAAAACAAGGCGAGAAAATTGCCGAAGTTGGGGATTCATCCGTTAATGGAAATTGGACACCTCATTTGCATTTTCAAATTATTTTAGACCTTCTTGGAAACGCAACGAACTATCCTGGAACGTGTATTTGGAACCACAAAGCCGTTTGGTCGAGCATCTGCCCAAACCCCAATTCGATTTTCAATAACAAAACCTTAAACCAGACCGAAGAAATTGATTCTAAAACATTAACAGAATACAGAAAAGAACACCTCGGGAAAAGTTTGAGTTTGAGTTACGAAACGCCGCTGTATATGGTTCGTGGAGAAGGCGCTCACTTAATCGACACGACGGGGAGGAAATATTTAGACACGGTAAATAACGTTGCGCACGTTGGACACGAACACCCGAGAGTTGTTAAAGCAGGACAACAACAAATGGGTTTATTGAACACCAACACGCGTTATTTGAACGAAAACATTAATGCATTTGCAGCGGAATTGTTAGCGACTTTCCCTGACGAATTATCGGTTGTTCATTTTGTGAATTCTGGCAGCGAAGCAAACGAACTGGCTTTGCGAATGGCGAAAGCTTGCACGGGGCAAAAAGACACAATTGCCGTTGAAATTGGATACCATGGAAATGCAAATTCCTGTATCGATATCTCTTCCTATAAATTTGACGGAAAAGGTGGGGAAGGCAAGCCCGAGTATACTCAAATCGTGCCCCTCCCCGATTCATTCAGGGGAATGTATCAAGGTGAATCAACAGGAGAAAAATATGCCGCTCATGTTCAAATCGCAATCGATGAAATTCAATCGAAAGGAAGAAATGTAGCGGCTTTTATTGCGGAACCGATCATTAGTTGCGGCGGTCAAATAGAATTGCCGGAAGCTTATCTCAAGCGCTCTTATGAAAGCGTTCGAGCGGCAGGTGGAGTTTGTATTTCAGATGAAGTTCAAGTGGGATTTGGCCGCGTTGGAAAAACGTTTTGGGGATTCGAATTGCATGGAGTTGTTCCTGACATTGTTACTGTTGGTAAACCAATCGGAAATGGACATCCAATGGCTGCGGTTATTTGCACAAAAGAAGTTGCAGAAAAATTTGCGAACGGCATGGAATACTTCAATACATTTGGCGGAAATCCTGTTTCCAGCACAATTGGAACGGAAGTCCTCCGCGTTATTAAAGACGAAAACCTGCAGGAGAAAGCACTTGAAATTGGCAACTCTTTAAAAAGTCAATTGACAGAATTGTCCAAACAATTTCCAATCATCGGGGATGTTCGCGGAGAAGGATTCTTCCTGGGCATTGAATTGGTTGACGGGAACAAAAAACCGTTACCGGATCACGCCGATTATCTTGCGAACCGAATGAAGGATATGGGAATTTTAATGAGTGTGGACGGACCGGAACACAATGTTCTAAAAATCAAACCGCCAATGGTTTTCTCTCATGAAAATGCCGAAGAACTGATAGCGAGAATGGCAGTCGTTTTCGCAGAAGATTTTATGCTTGGCTAGTTTCAATTGCCTGATTTATTCTTGAGAATGTGGTTTTGAAATTATTAGCATTATCTTTAAGTAAAAATCAATCTAAACAGACCGAATGAAGACAAAAAAAGAAATCGTAGATAACTGGCTACCTAGATATACTGGGGAGAAATTAGAAAACTTTGGTGAGCACATTTTACTTTGCAATTTTCAAGATTATGTAACCCGTTTTGCAGAAATGCACAATGTTGAGGTTATTGGAAATGACAAACCTATGCAATGCGCGACTGCTGAAGGCATCACGATTATCAATTTTGGAATGGGAAGCGCTTCTGCTGCGACATGCATGGACTTGCTTTCAGCGATTGAACCAAAAGCTGTTTTGTTCCTAGGGAAATGTGGTGGATTGAAAAAGAAGAATGAGGTGGGAGATTTAATTCTTCCAATTGCAGCCATTCGTGGTGAAGGAACTAGTAACGATTATTTCCCGCCAGAAGTTCCTGCTTTGCCGTCATTCGCACTTCAAAAAGCAATCTCAACAACAATTCGTGACTTCAATCGCGATTATTGGACGGGAACATGTTACACAACCAACCGACGCGTTTGGGAACATGACGATAAATTCAAAGAATACTTAGGAACAATTAGAGCAATGGCCATTGATATGGAAACGGCAACAATTTTCACAGTTGGATTCAGCAATGAAATTCCTACCGGAGCTTTATTGCTTGTATCGGATCAACCCATGGTTTCTGAAGGAGTAAAAACAAGCGCAAGCGATAATTCCGTTTCTAGAAAGTACGTGAGTAGTCATCTTGAAATTGGAATTGCTTCGTTAAAACAATTGATAAACAACGGGAATACGGTGAAACACTTAAGATTCGGTTAAACTCAGTTTAGAATTCTTGTTTTGAAAAAAAGATCGTTGCTCTTTCTCGGTTTACTTACGCTTTTAGTGTTCCCTATTCCCACCTTTCTTGGGTTGTACTTTGTAGAAGGAACAACACCGCTGGAGATTTTGGATCTGGATCATTTTCAATGGTATCCGATTGCTCTTGGCTTGGGATTTGGAGTTTTGTATGCGCTCTTGGCTTTACTGTTAATGCAGGCCAGAGTGTTCAAGGAAATGCCCACACGGGTTGAGAAACTGGTTCAAAGCATGAACCTAACAACTCTGGATTGCATCTTTCTATCCTTGTGCGCTGGCGTTGGAGAAGAATTGCTGTTTCGATCGGGGGTTCAATTTTATCTTGGGCCAATCATCACTACGGTTATATTCGTTGCGATCCACGGCTATTTGAATCCCTTCAATTGGCGCATGTCATTGTACGGTTTAATTGTTCTTCCCTTCATTTTGGTGATCAGTTTTGCACTTGAGGAATACGGATTGTGGTTCTGTATTGCCGCTCATTTTTCCTACGACTTTGTATTGTTCTACGTTATGAAAACCTATCCTGATGAAGAGGAACAAAATGCAATTGTTTATAATTTCGAGGAAGAATTTCGTACTGAATACAATCCCATTAGCGAAGAAGAATCTGAAGACGGTTTGCCTTCAGAACCAACAAACACGGAGGAATCTGAACCTGAGAATCAATCTCCAAAACCTCCAAGTTCCGAATTTGGCAAAGACTTTCCGGAACATTAATCAAAACTCCAGAAGTAGCCAAATACAATTCTTTCAACGATTGCAGTTTGTTTATTTCCGTAGGCAGCGTTGATAAATTATTCCTATTGAGGTAAATGAATTTCAAATTCGTGCAATCCGTTATTTCATCTGGAATTGAAGTCAAAAAGTTAAACCTCAACTCCAAAACTTCCAAATTCTTCAAATTTCCAATCCCGACAGGAAGCGTTGTTAAACTGTTCTGATTTAAGGAAAGATGCTTGAGGTTCGTTAAATCTCCAATCTCTTCGGGTAAAGAATCAATATCGTTGAATTGAGCCGAAAGAATTTTTAAGTTCTTCAAATTCCCAATCGACTTCGGAAGAGAAGTTAATTTGTTCTTTCCTAAATAAAGTTTTTCAAGGTTAACCAGTTCACCGATCCGTTCTGGAATGGAATCAATTTTGTTTCCATAAAGCCGCAAAACTTTGAGCTCTTTATTATCAAAAACCTCATCTGGAACTGACGTCAAGCCTTTTTTCGACAGATTGAGTGAAGTCTCTCCTTTGGTGTATCGAATATCTTTTATGGCGACACAGGACGCAAGAGAAATTAGGATTATCGAGAAAAGGAAAGCTTTGATCACCCTCGAAGATAAGGAAAAGCAGATATTTTCGCGGTTTAAAGCAACTTTTCGTATATTTTTACATCTAGATATTAAACGGGTCTACTTTTCAGATCTCTAAGTACGGAACGTAAAAAAATTAAATTATGAAGATTTTAAAATATGCGCTAGTAGGAATGGTGCTTTTAGGAGGAGTTAGTGCAAACGCACAGAATAATTCAATGGTTCAAACTCAAACTAAGGTTAATACAACTCAAACTCCTGGTGAAAGAGCTGCGCAACAGACAGCTGCAATGACTGAAGCACTTTCTTTAACGGCAGAACAAGTAGAAAATGTTCAAATATTAAATTTGAAGGTTGCCAACAAAATTCAAGCGATTAAGGATAACGATGCGTTGGATACTGCCAAGAAAAAAGAATTTATCAATGGAAATAAGAAGGATCATATGGTAATTATGAGAACGATTCTTACTGACGAACAATTGGTGACTTACGAAGCTTGGCTTTCTGAAAAGAAAGTGGCTCCTAAGAACTAGGAAAATACAGATATAGAATACTTTTTTAGACCGCATAAAAAATCCCGTCTTGGTTCAACCGAGATGGGATTTTTCTTTTTATAGATTCTGAACTATTTTCTTCAATTATTTCTCTGTAAAGTTCAGAGAGGCTGAATTAATGCAGTACCGCAATCCAGTAGGTTTCGGGCCATCATTGAAGACGTGTCCCAAATGTGCGTCACAGACATTGCAAACAACTTCATTTCTGCTCATTCCATGCGAATCGTCTTTTGCCACACCGACGTTCTCTTTTACGGCTACGTCATAAAAACTTGGCCATCCTGTACCTGATTTGAATTTTGTTTTACTTGAGAAAAGAAGGTGGTCGCAACAAACACAAAAGTAATCTCCATCTTTCTTATTGTCCCAATAACGCCCTGTAAATGCGCGCTCTGTACCTCTTTCTCTTGTGACATTATACTCCAATGGTGACAGTTGTTTCTCCCACTCGGCATTCGTTTTCACAACCTTCAGAGAATCATCAATTAGAGATGCCTCACCCACCCCATTGATCTCTGTACCATCAAAACTTGAACTGCAGGCTACAAATACAATTGCACCGCAAAATAATAGGAAACTTGTTTTCATATATTTTCGTTTTATACTGCTTCGACGAAGGTGATTCGGAATCCTTCCCTGACGCATGGTTATTTAATTTATTTTAACATCTCAGATTAACCGCAAAGGTTGTTTAACTAGCTGATTTTGGTTTAACCACAGAGACGCAAGGCGCCTTTCAGGCTGGACGCAAACTGTTGTTGTTGTTGTTGTTGTTGTTGTTGTTGTTTAAGGATTGTCCTTAGTAAATGCACACAAAAAACGCTCATCTGTTCAAAGATTAAAAATAACACTATTGTCAAAAACAGCCGTTAAACAAAAAAGCCTGTCTTCGATAAACGAAGACAGGCTAAATACCTATAAAGGCTCAATTATTTCTTAACCACACGTCGTATTGTTCGTGTGTCATCACTAATAAACTCAACCGTGTAAACTCCGCTAGGAACGTTCATCGTGTATTCCACAGATGAAGTTTCAAACACTTCGATCGCATCGATCAATTTCATTGTTACGTCGTATATTTTAATTACACCATTAACGGATGAAATGAAATCCATGGTTAAAACGTCAGTGACAGGATTGGGATAGACGTTGAATTCATTCATAGACAAATCTTCCAATGCTGTAAAATCAACGTTGTAACATACCGATGTATCCGTACACGTATTTTCAGTTACAATTACAGCATAATCACCAGTAACGGTTGCCGTATATACTTGACTCGTTTCTCCAGCCAAAGCAGATCCAGTATTACAATCGATCCACTGATACGTTGCCGATGGCGCCGTCGCAGTTAAAACCGCACCCAATTGAGATGCCGACGCATCAACACTGCAAGTAATGTAAATGAAATCCATATACGTATTCACTCCTTCGATTACATCGTGCTGTCCTGTGGCCGTAAACTCTGTTACTGAAGGATTCATTGCACTTGACTGCGGAAATGAATTCCCACTGAAATCCCATGAAGTAGTTCCCCCACCCAATGGCACGTCAACATTTGTAAATGTCATGTTTTGGTTCGTACACGTTGCGTAAGTTGCAGTAATTTCTGGCATTGCTGCTAGATCGAACATCGTTTCTTGCGTAGCTAAAGCATCTCCAGATGCCACACGAATATCTTGTGAAATCCCGTCTGCTCCCGAACCACCATTTCCAGCTTCGCCGCCGTTTCCACCGACTCCACCGTTTCCGCCTTCACCTATTTCAGCAGTTCCGTAAGTACTTCCAGGTCCACTTGCTCCGCCTGTTCCTCCACTACCGCCAACGCCTGCAGTTCCGCCTTGTCCTGCAGCACCCGCAACGATATAACTATTTTGAACAACACCGTTTACACCGTTGCTAAATAAGTAGATTCCAAAAGAAGCACCAGCACCAAGGCCACCAGTTCCAGCTTCTCCGCCTTCAGCGCCGCCTCCGCCGCCTCCGCCTCCGTCTCCAGAGCCATCATCGCAAAAGAAACACGATTGACCACCGCCTCCGCCACCGCCGACACCACCACGACCTCCGCCGCCATCAGTACCGTCAGTTCCAGCTGAACCAACAACAAAAAATTGATTGTATAAAGGCGCACCTCCATTAACTCCGTCACTTCCTGAAGAACCATTCGAACCATTTGAACCGTCAGCGCCATCACCTCCTGGGTCACCCCAAGATCCATAACCACCGCCGCCAGTTTGATTTGCTCCAAGATTAACACCTCCACCGGTACCACCGTCTCCACCATTATGGTCGGTTTCTCCACCGGATCCGCCTCCACCACCAGAACCGCCGGCCCTAGGGTTTGAACTGTCATTTCCTCCAGGGCCTCCAGCACCTGTGTTTCCTCCACCAACTGGATTCACTCCACCAGCAGTTAAAACACCACCGCCAATGCCACCTCCAGCACCTCCTGTTCCTCCTGTTCCTCCTGAACTATTATCATCAATATCTCCATTCGCTCCGTTTCCACCATTCGATCCATCGGCGCCATTCGCACCATCTAATCCGTCAGTTCCATCGGAAGCATTTCCAGGGAGAATTTGGCATCTTGTTATAAAGTAGTTTGTGCAATTATCAATATGCATCCCATAAGTAGAGGTGCCAGGCGAAGTTGCATCATCTGTTGTTAACGTAATATCGTGCAATTCAAATCCGCTAATATTGGCAGCATAAACAACAACCAAACGATAATCGTTCATCATTCCATCAGGATTAACTGCCGTTCGATTAATTGTCGTAGCTCCAGCTAAACTTGTTTTTTCCCAACCATTAAAATCGTCAAAGCCACCTTCTATAATGATGTTGTCGAACGGAATAGTTAAGGAGACATCGAGATCGTAAATCCCTGTTCCAACACGGATAAGATCACCATCATTTGCTGTTGAGATTGCTGTTTCCAAATCCAATGGATCACCGATAACACCAGTTGCAGATGGAAGTCCGCTTAATGTTGCATAAACAATATCACATTGACCAAAAGAAACGAAAAAGAGCATATTTATTGCTCCAACGAGTAGTAGTTTTTTCATAGGTTTTATTTATTGGTTAATACAATATAATCAATAAAACCATTCACTCCATTTCCATCTTTTAATTTACTGTTTTTTTATGACTCTCAATCACTCTTAAGTGATATTTAGGACTAGCTTTGCAAAATGAAATTCCCTCAATTCGAACGTAATTTCTGGATTATTTGTTTCGCTCTCTTTTTCTTTATCGTGAGCTTTAATATTATTATTCCAGAGCTGAATGATTACTTAAGTGGATTGTATAAAAACGGCGAATATCTCAAAGGATTAATCATATTTCTATTTTCTCTCTCAGCGGCCATTTCACGTCCATTTTCGGGGAAATTATCTGATTACATTGGTCGGAAAAAAGTTATGATCATTGGTGCGGTTTTGGGCGTAATCGTTTGCGCATCGTATCCAATTTCAAGCTTAATAGGAGGAATGGCAGGAATGGTCTTCTTCCTTATGCTACGCTTTGCTCATGGTTTTAGTGCTGGTTTTTTGCCCACTGGAGCGACAGCAATGGTGACTGATATTCTACCTCCAGAAAAAAGGAGTTTGGGAATGGGAATTTGGGGAACTTTTATTTCGGCTGGATTCGGGTCCGGGCAAATTCTCGCTTCTTGGATAACGACTTCAGGAAGTATTAACTTGTTGTTTTTTGTCGCGTCAGGCTTAAGTTTGATTACACTGTTTATTGTGATGACCCTAAGAGAGACTTTACCTAAAACAGCACCTTTCAAGCGTACTCATTTAAAAATTAATTTAAAGGATATCTTTGACCCACCGGTTATGCCGGCAGCAACAGTCATGTTTCTTTCAGTAATATCAACGGGTGTACTATTCGTTGTCGCTCAAGAAATATCAAAGTTTCTTGATATTAACAAAGGCCATTTTTTTGGATATTACGTCATCTCAACTGTTCTTGTTCGTCTCTTTGGAAGTAGGGTTTCTGAAACAATTGGGAGGCGTAAAACACTTATCATCGGATTGTTTTTCATGGTATCGAGCATGATCCTCTTGGCATTCACCAGAGACGTGGCAACATTTACGCTATCAGCAATCGTCTTCGGCCTTTCTACTGGATTAAATAGTCCTACCATTTTCACATGGACGGCTGACTTGTCTCACGTGGATAGAAGAGGCGTTGGCGCTGGAACTCTTTTTATCGCTTTAGAACTCGGAATAATGCTTGGATCTTTCAGCACTATGTTGACGTACAATAACACTTTGGATTCTATTCCTCAAACCGTGGCGATTGGTATAACAACAAATATCATCGCCATCATCTACTTGTTCTGGCATCTAAAATACCGTGAGTCAAAAACCTAATTCGTCTTCGATTTTAAGGTATTTCCGTAAGCGCTTCACAAGGAAGTAAATCGGGATTGTATCAAATAGAGCAAAGAAGAATTTGAACAAATAACTCGATATAATAAACATCATTAACGCATTTGGAACGTTGGCCCCATCAGCAATTGGAAGCGCTCCTGCGTAATAATGTGTGATTAGAATTACTGCAATCGAATCTATTAATTGACTTGTCATTGTGGACAGGTTGTTCCTCAGCCAGAGCTTTTTCCCTTTCGTTTTTATCTTTAAGTAATGAAAAACTTGAACGTCGACAAATTGCGCCGAAAGATAGGCGATCATTGAGGCAAACGTTGCTCCAAAAGTCAATTTTCGAATTTCATAAAAAGCATATCCTGAAGGCGCCTCGGCTCCTTTTTCTCCAACAGAAAGCGGTAAGGTTCCATCGGAAAGTAATTCTGTTGGCGCTTCCAACCAACCTCCGAACCACATTACGATAAGAATCCAGACATTAAGAACAAAGCCAATCCAGACGACCATATTGGCGCGCTTTCGGCCGTAAATTTCAGAGATTAAATCCGTGCATAAAAATGTAATCGGATAGGGTAAAACTCCAACTGCAATTACAAAACGAATATTACTGCTGTCGGAAATCCCAACAAAACTTGAGAGGTCTATGAATCGGGAAACGCCAAGAATATTCAGCATTGCCAATGACCCCAAGAAAATTCCTGCCATGAGCAAGAAAACCCATTCCCGCCTTTGCTGAATTGTTTGATCCTCCAATTGATTTGCTCCGAACATTATTCTGTTTTACGCCATAAAGAAACGAAAAAACTATTTGCTAGAATCCATTCTATAAAAATTTGCTATATTCGATTCAAACTTTAACACTGATGTCAAAAATAGCTCATAATCAACTGACAAAGCTCTATTATTCAATAGGTGAAGTAGCTGTTATGCTAGACGTAAACACATCATTGATTCGGTTTTGGGAAAAGGAATTCCCGATCATAAAGCCTAAGAAAAACAAGAAGGGAAATCGATTGTATACCCCGAAGGAGATTGAGAAAATTGATCGGATTTATATTCTTGTTAAAGAAAAAGGATACACCCTTGATGGCGCTAGAAAAGCATTAAAATCTGGAGTTAAGATCGAATCGCCTGCCGTTGAATCGAGTTCAAACGATCATTCACATGAAAATTTAATCACTCGATTGGAAATCGTTAAATCGAAGTTGATCGCATTGAAAGGTTAAAAACCGAAATTCAATTTAAGTTTACCTGCAAGTTCTTAAAGTGCAAAAAGACTTCAACAAATAATTCTTCTGTAACCGGCTGATCGTATTTACACGTTCCAATTGAACTTAGTAACGAACATAAAATCTTTCCATTGCGGTTCTTTTTATCATTGGACAGCATGATCACCATTTCGTTGATTTCGTCATTTGAATACAAAGGCATTTTGTAAAAAGCTAAAATATTTTTCTGAATTTTATCGTATGCTTTCTCATCCAACAACCCCGTTTTTAATGAAATATAAGATTCCATTACCATACCAATTGCTACACAATGGCCGTGGGTCATTTTCTTTCCGTTCATGAAGTGTCCTTCAATTACGTGGCCAATCGTATGTCCAAAATTCAATATTTTACGCAATCCTTTTTCCAAGGGATCTTTTAAAACAACTTCGTTCTTCACTCCGATGCAGGTCAATAGAATTTCCTCTGAAAAATCTTGGTCTCCTTTTAATTGAGCAATGAGAATATCAAACAACGTTTCATCACTAATCAATCCGTGTTTAAGCATTTCTCCGTAACCACTTAGCAATTCTTCGCTGGGCAACGTCGCTAAAAAAGCAACATCAATGTAAACGACTTCTGGATGCGAAAAGACACCAATTTGGTTTTTAAATTCTCCCAAATTAATTCCTGTCTTCCCTCCTATTGAGGCATCTACCATTCCAAGCAATGAGGTGGGAATATTGATGTAATCAACTCCGCGTTTGTAGCAAGAAGCAATAAATCCGCCCATATCTGTGATCATTCCACCACCGAGATTAATGATCAAATCATGCCGCGTTACGCCGTAATCCGTGAGGGCTTCCCAAACGTTATTTACGATTCCCAACTCTTTGTTCATTTCTCCAGCAGGAAGCACAATCACTTCAGACTCTTTAAGTTGTTCAAAGGTTGTTATCAAATATTCGAGACAATTGATGTGCGTATTCTCGTCGACGATAATGACCTTCTTAGACGATTTATACTTCGTTCCAAGGACTTCATTAAAAGAAGATTCTTCAATGCTACCTATTTCTAAACGACTATTATTTGACTCTATATATTTCATTCAATGTTGAACTTAAAACGGTAAAAATAAAGATTTGTTGAGACCACAACAAAAAGCGGTCATTTTATATAGCTCTTTCAAAAATGAAACTATTTTTGTGCCATGATTTCGTTCGACAATACAGAGGTAGCTTTTCGCGGAAAATCCAAAGGGGATTTGAAACGGGCGTATTGGCTATTTAAAGTAGTCTCAAGTCCCGCTATGGTTCGATTTGGCAAGTGGGCGACGAACGTAGCATTGCGATTAAAACTTCCAATCAAAGCGATAATTAAGAAGACTATTTTCCGTCAATTCTGCGGTGGAGAGTCGATTCAAGAATCGTTGAAAGCTTCTGAAACATTGGCCTCAAGAAATGTAAAAACCATTCTGGATTACAGTATTGAAGGCAAAAAGAAGGAAGAAGACTTCGATAAAACGGTGCAAGAAATCATTGGAACGATTCGAGAAGGTGAGAAAAACGAAAATATTCCGTTCGCTGTTTTTAAGGTCACTGGAATTTGTCTACATGACATTCTTGAAAAATCAAACGATGGAATTGAGAATTTAACGACTGAAGAGAAAAACGATTACGATAAAATGGTAGAACGCGTTTCATCCATCTGCAAGGAAGCTCACGAAAGAAACGTTCCGATTTTTATTGACGCCGAAGAATCGTGGATTCAAAATACAATAGACCGCCTCGCTCATGAGATGAGTGTTAAGTTCAATCAAAAAACAGCAATTGTTTACAACACTGTGCAATTGTACCGTCATGACCGGTTGACTTTTTTGAAATCGGAAATAGCACGGGCTGAAAAAGAGAATTTCAAATTGGGCGTTAAATTGGTTCGAGGCGCATACATGGAAAAAGAACGGGCTCGTGCTGAAGAAAAGGGATATCCATCACCGATTCAACCGAATAAAGATGCCGCTGACAAGGATTTCAACGCTTCACTTAAAGTGGTTGTTGAACGAATTGATCGTGTTTCCTTTTGCGCTGGAACGCACAACGAGGAAAGTTCAATGCTTCTGGTAAAATTATTAGAAGAACACGGAATCGATTCTAGCGACCCTAGAGCGTACTTTGCACAATTACTTGGAATGAGTGACCACATATCGTTTAATCTCGCTGACAACGACCTAATGGTGGCTAAATACGTTCCTTACGGTCCAATTAAAGAAGTATTGCCTTATTTAATTCGCCGTGCGGATGAAAACACTTCGGTTGCTGGACAAACCGGGCGTGAATTATCGTTGATCATGAAGGAGCGCAAAAGAAGGAAAACCGAGCTTTAATTGATTTCAAAAGCGATTGGAATTGTATATTCTGATTCTACTTTTCTACCGTTTTCTTCTGCTGGAATCCATTTCGGCATTCTCCGAATCACACGCTTCGCTTCTCTATCAAGTGTATCATTAACTCCTTTTATTACTTTAATGTGCGTTACTGATCCGTCTTTTTGGATTGAAAACCGAACGAAAACCGTTCCTTCTACCTCCATTTCGATAGCGACTTCTGGGTAATGCAATTGACCATTAATAAACTCAATAAGGGCTTCACTGCCGCCTGGGAAGGACACTTCGATAGATGGAAAGTCAATTATTTCTTCTACGGGCTCTGGCCATTCTTCTATTTCTACAATCTCTAAGGGCGGTGGTGGGGGGGCAATTTTTGCTAAAACAACGGTTTCTTTCGGAAGGATAGAATCCGTTTTAGTAATTGGTCTTTCAGGATGAAGGCTCTTAGGGATTTCGGATTTACGCGTTTTTATCTTTCCCGAAGGTTGAACTTCGCAGCACATCATTGCTGGAATGAGAAGTAAGAATGTGAGTCTTTTCATGTTAATCCATTTGAAATGAGATGCAGTTGTTGGTGGAATTCCATATAGTTTGATGATTCAACATACTTGGACACGCTCAATTCGACTCAGCATATATGTTCATCTCAAGCTCAAGTACACAATTACTGAACTACCGCAAAAACCTGAATTTCTCGAAGTCATGTGAGAAAATTATACCACAAAAAAAGACCTCATGAATAACAATTCATGAGGTCTCAACTATTAAAATCTTTCTATTCTATTTAGTTTTTAAAACGTGTCCGTTAATCATAATTCGTTCATCAGAAGAAATTGTTTTGAACTCAATCTTCCATGTATAAATTCCATCTTGGACCGTTTTTCCATTGTACGTTCCGTCCCATCCAACAGTATCGTCATTCGTTTCATAGATAACTTCTCCCCAACGGTTGAAGATTTGCATGTTGAAATCGTAAGGATCATAGCCTGCCGTGAATATCGGTTGGAAAAGTTGATTGAACTCATCTCCATCAGGCGTAAACGTATTTGGAATGTAATAAATCACTTCTTCGTTCACTTGAATGATAGACGTTGTAGAGTCTATACAACCTATTGGCGAATAAGCATACAGCGTAACGATGTATCCTGAAGTTTGATCTCCTGGGAATTCATGCGATGGATTCATTGAAGTTGACAGGTCTGTATCGTCACCGAAGTCCCAAACGTAATTCACGCCACCAGTTGTAGTATTGGTAAACGACACTTCCGTATCTAAACTAAGCACAGTATGCAAAGATGGAATAAACGAAGCAGACGGGTTGTTTTCTACATAAATGTAATCCGTATAAGTTACGCTGTTCGAAC
The DNA here is from genome assembly GCA_047630755.1 of Crocinitomicaceae bacterium. Taxonomy (GTDB): domain Bacteria; phylum Bacteroidota; class Bacteroidia; order Flavobacteriales_D; family Crocinitomicaceae; genus UBA4466. The sequence goes on along the minus strand of JBLHYG010000016.1, from coordinate 4,286 downwards.
ATCCTTCTGCAGAAGTAACCAAAAGTGTTACATCATATGTTCCACCGTTTTGATAGGTGTTAAGGATATCGGCACAACCAACTCCAGAATTACCGTCACCAAATGTCCATTGACAATCAACGAAGTTACCAATTGTTGTATTCATGAAAAGGACATCCATTGGCTCACAACCAGCTGTACTGTCTGCAACAAATGAAGGGTTAGGCGTCGGTTCGAATGTTACCGTTATCGCATCTGTTCCAATACATCCATTTCCATCAGTTCCAATAACTGTGTAAGTCAGTGTGCTTGTTGGAGTAAAAGCAACGTTTTGAACAACACTATTGTCCCAAACGTAGTTAGCTGCTCCAGTTGCAGAAAGAGTGATTGGATCGTTTTCACAGTTGACAAAGTCATTTCCAGCAAAAACTATTGGCATTGGATTGATAACAATTGTTTGAGTTCCTGCAGCTGTATTTGAACAACCTGCATCCGTAATTCCAGTTACAACATAAACTCCTGCCGCATTTCCTAAAACCACTGTATCTGTCAAGCTATTAATTGTCGTTGGTACACCATCTAAAGTGAAATCGATATCCCAAGGTCCCGTTCCAGTCAATACAGCGAAAACATCATTGATTGTTTCATTCGCACAATACGTTCCTCCGTCTTCAACAGATGCAACTGTTGGAACATTCTGAACGATTATCGTTTCATTTCCAACGGCCAAGTTTGTACAACCACTGTCCGAAATATTTGTAATAACATAGTCACCCGGAAGTGAACCAAGATTGAATACCGTATCCATAGCTGAGACTACTGTCTGAGGCACTCCATTCAAAGTATAATCCAATGTATACGGACCGTTACCACTCACATTCACAAAAATATCGCCAACTGCTTGACCTAAACAATAAACTCCGCTTCCACTTGTAAGTGTTACTTCTGGAAGAACGGGAGAAACATCATTCACTGATAAAATACAAGTTAAATCATCAGAGAAATAAACGTTCACTGTCAATGGCGAGCCATCTGCTGGTATTCCTGAAATATTGAAGTTGGTAAGAGTTAAATCTGTAAACGGTCCAGGAATCACTTGTGAATATGTTCCAGAAGCATTAATGATATCAACAACGATTGTCCCTGTCATTGGGTTTTCGATATAGATAAAATCTCCTGAAACGCTAAACTCATTTCCGTTTTCACAAGAACTAATGTTTGTGTTCAAAGCGGAGAACATGCATGAACAAGAAACATTAATCGTAGTACTAGCAGTAGCTGAACAACCTGTACTTGGATCCGTAATTGTTACGTTATATGTCGTTGTATCTAATGGACAAGCGTTTGGTGTTTGAATTGTATTGTCATCTAAGGTAATTGCTGGTGTCCAAACAACGTCAAAGGCTGGAGGCGTGCATAAGAATGAAATATTATCCAATGCCCAATTATCGTTATTGGCTGCATTTGTAAATGCAATTTGTCTCCATCTAAATTTAGTGTTCAAGGTCTGCGCCATAGGCGACACAGGAATCACAAAATTTTGCCATGAATTATTATTATCCCATTGACTGTGGTAATAGGTGTTAATTACTACCCAAGTTGCACCGCCGTTTATTGAATATTCAACGACAACATCTTCTCCTGCATCAACGTTTTCGCATCCCGCACCAGAACCTGTGTTCCCCATGAACATACTAAAGTATATAAATCCACAACCTGCTGTTGCATCCACTGAAATGGTTTCTGCGTGACGCAATCCAGCACCGTCAAAGTACAAAGCATTTCCACTCATCGATCCACAACCAGCACCAACGGTACCATTTTGAATATCGTCCCACATTGTTCCGTCAAATGAAGGATCAAAATCATCAACAATTGATCCTGCGTTGTAATTTGTGAATTGAACATCTAAATCAGTACAGTTTGGGCAAATAACATTATTTGATGCTGCTGTTGCTACCGCTGTTGTTGGAGGAACAATGATTGTTACTGTGTCTGCGCAAGAAATCAAGCTATCTGTGAATGTCACAATATAAGTTGTAGTAACTATTGGACTCACCCATTGATCAAAACCGTTTCCTGGCCCAGGGATGTTGCTCCAATCGAAGTTACCGACACTACAAATTGCAGGAATAATACTTACATTATCAATTCCCCAGTGATCATTGGCTGCTGAACTTACAACAGGTTGATCCCACTGGAACATTGTATTTGATGTCATTGCACCCGCTGGGATATTGAAACAATAATTATCCCATTGGTAATATGCATTTGCATAACCAGCAATTGGTTCGAAATAGAAAATATCTATCCAAGAGATCCCACCGTTGATTGAATATTGGAAGTAAACTCCTTCGTTCGCTAAATCTGGATCTTCACAGTTACCACCTGCAACATCATCTCCAGCAAAATCCAAGTCAAAACAAATTTGACCTCCACATGCAACATCGAATGCATTCGTTGTTACTGTCCTTGGAGCGGGAACATTTCCAAACCATAAGCCTGGTGTTCCATCAAGTGTTGGTCCGCATGGGTTGCTAAAAAGTGCGTTTACTGAAGAACCCCAGCCTGGACCGAGTTGACCTCCATTAAACGTTGATGTTAAAACAGCGCTATCAGATAAAACAGATGCTGAAAGATAGGTGTCTTGTCCACACGTTGCGTAAAGCGTATCTGGACCTGCATTAACAGCGCACTGGCTGAATGCATTTGAAGTTGCAATTAATGACAATACAAGTACAACTCTTCGAAGATTAAATATTGTATTCATTCTTAAAGTGTTGTTACGTTAACATTAACAAAATCAAAATCAGTTAATCGCTGATTGGACATTCCTGGAACAAGCTTAATAAAGTTGGAAAATAAATACTCTTCCGTTTTAGAAGCGTCCAATGCTTTTCCCTCAAACACTTCGCCTGGAGTTAAAGAAATTGTTCGAGAATATTCTGGATTGTCTAATCGGTCGCAATTTGAGCAAATTTCATTTCGAAATTCTTTGGTTACCCATGTCATTGATTTTGATCCCGTTGACGTGTTCGTAAATTTGAATAAAACTAGAAGCGAATTCCTGAAAGTTCCACTTTCAAAAGCTTGATACTTGTATTCAATCTTAATTCCATCAACAGTCTTCAATTCTTGCCATTCATAAGTGACTTCAATTTCTAACGGTTTTTCTAATGTGGATGCGCTAACTGTGTTACAAGCAATTAAGACCATAACGGCGAACAATCCATTTTTTACTCTTCTTTTCATTAATTCGATATTAATATTATCAATAAATTAACCTAAAATCAGTAGTATGGTAGTTCTTCTGAAACATATTATTTACACAAAGTTACAATATCAAATTCTATCAATTTTCATATGTTACAATTAAAATCGATATACCACTATTTGTGAGAAATAACACACTGATGAGACGAAACTAACATTTGATTGGTTGCTTTTCAATTTTCATTTTTTCACATCATGAATTTGTCTCCTTATTCTAATTGAAAAAGGAGGACTTCACTAAATGTGAGTCCTCCTTAATAATTGTGTGATTCGACTCTTTCTAATCAAGAACATTTACATGCCCAGTGACCAAAATACGTTCGTCAGTTTCAGTTGTTTTGAATTCGATTCTCCAAGTATACGTGCCATTTTGAACAAGTTTCCCCGATGCTCCATACGTTCCATCCCACCCTATTGATGAATCGTGTGATTCCCAAACTATTTCACCCCATCTGTTGAAGATGAATAAATCGAAGTCATAAGGATCGTAACCACTTGTGAAGATTGGTTTAAAATACTCGTTGTATGTATCACCATCTGGTGTAAATGTATTCGGTACGTAGTAAATTACTTCTTCGCTCACATTGACCGTTACCCAAGCTGTATCCGAACAACCGAGTGGGGACATTGCTATCAACTCGACCAAGTAACTCCCCCCTTCATCTGAAGGGAAAGTGTGCGATGCATTTACTGAAGTGCCAGATGCTCCATCGCCCATTGACCATAAGTAATCCGTTGCGTTAACTGAGTTGTTCGTGAAAATCACCTCTGTAAATAGATTCGACATTTGAGTTTGAGAAGGTGTGAACTGTGCCAATGGAACAGCTTCAACATAAATGTAGTCGGTGTACGTCACAAGCGAAGAACATCCAAGACCGTTTGTTGTTTCTAAAGTAACATCGTAAAGTCCTGCTCCAAGAGAAGTTGTTACTGTGCAACCTGTGTATGGAACTCCTCCAATTGACCAAACACAATCTGAAGTAATTCCAGGGGTCGTGTTTGTGAAAGTAACTTCCAACGGTGCACATCCTGAA
>JBLHYG010000015.1:0-123011 GCA_047630755.1 Crocinitomicaceae bacterium | reverse complement strand
CCCCAGTATGGAACTCTATTATTCGTTCCAAGATAAAGAGGGCTACATGTGGTTTGCTTCCGACCGAGGAGTCGTTAGATACAACGGAGATAAATTTGAAACATTCACAACTGATGATGGACTTGTAAGTAATACTGTTTTTAAAATTGATCAAGATGATAAAGGGCGCATTTGGTTTTTGTCAGATGTTCCTCGTTTGTGTTATTTTCAGAATGGTGAAATACATCAGTATAAATTCAATGCTGTTTTTCAAGAATTTTTTTCCAAATACAAGAAGATTCGAAGCTATACCGCTTGGGATTTTGACAACGATCGAGTTCTAATGAGCACTGATTGGTCAGGGTCATTACAAATTGATAAAAACGGGATCTTAACACGTCCTGAAGAATTTCAAATATATTCACATAAGGGAATAGTGAATAAAATTTTTTTCAAAGACGGATTAGTATTGAACGGTGTTAAAGTTGCCTATAGTTCAGGTAATCATCCCCCATTAATCATTGCTGGTCAGCCTGAAAAAACTATTTCTCTGGGGTTATTGGGTTTTCGGAAAACGGGTTGGATAGGCAAAGAACATTTTTTCATTGCTGGTGGATATGAACTATATATTTCGTCTCAAAAGGGTGATACTCTTTATGAATTCCCAAAAAGAATTTTAGCCTGTTCTTTTATTGATAGTAGATTATGGCTTTGTATTGAGGGGGGAGGAGTTGAGGTTTTTGAAATTAATGGATCAAAGATAATTAAACAATCTCATTTTTTTAAGACAGAAACGGTCTCAAACATTTACAAATCGGAAGAAGGAATTTATTGGTTTGCCACACTATATAGCGGTGTTTTTGTAGTAAAAGATATGGAGGTCAACAAGGTGAATCGATCGAATTCTGCAGCTGAATCATTTTTGACCATTGCGAAAAGAGGTAATAATTTATTTTTGGTGAACGAGAGTAAAAAAGTAACAACAGTTAATTTGAAAACGGGGATTCATGATGTCGACAACTTCATTGATCCTGGTAATCTTATCATGATAATGTCTGATGTTCATTCTGATGAGTTGTTTGACTATCAGAGATATGAGTTTAAAAAAAGTAAATGGGGCAATTATGATATTGTTAGTTCGGATTGGGCTAAAAGAAATGATCGTATAAATAATTACCAAAAGGATATATTCAAATATGGAATTCATGGTGTAATTAAACGTGAAAAGGCAGATTATATATTTTGGACTCCTGATGTAATTTATAGAGCAAAAGAGAATACTATCATTAAAATCCCTGCGACTAAGTTCGGAGTTGATTTAGAAGATTACAATACTCTCTGGGGTGGTGGAGCTTTCGGAGTTAAGTATGTTGACTTGAAAACAAATGAGGTTAAGACGCCTAAAAACAAACTTTTACAACAGAGGGTCAATAGCATTCACAATTCCAATGGGAAGCTTTTTTTTGGAACGCATGGGAACGGTGTTGTAATTAAAGACGGCGAGTCGATTCAGCAACTGTCTATTGAAAACGGGCAAGTTAGAAAATACATAAACAAAATTGTCTCAAAGCAGAACGGAATCGTTTGGCTAATGGGGAGCGCCGGGATTTCTAAACTTGTGTATACTGACGGAATAGGATACCGAACAAATGAATACGACCTACTTGATTTGAATTGTGAAAAAATCAATGATGTTTATCCCGATCATGACTATCTCTATTTAGCAACCAATAAAGGAATTCGAAGAATAACTGGAGGTAAGAAAATTGCGAAAAAACCTTTGCCAAAAATCTATCTTGGATCTGTAGCAGTTGGAGGTTCAATCATTAAAGGAACAACTATTACGCTTGATTATTATCAGAATACAATAGTTGTAAATTTTGATGCAGTTTCATTTGAACGAGAGCCCGTTGTTTTCCGATACCGCTTAAATAAGAATGATGATTGGACTCAAATTGAAGAGCGCTTCGTTCGATTAAATACATTGGAAAACGGGAATTACTTTTTTGAAATTCAAGCGTCTATAAATGGTACCGATTGGACGGACTCCGAACTGCTTAATATAGAAATTTTGCCGCCGTTTTGGAAAACATGGTGGTTCGTTGGCCTCATGATGATTATTGGAATCGGGTTTGTATTGGGCATGATTGCGCTGCGTTTAAGAATCGTAGATAAAAAACACGCTGAAAAACAGAACTTAATGGAGTTGAAGCAGAAAATGATTGAACTGCAACAAGAAGCCTTGACCCAACAAATGAATCCTCATTTTATTTTTAATGCCCTTGGGTCTGTTCAGAATAGCATTCTAAAAGGGGATTCAGTTCAAGCCAACAAGTACCTCGTTAAATTTTCGAAACTGCTTCGTGCTGGTTTGAATGCCTCTCGATCCCAATTAATTCCACTGGAAGATGATATGGAGTTGATGCAGAGCTATCTCGCCGTTGAAAAAACACGGTTGGGAGATTCATTTACATTTGATGTAGCGGTGAAGTTAGTTTCCAAGGAATATTCACTGTTAATTCCTCCTTTTTTACTTCAGCCAATTATAGAAAATTCAATTAAACATGGAATAGGTGAGGGGCACTCTTCAGGAAATGTTTCTGTCTCTTATATTGAAGAGAAAAGTTGTGTCCGAATCATCATAAAAGACAATGGAAAAGGCCGAAAGGCATCTAAGTTACTTCGCATACCCGGACATGTTTCGCATGGAAGTGAAATCGCATTCGAAAGAATAAAATTGTTTAATAATTCGAAAGGCAATGTTGGAGTATACGCAATTGAAGATTTATTTGATGATAAGGGCAATCCTAGCGGGACCAAAGTTGAATTTACTGTTCCAATTATTAGAAATGAGCCGAGCTGAAGTAATCTCAAGCAGTAATTCTTTTACAATCCAGAAATAGCAAGTTTTGTGCTTGACTCTAAATTCCCGACAGAATTCGTAGGAAGGCTTTTCAATACTTGAATTGTAACATTACCCGGCTTAAGAATTCCGTGTTTAACATTCCAAATTTTACCTGTTCCTGTAATTTTGATTGGAAGAATATCCGCTTCGGATTTTACCGCAAGAATAAAGGCTCCTTTTTTAAAGTCTCCGATATTTCCTGTTTTGCTTCTCGTTCCTTCAGGGAATATTAAAATACTTTTTCCTTCTTTTATTTTTTTTCCAGCCAAGGTTAGACTTTCCATCGTCTTGCGCTTGTTTTTCCCATCAATAAAAAACATTCCTGTTAACATCATGTACCACCCTAAAAACGGAACGCCTTTTAATTGCTTTTTTGCTACGAAATAAAGGTTGAAGGGCAAAGTCTTAAAGAGCAATGGGATGTCCAAATAGGAAAGGTGGTTGGATGTAACAACATACGTTTTTGTTGCATCAATATTCTCTAATCCCTTGGTCGCAATTGTTTTTACACCTGCAAGTTTTAATATTCCTGAGGACCAAAAGGTTCGAGCCATTCGAACGGGTATAGTCCTGTTAAAGAGAATTAGCATAAGAATTAGACTTAAACTAATACAAAAAATTGTCCATAATATCATGAACAGATAACGAAAAAAAGAGACCATTTAATGGTTGCTGTTTATACCGATGAATGCTTTACTTCTTCTAGGCTTCTTGCATCTCTAAAGTTTCTAGGGATAGGTCGAAGATCCCAGACCAATCCAACCCAAGACATCATTTTTAATATATAATATGTAACATCAATTTCCCACCAATAGAAGCCTTGTCTAACACTCGATTGATAATAGTGATGATTGTTGTGCCATCCCTCTCCCATTGTTATTAATGCGAGAAAAAAGTTGTTTCTAGATTCGTCGTTACTCTTATAACGTTTAGACCCAAACATGTGGGTCAATGAGTTTATCGTAAAAGTTCCGTGCAATAGAATTACGGTACTCGTGAAGAACCCAATAACCAAGCTCGACCATCCGTGCTCCATAATTCCAGAAACACTTCCAGCATTCAAATAACCACCAACAACAAAAACTACGATCATTAAAAAAAGTGGTGGAACAAGATGGAATTTATTTAACCAAACAAGCTCTGGAAACTTCGCAAAGTCCTTTATTTTGTCGTAATGTGTTTTCTTAAAATCAGGTCCAATAATCCAACCAATGTGAGAGTACCAAAATCCATATATTTTGTTTGAGTGTGGATCCGGCGGGGTGTCGCTATACTTGTGGTGATCTCTATGCGAAGATGCCCACCATAGCGCTCCTTTTTGAAGGGATGTTTGAGCAAAAAATGCAATGATGAATTGAAAAACGCGAGATGTTTTATACGTCTTGTGAGAAAAGTAACGGTGGTATCCAGCAGTTACAAAAAACATGCGTCCAAAATAGAGAATCAGACAGATCATCCAGTCCACGAAAGTTCCCCCAGTTAGAAAAATCAAGAATGGACTAAGGTGTACTAAAACGAACCCTAATTCATGTCTCCATTGGACTTTACCTCTAATCTCTCTCTCCATAACCATCAAATTAGATTGCAAAGGTACGACCAATTGAATGGAATCTCTCAATAAACGCATTTAATCGACGCTATAAATATGAGGACTGGTTATTTGAAAGTCCTATAATGATGATTTTGTGGAAATTATAGAATTGATTTCAAATACTCCACTTCCTGATTCAGTCTTAAAGCCTCCAAGTATGCCGATCCAATTATTGCTCCATCAACCGATTTTTGAATTCGAAGTACATCTTCTCTCGTTTTAATTCCAAATCCAACAAACAAAGGCGTGTCTTTGCAAAGCGTTTTCATTTTTTGATACGCTTCACTTTGATCAACCATTTTGGTTTCCGAACCCGTTGTTGAGTTGGATGAAACCAGATATACAAAACTGGTTTTACAGGCCTTCGCAATTCGCTCCACTCGTTTTTGCTCTGTTGTTGGAGTGATTAGAAAGGAAGGGTGAACGCCGTATTTTTGAAAAGACTCGATATAGAAATGCTCGTATATTTCAAGACTCATGTCTGGTAAAATAACGCTCGTGATTCCCGTCGATTGACAATCCTTCAAGAAACGTTCTACTCCATATTTTAAGATAGGATTGAAATACCCCATTAGAACCAGTGGTAATTTGAATTCTATTTCGGCCAGTTGTTCAAAAAGAAGTTCGAGGTTCATTCCGTTTCTCAGGGCAATTGCACTTGATTCCTGAATTGTGGGTCCATCCGCCATCGGGTCAGAGAAGGGGATTCCAACTTCAATAAAATCCACACCTGATTTTTCCAGAAATGGAATTTGTTCTTTCAAACTGTTTAGTTTTGGATACCCAGCCGTTACGAAAATGCTGAGTTGTTTCGGTACTTTCTTGAAAGGATTCATTCTAAATGTGTTGTTGGTAGGTAATCATGTCTTTGTCGCCGCGTCCCGATAAATTCACCACAGTAACATCGTCCGGTCGGAGATCTAATTTCTCCAAAGCGGCCAAAGCATGTGCGCTTTCAAGTGCAGGAATTATTCCCTCACGTCGGGTCAATTGCTTTGCAGCAATCAATGCTTCGTCATCTGTCACCGTAACGCTTTTTGTTCGGCCGGATTGAATGGAATGGGCATGTAGTGGCCCAATCCCTGGATAGTCCAACCCCGCAGAAATTGAATAAGGTTCAATGACTTGACCGTTTTCATCTTGCATTAATAAGGTCATGCTTCCGTGCAAAACACCAATAGAACCAAGAACGGAACTAGCGGCTGATTTACCACTTTGCAATCCTTTTCCAGAGGCTTCAACGGCAATCAGTTCTACTTCATTCGATTCATAGAAATGATAAAAGGCACCTGCTGCGTTACTTCCACCTCCAACACAAGCAACAACCTTTGTCGGGTTTTCTTTCCCTGTTTTTTCGAAAAGTTGCTTCTTGATTTCTTCCGAGATCACCGATTGAAAATCTGCAACAATCTGAGGATACGGGTGAGGTCCAACGACACTTCCAATTAAATAATAAGCATCCGGATTGTTGATCCAATACCGAATTGCTTCGTTCGTCGCGTCTTTCAATGTCTTGCTTCCGCTTGTCGCTGGAATTACTGTTGCACCTAGAAATTCCATTCGTTGTACATTCGGCGCTTGCCGTTTAATGTCAACTTCGCCCATGAATACGGTACATTTCAATCCCATAAATGCGCAAGCGGTAGCTGTTGCCACACCGTGTTGTCCAGCTCCAGTTTCCGCGATAATCTCTTTCTTGTTCATCCGTTTCGCAAGCAGTATTTGACCCAAGGCATTGTTTATTTTGTGCGCACCGGTATGGTTCAAATCTTCTCGTTTGAGGTAAATGTTAGAGTTGTGTTTTTCGCTGAGGTAGTTAGAGTAGAACAAAGGAGTTGGCCTTCCAACATAATCTTTTAGAAGTTGAACGAACTCCGATTGAAAGTCGGGATCGGCCTTGGCTGTTGAATACTCAAGTTCAAGTTCTTCGACATTGGGGCGAAGCAACTCAGGGATAAATGCACCGCCGAAGTCGCCATAAAATCCCAATTCATCGGGTTCCGTATATTTATTTGCTGCGAATTTCATTCAAAAATGTATTTAATAGTTCAATGTCTTTTTTGCCAGGTTCAATTTCAAAGCGACTGTTCAAATCGATTCCAGCGAAGGACTTGTGTTCAAAATTTCGAATCGCCTCAAGAGAATCGGGTGAAATTCCACCGCTCAAGAAGAAAGGCGTTTCTCCAGTATACTTTGCTAAAATCTCCCAATTGTATTGAATTCCAGTCCCGCCTTTTAATGGAGATTGCGTATCAAAAAGAAAATAGTCAACGTAGTTTTTATAAGCGTTTAACTTCTCGAAATCGAAGCCTTCATGAATTCCGAAAGCTTTAATGACTTTCAGTTGCCCGTGGATTTCGGCGCATTCTTCAGGTTGCTCATCTCCGTGCAATTGAACGGCATCAAGCTTCTCCAAGCGTGCGGTTTTCAAAACGACTTGAGTCCGTTCGTTTACAAAAACGCCTGTCTTTTTCGCTCCAAGTGATGGCAAGCTGTGATCGATGTATCGTTTCGATTTCGGATAGAAAATGAATCCAATGAAATCGACCTGTTTGGAAATGATCGCAACTTGTTCGGGGTCTTTTAAACCGCAGACTTTAATTAGCATGGGACATCTTTTTCAATTGGATTGATCGGATGAATTCAACAGGATTGGTTTGTTTTAAAATACTTTCGCCAATCAACGCTCCATGGTATCCGATTTTCGAAAGTTTCAATACTTCGTCGTAGGAACGTATTCCTGATTCTGAAATACAAACGGTGTCGGTCGGAATGAAATCAAAGAGATCATAAGAGGTTTGAAGGTCTGTTTTTTGAAGGTGCAAATCGCGGTTATTGATTCCAATAATGTCCACCTGATCGTTGATCTTTCTCAAATGAGCGCGGTCGTGGCATTCCATCAAAACTTCCATTCCGAGGCTTTGCGCTATGATCGTAAGTTGCAAAGCCGTCTTCGGATCGAGGATCTCGGAGATTAATAATAGTGCATCCGCACCATTCGCCTTGGCTTCAAAGATTTGAATTTCATCGATTATAAAATCTTTTCTTAGAATCGGAGTTGATGCGTTTGTTTTGATCTGTTTCAAATCATCCACCGATCCTCCGAAAAAAGAAGTGTCCGTTAGGCAAGAGATCCCAGCAACCTTGGCTTCATCGTATTTTTTGGCTTGTTCTTCAAAATCAATTCCGAAGTCAATAATTCCCGCACTCGGCGATTTTCGTTTGATTTCTGCGATAATAGCGAACTCTTGCTCGATAATTCGTTGTTTTAAGGAAATGCATTTTGAATCAAAAAGGGGCGATTTTTCAAAATCCGAATAGGTGAAGTTCTTCTTCAAATCTTCAATTTCTCTTCGTTTTACATCCACGATTGTGTCTAATATTGTTTTCATCTTAATTCAGTTTAAAGTGTTTGCTTCCCTGTCCGCTTTTGATGAAACTTAGCGCTTCGTTGAAAGAGTTTGGAAGGTTTTCATTGGGATGTAAAATTTGAAGCGCGCTTGCAACATTTGCTGCTACAACTGCATTTTGTGCGTTCGTTCCATTTCCTTTTAATACCGAAGTCAGAAGTTTGGCCGCATCTTGGGTTGTGTTTCCTGCAAATAAATCGGCCTGTTTCAATTTCGATTGACCAAAGCTTTCGGCATTTACAATTTCATCTGAATATTTCCCAATGTATCTTGTATTGTCCGTCAATGTAATTTCATCGTAACCATCCATTCCATAGACAACTCTAAAATCGTTTCTCTCGTTTTTCAAAACGTGTTGGTAGATTCTCGCCAGCTCCAAATTATACGTTCCGGTGAGTTGATAGGCCGGTTGAGCTGGATTCACCAGTGGACCCAAGGCATTAAAAATTGTTCGAACACCCAATGCTTTTCGAATCGGAGCAACCTTCTTCATTGTGGGATGAAACAAAGGCGCATGGAGAAAACATATATTCTGCTTTGACAAAGCGTTCGTGAGATCTTCATTTTTTGAACTGAACACAAATCCAAGTTCTTCCAAAACATTCGACGATCCACACGTTGAACTTACGCCGTAATTTCCATGTTTGATGACTTTCTTGCCCATCGCAGCTAAAATCAACGAGCTTGTTGTTGAAATATTGAAGGTGTTCTTACCGTCGCCTCCCGTTCCACAAAGGTCAATTGCGTTGCTTGAATCCAATTCAATTGGGTTGCAGAGTTCCAATAACGCCGATCGAAAGCCAACCAACTCTTGCAATTGAATTCCACGAATTTGAATTCCAACCAAAATCGCCGCTATCGTTTCTGAGTTCAATTTTTCTTCATCGATGCTATAAATGAAATCCTTCGCCTCTTGTGAAGAGAAGGTTTCTGCGGCCATAATTTTTTCCAATAAATGATTCATCCTAATTCGGTTTTAAAAGTGATGTTACCCAGTTTGAAATCAATCTACGTCCGTGAGGAGTGAGGATGGACTCTGGATGAAATTGAACGCCTTTTAGTGGGAGTTTTTTGTGTTTAAGGGCCATAATCTCGTTGTCGTCTGAAAAGGCTGTGGCCATGATTTCGGAAGGCAAGTCGTGTTCGATTGACCAACTGTGGTAGCGTCCAACAGTAAACTCTATTGGAATTGAATTAAAGATTTCATCCCCGTCTTGATGTTTGACCTGTGATGATTTTCCATGCATTGGAATATCAATACATTTTAGTTCTGCTCCAAAATATTCTGCAATGGCTTGATGTCCGAGACATACACCTAGAATTGGTTTTTGAGAATGGTACTTGTCAATTACTTCAATTAAGTTCCCTGCTTCAGATGGAATTCCTGGCCCAGGTGAAAGCAAAATAGCTTCGCAAGAATCAAGTTCATTGAAATCGATTTTGTCATTTCGTTGGACGATCGTTTCAACATTTTCGATTTCATTGAGGTACCGAACCAAATTAAAAACGAACGAGTCGTAATTGTCTATCACTGCAATTTTCATAGCGCTTGTTGTTTCTTAATTTGTGAATGATTTAATTGCGTTTGTGCAATCGCCTTTCGCACTGCTGCCAATTTATGGTGGACTTCTTGCGTTTCTCTTTGTGGATTTGAATCCAAGACAACTCCAGCTCCCGCTCGATAATGCAAATTGTTGTTCTTGCTGAGAATGCTCCTAATGACAATGGCCATGTTCAAATCTCCGCTCGATCCAATCATTCCAATGGCGCCTCCGTAAAAGTCACGACTCGTTTTTTCGTATTCGTTGATGAGTTCCAATGCTCTCGGCTTGGGCGTTCCTGAAAGCGTTCCAGCGGGGAAAGAATGACTTAACGATTCGAAATTTTTGTTCTCTTTAAGATCGCCTGTCACCTTTGAAACCAAATGGGAAACATGGCTAAAACTCTGAATTTCTTTGTAGGAATCTACTTGAACATTGGTACAGTCGCGACTCAAGTCATTCCGTGCCAAATCCACTAGCATGGTGTGTTCAGCGTTTTCCTTTTCGTCTTCGATCAAGAATTGAAGTTGCAAAGCATCAAATTCTTCAACGCCCGTTTTCGGTACAGTTCCCGCAATGGGATGAATCTCAGCTTTGCCTTTTTTAATGACCAATTGTGCTTCTGGTGACGAACCAAAAAGTTTGTATTCCTCAAAATCGAAATAAAACAAATAGGGCGAAGGATTCAATTGGCGAAGCGTTCTGTAAACCTCAAAGTCATCTCCAAAAAAGGATTGATGAAATGCGTTGGACAATACCAATTGGAAGACATCTCCTCTTTTGCAATGCTCGATTCCTTTTTGAACGAGTTGCTCAAATTCAGAATCACTAAACTCCGATTTTTCGTTCCCAAACAGTTCAAAGGGAAGTGAGTTTGTCGAATTGTTTTTGAGGATTTGACTCAAGTCTTCTATTTCGAAAGTTGGAGAGAAATTGTTTTCGATAAGGAATCCTTCGCTCGTAAAATGATCAATTACAATGCTGTATTTGAATAGAAGTAAATGGAGAGATGGCAGGTTTAAATCACTTTTGGATGGGCTGATGTGTGTTTCGTCATGGAGAGAATGTTCGAAACCAAGTCGGCCAAAGAAACCATTGAATTTGTCGTCGTTGAATTCGTAAGAGCTCAGTATTTCTTGAATTTGGCTCGAATGAGAAGCTTCCGAACTCAACTGAAACTCTCTCTTCTCGCCTTTTTGAAAGATTTGAATTTTAGAATCGATTTGTTTGATTTCAACGATGGGTTCCAATCCAATGAAAGACTTGCTGTCCTGCCTGGAATGGTAATCATTGCTTTCGAGTAAACACGTTTTCCGATAATTGTTTCTCACTGCCAAGTAGAGATTGACGGGAGTGTAAAGATCGGCATTGAATGGTATTGTTTGAGAATGAATTTTCATTTAAAAAGGGAATTGGAAAAAAGTAGGGAACAAAAAAAACGGCCTATCTGGTGAGATAAGCCGTTTTACAAATATGAGATCAAATTATAAACCGAGCCACGCACACCAACTGTTCGTTGAGTGCCACCAATTCATATTTTGTGTTGTTCTGTTCATGAGTACAAATATTTCGCTTTTATTTTCAATGAAACAAATTAAAATGGATATTTATTTTACTCGAAAAGTTCCCGAGATTTTCAGGTGTCTTTAAATGGCTTGGATTAAAGGCTATTACGTTCTTTTAGAAGTGGATATTAGAACACTTGTAATTTCTGATTCCATTGATAGAGTTTTGAATTGACCCTTACGAAGTACATTCCTTTGCTCAAAAACTTAATAGAAAAAGTAGTTGAGTTTGTACGGAGTATTTCTTGTCCCATAGAATTAATCAAAGTGATTTCGAGTAATTCATTCTTAATGATTAAAGGCACTTGAATTGATACAATATCATTTGCGGGATTTGGGAATAAAAGTATCGGTTCGGTTGATAAGTCAATTGTGTTAATTCCTACTGGCATGCAGGCAATTGTATCTAAGTTGTAATCGACTAAGCTGTCATGAAATATTACGACTGAATCTAGCGAATATCCGGGAGATAGAGTTAAGGTGGTATCGATGGTAAGGATCAAATCAGTAAGTGTGGTATTTAAAGTGTCCAGCTTGTTACTTGCTTCGCCTGAGGTTCTGATTGTTAGGTGATAAAGGTCGTTGCCGGACCAAGGTTGTTGATTAATATTCTTAACCCCAACAAGTACAATATCCGCATTATAGTAAACGCCATTATAAACCAAATCATGTTCAAGAGGATCGCCATATGTATATGTCCAATCAACAATTCCTGATTCTTGGACTTTTGTTAAGCAAATATCGCCAGATACATTTGAGTTACATATTCCGGCCAGAAAGATAGAATTGTCGGCAACTATCACCTCTGCTAAATTAGATTGTATACCGCTGGTAATTTCTTTAGACCAGATTACGGCTCCTGTTTGGAGTGAAAATCGACCTGCGTAGGCAAGAGTAGAAACTAATGGAAAACCAATGCCAATTTTTCCCACCATTATAATTGATGAGTCACTTTGGTTAAAGTCAATTGACATAGGATCAATATGACTATAAGCTATAGTATCGCGTAAATATTTTGACGCCCAAAGAATATTTCCAAAGTTGTCTAACTTGATTAGAAAAGGTGAGCCTTGATAATGTGATGAATTTCCAGCAAAGCTATCAGGAATAGAACCAGCGGCTACAATGTTTCCATCGGGGCTAGCGACTACAGCATTTATTCGTCCAGGAGCATCTATTGTTTTTGACCACAAAACGATGCCATCTGTCGAGAGAGCAGTAATTATCATCACTTTATCATTGTAACTGAAGAATGACTTCGTAGAAGAGCTAACAATAATTTGGTTGTTTAAAAAAGTAACGCTTGCAGGTTTTGGATTCAACATAATCCCGACGTCATGAATATGTTTCATCCAAATGATATCCCCATTTGTGTTCATATGCGCAACAAATGTTTTTTTTTGGTAATACCCTGTCGTTGGCTCAAAATGTTCCATGATTCCAGTGATCACCAAAGAAGTATCCAACCAAGTGATAGAGCTGGCAGTAATTCCCTGCCAGCTGCTATCCAAATATATCATTTTACTCCAAAGAATGTCGCGCGATTCAGTCATCTTGGTAACCACAGTACGGTCGTGGAACTCAGGAGCCGATCTATTCACGATATACTGGTGCTTGTTTACAGGGTCAACGGCAATATCTGGGTAGGATTCAGATAAACATGTTCCAAAAACAAGTTCACTGTTAATTTGTCCAAATACTGGCGCGACAACGAAAACGAAGCACCATAATGTTATTTTATTTTTTATTTTCACTAATGATCTATAAAACAGACAATTGAACGACATGAACCATGACGCCATCACAGATTAAAATTACACTGTAATTACCAGTTGACAGTTGAGACATGTCAAAGGTAGACGAAGAAAGCGTAGTATCCAACGTCTGTGTCATAAAGTCATTCGTATTAAGTCCAACAATGTCCAATTGCGCATTTGCCGCCGCCGCCGCTAAATAGTCTACTGTAATTGTTGTTGATGCTGGGTTTGGACTCACGGACTGGATCACATATTGATACACATTTACTGTAACTTCATCATAATCTTTAAAACCGTCAGCCGTTGCAATTACTTCCAACTCATAAGTTGTAGTATTTGTCGGTGATACCTCGACTTCCAATCCACTTTCAAATGATCTTTTACCTAATATGCTCCAGTTGTAAGCTGCTGGCTCATTGATATCAGCTGCTTCTAAAGTTGCAGTTTCACCGATAGTGATTGTTTGGTCTGCACCAGCATCAGCAAGGAACGTTGCTCTATCATTTCTACGAACCTTGTAATGAAGTCCACCTGTCCAGTGATTTCCTACAATTGGATCTAGAGCAGAATACTTTTGTACAAAGTTGATTTCGTACTCGTCTTCCTCATTTATTTGTTGAGTTAAGAAGCTATACCCAATGAAAGCTTGATATGTAACTCCTGCATCAAGTTCAATTTCGTCAAGGTCAACTTGAGATGCAAGAAATTGAATTGACTTCGGTCCAGTGATCCGAATATCACTTCTATCCGCAACAACTTCCGAGAATAAATCCCAAGATTCGTCATTGAATCTCATTGTTACTTCTGCGTCATCGTTAAGGTGATGACCTAAAGCATTTGCCTCAGAAATAAAGCTGAAATCAAACGATTCAGCAACCGTTCCAGAATTAGTGAAACTAACTTCATGTCCATGAGGCATTATGTCTTTGTCGAAAATAGGATATGGAACAAGTGGTCCCATGTTGTAAATAATTACATTTCTTAATGCGATGTTGTTTTGATTATAAACAGGCAATGAAAGATCTGCGGGAAGTGGTCCAATTGGATCATTTGTTTCATTCGTAATTCTCGCAAGAATACATGAACTGATGTTGTACATTAGATCCCATGGAACTTTAACAATTTGGCTTCCTCCGGCAGGTACTATTGGAATAGGTGCGCTTCCAATATATTGTCCACCTCCATTGAAGTTTGTCCAACCATTTGGCCAATTTCCACTGGTCATTGCAGCTGTAGTATTTAATTCTAAGATCTCATTTCCGGTTGATGCGTTGCACCCTGCGTTTGACACTCTTACATAAACGTATTTTGTCGCAGCGGTTCCACCACTATTATAGAAATTTAAATAGTCCTCATGCTCCTGAATCGTTTCACCGTCATCTTGATTACGCACCCAGATATCTGGACTTTCATCGTAATCCCAAGTGAAAGGGTAGCAAGCATCAGCTCCGTAATCCAAATAATGATCTCGTGCATACAGGTCAAAATTCAAGTGATTCAT
The DNA here is from genome assembly GCA_047630755.1 of Crocinitomicaceae bacterium. Taxonomy (GTDB): domain Bacteria; phylum Bacteroidota; class Bacteroidia; order Flavobacteriales_D; family Crocinitomicaceae; genus UBA4466. Next base: position 108,762 of record JBLHYG010000015.1, on the reverse strand, counting down.
GTTTTGAGCTCCTAGAACAGCTTGATAGGCATTTACTCGGCCGTACCCAAGTTCTTCCGATTTCCCAGGTACTTGGTAGTCGTAATTGTAATTGTAAAGATTTGGATTAACTTTTTCACAAGTCGAACGAAGAATTTGACGAACTTGTGTTGGAGATAAGCAAGGGTTTTCACTTAGCATTAGCGCAACAATTCCAGTTACAATTGGGGCAGAGAATGAAGTTCCAGAATATTGACCAACAGTTCCTGTGTGGTCCATACTCGTTATGTCAACACCGGGAGCTACGAAATCCAATTCCACTCCATATCCACTCTGTCGATTAGCCTCCACCCAGCGCACATCTTGCTGATTGGTTGCTCCAACCGCAATTGTGCGGTAATGATTTGCAGGAAATGCAACTGCTGTCAATACTGGGTCATTTCCAGAAGAACAAACGATTGTCACGCCAGCGTCATATGCCAATTGAATAGAAGCGTATGCGTCTGCTGTAAATCCAATTCCAACACTAATATTAATTACTTTTGCATTTTGAGCAACACAATAATCGATTGCAGGTCCCAAAAGTGTTGAAACAGGCTTGTTATAATCTTGACCATTCGAATTTTCATTATTAATAATAGCACCAACAATTCTAACGCCTTCGTTAGACCAGCCACCAGCAACTCCTGCCATTCCAGTTCCATTTCCAGTCTTGGCTGCAATAATACTTGCAACTCTTGTTCCATGAGGATTAGTAGTTCTTGTATCGTTTTGATTTGGCCAAAGTGGAGCGAAATCGTAAAAATGCCATCCTTTCCAGTCACCTATTTTACCGTTTCCGTCAGGGTCACTAGTTGTGTATGTTGTAGGATCTACAGGATTAACCCAAATACTTTCAAATGGGTTTTTGTGGATGTTTTCATATCCATCTGTTCCAATTCCTAAGTCTGCAATTTCCCAATGCAAACCACCATCAATAACGCCGACAGTAACTTGATTACTTCCAGTGGCGATATCCCACGCATCTAACATATCAATATCATTGTCATTCGCATTTTCCAAGTACCATTGATTACTGTAACTTGGATCATTGGGTGGATTAACAGGAGGGGCGCCGTGATACTCACCGAAAGTTCCAATTTCTAATGCTTCCACATTTTCGTCAGCTAGAAGATTTCCTGCATATGTGAATATTGACTCTGGAGATGTAATAATTCCATATGCGTTCCAACCTGTAGGACTGCGATGAACGATGCGTAAACCATTGGCCGCCTCAAAAGCCACTATTGTCGGAAGATGGGCAGTTGAGAATTTTAATGAAATATGTTCATCACTTACATTGTAGTATAAACCACAGGATTGGTCTTTAAATTTCCAAACTCCGTCTACCTCCACGTACTGGTATCCGTTAAAATTAATTAGCGATTGGCCAAAACCAATATTCGCTATTACAAGTGCTATTACACACAGTATATTTTTCATATTATTCAATTTATTTAGGTAAATATATTCCTAAATTGAAGGATTCTCACCACGGAAAATTACGTGGTTATACGCATTGTTACTCAGTATATGTGCGCAATTCAATGGGTATTTTACTGTGCATTAATCGGTTATATATTTTGATCTTCTACGTCTAAACCTTTTTTTGAACAAATCTTTTTTTTAGTGTTAAATTATTGATGGTTTTCATGCCGCATTCAAATCTAAATATCAATTTTTGTCGTCTTTGTTAGGATTTGAATTAAATAATGTGAAAGATTTGTATCAATGAAAACACAAATTCAAAACAAATTAATTCTTTGGTGGCCAACTAGATTTTACTAGCTGGGAAGAAATTGACATATTTAAAAATAAAAGTCTCTCTCGGTTTAACTGAGAGAGACTTTTTTTATGCCAAATAAACGAGGTTTCATTGAACAATTGAATACCTTTAAAGAACCAATTTAATGCGATTTGAAATTGAATTAAATAATAAAAATTATGAGCTGGTTAGACGTATACGGACGTCCTGTGCAAATTTCAGGGCCGTGCAGTGCAGAAAGTGAAGAGCAGGTTTTACAGACGGCTTTGGACTTAAAAGCAACAGGTAAAATTCACGCATTAAGAGCTGGGATTTGGAAGCCTCGTACGCGCCCAAATTCGTTCGAAGGAGTAGGAGAAGTAGGATTGGAATGGCTCGTAAATGCAGGGAAAGAAACGGGGTTGAAAGTTACAACGGAAGTTGCGAACGCAAAACACGTTGAAATGGCATTGAAAGCCGGTGTTGATGTCTTGTGGATTGGAGCCAGAACAACTGTTAATCCTTTCACCGTTCAAGAGATTGCGGATGCTTTAAGAGGTACAAATATCCCCGTCATGATTAAAAATCCAGTCAATCCGGATTTGTCATTGTGGTTAGGAGCGTTTGAACGATTCGAAACTGCTGGGCTAACAGATTTGTCAGGAATTCATAGAGGTTTTTCAGTCTACAATCATGCGAAATATAGAAATGTTCCGAGTTGGGAAATTCCAATTGCCTTAAAAGAACGCAGACCTGATACAAAAATCATTTGTGATCCAAGTCACATCACTGGAAATCGCGATCTGCTTTTGGAGGTAAGTCAAAAAGCGATGGATTTGAACTTTGATGGATTGATGATAGAATCGCATCCAGATCCTGATAATGCCTTGTCGGACGCAGCGCAACAAGTGACACCACAGCGTTGGTCAGAAATGATGGATCAATTGATTTTAAGATCGCACGAGGTGTCAACTGACGTAGCTGGGAAAATCGACGATATCCGTTCGCGTGTTGGATCTTTGGACGATAGATTGTTTGATTTATTGAGCGAACGAATGCTCTTAAGCGAAGAAGTTGGTCAATTGAAAAGAGAAAATAACATTACAATTCTACAAGAAGAACATTGGAAAAAAATCATTAATTCTAGATTGGAACACAGTGATGATTACAATTTGACGGCTCAATTTGTAAGGAAAATAATGGATGCAATTCACCAAGAATCGATCAGACATCAAACGAGAATAATGAATCCTGGGAAGGAATAAGTATAGAATTCTATGAGGTTAATTCTAACGTGTGTATTAATGCTTGGCCTTTCTAGTAACGGTTTATCGAATTATGGAGCCTACTATTCGAGTGGAGGAGTTTTTTATCCAATGCAAGAAACACGAATTTCAATAGAGAAAGAAATCTTGACTTTTAAGTGTACTGAGGACAAGTCAAGCGTAAACATTTACTTTGAATTTCTCAACCCAGAAAACGAAAGTATAACGAGTACAATTGGTTTCGTGGCTCCTTTTCCAGGAGGTGATATAAGTGAAGAGGATTTTCGAGATAAAGGGATTAGGAATTTCCGAGTTCAATTGGAAAGTAAAATGCTACCATTCGATCTCAAAATGGCGGACTGTCCAGATTGCGAACTTAGAGACACGGGTGAATATGAATTCTCGCAATGGAACGGTGGAGTGTTTGTCTATTTATTCGAAATAACATTTCGACCGGGAATAAATCGAGTTTCACACAGTTACGATTTTAATGCTTCAACAAGCGTCGAGTTTGATGCGCAATATGACTACACCCTATCCACTGGAGCGAAGTGGGCGGGATCAAAAATCAAAGATTTAACAGTTGAAATTGAGATTGAAGGAGATAACTACTTCTACGTTAGCGACATGTTTGGGGCTTCCTCAGATTGGATGGTCGTTGGAAGTGGGAAAGTGAGCAATGACAAAATAAAGTTCGAAAACGAAGCAAGAATGGTTCGTATTATTACTGGAAAATTGATAATTCATGTTGAAGAATTTAAGCCGGAATCTGATTTTTATTTTGGGATTTTGCATAGAAACTCCTTTTGCCATTACAGATTGTATTATGATAGTACCGATAAAAAAGTAATAGGTGCAATTTGCAGTCGAAAACTTTCTGATGAAGAAGAGTATTCCAAAAGTGAATTACGTTTAATTCGAAATGGAATTTATGCGGAGTACGGTTATGCCTTTAATTCTAAAGCACTGACGGATTTCTTCAATCAATTTGGATGGTATGTCGCTGATCCAAATATTGCACTAAATGATATTCGATTGAGTCGCACAGATAACGCGTTTGTCCATGAAGTTATGGGGCTCGAAAAATTGAATTGAAAAGAATTAAATAGGTAACTTATGAAAAGAATTATTTGGCGATCAAATGTATTGATCTTATGGGCGGTTATGCTTTCGGGTTTTGGATTTTCACAAAACGATTCGACTTCAATAAAACCGTTTACAATTGGTGAATCGGTTGAGTTCTACTCAACTGAACTGGAAGAGAAAAGAACAATTAATGTTTATTTGCCAGCGTCTTATCATACTGATTCAACGCGAAAGTACAATGTGATTTATTTGCTGGACGGTTCGGCGGAAGAGGATTTTATTCACATCTCAGGATTGGTTCAATTTGGATCGTATCCATGGATCGATATGCTTCCAGAGAGTATTGTTATCGGAATTTCTAATGTGGACAGAAAACGTGATTTTACCTTTCCAACATCAATTGCAAAAGACAAAATAGATTTCCCTACAACTGGCGGATCGGAAAAATTTATGGCGTTTATAGAAAAGGAATTGCAACCCAAAGTGGAGTCGATGTATCGTACAAGTTCTGTAAAAACCATTATTGGGCAATCGCTTGGGGGATTATTGGCGACTGAAGTTCTTTTGAAAAAGCCAGAGCTCTTTGATAATTATATCATTATTAGCCCGAGCCTTTGGTGGGACAATCAATCACTTTTGGATTTCGAGGATGTAAAGATTAGTGACGAAATGTCAATTTTCGTTGGAGTAGGGAAGGAGGGTAAAGTGATGGAAAGGGACGCTAAGGCATTGTACAAAAAACTAAAGAAAATAAATTCTTCAAACTTATTTTTCAAGTTTAGAAAGGAACTGGATCATGGGGATGCGTTGCACTTGTTAGCGTACGATGCTTTTGAAAAGTTGTTTCCGCTTCCAACGACGATAAGTCTTAAATAGAATCTTTAACGAGGATGGCGCATCTTCAATTTTTCATATCGATTGTCTAAAATCAAATGAAAAAGTTGATTGTTGCCGTCGCATTCTACCAATATTGACAGAAAAATTCCTTATTCTCTTTCATACTCTGGTTTTCAATTGTTGCTAGTGCTTTAATAAACAATTGTTTTATAGTTTTTCTGTTTTCAAATTCACAAAATGCATTTCCATTTCTCCTTTTCCTTTCGCTTCTATTTTTCCGCGATTTTCAAAGGCAAATTCTGGATCTGCTTTTAGCAGATCGTAGGTTGCCTCACTGATGTTCACTTTCCCTACCTCTCCTGAACTTTCCATACGGCTGGCTGTGTTGACGGTGTCCCCCCAAATGTCGTATTGAAATTTTTTCACGCCTACAATTCCAGCTACGATAGGTCCTGTATTGATGCCAATCCGAACTTCAAAGAATGGCAGGCCTTGATCTTCTTTTCTCTGTTTCTCTGCCGCTACAAATTCAGCCATTTCTAGCGCAGCCAGCACTGTTTTCTTAGCATGATCGGGTGTTGGTATTGGTACACCACACGCAGCCATATATGCATCACCAATGGTTTTTATTTTTTCAATTCCGTGCTTGGTGGTGATTTTATCAAACTCAGAAAAACATACGTTCAAGTCATGCACCAACTCCTTTGGATTGAGCATCTCTGACATGGCTGTAAAGCCTTTAAAATCAGTAAATAGAATGGAAACTTCATCAAATTGTTTGGCTTCGGTTGCGCCTTTGGCTTTGAGCTCTTCGGCTACTTCGGCTGGTAGAATATTCAGCAAGAGTCCGTCACTTTGTTTTTTGCCTTTTTTGATTTTGTTGCGTTGGCTCAGAAATACAATCGCGAACAATAACATAATTCCAAAACCTCCAATAAATCCATTTCTTATCAGCTCATTGCGTCTGAGTTTTTCCAAAGCAATGGCATCCTTTTTTTCTTGCTCTAACTTGGCTGCTGTTTCTTTTTTGTCGTACTCATATTGCATCTCAAGACGGGTAAGCTTCTTGGTATTTTCTTCGTTAAAAATGCTATCCTTTAGAACGAGCATTTGTTCGTGGTATTCCAACGCTTTACTACTATTGCCCATTGCTTTATAATTGTCATACACACACTGACAGGCAACTAATTCTTCATTCATTGCACCAATCTCTTCGTAAGACACCAGTGCCTTTTTACAGTACTCCAACGCTTTAGGGTGGTCTCCTTGATTTTGGTATACAGACCCAATATTGTTTAAAGAGTTAGCGCTGCCCCATTTGTCTCCAATTTCTTCTCTAATTTTCAAACTGCGCTGGTAAAAGTCCATTGCTTTAGCGTAATCTCCTTGCATTTGGTAGATATTCCCAATATTGTTTATTGTAAGCGCTTCGCCATTTAAATCTCCGATTTCCTGCTTAAGCTTCAAACTACTTTGGTAATACTCTAGCGCTTTTGGATACTCCTTGAGTAGGTAGTAAATGACTCCAACATTTCCCATGGCAGAAGAGCTGGCTCTTTTATCTCCAATTTCTTCTAAAATATTCTTACTTCGCTGGTAATAGTCTAGTGCTTTTGGGTAATCTTTTTGATTTTCGAATATACTCCCGATATTGTTTAAGGCAGTAGCAATGCCTCCTTTATTTCCAATTTCTTCATACTTCTTCAAACTGCTATGGTAATAGAATAGTGATTTGGGAGAGTTCCCTAAACTACTGTAGATTATCCCCATGTTGTTTGCTGCACTAGCGCCGCCCTCAATATCTCCAAGTTCTTCATAAATCTTCAAATTGCGTTGGAAGTAGTTTAGCGCACTGAGGAAATCTGATTTTAGATATTTAGAACTACCCATGAGGTTGTATGCCATTGCTTTCGCCTTTTCATATTTCTGTTCTTCACCAAAGCGTAGTAGTTTTTTAGCTAAAATGAAAGCGGTATCTGGGTTGGAATATAGATAACCTTTCCCAATGTAATCCTTGTAGGCCTTAGCTCGGCTGGAGTCAGCTAGGGTTTCGTCTTGCCAAACGGTGTAAAGGGAGTCGAGGTTGGTTTGGGCTTTCAGGTTAATTCCTGAGAGGGTGATTAAGATTATTAGAAGTAGCTTTCTCATTTAGTTCTATTTTGAAATGGCACCTAACGAGTCAATATAGTGCATTAATGAGCTATATCCACACTATGTGCTTAACTCAAAATTAAAGAAGCCTACTCAGTAACGTAATCCCAATCTTTAATTGCTTCAAACCGCGCTTGAGCTTCAGTGTTAGAAGGATGTGTCAATAAGGATTCAACAGAAACTTCAGGAAGTTCGTTTGGAACAAGATCTTCGCGAACATAGATGAAATTGAATCCAAGTTCATTTGCGCCGACTAAACGGTATCCTTTTTTCTTCGCCAACTTCGTCATTGCGACGGGAGAAGCTCCGTGATAATCAGGATGTTTTCCGGGGTAGAAATATTCAGGGTCGTAAGGAACAACGATATCATTCATTCCAAATTCGTTGTGCGTTTCAATAATAACCACTTGTGGAGAGACAACTTCCATTGCCTTCCAAACCCAGTAATCATTTCCGTCAATATCGATTGATAAAAGACCGATTTCACCTTCAAATCCAGCCGATTCGATTAATTCGTTAATGTTCTCGGCAGTAATCATGGCTTCTTTGAAAACAGGCGGTACCTTTTTGGCATTTCGGTATTTGTCAAAGAAGTAAGATCCTCTATGAAGTGCATGTGGATTCCCGTCCATGAATAGTCCGTGGAATTCATGATGGTAATACAAATTCGCGGAGTTACTGTTGATTCCATCATCCGATCCAAATTCAATAAACGTTCGATTCGTCATTCCAATTAATGAGAAAACGTAGAGAAGCAATCCATCCTCTTCAAATTGAGAGAAGATTTTTAAGCCTGTATCTTGAATGTCTGGAAGGTCATCCGTCACCATTTTAGCTTGGTAATATTCCATCAAAGTATGCTGACGAACTCGGATGTTGAGTTTCAATCGGTGCCTTACCTTATAAAATTTAAGGTACTTTTTAAGAATATGCTTGATGCCTGAAATCATGAGTGAGCAAAAGTATGGAATCTAAGTAAATCTAGAGGTGGTTTTAAGATCTTATTTGTAACTAATTTTGTCGTAGTCGTTAATAGATGAAAACGAACTAAATTTTTTTAATATGAAAACTTCTCTACTAATCACCGCACTTTTCGTGGGCGCAATTTTAATGAGTTTTACGACTGAAAAAAAGCCATCTGCCAAACAAGCCAAAAAGGCTTTAAACGGTTTTTGTAGTTATGTTCCTAGTGGATCTGTAGTGATTGATAGCGATACAACGACAGTTCAAGCTTTCTATATGAGTACTACGGAAGTAACGAATCTTCAATACAAGGAGTTTTTAATTGACTTGAAAAAGAAAGGTGAACTTGAGAAATTACAGATTGCCAACATCGATTCAATGTTGTGGAATACGTCATTTGGATGGGAGAACAATGGTTTCAAAGATTATTATCACAACCATCCAGCGTATAACGATTATCCTGTTGTAAACATTACCAAAGAAGCGGCGGAATTGTATTGCGAATGGCTGACGGAAAAGTACAGAGTGGCATCTGGAGGTGAATTAAGTTTAAAGTTTCGAATTCCAACACGAGCGGAATGGATGAGAGCGGCAAGAGGGAACGACCATTCGAATGTTTATTCTTGGGAAGGTCCTTATTTAAGAAATGACAAGGGTACTGTTATGGCAAATCATTTACAAATTGGCACTCAAAACTTAACTCGCAATGCGGAATCTGGAGAAATTGAACTTGTAGAAAAGTCACAACGAATCTATCCAACGATACTACAAAGTCAGGCTGATGTAACTGCTCCCGCACGGTCTTATTGGCCGAATCAATTTGGGTTTTATAACATGAATGGAAATGTAGCCGAAATGATTTCTGACGGGGATCAAGCCGTTGGAGGAGATTGGCATTCTCCAGGATTTGATATCAGAAATGAAAGTGTAAAAGAGTTTAAGGAGGCTCATCCAACAGTTGGATTTAGAGTTGTTACTTCTCACTTGGTAACAATTGAGCACTAAAAAAGATGCTGCTCCGATGACGATCGAAGCAGCATTGCTAAGGTTATTTTCTTCCCGAAAGATTCAATACGAGAGCAATGTTGTGGTATTTCATGTCGCTTACACTCGCGTCTCGGTTAATGTCCATCAATCCAAATGAATAACGGATTTCTGGTGAAACTCTGTATTTAAAGATTGGAAGGTCAAGTCCAAAACCGATGTCTAAAGCTACGTTTTGCTTTGTTGGAATAAGATCATCTCGGTTGGCTCCTTGAATTGGAATTCTCAAATTTGGACCGGCTATAATATAGGGGCTTAAACTTCCTTTTCTCAATTTGTATTTAAAGTGTCCAAGAATTTCTAGGTTGTTAGGACTTACAAGTTCTTCGGTATTCGATGAGAATGCACTTGATCCAAATGACAACTCTGCTTTCGGTGCGATTGAAAACTTTTGTGTGAATTGAAAATTTGATATTAGTCCAAATCGATATCCTTTTCCATTTGTTATTTGATCGCCGTTCGTTTGTTGTGAAGAGAAGGATAAGTTTGAGCGATTTATACCGCCATTGAATCCGAATGTTGCGAATTTTTCTTTTTTCTGGGCGAAAGATGGAGCCGCTAACATCGACAAGATTACTGCAATTACTACATTTTTCATGGTTTCTGATTTTGGTTTGTACTACAATTGGTCTTCGTTTTTCCTTTGTTTAGTTATGTATGCATAACATAATAACTTCTTTATTAAACGTTGATAACTCTCTTTTTATTTCAAATTAAATTCTTGTTACCTACTCATTGAATTGCAATCTTTGTACCAAACAATGACATATGGAACTTAAAGACACGATAGCAGCAGTAGAAACATTTCACAAGGCTTTTAAAATAAGCAACAACTATTCGCCAACAGTTGAGCTTAAAGAAGCTGATATCATGTTGCGTTTCAAATTGATGGCCGAAGAGAATGAAGAGTATTTAGAAGCAGCTCAAGATGGAGATTTGGTTGAAGTGGCTGACGCTTTAGGCGATATGCTTTATATTCTTTGCGGAACGATTTTGAAGCACGGAATGCAGGACAAAATTGTTGAAGTATTCGAAGAAATTCAGCGTTCAAACATGAGTAAATTAGATATAGATGGCAATCCGATCTATCGAGAAGATGGAAAAGTGTTGAAGTCAGATCAATACTTCAAACCGGATATTAAAACAATTTTAGAGAAATTATGAAATTAGCAGGACTTATACTATACTTTTTATTCTTGTCGGGAGTTTCGACTGCTCAAGATTGTGAAAAGTACAAAACCGGAAAATTCTTATTGATTGATAAGAATTACAAGGATTATCGGTTGGTTAGAACTAAAAATACGCAAGCCGAGATTGTAGATGGGAAAACGTTTGAGTTTAAGTTGAAGTGGATCAATGATTGCACTTATAAGTTGAAACCAAAACGAAGTAACACTGTTGCGCTGCCCAAAGTTTGGGTCTACAATCAGATTATTAAAACGGGTGATGATTACTATATTGTTCAGTCCTGGGTTGAAGGAGCGGACGAAAAGTTGAAAATGAGAGTTCAAGTTGCGGAATAATCAATAGAACCGCCACGTTTACAATGCATATCAAAGATAATGACAATTAAGCAACTAAATTCTCAAATAATAAGGCGTATTCGGAATGGTACCTCAAAGGCGGAATTGTATGAAGAGCTTAAGGAAGAAGTTGATCTTGAAACCTTAAGAAAAGCCCTAGCCTCACAACCTTCACTTGAAATTAGAAACTATTTTAAATTCTACCATCGGCTTGTAAGTTTTATCGTCGGTTTTTTTATTTTATTTGAGTTACTTGGTTTGTATGAGTTCTTTATTCATTTTAGAATTGAACCTTTAATTTCGATTGCTATTTCTGTTTACATAGCCGTGAAAATTTGGAATTTTTCTGGCCCTTTTTTTCTTTCAGGAGTTATTTGGTTATTGTCGGCAATTGTCATGACCTTCTTTGATCTGTCTGCAATAGCGGATGATTCATATTATGATGGAGTAAGAATTGTCATGGTCATTTATTCCTGTGTTATTTTTATCGGAGTTGTTATGATGTGGATGCTACATAAACACGCATTCAGCTATTACCATTGGTTTCAACCAAAACGAGACAGTGAGAATTGCAGTAGATATGAATGATTATATTTGATTAGTAGACCTGTACTTCGCTAAAGAGATCCAATATTTTTTGTCAAATGTGATGTCGGTTAAAAATAGAAACATAAATTTCAAAATGAGAACTTTCAACCTCCGCGTTTACGGAATCATAATAAACCCCAACAATGAATTGCTTGTTTCAGATGAGCGACGTCGTGGAGTTTCAATGACAAAATTTCCCGGTGGTGGATTGAATTGGGGTGAAGGACATAGAGAAACTCTTGTTCGCGAGATCAAAGAGGAGATGAACCTCGACGCTGAAATCGGTGAATTCTTTTATGTTAATGATTTCTTTCAGTCGTCTGCTTTTCAAGAAAATGATCAACTGTTTTCGTCCTACTATCAGGTTTCGAAAATTGATTTTGACGCCATTCCGGTTTCGAATCATACAGAACCATTGACCGAAGAAGGAGAAAAATTCAGGTGGGTTTCTATTTCCGATTTGACCGAGGACATGTTTACTTTTCCTATTGATAAGGTTGTGGCGTCGAAGTTAATAGCTGGGATATAATCGCTGTACTCTAAACCTCCAACCCAAATTCCTTCCTTTTAAGAAAAAATAACACGCTAAATCCTGCACTCAACCTTATCTTTGTTCAAATCAAACGTGTAAATGAACATAGACCAAAACAACCCTTGGCATAAAGTTAAAATTGGAGAAGATGCTCCTTCAGTAGTAAATGGAATCATTGAAATTCCAAAAAACACCAGAGCAAAATACGAGCTGGACAAAGATTCAGGACTTCTTATTTTAGATCGGGTATTGTTCTCGTCGATGTATTATCCAGCGAACTACGGTTTTATACCTAAGACCTATTGCGACGATAAAGATCCCTTAGACATTCTCGTTCTTTCGCAAATTACAATTGTCCCAATGTGCATTGTATCGGCTAGAGTGATTGGTGTTATGCAGATGATGGATGGTGGCGAAATGGACGATAAGATAATTGCCGTTGCTTCAAACGATATGAGCGTCAATCATATCAAGGATATTTCTGAATTACCAGAACACTTTTTTAAAGAATTGAAAAATTTCTTTGAAGATTACAAAAAGTTAGAAAATAAAACGGTTGAGGTTGCCGAGTTTCAAAATGCTGAAAAAGCGAAGGAAATTGTGAAGCAAAGTATGCTTGACTACGAGGAATATATAAAACAGTAAGAATTGATTTTGTGAATTTTAAGTTCGGCGGTTCACCCTAAAAACAATCCAACCCCTAACTTATAACCCATAACTTCTAACTTCCAATTAATCCTTCAGCTTCGGATTGTCCTTGTGCCGCGAATGATCGCGTTTCGTTTTCTTTTCAAGGTTCTTGCGCATCGCTTCTTCAAGATCAATTCCGGTTTGGTTCGCTAAACAGATAAGAACAAACATAACGTCTGCCATTTCATCTCCGAGGTCTTTGCCCTTGTCGCTTTCCTTTTCGCTTTGTTCACCGTATCGGCGCGACATGATTCGAGCGACTTCACCAACTTCTTCCATCAATATTGCGGTATTGGTCATTTCGTCGAAGTAACGAACTCCGTATTCATTGATCCAATCGTCGACGATTTTTTGAGCTTCTTTGATTTCCATTACTTCTTTTTTGAATTGAGTAGAATGTTGAATCCGAGCGAATGAAAGTCGAAATCATCGGTAAATCCTCTTCCGTAAGCGTAATCAATTTGAATGTTGTCTCTGAGAAGGTACATAATTCCGAAATCTACAGAAAGTGACGTTGTTGGGTCAAACACGGCTGTATGGTAATTGTAGTTTCCAAAGAATTCGCCAAAGATTGACAATTTAGAATTCAGGGAATAACCATAAATCAGTGAATAATTGATATTACTAATGATATCAGGACTTGAAATTGATACACTATAGCTTGGACTGTATCCAAGGTTATATCCGAGAGAGTGCTTACTGCTCAATTGATGACTAAAACTAAAATTCAATGAGGCAGCTCTTGAGTTGGAATTATAACTAGGGATCGTTACGTTCGCTATTGCAGCAATTTTTGTTTTACTTTCTGGATTTTTAATAAATTGAAATTTAGTTCCTGCTTGGAAGGAACCAAAACCATAATTTGTTGATGGATTTGAAAATACGCTGCCGTTGTATTTCCGAACATTGAATGAGTTATTTATTCTTAACTCCCATCTATCAGAAAGGCCTAATCTAAATAAGGTATAAGGCAATGAGACAGTTGTCCAATAATTATTAGAACTTACACTCATTCCACTTTCAATTTGTAGGGTGTTTTTTGGAACGGTTGTCGCACTAGCAGAAACAGAAGGAGCTTCAGTACTAATCGTTTGACTAGTTGCGTTGAAAACAACAAACAGAAAGGGTAGTGCTAATAAATGTTTCATCTTATTCTTTATTTTTTGAATCGATCCAAATCGTAACAGGTCCATTGTTGATTAAGCCCACTTTCATGTCAGCTCCAAAAACGCCCGTTTCCACTGTATGTTCCGATTTTTTCAATTGTTCAACAAAATATTCATACAAAGGAATTGCGGTCTCAGGTCGTGCTGCTTTTATATAACTCGGTCGATTTCCCTTCTTGGTCGATGCGTGCAATGTAAATTGACTTATTACCAAGAATTCTCCTCCAATGTCAGCCGAAGATAGATTCATTTTTCCAGCTTCGTCGTTGAAGATTCGGAGGTTTATAATCTTTTGTGAAGTCCAATTGGCGTCCTCTTCCGTGTCGTCATTTTCAATTCCGATCAGCAAAAGTAAGCCTCGATCAATGGCTCCATGAATTTTCCCGTCAATTTTAACCGAAGCTTCACTAACACGTTGAACAAGAACCCTCAACCGTAAATGTTTTTTCGGTGGATGTCATTTTCATCTTCTTCCATCAATTGAACATAGGTCATGTAGCGACTTTCGTCCAATTGCTCATTTTCCAACGCCTCCTTTACGGCACATTTCGGCTCGTTGATATGTTGACAGTTGTTGAACTTGCATTGGCCCATCAAACGTCTCATTTCGGGGAAGTAGTGCGAAATAACCGTCTTGTCCATGTCTATAATTCCAAAAGCGCGAATTCCTGGCGTATCAATGATATAACCACCAGAAGTCAACTTGTGCATTTCGGCAAACGTGGTTGTGTGCTTTCCTTGCAGATGTGATTCCGATATTTCACCTGTTCGAATGTTCATCTTAGAATCAATTGCGTTGACAAGCGTACTTTTCCCAACGCCACTATGGCCTGAAATCACAACTTGCTTGCCTTTTATTTCATTCTTAAGAAATTCAACGTTTTCTTTATTCAACGCCGAAACTTTGTGACACGGATAGCCGATGCCCTCATACATATAAATCAAGGCGTCGATATATTCCAAATCATCTTCTGAATATTGATCAATCTTATTGAATAAAAGCGTTGTTGGAATTCGAAACGATTCTGCTGCAACCAAAAAACGATCAATAAAAGCCAAATGTGTATCTGGCGAATGGATCGTAACCAACAAATAAGCACGGTCAATATTTGCCGCAATAATCTGTTTCTGATGACTCAGATTCGTCGATTTTCGAACGATGTAATTCCTTCGGTTTTCAAAATCATCAATCACACGGTTTCCTTCCTCATCTTCCTTCTCAGAAAGAATAACGACATCGCCAACGGACACTGGATTTGTTGTTCGGAGTCCATCCAATCGCATTTTTCCGCGGATTCTGCAATTCACAATGCTGCCATCGTTTAATTCAACGATGTACCATTTTCCCGTAGACTTTAATACTTTACCCTTTTCTGACATTGCTGTAAAAGTAATGATGAAGAATGAATAAACTCACGCCAATTCTATTTTCGTTGAATTCGTTCCAAACCATTTATTAAAAATAACACACGCAACAAGATCTCCTGTTACGTTAATCGATGCTCTGAACATCCCTAAAATTCGATCAATACCGATGATAACGATTAAGCCGTCCGTTGGAATTCCAGAGCTTTGAAGAACTGACGCCAAAATAATTACGCCTCCGCCTGGAATTGCTGGCGTTCCAATGGATGCCGCGACAATCGTAACGGTAATTAGTAAGAGTTCAATCGTTCCTAAATCCACACCATAAGCTTGCGCCATGAAGAGTGCTGAAACACATTGAAACACTGCCGTTCCGTCCATGTTGATTGAAGCACCGATTGGAATAATAAAATCACTAATGTTTGAAGAGACATGAAGTTCGTTGTCGGCTGTTTTCATTGACAAAGGCATCACTGCCGCCGAACTAGCGGTTGAAAATGCTAGCAATTGCGGACCTCGGATATTTTTTAAAAATGTGAATGGATTTGTTCCAACAACGACTTTTAAAAGAATCAAATAGAAGATTAAAAGAATCAACAATCCTAATAGGACTGTAATTATATAATAGCCGAGCGCCAATAAAATGTCACCTCCGATTCTTGACAATAACGCAGCGATCAAGCCAAAAACGGCATAAGGGACGAGAAGCATCGCCCATGAAATGATAATCATGCAAATTTTTTGAATGGCTTCCGCAAAACGGATAATTGGTTGAGCAGTTGTTTTCTTTAATTGGGTAATTGCAACGCCAATAATTATTGTAAAAATGACAACGCCCAACATTTCACCACTCAGCATGGCTTCCAGAGGATTATCCGGAATCAAATTGGCAATCATTTCAGGAGCATTCGTGAATGATTTTTGAGCATCATTTGCAATAACTTCACCTGTGCCTTGTCCTGAAAAGCCCCCCATGGAATGGATGTAATCGCCGGGAGCCATGATAATTGTCACGACCATTCCGATAATAATTGCGACAGCTGTTGTGAATAAAAAATAGAGCAAGAGCCTTAAGCCCATCGATTTAAGATCTCCAGATTGATTGCTCACAATTCCAGAAATGATAGAAGTGAAAACCAAAGGAATCATTATCATTTGAACTAGTTTCATGAAGATTTGGCCCGGAAGTTCCAACCAGTTCCCAATTCTAATGCTTGTTCCCACTTCAATAATTCCGGTAGAAGGGTTCAGTAAATAACCCACGCCCGCACCCAAAACAATTCCGATGACAACTTTTAGCCACAACTGACCATTAATTAATCGCTGTAAATAAACACTTAGGTGATTTATTGGAGTGATTTGCATGAAACCAATTTTATTATTTTCGTTTGAATAGATATTAATACGAAGATAGCCTATGCTGTGCTGATTGTCAACTAATGATGAGGTCTTATTTAGTTATCGGTAAAGGAATTGTTTGAATAATCATTAACTTCGTTAACTCAAAATTTAACACATGTCAATAGAGGTTAAAAATCTATTTAAATATTACGGAAGCCAAGCGGCTGTGAAAGATATTTCTTTCAAGGTGAATAGCGGAGAAATTGTTGGTTTTTTAGGGCCAAACGGGGCTGGTAAATCTACAACGATGAAAATTATCACAGGCTTTATTTCTGCTTCAAGTGGAGAAGTTAAGGTGTGTGGTTTGCCCGTTTCAAATGACTCATTGGAAACACGTAAATTAATCGGGTACCTGCCGGAAAATAATCCGTTGTATTTGGACATGTACGTTAAAGAATATTTGACGTTTGTAGGGAAGATTTACAAAGTCGAGAATTTGAAAGAGCGCGTTGCCGAAATGATTAAAAAGGTAGGTCTTGAAGTGGAACAAAACAAAAAGATCGGTCAATTGTCAAAAGGGTACCGCCAGCGTGTTGGATTAGCGCAAGCGATCATTCACGATCCAGATGTTTTAATTCTTGATGAGCCTACTTCTGGTTTGGATCCAAATCAATTGGTGGAAATTAGAGAGTTAATCAAGAGCATCGGAAGAGAAAAGACCGTTATGCTGTCAACGCATATTATGCAAGAAGTTGAAGCAATTTGTGATCGGATTGTCATTATAAACAAAGGTGAAATCGTAGCGGATGATAAAGCTGCTGATCTTCAACTCGTCGGGTCAAAACTGACTGTTTATGCAGAGTTTGAAGGAACCGTTTCAAAAAGCTTGTTGAAGAAAATTCCAGGAGTTGGAAAAATTGAACAGGTGAAAAATGGATGGCTTCTTGAATCAAAAGATAATATTGATTTAAGAAAAGCTGTTGCTAAATTTGCACAAGAAAACGATATCCTCGCAATCACATTGCGTGCAGAACAGAAATCATTAGAGGAAGTATTTAAGAACCTTACGAAGTAGTCAAAATGCCTAAGAATTTTATTGAAGAGTTGAAGTGGAGAGGAATGATCCACGATATAATGCCAGGAACAGAAGAGGCGTTGAACAAGAAAGTATCTTCGGGATACATTGGTTTTGACCCTACTGCAGATTCATTGCACATTGGAAGTTTGGTTCAGATAATGACCCTCGTTCATTTCCAACGCGCAGGACACAAGCCGTATGCATTGGTTGGTGGAGCGACTGGAATGGTGGGTGATCCTTCTGGGAAATCACAAGAAAGAAATTTATTGGATACTGAAACACTGGACCATAATGTTGCGTGTGTAAAAAAGCAATTGGAGCAGTTTTTGGATTTCGAAAGTGGTGAAAATGCCGCTGAAATGGTCAACAATTACGATTGGTTCAAAGAAATGAATTTCTTGGACTTTATCCGTGATATTGGAAAGCACATGTCTGTGAATTACATGATGGCAAAGGATTCTGTGAAGTCACGACTGGAAACGGGAATGTCGTTTACTGAGTTTTCGTACCAATTGGTTCAAGGCTACGATTTCTACTATTTGAACACGCACAAAGATTGTATTGTTCAATTGGGAGGCTCTGATCAATGGGGAAACATTGTGACGGGAACTGAATTGATTCGTAGAAAAGGTGGAGGAGAGGCATTTGCCGTTACGACTCCATTGATTAAAAAAGCAGACGGAACGAAGTTTGGAAAAACAGAAGGTGGAAACGTTTGGTTGGATGCTGAAAAGACATCGCCTTATGAATTCTACCAATACTGGTTCAATGCTTCTGATGAAGATGCGGAGAAGTACATCAAGATTTTTACGCTCAAATCGCAAGAAGAGATAGAAACGCTTATTTCTGAGCACAAAGAGGCGGAGTATTTAAGAAAATTACAGAAAGAATTGGCTGCCGATATTACGCGTCGTGTGCATGGTGAAGATGCATTGACGGAAGCTATTGCAGTAACGAACTTGGTTTTCGGAAAAGCGACCAATGAAGAAATAAAAGCATTTAGTGTTCCTGCTTTTGAAGCAATGAAAGGAGCATTCAAATTTGCAACTGTTTCTCGCGCTGACATGGATGCTGGACTTGGAATCATTGATGCTCTAGGTGCCAAAACGGATTTCTTAGCTTCAAATGGTGAAGCAAGACGTGAATTGAAAGGAAACGCAATTTCTGTGAACAAGGAAAAGGTGAACGATCAATTTATGATTACTTCGGAGGTATTGGTTCATGATAAATACGTGCTTTTGAGTAAAGGTAAAAAGAACAATTATTTGTTGATTGTGGAGTAGTTGGGGTTAGTTATTAGCAATGAAACCAATACGTGCCATACTTGAATACTTTAGGATAAAAAAGACCATACGTTACCATGGAACAATGGGGAATCTTGAAAGGATACTAGAAGCTATGGAAAACGAACGTTTGGAAAAAGAGGAGTTTTATCTCAATAGAACAGAGAGTTGTAAATATAGGTTGAACCCAATTGTCTCATTTGGAACGGTGCAAATGTCTACAAATGATATGCTGGTGCATACGAATAAGATCACTGTGGAAATTGACTTGGATTCTAAAAGTAGTGGTCTACAAGAAATTCATTTAAAAGGGGCACGGCATAAGGGTCATTTTCTTATTTTTTTCGTGTTTGTTTTTCTCCTTTTGGTTTTCACGGCAACGGTAGCAAGGGAGACTATCATTCCATTATATTTTGTAATGGCTCTTTGGATTGTCAGTCATTTATGGTTTAATTTCGTTTGGACCAGTCAAGAGAAGGATCTAATTGAAGAAGTCAAGTTGGCATTGCATGTGCGAATTAGGGCTGGTATCGGTTTGGAAAAGGATGTTACGTAGTTTATACTTAATGAGTTATTCTATTCAAAAAACAACCGAAGTTTAAAGCCACGCTGCATACAGCTTAAAAACGAGAGTGTCAGCATTAGGTGGGGGTAAACTTTCAAACGAACTTCTCCAGTGCCAGTAGTTCTACTCCCGAATATTAAGGCTGTTTAATTGCTGAAACATCCATAAGAACACTTTCAGCACAGTAAATGTAATTTTTAAAAGTGTAGTTCAATTTCCCATCAATAAACTGCAATTTTTGCGTAGGTTGTGAAACAAAATTTGGAAAGTTAGCAGTCCCATTATTGACACAATACCCTTCTTGATTAATAGCCCATCCGTCTGCAGAGGTTATCTTTACCGTATCGTTTTCCGGAAGGTTAAATTGCCCTACCGTAACATTGCCACTGGTTTCATAAGTGGTCATAGTAACAGTAAAGAACATGTTCGTAGAGTCAATTGATGGAGATTGATTTGTAAAAATGTGCTCCACATCAAATGTTACTGAGTCATACGATTGAAAACTTGACTCAACAACTACCCCAACATAATGACCTTCAATGGAATCAGCTAATTCACATAGATCACAGCTTAGTACTGAATAGTCTTCAACAGGTTGAATTTCGTCTTTGTTGCATGAAAGAACAAATACCAGTAAACTTAAAGACGCTAGATATCTCATGTTAATTAGTGCTATATAAATTCAATCGTGTTGTCATTAACAGCAAATCACTTATCAATCTACTACATACACACATCTTGTATAACGGTATTAAATGCCTAATGGTTAGTCACGGAATATTCTTTTACTTTTTCACAACAGGCAACACCACTTTACTATCTCCAAACACCTGATGCACGGCAGATTCAAAATCGGAATCCGTGGCCTCGTAAATATTTTCGACGTACTTCTGAGGGTTCAAGTCAAACAAAGGAAACATTGAGCTTTGAATTTGAATCATGATTCGGTGTCCCGGTTTGAATGTATGGAGCACCTCAAGTAATGGCACTTGAATCGCTGTTTTTTCTCCTGGAACCAAACGTTTTGGCGTTTCAAAAGAATCATAGTACCGTCCGCGGATGTAGCCACATCGAACCAAATGCTGGAATCCATTCATTTTCACGTCAGGTTTGTCCGTTGCTTCTGGTTCGCGATCCATTGGAAAAATATCAATAATTTTCACATAAAGATCAGCGTCTTGATGGTCTGTTGCGAATTGAATCAGCGCCTTAATTTCGCCTTTCACAGTCGTTGAATCCGTCATTGGTTCCGATACAAAAGTCAGTACATCAGCGCGTTTTGAAACAAAGCGTTGATCGTCCGTCATGTAATGCTTTGGTGCTAAAATGTGAAAATCATCTTCTTTCAAAAACGGAACAGGATGATCCGGATCAGAAATATACGTCTGACTTTCAGTTGTCGATTCCTTGGACAGTTTGCCATTTGGGTTGAGGTAAAAAGTTAATTCTTCCAAATTACCATCGAAAGGATTGTCTTGGAAATCCACCCACTTCTTGCTCCCCGTATCGAAAACATGTGCTCTAAAGTCGAGCGCTTCTTTTGCACCTTTTTCTTTTAAATGAAGCTCAAAGTAATTGAACTCGATTTGTTCTTGGTAGTTCTTTGAAAGGTCATTGCCATAGAAGATATCACCCAAATAATATGCGGTATCTCTTCGCTTCGGATGTCCATGTGACCATGGCCCTAAAACCAATTGCACTTTCGATTTCGGCGCATCGGCATACATTTTTTTAAAGGAATTTAAAATGCCGTACAAGTTCTGTTCGTCATTCCAGCCGCCAACAACCATCGTTTGGCATTTGCTTTTTTTCAAATATTGAATCCAATTTCTTTCCTGACGGTACGCGTCGTAATTCGGATGCTCAGTGATGTTCTTCCAGAAAAAATTATTGGAATCAATCATATGCGCTGTTTTGCTGAGTGCTCTGTGCTTGAGGAAATAATCGTAATAGTCTTCGGTTAGGCCTTTTTCAGGATCGAGCATAAACGGTTTGTCGACTACATTGTACCAGCCTTCCGATGTTGTGTCGGTCTTCTGCACACCAAAAACGTCCATTACGGGCATGTAATTCATTCCGTACAATCCATAACGATTGAAATCTTCGAAGAAAAAATTGGTTACGGGTGCCATCGCTAAAACGGCCTTTAGATTTGGGTGGTTGGTTACAGAGGCTACCAGAGATGTAAATCCAAGATATGAATTGCCGTATTGACCGATGTTTCCATTGAAATTCTCTAAGTTTTTAGCCAACCAAGTATACGTGTCATACGAATCCGTCACTTCGTCGGTTTGTTTTTTATTGCTCCATGAATAAGGTGGTTTTGTGTTTTCAAAAACGCCCTCGCTCTTCCATCGACCACGAACGTCTTGCTTCACGAAAATATATCCAGAGGCCACCAAATCTGGATTGTGCATGATTTTGTCAGGCATTGCATCTTCTCCATAAGGAGCAACACTGTAACACGTTCTGATCATCAAAACAGGATAATCTCCCTTAACCTCCTTTGGCGAATAGATTGTTGTGAAAAGCTTTACGCCATCTCGCATTTCAATATAGAGTTCCTCTTTTCGGTAGTCATCTGTGGTTAATCCTTGCCCGAAGATCGATAGGTTAAGTCCAAGAAAAACAAGGAATGTCAATTGAATTTTCATTGGTTTCATTTTGTTGATTGCAAATGAAGCAAGCGATTGAATTAATTTCATTTACCAAAAATACGGAATTGAAAATGCAGGAGGTACTATTGGATCATAATATTAAACAGTTTGAAGTTTACTGTCTTGAATACCTTAGTTCATTCGGGCCAATCTGAATTTGATTTTTCTCAACTTTTTTTAGGTGCAACTATATTAACGTTGAATGCATTAATTCATTAAACGCTAATGATATGAAAAATTCCATTTTATTGATAACGCTATTTGCCTTTGTGGTAACAGGTTGTTATAAGTCTAAAATTGCTGAGGACACGCCAGATTGTGTTATCGAAAGGATTAAAGAAATTAGAAAAAATGATTGTGCTCTAGAAGGTACTAGTGTTAGAGAATACCTATTTCAGAATAAAACAGTGTATGCTGTGCATAGTGTATCATGTTTTATGGAAAACCCCACAACAATATATGATATTGAATGTGGGTATCTGGGATATTTTGCAATGAATAGTTGGGATGCTATTAGTCGTGATGATTTTTTATCTGCAACCTTTATTAGGGTAATATGGGAAAAGTAAAGGGTTTAAAAATATACAGATTTGTACTTCGTTTGATCAAAATAAAAATCTAATTTAGAATCAAAATCTTATATGAGGTCCGATTTTAGTTCCTCGAAAGAAGTGATAGTCATAACTTTTAATTGGTGCTAAGAACACTTAAATAACCAATACCCCCCGTTTAGGGTTTATTCAATTTCCTTCTACCAATTCTCGTTATATTGTCGCGAGACTGTTTAAACTTATGACCAAGCCCATCAATGTGTTTTTGTGTGCAACCGCGAAACTTCTATTTTTAGCGAGTTTCCTGTGTTTGAGCTTTTTATCGAATGCACAAAATACAATCCCAACTGTCGGAACCGATTTCTGGATGGGCTACATGAACAATTCAGGCTCGAGTAATGCCGAATTGCGCTTGTTCGTTACGGGGCAAACGGCTTGCACGGGAACGGTTGAATTGCCACTCGTAGGTTGGACGGCCAATTTCACTGTTATTCCTAATGCAACAACAACCATTATTATTCCCAATATTGTCGCAGAGCACACCAGCAATGATGTCGTTGACAATAAAGGCGTTCACATTACAACAACCGATACTGTGAGTGTGTTTGCGATTAATTTCGCAACGTTTAGCGCTGATGCATCCAAGATTCTTCCCAAAGTTTCGCTAGGAACCAATTACCTCGTTTCTGCGTACAACGGATTGGGTGCAGCGAACAAATCAGAATTTTTAATTGTCGCAACCGAAGACGGAACGCAAATTGAAATTACGCCTTCCGTATCAACAGCTGGAGGCCATACGGCTGGAGTTCCATATATTATCGACTTGGATCAAGGCGAAACCTATCAAGTATATTCTCAAGTCGCGGCGGCCGATCTTACCGGAACGTTAATCGAAGCAACGCCATTGAGTGGAGATTGCCGTCCTTTTGCCGTTTATGGTGGAGCACAATGTAGTAATGTCCCCACCAATTGTACCACTTGTGACCACATGTACGATCAACTTTTCCCAATAGAAACATGGGGAACGGAATATTATATCGCGCCATTTCAATCAACAGGACTTTACACCTATCGAATTTTGGCGCGGGATAACGGTACGCAAGTTTCAATCAACGGTGGAGCGCCATTTAACATGACAGCAGGTCAAGTCCTTGAGTACAACAATATTTCAACGGCCCAACAAGTCGTTTCCAACAGTCCGATCCAAGTCATTCAGCACATGCAAGGCGATGCTTGTTCATTGAGTGGCGATCCGGCAATGTTGATTTTGAACGCCAACGATCAGAAAATTAATGAAGTGACATTTAGTACCGTTTCCTCATTAATAATTACGACTCACTTTTTAAATGTAGTCGTTGAAACTGCGGATATCGGAACCGTTCTTTTGGACAATATTCCGATTCCTGTGGGAAGCTTTTCTCAATTTCCATCAAATCCAATAAACTCGTATGCGCAAGTTGCCGTAACGCAAGGAAGCCATAACATTTACGCTGCGAACGGTTTTACTGCGTACAGTTATGGAATGGGGAATGCTGAAAGTTATGCGTATTCTGTTGGCTCTTACAAGGCCGAACAAGTCTTGCAGATTGATTCTTTGATCTGCAGTACAGACACGGTAGTGCTTTCTCCGCCGTATCCAATTTTTAATCCAGAATGGAGCACGCTTTCCGATCCAACCACAATTATCGGAACATCGAACATTCTCAATTTATATCCGCCAATCATAACAGATGTATATGAGATCAATGGACTTTCATTCGTTTCTGGTTGTCCTCTAAGTTTCAATTTCAGCGTTGCTGTTCCAACGATTCCAGTGATTAACGCAACCGTAAGTGAAGACACGGTTTGTTTGTTTCAAAGCGTTCAGGTTGACGTCCAAATTTCTTCTCCTGGAGTTTTTGAATACAATTGGTTTCCAGCGTATCAATTTAATAATCCGACTTTGCAATCGCCGACACTGCTCGTACAAGAAAGTGGTTGGTATGGTGTGACAGTTTCAACTATTGGCGGAATTTGCTCCTTGGCTTCGGACAGTGTTTACATTTATGTTTCAGGCGGTGGAATTCAATCTCTTGATGTTACTGCAAGCAATTATCAATTGTGTGCGCCAGATTCAACCCAGCTTTTAAGTGAAGTTCAGCAAGTTGTTTTCAATGAAGATTTTGACGGTGGAACAAATCCAAATTTATGGACTTCTATTACGGGTGGAACACCATCTGCGGTATGCGGATCGAATTCTGGACAAGGACTTTATTTTAGTGGTGCGCTCAATCGATTTGCAGAAACCGTTGATTTGGATGTTTCCCTAGGGGGTAATGTTGATTTTTATTTGAAAGTGGCCAACGGAGTCGCGCCATGTGATGATGCCGACTTTGGTGAAGACATCCTTTTTGAATATTCAACAAACGGAGGAGTCACTTGGGTTACAGTGGCTACGTTGTTTGAGTTTAGTTACCCCATTTTCACTTATGTTTCGCTGCCTATTCCGGCTGGAGCTCAGACGGCATCCACACGATTTAGGTGGATTCAACCAATTTTCTCAGCTCCAAATGAAGATGTTTGGATTATTGATAACGCTTTGATTTCAGTGATAAATAGTGCCAATTTAATTTTCAATTGGTCACCGGCATTAACGCTTAATGATCCTACCAGTCCAAACCCTATTGCTTCCCCAGAAAATCCAACGTGGTATATTCTGGAAATTGGACAAGGAAATTGTATTTATTCAGATTCTGTTTTTATTAACGCGAATCCAGAATTTTCCTTAGCGACAACAAATGATACGACATTATGTTCTGATCAGCAATTGGAATTGGTAACAACGCCTTCCGTGGGGTCGGGTTATGTTTTTTCTTGGACTCCGAACCCTTCTATAACGAGCAATGTGCTCAACGATAGTATTTCGATTTGGCCAAGCGCTACGTCCACTTTTTATGTGTCTGTAGTTTCTCCTGCAGGTTGCACTTTGACCGATTCTGTTCTCGTTGATTTAACCGAACTCAACGTTGAAATAGACGGAGATTCATTGCTGTGTATTGGAGAGTCGAGCCTACTAACAGGAATTGTGACAAACACGACAATTGCAAATTACACCTTCGAATGGTTCGATCCCTTGAATCAATCAATAAGTACATCGTCAAGTGTTCAGGTTACTCCTGGTTCCACTTCTATATATAGTGTTCAGATTTCAGATCCGAATTCTTTGTGCGAATGGACAGATAGTATAACGGTTGTTGTCGATGATTTCATTGTGGATGCTGGAGAAGATACGGTTTTATGTGCTGCATTGGGCTATC
Source organism: Crocinitomicaceae bacterium (assembly GCA_047630755.1). GTDB lineage: Bacteria > Bacteroidota > Bacteroidia > Flavobacteriales_D > Crocinitomicaceae > UBA4466. The sequence continues at coordinate 83,019 of JBLHYG010000015.1, read as the reverse complement.
AGTTGGATGGATTCACGGACGCTCAAAACGCAATTATTTCTTGGGATAATGCGCCATTGTTGAGCAATAGTTCAATTTTAAATCCAGCGTTGACACAAGCGGCATCGACGGATTTTATTTTAAGTGTTGACAATGGAAATTGTGTTTATTCCGATACCGTTTCAATTGTGTTTTCGCCGCCTTTGAATGTTTACGTTCCCGATGATACGACAATCTGTTTGGGTGAAATGTTCGTTTTAGATTTTCAAACGGCTACCAATATTTCATGGTCAACGCTAAATGGAATATCGAACGCAAATCCGCTCTTGCCTGGGTTTTCTCCAACGCAAAATGTCGATTATATTGTGACCTATTCGACGTCTAATAATTGTCCAGTTGTAGATTCGATGAGTGTTGAAGTTTTGGAGATTCCAACGGTTTCTTTGCCTGTTGATGTTTCGATTTGTTCGAATGTTCCTCTTTTCGTTGAGGCAACGTCCAATGTTAATGGTGCAGATTATTTATGGAATACTTCCGAGACCGATTCATCCATTTGGATTCAAAATCAAGGGCTTTATTGGGTGACCGTAACCACGCAATGTGGAACCGATTCGGATTCAATTAACATTGACTTTTTCCCTCAATTCTCAATTGACCTTGGTAACGATACGACAATTTGTGAAACGTACAATCTAACCTTAGCTCCAATCATTCCTTCTGGAGCAAGCGTTCTTTGGTCGAATCAAAGTGTTTCAAGCACACTGACTGTTTCAAGTCCTTCTACAACAAGTATTATTGTTGAAGATGCAAACGGGTGTATTGAATTGGACACGATTGTAATCAACGCTTTTCCGGGGATTCAACTCGCACTAAGCCCAGATGTTTCAATGTGTGATTATGAAACGACAACACTCGATGGGACTTCGCCTCAAGGGATTTCGTACTTGTGGAATACGGGTGAAATCACGCCAACTATTACTGTGGATAGTGCTGGAATTTTCATTGTTGAAATAGGCGATATTGGAGGCTGTTTTAAATGGGATACGATCGTAGTGGTCGAAACACCAACGCCGCAACCGCAAATTGTTGGCCCTGTAGATTTCTGTGAAAATGAAGTCGTTCAATTCTCAGTTGCTCAATCGTATTCTCAATATTTGTGGTATTCTGGAGCAACGACAAGTACTGTGGATCAGCTTGGATTAATCAACGAAGTTTACGTTCAAGTTACCGATCAATTTGGTTGTGTTGGTAACGATACATTGCCTGTAAACGTTGTAGATGTTCCCGTTTTAGATCTCGGCGAAGACATTGTCTTGTGTGAAACTGGCGTTACTGTTTTGGATGGAATAATTCCAGGCGGAAGCAGTTATTTGTGGAACAATGGGGAATCGAGTTCTTCTATCGATGCGCTTCCTGGGCATTACATTCTTGAAGTCGGATATGGGATTTGCTTTGTTTCAGATTCGATAACAATCTCCGTAGTTCCAATGGAATTTCAATTGGATGACGACCTTGTAATTTGCCGTGATGAAGACATTTTTGTGGCACATCCGCTAACTGGAATTGATTCTATCGTTTGGCAAGACGGGTCTAATTCAAGTTGGTACGAACAAAATTATATTTCCAGTCTCGAAGATTCTGTTTTGGTGATTGGAGCGGCCTATGGCTGTCGCATTGAAGTGGACAGTATGCTGTTTGTCATCGAAGATTGCAATTGTAAGGTATATGTGCCCAATTCAATTACCTTGGATAATGATGGAATAAATGAAGCGTTCAAAGTCTATCACGATTGTCCAGTGGAAGAATTTTGGATGCGAATATTTAACCGTTGGGGAGATTTGATTTTTGAAACCTACGATATAAACTTCCAATGGGACGGCCGAAAATCAAATGGTGAATTTGCTCAAGATGGCGTCTATACCTGGAGTATGAGGTATATGAATGAATACACATTCGCAACGACTTTCGACGAATTACAAGGTCATATTACTGTTTTGAGATAGGCTTGCTTTCTGCGCGCTAAAACCTTCAATTCGTATTTCAATTTTTTCCTTGTTTTCAAAGCAACCATTTAACAATCGTGTCGTTAATATTATAAGTTGTAGCCATCATTTTATGGCTAAAATTCGTATTTTCACAAGACTACAAATACACACTACTATTGAAAACTAAACTCACCTCGTTTTTCCGAAAGTCAATTTTGGCTTTTACCCTTCTTTTGAGCGCTAACTCATTTGGACAAGGAATTATCCCAACCGTTGGAACTGATTTCTGGATGGGATTCATGAATAATTACGGAGGTTCAAATGCTGAACTTCGCCTTTTCATTTCGTCTTCTGTGGCAACGTCAGGAACTGTGGATATGCCTCTACAGGGATGGAGTCAGCCGTTTGTGGTTGTTCCGAATGTTGTAACAACTGTTGTTGTTCCTCTTGCAATGGGACTGCACGTTGTGAATGATGTTGTTGACTTGAGAGGGATTCACATTACAACCCTTGATGATGTAAGTGTATTCGGTATTAACTTTGCCAGTGCAACAGCCGATGCAACGAAAGTTCTTCCCGTTAAATCATTGGGAATAGATTACATCGTTACAACGTATCAAGGAATTGGATTCAATGGAAATAATATGAGTTCTGAATGTTTGGTTGTAGCAACCGAAGATGGAACAGAAATTCAAATTACACCTAGTGTTCCAACAGATGGAGGTCACGCGGCTGGTGTGCCATACATTGTTCAATTGGATCAAGGAGAATCCTACCAAGTTACAGCAGCGGATAATTTCACCGATTTAACAGGAACGTTTATTGTTGGAACGGCAGCGAGTGGAGATTGTAGACCATTTGCAGTTTTCGGTGGTGTTGAATGTGCGAATATTCCAACAGGGTGTACATATTGTGATCATATATGTGATCAAATGCTACCCTCAGAAAGTTGGGGGAATGAATATTATACTGTTCCATTTGATGGCCCGACAAGTTATACATACACAGTCGTAGCTCGAAATAACGGGACAAGCGTTTCCGTTAATGGAGGAGCCCCTTTCATACTTAATGCAGGACAATCTCAAATTTTTAATAATATAAATACAGCTGACCAAATAGTTGGTAGTGGACCAATATCGGTAACACAATTTATGCAAGGAACATCTTGCAGTGGAACAGGTGATCCGGCCATGCTCGTTTTGAACGCTGACGATCAAAGAATTTCAAACGTTACGTTTGGTACTGTTACTTCAGGACTTATTAATTCTCATAACCTGAATCTCGTCGTAGAAACGATTGATGTTGGAACTGTATTATTGGATGGGATTGCTATTCCTGTTGGAGACTTTAATACCTACCCATCGAATCCCGTCAACTCATTTGCGTCAATTGTTATTACCCAAGGAAGTCATAATTTACAAGCTCCGAATGGATTTAGCGCATATTCGTACGGTTCAGGGAATGCTGAGAGTTATGCGTATTCAGTAGGTTCTTATTCTGTTGAACCACCACTATTAGTGGATTCAGCGTTGTGTACAAACGATACGGTTAACTTATCTCCACCAAATGCAATGTTTAATCCAGAATGGACGACAATGTCAGATTCAATTACAATAATTGGAACAACAAATACATTGACACTTTACCCACCAATTATCAATGATGTTTACATCATTACTGGGAGTTCATTGATATCAGGATGTGAACAAGAGTATGCGTTCAGTGTAGCGGTGCCTAATCCACCCGTTATTGATGCTGTTGCGAGTGACGATACCGTCTGTATGTTTAATAATGTCCAAATGGGTGTGAATATTGCCACGCCCGGCTCTTGGGAGTACTCTTGGGCACCTGCTTATTATTTCGACAATCCAGACATTCAGTCTCCCACCTTAACCGCTATGGTTAGTGGCTGGTATTATGTAACTGTTTCTTCTATTGGATCGACATGTAGTTCCGCTACAGATAGTGTCTATGTCCATGTGGATGGTGGTAATATTGCTTCAGTTGTTTCGTCTGCGGTTAACCCGTCAATTTGTCTAGGAGATTCATCGTTACTTAATTTTGATGTGACTCAAATTGCATATTATGATGATTTCAACGGGGGGATTGACCCAAACATGTGGAACTCAGTTGTTGGATATCAAAATTCAAATATTTGTGGATCACTTTCAGGAGATGCCTTGTTCTTCGATGGAGCGCCAAACAGAATTGCTGAAACCGTCGACATGAATGTTTTGCTTGGAGGAAGCATCGAGTTTAGTATTAAGATTGCAGATGGAGTTGCTCCTTGTGATAATGCAAATGCCGGAGAAAATGTTCTATTGCAGTACTCCACAACTGGAGGTGCTCCTTGGACAACCATCTCTACGTTATTCGAATATGCCTACCCAGTAATTACCGCAGTTTCAATTCCGATTCCAGCTGGAGCCATGACGGCTTCAACAAGGTTTAGATGGATCCAACCTACGTTCACCGCGGCAGGTGAAGATGTTTGGTTGTTAGAAAATACATCAATTCAAGTACTTGACAACACTGGGTTTACATTTGATTGGTCTCCGAGCGCATCTTTGAATGATCCATTGATTGCTTCACCGATGGCAACACCGACAGCAAGTACATGGTATGTCGTTGATGTTGCACAAGGTTCTTGTCTTTATTCCGATTCCGTTCTGGTTAATACAAATGACTTTATTGTAGATGCAGGACAAGATTCAATCTTGTGTACAACAGCTGGGTTTACTCTTAACGGAATTACATCGGCTACAGCTCCCGTTTACACTTGGTCAAATGGTTTGTATTTGGACGACAATACAATTGCAACACCAACAATTTTGGTTGATTCTACTCTAGAATTTATATTGACGGTAGATAACGGTGTGTGTGCAGTTAGCGATACAGTTTTAATGACGTTTGTTTCTTCCGCTGCTATTAACATACCGGTGGACAGTACAATTTGCGCAGGCCAATCAATTGCGCTCGATCTTGGATCGTCTTCGAATATTACTTGGAACCCAACTACGGACATTTTAAACCCTACAACTACACTGCCAGTATTTAGCCCATCTTTCGATACGGATTATCATGTTGATTACATGACCCCTGAGGGATGCTGGTTAAGTGATTCAATGCAAATTTACGTGACGCAAATTCCGGTTGTTAGTTTAGGAAACGATACATCTGTTTGTCTTGGTTCACCTGTGACAATGGTTTCAACGTCAAACGTAGTTGATCCGCAATATTTGTGGAGTACAGGTGATACAATTCCAGATATTACAGTAACAGCTCAAGGAACATATTGGTTGAGTATTACCACTGCATGTGGAGTTTCTACAGATACATTGGTGATCAGTGATTTCTTAAACTTTGCGAATAGTTTGGGTAACGATACAATGTTGTGTGATGGGTTTACATTGGATTTAGTTCCAACAGTACCCGTCGGAGGTGGTGTACTCTGGTCGGATGGATCCACCGCTCCAACATATACTATTTCAACATCATCAACAGTTTGGGCTGAAGTAACGGATTCCAACGGATGTGTTGCATTGGATACAATTACGGTTGGCTATCACGCGATAACGGTAATTGATTTAGGTCCAGATCAAGATGTTTGTGAATACGACACGATTTCAATAGATGCTACTGTTCCTTTTGGAGACACGTATTTATGGAGTAACGGAGATCCAACTGCGGAAACTGAAATTATGGATGACGGAACGTATTTCGTTGAAGTGACGAACATCTTTGGTTGTTTAAGCACAGATACAGTTGTTATTAACGAAATACTTGCACCAGTTCCTGAGATTCTAGGGCCTGCAGAATACTGTACTAAAGACACCGTAGTTTATAATCTTAGCCAAGCCTACAATAGTTATTTGTGGATTGGTGGAAGTGATTCAACGAGCACAGCTGCCTGGGGAGGACAAGACCAAGTCTTTGTTGAGGTTGTCGGAGCCAATAACTGTATCGGTTATGATACAATTAGTATTCAAATGGTTCCAAATCCATTTATAGATTTACCGGACCAAATATTACTTTGTGATACAGCACTTGTTGAGGTGACGGCATTCATGCCAGGCGCTTCGTACCTTTGGGAAACTGGAGAAACAACAGCATCGATTATTGTTGGTGAAGGAATTTGGTCGGTAGAAGCATTTGCAGTTTGTTCGGCTTATGATTCAATTGAAGTAATTGTCGGGAATGTTGATTTCACACTTGGAAATGACAAACGAATTTGTGACGGTCAAACGATTTTTATTGCGCCAGAGATTAACAACCTAGATTCACTTCATTGGTATGATGGAACAGAAGGAAACATCTTTACGTATGCAGATCAATACGATCCCGAAGACACACTTATGATTTCAGCGATGGCTTACGGGTGTGGAGATACAGGAGATACCGTTTTGATCTATGTGATCGATTGTGATTGTCCGATTTTCGTTCCGAATACATTTACGCCAAATGGTGATGAATACAACCATGCATTCAGAATTGCTCACAATTGTACCTTCGAAGAATTTGAATTTATCATCTACAACAGATGGGGAGAGACGGTCTTTGAATCCTACGATGATAATTTTGTTTGGGATGGAACCAATGGCTTAGGAAAACAAGTTCAAGACGGAACGTATGTTTGGCGAATAAGATATAAAAACGCTTTTGATATTGAAATGACTGATGTTCGTGAGAAAACAGGTCATATTAATGTTATGAGATAAGAAATCTTTAATTAGATCCGAGAAAAAAGATCAATGTTCGTAATGGGCATTGATCTTTTTTCGTTTAGAATTAAGTTTATTAATATGAGTTTACCGAGTAAAGGATTGCGTAAAGTTGAGTTTGATGGATTAACGTATGAATGGACTATCCGCAAGAAACCAACTTATATGCAGGGGGTTGCAGGAACTGGGATGAAAATTGCGATTCAACTTAAAACAGATTCTGATCGAAGCTTATTAAGCGTTGACCTTGGATTTACCAGACCTGATAATTGGCTTCAGTCCCATAAAACTGCTGTAACTCCAAAGCATATTGTTTCAATTATTGATCGAGCTCTCAAAGCAGGTTGGCAATCTGATAGAAAGAAGGAGCCCTTTAAATTGGAACTCAATTTTTTTGAGGAATTTGAGAATTATTAATTCGTGTTTTACTTTTTCTTCGCAGCAACTATCGAATAAACCATCGGTATCTTATTGTCCAAATGTTCAATTCTGTATTTCCGTTCGGCGATCTTTATTGTCTTGTCAAAACAATTGTACGGAGAGTAATCGTATTCATTGAACTGTTTAATCTCAAGGCCATTTCGAAGCAGGCTATTCATCACTTCGGATAAATCATGGTTCCATGAAACGGTCTTTAATTCAAGATCGGATTCTTTGTCTGCATACGTTCCGTTTGTCGTTTCAACAATGGGTTCGACATTGAAATAACTGTATCCAATTTTATCAAATTGTTCATCGAACATCCAAACAACAGGATGAAATTCAACGAATACAAATTGACCTCCAGGTTTTAGAAATTTAGAAACAATCTTCGCCCACTTATCCATATCAGGAAGCCAGCCAATTGTGCCGTATGACGTATAAACGATATTGAATTTTTCATCGAGTTTGTCGCCAAGTTCATAGATATCTGATTGAATGAATCTTGAGTTAGAACCTACCTTCTCCGCCAATTCTCGTGCGCGTTCAATTGCTTTGTCCGAAAGATCAACGCCTGTCGATTCAGCACCCATACGATTGAAAGATATCGTGTCCATTCCGAAGTGGCATTGAAGATGTAAAACCGACTTGCCCGAGACATCACCGAGCAACTTGAGTTCAATTTCGTTTAATGAAGATTCCCCTTTTGTAAAAGCTTCAACGTCGTAAAAATCGGAATCAACATGAACATCTGTTCTGTCGTTCCATGCTTTTCTATTTACTTCTTTGTAATCCATATTAGTAATCGACTTTCCATAAAAACAATCCATGTGCAGGAACAGAGACCGATGCTGCTTGCCTGTTCATTGCGCTTAAAATTTCTGATATGCTCTCCGCTTTTATTTTTCCGAATCCAACATCCATTAATGTTCCAACGGTTGCCCTCACCATATTCCTTAAAAAACGATCAGAAGAAATCTCAAAATAAATTCCATCTGCTTCTTGCACCCATTCTGCCTTTGTAACGGTACAAATATTTGTTTTTACATCCGTGTGTAATTTTGAAAAAGAAGTGAAGTCCTTTTTACCCAAGAGCTGCTGGGCGGCTTTGTTCATCTCTTCAATATTCAATTCTTGTGGAACGTGCCAGCTCAAATTCTTCATGAATGGATTCTTAGCGGTATGGATGTAATACCTGTATGTTCTTGCTTTAGCACTGAAGCGAGCGTGCAATTCAGCGTCTACCGAATAGATCTTTGAAATCACAATTGATTCGGGTAGCATTCTGTTCAGTTTGAACGTCATTTTATCCGTATCGGCAATTGTTGGAAGTTCAACGTGGAGGGCAAAATGTTTGGCATGAACACCACTGTCAGTTCTTCCGCATCCGACTACTTTAATTTCTTGATTGGAATGCATTTTACTCAGGGAATCCTCAATAACTTGTTGTACAGAAATATCGCTCGGTTGACGTTGCCATCCAAAATAGTCTGTTCCATTATAGGAGAGTTCAAAAAAGTAACGTTGCATTCATCAATTGTTGTATTCAAAAAAAAACACCATCAGTCCCGATTGTTATCGGAATTCAGATGATGTTTTAAAATCGTATTAATTTCTTTTATTTTGGAAAAACGTAGGTCGACATATCAATTTCATAAATATCGATACTCGCCTTGCTTCCTGTAATTTCATATCCTGAAACGTATGCTTTCTTGGTTTCCGCAGAATATGTAAAGAACATGTCGTCATTCACAGAGTTTATCCCAGCTCCCATATTTACAGGTTCACTCCAAGAACCGCCTAAGTTTTTACAAACAAAAACATCGAATCCTCCCATCCCTGGATGGCCTTCAGAGCTAAAGAACAAATATTGTCCATCAGGAGTTACAAAAGGAGTTGTTTCGTGTTTCTTCGTGTTGATTTGTTCTGGAAGTGGTTTTGCCGTTCCCCATTTTTTTCCAATTTTCTCAACATAATAAATATCGCGACCGCTTCTTTCTCCTTTACGATCCGTCATAAAGTACATCGTGTTACCATCAGCAGTCAAAGTTGCGTTACCATCGTAGAAAGACGTGTTAATTGATTTGTTTTTAATCGCCTTTGGACTGTTCCAAGTTCCCTTGTTGTTCTTTTTAATTTCGCAAATATCAGAAACACGAGTTGTTTTCTTAACATCCATCATCGTTGTGTTCCACGTGATGATCCCCGACAAAGTATCGCTTGAGATGTAGTGCAATGATTCAAACCCGTCTGAATTCATTTTACCCAGTTGATTCGTGATATCCTCCCATTCTCCAGCAGCGGCATTCCATTCCATTTTGTAAATGTCTTCGAAGAACAATTGATCATCCGGATTCAAACCTCCTCCTGTTGTATTTGATCGTCTTGAGGTGAAGTACATTGTCTTACCACCATTTGTCAATAAAACATTGTAATCGTCGAATCCAGAGTTCACGTCTCCAGAAAGTCGAACTCTTTCAAATGAATTTCCATTTTTAAGAATCTCTTGAGCGAATTTACATTGTTCAATGTTGTGTGCAATTTGTAAATCGAATGATCTTAATTTAGTAAGCTTATCCTGCGCAATTTGATAATTGATGATCGCTGTATCTAGATTTCCTAATCTGTGGTAGGTAGATCCTAGTGTATAATAAATTTCATCGGTAATTTTTTCTTGACCAAGATCAATTGCCGAGTTCGCATATTTTAATGCCAATCCGTAGTTGTTTAATCTGTAATGACATTTACTAATCCAATAAACGGCTCTCCAACTGTATTTATCCTTTACTGAAGCTTGTCTGAATTTGATAAGCGCATCTCTTACTTTCCCCAATCCAAATGACGTTTTTCCATCTTCAACCATATAAAGTGAAGCCGTTTTGTCAACGATAGAAGAAGTAGAATCTGGAGGAGTACCATTCAATGTTTCCCCATGTGCAAGTGCTATGGAAAAAACAAAACAAAGTGAAAGTGCAGCTCTGTAAAAATTACTCATATTCAATTAATTAGTTAGGTTTTGATCTGTCAATGGCAAAAGTTATGCAAAAATAAAGCAAATTCTCTTTATTCCTCAGTTTTATCCTCTTTCTCTTCTAAAATATCTATTTTTTGCGAGTATTCATTTGTAGTTAAGTCAACCAAGTCGTGCATTGCGATAGTTGCAGCAACAATAGCTAATATAGGTGCAGCAGACGCACAAAGCCAGAGGAAAAGGTGTAAAGTGAATGTGCCAATTGTTCCCATTGCATCATTGTTAAAATTAGACCAATCGAATAGGGCGCCTAAATCCACGGGAACAAGGAGCAAAACAGAATAGACTGCACCAATTGCGATTGTCATTCCACGGTGGTCCCTCACAAATGTGATACTTTGGTCCATGTCCAACCTTCTTCTTTCATTAATGTAATCCAAAAACCCGAAACCGTAATAGAAGAATCCGATAGCGTACGTAATATAGAAAATTGGTGATTTTGCCGGATCATCCCATCCAATGTAGGAGACAGATAGTAAGATGATGAGAAAAAGAGTTTCCCACATGATATTTCGAACCACAATTTTCATAGCACGCTTAATATCTTTAACGAGTTGTTTGAGGTCCCAGGGGTAGATTCTACCCGTCAAGATCCTTTCCGTCTTCATGCTTAATGCCGACAGAAGTGGCGATAAAATAATAACGACGAGGTATTTTGCAAATTTCATGAGTAAAACTGCTACCGCAATTTCAGACATAATGTAGATCATCGACCAAACGATTTCATTTACGTTGTCTACTTTTGGAGTTACATGATGCTCCATTACCATCTCTCCAAGCTTGTAAATAATCAGCATTAAAACAGCTGGAAAGGCAAGATACCAATACCACTTATGTTTGATTATAAACTTGATAGCTTTGATGTAAGCCTTAAATCCAAAAAGAAGGTTTTTGAAAAATCGCATGTCCAAAAATAATCAAAGGATTCCACTTCGCGTATTTTCTAAGGTATTTGTATCTTTGCATTTGAATAATTATTGATTCCACAAGCTTAAACTTATGAACTTCAACAGCTTAACAGCAATTTCACCTATTGACGGTAGGTACCAAAGAAAGACCAGCGAATTACAACCGTATTTCTCGGAGTTTGGTTTAATCAAATACAGAGTAATTGTTGAAGTTGAATACTTCATCGCAATGGTTGAAAGTGGAGTTGACGCTTTGACTGACTTTCCTAAGGATCAATACGGTTCTTTGAGAAATATCTATGAGCAATTCTCTGAAGAGGATGCGTTATGGATTAAGGATACTGAAAAGGTTACCAATCACGATGTAAAGGCCGTTGAGTATTTTTTTAAAGACAAAATGACGCAATTGGGATTGACGGCTCACTTGGAATTTGTTCACTTTGGATTGACATCTCAGGACATTAACAACACATCGATTCCTCTTTCGTTGAAAGAGGCTATCGAGAAAGAATATTTGCCTTTGTTGGACAAGTTGATTGGCCGCTTAAAGGAATTGGCGAGCGATTGGAAAGACATTCCAATGTTGGCTAAAACCCACGGTCAACCGGCATCTCCAACGCGATTGGGAAAAGAAATTCAAGTTTTTTCTGAACGTTTAACCATACAAAGAGCGCATTTGGTGAATGTTCCTTATTCTGCTAAATTTGGTGGGGCAACAGGAAACTTTAATGCACATTATGTAGCATTTAAAGAGCACGATTGGGTTGGTTTCGCAAATGAATTCGTGAATAACACATTGGGCTTGAGCAGAAGTCAAACGACGACGCAAATTGAGCATTACGACAATATGGCTGCAATGTTCGATGCTTTGAAAAGAATCAACACGATTGTTTTGGATTTAGACAGAGATATGTGGACCTATATTTCAACAGAGTATTTCAAGCAAAAATTAAAAGAAGGTGAAATTGGATCTTCGGCAATGCCACACAAGGTGAACCCAATTGATTTTGAAAATTCTGAGGGGAATGTTGGAGTGGCAAACGCTTTGTTTGAGCACCTTTCAGCTAAATTGCCTGTTTCAAGATTACAGCGTGACCTTACGGATTCAACAGTGCTTAGAACGATAGGAGTACCTTTAGCTCATACGTTTATCGCATTTAAGTCAACTTTAGCTGGATTGGACAAATTATTGTTGAATCGTGTAGCATTCGATTTGGATTTAGAAAAGAACTGGGCGGTAGTGGCAGAAGCCATTCAAACGGTTTTGAGAAGAGAAGGATTCCCGAAACCTTATGAAGCATTAAAAGGATTGACAAGAAAAAATGAGGCAACAACCAAACAAACTGTCCATTCTTTCGTAGATACATTAGAAGTCTCAGATGAGCTTAAAGCAGAATTGAAGTTAATTACTCCTCAAAACTATACCGGAATTCAGCTTGTAAAGTAACCTTGGACTGATTATTGAAATCAGATAAGAAGTGAATTATTTAATCCCATTAGTATTTGTTCTCGTTTCGATGAGTACACAAGCGCAATCTCAAGAAGTCGAGTGGGGTGAAATGCAACGCGTTAATGGTCGTCTGATTTATTTGCTGCCGACTGAAAACGGTGAATTCTATGCACTTCGCTGGGCAGGGGGTAGAGTTCTTGGTTCGTACCAAGCTTCTCGCCATCAGGATTTAGAATTGGTTAATAAGGGCAAGATAAAAACATACGCGAATAGAAGTATTGCCACATTTGAAGGCGCTAGAATAATCGATAATAAATTTGTTGTTTTCCTATCGGATAAATCAGAAGCCAAGAACCGCCTTTACATGCAAGTATATACAAAAGAGATGGTTACTGATAGCGTTCCTGTTGAATTGGCTTCGTATTCGTTAACCAAAGGCGGGCAGCGTGGCTGGTTTGATATTAAAAAATCGTCGAATGGTAAATATCTCGGTATTGTTTGGCAAATCCCTGGAAAACGTGAATCGAGACATACGTACGGCTTCAAAATTTTTGATTCAAATTTAGAATTGGTGAATGATGGCGAATATCCTTTGCCTTTTGAAGCGAAGCTGTCCACAATTCATGAACATCATATTTCGAACAACGGAGAATACTTCTTAGCTGTTACAGAATACGACGAGCCTGAGAAAAAACGCTTTTTTAAGAATAAATTCGACTATAAAGCCCTTCATATTTTTCATATTGCTGAAGACGGATTGCAAGATTTTGAATTGGATTTTGACGGCAAGAGGGTGGATGCAATGGCTATGTCTTCAGATGAGAATGGAATTTTTACAATAACTGGTATTTATGGCGAGAGAGAGGAGCGAGCTGTGACTGGGGTTTTTCATCAGAGATTGGATGTAAAAACGAATACGGTCCTTCAAGAAGGATTTGAAGAGTTTGAAGATGAATTTGTAACGCAAGGTTGGTCGGATAAAGAAAAGAGACGTGCGAATCGAAGGGAAGATAATGGAAGGGGTGAGCCTCAGTTGTACAACTATATAATGCGGGATGCAACTTTAAAGGCGGATGGTAGTATCGTTGGAACAATGGAACAATATTACATTCAAATTCGAACAACTTCAGCGGGTGCAGGCGGGCAAACAACACAAACATATTATTATTACTACAACGATATTATCGCATATAAAATTAATCCCGAAGGCGAATTCGATTGGATAGAAAAAGTACGCAAGTATCAAGTGTCGGCAAATGATGGTGGACCCTATAGTAGTTATGAAAGCTTCATTGATGCGGGTAAAATTTACTTCGTTTTCAATGATAACATAAAGAATTATTCACCGGATGGAAGTTTCTTGGGTGACGATAGATTGTATACTGCGAATTACGGCAGAAGAAAGAATGTTGTCGCAATTGCAAGTATAGACTTAGAAACAGGTGAAAAAGAAAGGGAAACCTTTTTTGATCGGGCGGACATTGAAGCCTTGGCCGTTCCTAAAATGTTCGATGTTGATTATAAAAACGGTAAAATGTTGATTTATGCGATTTGGGGCAGGAAGGAAAAAATTGGAGTTCTTAAGTTTAAAGATTAATATTTTCCAACTCCTTTTTCATCTTCGTTTTTTCACTTGTCGTGAAGGTATAGTTCCCTAAATCTTTAAATTTCTTGGTGATAATTATATCCATAAGATCACTGTCCTTGAAATATTGTCGGCACGTTCTGCAAATAGCTCTATGCGAACGAATAGCAATCTTATCAGATATTGAAATCCGATTGATTTTACCTTGCTCATACAAGCCTGTTATTTCTTGACAACCTTTCATCTTACATCTCTTTTTCGAAGACAATCGCGCAAAAGCAATTTAGCACGATGTATTATTACCCAGAGGTTTGAAGGTGTTATTTCCAATTCCTTACAAATATCTTCGCTAACCTTTTCATCTAGGTATTTTGATGCAATGACACCTTTCCATTTTTCCGGAAGTTTTCCAATGCATTCGAAAAGGTCATCGTTTGTCTCTTCAAGGATGATTTCGTCCTCAATTGTTTCATTCGTGGCGTTGTCTTTCTTGTCTAGAATCCAATGCTTATTAGAATCATCCTGATCGAAAAAAGTAGAAATAGGATCTGTATACCTGGTCTCAGCTCTTCTCCAATGATCAATGATTTTTCGATTGAGAATACTTGTTAGCCAAGTACGAATGTTACTTCGGTTTTCAAACGTATCAATTTTTGTGATCGCAGAAAGAAACGTGTCTTGAACCAAATCTTTCGATAAGTCAATATCGCGAAGTTTAGACATGGCGAAGCTGAGCAAATAATCACTGTGCTCTTCAACTAATAGTCCGGTATCAACTTGCGCGTGCTTCATTTATTTTGAACGAGTTTTTGAAATCGTTTTACAAAGGTTAAAAGTAAGAGTAATAAGGATATAAAACCAAAACTTCTACCTAATACATTTCCATATTTTGTGTAGAAGCTTGTATCCTTATTCAAATTCACGGTTCCTCTTATCACATCTTTTACCCACCAATCTGTCGCCTGAACGATATCTCCTCTTTGATTTATAATACACGTTGTGCCCGTATTTGCCGAGCGAACAACACATCTTCTGTTCTCGATAGCTCTGAGGCTAGCAAAACTTGCATGTTGCTTATAACCAGGTGTGTTTTTCCACCATCCATCATTTGTTAGGATGCAAATCAATTCTGCTCCTTTATTGCATTGCTGAGACACAAATTCTCCGAATATAGACTCGTAGCAAATTACTGGGGCCACCTTGAACTTTTTTGTTTCAAATATTTTTGGTTCGTCTTCAACTCCATAGCCAACACTCGATCCCCCCATGTCGATTGACCATTCTGCCATAAAGGGGATGTAAGAGACGAATGGAATTTTTTCAACGCCTGGTACCAATTTCGATTTGTGAATGAATTTGGGTGATTCAATAGAATCTATAAGTACAGATGAGTTGTAGCTCTCTTGCCACATGTTGGGTGAAATCTCCGCTGAGGCTGACGACCTTTTTTGTTTGAAGAAATCAAAAGTCATTGCGCCCCACAAAAGAACGGCGTCGTTAAGTTCTGGTTTGGCTTCTATTAAAGTATTAAACGCGGCTTCACTCTGAGGTGATTTGACATAGATGTAAGTCGCCAAAGAAGTTTCTGGAGCAAGAATCAAATCTGTGTTAGAGGTTACTTTTTGCTTTGCTAACGCCACCATGTCTTTCATTTGTTCGTCGACGCTTTTACTGAATTTTGACCCGTACGGATTTTCATTCGGCTGTATGGCGACAACTTCTATCGGCCTTTCTTTTTCCGTGTAATTGAAATAGGTAATGAAAGAGATTGCCATTGGCACTAGAAATGCTAGACCCGCCAAATAGAAAAGGGGCGTTTGGATTTTCCATTTTTCTCCTTTCAACAAAACATTTTGATAGGCCCTAAAGAGCAATAAGTTTACGATTAAAATCCATAATGAGCCACCTAGGACACCTGTGAAAGAATACCATTGAACCCAAGACGGTGTTATACTAAATACGTTTCCTAAGCTGAGCCACGGCCATGAACTTTCCCAGTCATAGTGGAAGTGCTCAAATGCAACCCAATAGAGTAGGAGGGCTATATAACCTTCCTTGTTTCCTACGTGTTTTTTTGTGAGATGGAAACCGTAAAATACCAAAGCCATTAACAGGCTGTTAAGCACAAAGGCTAGGATTGAACCTCCTGGACTTGCATTCCATACCCACCACGTTGTTCCAATGTTGTAAATGAAAAATGTGATGTAGGCGTGTAGAAGAACTTTCCTTGATTTGTAATTCTGTTGAGAGACATTTGCTTCCACAAGCAGAATTGGTATCCATGCTACGAAGGCAACGAAAGTTAAACTTCCTGTAAAGGGGAATGAAAGAACCATGAGCATTCCGGAGAGAATACTTAATAGGTACCGGTGTTTTCTTTTAAGAGATATCACGACATAAAAGTAGACGAATTATCAGTTCGAAATTGAGAAAGAGAAGAAATATTATATTTCACTTGATTCAAGTAGCTTCTTTAAGTTCTTAAGTCCTACTTCAAGGTCAGGGCCGATTTCACTTTCCATATCCTTAAAAAGCAGCATCATGTTCATTGGATATGCGACTTGGCCGTGAAAGTTCCAGGTTACTTTGGTTGTGTTCGGACCCAACGCTTCCGTGCTTATAAAGACATCGCTGTCTGCTTCGAATGGTTCTTTGAAACGAACTTTGAAATCTATCCGTTTACCGTCCTCAATTTTAACGATTTCCATTTCTCCTTTTCCTATATCATCATTGGCGCTATTCCAGGTTGAAACAAATCCAACTTCGCCGTCGTTTCCTTCGTATGATTTCTCCATTTGAGGATCCGCCTTTTCCCAAACGCTGAATTCACTTTGATTTTTTAAGTTTTTAACGTATTTAAAAACGTCATCTGAATTTCGCTCGACAATAATGGTTTTCGTTACCGAATATTCATCTTCGACAAACAATCCCATTATTAAAATCAAAGCGGCAAGCGCGATAATTAGAAAAATGATTTTCTTTAGTAGCTTCATAGATTGTAGTGTTTGTCTGAATGTACTAAAAAAAGTAAGAGTAAAAAAAAAGGCCGACCCAGAGTTTTACTCCGAATCGACCAATTCATATTATTCGTCGACTAGTTGAATATTATTGTCATTTCAACACGTCTATTTGTTTGTCTACCTTCTTTTGTATCGTTAGACGCTTTTGGCTGCGTTTCACCGAAGTAAAGTGCAGATAAGCGTTCTGTAACAATTCCCTGAGAGATCATGAAATCTCTAACAGCTTCAGAACGTTTCTTAGAAAGAACCAAGTTGTTTTGATCGTTTCCTACGTTATCCGTGTGACCTGCAATTTGAAGTTTCCATTCTGGTTTCTTAACTAGAACTTCTGCTAACTCAGTCAATGATGGAAGAGACTCTTGTTTAATCACTGCTTTTCCAGTTTCGAATTCTAAGTTATCAAATGCTGTCTTTAAGATCTCAGCAACTTCTTCCTCAATTTTAGGACATCCTTTGTTTTCAACTGGACCTGGTGTAGCTGGACAATCATCGTCTTTATCAAGAACTCCATCTCCATCAGTATCAGTATAAGGACAACCTTCGTTTGCCTTAGGTCCAGCAATGTAAGGACACTTGTCATCTTTGTCTAACAATCCATCTTGATCAGTATCTGGCCAAGGACAACCGTTGTTCTCTTTTGGTCCGAACTCAGTTGGACATTCATCAATGAAATCAAACAATCCGTCATTATCTGTATCTGGACATCCATTGTTTACTAATGGACCAGGAACTTCTGGACATGCATCGTCAGAATCTTTGATTCCATCACCATCTGTATCTGGGCAACCATTGAAAGCAGGTAATCCTGGAGTATCTGGACAATCATCTTTGCTGTCAATAATGCTATCGTTATCTCTATCTGGACAACCGTTGAATTTAATATCTCCTGCAACCTCTGGACAAGCATCATCTTTATCCGGAATTCCATCTTTATCTTTATCTGGACATCCGTTGAATTCAGCTAAACCAGCTTCTTGTGGACAGTGATCATCAATATCTTTAATACCATCATGATCTGAATCAGGGCAACCTTTGAATTCCCAAAGACCTGGTACTACCTCACACTCATCAAGTTCATCAGAAACTAAATCACCATCGATATCGCTTGGATGACCGTAAAGAACAGGAATACGCAATCCAGCATATGCTTGAGCACCTCTAATTTTCTTACCGCTTGCGAAAAGAACATTCCAATCGTTCACTCCAATTGTAAGAGGTCCTAATCGAACGCCAATTCCAGATTTAAAACCTGAGTACTTGTTCATCATAAATGGAAGGTGAACTCCGAACCATGCGTGATCAAAACTAGGTGTAATAGAAAGTTGATTTGCCGTTCTTACACGGTGTGGATTTTTTCTATTCTGAACATTTATGTTTCCAGTAGCGTTCACATAGAACCATTTATAGATATGGTAATCAAACTGTAAACTTACAGCAGTAGGCAATTGCATGAAGAATGTATTGTCTGCATCGCTTTCACCTGCCGTCCAGTTAGGATCATTTTGAACTAAATCAGTAATTACACTGTCAATGCCAAGAATTCCGTTTCCTACATCAAATGTATTCAAGTCAAAGAATCCTGAAGTTTGATTCACGCTAAAATCTTGACTTAAACCACCTTTAGCGAATTTCATCCCTCCAATATCAAGTATTGAAGCACCCACTCTAATTTTGTACTTGTCTTGATCTCTTCTCCAGATGTTAGTTTCGCCATCCATATCGTATTTGAAATCTTTCCAATCAGGACGCCATTCGTAAACAAATCCTAGGTCTAATCCAAGACCAAATTTAGACGCTACTTCAGGTAATTTACCTGCTTCAGAATCTCCATTCAATAACCCAGTTGAGTGACCGTATGAGAAATCACCTACTAGTTCATTTGTAGAATCACTATTAGACAGGTTGTATGATAAGTTTGATGTATGCAAATAAGCAGCAGTATAGCCAGAAAGCCATTTAGCTTTAGCCCCCATTTTCATGAAGTGCTCACCATCGTCTTTTAGGACTTGAGAGTAAATTAAGCCGTATTCCATCCATGACATGTGGTTGGCATTCAATAATGTTTCATTGATGTCTTGGTTCCAAAGCTGAGCGTAGTCCAATGAATTTTCAGCTAAAAAAGCCAATTTAGGATCAACATCATCAACGTTGGTTATAGATCTGAACTTAACAGCTGCTCCAACGGCAATTTTTCTGTTAATGTGAAACATAAAGTTCAAAACATCTACCTGAATGTTATTGTAAATTCCTACTGTTTTTGATGATGTTGGAGAATAGCTTCGTGTGATATATTGATCAATAATACTGGAAGAATCTACAGTGCTGAATTGCCAATCGTTGTGTGGATTGTCATATCCAGAGCTATCTGCTTTAAATGATTTAACCCACCATTTAGGCATGGCTTCTGTTGTAAATGTCCCAGCATTTGTCCAAAGGCCAACATTTGCACTTGCCAAGTTTACATCAACTACGAATCGTCCATCGACGAAGCTAGCGGGATTGACATCCGTTCCCATTACTCCGGCATAGTTACTCGGTGTAATTCCAACATAGTTTTGTGATAGCCCTGTACTATAAAAGCATAGCGCAGCAGTGATGGCTGTAAGTAGTTTTAGCGTTTTCATTTGTTAGTTTTAAGTTTCTGGTATTAGTCCTCAAAGTACTGTATGACGAATTGATCTACGATTGTCGTAATTCGCTTTTGGTTATTGGTAGAGCCCAATCGAATTTTTGATTGGCCTTCGAGCGATTTATTGACAACTTTTTGACCGTCCGTACCATACAAATATACATTATTCTCCAAACCATCAATTACGCCGATCAAAGTTTTTCCTGAATCGCCCGTGAATACATGCACATCTTCAACCTCATTGAAAGGCAGGTTGATTTCACCAAATGGAACTCCTTCCGAATTTATTAATCGAATTTTGTTCGCAGATTGCACTATAATTACAGCGTTAGAATTGTCCATTTGAAGGCCTCGAAGTTTCGCTCGACTGTACGTTTCAAAATCTGTTCTTATGCCTTTTTGATCGAACTTAACCAATTGATTGTTAATTAATCCGAACTGAAAAAGCTGGTTTGGAACTTTCAATGAAAAGGAACCGGCGGAAATTGGAAACTCCCTATGCACTTTTCTTTTTTCGATATCGTACATTTTAAATAGTGAAGAACTTGCAAAACCTGCAAAAAGTCGTCTTTGACTTGACCAAACATCGATTCTTCTTTTGATATCTAATCCTGTAGAAATAATATTTAACTCTCTTCCTTTCGCATCAAATTGAAAGACTTTCTGATTTTCATCGGCAATAAGGAAATATCCTTTTTCTTTCCATCGATAGAATTTAACTTCATTGGTCGCGTCAGATTCTAGTTTAATTGGGAAGCCTGTTTCGTAATGGCCCGTCAAGTTCCAAAGGTGGATTTCGTCTTTGGTATTGAGTAAAATGAAGTTTTCACCTGTTCCATGCAAATCGATTAATTGGATTTCACCAATGGCTTTGACTTTTACATCTGATTTCCAAGCCGTTTTGTGATTTCGAAAACCTAAGATTTCTCCCTTGGTTCCAAGTGCGACAATATTTCCGTTACCTGGAAGTACGGCAAAGTCAGCGATATCGAATCCACAACTCATTGAAATTGAGCTTGCTATTTTGGGCTGTGCTGCCATTTCAGAATGCCCGGTATGTGTCTCCATCAATCTTCCAGAATAGACCATTTTCGAATAAGAAGCCTTGCTGCTGATCATTCGTTCGGAAACAGCTCTTGGTAATTGTCCAAAGATCTTCGCTCGGATTGTTTTGTCTAATGCGATTGTGTTTCCCAATCGGTAATCGGCAATCACTTGATCGCACAGTGCAGCGCTTTCAGAGATAACAACGGCATCCTCCAAATACTTGATTGTGTATGTCGAATTTTGAGAAGGAAAACCTTTGATTAGTTTATCGGAAAAAAGAGACGAGTCTTGGGTCTGGTTCAAATCATTGAGAATTAGAATTGGATCTTGCCCGCCGATATAATCTGAAATGATAACAGTTTCTCCTTGATATGTGAGTTTCACGAAGCCGTTTAATAACCATTTCGACATTGGTCCATTTTTGAAATCTTCATCCAATGTTGCGTAGTAATCTCTTTCAAAAAATTGATACGTATCAAAATTCCGGGTTGTGATTCCTGCAAATAGAGTTTCATCTCGAACTTGACTTCCTTGCTTAATGTTCGCGTCTTTAGTGATGTAATTTATCTTTCCGTCTTTTTTGAAATAGATGTCCGAGTGGTTGTTTATTTTGCCTGCTTCTGAAAACCTAAAAATGGCGGCCGAGGCTTTTTTGTCGAAAATGAAGTTGCTTTTCTTTGTGCCTTCGTTGTCAATAGTTGTTTTCCAAAGGTAGAGCTTTGTCTTATGGAAACGTCCATTGTAAGCGCCAATCTTGAATTCTTCAGAGCCTAGATTATTCGTTTTCCCTTTGCCGAATAATAAGTCAATAGAAGCGGTACTCCAGTTGTCGTCCTTCACCAGAAGAAGATGGTCTCTTTTCTGACTGAAGTAGCCCCTGCTATAGGCAGAATCATTTAATGAAGTTATCAAATCATAACTTGGAGCGTCACCAAATTTTTCAAGATCAATGAAATTGACTTCCCAAGGACGCGCAACTATTAGAACTTCACCATCCTTACTGTTGAATAAAGACTCCGGAGAATAATTATTTTTTTCGCTTGAAATGTCGATTGCCACATAGATAATCCATGAAAGGCTTGCTAAGAAAATGATTGCTAATACAATCCGATTCAACATAGGGGAATGGTTTTACTTCAAAATTAAGAAGAAAGAGCCCGTGAAAGATGGTCTTAGCGTATAGAAATCAACAACGACTTGTGCACTCTAGAAAAGCGATAATGTATCTTCAGGAAGAAGAGTGAACGTTTTCCTGTGATGCATGCAATCACCATTCTCAAGAATTGCTTTACGGTGTTTTTTTGTGGGGTATCCTTTGTTTTGTTTCCAGTCGTAAAAAGGAAATTCTTCATGGATGTTTTCCATGTACTCGTCTCTATAAGTTTTCGCAAGAATTGAAGCCGCAGCAATTGACAAGAATTTTCCATCCCCCTTGATGATGCATTCGTGTGGAATTCCCTCATATGTTGTGAATCGGTTCCCGTCAATGAGAAGCATTTCAGGTTTTTGTTTCAATTGGGCAACGGCTCTGTGCATGGCAAGAAAGCTCGCGTTTAAAATATTGATTTCGTCAATTTCTTTTTCAGAAACAAAAGCCACAGCAAATGCGAGGGCCTCCTTTTCGATAATCGGACGCAATTTATTACGCTTTGCTTCCGTTAATTTTTTTGAGTCATCAAGAATGTCATTCGAGAAATCCGCTGGCAAAATTACGGCTGCAGCAACAACCGGTCCTGCCAAACAACCGCGTCCTGCTTCATCGCATCCAGCCTCAATAATATTCCTGTTTTTGTATAGTAAAAGTTTTCCCATCGGAGGTAAAGTTGGCAAAAAAAGTTGTAGTTTAGCTAAGCGGTACAACTATTGCATGACATTTATCGTCATTATTAAAATTGAACAGATGAAAAAAATTATTTCTACCTTATTATTCGTTGTTGGTCTCGTATCATTCAGCTTTTCGCAAGAAGCACATCAAATTGCTGTATCTAACGGAGCAGAAGACTTAGCAACAAGTAAAACTTCAGGTGTATATGAGTTTACATTGCCATCAACGCTTTCAAAAGAATCGATTGATAAGAGTGCAAGTTATTACAAAAGTATGTTTGTTGTTGATTTTGATGAGGCATCTCACAAGGCGACATTGACAATGGTTGATAACACTTTGAAGAACCGTTATGTTATGGTAAGATTACTTACAGCGTGCAAAGTAACCCACGTAACCGTTGATGAGGAAACATTACAATTATATGATTTTATAGATTCTTACTTAAAGTAGGAACTTCTAAATAAAGTACGAAGCCATTCTGTTATTGCAGAGTGGCTTTTTTTGTAGCCTATTGCGTCTAATAAACATGAAGAACACAAATCGCATTGAGCAAAGTAGAGTCGCAGTTACAATGGTGCTTCTCCTTTCTCTTCCATTGTTTTTTGTCGGTATTGTATTCTTACCGCAAGGATTACATTATTATAACCTCGTATTAATGGCCATTTCAACTCTTGCCATCATCCATACTGGATATGAAATGTACAAATGGAATTCTCAAGAATCAAAAATCAAGAAATATTTAATCGTAACAATGCTCATCGGGATTGGGTCAATTACGAGTTGCATAACAATTGCAAATAATAAGTACGGCTATTGGAGTTGGGAATATGAAAGCATGATTACTTTAAGTCCAAAAAGTGATTAATAGAAATTTAACGAAGCGGAATATTGAATAGTTCAATCTTCTTCCGATATTTGCAGAATCAAAAACACAATCACATGAATAAAATAGCATTATTACTAGTTGGAGGAATTATCGCATTGTCTTGCGCAGTGTCAAGCGACTCTTCAAACGATAAAGTTAAGCTCGGTAAGAGTTACGGAAAATATAAAGTTGACATCAAGAAAGCAGTTTCTGTGTCAGATATGGTAAAAACATTTGAAGCTCAATCGGGTGAAATGGAGTTTACAATTGAAGCTGATTTAAGCGAAGTATGTGCAAAGGCAGGTTGTTTCGTGAAAGTTGATAAAGGAAATGGTGAATCGTTTATGGTTCGTTTCAAGGATCATTTTACTATTCCACCTGCAACACCGGCGGGAACAGGAGCGTACATTCACGGAATTGCGTTTTGGGATACGGTTTCAGTTGAATTGCAAAAGCATTTCTTAGAGGATGTGAATGCAAGCGCTGAAGAGATTGCTGCGATTACAGAGCCGAAGCCAGCTTTAGGGTTTACAGGTGATGGGATTGTGTTGAAGAAGTAGTTTTTTTATCAAAAACGGTTTCGGGTAACAAAGATTGTTTTCTTGAAGATAGGAATGATGTTTAACGCTTAAATTATCAAACGAAGAATAGAACCTATGCTTGCGTTTAGTGTGTTTGTGGTTTTACAATTAAGCGCAGAATGAAACCTAGTCACAGATTTGTAAGAAAGACAGTTGCCATTTATCGTCGATTTGTTCAAACAAAAACGTCAGTTCCCAATATACAACATCATAAAATGATACAAATCCTAATTTTCGCTCTTCGTTAAAGCATAAATACGCTTCTTCATTTATGAGTTTAAAATTATATGGGTATGAGTCACCAAATTTATTATCCTTTACAGCAAGAGTCTCGCTTGGTTGAGTTAACGATGAGTCTTCGTATACGATAATGGTGTCTTTATAAAAACCTTTTTCATAAATATCGGGAATAGCCCTCTTTCCATTATTCGACGGATTTAAATGATTAGAAGCTGGGATGGAGTAACGATCTGTAATTGAATCAATATAGTATCCATCTTCGGAAAGATTAATGAATAGTTTCCAAAAAGTGCTGCTTTTTGGTTCTTGGCTCAAATCATAATGAGATTTAAACGAAGTCCAGTTTGAGAATGATTTCTCGTTTCCCCAACATGAAGAAGCGAAAAAACTGTCTCCAAAGAACAAGTGTAATTTTGCCGTGTCTTTTTCTTGACAAATTTCTTTGAGGCCATTCAGATATTGATTAAAATTTGGACTGAATGTGCTTAATGTTGAGCTATCTAATTTCTGGCCTTGAGCTGAAAGTGTGAAGAACAGAAGGGTGATTATCGTAATTGAATGTTTCATTTTAATTACATCAAAGTTTTCTGTGAGATACATTGGAAGGCATATCTGTATCAATGCGTTCTAATTCCGGTCAGTATTATATCGTTGTCAACAATCCAAACAGTGCCATCATCATAGTATTTTTTTTCACCCTCCATGCTCCAGTATTTGGTTTTAGGGAGAATTTCAGACCATTTGGAAAGCTCAACTGGTTTGCTTTCCAAATGATTAGCTATCCATTTATTGATGTTAGATCTATGAATTTTTAGGGCTAATTTCATATACAAGTCTGAAGGACCCGGGACACCTCTGCCACTCGCGTTGTCATGATAAACGATATGATATTCGATATCCTTGTATGGAGTTATAGGAGTGTAATACTTCTCTAAGAAGTTGATTTTATCTGGCTTAGTACTAAAACTACTGCTGTAAGTATCTGTGCTTAAATCCTCTTTTGAAGTACAACTTAAAACTGTTAGAGCTATTAAAAATAGAGTAAACAGTTTATAAATCATTTTGACTTTAAGTATTTGAATGAACTA
Source organism: Crocinitomicaceae bacterium (assembly GCA_047630755.1). Lineage (GTDB taxonomy): Bacteria > Bacteroidota > Bacteroidia > Flavobacteriales_D > Crocinitomicaceae > UBA4466. The sequence goes on along the minus strand of JBLHYG010000015.1, from coordinate 57,645 downwards.
TAATCCCCCTAAAAACAATACTTATTCGCATCAATAATTCTCGTCGCAATCAACTGTCGTGCTGCCTTAGGATTAAAGGGTTCTGTTTTCGTGAAACGCTTCAATCCCATTAACATCATCTTCGCTTCGTCGCCTTCTGCGAAAGAGTTGATTGCATCTTTGGCTGCTTTGCTAATTTCATCCGCTACGTCGTAGAAATACGTTTTCACAATCGCGATTTGAGCTTCACACGCTTCTTCTCCTTTGAGCTCGATCATTTGTTGAACTCTTAGCAAAGCTGATTCAGCCAAATACGTATAGATTGAAAGGTCCGCAATGTTCATTAGAACTTCTTGCTCTTTTGACAAGGATTGCATTAATTTTTGAACTGCCGATCCAGCAACCATCAGAACGGTTTTCTTGAATCCTTCGAGGTACAATGCTTCATTTCCAAGAACATCTGTTGGTTTGTCTCCAAACTCAGGAATACTCATCAATTCTCCGGCAACCGCCATTGCTGGCCCCATCAAATCCAATTCGCCTTTCATAGCGCGTTTCAGAACCATGTCGACAGTCAATAATCTATTGATCTCGTTCGTTCCTTCAAATATTCTATTGATTCTAGCATCGCGGTACGCACGTTCAACTGAAGATTCAGCTGAGTAGCCCATTCCACCAAAGATTTGAACGGCTTCATCAACGACATAGTCAAGACCTTCAGATCCTGATACTTTCAAGATCGCGCATTCGGGAGCGAACTGCTCAATTCCTTTCAATGTCGCTTCGCCTTTGTCCATTCCGGCAGCAACATAACCTGCAATTGCATCATCAATGTTTTGTCCAGCTCTGTAAATGGCTGATTCATTGACAAATGTTTTGATTGTTTGCTCTGCAAGTTTATAGCGGATTGCACCGTATTTAGAGATCTCACGACCAAACTGCAAGCGCTCGTTCGCGTATCTAACCGATTCTGTGATGGCTTGTTTCGCGCCACCCATAACTCCAGCGGCTAATTTAATCCGACCAATGTTCAATATGTTCAGGGCGATCTTAAATCCGTTCTCTCTTTCTGAAAGCAAGTTTTCAACTGGAACTTTAACATCGTTGAAGAAAACTTGTCTTGTAGAAGATCCTTTGATCCCCATTTTCTTTTCTTCTGGATTCAATGTGATTCCATCCGAATCCGCTTCGATTAAGAATGCGGTTAGTTTATCATCGTCATCGATTTTTGCAAATACCGTGAATAGGTTCGCAAAACCAGCGTTCGTAATCCACATTTTTTGACCGTTGACAACATAATGTTTTCCATCTTCGGTAAGCACTGCTTTTGTTTTTCCTGAATTGGCATCTGACCCAGAACCAGGTTCAGTTAAACAATAAGCTGCTTTCCATTCGCCTGAAGCGAGTTTTGGAATGTATTTTTTCTTTTGATCTTCTGTTCCGTAATAGAGCAGCGGTAAAGTACCAATTCCTGTGTGAGCACCATAAGCCACGGAAAATGAATAGCCACTTGCGAGGCATTCAGTTGCCAATAGTGAAGTCTTAAAATCTACACCCATCCCACCTAAATCTTCAGGAACTGACATTCCCAATAGACCAAGCGCACCTGCTTTTTCTACAAGCGATGGCATCAATCCTTCTTCCATTGAATCAATACGATCCAAATGTGGAAGTATTTCAGTGTCAATGAAATCATGGCACATGTCCGCAATCATTCGTTGCTCTTCTGTCCAGTTTTCTGGGATAAATATATCAGATGGGGATGTTTTACGTATTAAAAATTCTCCTCCTTTAATCGGCTTTTCGTTTTCAGACATTTGTAAAGATTTTGGTACTATGTCATAAATATAGTAAAATAATATTGCTATGCATGCATAATAGAAAATAAATTTATTAGTTGTATTTTGTGAAAGCAAATGAATGAAATACGATTAAGATATTTACTGGGAGTTTTGTTACTTGTTTTGATAAATAATATATCTGCTCAAGATACTATTAATGAAAGGGTTAACGGTGTTAGTTTGGTGTCGGAACGCTTTCTTTTGGACTCCATTCATGTTCCTCCAATTGTAAGGATTAGAGCAAATTACGTTGCGGTTATTCCGTATTGCTTCATGCCTTATAAAGATTCTGGCACCGTGTTCTATGGAGATAACAATCAGTGGGAAGGGGAAGGGTTGAATGGAACGCGGGTGGCAATTCAAGAATTGCATAAGCAAGGAGTGAAGACAATGATCAAGCCTCAAATTTGGATTGCGCATGGTGTTTTTACGGGTAAGATTGAAATGAAATCTGAAGAGGAGTGGGTGAAGTTTGAAAAAGATTATACGGCTTATATCATGGCTTTTGCAAGGATTGCAGCGGAAGAGAATTCTGCAATGTATTGTATTGGAACTGAAATGCAGTTGGTTGTGAAAAGCCGACCTCAGTTGTTTTCGCGATTGATAAAGGAGGTGAGAGAAGTTTATAAGGGTAAATTGACGTATGCTGAAAACTGGGACTGCTTTGAAAATGTGAAATTTTGGGGGGAGCTTGATTACATTGGAATTGATGCCTACTTCCCAATTAGTAAGGCTGGCATTCCGAAGAAAAAGGATTTGGATCTGGGTTGGTCGAAGTACATTCCCATTTTTGATTCGTTGAGCTCAGCAGTCGATCGGAAAATAATATTTACGGAATACGGCTACCGAAGTATTCGGAGATGTGCGGCAACTCCATGGAGTTATAGTGTAACGAAAAATGAAAAAATTGATCAGCGTTGCCAAGTCCGGGCTTTGACAGCTATGTATGACAATATTTGGGATCAAGATTTTTTCGCAGGTGGGTTTCTATGGAAGTGGTACCCCGATCATAAAGAAGCAGGAGGGAAGAAAAATTCTATGTTTACGGTGCAGAACAAGCTAGCCGAAAAAACGGTTCGTGCTCAGCATATAAAGTTCAGTAAGAAATGAGAGGGTTACATCGACACCTCAATCTTCAATTTCTTGCCTTTGATTCTTTCTGATCGTATCAGACTCAAAACATTTTTCACTTTCGATTTCTTCACAGCAACATAGGACGTGTGATCAAGAACAGTGATTAAGCCAATTTCGCCTTTCCCCAATTGCCCTTTCTTCGATAAAAATCCAACGAGGTCAATCTTATTCACTTTTTCCTTTTTTCCAGCGCTGAAATACAACGTTTCCCATTCAGGAGTTGTGTCCAAGTATTCTCCCGGTCGGAAGAAATCAGTGGGGTCTTCTAAATATTCTGGCAATTGCGTTTCTGGTCCAATGAACAAGTAAGAGGAACCGTCTTCTGACATTCTCGCTGTTCTTCCTTTACGGTGAACAAAGGCGTCTAAGCTATTTGGGTATTGATAATGAACAACGTGTTTGATTTCTGGAATGTCCAATCCACGCGCGCCAAGATCTGTACAAACTAAGGTGTTGTAACTTCCATTTCGGAATTTGATCAACGCGCGTTCTCGTTCCCCTTGATCCAAGCCTCCGTGGTAACCGATGCTATAAATTCGCTCATCATTTAAGCGCTGAACAACATCCTCAACAACTTCTCTGTAATTGCAAAAAACGATTGATTTCTCGATTCCAAAACTGCAAACTGTTTCTACAAGCGCATTGAATACGCTTCCTTTGTATTGAACTCCGAATTCTTCAATATTGATGACATCATCTTCAATAAGATTGTCAAGAACGTGAGGAGAATCAAAATTTAAATAATCAGGAATGTCTTCGGGTTTCGTTGCTGAAGCGAGAAGGATATTTTCTACTTTACGGAATTCACGAGTGATTTTACCCATCTCGTAATCAAACCCCATTTCAAGGCATTTGTCAAATTCATCGATGACCAAAGCTTCGCAATCCATAAGATTAACGTTCCCTCTTTCGATGTGATCCAGCAAACGACCCGGAGTGGCAATCACCAATTCTGGAATTGCTTTTAGGCTGTTTGCTTCGTCTTTTACAGAGTGACCTCCATAACAAAGCGTGGCTTTCAAACCACTTTTCAATGATCGGAATACTTGATCAATTTGTTGGGTTAATTCTCTGGTGGGAGCAATAATTACGGCTTGAATACAATCTTGATCTTCCTGTATTCTCGATATTACGGAGAGTAAAAAGGCAATTGTTTTTCCAGATCCTGTCTTAGAAAGCAGAATTAATTCTGAATTCTCTTGGTAGGCTGCAATGCACTTCTTTTGAATCGGAAGTAACTCTTGGTGCCCAGCGTTTTTTATTAAATGTTCGATTTTCACGTTGTGAAGTTACAACATCTCGATCACTCCTGCAGCACCTTGTCCAGTTCCAATGCACATTGTCACAACTCCGTATTTTTCGTCGCGCTTTTTCAGTTCATTCATTATCTGAACCGTCAATTTAGCTCCAGTACATCCGAGTGGGTGACCTAGGGCGATTGCTCCTCCGTTAACGTTAATTATATCAGGGTTCAATCCCGTTTCTCTAATCACAGCCAAAGATTGTGAGGCAAATGCTTCGTTCAGTTCAACTAATGAAATGTCATTTTGCTTTAATCCCGCAGCAGCAATGGCCTTTGGAATAGCATCGATTGGTCCAACACCCATAATTCTTGGTTCAACGCCAACAACACTGTAAGAAGCCAGTCTTGCAATAGGTTCCAGTCCAAGTTCATTCACCATTTCTTCAGACATGACAAGGCAAAATGCCGCGCCGTCAGATGTTTGCGATGAATTACCAGCAGTCACCGAACCTCCATTTGCAAAGACAGGTCTCAATCGTGCAAGTCCTTCTAAAGTACTTGATCGAGGTCCTTCATCTGTATCAACAGTATAGATTTTTTCTTGACGCTTTTCGTTTTCATCAAGGAAAATGTGTTTCACATCAATAGGAACGATATCGTCTTCGAATCGACCTGATTTAATTGCAGCGATTGCTTTTTCATGCGATTGTAAAGCGAATGCATCTTGATCTTCTCTGCTCACCTTAAAGTCTTTGGCAACAGCTTCGGCCGTCAGTCCCATTCCCCAATACCAATTTGGGTTCTCTTTTCCGACTACTGGATTTGGAACAATTCTCCATCCTCCCATCGCCATTACTGACATGGACTCAACGCCTCCAGCAATAATACAATTGGCCATTCCAGCTTCAATCTTCGCCGTTGCAATTGCAATCGTTTCCAATCCGGAGGAACAATATCGATTGACAGTCATTCCTGGAACTTTAACAGTGTCCAATCCCATCAATGAAATCATTCTCCCAACATTTAATCCTTGTTCCGCTTCTGGAGTTGCGTTTCCAACGATTACATCATCAATGCGCTCTTTGTCCAATTGCGGAACTTGTGCCATAATATGCTTTACAACATTTGCTGCAAGATCGTCAGGTCGGTAGAATCTAAATCCACCTTTGCCCGCTTTTCCAACAGCGGTACGATATCCAGTAACTATATATGCTCTTCCCATTTTATTATTTTTTTTAAAAAGAATTTAGCGGTTAGACTTTAGACGATCATTTTAAACTCTTAACCCCTAACTAATAATTCATAATTATGAATTTCTAATTCCTTAATATTTTCCCTTTCTTAACAATGCTTTCCAAGCGCTCAAGTGTTTTCTTTTCTTGGCACAATTCAAGGAATGCCTTTCGTTCCAGATCCAAAATATATTGTTCTGAAACCGTTTCGTTTTGTGACAAATCTCCTCCACAAAGAACGAATCCTAATTTTTCAGAAATCAAAAGATCGTGCTCTGACATATAATTTCCAGAGAACATTGTATTTGCTCCAACGTAAACGATTCCGAGTCCTTCTTGTCCCATAACGGTAATGTTCTTTTCTCGTTTTGGAGCAACATATCCTTTATTGGCCATTTTCAAACAAGATTCTTTTGCTCGTGTAAGCTGGTATTCGCGGCTGACAACTATTTCGTCAATTCCTTCTCTTAAATAGCCAAGATCGAAAGCTTCATACGCCGAAGTAGATACTTTTGCTTGACCAATTGTCAAAAAGCGTTCTCTCATTCGGTTGATTTTGATATCGCCAGCAACGTATTCATCAGACAAGCGTTTTGCGAATTCTTTCGTTCCGCCACCGCCAGGAATCAGCCCAACACCAAATTCAACAAGTCCCATATACAATTCAGCGTGTGCGACTACTTTATCGGCATGAAGTGAAATTTCGCAACCTCCTCCAAGAGCCATATTGTGCGGCGCGACAACTACTGGTATGTTTGAGTAGCGCACTCTCATCATAGTATCTTGGAACGTTTTTATGGCAAAGTTCAATTCGTCATAATCCTGTTCGATTGCCATCATGAAGATCATTCCAACATTTGCTCCGGCAGAGAAATTCTGTCCCGTGTTGGAAATTACAAGTCCTTTGTATTCTGTTTCAGCAAGTGTCAAGGCTTTTTGAATGCCTTCAATTACACCGCCTCCAATGGTGTTCATTTTGGTGTGGAACTCAAGGTTCAGAATTCCATCTCCGATATCAACGATTGTTGTGTCAGAATTGCCCCAAACTTTGTTTTCGCTTCGAAGTACTTCTAGTGAAACGATTTCCTCTCCGCCTGGGATTGGTATGTACGCTTTGCTAGAGACGTCGTAAAAATATTTAGCACCTTTTTCGGTCTTGTAGAATGATTTAATTCCAGCTTCTTTCATTTCAGAAACCCAAGCCGCGGCTTTCTTATTCTGACCGTCAATTATTTTAAGTCCTTGATCCAATCCTAAGATGTCCCATGTTTCAAAAGGTCCGAGTTCCCATCCGAAACCAGCTTTCAACGCGTCGTCTATTTTATAGAGATCGTCTGTGATTTCAGGAAGTCGGTTGGACACGTAAGCGAAAAGACCACCGAATAATTTTCGGTAAAAGTCGCCTGCTTTGTCCATTCCCATGAAAAGCATTTTGGTTCTTTGCTTAAGATCATCAATTGGTTTGGCCATGTCCAACGTCGGGAATTTTACCCTCGCTTTTTCTCGGTATTCCAATGTGTTTAAATCCAAGGTTAGAATTTGGCTTTTGCCATTTTCATCCTTGACCTTTTTATAGAACCCTTGATTTGTTTTCGATCCAAGCCATCCTTTGTCGACCATTTTCGAAATGTAGTCGGGCAATTTGAAAAGCTCTTTCTCTTCGTCGTCTGGACAATTGTCTTTTAATCCATTGGCTACATGAACCAAGGTGTCCAGTCCAACGACGTCACACGTTCTGAAGGTTGCCGATTTTGGACGGCCTAGAATTGGTCCTGAAAGTTTATCAACTTCTTCGACAGTTAATCCCATTTCTTCAACAGCATGGAACAATGACATTATGGAATAAACACCAACTCTATTGGCAATAAACGCCGGAGTATCTTTGCAGAATACTGTTTTCTTTCCGAGGAATTTTTGACCGTAATCCATTAAGAAATCAATCACCTCAGGTGAAGTTTCCTTTGATGGAATAATTTCGAGTAATTGTAGATAACGCGGAGGATTGAAAAAGTGAGATCCACAGAAATGCTTTTTGAAATCATCACTTCTGCCTTCAAGCATTAAGTTGATTGGAATTCCAGAAGTGTTGGTCGTGATTAACGTTCCGGGGGTTCTATGTTTTTCAATATTTTCGAAAACTTGTTGTTTGATGTCCAAGCGTTCAATTACAACTTCGATGATCCAATCACAGTCTTTTACTCTTGCCAAATCGTCCGTCAGATTTCCCGTTCTAATTCGGGAAGCGAAAGATTTTCTATAAATGGGAGAGGGGTTGGAATTTAGAGAAGAAGTTAGTGCTTCATTTACAATTCGATTTTTGAATTGATCAGAATCCATACTGACTTCTTTCTTCTTTTCAAGGTCGTTTAGTTCGCGAGGAACGATATCTAGCAATTCAACTTCGCATCCTATATTTGCGAAATGACAGGCAATTCTTGAACCCATTACTCCAGATCCTATAATTGCTACTTTGCGAATATGTCTATTCATGTTGTTAGTTTATTTTACTCTTGATCTTAAGCTCAGTAAGTTATAAAAATTCACTGATGAATCCTTGTTTTTAGAGCTCACTTAACCAAAAATAGTAAAATAATTAATACTATGCACGCATAATTAAATATTATTCATGAAAAATATTGAAATTCAATTGGACACAAAGTTGAATCTGGCGATTCGTGAATGATAGTAATGGATAAGAGGTTTGGATGTTTCGTCCAATTTAGAAGTTGCTCAATTCTCTGTCAATAGACATGTCTAGGCGTTCTGCAACCTCGTAGAAAGTTTTGAGTTTTCCTTTGGGAATACTTGAAACGATTCTGTCATTAAAGTTAAGAACTACCTGACGGGCAATTCTTCTTTTCTCAAGACCATCTTCCGTTAAAAATATAAGAACCTTTCGTTTGTCCTGAGCATCAACTTCTCTATAGATTAATCCTTTTTCTTCCATTGTCTTTAAGGTTCTAGAAAGACTCGTGGGCTCCATTCCCATTTTGGGGCCAAGTTGAGTACTAGGAGTGCCTTCTTTGTCAACATTCAGTAGAATAAAACCGACGGAAATACTAACGCCATAATCGTTGGCTTTTTGATTGTACATTCTCGACATCTTGTGCCATAAATGACGAATCACGAAATCCACCATGTAGACTTTTTCTTCTTTTTTAGACATTGGTTTATGGGTTAGTTAGGTTCAGAACAATGGTTAAAGTAAAATAAATGTACGATTATTTTGGTTCAGACTTTTGATATCGGGATTGGAGCTTTTCCAATTGTTCAAAATAGAAGTACGGTTGAAGTTACCATTCTTTTTGAGAGATATTCACAGTTCCTTTGAATTTAGAAACGAGCTTGTTCTCTTGATTTTTTATATTTACGGAGTAAATCCCAATTGTTTTTCCTCTATGGATTTCCTCGCATTCAATTGTCAAAACATCGTTTACGAACACTGGTCGGATGTGTGAAATCGAAGTTTCAATACTGACACATTGATATCCATAAGCATTAGAGCTGAATGCCAAAGCCGAGTCGGATAAGGAATACGTAATTCCGCCGTGAGCAATTTCAAAACCATTCAGCATATCCTTGTGAATCGTTGATTGAAGCGTGCAACTCCCTTTGTCGATTGATAGAATAGAAACGTTCATCCATTGACTGAATAGATCATTTTTCATCATCAAATCAATGATTTCTTTAGGCGTTTTCATCTTTGATTGCTCTGTTCATTAACGTGATCATTGCAGAGGTTACAATAAACAGTTGCGTTGCAGTGTCGTCATCCAAAGAAGTTCCGTCTTCGTCTTTTGTTGTGATTTCCAACATCATGAAGCGAATTAGTTCTGGTTGGTCTGTAAAATCAGTAATGAGATCTTCTTGGTCCTTGTCAAAGTACTCATCTAACATTTGAAAAAAGGGCTCTTCAAAAACCTCGATATCTTCATCACTAATTTGTTTCAGTTGCGCTTGCTCTTGCGTAAACGTTTCCGAGATAAGACAGTAGTAATAAATAAGCAATCCTTCCAATTGATCATTTTTATACTCTACTGCCGCCGACATTACATATCCTAGTAATGTTTGTTGGGCTAACGCGTATGTTTCAGCGAGTTTTTCAAGGCCCTCGTCGTTTAAGTTGTCGACTTTATTGATCGCTTTTTCTATGCTTTCTACGGAGATATGCTTCATGTCAATTGTTTGGATTTGAGGCAAAGGTAGTAGTATTTTAAAAACCACTTGAGTATTTATTTCATGAAGCCTTAACAACTTCATTATCTTTGGAAGGATTTTAGATAGAATAGTAGACCAAAACAAAGAATATGAAGTATTTAAACATAGTATTTATAGCATTATTGTCGTTTAGTTCTTTCGGACAAAGCGGACCGATGAATGAAAATGAGCCGAAGAGAGCTCAGATGAAAAAGGATTTGAGTTTGGCTGAAGCGGTAAGTCAACAGTATAGATCACTTCGTCCAGATAGATTGAATCAGTTCAGATGGATTCCTGGTGGAGACAATTACACCTACGTGACCAGTAATTATCAAACGCTAATGACTTCTTCAGTGAAGGACACCGAAGTTCATACAATGCTAACAATTCAGGAATTGAATACGGCTTTGAAATCAGAACTCAGTAGCTTTTACGGATTGAAATGGATCGGTGAAACGAAATTCATGATCAGTGATGGAAAGAATTTTTACGTTTATGATGTTGATTCTAAAACAGGAGAGTTGGTTCGTCAAGCTCCTGAAACAGCAGAGGTTACTAAGTTTCATTCTGAATCTTACAACTTAGCATACACAATTGAGAATAATATTCATGTAGTTGCAAAAGGTGGAAAAGTGAAGCAAGTAACAACGCACACAGACAAAAACATTGTTGCCGGTCAAGCGATTGCAAGAAGTGAGTTTGGAATTACGGAAGGTTTGTTTTGGTCTCCTTCTGGTGAATCATTGGCGTTCTATGAAAAGGATGAGTCAAAGGTGAGTGATTATCCACTGTTGGACAATAGTACAACTCCAGGAACTTTAAAGTCTATAAAATACCCAATGGCGGGCGGTGGAACTGAAACAGCGAGAGTTGGAATCTACACCATTAATTCAGGTGAATTGCTTTACATTACTACAAGAAATGGTGAAGAAAATTATTTGACAAATGTTTCTTGGACGCCAGACAATCAGTTCGTTGTTGTTGCTGAGGTGAACAGAGATCAAGATCATATGTGGCTAAATGTTTTCAGTGCGAAAAACGGAAAATTTGTAAAAACATTGTTTGAAGAAACGAGTAAAACGTGGGTTGAGCCTGAGCATCCGGCTTTCTTTCCATTGGAAGGGTCAAACAATTTTGTTTGGGTTTCAGAGAGAAATGGATACAACAACTTTTATTATTACGATTTTGATGGAAACCTTATTCAGCAGTTAACGGATCATAAATTCGTTGTGAAGGATATCATGGAATATAAGAACAAGCAAGTTTATTATACTACGACGGGAGAGACTCCGACACAATCACATGTTTATTCTGTAAGTCTTAAAGGAAAAGTGAAAATCTTGACGAGAGCAAATGGATCGCATTCCGTTCAGATTTCGGATGATGGAAAATTCTTCCATGATAATTTCTCGAGCCACACGGTAGCGAATAACGATTGGATCATTAACAGTAAAGGAAAAGTCGTTTCTATTAAAATGGAAAGCCAAGACAAATTGAGAAATTACACAATTGGTACCGCTGAAATTTCAACAATTGATGCAAAGGACGGAACGAAATTATACACACGTTTGATCAAGCCAAGTAATTTTGACCCATCGAAAAAGTATCCTGTTTTGGTTTACGTTTATGGCGGACCGCATGCACAATTAGTAACTGATTCTTGGTTGGACGGTGCAAGCCTTTGGATGTATTGGATGGCAGAACAAGGATATCTTGTTTACACCGTTGATAATCGCGGATCAGCGGAAAGAGGTGTTGCTTTTGAATCGCAAATTCACCGTCAATTGGGAACCGTAGAAATGGAAGATCAAATGACAGGAGTAGACTACTTGAAATCCTTACCTTATGTTGATGGATCAAGATTGGCCGTTCACGGTTGGTCGTTCGGTGGTTTCATGACGACATCTTTAATGTTACGTCATCCAGGAACTTTCAACGCTGGAGTAGCTGGAGGTCCAGTAACGGATTGGAAATATTACGAAATAATGTACGGTGAACGTTACATGGATACGCCGGATCAAAATCCAAAAGGATATGAAAAAGCATCTTTAATGACGCACGCTGCCAACTTAGAAGGTGATTTATTGTTGATTCACGGTACGGTAGATCCTACGGTTGTAATGCAACACAGTCTTTCATTGGTTAACAAGTTTGTTGATCTAGGAATTCAAATGGATTTCTTTCCTTATCCAATGCACGAGCACAATGTGAGAGGGAAAGACAGAATTCACTTAATGACTAAAGTTTTGGATTACGTGATCGAGAACAATAAGTAGAAAGTTATAAAAAAGCCGCTTCAATTACTGGAGCGGCTTTTTTGTGTTCAATTGTCCCGTTAGGAATTTCTATCGGAGCATCTATTTCGATACCTAAATTACTGTTTAATAATGCGTTTCACCGTGTTACCCGTTTGGATGGAGTAAACCCCAGAGTCTAAGTTTGAAAGATCAATCATTACTTTATGCTTGGAGATTTCTATGAAATTAAGCAGTGAAGTTATGTTTCGCCCATAAACGTCATACACCAAAATTGTGTCAAAAACTGAGTGCTTCGTTTCGAGTGTCACAACATTCATTGTTGGATTTGGATAAATCTGAATGTCTGAGGCGCCTGTTGTTACGTTGTTCACACTCATCACTTGGCTATAAGAGAATTGACCATTGTTATCAGTCTGCTTCAATCGATAGTAGGATGCGCTTTTTAGTGGTTGTTTATCCATATAGCGATAGTTCAATAGAGTTGTAGAATTCCCTGCTCCGTTTATTTTTGTGAGTTCTTCCCATGAAGTAGAATTGTCTGATCGCTCAACGCTGAAATAATCATTGTTAATTTCACTCGCTGTTTCCCAAGTCAGTTCAACTTCTGTAAGAAGCATTGTCGCGTTGAAATTTGCTAACTCAACCGGAAGTGGAGTTGCACTATTCATTGATACAATTGTGAAATAGCGTGTTGATCCAGCTGGGATTTCGCTTGTTGAAAGTCCTGATATGGTAACTATTCCTGCAGCGTAGGTGATTGTTGGGTTGTAAAGTGTTGCGTTTGTAAAGTCACCGTCTGTATCAATTAAAATCCGAAGATCGGACGCCGTTATTGAACCTGGATTGTCAAGTGTGATGTCTAGTGAAAAAGTTCCTGTAAAATTCGAATTCGTAACCTTCCATTCACGCTCAAGACGGCTGTAGATTCCTTGGCTAGAAGGAAATTCATTTGATCCTAAACTTGCGAGCTTCATCGCATTATCTCCTATGATAACAGATTGGAGATTGCTGGAGAATGATCCAGCATTACCCGAATTATTTGTTGCAAGTGTCGATAGATATGCCCGAGTTGTATCATCGGAAGTGTGTGATTGTTTTTGAATTAGTTGAGAATTATCGTCTCTCGCGAGTGCAACAATGGAATTTTGATAGCTGGAGTTAATTGAAGCATCCCAGATAACAGAGCCGTCGCTGAATCTATAATCACCAATTGAGCCACCTCCTGTATTGTCAAGCGTTATAGCGTATTTCATTGCCAAATAGGAATCAATTTGACTTTTATCTGTTCCAGAAAGTGTTGTTTGATTGTATCCAATGATTTCGGCAATGTTTCCGTTGAGTGGTGAACTGCAGCATGTTGCTCGTTCTCCAATGTAGTTCGTTCCTGCTAGAGAAGAACGTGGACTTGCACTCATTGCAAAAGATGTGAATTCTTTGCCTGCCAAGTATGTATTGACTACATTGGAATTCGTTTTTGTAAAGGAGTTGAATGTTGTTGCTCCTCCTCCGTCGCCTCCACCAGAGATATTTGCCCAGCCCGCATTTTTACTTAGAACTAAACTCCCATCCGAATTGAGCTTTGGTATTACGGCGCCAGCTGCTTCCTGAACAAATATTGTTCCCGAACTCGTTGCTTTAACGACGTACATCGCATTGTTCGCAGCTCCCGGATTTAGCGTGTTGGCACTTAATCTGAAACGCTGAGTTCCATCAAAAGAGATAACGGGATTGTAATTAATGTTTGTTGCAGTACTGGTTTTGAAAATAGGTTTGCCGTTATTGCCAGCACCACCTGTGTCTTCATTAGCGTCAGTTGTTGTGCTTCCAGCGCCATCCCATTTGGAGATTGTTTGACCGTTTGAGGCTTGTGTCGTTCCTGAATTGTAAACATTTCCATCGGCTTTTAACCATAAGACCAAGTTTGAGCTGACGTTGCCTGGAGATTGAGCCAATGAAATCGAGCTCAGCCCAAGGAATATAATGCTTAATGTTAGTGTTTTCATAGTATTAGGTTTGTGGTTTGAATAGTTTGCTGTTCTGTTTCAGTAGGTGAAGCTTGGTTTTACCTTGTTTCAAAAATGAACCAAATTGCTTTGATTTCAGATCGGTATTTTCCCAATGGGATGAAAAAATTTCCCAACGAAATGGAAAGCGGGTTAAATATTCATGGAATGGTTGGGGCTATGGTTGCATTGCAGCGTAGTTTTGTGGTTTTATCTCGCCTGAAGTATGAAAATGGTTTCAGTTTTGATAATTTGGAATTGACAAGAGTAGCTTTACTGTTGCTTATTTAAAATAATAACACCTTTTTGCAAATGTGAAATAATCAGTCAGTATCAAGGTTAGAAGTGCCTAATTGTCCTATCGATTCCGTATATTTGATCTCCAAAAAATGGAACGGCAGATGGGAGAAATCACCGAGAAAAAGAATACCAAAGCAATGAAAACATCGAAGGAAACGCTATTCGAAGCCTTTAAATTGATGTGTACCGCGAAGACACTCGCAGAAAAGTATGAGGACAACAAGGAGGTAACTTCTAAGTATGTTCATGCGACTTCTAGAGGTCACGAAGCGATTCAACTTGCGTGTGGAATGCAACTTAAACCTCAAGATTGGGTTGCGCCTTATTACCGCGATGATAGCATTCTTCTCGGAATTGGAATTACTCCTTATGAACTGATGTTGCAGGTTTTCGCTAAGAAGGACGATCCTTTTTCTGGAGGAAGAACGTATTATTGCCATCCCTCTTTGAAAAGAGATGACATGCCTAAAATTCCACATCAATCTTCTGCAACAGGAATGCAGGCAATCCCAACAACGGGCGTTGCAATGGGAATTCAATACAAAGAAAAGCAGGGTTTAGCTGAAGATTTCGGAGGCGAAGATCCGGTTGTGGTTTGTTCTCTAGGAGATGCTTCATGTACGGAAGGTGAAGTTTCTGAAGCGTTCCAAATGGCAGCGTTGAAACAATATCCAATCGTTTATTTGGTGCAAGATAACGAATGGGATATCTCTGCAAATGCAGAAGAAACAAGAGCTCAAGATATTACACAATACGCAAAGGGATTCAATGGAATCGAAGTGCGCACAATAGATGGAAGTGATTTTGAAGAATCGTTCCAAACAATGAAAGAGGTTTTCGAAATCGTTCGCGCGGAAAGAAGGCCGTTTATCGTTCACGCCAAAGTTCCTTTACTTGGTCACCATACTTCTGGTGTTCGTAAGGAGTGGTACCGAGATGATTTGGAAGAAGCCGCAACACGTGATCCATATCCAAAATTGAAAGAATTACTTCGAGAAGCGGGTATTGGTGAAGCTGACATTATTAATGTCGAAGCGGATACTAAGAAGTTCGTTGATGAAGAATACGAAAAAGCATTAAACGCTGAAGATCCAATTCCAGAATCAATCACCGATTTTATTTTCGCGCCAACTCCAATTACGGAGGAGGCAGGGGAAAGAGAGCCAAAAGGGAAGAAGAAAACTGTAATGGTTGATTCGGCCTTGTTTGCCGTGCGTGAATTAATGGCTAAACATCCTGAAGCGTTGTTGTACGGGCAAGATGTTGGTGGGCGTTTGGGAGGGGTTTTTAGAGAAGCCGCGACTTTAGCACAACAATTTGGTGATGACAGAGTGTTCAATACGCCAATTCAAGAAGCATTTATTATTGGTTCTACAGTAGGAATGTCAGCCGCAGGGTTGAAGCCATTCGTAGAAGTTCAATTCGCAGATTATATTTGGCCTGGCCTCAATCAGTTGTTTACGGAGGTGAGCAGATCGTATTATTTATCAAACGGGAAATGGCCTGTAAGCTGCGTAATCCGTGTTCCAATTGGAGCGTACGGTTCTGGTGGACCTTACCACTCCTCAAGTGTTGAGTCGATTTTGACAAATATTAGAGGGATTAAAGTGGCGTATCCATCAACAGGAGCTGATTTAAAAGGATTGATTAAAGCCGCGTTTTACGATCCGAATCCAGTCGTTCTATTGGAGCACAAAGGATTGTATTGGTCTAAAATTGAAGGAACAGAAGGGGCAATGTCGATTGAGCCGGATGAGGATTACGTAATTCCATTTGGTAAGGCGAGAGTGGTTCAGGAAGCAGCTCAAGATAAAATTGACGCAAGTGAAACTTGTGTTGTGATTACTTACGGTCGTGGCGTTTACTGGACAATCGAAGCGTGCAAAGGAATTGAAGATCAAGTTGAAATCATTGATTTAAGAACATTGAACCCATTGGATTTTGATAAGATTAACGAAGTTTCGAAAAAACACAGCAAAGTGATGTTGGTTACTGAAGAGTCTGTTGAGGCTTCGTTTACTTTAGGATTGGCTGGTAGAATTCAGCGCGATAATTTCGAATACTTAGATGCGCCTGTTTCAATTGTTGGGTCGGTTGATACACCGGCAATTCCTTTGAATTCAATTCTAGAAGCGACGTTGCTTACAAATGCAGCGAAAGTAAAATTAGAGCTTGAAAAATTGCTTAATTATTAGAATTCATCAACTTGGTTAGCGTAAAAAGTTGCCAGTAAAAGTTCGTTGAATTTTTATCCTTTAAGGTCGATAGATTTAGTAAATCGTTATGTTCCCAATCTTTCACGATTGATTGCAATTCGTTTGAGAATTCGAAATCATTCATTGAAATTCCTTTTTTCTTCTCAAGTAGAAACGCCGGAATAAATCCCTTAATTTTTTGCTTGTTGTGAATGCGTCGAACACTTTTTGAATCCTCGACAACTTCATTCCAGTTCGGGTTGCTCACGTTTTCCAAGTTTCCAGGAAACTGCTTGTACAAATATTTATAAAGCATTCCGTATTCCTTCGAGCGTTGAGGCATTGCTAAACACAGGCGAATCAATTTTGGATTGTAATACGGAGTTGAGCTCCATGTATATTGTCGGTTACGATCCTCTCCTTCCAAGGCCCAGTTGATTCCAGCTTCTCGAATGAGGAAAAAAGTATACTTGTCGTTATAGCTTGCAAACGGATATTCCTTCAAGGTTTTAATTAACTTTTCCTTCAAAACACTTGGGCTGATGTTTGCCATCGCAGCCGCAGTTTCAATACTGCAAAAGGCATTGTAGCGTAGAATATATCCGATGAGGCTTTTCATTGAGCTTAAGTTCTTCAACGGATAGAGGTCGACAAACCACTTTCCTCCCCCGTCTCCAGTGATGGTACTAATGTTGCGCTCTTCGTGCAGTTTGTAATACGGAAGAACGTAGCTCATTGAAAGGTAGTTTAATCCCTGTTTGAACGCTAAAAGCTCGTCAGCATCCTCCAGTTTTGTCTCTCCAATTTCAATGACTTCATGCTGATCTTTTGTTCCTAATTGATCAATGATTTGCTTTGATGAAACATAATCCAGCTTGTCGACTCCATTTGTTCTGTTGTACGTTATAAATGGAACTTTACTGTCAATATCTTTAATCGCAGCGGCAATCAATCGAGAGTCCAATCCGCCGCTTAAGGATAAGGTTGGGTTCTCCATTTTATCCAATCGCGATTTCAACGATTCTTCAAAAACATCCTTGATTTCATCTTTTAACTCATCCAAGTGGTAATCACCGCTTACCGTGTTCAAATCGAAGAAACTTCCTCCGGACAGCTTGTTTTCGTTCAAATCATACGTCATGATCGAGTGGGGTGGAAGCTTCAAGACTTTCTTCCACATTGTGTCTTGCCCAAGCGTTAATCCAAGTAGGATTGACATTCCCAGAACTTCGGAATCGTATTCCAGTTCAATATTTTGAGTGATGTACGAAATGTTTCTTGTAATGATAAATTGACCGTCCGATGACCAATAATAAACCGGAAGTCTTCCCCATGAATCGTTGATCACAAGGCATCTGTTTTCTTCTTTGTCAATAATGATCAGAACGAATTCACCGTCCCAGTCTGCAATCATTGTTGCTATTTCTGTCTCGTTATTTGATTTTACAAATTCCAAAAGCTTCGGAAGTTCCTCTTTGACTTCGAGGTTGTAAATCATTCCTTCCACGCAAACTTTAAAACGGTCATCAATGGCAATAAATTCTGAAGGGTAATTCTTTGGTGTCTGCGAATTCAAAACGATAGCGTCGTCGGAATAATAATCCGTGACCTTTAATCCGTCATTATTATAAGAGCCATCTTCTTTGGAAAATGTAGCTTTTGAACGAAGGTTAAATCCGGGCATTAAATTTTGATTTGGTTAGCAACGAGAAACGTAAAAATAGTCAAAACAATATTGAATCTTCCATGAATTTTCAAGAGTCCGAAGAAAGGATTCAGAATGATAAGAGCATCTTTTAGGGGTAATTCTATTACCAGAAATGCCTTTGTGAATTTTATGGATGTTTCCCTGTAATCCAAACCACTTGAAATATGGGTTAATGCTATGAACATTTTGAGGCGCATAACATTTACGAGAGCGCCAATTGTTGGGGAGCTTATGGCTTATCTTTACTAGGTAAAATGTTCAAATGAGACTGAATCGATTATATACAGTAAAAGAAATTGCAGCATTAATAGGCTGCTCATTCGTTGGTGATGAGAATCACAAAGTCAATGGTATCAACGAAATACATAAGGTTGTTGATGGTGATTTGGTGTTTGTAGATCACCCGAAATATTATGATAAAGCGCTTTCTAGTGCGGCGACAACTATCTTGATTGACAAGGAGGTTGAATGTCCAGAAGGAAAGGCTTTGATCATCTCTAAAACACCCTTTGATGATTTTAATAAGCTCACAAGGCATTTTTCTCCCTACGTTCCGCAATCTGTATCAATTGCTGAAAACAGTACTATAGATCCATCCGCGATTATATATCCGAATGTTTTTATTGGGCACGGAGCGAAGATTGGAAAGAACGTTATTGTTTATCCTGGAGCTGTAATTGGAGACAATTGCATTTTAGAAGATGATGTAATTGTTGGTCCGAATACTGTGATTGGACATTACGCATTTTATTACAAAAAGAAAGATACAGGCTTTGATCGCATGCATACAGTTGGAGCGGTTCACCTTAAAAAGAGAGTTGAAATAGGTGCTCTTTGCACTATTGATGCAGGAGTTTCAGCAATGACGGAAATAGGTGAAGGCACGAAGATCGATAATCAGGTTCACATTGGACATGATACTGTGGTTGGAAAGAATTGCCTTATGGCCGCAAATGTTGGAATTGCTGGATGTGTTGTTCTTAAAGACAACGTTACGCTTTGGGGGCAAGTCGGTTGCGCTCCAGATGTAGTCATTGGAGAAGGAGTTACTGTTTATGCGCAGTCCGGAATTGGTAAAAATCTCCAAGCAGGAAAAACGTATTTCGGAAGTCCTTGCGTTGATTCAAAAGTGAAATTTAAAGAAATGGCAGCATTAAGAAGATTGCCAGAAATTCTCGAGAACTTATAAAATGAGAGAGGAAGTAGTTAGAAGTTTAGAAAGTCAAATTGAACTTAAAGATTTTAAGTTGAATTCGCTATTGGACATAACTACGGCTGTAAATTTGAACAAAGATGTTGCTGAATTGACACGTTTGTTTGAGTTTATTGTAAGAGAGCAACTCGGTTACGACAAGTTTGTGTTTTTTAATAAACAAGACGCTTGGACGTGCTTATTAAGGGTTGGATACAAAGGAAAAGTAAAGAACATTGACGTTGATAAAGAATTGGGTCGCTTCCTTGAAATTACAGAAATAGAGTCCTCTCAGTCGGATTTATTAATGGACTTTGATGTTATTGTTCCTGTTTCCCATAAAGGCCGCTCTTTGGCTTACATTCTAATTGCTGGAATAGAGCGAAAGGGGAATATTGCGAAGACGCTCAACTATATGAGTTTTATTCAAACCCTGGCAAATATAATTGTTGTGGCTATCGAGAACAAGCGAATGGCTCAAGTCGATATTAAGCAAGAACGTCTTAAAAAGGAATTGGAGGTCGCTTCTGTAATGCAGAAAATGCTTTTCCCTGCTGACTTGCCGACAAATAAGAAAATGGATATTTCGGCGATGTATAAGCCACGTCACGAAGTAGGTGGAGACTATTATGATTTCATTCCTCTTGGCGACGACCAATATATTATTTGTATTGCCGATGTTTCTGGGAAAGGCGTTTCGGCTGCGATGTTAATGGCAAATTTCCAAGCCACATTACGCGCATTGTTTCAATACAAGAAATTCGAAATGCAATCTCTTATGGAGGAGCTCAATGAAAAGGTAATGAGCAGTGCGAAAGGTGAAAAGTTCATCACATTCTTCGTTGCACATTACGACGCTGTGAGCCGCAAAATGAGTTACGTCAACGCAGGACACAATCATCCATTTTTAACGAATGGAAAAACGGTCAAAGATCTCGATCAAGGAACGATTGGCTTGGGAATGTTGGATGAACTTCCGTTTATAAATATAGGTGAAGTCGTCCTAAGTCCGAATACAACAATGGTTCTCTATACCGATGGTGTTGTAGAACTTGAAAACGAATCTGAAGAGTTTTTCGGGTCAGAACGTCTCGTTAAATTGGTCAATAATTATTATCCATTGGGGATGAATGACATGAACAGTCTTATCTTTTCTAAGTTGGATGAATGGAAAGGAAAATTAGATCTTGTTGATGATACTGCGATATTTAGTTGTCGATTCTTTTAAAATTAGATTTATTGATTTTCGAGCGCTATGCTTTTCGATCATTCGATTTGATTACTCTTCGAACTATCGAACTATCGAACTATCGAACTATCGAACTATCGAACTATCGAACTATCGAACTATCGAACTATCAAATCTACCGCATCAAATACATTTTACCGAAGTCCTTCTTGAAATACTGATCAGCGCCAGAAGCTCTATGTTCGATGCTTTCGCCATTTATAAGAGCTTTCACTCGGTATAGATAAACGCCATTCGCAAGTGGATCGCCAAATTCGTCCGTTCCATCCCAAGCGTACTCAGTGATGTTTCTTCCGATTTGAATTAATCCAAGTTGGTCTTCAGTTATTTCTCTTACCACGCGTCCTGTAACGGTCATGATTTGAATTATAACATCGTCCGGCACATCTGAACCAGTCAATGTAAACACAAAGCGTGTGCTCGTGCTGAATGGATTTGGATAATTCATCATTGCGGTGATTGTCGACTCATGAATAATCTCGAAAGTCACTTTGTATTCAATTTCACCAGAAACATTGCCGCTTCGATCTGTTCCTTGAACAAATAGGGTGTACGTCCCATCCAATGTGAATTCTGCCGGCCAAATAATTTTAAAACGTTTGTTTTGAGATGTTGCAGGAACCCATTGCATAACTGTATTTCCAATAGCATCATCGAACGGAATTCTTTTCTGAAGTCCATTTGGATCTGTTAAGTAGATCCCAAATAGCGTCGTGTCTGAAATGTCATCCATTATTAGGAAGTCATTGTCATCTTTCAGAGTAATCAATAATTCACTGTTCGGGTCAATAATATCGCCGTTTAGAATGTGGTTTCCGTTAAATGTAACATCCAGTATTGGGTTTTCATCATCCGGATTAACAAAGAATGGAATCTGAAGTAAATTATTGAAATGCTCTTGTTCAGGTTGATCAGTGATATATAAACTTCCATTCACATAAGGATTCACTTCCATCCATAATGAATTAATTCCACCGAGCCCGACTGTACTGAAAGTAATTGTGTCTCTAAGCACTTGTCCAGCTTTCAATGAATCTTGACGCGGATAAGCAATAAATTGCTTCGTATTGTTCTCGTCTTCCACCCAATAGGAAATCAATAGCGAATCCATGTCAATGGTATATATGTTCTTAACGTCAACGGCAAATTGAACATCCTCACCTTCTTCTAATGTATCATTTGGAACAGTCCAAGTGTATTGACTTGTCCCGTCAATCGCAGCCTCAGGAAGAGGAGTAAAAAGTACATGCCAGCGATCTACTTGGGCTGGAGTTAAATTAACAGGATCACGGTAAGTAGCTGTCAAATTAATGTAAGGATACAAAGAGGCGTCGATTATTGGGTTAAGGTTGATAATAGAGTCATTCAAACTGAATAAGGTGTCAATTGAAATTTGCTCAACGCCAAAAATGTTAAAACCTTTTATAGTTAGTGCTGTTGTGTCAAAAGTGACAGCTTCATCAGGGTCTTGTTTCCAATGTATTGATCCCCAGCTTGAGGCAGGTCCGATTGTAGTGGATGTCTCTAGCCCTGTGTTGTCACCAACCATGTTTGCTACTATGCTTGTTTCACCATCCATAGTCGTAGCAACATTTTCAATGGAACTGGAGGGGTATCCTTTTTTAACATACATCGCAAATGCGTGGTTGGGTCGACCTGCATATATACTGTCGCTTCCTAAAGCTGCAAGTGTGCTGTACATGCTTGGAGCAAGTGAATCCCATAAGTCATATCGAGCTCCCATTGGAGAATAGATTAACAAGTGTTGTCCATTGGGTACCGAATCTGTTATCATATTTTGGAAAGCGGCCAATTGGGCAGCGTTATCTTGTCGGAAAGTGAAATACTTCCACGGTTTAATAACAGAGCCACTAGCCGAAATACCGTTATTATTATTTCCAAATTGATGGTCCACATTATAGAAGATATCAAATGGTCCTGTCGTATCTGCTACATATGTTTCCCAAGGCTCCAGGGTAACTGAATCTACTACAACTACTAAGAGCTTGTGAGATAGGCCGGATCCAACACCATATGCTATAAGGTTTCCATCTATTGAATATCTATTGTAATAAATTTGAACAGTTCCATCGAATCCATTTGCTACACACTCTAATTGTTTCGTGTTTGGTGCGAACTCTCTGCGTCGTGTCGGTCTATCGTAATCAATATTGAAAAAACCATTCTTTTTGAATTGATAGAAGTGGTCTTGTCCCCAGCCTGTTTTCCCTTTTATGTATTGGAATGATGATTCTTGCCAAATGTCATCTCCAACAATTGAAGTTCTCCAAAAGTATACGGTGCTGTCTTCACAAACCAAAGGCTTACTAAGCCCAGTTGTAACGCTATTCCAATCCATTGGGTCGACTTCTTTAACGCCACCTAGACTAGATTGAATAGAGTAACGGTATTCGCCACTTTGAGGAACTGTTCCTTCAAAATCAACAGTGTCAATTTCAAAACGGTAGGTATTGAAGTCGCCAATAGGATTAACTGTTGATGCCTTCACTGTGACTAAGCTATCTGGGACAACTGCAAATTCATAGGGTACAACGGGGACAATTCCATCAATGTTTATGAAAAGACTCGTTAATACTTGATTGTTACCAATCTCATCATACTGCTCTGGAACAGTAGATGGAATATCAACCGTGATGTTAAAGTTGTTGATTCCAACAGCGATATTGGGTTGCAATGGCATTTTTAATGTCACTGTTTTTGTGTAATCAAGTCCTAAAACGGGGATAATGTAAATTGAATCTGTAGCGTTGTTTGGGAAATTTCGTTCCACAACAACATGGAAAGTGTCTACAATGGAATGACCTAAATTTTTAAGATCAATTTCGACTGTAATAGAGTCAACAGTTAAATTGAAGTCTGTTGGCGAGAACGATACATTTTGAGGAGTCATTTCAATCTCTGGCGCTAAATGCGGATTCATTTTCAACATTGGATCGCCATTTAACACCATTTGCATGCAGGTTGTTTCCAATATAAGAGAGTTGAATGTTTGCATCGACTCTATGTTGGATTTCATCAATTGGCCAAGGGTAGAGCCGTATTCCGTATTACTTAATTTCGTGTAAAAATTTTGAGAGTAGTCATTGAGTGTGTTTGCAAATCCAAGTCCAACGGAAGCGATGTAGGCAATTGCACCATAGTTAGCAACTTGCACAAATTCCTCTGATTTTGAATTTGTAGCTTGGAAAATATTTCCGTTGTAGCAGGAGTTAACAAGCATCACGGGATATTTCCCTTGATTGTCCCAACTAGCAGGATCGTCCAGATTAATTTCAAATCCACTATCTGTTCCTGATGCGTGACCGAAGTAACTCATTAAACTAACTCCTTCAGAAATTCGATCGGTGACACCTGACAAAATTGTCGGATCCAATGGGTTTGAACTTGATTTGTAAACGCGCATCACATCAGCTCCAAAAAAGCTTGTAGCTATTTTAGACTCCATGCTGTTCATGTTCGACTGGAATTGTTGGTGCTCAGTCGCATTAGAACCTCCGGCGAAATGAATTACATGTTTCTGCCAATCTTTAGTTGCAGAGTTATAAACAGACATTGGATCCTGTTCCGCCTCGTATTCAATAACTTTGTTTAAATAATCTTGTAATTCAACGCTGTCTCGTGCCGAAATTCTACCTGTTGGCATCAGTGGAGACCATGTTGCACCGCCAGGGGTTAGACTCGCTGTGATTGCAACATCACTAGATGGCTGTCCAAAGGAAGGGATTAATTGCATTCCGAAACGAGCGGCATTTTGCCTCGTTCCAGGACCGTCTGAAGTTGTAAGGTTAAATGTTGATTCTCTTAGGCCTTTTCCCATTAAATACAATCCAACAGGTTTTGCCGTTGAATTGTCGTAAACGAAATCTACAAATCGGCGGACACCGTTTGTGTGCTTTTGAATTCCACCTCCAAATTGCAAATACAATTCTTCAACGTTCCCCATTAATACATTATAACTTCCTCCTGCTGGGCTGTTTCGGTAAACTTCGTATTGCTCAGACGGACCTTGCAATAATGGATGGTAAATTAAAATCAGCGCACCTTCTAAGTTTGCGGTTGAGAAATCTGTGAAACTACCGTTTACGTTTACGGCCGTTAATGTTCCAACATTTAAGATCATTGATGAATCTTTGTAGATCACAGATTGGTTTGTGCCATTTCCACTATTTGGAATTAGAACTGAATGAAATCCACCATTGGGAATAAAAGGAACAATTCGAGGCGTATCACCATGAACAAGCATCAAAGGTTGGTTGTAACCCGCAGATGCAATGTCCAATCTGATTTTTCCTTGAGGGTCATTAATCACCTCAAAATCTAAAGTATTACTTCCATTAAAATTTAACGCTCTTGGATACTCAATTGAAAAGTATTGCGGAGCTTGATAGTCTGTAGCTGCGCCGAGATTGCCAATTATTTGGTATTGAACGGTTGTGTTTCCATTTGATAAAAGGTTTGGGTTAAAACCAGCATAAGCTCTATTTTGCTTGTATCCCTTCCAAGTGGTGTCCTGAAGAATTGTATTTGAAACGCCAATAACCCAACTTGAATGATGATTATCGCCACCAGGTATTGATGTGCTCGCATCAGAAACCGAAACCGAGCGTCCGGTAAAAATGGCGTTTGGTGCACCCGGTCCTGAATACGGGGAGGGGGTACTTGCAGTTAAATAACTAATATGTCCTCCAGATGCCCCATTGTTTTTGATTTTCCCCCAACCTTCACCTGCGGTATAGAAGGAACTTGAAGCATTCGATATTTTTACGCCTTCGAAGTATTCTTGAAACAAAGAAGTCTCGTGTTTTTCAATGATAAAATCAGATACGGAAGAAAAAGCACCAAAATTCACATCTGATTCAACCACGTATCTTGAGTTATTCGTGCTCGAATTCCAAGTAAAGAAATACAATAAAGTATCATTGTAAAGACTGTATCCAGGGTTTCCTATAGTATTCGGGTCTACGAATATGGTAGAATCCAGCCATCCGTCATTGCGTTCGGCATAAAACAAGACATAATCACCTGGGTCAATAGAATTATCGCCGCCATCGGCAACGTGGATTGGAATTTCCTTTTCTTTCCCGAAAATTTGAATGTTATCCGATTGAAACGATGAAAGTGGAATTCCAGATGCATTTAATGTCGCATAATCCAGTTTGTAAATTCCAGTTTCGTGGATTTGAAATGTATAATAAGATTGATTATAAGCGATCCACTCGTTCCCATAATTCTGTGCGTTCGTTATAAACGATGAAACGAGTAGAAGAAGTAGCGTTATGTAGTGTCTTGTTTTCATTCAGTTCCGCCCGGTCCACTGGGCTTGTTAAGTTTTATTCTCAGCGAAACGATATGTGAATAAAGTGACACCGAAGCGTCGCCAATATCTGTAAACGCGTAGTCAAGGTAGAAGTTTTTAATATTTAATCCTATTCCAATGTTTGGTTGAATGTTAAATGATTCAGAATCATCGAAGTTTTTAACGAATTGCATGTTCGAAACACCTGCTCTCAATTGAACATAGTTTTTAAAGCCAATTTCAACTCCAACATGAGGGTCAAATGAAAGGAGGTCTGTTTTTAAAACAGTATTACGTCGACCATCAGTTGTGATATCGATGTCAATTTCACTTGACGTGTAAATTCCTTTTTTACCGAGATCGAACTTTTTGTAACCCGCAAGGATAATTCTTGGCAAAGTCAATTCGAGTCCGTTCTCTGGTAATGCATTTCCAGTATTTAGAAACACCTCTTGTGTTTCGCTGTCCAATGTAAATACCCAAGCATTAAATGTTGAGGTTACATCTCTTAACATCAAACCGAATTTCCATTTGTTCTTCGTTTCATACTGAGCTCCGGCATCAATCCCGAATCCCCATGATTTTGCAAAACTCCCGATCTTTCTATGGATAACTTTGAAGCTCCCACCTACGCTTAGTCCTTTAATAGGAAGTTTTCTAGCGTATGAAAACAAAAAACCGTAATCAGCCGCCGTAAAAGATGTTATTCTATCGTAATCGATGTTTCCATTATTATCGATCAGCTGAGTTGTGTTTGGAATGTCGTCTACCGCGAAACGAATAGCTGTAAATCCAATGGTGCTTTTTTCATCAATAGAATGTGCAAGTCCTAAATAATCGTATTTCGCAATTCCCGCAAAGTATTCTGAGTGCATCAATCCAACTTCCAGCCATTTATCAACTTGTGTCAATCCTGCTGGATTCCAATAACCAGAATTCACGCCGTTTGTCTGCGCAACAACTGCATTGGCTTGACCTAACGCTTCTGCACCTACTCCAATGGAGAGGAATTCATTCGAATATTTTGGAGCGATTGTATTTGTTAATACTGGATCTGATTGTGCTGAACTGAACTGTACAGAAAATAGCAGTGAACATATAATAACTAAACCTTTGGCTTTCATCAATTGTAGATTTTTATATGTCATTAACAGCATTTTCACTAAAAAATTGTATTCTTTGCAATGTAGTTCAATTACTAGACGAATATTAGACGTCTTTAGTTGATTATTTTCAGTGCAAATTTAATATTTCATAGCGTCCAATGTTTAATATAGCCAATTTCTTTACTGCAGCCAATATGCTGTCTGGTATTCTAGCGATTCTTTTAGCAATAATGGGACGGATAGATTTAGCTCCTTTTGCTATTTTTGCTGGTGCAATTTTCGATTTTCTTGATGGATTTATAGCCAGGCTTATAGGGTCCGATGGTGAACTGGGAAAGCAAATGGATTCATTAGCTGATATGGTGACTTTTGGAATCGCTCCAGGAATTATTATGATGGTAATAATGTCAATGGATGTTCATGATTTTATTAACAATCATCATTATGAAGTGATCAATTATAGTATGGATGCATTCTTGTGGGATATATTCGAAGGGCATCAGTTGTTCGCACTTCCGTTTTTCGCTTTGTTTATTCCATTTTTCGCCATGTTTAGGTTGGCTAAATTCAATGTCGATAAAAGACAAACAAACAGTTTTATTGGATTGCCAACTCCTGCGCTTACCCTGTTTTTCATGACGTTCCCATTGGTCCTGTGTTATTCTGATGTTACGTATACCCCAACAATGCAAATGCTCTACGACCCTGTCAACCTATCCATTCTGATTGTCATCATGAGTTTACTTATGGTTGTGCCCCTTCCGATGTTTGCATTAAAATTTAAAACCTTTGGATGGAAATCGAATGAAATCAGATATTCATTTTTGTTAATAAGTACTGCATTAATTTTGATTTTCCAGACTTGGTCTATTGCATTAATTGTAATTTTGTATCTGATTTTATCGTTAGTAGGAATCATATTTTTAAAAAAGAAGAAGGATGAGATTTAAGGCCGAAATAGACGTGATGCCATTGGATGCATTGTTAGACCCTCAAGGAAAAGCAGTGACTAGTAGTATGAAGAATATAGGTTTGGACGCTATTGAAGGTGTTCGTATTGGAAGACACGTTAGATTATTCGTTGAAGCGGGTAATCAAGAAGCAGCCGATAAAATGGTAGATCAGGCATGTAAAAAATTGCTGGCTAACCAAATCATGGAGAGTTACACGTACTCTTTAGAGGAAGCATAAATTCTTTCCCCAGAAAAATTACATTTTTTTTGGAATTAAGATTGAACATTTACGCTATACATTCGTATATTAGGTATATCTCCTAAATTGATATTTATGTCTGAAGAAATGAACTCCCCAAAAAAAAGTAACGGTGCCTTTATTGCCATCGTTATTATCCTGTTCCTAATGTTGGGTGTTATGGGCTATATGTGGTCCTCCAAGAACTCTGCTTTGAACAAAGCTGAATTAGAGAACACAAAGCTCACTCAAGACATGAAAGTCATGAATGAAATGCTGAAGGAATATGTTGGCGATATGTCAAATGACCTTCGCGAGGATTTCGTCACCATGCTTAGAACCT
The DNA here is from genome assembly GCA_047630755.1 of Crocinitomicaceae bacterium. Lineage (GTDB taxonomy): Bacteria > Bacteroidota > Bacteroidia > Flavobacteriales_D > Crocinitomicaceae > UBA4466. The sequence goes on along the minus strand of JBLHYG010000015.1, from coordinate 29,157 downwards.
ATGACGAGCTTAAGAAGAACGGTACTCCAGAACAAAATGCAGCAATTGACTCACAAAAAAAAGCTATAGAGCTTTTAATGGCAGATCTTGATGCAAGCCAAAAATCGGGGAGAATTAATGCCTCTATTGTTGCGCGTCAAAAAACCGAGATTGCCGGACTAAGAGATATTATGAAGGGCTATGTTTATGAAATTGACTCTTTACATACCTTGAATTACGGTTTAAGAAATGATCTCGATGAAACTACTCAGACTTTAGGTTATACTGCAGCGTCTAGAGATTCTGCAGCTCAATTAGCGGATGATCGCTTTGTAAAAATCAAAGAAGGTCAAAAGTTAAATGCCTATTCTATAAGAACTGTTGGTTTGAAGCAAAAGCTGAACAACGAGATGGGCGAAGAGTCTAGAGCTAGAAAGGTCGTTCAAATTCGTTCTGAATTCACAATTGGCAAAAACCCAATTACGGATGGAGGAAACAAAGTCGTTTATATGAGTGTGATCGATCCGTCTGGAAAAACACTTCAAACGTCTTCTAGCGATGTCACCACTTTGGAAACTGGTCAAGTGGCATTTTCAGACAAGAAATCGATCAATTATCAAAATCAAAGTATTGATGTCGCCGTCTATTATAGTTTAAAGGGCAAAGAATTATCAAAAGGGAATTATAAAGTGAAACTATACTGTCAGGGTCAGCTTATCGGAACAGACAGCTTTACTCTTAAATAAAGGTTAGATGACAAATATATTTATAGCGAATCTGGATTGGAGTATTACTTCAGATGACTTGATGTCAACATTTTCAACATTTGGGAAAGTAGGTTACGCACATGTGGTTTATGAAAAGGATACGAAACGTTCTCGTGGATACGGTTATGTAGAAATGGTTGAGGCTGACGATGCAATTAGTGCAATTCAAGCTTTGAATGGAATGGAAATTAATGGCCGTGCAATTGATGTTAAAATTGCCTCTGCCAAAGACAATCGTCAAAAAAAGTAACTCACCTAAAACAACATTTTTTATGTCTGACGCTATTCACCAAGGACATGTTGAAGTTTCTATCAACGAGAAAGGAATTGCAACGATTGAATTTGGTCACCCATTGAGTAATTCACTACCGGGTAAAATTCTACAAAAACTTGCGGATACAATTGCAAAAATTGGACAGGATGATAACGTGAAAGTTATTGTTTTGAAATCATCGGGTGAAAGAGCTTTTTGTGCTGGTGCTAGTTTCGATGAGTTGATCTCAATTCAAGATTTCCCAACAGGGAAGAAGTTCTTTTCTGGTTTCGCAAATGTCATTAACGCATGCCGGAAATGTCCAAAATTAATCATCGGACGTGTCCATGGAAAAGCTGTTGGAGGTGGGGTAGGTGTAGCCTCCGCTGTTGATTATTGTTTCGCAACAAAATTTGCTGATGTTAAGCTCTCAGAGCTTGCGGTTGGAATTGGTCCATTTGTGGTTGGTCCTGCCGTTCAACGTAAGATTGGAATGTCTGCGATGAGTCAATTGGCAATTAACGCGACCGAGTGGATGCCGGCTTCATGGGCAAGAGAAAAAGGATTGTATACTGAGATTTACGACTCTGCATCAGAAATGGATGACGCAATTGAGGTGTTGGCGAATAAACTTTCGACATCTAATCCTCAGGCGATGGAGCTTCTCAAGAAGATTTTCTGGGAAGGAACTGAGAATTGGGATACGCTTCTTTCTGAAAGAGCCGAAATGAGTGGGGAATTGGTTTTGTCAGAGTTTACCGTGAATGCAATTAACGCATTCAAAAAGAAGTAGTAGGAATTCCATTTTTCTTGTTTATTACCTTTAATGTTATGCTTATTTGTTTCTTTCGACCTAAGAAATAACTGTCTCAATTTATAGCAAATGGGTGTTCGGTGGTACTTCCTCTGGAGATTGAAAACACATCCGGTTCGATTCACTATTTAACTGTTTTTATTTGATTGTACCAAGAGATCCAGAATGGGGATGAATACAGTTGAATAGGTTGTAAATATGGTCTATTCATTAGAAACATGCGTGTCCTCAATGAGTTGAAATCGCACCGCTCCTTTACATGTTATTGTGCAATGAATCCTTGCTTTTTTTTTGAAATTTACAGGCTGTAATTTACAATACCTAGCATTAGATTTCCTTACCTTTGCCTCGGATTAAAAAATCCTTCAAATAATAAACCTTAATCTTTTTCACTAAAGGTTTGTTAATAAATGTAGAAATCATATCTTTGCACCCCCCAATTTAGGGGAATTGTCTTATTTTTAAAATACAATATTGTGGATACATTAAGTTACAAAACCGTTTCCGCTAACAAGGAAACCGCTAATAAAAAGTGGTTTGTAGTGGATGCTGAAGGCCAGACTTTAGGTCGTTTAGCGAGTAAGGTGGCGAAGGTAGTTCGTGGTAAGCACAAACCAAACTTCACGCCTCATGCTGACTGTGGTGATAACGTTATCGTTATTAATGCAGAAAAAGTAGCATTTTCAGGTACAAAGCTTGTTAACAAAACGTACATCCGTCACACGGGTTACCCAGGTGGACAACGTCAAACAACTGCAGAGCAGATGTTAGCAAAACATCCTGAAAGATTAATCGAAAAAGCTGTAAAGGGAATGCTCCCTAAAGGTACGCTTGGACGAAGATTATTTACTAATCTAAAAGTTTACAAAGGAACTGAGCACGGTCAAGAAGCTCAAAAACCTGAAGTATTAAACTTAGATACATTTAAATAGCAGCATGGAAATAATTAACACATTAGGAAGAAGAAAAACGTCGGTTGCCAGAGTTTACATGTCAAAAGGTAAAGGAAAGGTAACGATCAATAAAAGAGATTACACGGAATTTTTTCCTGTATCTGTTCTTCAATCTAAAATTCACCAACCATTTGAATTGACTGATACAGTTGGTCAGTATGATGTAACAGTAAATGTTGCAGGTGGAGGAATCAATGGTCAAGTTGAAGCAATCCGTTTAGGGATTTCAAGAGCATTGGTGAAAATAGATGAAGAGAACAAGGCTTTATTGAAAGCAGAAGGATTGATGACACGTGACCCTAGAATGGTGGAGCGTAAAAAGCCAGGGCAACCGAAGGCTCGTAAGAAATTCCAATTCTCGAAACGTTAAAAAAATATTTGTTCTCTGTGGTTTCGATTTTTATCGGAAGTATCAAGAGAACTTTTTGACGATTGTTTAGTATCTAAGTCTTTGAGTACTGCGAAAGCCCCTCTTGGATTGATTGCTAAAGGAACGTAAACAATTAAAAAAGAAAAAATGTCAAAAGTTAAATTTGAAGATTTATTAGATGCAGGTGTTCATTTCGGACACCTTAGAAGAAAATGGAACCCAGCAATGGCGCCGTATATCTTTGAGGAAAAAAAAGGTATCCACATTATTGACCTTAATAAGACAATTGCTCATCTTGATCAATCGGCAGCAGCTTTAAAGCAAATTGCTAAGTCTGGGAAGAAAATTTTATTCGTTGCAACTAAAAAACAAGCAAAAGATATCATCGCTGATAAAGTTAGTGAACTTAACATGCCTTTCGTAACAGAACGTTGGTCAGGTGGAATGTTAACGAACTTCCAAACAACACGTAAATCTATCCGTAAAATGACTTCTATCGATAAGATGAAGACTGACGGGACTTGGGAAACATTGAACAAGAGAGAGCGTTTGTTTAAAACACGTCAACGTGAAAAACTAGAAAAGAATTTTGGTTCTATTGCAGACATGACTCGTCAACCTGCGGCTATTTTTATCGTTGATATCTTGAAAGAGCATATCGCACTTTCTGAAGCAAAAAGATTGAACATCCCTACATTTGGAATGGTAGATACGAACTCTAACCCTAAGTTGGTAGATTTTCCTATTCCTTCGAATGATGATGCTACTAAATCGATTACCATTATTATGGATGAGATTTGTGGAGCAATTAAAGAAGGTTTGTCTGAGCGTAAGAGCGACAAGGACATGGCAGCTAAAGATTCTGCAGCGAAAGCTGAGAAGAAAGAAGCGGCTAAAACGAAAGCAGATGCAGCACCAGTTGAAAAAGCACCTGCAGCAGAAGCAGTAGTTGAAGCGCCAAAAACTGAAGAAGCTCCTAAGGAAGAAGCAGCTAAAAAACCAGCAGCTAATAAAGCTCCGGTAAAAGCAGCAGAATCGAAAGAAGAAGCTCCAGCAGTTGAAGAAGCTCCAGAAGCAGACGCAAAAAAAGAGACTAAGTAATTAGTCGAAAGGGAATCCAAAGATGACCTGACTAAGTAATTAGTCAAAAGGAGAGAGAACGAAAGGTTTTGAATTTGAAACAGCAAGTGACTCTTCTTGAAATAATTAATAGAATTACTAATATTTAAAACTTATATCCATGGCAATTACAGCTGCAGATGTAAATAAATTAAGAAAGCAAACGGGAGCAGGCATGATGGATTGCAAAAAAGCTCTTGTTGAAACAGACGGTGATTTCGAAGCAGCAGTTGATGTTCTTCGTAAGAAAGGTCAAAAAGTTGCTGCTAAAAGAGGTGACAATGAAACTAAAGAAGGTTTGATTTACGCTCAATCAACTGCTGATGGTAAATCAGGTGTTGTATTGGCATTAAGCTGTGAGACTGATTTTGTTGCAAAGAACTCTGATTTTCAAGCTTTTGTTCAATCATTAGTTGATATCGCTATCAATAAAATGCCAGATAGCATTGATGAGTTGACAGCATTGCCTTACAACGAAAAACTTTCTATCTCTGAAAAATTGATCGAACAGATCGGTGTTATCGGTGAGAAGTTGGTGATCTCTGGTTACGAGAAAATCAATGCTGAATGCGTTGTCGGTTACAACCACCCAGGAAATCAATTGGCTACGATAGTAGGATTGACTAATGGTTCAGAGGCTGCTTCCGATGCGGGTAAACAAGTGGCAATGCAAGTTGCTGCAATGAATCCTCTAGCATTGAGCAAAGAAGGTATCGATGAATCGACTATCGCAAGAGAACTTGAAGTTGGAAAAGATTTAGCTATTCAAGAAGGGAAACCTGCTGAAATGGCTGATAAAATTGCTCAAGGACGTTTAGGTAAATTCTTCAAAGAAAACACTTTGTTGAGCCAGCCATTCGTTAGAGATAACAAACAAACTGTAGAGCAGTTCCTTAACGGTGCTGAGTCTGGTTTGACTGTTACTGAATTCAAACGTTTAGCTTTATCTTAAGATAAATTGAAATTATTTAAAAACCCTGGTGCCTATTGGTATCAGGGTTTTTTGTTATATTCTAAATTATGAAATTACTACTCTTTTTGTTTGCGGCCATTTTGATAACATCCTGTGGGCCTTCACGCTTTGTAGAGCCTCTAGAGAAAGATCAACTTGCGGTTGGTATTAGTTTAGGAGGGCCGTTCATTGACTTTGCAGGAGCTCCTATTCCAGTGCCTTTGACTCAGTTGGAAGTTGGGTACGGTTTGAGAGACGATTTAACACTCCACGGCGGCCTTCACACGACCGCTTTATTCTTTGGCAACGCTCAAATCGATGTAGGAGTAACTTACCTTACTCCTAAATTGAAAGGGAAATGGATACCTCATATATCTGTAACACCTTCATTCAATTTTATCTATGACTTTAACGATCGCAAAGCAAAATTGTGGCCAATATTGGATGTCAACGCTTACTATAATTATGGTAAACGAAGGAACTACTTTTATTTTGGAATCAATAACTACTTTGATTTTGCTGGTATTGAAACACAAGGACGCAATCGTTACGTTTTGTTTAGCCCTCAGGTTGGACACGTATTTAAAGGAAAAGAACGGGGATGGGAATTGTTCACTGAGATCAAATTTATAGCTCCCTATTTGAATAGTGCATCGCCATTTGTTCCGTATAAAGGAATAACTGGAGAAAACGGAGCGACTGGGTTCTATTTTGGATTCAGAAAAATGTTAAACAGTAAAAAGAAAGAATCATGAAAAATGCACTTTTAATTCTTGTCTTGGTATCGGTTTCTTTCGGATGTAAGAAAGTCGTTTTGGATGGATTGGCATTTCCAGGTACCAAATTGGAAGCCTATGTGTTTGAAAACTTTTCAGGCGAAGTGGAAATCCCTCAAGCCATGCTTGCCGATGCAGCAAACTACACTTTGGTTGAAATGAACTCAACGGATCAAGCTACGGGAGAAGTTTATAAAATTTATGGACTTTATATCGGCGACATAGCAACAATTTCTTCTGATACTGTTTTGCTTTATTTGCACGGTCAGTCTTTGCATATGGACAATTACTTTTCTCGCGCGTCATTACTGGCCAACGTTGGAGGTAAATACAATTACGGGGTTTTCATGTTTGATTATAGAGGATATGGAATGTCAGAAGGCAGTTCATCTGAAGCTGGATTGAGTGAAGATACTGATGCAGCCATCGATTGGTTGATCAGTCAAGGGGCTGATGCGAATAAAACGATGTACTACGGCTACAGCCTTGGAGCGATCCCCGGTATTGAAAGAGCTGCTTACCGAACGGATTTTAAACCTGCAAAACTGATGATTGAGTCACCTTTGGCTTCGGTTCAGCATTTGGTGAATGGTTCGACTGTAATCAATGTTCAAGCTGAATTTGTTACGGATTTAAAATTTGAGAATTCCGAGAATATTAAAGACGTAGATGCACCATTATTATGGCTTCATGGTAAAGCAGATACTTATGTTTCAATTGACAACGGAGAACTTATTTATGCAAATTATGGCGGAACTGAAAGTACTGCAATCCGGGTCGAAGGATCGGATCATTCGGAGGTTCCTGCTAAACTTGGTTTCGAAGTGTACTTAGGACATTTGTTGAATTTCATTCGGGACTAATTGGCCTTGATTTTCTGGTGATCGAATTCAATCGTTAATAAGTTTAGCTTATTGAATCTTTTATTGCTTGAATCTTCGAATTCGGAATAGTATATTTGCTCGGTTTCAAAAATCTAAAAATGAAGTACAAACGTATACTCCTGAAATTGAGCGGAGAGTCTTTGATGGGAGATAAGGCATTCGGGATTGACAACAATAGACTCGCTATTTATGCGGAGCAAATCAAAGAGATTCGCGCAGCAGGAGTTCAAGTTGCAATCGTAATTGGAGGAGGAAATATTTTTAGAGGCGTTCAAGCCGAAGAAGGTGGAATGGACCGAACACATGGTGATTACATGGGAATGTTGGCAACAATGATTAATTCAATGGCGCTTCAGGCAGCATTGGAATCGGTTGGCGTTCAAACTCGATTGCAATCGGCAATTGAAATGAAGGAGATTTCAGAACCTTTCGTTCGTAGAAAAGCAGTGCGTCATCTTGAAAAAGGACGTGTTGTGATTTTTGGAGCAGGAACTGGAAATCCATTTTTCACAACGGATTCTGCAGCGTCGCTTAGAGCAATTGAGGTGAATGCTGAGGTGATTTTAAAAGGAACACGTGTTGATGGAATTTATACTGCTGACCCGGAAAAGAATCCTGATGCCACGAAATACGATTCGATTTCCTTTGATGATGTTTACCGTAAAGGATTGAATGTGATGGATATGACAGCCTTTACACTTTGTAAAGAAAATGATTTACCAATCATCGTTTTTGATATGGATACTCCTGGGAATCTAATTAAGGTTCTTAAGGGAGAAGAAGTTGGAACGATAGTTAGAAACTAAATAATTAGAAGCATGGTTGAAGATTTAAATATGATCTATGATGAGTTGAAGTCGGCAAATGGAAAGACTATCGAACACCTAGAAACTGCATTATTGAAAATAAGAGCCGGAAAGGCATCACCTGCAATGTTGCATGGAGTAATGGTTGATTATTATGGCTCACCAACACCACTTCAACAAGTTGCAAACGTAAATACTTTGGATGGACGTACACTTACCGTTCAGCCATGGGAGAAACCAATGTTGATGGAAGTAATGAGAGGGATCGTAAATGCGAACCTTGGATTGGCTCCGCAGGACAATGGTGAGATGTTAATTATATCTGTACCCAGTCTGACCGAAGATAGACGGAAAGATCTTGTTAAAAAGGCGAAATCAGAAGCTGAACATGCTAAAGTTGGAATGCGAAACAATAGAAAAGATGCGATCGATATGATTAAGTCTTTAAAAGACGACGGTTTATCAGAAGATTTGCAAAAAGATGCTGAAGGAGAAGTTCAAACAATTACGAATACAAGTTCTAAAAAAATTGATGATTTGTTAATAGTTAAAGAGAAGGACATTATGACGATCTAATTTTCGTCAAATGATAATTATATGAATCCTCTTCGAGACAATCGGGGAGGATTTTTTCGTTAAAGTAGGTTAATTAAGAACTGAATATGGATCCATTTTTCTACTTTGAATCCATGACGACTATTAAACTATTCGCAGCGATTGGAATTCTAGCATCGATTTCATCCTGCTCTGAAGAAAAGGATTTCTCAAAGGAAAAAGAGAAAATTGTAAAAAACGAAGGACTCATTATCGGTGATCCTTTGGATTGCGGATTGGACAGTATAACGCTATTTCCCGTTGGATCGAGTTATGTGCCTGAAATTGTTGAGGCTCCTGTAGAACCAGTCAGTGAAATGGAAGAATTGAGGGTGTCTAATATTGCATTTGCCGCGAACAGCGTTGGCTATTTTGATCAGGGTGCATCCGTCGAATATGTAAATGACGATAACGAGAATTACGATATCCGTAACCTACTTTTCTACAACTCGAATTCGGGAGAATCATATCCACTGATACTTGATTCGCTTCACATCTTGTCTTTTGCAGTCCATAAGGAGTTCACAAATCCGATGATTATTTATAGAGTCGTGAAAGAGGATTACAATCAAGATGGAAAGCACAACGGTCAAGATCCTGTCATGTTATATGTTTCCGATTTAAGCGGGATGAATTTCCAAGCCGTGACTCCACCCGATGAATTTTACATTGAATATACTTTGAAGCCGAAAACAAATTCAATCTTAATTAAGACTGCCATCGATTCAAATAATGATAAGAAATTTCTTGCTGATGATGAAACCAATTTTAGAAGTATGAAATTGGATGATCCGAAAATGAGCAAAAATATTTTCGATGAATCGCTTAAAGATAAATTAAGAATGTTTCAATAATAAACTTCTTCTTCTTCTTCTTCTTCTTCTTCTTCTTTGATTTTTTATGTGAAAATGATAATTTTCGTACTTCCGCACCACGCAATATTACGTGGTGAGATGTTAAAAAACCAGGTCCAATATTAAGTCTATGTTACGCATAGCATGTTTCGTTATCGCCACTCTCTACTGGTAATAAGGAAAGGCCGATTCCAATAGTTTTTTCAGCTGCGCTACTAGGTTTTCCTGTAAATGTTAAAAACCAGAAGGCAATTCTATAAGTGCTATTTAGTAACTTTTAAGTGCGTAGTTTTACAATTATTAATAATTAATCAAATCAAGAAAAATGAAAAAATTCTCCTTTTTATTTTTCGTGATGTTAGCTCTTGTCATGCCAAATGTGGTTCAAGCACAAGATGTCGTCATTACGGAAATTATGTACAATCCTCCAGAATCTGGAGTGGACTCTCTAGAGTTTATTGAAGTTTTTAATCCAACTGCTCTGCCAATCAATATGGACGGCTATTATTTTTCCAATGGTGTCACTTACACTTTTGGAAATGTAACGATCAACAGTGGTGATTATTTTGTTGTTGCCATTGATTCAGTGGCAATTGGAATCGTTTATGGTACCAATGCTGATGCTGAATTCAGCGGAGGGTTGAGTAATGGTGGAGAGTCAATAGCTTTAAAGAATAGTTTAGGGGTTACTGTTGATTCAGTAAACTTTGACGATTCAGGAGTATGGCCATCAGGATCTGCAGCAGGTCAACCAGACGGTGGAGGAGCTTCTTTGCGTTTGTGTGATCCTTTGTTAGATAATAATGATGGAGCCAATTGGTCAGCAGCAACTGAAGTTACAGGTGTTATAATCAATGGTTTTGAAGTTCTTGGAACTCCTGGTGCTGCCTCAGTTGGTTGCCCATGCGTGAATACAACTTCAATGATTACTGAATCTGCATGTATTACATATACAGTTCCTAGTGGTGATGAAACATACACGATGAGTGGTATGTATATGGATACAATTCCAAATGCAGCAGGTTGTGATTCTATTATGACGATTAACCTTACAATCAATACACCAACATCAAGTACAGATGTGATTACTGCTTGTGATACGTATACGTGGATTGATGGTATGACATATACAACGTCGAATAACACAGCAACATTTACAGATGTGAATGCCGCAGGATGTGATTCCGTTATTACGTTGGATTTAACAATTAGCACGTTAACAACAAGTACAACTCCAATTACTGCATGCGAATCTTACACTGTTCCTAGTGGAGATGAGACATACACAATGAGTGGTATGTATATGGATACAATTCCAAATGCTGCAGGTTGTGATTCTATTATGACGATCAACCTTGTTATTAATACGTCAACATCAAGTACAGATGTGATCACATCTTGTGATACATATACATGGATTGATGGGTTGATCTATACAGCGTCAAACAACACGGCAACGTTTACAGATATGAACACAGCAGGTTGTGATTCAATTATTACTTTGGATTTAACAATTAATACAATAACAACGAGTACAACTCCAATTACTGCATGTGATTCTTACACTGTTCCTAGTGGAGATGAGACATACACAATGAGTGGTATGTATATGGATACAATTCCAAATGCTGCAGGTTGTGATTCTATTATGACGATTAACCTTATTATTAATACGTCAACTTCAAGTACAACTCCAGTTACTGCATGTGAATCTTACACTGTTCCTAGTGGAGATGAGACATACACAATGAGTGGTATGTATATGGATACAATTCCAAATACTGCAGGTTGTGATTCTATTATGACGATTAACCTTACAATCAATTCGTCATCTGCAACTACGGATGTTCAGGCACCAGGTTGTGGACCATTCACATGGATTGATGGAATCACGTATGAGTTTTCAAACAACACAGCGACGTTTACAGATATGAACGCAGCTGGTTGTGATTCAATTATTACATTGGATTTAACGCTTAACACTTCTCAGTCAACTGATGTTATTACAGCTTGTAATACATATACATGGATTGACGGAGTCATTTACACAGCGTCAAACAACACTGCAACGTTTACAGAGACGAACACAGCTGGTTGTGATTCAGTTATTACATTGGATTTGACAGTTAATACGTTCACTTTAAGTACAACTCCAATTACGGCATGTGATACTTACACTGTTCCTAGTGGAGATGAGACTTACACAATGAGTGGTATGTATATGGATACAATTCCAAATGCTGCAGGTTGTGATTCTATTATGACGATTAACCTTACAATCAATTCATCAACTTCAAGTACAGATGTCATCACAGCTTGTGATACTTATACTTGGCTTGATGGAATGACATATACTGCGTCAAATAACACTGCAACGTTTACAGATATGAACGCAGCAGGTTGTGACTCAATCATTACATTGGATTTGACAATCAATTCATCATCTTCAAGTACAGATGTTATTACGGCATGTGATACATACACTTGGCTTGATGGAAATCCGTATACTGCTTCGAACAGTTCTGCTACTTTTACTTATATGAACGCAGTAGGATGTGATTCAATTGTAACGTTAGATTTGACAATTAATAACTCAAACACGGGAACAGATGTTCAATTAGCTTGTGCTCCTTTTCTATGGATTGATGGAGTGACTTATACAACAGCAAATAACACAGCAACGTTTACAGAGACAAACGCAGCAGGGTGTGATTCAGTTGTTACATTGAATTTGACATTCGGTACTCCAAATACAGGAGTTGATGTTCAAAATGAATGTGCTCCTTTCGTATGGGCTGATGGAAATACGTATATGACTGATAACAGTTCAGCTACGTATACAACAACGAACGCATCTGGATGTGATTCAGTTGTTACATTGAACTTGACGGTAATTTTAGATACTCCTCCTGTTGCGGATTCAACTTCGCTTATGGATGTGACGGATCAATGTTCAGTAGCTTCAATTACGGCACCTACTGCAACTGATGAATGTTCAGGTGCGCTTACTGGAGTTCCAGATGTAACTTTCCCAATCACCGCTCAAGGAACAACAGTTGTTACTTGGACATTTGATGATGGAACTGGAAACGCAATTACGCAAACCCAGAATGTAATTATTACAGATGTTACGCCACCAACGGCAAGTAATCCAAACGGTGTTACAGTACAATGTTCTGGAGATGTACCAGTACCGAACATTGCATTTGTTACTGACGAAGCGGATAACTGTTCAGTACCTGTTGTAGCATTTGTTAGTGATGTATCTGATGGACAAACTTGTCCTGAAACGATTACAAGAACATTCAGTGTGACAGACGCGGTTGGATTGTCAATTAACGTAACGCAAACAATTATCGTAAATGATATTGTAGCGCCATTGGCAGATGATAACGTATTGGCTACATTATCTGATCTTTGTTCTGTAACGCCTCAGGCGCCAACAGCAACAGATAACTGTGTAGGTAGCGTTGTCGGTACACCTGATGTAACGTTCCCAATTACAGCGTTAGGAATGACTACAGTTACTTGGACGTATACTGATGATTGTGGAAATCAATCAACTCAAACGCAAGATGTGAATATCATTGGAATAGATGTTACTACATCTGTTGCGAGTGATCTTCTTACGCTTGTAGCGAATAACTACACTCCTGGTTCAGGAATAACTTACCAATGGATTGATTGTACGGCTGATTCAGTTTTGACTGGTCAAACAAATCATAATTTCACTCCTACATATAGTAGTGATTTCGCTGTAATTATTACAGAAAATGGTTGTACAGATACTTCAGCGTGTATAACTGTTGAAGGAGCTTCATTGGAAGATTTAGTACTAGAATCAATTGAGTTGTATCCAAACCCAAATAGAGGAACGTTCACAATTAAAATGACAGATTTCCAAGGAGAGACGCCATTCAAAATTGTTGACCTTCTAGGTAAAGAAGTATTAAACTCAGTTCTTATATCTGAAACTACAATTGTAGAATTAGATGTTGAGCCAGGTGTTTATTACGTTGTTCTTGAAGAAGGAACTCAAAGAGTGGTTGTTCAGTAGAACAAACATTAAATGAATACTGAAGAGGCTGTCTGAAAAGACAGCCTCTTTTTTTTGCCATTAAATTCATGATTACTCACAATATAAATCGTCAAAATGAATGATTCTCTATTTCATGAGTTCGAATCTTAGAATTTAACCGAATCAGCGATGCGGTTTTTTTTTTAGTAAGTGAGCTTGTTCCATTGTTAACTCGAATACAAAATATGATTGAAGAGGGTTTTTAAGATCTTAGAAGAACTTTCAATTGTAATTCTACAATATCCTTATTGGATTATTTTACAGCCGCAGAAAAGCGTTTATTTTGTTGATTGTATCCAAGATCTAAGCAGATGATCTTTGGCTCTTGTCAACTTGAGTGAATGCAACGCTAATTACCTCCTTCAAAATTATGGTTGCATGCTCTTTATTCCTTTTCTGATTACCAGAATCATCACTCAACAAATTGATATTCAGTCTGCATGGTAAGTTTTAGGCGATTAGTTGTATCGATTACAGAAGTGTGAAGTTCGTTCTGTCAGAAATGGTCAAAGTATTCCAACGGACAACACTAAAGATGACTTAAGAAGGGAGTTTGCGAATGAGTTTTAGAGAACAACTATTTCCACCCTTCGATTCGCTTGTTCTTGATAGACACGAACAGGCTCTTTGTAAATAGGTCGCGTATTTCCATAGCCAACAGCAGTAAGACGTTTTTTGTCAATACCGTTGTCAATTAGGAATTTCATAACGCGTTTTGCTCTAGCTTCAGATACTTTTTGGGCTGCAAACGAGTTGTCACCAATTGCGAATACATGGCCTTGAATTTCGATTTTTAACTCTGAATTTAGCGCAAGAAAGTCTTTCAGTCTTCGAAGTTTCGGCTCAGAACTCACCATGATTTCACTTGTTCCAGGGATAAATTCAATTTCCTCGATTTGAAGACTCTTTCCAGAAGCAACGGGATCCATCGAAATGCTAATCTCAACATCTTCAGTTCCTGTTATTTCATAGATGCTATCGTGGAAGAAATAGCCTTCGATGTCGCATTGAATAGTAAGATCAACTCTTCGACTTAAACTGAAGAAGAAGTCAGAACCAGTGTATAATCCCTGAATCCCCTTTTGCCCTTCAACAACAAGACCGGCGATTATAGGTAGGCCCGACTCACCATCTCTAATTTTAAATGATAAGGTCGGAGCAAAATCATCATCGCGTTTGTCAACTGTTTTCGTTTCGGATTCAACGTGAATTTCTGGAATGAATTTCCACTGAAGTGAAAGATCTTTTTTCTCTTTTTCGTTTGTTGCGAATAAAACGTGAATTTTCTTTCCTTCTTCTAAATGCAGCATATAAAGGTGACAGCTGTCCACTTTATTACCCAACCCTACCAATGAATTTTGCTTCGATATACTCAACCTTAATATCTCAGCCGAGGCGTTACTTAAATCGGTACAGATAGCACCTGAAAACTCTTCAAAAACAACCATCTGGAGGTGTCCAGTTTTAACACTTCCCGTAAATGTTAAGTCTCCTGCTGACGGCGCTATAAATGACACCCAAAGAAAGTTCTCTTCGTCAATTCCTTCTAGCGATGGGTAGCTTTGGATTGAGTTGTCTCCTTGACCAGTAAACTGCAAATCAAAGTCACCATCATCAAATATATTGATGGCGCCTTGACAACTGTTCATGTTTACAGCGTCTTTTCCTACTTTGCGTTGTCCGAATATTGGAGAGGACGCAAGCAGAGTAATAAGAAGAATTACTACTTTTGTCATAGTTAGTTGTTATACAAATATAGCATAATCAGTTGAAGATCAATACTGACTAAAACCTTTAATTATGAGCTATGCAAACACTTTATACAAAGATTGGGCCTAATCGATTGAGAACTATTGTAGACAGATTCTACGATATAGTATTTAACGACTCTACAATTGCACATTTGTTCAATACAGATAAATCACTCATTCGCAATAAACAGTACCAATTCTTAACTCAATTTTTGGGAGGGCCACAAAACTATACGGCTGCGCATGGACACCCAAAAATGAGAATGCGGCATGCTCCTCATGAAATTGACAATTCTGCAAAGGACGAATGGTTGCGCTGCATGAAAATAGCTATCAATGAGAATATTGACGATCCGGAATTGGCAACAGCGCTATACGAATGCTTTCCAAAAGTAGCTGCCCACATGGTGAACACTTGATTACATTTTAATACCGAGAGACCCTTTGGAATTGATACGTATAAATAAATATTGACTACGAGGGAATATATAATCGATTAAGATTTCGTTTACGGCACCGGTCATATGAACTCCTGTTGTTATTTCGCCGTTTAAGCTTGAGCCCAAGGATTCTTTTAAATCATCGAGGTATGGTTTCAAATCCATCGATGATGATTCGCGAATCAAATTCGTGACTTTCTTATCAAATAACCATTTCGCAGATTTCAGAAGGACACTTCTTGTCTTAATGTCAAACTCCAAATCAGGGAATGAAATGTGTTGTTTTTCTGAATCAAAAATGGGTGTTCCTGTTAAATAGAGCGTACCATTTTTACTCCCGCTGAAGTTTACTTTTATTGTAAGCTTTGCTCCTGAAGCTCCATGCACTTCAATGGAATCGAATATTACCTCTTTGCCTTTTAAATCTAATTTTGTACCATTGATATTTTTTGTTAGAATGGAACTGAGTGAGTCGTACTCCGCCAAAATGTCCATGTGAACATCAAAACCTTCCTGTTCAGTATGGCTTGACAAATTCGGCAATGGCTTAGGTGTGTAGGTAATTGTATCCAAGAATATTTTTGGGTACGCCTTTAAATAAGCATCAAAATAAGCCGTGTCTCCTTGGTATTTGATATCTCCAATTGAAATTCTTGACGCTCTCATGTACATGAATCCATAACCTTCAAGATCCACAGGAGCACTTAATGCGTTCCAAGTTGCTTCCATTTCAGGTTTTAAGTTTATAGAAGAGATTTCTTTGTCAATGTCCCTTTCAACAGAGGTCATGGCTTTTTTTACTTCCTTTTCTAAAGTTGAAGTGGCGTTAAAATTGAAAAGGGTCATTTTACAAGGAGATAAAGCTTTTACCTTGGTGAGGGTCGTTTTGGACTTCAATTTATAGTCTTTCGTAATTCCAATTTTACTTTTGTAGGCCACATGCATTTTACGCATCGGCTCGTTAACGCCGCAAGAAGCATAAATACGAGGTGTCAGGCAATTTCCTTGGTCCGACAATAGATAAGTGCATTCTGGACAATAATTAAGTTTGACCCAATATTTTCCGGAGCAGTCAAATTGAATCGACTCTCCAATACCCTTAAACTGAATTGGCTTACGCTCAAATTTATATTGGTAGCTAACTCCATCACATTGTTTTTCGCTTCCTCTGAAATACTTAGGAACCGCCTTGTTCGTCTGCTCAAAATATGGAGTAAGGTTAATTTTAATTGGAATTTTAACCAGAGAAACAGGTTGATTTGGAACAGCCTCATTTTGAATAATAATTTCGGGAGCTTTAGGTTTTATACTTCCACAGCTAACTAAAAGGGCTCCGAGATAAATACAAACTAAGGTTTTTAAGGTTTTCATAGAATTGGATTATTCACGTAGCTTTATTATAATTTTGTTAAATTATGGAAGTGAATTTACAAATACCAATTTATTTTATCACTTTGTAGGAATGGAAAATTTCTTTTTAGATTTTGGGATGGGTTGGGTGATAAGTAAAATCATCCCTTTTGTACTGATGTTGCTACTAGGTATTGGACTCTATTTTATCGTTTTGAAGATTTTGAAAAATAAATGGATGCGGGTGTCATCATTGGTTTTAATCGTACTTCCCATTCTTACTTACTTGTTCTTTAATCCAATTTATCAGGGTGATTTTACAGATAATTATAGAACTGAGAAAATAACGAACCGTTTATATGAACTGGAAGATGAAAGACTTACCATTCTTGTGTTGCCAGGCTGTCCATATTGCGAAGAAGCTATCGAACAGATGAGTTCATTGAGGTCGCGTATTGGTTCTGAACAAGAAATGGATATAATTGTATGCACAGCCTACAAGAATGATTTGAAGTTTTACGAGGAGAAATCGAAAGGGAAAATGAATGTCAAAATCTCTAAAAATACTAGAGCGCTGTCTGAATTGGCGGAGAGAGAGTTTCCTGCATTTGTTTTTAGAAAGAAAGGAAAACGTTCGCGCGTTTGGTCCAATTTTCAATTCGGTGCTTTTGCAAAAGATTGGGTGGAAGAACAGTATGAATGAGTCGGTATTACTACCTGTGGCCTTGTTCTTCTTGTTCTACATTAATAACTACTTCTCGTTTGAATGAATATTTACAGTTCTCCTAGACTTTTTTTGTTTCCGTAACTTTACTGAATGTTATCCAATATAAAATCATTTATTTTAGAACAAACAGGAGCCACTGATATTCTTGAATGTGAAGTTGTTCAGGAGGTGTGGAGCGGATTTGGGCAAGTTTTAAGAGTGAAATTGAAAGGGGCTCCTTTTCATGAGTCTGTTGTCGTTAAAAATATTGTTCTATCTAATGAAATCAATCAACCTAAAGGTTGGAATACGGATGTGTCGAGACGGCGAAAGTTGATTTCCTATAAAGTTGAGCATGCTTGGCATGAAAATTATGCTGGAAGATGCTTGGAAAATTGTAGAGTCCCAAAATTTTACGGTTGTCAAATTGATGAAGACAATCAAGTACTTCTTTTGGAGGACTTAAATGCAAATGGTTATCCAATTCGTAAAAATCATTTGAGTAAAAAAGAAGTCAAAGTTTGTTTGTCGTGGCTTGCAAGTTTTCACGCTGAATTCATGCATGAAAAAACAGACGATTTATGGAAAAACGGGACGTATTGGCACTTGTCAACACGTAAAGATGAACATGCATCAATGCCCTCTTCAGAACTAAAAGATAAGGCTACTCTAATTGATCAAAAACTGAATTCATGCTTCTTCAAAACTTTGGTTCATGGGGATTCAAAAGTTGCAAATTTTTGTTTTTCTGAAGACGGAACCAAAGTTTCCGCTGTTGACTTTCAGTATGTTGGTGAAGGATGTGGAATGAAAGATGTAGCCTATTTGTTTAGTAGTTGCATGGATACGAAAGAATGTAGTTTATGGGCTTTCAGTCTCATCGATTACTATTTTGAATGTCTATTTGAGGCTTTAAGTGGAAAAATTACGGATCAAGCCTTCGTGCTACTTGAACTTGAATGGCGTCAAATGTACCCATTGGCATGGGTCGATTTTTGTCGGTTTTTGGAGGGCTGGTCTCCAAATCACTATAAGGTAAATGATTATTCTCGAAATATCGTTAAAAATGCTTTGGCAGCTATTTCATAGTTAAATTAGGGAGGTGCTTTTTGATGAAAATAAAATAATTTTACGCACATGTACGTGTTTTTTTACGTACATGTGCGTTTTTAATTCAGGTATTTATTTTGATTTAAGTGTCAATTTATTTTAACTATATTGGCATTCAATTGAACTCTGCTATGTAGAGTTATATTGACAAACGGGATTCATAGTGAAGTCCTTTCTATTATTCACGGCTTTCATTAGCCAAAAAAAAATTTATTATGGGTACAGATACATACCTTGCGGAGATAATGCCTTTCGCTGGAAACTTCGCAGTTCGTGGTTACGCTTATTGTGATGGACAATTATTACCGATTTCTCAAAACACAGCACTTTTCTCTATAATTGGAACTATTTACGGTGGAGATGGTCGTACAACATTTGCTTTGCCAGATTTAAGAGGTAGAGCACTTGTGCACCCAGGTAATGGACCTGGATTGTCTTCTTACCGTTTGGGAGAAAGAGGTGGACAAGAAACTGTTACGTTGAACTCAACGCAGATGCCATCGCATGCGCATTCTGGAGCAGTGATAGTAAATTCAGCAGCAGCAACTGCGAATGTACCAACTAGTGGTGGTTCAATTGCTGCTCCAGGTGTTTCAGATGGTCGTACAACTACACCAACATTTGGTTTTAATGATGCGTCTCCGAATGTAACCTTGAGTGGAGGTTCTGTTGTTACAAATAATACTGGAGGCGGTCTGTCTCATAACAATATTCAGCCTTTCTTGTGTATTAATATGGAAATTGCTTTGGTGGGTATTTTCCCGTCAAGAAACTAAAATTCTTAATACTTAGAATTTATATGAGAGGGGAGCGTACTACGCTCCTCTCTTGTTTTGTTTACGTTTTATTGTTGACTATATCATGGAATTGAAAATTGGAGTTTTAACTCTACAGTCTAAGGCTATGCCTAGAGCTAGTAAAAATTATTTGAGTGGATTGCGTTTAGCATTGGCGAATTCATCAGTTGATGTGAAGTATATAATTGAAGGAGTCGGCGTTGGTACAGAAGTCGATTTAGCTGTAGAAAAAGTAGAGAAACTGGTGATGCAAGAAGAGGTTGATATCATTGTTGGTATGGTAGGTCATCGTTCGCTTACTAGAGTTCGATCAACAGGAAGAAATCTATGGCTTCCAATGATAATTTCTGATTTTGGAGCAACCATGCCTGTTGGTCTGGGGGAAAGTGAGGGGTTTTATACGCTTTCACTTGATAGGTGGCACAGTGCATATTTACTTGGTGAATACCTAGTTAAAAACAATAGTGGACAGGTAGCAGTAGCAACTTGCTTTTACGATAGCGGTTATGGAATAATTGAAGGATTAGAGCGTGGCCTGAATAAGGCGGGCGGGAATTTTTTAGGGCACTATGTTGTACCGCATAAACCGCGCGAGAATGAAACCGAATGTTTTAGACAAGTTGCAGCGGAGATGGGCGAAAATCCATTGTTTGCTCTGCAAAGTGGTGTTTTTGCCATGGAATTTGGAGAGTCAGTGAAAGCACTTGGTGATGATAGAACCTTTCCAATTTACGCAACATCTGAAACAGTTTCAGATGATGTTCTCTCAAAGTTTGGGGAGTATTTCGAGGGTACAAAAGTAGTTTCTACATGGGCCAAAGAACTCAATACGGTTGAAAATTTGAAATTTATTGATGCTTTAAACGCGAAATATAAAAAGGAAGCTGATGAGTTTTCACTACTGGGATATGAAACTGGTTTGGCTATTGTAGGAGCACTAGAGCTATTGGATGAGGAGGATGTGGATGAAGATGCGTTGATTGCCGCGCTTGATAAAGTGAATATTGAAGGCCCAAGAGGGACTATTTCATTTAGTCCTGAGATCAATCGTTGTATGAATGATCATCACATTTTTGAAGTTTATAAAGGAGAAGGGGGGCATGCATTGCGACCTCTTGATACAATTAAGGCTGATGAAACATATTTCAAAGAAACATGCAATGAAGAGATTTCAGAGAAGCGTGGAGGGTGGTTTAATGCGTATTTATGCCACTAGTTAAGAAGGGGGTTTTCTTTCTGATTTACCCTGACCAATTTGCGTCATAGTTAAGGTTGAAGTATTTTTCAAATTGAACAATTACGTATTGATAAACTAATAGGTTTATATTAAGTATTAAAATGACATCGAAATTATTCGGTCCCATTTTTTTGTTTTATACTCCAAGAAGGGGCTGGTTTTGAGGTGTAATTTAATGAGTAATGAGATGTTTCCATTCCGATAAAATTACCTACACATATTGGATCGCCGAGAATTGAGTCACCCACTTTTAATGAAATACCATCGAAAATTTCAACTTCTGCAAATACGCATATGTCTGGTGTCGCATTTATGTTTTCTGGAACCGCAATGTCGTTAGATTCAAATCCTTGATAGGTAATCTGACTGTTTAGATTCACAGAAAACAAAGATTGTTTATGCTCAATATCGATCGCAACATTTTCAGTAGTAACCGATGGATTATACCTAGGTAATTCGCTATAAACAGCTGTCCCAGTGTATAGAGAAATTTGCTTGGGAATTAAAATGCCTTCTGTTGAAAGTTGTTGACAAAGATGTTCGCTAATTGATGCTTGTGGCTCGCGAGTAAGTCCCTTGTCCATTGTTTCCGTAATCAGTAGGTCAATTTTTCGTGGATGCGCATATTTCGTTGCATCGCACGTTTTAAGACTAACGAAAAAATCGTTCAATTCTAGGTGCTCAATGATCTTCTTACTTGATGTCATTGATTCTTCGTGAATATCAATCAAAGTAATTCGAAGTTGGTCTGAATTGAAATGTGGCAATAAAGGAATTATTAGTGTTGATAATGGTCCACAGCCGGCATATAATACTTCTAAGGGAGTGTCCTTGTTTGTCTCGAGTGCCTGGGTAATTGCTTTGAAAATTCCTTTTAGGAATCGAGATGTTCTAACTCCATCTTTAAGGCAATCAATCGCATGTTGCGGTGACAATGCAACGCCGCCCGGGGTATTCGTAAAATCTCTTGAATCAGCTTTGATGTTAAGAATCGTTAGCAATTCATAATAGAACAGTCCTAGGTTTTCAATTGCATTTATTTCCTTTTTAATGCTTTGAGAATGTATTAAGTCGCTTGAAATAGTTTTAAGTTCTTTAGTCATGCTTACGAATATAATTAAACTTGGAAAGTATTGAATCCATCTGTATTAATTGATGTTAATGCAGTTTTTGTTTACTATATTATTATCATTATCTTTGCACCTGCCATTAGAATATTTATACTATTAATTCACGCTTTATGAAAGACATTACAAAATTACTCTGTTTTCTATTTATTACTCAATTATCTTTTTCGCAGACGACTGAAGATTTTGAGACAGAAACAATAGGAGGGACTACTTTTTCTGATAACGGTCAGAATTTCGCCATTACAAATGGACCTGGAGAATCCACTTACGATGTTGAGACCTTCGCTGGTGGTGGCTGGAATGGAACGGCCCCCGACAATAGATTTTTAGATAATTCTGGAGCAGGTGGTGCAGGAGTACCTCTAAATGATGGTACTTCTTTTACTATTTCAACGAGCGATGGTGCGGATATTCTAGTAAATAATCTTTACTTATTCCTTTCTACTAGAACGCTTCAAGTTGCAACTTCAACACTTACAATAACAGGAAGGAAAGATGGAGCAACAGTATATACTATAGCTAAAAGTACTGGATTCTCAAATCCAGTAACATTTACTCCTAATAATGGATTTACGCTTATTGATTTCACTACAGAAGGAGGTTCGGATAATTCAAATACTGCGGTTGATGAGTTAATCTTTTCAACAACAGGTAATGGTGATTACGCTGCGTTTGATGCTATGAACTGGGAGGCAATAGCTTGTACAGATCCAACGGTGCCAACAGTAACGTTTGCACCTGCAACAGTTTGTGAAGGAAACAACGCGACTTTAACTATTTCGGGAACTTTAAATGATGCAACTGCTTGGCAAGTGTATACTGGAGTATGTGGAGGAACGTCTGTAGGATCTACGGCTGGGACATCACTAATCGTAACACCGCCATCAGGAACAACAACTTATTATGTAAGAGGAGAAGGAGGATGTGTATCCGCAGGTTCATGTGGATCTGTTGCAATTACAACAACACCATTAGACAATGCTTCATTCACATACCCCGCTTCTACATATTGTGTTACTGATACTGACCCAGCTACAACAGTAACTGGATTAGGTGGAGGAACATTCTCAAGCACAGCTGGATTGTCGATCAATGCAGGAACAGGAAACATTGATTTAAGTGTGTCAACACCTGGAACATATACTGTTACTTATACAACAGCAGGAACATGTCCTAATTCAAGTGGAGTTAGTGTTACAGTGAATGCTTTAGACGATGCTTCATTTAACTATGGTGCTGCAGCCTATTGTGCAGATGATTCAGATCCAACACCAACGATATCAGGAGTAGCAGGCGGGACATTTACTTCAACTGCAGGTTTATCAATCAGTGCTGCAACAGGAAATATTGATGTAAGTGCATCAACACCTGGAACATATACAGTGACATATACAACATCAGGACTTTGTCCAAATTCAAGTGGTGTTAGTGTTACAGTTAACGCTACAGACAACGCATCATTTAACTACGGTGCATCTGCATACTGTGTAAATGATTCAGATCCAACTCCTACAATCTCAGGAGTAGCAGGAGGAACATTCTCTGCAGGACCTGGATTGTCAATCAATGCAGTAACAGGAAACATTGATGTTTCAGTATCAGTACCTGGAACATATACAGTAACGTATACAACAGCAGGAACATGTCCTAATTCAAGTGGGGTAAGTGTTACAGTGAACTCTTTAGATGATGCATCATATAGTTATGCTGCCGCATCTTATTGTACAAACGAAGTAGATCCAACACCAACAATCACAGGATTGGCAGGAGGAACATTCTCAAGTACAGCTGGATTGTCGATCAATGCTTCAACTGGAGTAATTGATCTATCAGTATCGACTCCTGGAACATATACGGTTACTTATACAACAACAGGACTTTGTCCAAATTCAAGTGGTGTTTCTGTTACAATTAATGCAGGAGCAGCTGTAACTTTTACTGCTTTAGCAGATCTTTGTATCGATGCAGGAGTTCAAGCTGGTCTTGGTGGCGGATTGCCAACAGGAGGAGTTTACTCGGGACCTGGAATTACAGATGATGGAAACGGAACGACATATTCATTCGATCCAGCTGTGGCCGGAGTCGGAGTTCATACTATTACATATACTGTACCTGGTGCCTGTGTTGGAGTTGCAACTGATGGAGTAGAAGTATTCGCTTTGCCAACAGTAACTTTCACTGCATTAGCTGATCTTTGTATCAATGATGGAGTTCAATCTTCACAAACAGGAGGTCTTGCAGCTGGTGGTGTTTATTCAGGATCGGGAGTTACAGATGACGGAAACGGATCAACATACGCATTCGACCCGGCAGCAGCTGGCGTAGGAGTTCATACAATAACATACAGCTTTGCAGACGCAAACGGATGTTTAGCAAGTGCAAGTGACGATGTTGAAGTATTCGCATTGCCAACAGTAACGTTCACTACATTAAATGATCTTTGTATCGATGCAGGAGTTCAAGCTGGTCTTGGTGGCGGATTGCCAACAGGAGGAGTTTATTCAGGTGTTGGAGTTACAGATGATGGAAACGGAACAACATATACTTTCGACCCAGCAGTAGCTGGAGTAGGAACACATACACTTACTTATACAGTTGCTGTTAGCGGATGTGTAGCTAGTAATACAGATGACGTTGAAGTATTCGCTTTGCCAACAGTAACATTCACAGCGCCAGCAGATGCATGTACTGGTTCGTCAGTTTTAACCGGTCAAGGTGGAGGTCTCCCAGCAGGTGGGGTTTATTCTGGACCAGGAGTTACAGATGATGCAAACGGAACAACATATTCTTTCGACCCAGCATCAGCCGGTTTAGGAACACATACTCTTTCATATTCATACGTTGACGCAAATGGATGTGGAAACTTAGCAAGTGATGATATCGTTGTTGGTGACGTTACTCCACCAACAGCAGTGTGTCAAAACATCAATGTTTATTTAGACGGTGCAGGAAGTGCTTCTATAGTAGCAGCTGATATTGACGGTGGTTCAACGGATAACTGTGGAGCTGTTACTTTAAGTGCAGATGTAACAACGTTTACTTGTGCAAACCTTGGCGCAAATCCAGTTACTTTAACAGTAACAGATGGAAACGCACTTACAGCTGATTGCATTGCAACAGTAACTGTACTTGACACAATCTCTCCAGTTGTTACGTGCCCAGGTGATCAAGCAGAAGCAGCAAGTGTAAACTGTGATTTCTTATTGCCTGATTACACATCAATGGCATCTGCAACAGACAATTGTGGTGGAACACCAACGATAACACAATCACCATTGGCAGGAACATTGATTAATGCGAACACGTTAATCACAATGACATCTAGTGATGGAAACGGAAATTCATCGACATGTTCGTTCAATGTAACTCTTGACTTTAGTGCATGTGTAGGTGCTGAATGCTCAAATGCAGAAGTTCTTGCAGCTATGGATCCATGTGGAGATACACAAGCTGTATCAGGTTCAACAGTGGGTGGAACAACATCAACTGAAACATCATTCTGTGGAACAAGTGCAGGATCAGGCGGTGCTAACTGGTATACATTCACTGGAGACGGTGGCGACTGGACAGCATCATCAGTGAATGCAGGAACAGATTACGATACGAAAATTTGGGTGTACGATGGTGTTTGTGGATCACTTAACTGTGTAACAGGAAACGATGATTTTGGAAGTGCACAGTCACAAGTAACGTTCCCAACAGTAGCGGGAACTGAATACTATGTAGTGATCGGTGGGTACCAAGCCAACGAAGGAAACTACGAATTGACATTCTCAAATGTTGAGACAGAAGCGCCAGTTGCAGATGCAATGTCATTGTCAGATATCAATGGAGTTTGTGAAATCACGACACTTACTGAACCAACAGCGACAGATAATTGTTCAGCAGTAACAGTATCGAATGATGCAACACTTCCAATCTCAACAAGTTCAACAATTACTTGGACGTATACGGATGCAGATGGAAACTTCTCTACGCAAACACAAAACGTTGTTTTAACAGATCCAATTGCACCAACAGCATCGAATCCAGCGGATTCGAGTTATGAGTGTATAGGAGATGCTATAATCGATGTTGCAGTTGTAACGGATGAAGCGGATAACTGTTCAGGATCAATCACAGTGACTCACGTAAGTGATGTAGTTACTGGAAATGGATGTTTGGATACAATCACAAGAACATACAACGTGGCAGATGAATCAGGAAATAACATTGATGTTGTTCAAATGATCTTCATTGAAGACGTTACAGCACCAACAGCATCAAATCCATTAAACTTAACGGTTCAATGTATTGGTGAAGTACCTGCTCCGGCAACGGGATGGGTTTCTGATGAGGCAGATAACTGTGCAACACCAACCGTGGCATTTGTATCAGATGTATCAGATGGTTTATCATGTCCAGAGACAATCACAAGAACATTCAGTGTAACGGATGCTTGTGGAAACTCAATCAATGTATTTCAATCCATCATAGTAATGGATCTTGATGCTCCTGTATCGGATATTGCAGCGTTGCCAGAGCTTACTTCATTATGTGGAGTAATACCAGTTACCGCAACAGCGACTGACAACTGTGATGGAACAGTAGACGCAACACCTGATGTCACTTTCCCAATCACAGCATTAGGAACAACAACGATTACTTGGACGTACACAGATGCTTGTGGAAACACGAGTACACAAACACAAGATGTAACAATCAGTGCGATTGATGTGTCCGTAGTAATGGCAAGTGATAACATCACATTTGTAGCAAACAACTTCACTCCTGGTTCAGGAGTAACGTACCAATGGATCGATTGTGATTTGGACCAACCAATTACTGGTCAAACAAACCACAACTATACTCCAACATACGGAAGTAACTTCGCTGTGATAATCACAGAGGCAGGATGTTCAGACACATCAGCCTGTATGCCTTCCACAGTTGGAATTGACGGATTAGATATCAAAACGCTAGTTCTTTATCCAAATCCAACGAATGGAGTATTGAACATCGATTACGAAGGAGAGATCAAATCAATCCAAGTAGTTGACCTATTGGGAAGAGTGATTTTAGTGCCAAGCTCAGTGAATGAGAAAATGGTAGACGGATCAAACTTGTCGACAGGTAAATACATGATTAGAATTACAACACAAAGCGATCAGATTCTTGTAGAAGAGTTTGTGGTTCAGAAGTAGAAAATTAACATAAACAAAAAAACGGGAGTCTCATTTGAGATTCCCGTTTTTTTGTTTAGTAAAAGTTGCTATTAACAATTCGGTATGGAAAAGTACTTGAGAAAAAACGTTTTCCGTCACTTGTGTAGATAAGTAATAGTAATAATAATTAGAATTCTATGGAGCACAGCAGTATTTTCCTTAATTTCGCGGCTCACATTATTCTTAATGAATAAATGTAATTTGAAAACCACTATGAAAAAATTTACAAAACTACTCTGTTTTCTATTTATTACTCAATTATCTTTTTCGCAGACGACTGAAGATTTTGAGACAGAAACAATAGGAGGTACTACTTTTTCTGATAACGGTCAGAATTTCACCATTACAAATGGACCTGGAGAATCGACTTACGATGTTGAAACTTTCGCAGGTGGTGGTTGGAATGGAACAGCCCCGGACAATAGATTTTTAGATAATTCTGGAGCAGGTGCTGCAGGAGCACCTCTAAATGATGGTACTTCTTTTACTATTTCAACGAGTGATGGTGCGGATATTCTAGTAAATAGGCTTTACTTATTCCTTTCTACTAGAACGCTTCAAGTTGCATCTTCAACACTTACTATAACAGGAAGGAAAGATGGAGCAACAGTATATACTATAGTTAAAAGTACTGGATTCTCAAATCCAGTAACATTTACTCCTAATAATGGATTTACGCTTATTGATTTCAGTACAGAAGGAGGTTCGGATAATTCAAACACTGCGGTTGATGAGTTAATCTTTTCAACTACAGGTAATGGTGATTATGCTGCGGTAGATGGAATTAACTGGGAAGCAATAGCTTGTACAGCTCCAGATATTCCAACGGCAACATCTGCACCAGGAATAATTTGTGATGGAAACAGTGCTTTACTAACTATTTCGGGAAATAAAAATGACGCTACTGCTTGGCATGTTTATACAGGAACTTGTGGAGGAACTCCTGTCGGATCAACGACCGGTACAACTATTATTGTAACACCAGGTTTACCAAGTACAGAGTACTTCATTAGAGGTGAGGGCGGATGTGTAACTCCTGCGAGCTGTGGCTCGGTTGTAGTTACAGTTACGCCCCGTGAGGACGCATCTTTTACTTATGCCGCTTCAGCATTTTGTGCAGATGGCGTAGACCCAACACCAACGATTACAGGTGTGCCAGGAGGAACATTCTTTGCTGGAGGTGGTTTAGCATTAAACACAACTACAGGTACAATAGATGTCTCTGCATCAACACCCGCGACATATACTGTAACTTATAATACTCCTGGTTTATGTGATGGTACCGAAGATTTTATTGTTACAATAAATGCATTGGATGATGCTTCGTTCACTTACTCAGCTTCTGCATATTGTGTAGATGATTCTGATCCAGGTGCAACCGTAACTGGTTTAGGCGGAGGAACATTCTCAAGTACAGCAGGATTATCAATCAATGCGGGGACAGGACAAATCGATGTGAGTTCATCAACACCAGGTACATATACCGTAACATATACCACAACTGGTGCATGTCCAAATTCTTCTGGTGTATCAGTTACAGTGAATACATTGGATGATGCTTCATTCACATACCCAGCTTCTACATATTGTGCTA
Source organism: Crocinitomicaceae bacterium (assembly GCA_047630755.1). GTDB lineage: Bacteria > Bacteroidota > Bacteroidia > Flavobacteriales_D > Crocinitomicaceae > UBA4466. The sequence continues at coordinate 639 of JBLHYG010000015.1, read as the reverse complement.
ATGATACTGACCCAGCTACAACGGTAACTGGTTTAGGTGGAGGAACATTCTCAAGTACTGCTGGTTTGTCAATTAACGCCGCAACAGGATTAATTGATTTAAGTGCATCAACACCTGGAACATATACAGTAACATATACAACAGCTGGTACATGTCCAAATTCAAGTGGTGTTTCTGTTACAGTGAATGCATTAGATGATGCTTCATTTAATTATGGTGCAGCATCGTACTGTTCAAATGATTCAGACCCAACACCAACAATTACAGGTTTAGCAGGAGGAACATTCTCAAGTACTGCTGGTTTGTCAATTAACGCCGCAACAGGATTAATTGATTTAAGTGTATCAACACCTGGAACATACACAGTTACTTATACGACGGCAGGACTTTGTCCAAATTCAAGTGGTGTTAGTGTAACGGTGAATGCTTTAGACGATGCATCATTTAATTATGGTGTAGCATCGTACTGTTCAAATGATTCAGATCCAACACCAACAATTACAGGTTTAGCAGGAGGAACATTCTCAAGTACTGCTGGTTTGTCAATTAACGCCGCAACAGGATTAATTGATTTAAGTGCATCAACACCTGGAACATATACAGTAACATATACAACAGCTGGTACATGTCCAAATTCAA
>JBLHYG010000014.1:0-129320 GCA_047630755.1 Crocinitomicaceae bacterium | reverse complement strand
GGTAGAGTTTGAAGGGACAAGCGTAGGTTCAAACTAAGAAACAGTGAGGCTGGATACAAGTCTGTCATTCCTTTTTTTAATGGCGACTGGATTTTGTGCCAACTCTCCAAAATCACAATTTTCGACACAAAGCTTTACACGTTTTAAAATCATTACATACCAAGGTTAACTTCCTTCGTCAAGTACCATTCGTTGTTGATTTTTTCAAAATAAAGTTTATCATTATATCCAGTTCCTTCACCTTTGATATAAAGGCTCATTCGATCTTTACAATCCATTGTTTTTGGCAAATAGATTTTTTTAAACAAATAACTTTGCTCTCCAATGTTTTCTAAATTAAATAATGCCGTTTTTTCCGACATGTCTTCCTCATCGCGATCAGTATAGGTCGCACTATTTAAAATACGGCTCTTCGCAAAAGAGGTATTAAAACCATATTTAGCAATGAATTTAAAAAAGGATTCATCTGATAAAGTTGATAGCTCATCAATCTCAAAGGATGTCAGTGACCATTTTCCTTTTTGCCTTTCAAAATTGAAGCAACGAATTTTTGAGTCCAACGGATTGAAATACCTCACATTTACCGAGTTTTCATTAATAGAATTATAAAACGATCTATTTTCATGGATTATTGAATCGCCATAAATAAGACAACTGAACTCAATTCCAAAATATAAATCATTAGGCCTCCAGTTCTCCTTTTTCTCCATCAACGTATCGCCATTAGTTATTATAAGTAAAGGGAAGGTTGTATGTTCAGACCGATAATTTGAATTAATCGAATAATCGTAAGCGAATTCCTCAAAAGGAATATTAGGTTCTTCTTCAGCTTTTTCCTGAATCTTGTTTTGCGGAGTTGTTTCTTCTTTTAGCGAAACAATTTCATGGTTATTGGCATTTGTAGTACATCCAAAAATCACTATTGAAATTGCAGCAAAGATGACATTTGAGTATTTCATTCTATTATGGCTAACCTTTGAGAGCTCGTATGTTTGAGTCCTTCACAGTTGTAATGAGTAAATATACAAGAAAAGAATATTTAACCGATACGTGATCTTTCGAAGCAGAAGCCCGAATTGTGTAAAGGTGCGGCTAGTAGTATTCCATTATTTATTACTATCCAATACAAACGTTTCTCAGATAATAAGTCATAAGAACATCTTACAGGAATTGAGTTTTAAAGATAGGAATGATTTTCTGCCTAGATTTATTTTTATAAACACAAGCTTCATAGTTGATAGTATACGTATCAAGCAACCCATCTAGTCCATCGTCCAAAGCACGTCCAAGTTCCATTAACTTTACGAAATAAATAGGAAAAACCTTGTGAACATAAGCCCCAGCAATATTTATCAATTTCAACATAGATATATTCGCCTGAATTTGAAATTACTGGTGTAGAAATTCCGTAGTACCTGAACCATTCTCTGGGCATGTTAAAATTGATATCCTTTTTAACTTCATCCTGGTACTGATCATTCCAATACTTCATGGTATCTGTTGTAATGATTTTCCAATTTATACATTCATTGAGCACAGGTATAGAAGTGTAGGACTGAAGTTCCGTGTTCACGAATATCGTGTCAAGATCTACACCGTTATACTTTGTGTTACCAGATAGTTTATTAAAGGTTGAGTTCGAGAAAGGAATTTGTAATTCACTGCTTTCCTTAGTTTCTGAATTATATATACTCATTGTGAATCGTAACGTTTGAGGCATTTCTATTCCCTCAAACTCGGTCATATAGACATCATTTTTAAGTAATTCTATTGTGAGTGGAAGGATAGTGTCACAAACCACAGGTTCGGGATCTTGCTTTTCCTTATCAGGTTTATCTATTTCCCCTTGTCCGCAAGACGCAAAGAACAGCACTATTAATATGTTGATACCTACTCTAATTTTCATTAAACATAACTTGCTACTAAACTCAAGGCAATCCCACAAAGTGTTCTTTGTGCGTTATTTTTCCACCCTTTTCAAAAAAGACAACATACGGCCCTTTTGTTTCTATTTTGGGCAATACTCCTGTTGGTTTAGTTTCAATGTGAACGATATTCCTTTCTGCGTAAACCACAATCATTGGATCATAAGCATCGGAAATTAAATAAACAACCTCATTCGCCTTGGCTTCCTTTTTAATCCCCTTACCAATCTTCATACTCAGGTCGTATCGTTCCCCGCTTAATGAAATATCACCAGGTGGATTTATATAAAAATAAGCTCCAATCGAAACGGCCACGACAGCAGTTACAACCACATACTTGAGCCGATCGGAATAACTCTCAAGTAAAAAAGCCAATCCAATAGAGAGGACGCAACTCGCATACAATGCAGTGAAATCATGTCCCGAATAATTCAACAACGCCAGATGAAGAATTAAAATTGGAGCCAATGCAAAGGCTAAAAAATTAGAGATTTCTCGAGACTTCGCTAGAGAATTTTTGAACCTCAATCCAAAGAGAAGCAGAACAGCCAAGATTAGAGAAATATAATTCGAACCGTAATTAACCAGGATAGCGCTAATTTCGCTGAATTTCGTTTCAATAACGCCTCCAGACCTTCCTCCCATTCCACTGCCGCGAACATGCAGTCGTTGTGTTAGATGCTCTAAAAAGGCTTCACTTCCGTTGATTGAACTGTATTGAAAATAGACCAAAGCTAGAGCCAGTAGCGATATCAGTGAACTGTAAAGTGCGAATTGAATCCCCTTTTGTTCTCTCCAAATCGTGATACCACCAATGAAACATGTAAAAGCGAAAAACAGACCCAGCCAAGATGTGTAAATCATCAAAAGCAAGTTGATTGCAAATAGAATCCGCCACCTGTTACTTGAAGGGAATTTCAAACATTTCTGCCCAAGAAGGACCCCAACGACAAAGAAGAAATGAACGAGCATATCGCTCATGTACGTATTCATCTGAAACCAAAGGACTGCAGAAGAAAAAACGTAGAGAATGAACGCCAACAATGCCGTTTTCTCAAGACCCGATCGGGCCCTATTTGGCTTCATAGAAACAACAATCAAATAGATACATATCGCCGTGAGAAAGTTGATGAATAAATGAAAGACTTGCAATCCAAAAACGGATGGTTTTACACGCAGCGCTTTGAAAACAAAATGAGGTATGATATAGGCCAGCGGCGGATGCGAAACGTAATAATAATTCCCTTTCGCATCCATCATTCCGTCCGAAGCACTCGCATGGTTGTTGATGAATTTGTTTGCATCGCCTTTATAATTCATGGCAGGTACAAAATTGAATGCAGCTCCTCCCTCTTGGTCCCAAACTTGAAGTACACGAAGGGATACTGCCGTTACAAACTCGTGGTGTTTCGATAATGGCCGGTCCATATTTGGGATCCGTATTGCCACTGAAGCTGAAAAAATCAACAACAAAACAAGAAACGACTTCCAATTAAGATTTAGTCCTTTAAGAATCATTTTTTCTTTTTCTTGCTTTTACTTGCAACGGCCATTGGATTGAAATCTAAGGCTTTTTGAATCCAAAATTCGAGATCGGATTGAAAATCTACTCCTTCTGGGGTAACATAGATATAACCTTTCATTGGGCGTTTTGTAAAATCCATCGGTCTGGCGCCTTCTTGTTCGATTAATTCTTCATACGCATCTATTCCAACTCGGGCCATTAAATCACCTTTAATAATACCAAAACACATTTTATCGTCGATCATATAGCAAAGTCCTCCCATCATTTTTCGAGCATCGAATTGAATCTGCCGTTCGTTTAAAACGTTATTTATCCGTTCCTCCAAGTATTCGTCGTATGCCATGGATTAAATATAGATAAATCACTGGCATTCCTTAAATTTGTACCAAACAATTTGATCAATGATTGAAGTTTCAGATTTAAGAAAGGAATTTATTCTTTCCAGACAACAACGGAAAGAACTCAACACCAAAGAAAGTAAGGCTGTCGCTGTTGACGGAATTAGCTTCAAATGCGAACCAGGAAGAGTATTTTCTTTATTGGGTCCAAACGGAGCAGGAAAAACGACAACACTTCGAATGCTTTCAACAATATTTAAACCTACTTCGGGTTCAATTAATATTGCTGGAATTGATGCCATTGCAAATCCGCAAGAAGCACGAAGAAAAATCGGTTTCTTGACAGGTTCAACTGGACTTTACGCAAGACTGACGCCGGATGAGGTTATTAAATACTTCGCTGATTTGTACGGCATTTCTAAATCTGATTTTGAAGAACGAAAAGATCGATTGTACACGCTGCTCGACATGCACGACTTCAAAGGGAAAAGAATAGGAAAGCTTTCGACTGGGATGAAACAAAAAGTTTCGATTTGCAGAACGATGATTCACGATCCAGAAGTGGTTGTATTTGATGAACCTACAAGTGGATTGGATGTGATTACAGCTGAGAATATCATCAAATTAATTCGCGATTGTAAGGACGAGGGAAAAACAGTCATCTTTTCAAGTCACATTATGAGTGAGGTTGATTTACTCTGCGACGATATGGCAATTATCCACAAAGGAAAAATGTTATTCGACGGAACGATGGATGAATTTAAAGGTCAAATGCAAGCAGAAAACTTGACGGCCGAATTTATCCGAATCGTTAATGCATCATCACAAATTAAAGAAGCTTAATCATGATATTTACAATATTCAAAAAGGAACTCAAGGATACGCTTCGTGACAAACGAACGCTCATAATGATGTTGGTGATTCCGATTCTAATCTTCCCCATCATCCTTAACGTATTTGTTGGAATTTCATCTTCATTCTCTGAAGAGGCAGCCAAAAAAACAGTAAAGATTGGTGTCGTTGGAAACAAGGACAATTACGTTGTAAATCAATTGGAGGCCCTTCCCAACGAAATGGGAAAAAAGGAACTTGTCTTTTACAAGGATACTTTGGAAATGATCAAAGCGATCGAATTGGATTCAATTCAAATCGGAATGTACTTCGTGTCAGATTTTCCAAAATACATGGAGGCCAAATCTCCAGCTCCAGTTGCGGTTTATTTCAATGCCACAGATATGGGAATGAAAGACCGTGCTGAATTGTACATGAGTACTATTGAAGGCATTGCAACTCAGGAACGTTACATCGCCATGGATCTTGTTGAGTCCGAACTAAGACCGCTTGAAACGAGCTATAACAACATCGCTTCCAATAAGGAAATGATTGGGAAATTGGCCGGTGGTATTTTGCCTTACATTTTCATTGCCTTTGGGTTTATTGGCTGTATGTATCCTGCAATCGACTTGTTTACAGGAGAAAAAGAACGTGGAACGATTGAAACCTTATTGACAACACCTGTATTGAGATGGCAAATTTTATTTGGTAAAATGGGAGTTGTTGTACTCTCAGGATTACTCGCCGCCTCCTGTGCCCTACTCGGCCTCTTCTTGTCCATCGAAGTTTTAGACATTGTCGATAATCAAGAATTATTGGATGTGATTCACAGCATTTTAAATTTCAAGTTCATCTTGCTCTTATACGCATTGTTGCTTCCTTTAACGGTCTTCTTTGCCGGTGTTATGATTCCAATTGCTGTTTACGCGAAAAGCTTCAAAGAGGCTCAAAGTATCATTACGCCTTTGAATATTGTGATGGTTTTACCTGCTATGGTTGGGTTCTTCCCTGGGGTTGAATTGAACGCAACAACGGCTTCAATTCCTGTTGTCAACGTTGTTTTAGCGACAAAAGAACTTATTGCAGGAACGCTAGATATTGGTTTGTTATTGCTGAGTTTCAGTGTAATGATAGGACTCGCTGTTATTGCAGTTATAATTTCCTACAAGCGTTTTGATAAGGAAACAAACGTTATCATGTAATGTTGAAATCAATCCTATTTATATCGGCATTCCTTTTGTGCGTCTCAACAACGAACGCACAGCGGGCGCGAACAGTATTTACAGGTGATTTTTCAAATTGGACGTACAACAACTATTCATTCCGGACTGGTTTTCAAAATGATTGGGACAATTGGACGTGTGGATCGACAACCATCAGAACGACTTTCAGTAATGATTGGGACAGCTGGGAAATAGGAGATGTTACACTGAGAACATCCTTCCCAAATGATTTCAACAGTTGGGAGATCAGAGGTTACGATAAAACGATCACGATCAACACAACATTCATTAATGATAATGAGCGCTGGGATGTTTCGGGTGAAATAGACGGAACAATCAGAACGGTGTTTTCAAACAACTTCGAGCAATGGGCCTTTGATTTGGACATGACTGGCCTGGAAGAAGATTTACAAAAGGCAATCATTTTTGTTGCTATTTATATAAGTTTCAAAGATCAACTTTGATATTAATCATGAGTTATCTAGTCGTAAATAAGCGATATACAATATTGAAAAGGGATTATCGAGTGGTAATCCCTTTTTTTATGGATAGACGCGGTATTATTGAGAAGTAACGTTTATATTTGCACCACCAATCACTTGGGTGGTAAACATCCAAGGATCACTTATAATACCCGGGTGGCGGAATTGGTAGACGTGCACGCTTGAGGGGCGTGTGTCCTAGGACGTGTGGGTTCGACTCCCATTCCGGGTACAAAAGCTTCAACTTCGGTTGAGGCTTTTTTTGTATTTGTGCATATTAAACCAAATGGTAAACATTTCTAATTTTTTATCCGCTTCAAATTAGCATTAGTACCTCGTTTGTCATAGTTCCTAGTGTTAAATTTTGATCTAAGTGTCAAGCGAATTTTGTTTTTCCTAATCCTAGATATGGTGAGTTTTAAGCCTTCAAAGCTTTCAATTGGGACTTTCGGCGTCGCTATTATCACAATTTCACCTTTCCCCGCACTAATTAATTCACAATCGTAATTAATAGTGTCTCTCTTATGCTCATTATTGGTAAAAAAAAATTGAATCGAAGTATCTGCATTGAAAACAAACTGTCCACGGTCCGTAACTTTCCACCTTCCTACTAGATTCTCAAAACTTTGCCCAATAGCACTATTAGCAATACAGATCAGAAAAAGTGCACATAAAATATTCTTCATAAAAATCATTCTGCTTTTAGTGTTTTTATTACTTTAATACCTTCATTTACTTCGATGAAGGCATTGATAACTTTTCCTCCTATATCATTCATGTTGCCTTTATCCTCAGGATGAATAGCCTTTTCCATCCAATGAATCACTCTTACCGCGCCATAGTCCAAAGTTTCTATGTCGTAATCTGGATTACTCTTATCTATATATCTTTAAATAGGCTCAAATACTTTTTCCATTTTTTTGAGCTGATTTTTATTTCCAAATTTGAGCGTCAAATCTCTTGCAATTTGCAATATCTTTAACTTAATTATTTTTCACATCAATTCAAACGCTATATGCAAAAGTACTTAGACGCTGCAACCATTTCCTATGGTAAAATAATATGCGAGTTTCCATCCTTTGAGATATACTGGCAGCTTGGCCATGTATTTGATAGCTTGATCGATTATTGGGATATTGCTAAAGTGGAGCCAGAATCAGATATTATCATTGAAAAATATTTGAACAGAGGCCTAATTCCTTTCCCTCATAAAAAGGATGATATTTACAAATGGCCTTTGTGGCATGACGATTATTGTTGGTGGGCTATTTCTGCGTTAAGAGCTGGTGAAGACTTTAGTGAATTGTTTGGTAATAAAGCTAATTGGTTTAGAGGTATTTCTGATTTGAACTGGACGCCAGTTTATCGCACAGCTCCGAATGTATGGAAAAACGTGTGTACTGAGCCGAACTCAGAAAAAGAATATTTTAAAGATGCAAAGCCTGCTTTTGAGCACGGAGTTTGGAATTGGATCTATACGCAACGCAGTATTGATAATATTCCCTATACGCCAAGTGTCCCTCAAGTAATTGGTCTTATTGACCCTTCTGACCAGATTCATCCTATTCAAAATACGGTAACAAACTCACTCTATTGGGTTTTAATGTGTCGACTGTATAACATCACAAAGAGTAAAGATCAGGGCAACCAAAAAGGGCTGGAGCTGTTTAAAGAGCAAGCCGAAAATGAGTCTAACTTTTTTGAAGCATGGATCAATAGTACATCTAATGCTGATAGTGGACTCTTTAACCATATAGACGACACTACAATTCTTGTGCGTGAACGCGTTGGATATTACGCTGGAGGTAAGAAGGACCCTAATTACAAATCGGGCCTGACCTGGTCAGGCGATCAAGGATTGGTCTTAGGAGGCTTAGTAGCTAGAATGCAAATGATAGGAGAGGAATCGGATCAATATGAAACATTATTGAAGAGGGCAAAGTATCTTCTTAATGGTGTTTTGTCTAAATTGATTGGTATAGAAGGTGATATTCTTCCGTGGAATAATTATGATAAAAATAAAGATGATCGCGGTGCTATAGGTGGTGATTTTAACGATTACAGCACAGGGACCGCTGTTTTAATGAAATACATGCTTTACGCCTACGACAACAATAAAGATTTGAAAGTCTTTTTGGAACAAGATCACTTCGTAGCTATGGTGAAGCGAAATGCAGATGCCGTAGTTCTTAATAAAGATTGGAAGCCTGTTTCAAAGGATTCAAAACATTATTTGGCCCCATTTCTTAAAAACACAAACGACTTAGCAAGTTTATTGCTGGCAGTTCGTATGGGAATTTCAGAAAGCTAGAAGGAAAATTGGTTTCTTGACTGGATCAATTGGATTGTATGCACGATTGACTCCAGATGAAGCGGTTAAATATTAAGACATAGCTCTATATCTTCTCTGATGCTAGAGTTCGATATCTGTCATGCTTCGATACCACTTTTAAAAGCTCCACTAACACTACGTTTGCAAGAGTGTTAATTTCAATTTCTATTTACTTGAACAATCATTCTAGTTCGAACGTTGTCCCACCCAGAGTTCCAGATGGGACAAGTGAGATTTATTCTCATTTGTCCCATTTTTGTTTCGTTAAATCTCCCTGTGATATTGCTTCTGAATTTAATCAAGATGAATTCATATTGATCAACATATATGGGGAACAGCATAAGACCTTCTGCTTTGATAATCTGGGAGCCGAAAGGATAAAAGCTTGATAATGGAGTAGAAAAGTTAAGGACTTAATAAAAGGAAAGGACTACGTTAGTAGGCCATTTGATGATCTTCAATCATAATTTTAAAACTAAGAAGCCTGATATTCAATATCAGGCCTCTTAACCATATAACAAGTCTATTAAATTGGGAAAGCGCCAACGGCTTTTTCACAACCATTCCAGTTAATGTCGATATTGGTGCGGTCGGAGAGTTCATCTTCCGGAATTAATAAATCAGGATATCCGTTCCATCCACTCGTAGGACCAAAGAAATCCCCTGCTTTTGCATCTTCATCCATTACACATCGGATAATTCCCGTTGCTCCGTCTTCTGGCGATTGTGCCATTTGCATGAATTCCGCATTCTCATCCATTCCACCATCTGAAGCAGTTATAACCTGTAGATTTGTCGCTGCAAGTCCAGGATGAGCAAGCAATGAAATTACATTTGGAATATTGGCTGCTTCCAATTTTGATTTCAAACCATAAGTGAATGTTGCATTGGCCAATTTTGTTTGATGATACCGTTCCCAACGCCCACCTTGAAAATTTGCGTTTTCTTCTTCCGAACCATCACCTCCTAAGTTTCCTCCATTCTTCTCAAAATATTCTGATGCCAACGGACCACCTAGTCGCGCCATAGACGAATGATTTACAATACGCGCTCCGTTGCTTTTTCTTAAGAGCGGAAACAATTCTTTGGTAATCAAGAAGTGTGAAATTACATTGGTTTGCATTTGCACATCATATCCGTCTGCGGTCGCGTCATCTTTCAAGGCCATAACGCCCGCATTGTTCACCAAGATGTCAATTACCTCATGGTTTGACTTAATTGATTCGAGAGCATTTTTAACACTTTCAAGGTTTTGTAAATCGCAATCTATTTGTTCGAAATTTCCAGTTGGAACTGATTCTTGCAGCTGCTTAAGGCTGTTTTGAGACCTTTCGCTTTTGCGGTTAAGCATAATTACGTGAGCTCCTTTTTTAGCAACTTCTCGTGCACATACGAAACCTGTCCCGCTTGTCGTTCCAGTAATTACTGCAACTTGGTTCGTTAGATCTCTTCCGTGATTTTTGATCACATCTGGTAAGTGCTTTGTTTGAATTTGATTTGACATGTTATTTAATTTTAATTAATGAATTTTCTTAATATTTAACTCCTGTTAGGCTTTCTGAAACAACCCAAAGTTTTTTAGCGTTTTCCACATTGTGTGACATTTTATTCGATTTAACGATCATTGGATTTCCTTTCATTTCTTGCCATCCAGATGGGCCGAAATAATCTCCAGATTTAACTTCAGGATCGGTTGCTGCTCGTAAAGTAGGCAATACTCCTCCTGCCACTTTTTGAGAGAATATTGGGTTTAGAACTCTGAAAAATAATGAGTGTCGTTGAAGATCTGTACTTGTCCATCCAGGATGTGCAGCAGCAATAATTGGCGGATTGTTTTCTTCTTTAAGTCTCCTCGAAAGCTCGTGCATGAAATAGAGATTGGCTAATTTACTATCTCCATATGCTTTGGTCGTTTTGTATTTTCGATTCATCCAATTGATGTCTTCGAAATCGATATCTCCTGATCTATGTCCAATACTTGAAGTCACAACAACTCTTCCATCATCTGATTTTTTAATCAATGGCATCAACAAACCCGTTAGTGCAAAGTGCCCAAGGTGATTTGTACCCATTTGAATTTCAAGTCCATCCTCCGTTGTTGAATATGGACACATCATTACTCCTGCGTTGTTGATCAGGACATCTATTGTTTCAAACTCCTTATTTATTGTTTCCGCAAACTTCTTAATAGAGAAGAGGCTTGATAGATCGAGTTCCTTTACACTAATGATGCCCTTAGCGTTTTCTTGTAGAATTTCCCTTTTGACCTTGTCGCCTTTTTCAGTATTCCGAACCGCCATAATCACATGGGCGTTCTTTTGAGCAAGGACTTTCGTAGCTTCTTTACCAAGACCACTTGTAGCTCCAGTTATAATAATTGTTTTCCCTGTTTGATCTGGGATGTTTGTTGAATTCCAATTTGATTTTTTCATAGTTCTAATTTTTACTACACTTCAAAGATCAGGTAAATTTACAGTAGAAATTAACACAGATAATAGAAGGTTAAACACAAATCGTGGAAAATGAAAAAGGAAGCGATTAGCTTCCTTCTACTTAATTTAATTGTCGATATTCTTGTGGGGTCTTGCCCGTTTTCTGTTTAAAGACCCGACCGAAATAATGGGGATAATTAAACCCGAGTGTATATGCTATTCCACTGACGGAGTCGCTCGAACTTAAAAGCAAGTGTTTTGCTTTTTCTACAAGGAAATCATTAATGTGATCCTTGGCCGATCTTCCCGTTTCTTTTGTTAAAAGATCGGTCAAATAACTTGAGGATAAATTGCATTCGCTCGCTAAATATTGAATTGTCGGTTGTCCTGATTCAATTAAATCATGGTTTTGATAATAGCTTTTGAGTAATGATTCGACCTTTGAAACGACATCCGTGTTCTTCGCTGAACGCGTATGGAATTGACGTTCATAGAAGCGCATGCTATAGTTCAAAATAAGTTCAATATTTGAAACAAGAACTTGCTGACTGTGATTATCGATTCGTGCAGCAATCTCTTCTTGAATAAGGCCAACGCAATGTGTTAAAGTCGCTTGCTCCTGATCTGATAAATGCAAAGCCTCGTGAACTTCATAATTGAAGAAATTGTAATTGTCAATTTTGGATCCCAATTGAGTATTGCGGATTAAGTCAGGATGAAAGTAGAGCATCCAACCTTGTACTTGATCTAACGCTTGTACTTTCGTTAATGTAAATACTTGATCTGGTGCCGAAAATATAAGCACACCTTCATTGAAATCGTAGTGATTGCGTCCATAGTCAATTCCACAATTTGCATCTTTCATCGCAATGCAATATAAATCTGAAGTAAATCGCATCCCAATCCGATCCTCACCATATGCCAATTTGGAAGTGTCAAGTATCGTGATCAGTGGATGGGTTGGTTTATCAAGCCCCATTGCCTCATGTAACTCACTAATAGATCTTGACCGTATTATATTCTTGTCCATCTAACTTTTTTAACAAATATATTTAGTATTAATAGTATTCAGTAACACAAATTCCAGAAAGGATAACATCTTTGGCTTTATGGCTATTGAGATTCGGGGTTAACTGATGCACATCATCTCACCATGATTTAGTATTAAAACTAAAGATACTAATTCAACTACGATTTTATTTTAACGGGTAGAAAAAGCGATCCGATAGCCATCGGATTGCTTTAAGGAATACTGTTGTGGTTTCACTCCACGCTATCAAAAAACAAATGTTGTTAGGGCAGTTCAATCTATAGTCTTCTGGTTGGAACCTTGTTGCGGGCGGTGTACAAAAAAAGGGAAGTTCAAAAATGAGCTTCCCTTTTTTTATTTCAGCAATCTTAAGAACAACCTATTCAGATTGAGCAGACCATTCCCCTTTGAATTTTACATATTCAAGGACTTGCCACCTATTTTTTCTCAATCGTAATAGCCACTGATTGCCCAGAGAATCCTTCAGTAGTTGTGCTAGTAAACTTCATCATTGTTTTCTCATTCTCTGCGATATCGTACGTACCACTGAATTCAAAACACTGCGTCGCCATTTCTTCATCCGCATGCTCCAATCCTTCGTCTGGACCTTGTCGAGAAATAATGAATGAGTCTCCCTCGTTTGTAACTTGCCAGACAAAATCGGTTGCTCCACCTTCGTCATTTTGCCAAGAGCCAATACACAACTCTTCGTAGATGTCGCAATCACCGATGATCCAATGTGGTAATTCTTCTTGATTTACTCCATCTACGGACAACTCAGTTACATTCCATTCGCCTGCTTTCATCAAGCGTTTGGAAGTAGATTTCGTTTTATTGCAGGATCCCATTAACACTGCGATAGAAAAAACGGCTATGATTGTTTTAGAATACTTTATCATGTTAATTAGTTTATAGTTTTGGTTATTGAATTTCAGTTACAAATGTGACGTCTACATCCGTTTCGCCAGGAGCGCACGTCCCATCTTTAATACCCGGTTGGTGTTTCAGCACAATCTGTGTTGTACCATTCCCAATATTTCCTACCGTCCATTGGCTTTGCAAACCAACTTCATACACTCCATCTGTATCTGTTCGTACAATTGATATGTTGGCAAAAGAAGGAGTAAAACAGAAGAAATGCTCATCATCTTCCTCCAAAACTTCATTCGAAATTGTATCAGCAGGACTTACTGTTTCATTCAGTAGAATAATGCTTGCGTTATAAACAGTATTATTCTGCAATCTGATGGTGTCGAAAATATCATAGTTCAGGCCACCATCACCATCTGGATCGCGGAACGTTGCAGTTACGTTAGGTTGAATCCCCGCTGCATCAGTAAATTGAAGTGTCACAGTTGTAATGACCTCTGCTTCATTAGCGATCGGTGGAGGAACAGTGACAAGGTCGTCGTCTTTCTTACAACTACTCAAAGCAGCAATGCATGTCAATCCTAAAAGGACGATTGTTCTCATGTTTGTTTTTGTTTTCATGTTTGTTTTTGTTTTTGTTTTTTGATTCAATAAATGATTATTCATTGTGTATTGATTTTGGTATAAATAATGTAAAAGGAATCGTCGCCCTTACGGAAACATTTCGTCCCATTTCATCAGCGAAATAGCGGAAGCGATTCATATAATCTCGGTAACGTACATTAAGAAGGTTATTGGCGCTAATACCAAGGGAGATACTATTCCTCTTGAGTGGAATGTCAATACCCGCTGCGAAATTCAATACGGTATATCCTTCAGGCGGATCTACGTAGTCGCTATTCTCAGGAACACGCGATTGTTTTAATACGGAAGTTACCGAGAGCGAAACATAAGCGTTCTCTACTTTTTTCCCATCTTTAAAGTTATACTCCAGTGAATTTTCAAATCGATCGGCGGGCATCATAACCAAATATTGTCGCGTTGTTTGATTAAAAGCGCGTAAAATTGAGGCTTTCGAAACCACTTTCAACTCTTCGGTGAGAGCATAACTTAAGGTAAAGTCGAGCCCTCTCAAGTGAGCGTCCACTTGATCATGAACAAATGTTGGAAATGCACCTTTAATGGTTACTGTTGGAACCAATGTGGGTTTCAAATAGATGAAATCGTTAATGACATTGTAATACGCATCGAGTACTACCGAAAGTCGCTTCCCTGAATATTCAACTGAAGCACTTACATTGACCGCCTTCTCTGTTACAAGCGTGGAATCTCCAATTTCAATTGATGCGGCACCATGATGAAGTCCATTGCTATACAATTCGTTAATGTTCGGAGGCCTCCAAGCAGTTCCTAAATTGGAACGAAGGATCAACCGTTTATTTACTTTATAAATTGCTCCGATAGTACCACTCATGTTCATGTAATTCTGAGCAGGAGAAACAATCGCTCCATCTTTCCACATGTACACGCGTTGATAAATATTGTCAAACCTTACACCGCTTTCAATTTCCAGTTTAGATGCTTTGGGCTTCCAGCTTTCGATCCAGAATACTCCACCTCCTATTTTCTGGAAGTTGGGGATAAAAAACCGTCCTTCGTAAGTGTTTTCCTGGTATGTCCCGTTAACGCCAACACTTCCTTTAAACGACTTCATTCGAATATGTTCCCACACGATTTCTGCCGTATGTGTGGTTAATTCAAATTGAAGAGCAGGTAGATTTAAATTAGCCAGCGAATCGTTCAGTGGCGCATGCTTATCGTATTCTAGGCGTTTGTTGTATTGCCTTGCATACGTCAGCGCTATTTTACCCTTCTTTCCAGTTCTAAGATATCCTTTGGTCTTAAACAATTCGTGCTCGATGTGTTGTCTCGGTCGATCAATGTCGTATGTAAAACCTGCTGTTTCCATTGGTTCTTCTGCCTCAAAAGCTTGCTGAAGATCGGTGAGGTTTCCAATGTGCGCTGCGGAAAAAATGCCGATATCTGTATTAAACTGACTGTAAAACAGATCAATTCCATACTTCGGTTTCTTGTAACCAAGTGCACCGGAAAAATTGTATTCCTTTGATCCAGTATTTTTTAAGTAATAATCAGGAGATTTTACATTGCCTCCGCGTTTTACAGTTCCTTGAAGGCGCCAACTAATCGCCGGGAACTTACTTAAATTCCCATCCAAGGTTGCCGATGCATTCCCTTGTAAACCATTGCTCAATCCTACTAAATTCAACTCCCCTCCTATCCCAGGTGTTCTTCTCAATTCTTTTGGGTTAACAAGCACGACTCCTCCGATCGCATCAGGACCATAACGAACTCCATTCGCTCCTTTTACAACTGCCAGTTCGTCGGCAATAAACGGATCAATTTCTGGTGCATGCTCATTTCCCCATTGTTGACCTTCCTGTCTTACACCGTTGTTCAATATGAGAATTCTATTGCTGTGAAGTCCATGAATGACTGGTTTCGAAATGTTGTTTCCAGTTGATAGTTTCCTGACACCATTTATGCGTGTTAAACCGTCTCCAAGCGAAAGTCCTTTTGTCTCATTTTTGTCTTTCTCAGATAGTTTTCTTGTTCCTAAAGAAAGCTCTTCACTCGTTTTCTTTGCGATTACATTAACAGCATCAAAATCAATATGATGTTCTGGGTAGAAATTTTGTTCTGTATTTCCTTGAATCGTTATCGTTTTCTTTACGGCATCGCACCCAACATGCTTGCAGTAGAATTCATAAGTTCCTGAACACAACCCAGGAAAAACAAAATAGCCCGAAGAGTCGGCAAAAACCCCTCTTCTTGGTTCTTTGATGTATACCTTAGAATTGGCTAACGGTGAACGATCGTGTTCATCAATCACATAACCTGATAGCTGATATGAACATGAGTCCTGAGCCATCAAAGGAGAAACCGATAATGTTACGATAAGCAAAACAATGAATTGCATTGATCTTTGCATAAAATGCGTCTAAAAAAATGTGAAATGAATTTGGAAAGTTGGTTTGCCCCCAACGCATGCTGCTCATTACAACGATAAACCAATCAAGAAAAATTCGTAAGCCCTTTTATATTCTTTTGGATTGGAACAAGAGTAGAAATCATATCAATCTGTTTTTTAAACGGATCAAAATGAAGCTTTTACATGAGTTTTATCGAATGAAATGATGCCGGAACTAGGCGAATGGGGGGCCTCGTCCTGAGGTACTTTTAATGAGGTGATCGTCAATAGAGGCCTCTAAATTCAGTGAAACTGATGATTGCCCATAAAAATTAAAGATGCTATCTTGCTCACCTAGTGTGTAAGTTTGATTGTTTAACGACTGTTGAATTTTACAAACGTTACACTCATTTTCTGCCGAATCATGATTCGTCTCATCTATATAATCAGCATCGGCATCATCCATTGAATTGGTATCATGTTCAACTTCCGTTAAGTGATCTTCATGGGAATGAAGCAAACTTAATGGAGCAACTTGAATTACCAAACAAAGCAATAATACTACTGAAATATATGTAGACAATAAACGTTTCACACTTTAAAACTACAACATTTGTCGTTAATTAAACTTTTTCCAATGAAAAAAAGGTTAAAACCTCTTTATTGGAAAAATGAATACTGAAAATACGATTATCTAAGCTTGGTATGCAGCCTTTGAAAATAGGCGCATCAATAAAAAATTAATTCCCACTCGGATAGAGACTCTGAATATGCTAGCTCAACCAGTAGCATGATCTTGATCTAGTTTCCTTTTTAAATGTTGTAAGTCCATATGAATCCTATTCATTTTAAACTATGAAATATTCAAAATAGGAATTCAAGAACGCCAAGAATCGGATTTATTCCATTAAAACTATTTCCTTATCTTTGACTGAATTGAAAATACTTCAGCGTTTCATAGTGTCCCTTTTAGCTTTGTTGATGTTTACAACATCAGCTTGCTTTGCAATAGATACGCACTATTGTGGTGACGAAGCTCAATCTTGGTCACTCTTTTCGAAAGCAGAAGCTTGCGATCAAATGGCGAAGAGACTGAAGTCTGAGAATAAAGAGCTTCCTCCGTGTTGCCAGAAACTCGAACTTTCTAAAGAAATCAAATCAAACTCAAGTACTCATTTTTCTCAAAAGCCTTGTTGTTATAACAAATCGCTTTCTTTTAAAAATGATGCAAGCGAAAACGGTCAATCGGTTGATATTGTCGTTTCTGCCATCGAAATTGATATTCTACAGTTTTTCAATCACACAAAGGAAGTTCAATTCATTCCTTTGGTTCCTAACAAACTTCATGTTCCACCCTCTGAAACAAGGAAAACCGGGAACATTTACCTGATCCATCAGGCATTTATCATTTGATTTTTTCTATTCGCTAAACCCTTTTCCCATCAGGATTAAGAAGGAGTTGTGACCATTATTTTATAGAAAAAAACAAATCAAAATGAAAAACAATATCTTATTTATACTTGCAGCTATATTGACAATATCATGTTCCTCGGGCATTGATACTGACAAATTAAAAACAGAAAAATTTACCGTTTACGGAAATTGTGGAATGTGTAAAAAAACGATCGAAGGTTCTTTGGATGGAGTTAAAGGCATTGAAGAAGCCAATTGGAATCCGAAGAATGATAAAATGACAGTTTCCTTCGATCCGGAAGTAATCACATTGGAACAAATCAAACAAAAAATTGCAGATGTTGGTTATGATAGTGACTCTCATCGTGCTAAAGATAAAGTGTACGACAACTTACACGGATGCTGTAAATATGAACGCCCTAAAAAATAAATTATGAAAACCATTACGCTAGCACTATTGTTGTGTGCATCATTTTCAATAAATGCACAGGTAAATACAACTATTAGAATTTACCATACCCTGGGTACTCAACTGTTTCAAATGAACAGTACGACTCAGAATAATTTAGCACAAGATTACCAAGTAACCCGCATTCAATACTACATGACAAGAATGTCTGTAATCCACGATGGCGGTCAAACAACTGCAATTAGTGATGATACAGTTGCCTTGATAAGTGCGGCAGACGGGACATTCTCCGAGATTGAATTGGGAACCCTTAACATTACCGATGTCGAAGCTGTCAAATTTCACATCGGGGTGCACACTCCTATAAACAACGAGGATCCTTCATTGTATCCTGTATCGCACCCGTTAGGGCCTAAATCACCCTCAATGCATTGGGGTTGGGCCTCTGGTTACAGGTTTTTAGTTTATGAAGGAGTTGGAGGAGTCAATTTTTCACAAGTGTTTCAATTACATGCCCTTGGAAACAATAACTACTTCGAAACTACAGTCAGTGCAGTAGGAGAAATGGCAAACGGAGATTTGATTATTGCTTTGGATGCAGATTACACACGTGGTGTTGAAGCTATTGACGTTTCGAATGGCATAGTGGCGCATGGAGTTGATGGAGCCGATTTAACAGCTTTGGAAAACTTTAGAGATTTTGTATTCTCACAAAGTGTTCTCCCTCTTTACACAAGTACGGATGATCTAGACTCTGAAATTCAATGGGGATTGTTTCCCAATCCATCGAACGATGGTAAAATTGTAGTTGCAGTAGATTCCGATGCAACAATTGATGAAATTTTAATTACGGATTTATTGGGTAAAGAAGTGTCTCGTGTCAATTATGGTAATCTTAAAAGCCTAGAAATTGAAATCGCTACTTCAGGTACCTATTTCGTACAGTTATTAACGAACTCTTCGGTTGCTTCAACCAAACGAGTTGTAATTCAATAATAAGATGAAAGTAAAATTATTATTGCCCATCCTGTTGCTATTCGCAGTTATGATTGGGTGTAAAAAAGACAAAGGATCTGTGGCCGTTTATGACGACACACCACTTGTATTGAACATTATTAACAATACATTACCCGTGCCTAATTTACCATCGGACAATCCATTGACGGTTGAAAAAGTTAATTTGGGAAGAATGCTTTTCTATGAAAAGTCTATGTCTTTAGACGGAACAATAAACTGCGCAAGTTGTCATAATCAAGAGAATGCTTTTTCTGACATAAATCAATTTTCTGAAGGAGTTGGCGGCGCGTTAGGAGGAAGACAAGCTATGGCAATTTTTAACATGGCGTGGCATGAAAATGAATTTTTCTGGGACGGTAGAGCACATTTATTAAGAGATCAGTCATTGGGACCAATTGAAAATCCTTTGGAAATGGCCGAAACCCTGCCAAATGTGATTGTAAAATTAACTGACAAGGGCTACGGAGATCAGTTCATTCGAGCGTTTGGTTCTGAAGAAATAACGGCGTTAAAAATTTCCTTGGCCTTGGAAAACTTTATGATGTCAATTATTTCAGACGATTCGAAATACGACAGATACCTTGCTGGACTTGTTACCTTAACTGATAGTGAGGAAAGAGGAAGGGTATTGTTCTTTGGTGAATACAACGAGTTTTTTCCTAACATTTCAGGCGCTGATTGTGCTCATTGTCATGCTGGAAATAATTTCGAAAATGACCTATACATGAATAATGGACTTGATACGGATGCAGGTTTTGTAGATTATGGAAGAGAGGAAGCAACAAATGACGTCGCAGACAGAGCAAAGTTTAAGGTCACTTCACTAAGAAACATTGAGGTAACACAACCTTACATGCACGATGGAAGATTTCAAACATTAGAAGAGGTTGTAGATCATTACAACTCCAATGTACAAAGCTCATCGACCGTTGATCCTGCATTATTGGGGACAACTTCAACAGGGTTAATGCTTGATGCATTAGAAAAAGAGGATTTGATCAATTTTTTAAAGACCTTAACCGATAATACATTCTTGAATAATCCAGATTATTCTGATCCATTTTAAATGATTCTACAGAAAGAAAAATATACTTGAAGTAGACTTAAGAATCCTTGCCACGGACTCTTATATTGTGAAAATTCAATCATATAATTCAATTGAATCAAAAAGAATAACTATTATTAAATAACTACATAAAACAACAACAATGAATCTCTCAATACTATTCAATGCAAGAAAATCAATATTTGGTGTGCTTTTATTGTCCTCTGGACTATCATTTGCTCAAACAGATATTAATATGACTCTTGAGCATCATTTTGAAGGCGCTCCTTTTGCCTACGGTACTACGTATGACCTTAATGGGACTGCCGTTAGTTTAACGCGTGTCCAATATTACTTGAGTGGATTTGAAATCACTCATGATGGCGGAACGATTACAACAATGCCTGACACGTATGTTTTAGGAAGCGGTAACATCTCAAATTACACTTTAGGAAACGAAGCTGTAACGAACTTAGAAGGTATTAATTTCGACCTGGGAGTTGATTATGCAACAAATCACATGGGAACAAGTAGTTGGCCATCTGGTCATCCATTGTCGTCTCAATCACCTTCAATGGATTGGAGTTGGCCTTCTGGATACTTCTTCTGGGTATTTGAAGGATTGGTTGATGATAACGGAGACGGTACGCCGAACAAGTATTTTGGATTAAGTGGAATTGGGGATCCATTGCTGACAGCTGTGAATTCATTTACTGGAATTAACGCAACTGGAGGAACAATTACACTTCCTTTTCAAGTAAACGTGGCGGATTGGATCAAAAATTTGGACTTGGTTTCAGTTGGTTCAGATCACAGTGGTAGTGCAAACAATGTTCAAGTTGGAGACAACACAAATGATGAAACGGTATTTACGTTTAACTCAGCTGTTCTTTCATTGGACGAAAAAATGGAAGCGAAAAGTGAAATTTATGCAAACTACGAATTGCCTTACGCACCAACCATTTTTTACAACCTAGCAACGACTGATAATGTTGACATTAAGATCTATTCAATGACTGGAGCTGTTGTTTTAGAAAGTGACGATCAAAATTTTGAAGGCAACTACTTCATTCGTAAAGAGCTTGATTCAGGTTCATATTTTATTGTTTTCTCAAACGGTAATTTGGAAGAATCTTTCAAATTTGTTGTTCAAAAATAATTAATGAAAAAGTGGAGTTTATTCTTTGCGACATTTATCGTCGCAATGTTACTCATTAGCAGCAAGGGGCGTCTAAACGATGCCCCTCGTTCTATTGAACAGTTTGACAGCTCCAAAGCAGATTCTCTTGCCGCTCAAATTGAATTGGGCAAACAACTCTTCTACGACCCTATTCTTTCGAGGGACTCATCCATGTCATGTGCTATTTGCCATAAGCAAGAATTGGCATTCACCGATGGACTTCCAAAGACCATTGGAATTCGAAATCAAGAAGGTTCTCGGAATTCACCAACGCTAACGAATGTCTTAAACCGTCCCTACCTTCTTTTGGACGGAGTAAATCCTTCACTCGAAGCGCAAGTTCTGGTTCCAATTTCAGAACACAAGGAATTCGATTTCCACATTTTACTCGCAGTAGACCGTCTCAATAAAATCCCCAAATACCAAGAACTATCTCAAAAGGGATACGGCACTGAGATCACAGCTAAGGTTTTGACGTCTTCTATTGCTGAATTTGAACGAACACTTATTAGCAATCAATCCGCCTATGATCATTATGTAAATGGCGAAAAATCCGCTCTGACAAGATCGCAATTGCGAGGAAAAAAATTGTTCTTTGATGAATTGTATTGCGCCAAATGTCATAGTGGGTCGGATTTCACGAACGATGCATTAACAAACAACGGGCTTTACAAAAACTACATTGACACGGGCAGAATGCGATTGACAGAGAAAGAAGTGGATAGGGCAATATTCAAAGTCCCAACGCTTCGTAACATTGAATTGACGGCTCCTTATATGCACGATGGTAGTTTTTCTTCGTTGCAAGAAGTCATTCAAAACTATAAGATAGGTGGAAAAGGAAACAAGAACCAAAGTGAAATCATTCAACCTTTTAAATTAAATGCGAAGCAGGAAGCTGATCTTATTAATTTCTTAAAGTCCTTAACGGATTACGAATTCATTTCAAATCCCGATTTCAATGTCGGCACAGACAATTGAATTGATCTTATTGCTGAACGATAAATCGAAAGCTTTCCTCGATTTCATTGTTTGAAAAAACTGCAATGTAATTTCCTGATCTCAACTCTTTTCGAACAAAGAAATTTCCTTCGTGCTCTTCATTTAGACTTTCAAGAACCAAACTTCCATTGAGATCAAATATTCGAATATCTACATTCTGCTTTGTTGCCAAATTATAAAACAAGGTTGGCGCATAGGGAAGTGTATAATTCGCATAAACATGACTTTCTTTAAGATCTAAATCCTCCAAACCAACCAAAGGAATAAGCGTAAACACTTCTTCTCCATTTGTATTCTCTGCAAGTTGCGTATTCAGGACACCTGACCCATGCTCTACTCCGCCAATCGTCAAGTCCATGTTCTTAATCCAATCCGCTACATTCACGTTAAAAGGAATAGTAATACTAGTACCGCCACTTTCAATACCTCCATAAAATGGCGTCACACTTGTAAGAAGCGTATCACCTATTCCGAAAAGCTGAAACAACTTATTTGGTATTCCATCTCCATTATCGTCAATTTCTCCCTCAAAAGCGACAAAGAAATAACCGGATGGCCATGCCCAATCCATAGGCGGTGATTTTGCGGCCAACGGGTGCTGTGCTGGCCAACTGCTTGTCCCCATATGGTTTCTCAATGAATCAACTCCCAAATCGAAATTAATTCCTTGCATAGAGGTTACGGCTTCGTTCCCGATTGAATAATTCGAAATATTACCGCTTGCCAAAACATATGCATCGGGTAATGAAGTCACAATACCTCCATCGTGGGTAATCTCGAATCCACTTAGGTAATACTGAACCCGATTGAATCGAATTGCAGAACCATTTTCAGTGGTGTAAATTGTTCCATAATTAAATGGAGCGGCTTCGTAAGTATGCTCAAAATTTAAGAAAAGATCGGTTTGTGCGAATGAAGAATTCACAGTAAAAAGACAAAGTGCAAATATTAATTTACTTGTTTTGAGTATAGCTCTAAATTGAGTCTGTCGTAATGTCGAAATATTCATAGTTTCTAGCATAAGATAAAGATAGGCAAATGCTTAAGCCTGAACAAAACAAATGGAAAGGACTTTCATCAATTATTAGAATCCCAAATACTTTCCTTCCTATTTTCTCGTTTTCAATAAATAAGTCGTAATTTTCTTCTCAACCATTTACTCTGCTGAAAATGAATTCCAAACGTCTAAAAAAAATAGTTCTGAGGAGCCTAATGGTTCTTGTTGGCATCTATATTATCGGATGTGGATACATGTACTTTCAGCAAGAGGGTTTGCTTTTTCACCCGGAGAAACTAAAAGCTTCACATCAGTTCCAATTTGAAAATAAATTTGAAGAGCGAAACATTGGTGGAAAGATCAATCCGCTAAGTGCAGTATTGTTTAAGGCTAGTGCGGAGAAATCGGAAAAAGTAGTCTTCTATTTGCATGGAAATTCGGGTAATATTCAAACATCGGGTGATGTCACTAAATCGTACACCGATTTGGGTTACGACGTCTTTGTATTTGATTATCGAGGATTTGGGAAATCCAAAGGGGAAATTGAAACTGAAGAGGATTTGTACAGTGATGCACAACGCGCCTACTTTTTATTAAAACAAAGCTATGGTGAAGAAAACATAGTTGTTGTTGGATATTCACTTGGAACGGCAATAGCCGCCTATATTGGAGCGAATAATAATCCCAGAAAATTGATTTTACAAGCACCCTATTATAGCATGACGGATATGATGAAAAAAAACTATCCAATCGTTCCAACCTTCCTTTTGAAATACAAACTGGAGACCTACAAATACGTGCAAGATTGTAAAATGCCTATCGTAATTTTTCACGGAGACCAAGACAAAGTGATTCCGTTCAGTTCGTCTGTTCGATTAAAAAAACTTTTGAAGAAAGGCGACAAACTGATTGCTCTAAAAGGCCAAGGACATGGAGATATCGGTGAGAATAAAAAACTGCTGCGCAAGCTGCCACGCGTATTAAACAACTAAGTAAATGAAATCAATTCTTGTATTTTTTCTTGTAGGAATTTCATCTTTCAGCTATGGACAGAAAGAAAAATTTCTCTCCTTTGAATTGGCGGGAAGTGGTGGTATTGCCTCTATTAATTACGAATCTGAATTCTTTCGCAAGGAGAAAATTGGATTAACGTATCGTTTGGGATTTAGCTTTGCTCCAATTGATAAAAACAATGGGACGGCACTTGTTTTTCCATTGATGGTACACGGAACGTATGGCAAAGGGTCGCACAGGTTGGATGCTGGAATTGGCCTAGCGTTAACGGTCACGACAAGAGCCGCGTTTTATGTAAAAACCCCCATGAGTCTTGGTTACAGATTTCAACCAACGGATAAAAATTATTATTTAAGACTCGCGTACACGCCAATCATGGGTTATATTGTTGACTTCAACGTGCAACATTGGGGTGGATTTACATTTGGATATAAACTGAACAGAAAATGAAACTATTAATTGTTATTCTAGCCGCAATTCTATTGACAGGTTGCAACAAGAAGAAATTCTTCGATGGACCAAACACCTTCTCCGAGGACTTTGAAAGCTATTCTGTTATTGAAGATATCGTCGAAGGAGACGATCTTCTCTGGTCTTTCTTTCAGCAAACCTATGATGAGAACACAATCACAATTGACACTAATATTTATCATTCGGGAGGGCAAAGTGTTCGTTCTTATGCAATTGCGCCAACTGGTGACGGGACGTCAAAAGCGAGTATTAACAAACAGAACATGGCGTTTTGGTCAGGTGAAACGGTTCAAGTAGATTTCTGGGTATACCTTGAAGGAAACGACCCAATGGATTGGCTTTTTATCTTTGACATAGAAGAACAAACAGCAGTCGGTGCGGGCCCTGGAATGCGCCTAGCGATTGTTGAAAACAAGATTCTTCTTGAACACAAATATTTGAATCCAAACGTGCTGCAATTGGGTGAGGGTATTGAATTTCCGCGCGATCAATGGGTAAATATTCGTTTTGAAGCAAAGCTGTCTCAAAAGAAAAAAGGATGGGTAAAAGTATGGCAAGACGGAACGCTAATAATTGATCAAGATAAGTGGAAAACACTGCCAAAGGACATCTTGTATTTTCAACAAGGAACAAAGGAAATGTACAGCCAGATAGAATTTGGAGCTACAGCGAATTCCGATGACAACGATGTGGTGATTTACGTTGATGATATTGATGTTAGTATTGCGGAGTAATGAACCCAAGTTCTAATTAAATGTACTTGACCTTATGAAATCAAATTTAATTAAAGGAGCTACACTTACCGTTTTCGCAACGCTTCTAACACTTGTGGTTTTGCAACAAGGAAAGTTTTTTGATAAGGAACAGCCAATAGAGCAACGATCAAAGGTACAGCCCGATGTTCCAAGCATGAAGTCAGCCACGCCCATAAACACAAATGAAAAACCAGCGAACAGAACTCTAGAAGAAATCGTAGAAGAACAAGATGCTGAAAAAGCAGTTTCATTTCGGAATTACGTGGCAAAGACCTCTGTTGATTCTACTCTTCCAAAAGCATCCGATACCAATTTTGAATTTGAAATCCCACAATTCATTCAGAAACCCAGTAAGGCCAATACCTATCGAATGATGACATCAAAATCAGCTTCTTACAATTTCCCTTTTGATTTGAAAGACTTGGTTACTCAACCGGCACTTGTTAGAGGTTTCGTACCGCCTTTACTAGTTCCAATCGATACAATTAGAGATCGGGACACCACAATGAAGTAAAGAATGAATTACGTATTTCTACTTTTCGAAGCCGCCATAATTCTTCTTGCATTAAGCATTCTTTACATTCCAATGGAAAAAGTGTTCCCTGGAAAACGCGGACAAAAAGTGTTTCGGAAAAGATGGCTTGTCGATTTGTGTTTCTTCCTTGGTCAATATTTATTTTTAGGAGGCGTCGTCGCAATTGGCATTGACTATATTGCCGATTTTTTGGACTTTATTGTTCCTCTTAAATTCAGAATCGCGGTTGCATCACAGCCCTTTTATTTGCAGATCATCGAAGTGGTAATACTCAGTGATTTTTTCATCTATTGGGCACATCGCCTGCAACACAAAGTCAATTTTCTTTGGAGGTTTCATAAAGTCCACCACAGCGCAAAACATCTTGACTGGCTAGCGGCGCATCGGGAACATCCACTCGATTCAATTTACACGATTGGAATTATTAATCTACCCGCGATGATTCTTGGTTTTCCGGTTGAATCAATAGCAATCCTAGTCGCCTTCAGAGGGTTTTGGGCAATTTACATTCATTCCAACGTTCGGCTTCCCCTCCCCTTTTTAAGAACAATTATTGGCTCACCTGAATTGCATCATTGGCATCATGACTTAGAACGAGACCGTGGGAATTATGCCAATATCTCCCCTTTAATGGACATCTTATTCGGAACCTATACATGCCCAGACCATGAGCCTGAAAACTTCGGAATCAAAGAAGAATTTTCAGAAAACTACCTCGGTCAATTGATCCAACCAGTACTTCCTGATTCTATTTGGGAAAAAATGCAATCGAAAAGAAGCATTGACTTAATTATCAATCACTTCCAGCCTCCGACTCCATCTATAACAGAAGAACAACGGAACAACCCCGATGACTCCAAAGCTACAATCCACCAACTGCCAGAACACCGGAATCCCACGAATGTTCCCCATAATTAGCGCAACGGGGAAGATTAAAACACAGGCAATCATTCCAAATTGATAGATCCAAATATTACGGACAGGATCTCTTAAAGGCCCAATGAAAGCGATCGCAATTACAATATGAGCGAAGGCCAACCAATCTGTTCCGTAGGCCAAAAATGGATACGAATGATTCGATTTTTTTACGGCGTTATAACAACTCGAAATCCACTCACCCAACACAGATTCCGAACCGAGCCACTTGCTTAAATGATACAATTCACTTTCAATTGGAAACGCCGTTAGACCGCTCAGCAAAAGAAAAACTACGAATACGATTGTCCAACTTTTAATCCTTTTCTTCAATTCACCTTTCATAATTCAATTGTAAATTATTCAATTTGTCCAACGCTTTTTGTTCGGCGTAATTCCAAGACTTCCACGAAGTATTTTTCATTCGACTTTTGAACTTATAAATCCTGTAATCCAGAATTCGCAGTTCCTCTCTATCTAAGTTCAATTCAACTTGTTTTTCAACCAGAACAGGCAACGTTTTATCCGATAGCGACAATAAAAATTCAACATCGATATTTATCTTGTTTGAGTGATTTATATTGTGGTTAATAATAATAGAATCCCAATTAACAAAGCTCATAACAATCAATAAGAAGTAGACGTGCCAGCTGTTCACAAGAATCAAAAAATAAGACGATTTCCTTTTACTGATCTTAATAAACAAGGTTATCAATCCAACGACTGTCGCAATAAGAAAAATGATAACGCCAATTCGTTTGTAGGCCAATCCGAAATTGTGGATGTAATGATAATTACGAACAGCTACGGAAATCACGAGGATTAAATTCTGAAAAATCCAGATTGTCGCCAATACATTCAGCGTTTTCTTTTTGAAATAAAAATTGAGATTTTTACGAAAGAAATAAAGTAGAATCCCGATCGATAAAAGAATGCTCAAAATCAAAAGATACGTTCCTTCATGGACAAACTTTGAAAGATTCATTGATTCATCGTACTCGAAATTGAACCAAAGCGAACTTACATCGATGATGTTGATCAGTAATAACAGCGCATTAATGGAGACGATCAAATAAAGTGCGGATCGGTATTCGTTTTTAAGATCGAGGTTCTTAAACAAGATATTGGTTCGCTTCTTTTTGATGACCGCTCTTGTAATATCATGATGCCGTCCTTGTTCGATTTTAAGAAAGTAATTCAGATCGAATTTAAAAAGAACCCAAGCTACAAGGCACAATCCGAGTAGGAACATGAAAATCCATCCCATAGAAATGTTTTCAAAAACACCTTGAATCCAAATACCAATCGTTTCCCAAAATTCAGTTGAATATTTGGCGAAAACTGGATTGGAGAAGAGGAAAATAACGTAGAATAGCATGAAAAACAGAATTGGGATAATTACAATTTTCAAAGTTCTCAAGTGCTTTTTATTAATTATTTCCTTTTTTGAACTAGGGATTAAGTGTTCCCAAATTCCAACAGGAGCCATTCCCAGGTTCCAGATTGAAGTAGGAATTGCATGAAAGATTGCCTTTAATTCTATCTGATTCAAAAAACCAACAAAGAGTATAATGGAGGTCATGCACGTAAACTTGGCCATGAATGAATTGTGGTAAACCACCATCAGCGCTGTGAATAATATTCCTGATGCAGAAATTAAAACAGGTTTCGACTTTACCGATTCGTGGTGAAAAGCAATTCCAATACCAATTAGAAAAAGGGAGAACAACAGTAGATTAACGCCCAAGGATTCGCTCCAAAATAGGACATTGAAGCCTACCCCTCCGATGAGTAGCGTTGCGATTTTTTTGATTTGATTTTTCTTCATTAGATTCAATTTAAAAGTACTTTGAATTACAAAGTATATGGATAAAAAAATAGTTCTATTTCCCGATTAATTTTTCAAGAGCCGTAAGGTGTTCTTTAAAGGCCAAATCCCCTTCCCTAGTGATTTTATATGATGTATTCGGCTTCTTACCAATGAACTGCTTTTTAACGCTCACATATTGCTTCTTTTCAAGCGCAGCTAAATGACTGGCCAAATTTCCATCTGAAACTTCTAGCATTTCTTTTAAGGACTTAAAATCAACGGAATCATTTACAATGAGAATGGACATAATACCCAATCTCACTCGACTCTCAAAGGCCTTATTAAGATGTAAAATAATGTTTTTCACTGCTTCTATTTTTCGTACTTAAGATACATTACGACACCATAAATAACGTGGAGTAATCCAAATCCAATAGCCCAAAATACTAAACCATATCCAATGTAAAAAGCGGACAAGAGCCCTAAAATGATTTCGCAGATTCCGAGGTAGCGAATATCGTGCAAAGTATACTTGCTTGCGTTGACCAAAGCCAATCCATAAAATATTAACGTTGTTGCAGCTACCAGTTGAATTTGCCCTTGCTTAATTAAAACCAATCCAAATACGCCTCCTGTTAACAATGGAATCAAGAGGTTTATTAAAAGTCTTTTGGATGTGGCGTCCCAAATTTTTGAACCTTGTCGCTTTGCTTTTCGCATTGTAAAAAAAGCACCGAAACCGATTGCCATAACTAGAATTCCAACAGCGTCGAGTAATAAAAACTGAATGAATGAATCTCTTATCTCACCACTACCAGTGTAGACCGCATTTGAATGATCAGGATAATAATATTGCGTTCCATAAAACCAAAACAGCGCTCCAGCACCAATCAGACCAGCTAAACCAGCGAAAACACCAGAAAGTCCGCTTAAGGAAACAAATCGAGATGACTTCTCCATCAGCGATCGCATTTCTGCTAAATTCTCCAAGTGTTCGTTTTGATTGTTCATAATCTATTATTAATAGTACTTTGTTTTTCAAAGTTTATAAAACTTTTTCATTCGAATGGAAAAATTGTGATTTTTTTTGAATTAATTTTCCCGAAGCACAAATTACTCTGACTCCCTTTATGGAAACTACATTCTTAATTCATCTAACGTAAAACGTTAGTTATGAAAAATAGTTTACTCATTCTTATTCTGTTCTTGGCCTTTGCTGGAACTACTCAAACAGGTTCTATTCGTGGAGTTGTCAAAGATGAATCTACCTCTGCTTCAGTTCCTTTTACTATGGCTTCAATTCACAAAATGGATGGCAGTCCTATTTCATTTATTCAAGCGAACATTGATGGGGTTTATAGTTTCTCGAACCTTGCAGAAGGAAAGTACATACTTAAATTTAACACGACGCAGCATAGCGAAACTGTACTAACTGGAGTTCAAGTTCTCAATGGAAAAATGACAATGCAGACGGCGTATTTAAATCCGCATTAATTGAGTGGATACGACTTAACGAATTCCAATAATCTATGATTATCTTACGCTCTGAAATTCATCCAATGAGTAAACTAAAAACAAGGAAAGCAGCGCATAACCTGATCTTTAAAGAAAACAAATCGCATCAAGAAGCATTTGATACTTTGAGCAAGGAAATAAGTGGAAGTAAAGAAGGTCTTGCAGGGGAAGTCTCAGCAATACCATCAAAAGCGCAATACGATCGAATAAAAATATTGATCTATATTTATGTGGCATTCCTCAGTATCGTTCTAATTTTAAGATCTATAGGTATTTACTTTGTCGCTCAAGATATAGAGCAACCCGTAATTTTACTTTTACTTGTAGCGTTGGGAATTTTCCTTCCTGTTTTGGGAATTTTTGGAGCCCTAACAGCGCGTATGGAAATTTTCAAATCCGTTGGGATCTTAATGGCTATGAACATCTTTCGTTCAATATCGAATAGCGGAGGACTAGATGAATTGACGTTATACGTCACAATTGGATTATTTGCGGTTTGTGCAGGTCTGGCCTTTTTTATTCCTACTCGAATTAATACTCCATTCACCAAACAACTGGTTGAAAATGAAATCGATGGTGAAACAAAAAATAGTATGCAATACACGTTCGAGACTACGAACAGGAATGAAAATAACGAGCTTCTCGATACACTTTAGATTTTAAACCTTTAGATTCTAGACCAAAGAATAATTCTTTTATCGTCTCCAACAGTTGTGAATTCATTCTCATTAAGAACAACCATATCATTGACAGAATGTCGGTGGCCTCCTTCTTTCAAATCGAGTCTTTTTGAAAAATCAAGTTGATTCGACCAGACTTTTACAGTTTTATCTCTACTAATCGATACAATAGAATCACCAACTTGATTGATTCCATAAACCGCGTAATTGTGTGCTGGTATTTCAAGCACCTTACTTTCATCGCTTAAATTCCACAAACGGATCATTGCGTCCTTTCCTCCAGAAATAATTTGATTGCCTTGAAATAGAACTGAAGTTGCTCCGTCTTTATGCGCATTGATTGTCGAAACTTCATTGAAATACGATGATTCAAAAATCCTCACGGTTCCATCTTGACAAGCCAAGGCAAAGCGTTCTCCATTTTCTTCAACCGCTATATCTCTTACTTTTCCTGCATTCAGAGGAATATAGATCAATAACTCGAAGGTGTTTAAATCCCAAACGGAGACATTTCCATCTGCATCCCCAACATAGAGATGGGCTTTTATTGGATTTGCCGCTATTGAAAAAATAGCTTCTTTGTGTTGTGTAAAGAATTTCAGTTCCTTGCGCTGTTCAAGATCGAAAATATGCAACGATCCATCGGACAAACCAACGAATAAAGTAGTCTGATTTATTTCAAGTGCGTAAACGGATTGCTCAAACTTGATTGCGAAATTATCCTGAGTACCTTCCTTTAAATTCCAACGCGTGACAAACTTGTCAGCACTTCCCGTGTAGACATATTTCCCATCAAACGTACATGAGTAAATTGCTCCAGCGTGACCTTGTAT
Organism: Crocinitomicaceae bacterium; assembly: GCA_047630755.1. Taxonomy (GTDB): domain Bacteria; phylum Bacteroidota; class Bacteroidia; order Flavobacteriales_D; family Crocinitomicaceae; genus UBA4466. The sequence continues at coordinate 97,749 of JBLHYG010000014.1, read as the reverse complement.
CTCTTTTGATTTCTGGAACATATCTGAGGTCTAGTCTTCCTCTACCTCGTCGTCTTCACCATCGTTAACTTGCTTCAAACGATCTGCATAGTCAGCTGGTAAAAATTCGAAGAAAGTATCACCTCGAAGTCCAAGACGAAGTGTTTCCAATGGAATCATTTCGTGCGGCGCGATGTTTCCAAGATTTACGTTCGCTCCAAACAATTTAACGAACCATACTTGTTGGTTCTTTTGAGGTGCTTCCCATAAAATATCATTTGGATTTATCTTCGCGATAATTCGATTGATTAATAAAGTGTGAGCTGTTCCATTTGGTCTAAAAACGCCAACATTCCCAGATTCACGACCTTCAGCAATAACTTTCCAAGACCCAGCCTCTAATTCAGTCTGCATCATCTTGATCCATTTGCTTGGAGAAATTAAAATTCCAGAATCTTTGGAACCAACTTCAGAAAGAACCGTGCGGTCTTTAGCCATTCGACGGATCAATTCACATTTTTCATTGTGGTCAATAATAATTGAACCATCTGAAATTTCAAGTAAATCTAAATCAAATTTATCGAGTGTTTTAAGGTACTCATCAACCATTCCTCTCGCATAAAAAGCTTCAAATAACGTTCCTCCAAAGTAAGGACGAATTCCAGCTTGTTTATACAATTCGATTTTTTCCTTTAAGTCTTTGGTTACGTACGATGTTCCAAATCCAAATTTCACAACATCTGTAAGGTGTCCTGAAGATTCGATAAAATTCTCTACACCTCTTAGGCTGAGCCCTTTATCCATCATCATTGTTACCCCCGATTCACGTGGTTTCTCAGGTCTGTCTGGTATAAAGGAAAGTTCAAAATTCATATATGTCTTATTGATCGCCCAAAAGTACGAATTCTGAAACGTTTTTCAATGCAGGATTTATTTCAAATAGCTCCAATGCCTTATCTCTGTCAATTGTCAAACAGGACTTGAAAAGCTCAATTGATCTTTCAGAATGACCCAGCTTCCATAAAACACTTACCTTTAACACATTAAACAGTGCGTTTCCAGAATTAATTTCTTCGAACATTTCCAAATAATCCAATGCAACTTGATTCGATTCTGTGGATAAAAAATCAACATAATTCAAAAGACATTCTTCATCGTTCGCATCTAGATTCAAAGACATCTCATAATATTCAATGGCTTTGTCGCGTTCCTCCAGCTTTTCATACGCTCCAGCCAATACGTGGTAAATACTCGGATTGTCCGGGTCTAACTCCGAAGCCTTTAAAATTAAAGTCAATCCTTCTTGTGTATTTCCTTCCATATCTTCTACAATTCCAAGTCCTAACCAGGAGTCAGGAAGCATAGGCGCAAGTTCTAATGAACGTTTGTAATAATGTCTTGCTAATTCCAACTGATTCAGTTGTTCATGACATTCACCGATGTAACAAAGGGCTAAAGGATCATCTCCATCCAACTCCATGCACTTTTCGAAATGCTCAATGGCTTTCGTATATCGATTCAAAGAAAGGCTCGTATGTCCTAAATTGAAATAGGCAGGTCCGAAGTCATCATTAATTAGAATACAATAATCGTATGCCCACAGCGCCTTTTCATGCTTCTCTAGTTTCGAATACGCATTTCCTAAATTGTACCAAGCGGTAAATGAATACGGGTTGTCATCTATGAAATCCGAATAACATTGAATCGACTTTTCTGTATCCCCTATTTGATCATAACAATAGGCAAGTTCATAAATAGCCCCTTCGTTGGACTTATTCGCATTCACCGCTTCAATCAATACATTGATTGCCAATTGGTACTCATCGTTGTTCTGGTATTCCATAGCAAGGTCGAGGTAAATTTCATCTCGATCCTCAGGTGCAGCTTCGATAATCGCTCCTTTAAAGTATTTAATTGCGTTTTTCGTATCCTTGAGTTGACTAAAAACGGAAGCTTTCGAAAGCAATACTTCCATTGAAGGAACATCGCTACGTTCGATCTCTGTCAATAAATTTAGTGCTTCTTTTAAATTTCCAGTCGCCGAAAGAGCTTGTGCCTTTCTCAATTTAAACAGCGGACTGTATGAAAATTGAGTCAATGCTTCCTCCACGCACAAGAGCGCTTTTGAATATTGAGCCGCAATAAGGTAGTGATCGATCATCGCTTCCCAACGATCTGTATCAAAAAATCCAATAGTATCACCTTTCAGGAAGGATTCAAACTTTTCAAGGTCTTCCTTTAAACTTCCTTCAAAAAACTCATTGGGTTGCTCTTCGTCATCAAACATAGGCTGCAAATTTATGTAACTCTAAGATACGGAAAAAGAAATTCATCAACAATCGCTTAACAAATGTTATGAACAGGAAATTAACAATGCACTAAAAGCTTAATGCACTCAGAAATTCGCTTTTATGACAATTTGATTCACAAAAAAGGAGCATCAAGTGATGCTCCTTTTTCTATATCATCTCGAATAATCGAGCAATCGAACTGTCTAAAGATCGAACTTACGCTTTCCCAGCTCTCTTACGATCTGTTTCTTTCAAGAATATTTTTCTTATTCTCAAGCTTTCTGGAGTAACTTCAACGTACTCATCTGCTTGGATGTATTCTAAACACTCCTCAAGACTAAATACTCTTGGTGGAACAATTCTCACCTTTGCATCTGTACCTGATTTACGCATGTTCGTTAATTGCTTCGTTTTTGTAACGTTCACAGTTAAGTCACTCGCACGGCTATTTTCTCCAATCACTTGTCCTTCGTAAATACTTTCACCTGGTGCGATGAAGAATGTACCACGCTCTTGCAAGTTGTTCAGTGAGAACGGAATTGAAGTTCCTAATTCCATTGAGATCAAAGAACCATTTAAACGACCAGGGATATCACCTTTGTACGGCTGGTATTCTAAGAATCTGTGCGTCATAATTGCTTCACCCGCCGTAGCAGTTAACAAGTAATTTCTCAATCCAATGATTCCACGTGAAGGAACTTCGAATGTGATTGTCATACGGTCTCCTTTTGGAACCATATTTTTCATTTCACCTCTACGTTTCGTTACAGCTTCTACTGCAGTTCCACTATTTACTTCAGGTAAATCTATTGTCAATTCCTCAACTGGTTCGCATTTTTTACCATCAATTTCTTTAATGATAACTTGCGGTTGACCCACTTGTAATTCATAACCTTCACGACGCATCGTTTCGATCAAAACTGACAAGTGCATTACACCACGTCCGAAAACCATCCATTTATCCGCTTTGTCCGTCTTACCAATTTTCATTGCTAAGTTCTTCTCCAACTCTTTGTCTAAACGCTCAGAGATGTGTCTAGAAGTAACCAATTTACCTTCTTTACCAAAGAATGGTGAATCGTTAATTGAGAACATCATACTCATCGTAGGTTCATCAATTGCAATACTTTCTAAAGGATCTGGGTTTTCAGCATCACAAATAGTATCACCGATTTCAAAACCTTCAATTCCAGTAATTGCACAAATATCTCCTCCTTGAACAGAATCAGTCTTTACACGGTTTGTTCCTTCAAAAACGAAAACATCTTTTATTTTGTGTCTTTGTTGCGAACCATCTGCTTTAGAAAGAATGATTGGCATGTTCGGCTTAATAATTCCACGTGTCAAACGACCGATAGCGATACGCCCAACGAATGAAGAAAAATCAAGTGATGTAATTAACATTTGTGTATTTCCCTCTTCAATTGTAATCGGTGGGTAATACTCAAGAATTGCATCCAATAAAGGCGCAATAGAATCAGTTTGGTTTTTCCAATCCGTAGACATCCATCCATTTTTGGCAGAACCATAAATAGTTGGGAAGTCCAATTGCTCTTCAGTTGCATCCAATTCGAACATCAAATCAAACACTTTCTCATGAACTTCATCAGGAGTACAGTTGTCTTTGTCTACTTTGTTTACAACTACCATTGGCTTAATCCCCATTGATAGTGCTTTACCAAGTACAAAACGCGTCTGTGGCATTGGACCTTCAAAGGCATCAACCAATAGACATACACCATCAGCCATGTTCAATACACGTTCAACCTCTCCACCGAAATCGGCGTGACCAGGTGTGTCAATGATATTAATTTTTGTTCCTTTATACGTTACAGAAACGTTTTTAGAGGTAATTGTAATTCCTCTTTCACGCTCAAGATCATTGCTATCCATGATAAGTTCTCCTTTCGGACGATTTCTTTCATCGATTACCGCTCCTGCTTCAATCATTTTATCAACCAAGGTTGTCTTACCATGATCAACGTGTGCAATAATTGCTATGTTTCTAATTTCCATCTTCTTTAATTATGAATTATAAATGTTGAATTATGAATTATGAATTTATAACTCCGAATTTCTAATTTATTTTAATCTCTACGTCTTCTTCTTTCTGCACCAGCATCACGGGCTGAGGTTCTTTCACCACCACTTCTTTCACCGCCACTTCTTTCGCGATTTCCGAATTCTCTGCTTCCGCCATCACGACTTCCACCTTCACGGTTTCCACCATCTCTGCTTCCACCTCCTTCTGAACTTCCACTGTCACGGCTTCTGCGATTTCCACCGCCACTGAATCCGCCACTGCTTCTTCTGTTTCCACCATCACGACTTCCACCACCGTCTCTGCTTCCACCACCGTCTCTGCTTCCGCCATCACGACTTCCACCTCCACTGCGATTTCCAAAGCTTCGGCTTCCACCTCCACCGCCTCCACGATGACCAGCTCCTCCGCCACTTCGGCCTCCGCCTCCACTTCTGCTACCTCCTCCGTCTCCGGATTTCTTTTTCGTAACTTCAATAGAAACATCGTGTCCTTCGTAATCAGAACCGTTTACTTTCGCTAAAATATCATCAGCGTGTTCGTTGTCAGCTTCGAAGAATGAGAACGAAGCAAGAATATCAATACGACCTACTTTATCAGATTTTAATCCAGTACTGTCGCAAATAACTCTTAAAAGTCCACCAGGATTTAAACCATCACGGTTTCCAAGATTAACAAAGAATCTCGTTTTGTTTTCATCGTTACGACGACCACCACGTTCTCCTCTGTCTCTATCTCTTCTCTCTCCTCTTTCACCACGATCACTATCTCTACCTCGACCTGAGTCTTTGGCATTTAAATCGCTTGCTTTATTGTAATATTCAATAAAACGATTGAATTCAGCAGAAACGAATTTCTTCACTACTTCTTCCGTAGATAATCCTTCAAATTCTTTCATTACTGCAGGAAGGAATTCAGCGATATTCTCTTCTTTAACTTCCGTAGTAATTACTTTATCAACCAATTTCATCAATTGGATTTCACAAATCTCTTTAGCTCCAGGAACCGTTCCTTTCTTAAAGGTTGTTCTCAATTTCTTCTCTAAAGTCTTAATCTTATAGCTTTCTCTTGGCGTAACCAATACTAAAGATTCCCCTTTTTTACCTGCACGTGCTGTTCTACCACTTCTGTGCGTGTAATTTTCAATTTCATCTGGAAGGTTGTAGTTAATTACGTGTGTAATATCATCTACATCGATTCCTCTTGCTGCTACATCTGTTGCAACTAAGATTTGAATTGATTTTGATCTGAAACGACGCATTGCATTGTCCCTTTGCGCTTGTGATAATTCACCGTGCAATGGTTCTGCGCTGTATCCTTCTTTCACTAATTTTTCTGCAACTGCAGCCGTTTCACGACGCGTTCTACAGAATATCAATCCGTAAATACTTGGATTGAAATCAATTATACGTTTAACAGCATTATATCTATCACGTTCTGAAACCGTGTAATAGATATGCTCAATATTTTCGTTTGACTGATTTTTGTGTCCGATGGCAACTTCTAATGGATTCTCCATATAGTTCTTTGCAATCGCTGCCACTTCTTTCGGCATTGTTGCAGAGAATAACCATACGTTTCTTTCCAAAGGAGTTTTATCAAGGATATGATCTATATCTTCCTTGAATCCCATGTTTAGCATCTCATCTGCTTCATCGAGAACAACCCACTCAATCTCATTGAGATCAATTGCTTTCCGATTCGTCAAATCGACTAATCGACCAGGAGTAGCAACAATAATCTGTGCTCCTCTCTTGATGTCTGAAATCTGTCTTTTGATGTCCGTTCCTCCGTAAACCGCTACTGTGTTCACGTTCACGTTTTTCGAATAATTCTGAATGTCCTTGGAAATCTGCAAGCAGAGTTCTCTTGTTGGACAAATCACCAGTCCCTGAGGTTTCTTTCTTCCCTCTTCGACTTTACTTACTAATGGTAGACCGAACGCTGCCGTCTTACCTGTTCCCGTTTGAGCCAAACCAACAAAATCACTCTCCTCCTTTAATAGGTGAGGGATCGCCTCTTGTTGTATTGGAGTGGGTGTTTCAAAACCCAATTGTGTTAACGACTTCAACACCCCACTCTTTAGCCCTAGTTCCTCAAATGTCATCTAGTTCTTTTAAAATAAGGTGCAAAGGTACGTAGAAATTCAATAACAGTCTATTAACTCAAGATAAAGCTTACAATTAGTTCATTGTTGATAACCCTACGGATTCCAATTTCAGTCTGAATTCAACATCCAATTGTATTACATATGGATATCATTTTTGTTTTCAAATTGTTCAGGAATGTTCGCAGGATCTTCATCGATAATTTGCAAGATATCTCTTGTTATTCCCCTTGCAATGTTTGAAATCGGGACGTCATTTGGTGATCCTTCAAATGGGTTTTCTCCTGCCAAACCTATACGCAGCATAGTGTTGAAGACCCAAATTACAATTACTGTAAAAGGAATATTGAACCAAACAAAGAATTGACCAATCCAAACATCTGCACTCGATAAGTCACCACCTGTTTTTGCAAAAGCAGGAATTATTGCCATTGGCAATAACCACATAAAGATGTGCACAAAGTGGTACCCGATACTTCCATATTGTTTTGGGTAAGGAAAGTTTTTAATTCGCTCTGCCTTTCCTTGAAGTGCGGTTAATTCTTGAAGCATTTGCTGTAAATTCAACAAACTGAAGTCCCAAAGTTTCTTTTCATCCGTCAATTTTCTCAAGTCTTGAGATTGAAGGTTGATAATTGCATTGGGTTTATTGTCCTTTGACATCACATACGTGAATTCTTCTTCCGAGAGATAAGGTTTCAATTCTTCTTCCAGCGTTGTGTTGTATTCAGGAATATTATAGGTGAAGGTCTGCTTCTTTCTTTTCATCTTCCCTGTCGGCTCATAAGATGCTTCCCAAGATTTTTTTGTTCTCATCGCGTAACGTAAGGCAGTTAACCAAGCGATGTGTCTATTTGTAACAATCCTTAATGCTTCTGTTTCTTCTTTCGTGGCTTCCGAACGGTGCATGTAAAAGCTATCCTTTACTGTCATGATCAAAGATCGAGAAGTATTGACTATGCCACCCCAGATTTTTCTTGCTTCCCAAATTCTATCGTAAGCAGCATTATTTTGAAAACCGACCATGAACGCCACGGCTGTACCAATAAGTGCAACAGGTGCCAAAGGAACTTGAAGCCATTTTAAATCCAACACCTCATAGAGAGCAGTTATGATAGTTGAGAAAATAGTAAAGAAAATGATTTCTCTACTTGTCCACATCAAAACGCTTTTAAATGGAAACCTTCTTTGAACGTACATTCTTTTTTTTCTAAAAATAAGAGAATCTTGTCGATAATCTCTAAACTTTTCAAGTGATAATTCAACAATGGATCTTCGAACAAAAAACATTTCATTTCAGATAAATAAATTAACACTAATTTAGCCCAAATGAATTTCAAGACTCTATCCATAATTATCCCCGCCTTCAACGAGGAGAAGACCATTCACTTTATTTTGGACAAGGTAAAAGCCGTTGAATTAAACGGTGGTTTGGCCAAGCAAGTGATCATTGTTAACGATTGCTCTAGCGATGATACAAAAGGCGCTGTTGAAAAGTACATTTCGGCCAATTCCGAATTGAACATCACTTACTACGAACACGAGGTAAACAAAGGTAAGGGTGCGGCACTGCATACCGGAATTAAAAAAGCGGAAGGTGATTTGCTAATCATTCAAGATGCTGATTTGGAATACGATCCTGAAGAATACAATGATCTTTTAAAGCCTATGTTAGGTGGTCATGCTGATGTTGTTTATGGCTCACGGTTCCTAGGAGGAAATCCACATAGAATTCTTTTTTACTGGCATTCGATCGGAAACAAATTACTAACCCGTTGGTCGAATCGATTTACGAACTTGAATTTGACAGACATGGAAACGTGTTACAAACTGTTCAAAACAGAGATTATTCAAGAAATGCGATTGAATGAAAACCGATTTGGTTTCGAACCTGAGATAACGGCAAAGATTTCTAGAATCAAAAACATTCGAATCTACGAAGTTGGAATTTCATACTATGGACGAACGTATGAGGAAGGGAAAAAAATCGGTTGGAAAGACGGATTTAGAGCCCTTTGGTGCATTACGAAGTATGGCTTGTTTAAGGCGAAGTAGAATTTGGATGTTGGATGTTGGATATTAGACGTTGGTACTTCGGAAACGTTAATGAGCTTATAAATCCCGATTCGCCCTTCACAACCCATAACTTCTAACTCATAATTTCCAAACTAGTCTCTTCTAAAAGTTCCGTTTTCATTTCCAACAATTAAATCCTGAACAAGGACAAACGTTTCGTCATTTTTCAATGATTGCCCCATACTTAAAATATCTTCTGAATTGATTTCGGGAACAGGCATGTAAGAATTGGACTGAATTTGCTTTCGCTCAGCAATTTGCTCCTGAGCCTTTTGATAAATTACTCTATCAACAAATTGAATTTCTCTTTCAACAACAGTATCGTATCTAGAATTATCGATAAACACTGTATCGGCAACAGCGACGGAAGGAACCTTGACTACTTTTGTGATTACCTCATTCGATCGGAAAACGAAAAACGATATTAAGACTGCGGCGGCAATAGCTGCGATCGTTTGATACAACGGAATGACAATAGGTACACGTTTAGAAGGTAAAACGAGAGGTTTAGCAGTAAATCCATCATTTAAGGATTGCGCATTTCCCATTGCAGTAAATCCTGCAATATATTCCTCCTTAGTCGTTTGACTTAAAACAAAAAATGTTTCATCCGACGACAATTCATCGAATGATTTTGATTCCATTAATTCGTACAATTGTTCTTCTTTTGAATTCAATTCTCTTTCCATATCAATTCATTTTAAAAACTGAACCTTCACCTGTTGGTTTAAATTCAATCAGTTCTTTGGCTATTATTTTTGTTCCGTAGAAGATCCTTGACTTCACTGTTCCTTTCGAAATATTCAAGATCTCTGAAATCTCATTAATCGATAAATCCTGAACATGCCTTAGAACAAAAGCTTCTCGATGGTGTACCTCCAATTTAGAAATTGCGATTTTGAGTTTCGAATTAAATCGATCCATGTCAGCGAAGTTTTCATTCCAATCAGCACCAGTTTCAAAGTCGGATTCATTTTCTGAATAGGTCATTCGATTCGTTGATCGGTATTCCGTTTTGCACATATTGCTAGCAATAGTGAACATCCAAGTGTAGAACTTACGGCTCAGGTCAAACTGATAGTGTTTTTCCAATATTTTCATGAAGAGTTCCTGAACAAAATCTTGCGCTTTGTTTAGGTCGCCATGAAGCATACGAACAAAGTAGCCAAGTACTTTATTAGAGTACCTGGCATGCAATTCAGTCAAGGCTTCGTTACTCCTGCTAGAAGAAAGCAACTCAACTAAACGTTCATCTGTGAGTTTCGATATTTGATCTTTTCGAAACAATTAACAGCCTTTCATAATCTTATTTACATAATCATCATTATCAGATTCAGCTGCAACTTTATCGATTAGCAGTTTTATTTTCTCTGCTTTTTCATTGTCTTCTCCAATTTGATACATTCGATACAATTTGATCATTGATGCTAAATACATCGTATTCAAACTTCTACTAGCGTGCTTATAATGCTCTTGTGTGGTGAAGTCAAAACTCAAATAATCAATCAAGTAGCGTTTCTCGTAGTTTCTTCTAATTATCGATGAATTGTCAAAATTTGTTTCGCTGTACTTGTAGGTTAACCCGTTTAAGTAAAGATCATCCTCTACGCCTTCTTTATTCATCCTACCCAAAGCAGACATTGAAATATAAGCCGGTATCTTTTCAGAATTCTTAATGAAATGATTAAACATCTCTTTTAATTCTTCCGTTTCCTTAAATTCTTCAAGACCCAGCTTATCTGTGAGTCTCTTTCTATAATCCTTCAACTGAACCAAATACGAATTAATTACCGTCACATCTTTTCTAAACCCGAGAGCGTCTTGCACTAACCATAACGCATACGTGTCATTATCTCCTGCTGTAAAGACGATTGCGTTTTCATCCAACTCAGAGAGAACATTGTATCCCCAGTTCAATAGATTCGTTGAAAACTCATCTATTTCGAGTAATTTATTTGCAACAACTTCAGCATTTACCGAATCGAAATTTGTTTTGTAGTAGACGAATAAAGGATCGATAATACGAGGGTCATCTGGATTTATTTCATTTGCCTTCAAAAGGTACTTAGAGTCAGAATCTTCTACTCCTTGATCGAAATGCATCAATTTATTTGCTGCAAAAGAGTTGGGAATCGTCTTGTAACTTGCTTTCGCTATCTCAGTACATTTTTCTTCAAATGAAGTTCTAACTTCAGGATCTTCGGACAAATTCCGTAAAGCTCGATTCGCCATGTAATAATTGTACCACGCTTCGCCATTTGAATCATCAGCATCAACAGCCTCTTTCCAAAGTTTGGATTGCGTTTCATACCAGCTGGTTTCTTCAACGACTTTCGTAACACTGTAAACCGGTTCTCTCTCTTGGGCACTTACTTGTAATGCCACAAATACGGCTATAATTCCTATAATTTTTCTCATGTTTTTCAATTTTAAAAGAAGCGGTGCACCAACTTCAACTGTACTTATCGAAAGTAATACTCAGAAGTCGTTAAGTGGTTCATCAAAAACGTCAATTAATTTATATTTAACTGAATTTGGCAAAAAAATAGGGCACAAAAAAAAGGGACTCGATATACTCGAATCCCTTGTCTAACAGTTCTAGCTACTCTTAAAGCTTCATAATCTTATGAACCGTATTAAATTGATTATCCGTTGGTTTCAAATAGTAAATTCCAGTTTCCAATCGTGAGATATCGATAATTGTTCCATTCGTTGCAACAATATCTGCGATGACAACTTGTCCATTCAAATTGACAAGATTGTAAACGACATTTTTATTGAATTCATTTTCGATTGTTACAAAATCGCGCGTTGGATTTGGATAGACATTAATTGGATAGAAGTAATTCTCATCATTCAATCCAAGACTCGTTAAATTAGTATTTACTACTACGTATCCGCTATCACCAACGGCGAATGTAACATCTGTGCCGTAAGAAGCAATTCCATTTATTGGTTGATCAACAGCCTCCATCAACCAGCTAATTCCATCTGTTGTTTGGAAGATTATTCCTTCATCTCCCCAGCTAACCTTACCTCCAGTATATACTTTCCCGCTATTGGCTTGGCCAAGAGATAAAAAAGATGGATAAAAAAATGATCCTGAACCGTTGTCTATCCCCCATGTCAATCCGGCATCTGTGGAAATACGAAGTGCAAAACCTCCGCCTGCCCCATCATCATATCCAGCGTAAATAGTATCGTTTGAAGCAAACATTACAGAAGTCAAAAAAGCGGGTCCAGTCAAGCCTGACGGAATAGAATCCCATGTTAATCCATCATCTGTAGATCTTAAGAAGTATTCACCATTCATCGCAGCGATTCCAATACCATTCCTAAAATCCATATCCACAACGTATTCATCGGTATTAAAACTTTCATAGTTTACAGTAGAAATACTCCAAGTTGAATTGTAATATTTATCAATTTGGCCGCTCTGAAAACACCCAGCACCACCTACAAGATAATCATCCTCGTTTGTCACGTAGGTACAGCTTTTATAACACATGTTTGAACCTAAATTAGAAGCTGGAGTCCAATTAATTCCACCGTCAACGGTTTTATAAACTCCACTATTATCACTTAAAATAGTGACAAACCCAATTTGCTCATTTACAAAATCGACATCTACTATTTCATGTGAGAATGCATTATTAGAAAGTCCAATAGGGTTTAATTCTATCCAGGTCTCTCCTCCATCAATTGTTTTTAAAATAGTCGTTGAATCTCCAACAATATAACCCGTCGTGGAAGTTGGGAAATCTATATCATTTAATTTATAATTAGTTGGCACTGAAACATCATACCATTGCTGAGCTATCAGTAAATTGGCCGTCAAGGCGAAGAATGCGATTAGTAGAATTTTCATGATTTTAAATTTTATGGTTACACCACAAAGTTAAGTTGAAGGGAATCAATCTACCATGTACAATTTCGCACTAAGCATGTACATTTCGGAATTCTGATGGCGAGCAGCCCGTTTTGGACTTAAAGAACTTGGAAAAATGCCCAGGATCGTCGAAGTTTAAATCGTAAGCCACTTCTTTAGCCGACATCCCTGTTTGCAGAAGACGTTTTGCTTCAAGAATAATTTGATTGTAGATCACTTGACTCGTACTTTTCCCAGTTTGAGCTTTTACTATTTCATTCAAGGCCTTCTCAGTGATGTTTAACTGATCTGCAAAGTCTTTTACTTTCTTAATCGTTCTAAATTCTTTAAACAAGAGCTTTCGGAACGCCGCATACTCGCTTTTTCGATTATCACCACGTTCTTGATTTGAATCCATGCACTTTATACAAAGAGTCTGAATGGCATTTTGAATCGTTAAATTCTTTAGACTTCCCGAACTGGAATGCGCTTCCCAAATCATTTCGGTGAGCATAACGAAAGACTCTTGATCTTTCTTATCAATAGAATAAACAGGACTCACCTCATCAACGTCATAACAAACGTGATCAAAAAGGAATTCCATAATTTCTGATGGACCATTAACAGCGTCGAATTCAAATAAATAAACGAATCCATTTGAATCCAGTTCTCTATTTACTTGATGAACCTGTCCAGAGCCGACAATATGAATGGAAAACGATTGAATTGGGAACTTTTTAAAATCGACAACATGATTTCCACCACCATTAATAAAACAGAAAAATTCAAAATAATTGTGACGGTGTGCTTCGCTAAAATCATATTCGTTAAGCGTTGACAGTCGGTTGACTATTATTTCTCGTCTATTTGTTTTGTCTGAACTGTGCGTAGGTATCATTACGATCTAAAAATACAGAAATAGAATTGAATTTCAGTTTCTATTTATCGTCCTTGCTTGGAAAGTCATCTGATTTAGGTTCAGGTTTTTTGTTTGTAGTTGGGGCGTCAGTTGATTCCCTTTCAGATACTTTCACATCTTTTTCTGTAGGTTCCTTTTCGGGTGCTTTGACATCTTCTTCTGTTGATTCACTTTCAACAACCTTCGCTTCTTCTACTATTTCTCCTGCAACCAACGTTGTTCTTTTTGGAGGAGTATATTTTACAGCATTGTCAATGTCCTGAGCGTATTGATCCAATGGTCTTTTAATGTCTTCGGCAGTTTCTGAAATGAGTCCTTTTAGGTCAAGATCGCCTTTCATTTCATCTGTAGATTTCTTAATCTCAGACTTAATATCCGCAGAAGCTTCTTTAATCTGACGGATCGTTTTCCCAAACGTTCGTGCCAGTCCCGGAATGCTTTTAGAACCAAAGAAAACGAGGATGAATCCCATAATTAATAGAATCTCGAACCCGCCAATATCATTAAATATTAAAAGCATATTGCAAAGATATGTATTTCGATTATTCGACCGTTAGATTTTTCGATTATTCGAATAGAAAGAGGTCACTTTTAAAAGATTCCTTTTACAATGGATGTGAGTTGAATGTATTTGTTGACAGAAACTCAATTGTTCGAAAAGGAAAGTCGTTCTTTAAAACCCTGCTTTTTCAGATGGATAGGAATTAAAAGTTCCAGTTGCAATGGCAACAATACCTCCTTTTTGATTCACAATTTTTCCTTCCACGAATAAAATGTGCTTTCCAGTTTTGACAATCTCAGCCGTCCCTGAAAGAACATCGCCTAACAAACCAGGTGCGACAAAAGATATTTTCATTTCAATTGTAGAAACGACCCTATTGTCTGATATAACTTGAGACAATGCACAAACACCCATTGTAGCGTCCATTAAGGCACCAATAGAACCTCCATGAGCAGCAATGGGCGTGGCAAGATGAAATTCTGTCACCTCCATCGTATAATCAACGTGGCCAGGTGACGGAACATCAAATTTCATCCCCAATAATTCTCCAAAGCGATTTGCTTTGATATATCCTTGAACTATTGGATGATTTCTATACTCTTGCATTATCCTTCTTTCTGCATGTGCACATCCATTTGAGGGAATGGAATAGACAATCCTGCGGCACCGAATTCATTGTAAACGCGTTCGTTCATAGCAAAGAAAACACTCCAATAATCTTCTGTTTTCACCCACGCTCTAACCGTTATATTTACAGAGGAATCGCCTAATTCGCCAACTCCAATAAAGTTTGCTCCTTCTTTTAGAATTCTTTCATCTTCACTGATAAACTTGTCTAACAATACTTTTGCCACTTTTAAGTCGTCTCCGTAAGCTATTCCAAATACCCAGTCAACTCTACGCTTTTCGGCTTTGGTGAAGTTTGTAACTGTTCCGTTAGCAACAGCTCCATTCGCTAGAATAATGATCTTATTGTCTAAGGTTGTAAGAATCGTGTTGAAAATTAATATCTCTTTCACGGTTCCTTCTTCACCTTGCATGTTAACATAATCGCCAACTTTAAATGGTTTAAACAAAAGAATCATTACCCCACCAGCGAAGTTTGATAGCGTTCCAGAGAATGCCAAACCAATTGCCAAACCGGCAGCACCAAGAATTGCGACAAAAGAAGTCATTTCAACTCCTAACTGAGACATTGCAGTAATTAAGACAAGTACCTTAAGACCAATGCTTGTTAAGCTTCGCATAAAACTTATTAGGCTCTCATCAGTATCTCTCTTTTTAAGTACTTTGACAACAGCTTTGGAAAGTACTTTTGCGATCCAAAAACCGATTATTAAGACTGCTAAGGTGATTGCTATTCTAATTCCAATATCAATAAACATAGCACTTAAACTCCCAGTGTTCATTCCTAGCATTTTTTCCAATTCTTTCATGTTTCTTTTAATTGTAAAGGTATTGTAGGTTGATTATTATTTGTATTAGATATTAGAAGTTAAAATTTCAAACCCATAATTCATAACTTCTAATTAAGCAGATCTCCTGCGCTATTGCTTTTTTTCCTTTTTCGGTCTTTTCTTTTTCTCAGTAGTAGGCATTTCGTCATCTTCGCTTTCGTTTCCAGTTGGCGTTCCGAATGAATACGTTTCGCGTCCATGCTCATCGTATCTATGCTCCTCCAAAAGTACATCCTTTTTGTAAAGTGCACGTGATTTTGTGCTTTGATCCGGATAAAAAACTTCGAACCATCCTTCTTTTCTACCTTTCTTATAATTCTCAGATACTTGAATGTGTCCTTGATAATAGAACGTTTTGAATTCACCATTCTTGACTCCTTCATTCCAACTTTCAGTTTTCAAAAGTTTGCCATCTTCGTAAAAATATTGGCATTGTTGATCCTTCTTACCATCTTTATAATAGAGTTCTTCAATGATGACTCGTTCTAAATTGTAAATCCTAAAATAGCCATCAAAAACGCCGTTTTTATAATTCACTTCTCGTTTAAGCGATCCCCCAATTCCATCTCTACCTCTTTTATAGTAGGTTTTCTTTACACCGTTTAAAATTCCGGCTTTGTAATGCTCAATTTTCGTTGTGTCTGACCTGTATTTAATATCGTGGTCTGTTTTACTAATGTTTTCTGGTTTCGCAAAGAACTTTTGAACACCTTCTTTCTCGCCCATGTAATAATTCATTTCCCAAGCCAAAAATTCAGTACTGTCGTACATAAACGACCACTGACCATGCTCAACACCGTTTACTAGAGACCGAATCACCTGAGGACATCCTGTTTCGTAATACGTAGTATCCGTTCCGTTTTCCTTTCCATTTACAAAAGTTACTCTACGTTGGATTCTTCCGTTCATGTGGCACGACTCGCAAGTTCCCGTAAAAGGCTTATTCGCTCCATCAACACGCGATATATCGGTTTGCTTTTTGAAGACGGTATTTGATCCTTCATCGTACGATAAATCGCTGTTGCAATCAATCATCCCAATGGTTTGTCCACACTCCCATTCGGCATACCTAATTTGATCTTTAGACAATCGAACGCGTTTCAATGTTTCTCCTTCTCCGGTTGTTGTCCACCTGAAATAGCAGGAATCCACCTCTTTCACTATTCCTTCGTCTCCGAATTGCGCATTCACTTGAGACGAGAATCCAATTAATACTAAAAGTCCAATGATGTATTTCATAATTTTATTTTTAATTGCGTACATGGCTTTCCTATCAAAACCTATTCCTAATTAATCATTTCAACTTAAGAAGTTCTTTCTTCATAACTTCTGGAATCGAAATCGTTTCATTTTTTGAAGGGTCAAAGCAAACCAGTGTTGAGCCTCCAGTTGTATGCAAGATGTCATTCACGTGCAATTCATAGTTCAAAGAAAAGCTTTTCGTTCCTATTTTATTTGCAATTATAGTCAAATAGGGTTCATCGCTTAAAAGAACTGGCTTCAAATATTCCACGTTGTTTTTTACTAAAACGACACTGTTTTTAGTCCAATCCCAACCTTCTCCAAGCATTTGACCAAAATAATGAACTCTGGCAATTTCAAAATAACTCAAATAGACGCTATTATTAACATGACCTAATACGTCTAAATCGGAAAATCGGACTTGAATTTTAACTGGTTTTGGCATTAAATATCTAATTTTTCGAATTGAGAATTATTACTGATAAATTCTGGAACGATGGCTTTCATTCGCTTGACCATTTCATCATTATCTTGAGCACCGAACAATTCAATCAAATCAACAATTTTTGAAATCTGATCGCTTTCTTCTTCTCGCATTTTTGCTTTTAAAATCTGCGGGTGATGTGTTGCCAAAGTATTCTCTTCCTTTGCCAATAACTCTTCGTATAACTTTTCTCCAGGACGTAATCCCGTAATTCTAATTTCAATATCCTTGCCAAGTTCCATTCCACTCAGCTGGATCATTTTCTTCGCAAGATCAATGATCTTAACCGATTCTCCCATATCAAACACGAAGATTTCACTTCCTTCTCCCATTGTTCCAGCCTCCAATACCAATTGGCAAGCTTCGGGAATCGTCATAAAGAAGCGTGTGATTCTTTCGTCTGTAACAGTTAAAGGTCCACCTTGATCCAATTGTCGCTGGAAAAGTGGAATCACAGAACCGTTAGATCCCAGTACGTTTCCAAATCGAGTAGTAATAAATTTCGTGTCAGAATCACTTGAATACTGCGCATAAATTTCTGCAATCCGTTTGGAAGCGCCCATTACATTCGTAGGATTCACAGCTTTATCGGTAGAAATCATCACAAACTTGTGTACTTTAAATTCGCTGGCCAAATCAACCAGGTTTTTTGTCCCAAGGATATTTGTCAGCACGGCTTCAGACGGATTAACCTCCATCAGCGGAACATGTTTGTAAGCCGCAGCATGAAAAACGTACTTCGGCTTAAATGAAGTAAAGACGTTTTTCATTCTATCCCGACTTCTGATATCGCCAATAACAGCCTCGAATTTTAGATTGGGAAATTCGGAACTAATTTCGTTTTGAAGATCGTACAAAGGAGACTCCGCTTGATCCAGTAAAATTAGTTTCGCTGGATTGTACTTTGCAATTTGGCGAACCATGCCGCTTCCAATTGACCCCGCTGCGCCTGTAACAAGGATGATTTCATTCGACAATTCAGATGCGATCTTGTCTTCGTCAAGTACTATTGGCTTACGGCCTAAGAGATCGTCAATCTTAATTTTGGAAATCTGTTTCGTTGAAAACTCACCATTGATCCAACTTTTAGCGC
The DNA here is from genome assembly GCA_047630755.1 of Crocinitomicaceae bacterium. GTDB lineage: Bacteria > Bacteroidota > Bacteroidia > Flavobacteriales_D > Crocinitomicaceae > UBA4466. The sequence goes on along the minus strand of JBLHYG010000014.1, from coordinate 79,690 downwards.
TTGGAACTTTTTGAACTGTAACGCCATTGGCCAAACAAATTTCAACAATTTCCTTTCTCTTCAATTCGTCCGGAGCTTGAATGGCGATAATTAGCTCCGTTACGCTTTTGTCAGAAATAACCTTTTCCAATTCCGATGAATGATAAATCGTAATTCCTTCGAGACGGTTTCCAGATTGCTTTTTGTTATCGTCAATGAAGCCCGCAATTCTATACGCTGTCGTTTGGTCTTTCTCGATCGTTCTTTTTGTGAGAAGTCCTGAAATTCCTGCTCCGTAGATCAAAACAACTTCATCGACATCTTTACTTCTCGTCGATTCCATGTGGATCAACTTAATGACAAATCGAGAACCAACAATGAACGCTGTTGAAAAGAACAACTCAACAATTAAAACAGAAGTCGGAAACAAATAAGCGCCATCGATGTAATAGTATTTCACCAATCCAGCAATTCCAAACAGCGTTGAGCTGACAAAAGTTGCTTTTACAATTCGCGTAAAATCTTCTATAGATGTATGCCGAATAAGGCCCTTGTGAATTTTAAAAAGATAGAATACGACCAATTTGATTCCGATGTAAAGCCCAATTGACTTTGACAGGATATTCCATTCCGACCGAATCAATTCTTCTTTTGCTTCAAGATCAAAGCGAATTAAATACGCGACAAACAAAGCCGTTAACGACAGTACGATATCACCTAAAATGATAATCCAACGCGGCGTATTTGATTTTGGAAGAAGCATGAACAAATTTAATATTTTCGATGGTTTCAGAGGTCGATCCAAGGATTTATACTCAATTCATCGGTCAATTAAACGTGCCTTTAATCTTTTTGCAAGTTTAAACCAAGCTGGGCCGTTATTTTGGACGTGCATGAAATACACTTCATCAACACCACCGAGATTGTAATTGAAGCGTTTAACCCCTTCAACATTCGATCCGCCGAAGTCAAATTTCAGGTTGTTTTCTTTGGCGTATTCAATAGCAGTATTTAAGGCCAAATACATTCCACCATTCGATTTTGTCTCACTGTCCACTGCGCCTTTAACATACAACAACTGATCTTTTGATTCAAAGCAAACAATACCGCCCAAATTGCCATTGCCAGCAACATTGAACACTTTTATCGCTTCTGCTTGTTTCGCATTTTCAAAAAGTTGTTCTAAAGCACCCAACGATTTCTCAGTAATTCCCGTGAACTTATGATTCAGTTCTTCTTTTACTTTTGAAAACACATTTGAATAATCATCCGTGAGAGCAACACTAAACCCATTCTTTTCTGCCTTTTTTAAAGACCGTTTGGCTTGACTTCCCAATTTATGGCTGTCAAAATCACTGATTGCTTGATAAATTCTTTCTTCAGTCTTGTCAAACAATTCCTGACGACACGCAAACTCAATGACTTTAAACCGTTCTTTGATCAGCGCTAATTCGTCTTCCTTGAATTCTCCAATCAATTCGGAATACCTTCCAAAAATTGGGCTATAAAGCACTTCGACTCCTGCTCTTTTTGAATACGGCAGCGCGATTCCTCGTGAGTAATCATCATTGACCAGAACACACCAGTTTTCCGCAACAGCATCCAAGTACCACGCCTTTGCGAAGAGTGATATGCCTCCTTGCTTGTTCGTCAAGTTCTCCCAGCGAGCTAAATCAATATTTTTGCGTTCTACTATTTTCACGACTCTTTTTGAAACGTTGTGAATTGATGTTTCTTATGGTACTTGTTTATAAATTTCGCCAAGCTTTTTATCGAAAATTTCGTGTTCCCTTTTGGATGACCAATCACAACCATTTCATCGTGTTCCATGTTGGTAGATTTCTCTAAACCTGATTCCAATTTACTCGCGTAATACCCGTCGGATGAAACATGGCCAATTGTAAACGTTCTTAGAACTCGCTTTTTTCGTCCTCCCTGACTAATGAAATTTCCGTCGCCAATCATTTTATGTTGCGCTGGCTTCAATCTTCCAAGGATATACAAGCGCCAAAAGAATAAAGGACTATAGCGCAATGAAGAAATTGGATATTCGGTAAAATCGCCACCGTCGTCTTTAACACAAACATCATTTGCAAAGATGTACTTCGAATCGGATGGCGCTTCTCTGAAATCAACAGCGTATTCGTTGGTCGCCATAAAATCTCCTGTAATTACGCTACTGTCGATCTTAATTCCGACTTCTTTAAAAACACCCGCAACATGTTCGAAGGGCTGAATACACCAACCTCCAGCTCTAAATGTGGTAACGGGTCGACCAATCAATTTTTCCAAATACGATTTGTAAGACCTTACGATTTCATCACTTTCTGATTGCTCAAAATCTGATAATTTGTAAACGCCATCTACATTCATCGACCATTTGCCATTTTCGTAAACTGCCTTCTCCCAATGCGGATGAATGTGCAATTGAACGTCGTGTCCAAGTGTTATCATTTGCTGAACTTGATCTTTAACAGATTGAAATTCACTTTGCAATTCTGGGTATTTTTCGGCTTGAATTAAATATCCTACATCAACGAAAAAAGTTAGGAAGACTTCTTTCCCCTTGGCCAAATTAAATAAATCATCGGTTGGCTCAAGCATGCATTTTTCGACTGATCCTGAATGTTCACCAAAGAACAATTCGTAGTCATATGTTAGGAATATTTTCACGGAGCGAAGATAGCTGAAATCTTAGTTTAATGCGTTATATTGGTCGAATGAAAACGAGATCATTAATTATCGCACTATCTTTTATTGCTATTTCCATCACTGGATTTGCTCAGGAAATAAGTGACAAGCAAATCGCTTTTGCCAATAAATTTGTCACAGCTGTTGCGGATCACAGCGAAAAGAAGACAATGAAATATCTGGACAAAACGTACAGGAAAGCACAATTGGCATTTCTTGAAGGGAACAAGGATCAATTGGTAAATGAACTTTTTGGCGGTCAAGACCTTTCTGACAAGGACAAGTATCTGAATTTTAAGATTAGTGAAATCACGCAGATTGAAATCATTGAAGTTATATCATTGAAAGGGACTTCAGATTGTACGTACATCTTCAAATTGAAAAGAGGCGATCAAGAAATTCTTGCTTCTCTTCTCTTGAAAGTGAATGGGAAGAAATTCGGTTTTGAAGGAGCCATGGGATAATGGCAATAGAAATTGAGTATAAGTTTCTCGTTGACAGGGAAAAATGGAACGCTTTAAGCAAGCCCGAACCCTCATTGATCGTTCAGGCCTACATTCACAATTCCAAAGAAGTAACCGTTCGCGTTCGTATCAAAGGAACATCTGCGTATCTAACGATCAAAGGTCAAACGATTGGTGTCAGTCGTTCGGAGTTTGAATATGAAATCCCTATTTCGGACGCTGAAGAAATGATCAAACAATTTTCAACGAAGCACATTCGAAAGTACAGGTACGAGATTCCAATAGGAAAGCATACTTGGGAAGTTGATGTTTTTGAAGGGAAATTGGAAGGATTGATCTTGGCAGAGATAGAACTTAACGCTGAGGACGAAGTGTTTGAAAAACCAGATTGGATTTCGGAAGATGTTTCGACAGATGCGTCTTATTATAATGCCGTTTTGATTGAGAAGTGTTGAGGTTGGGGTTGGATATTGGATATTAGGAAAGGATAGTTAGAATCCACAAATCATAACTTCTAATTCATAATTCATAACTTCTAATTAGTCCGCGTTTAAACCTCCTTCCTGCGTGTCAAAAACAGACCCTCCCATTTGAACATCAAACCATTCGTTGAAAATTTCAAATTTGATTTCAGGATAGGTAGATTCATCTTCTGACACAGCCATCAGTTCGTTTTTGAATACCTTTTTAAAATGACTTTTCAAAACAGGCTCGTCGTCATAGAAGTCCTCTTCAATAAGGTAAACAGACGGTTCAGAATCAGCCAAGGCATTGAAATCTTCATCATTTTTATTAGCCCAATCCACAAATAATTTGGTTGGTTTCACTGAAAGGTATCCTCTGTTTACAAATTTCATAATGTGTTGCTTTTAAATCTGACTTTTTCGCCGTCCGCAAAGGTAAACCATCTTGCTCGAGAGCCAAGCTTTTGCTGAACCAAATAATTCCATTCTTCGTCAAAGCCCAATGCCTTGTGATAATCGATCCAAGTATCTAGAGCAATGGAACTTCCAGAAATAAAAATCAGACTCGTGTCCCCAACCATAATGCATAAGGGTTCTTTCTGAAAATTCACCTCATCGCCCAATTGGTCAATTTCAAACATGTCTACCCAATTGTAAAACGCATTGACCGTTTTCACTGAATCTTGAAATGTCCAATTGTAATATTCAAACGACCCTTCGGAATTTGAAATTTTGTATTTCTCGCTACTTTTTGGTCCTACTCGATCTGGAAATTGCTTTTGATCTGAAAAAACCAATGAATCCACTTCAATTCCATTTCCATTGAACAAGGCTCTAATTCCACTTGTAGAATCTCCTTTTTCAATTTCATCATCCAATTTATCGTAATCCCTTTTTGATTGCGGAATAATATCAGATGCATCTATAATTTCCTCTTTCGGCTCTGAACAGGCCGCTAAAAGCGTTAGAAATACTATGTAGCCTATTTTTTTCAAATTGATTTAATAACTTCTATTGTTTCATCGATTTGCGACTCGGAAATATCAAGGTGCGTAACAAAACGAATCATTCCAGGTCCGAATGCCATGACCTTAACCTGTTTCTCCGCCATTTTATTAATGAGTGTATCTCTTTTACTTTCGTCATGAAGCAGTGCAACTACAATGTTTGTATCCACAGGAACAACATCTTTTACCCAATCCAATTCCAATAACGCCGCTTCAAGTGCTCGCGCATGTTTGTGATCCTCTTTTAAACGCTCAACGTTGTTCTTTAATGCATAAAGTCCACCTGCAGCGATTATTCCCGCTTGGCGCATTCCTCCACCAAATACTTTTCTTACCCGACGTGATTTCTTAATAAAGTCTTTCTTTCCGATTAAAACAGAGCCAACTGGAGCGCCCAAACCTTTTGAAAGACACAATGAAATTGAATCAAACTCAGCCGCGTATTCCTTTATATCAACGCCGTTTTCGACCATTGCATTCATTAAACGCGCACCGTCCAAATGAAGGGGTAAATTGTTCTCTCTGCAAAAAGCTCCGATTCTTTTAATTTCTTCAAAATCATATATCGCGCCGCCTCCACGGTTGGAAGTATCCTCCAAACTTACAAGTTGAGTTACGGGATAATGAACATCATCAGGGTTGATCCATTGCTGGACGTCATTTAATGTCAAACGACCTCTATTGCCATGAATCAAGCGAACCGAAGCTCCCGTATTCTTAGCAATTCCACCTCCTTCGTATTTGTAAATATGACTTTCAACATTAGTGATTATTTCTCCACCAGGTTGAACATGAACATTAATTGCAATTTGATTTGTTTGCGTTCCAGACGAGCAATAAAGCGCAGCTTCCTTTCCAAACATGTCGGCAGCGAAAGATTCCAATGCATTAACTGTTGGATCTTCGGCAAAAACGTCATCTCCAACTTCGGCGGTAAACATAGCATCAAGCATTGCTTTGGTCGGTTTCGTTACTGTGTCGCTTCTAAAATCAATCATATTCTAAATTCTTTAATGTGAAAATACAATTAGTAGATTGAATTCAGAGTCAAGCGATCAAGGAAAGTTCAATTAGTCTCTAATGACAGTAACAAATCCATCTTTTTCAGCAATCTCGCCATTTACGAGTGTACCAATTAATTTATAGAAGTAAACTCCATCAGAAACTGGATTTCCACTTTGCGCCATACCATCCCAAAGTAAAACTCCTGTAGCACTATACTCCTCATGAACTGCGTTCCCCCACCGATTAAGAATGAAAATATCGAATGACTCAAAAATATCCGCTGGAAGGATAAACAGGTCATTGGTTCCATCATTATTTACTGTAATAACATTGGGTAGACTAAAATCTCCATTGACTATTGCAAATGAGGAATATGTATTCGTACAGCCGTTAGCATCCGTTATCGTTAAGGTAATTGGATAAGTTCCTGGCAAGCCAAAGGGTTGAATGATTGACCCTCCGCTATTTATAGTTGTATCGCCATTTAAATCCCAAACCCAAGTTACGATTGGCGAAGACGTAAATGATGACTGATCATCTATTGTAAATACTGTTCCTATTGGACCTTCTTGAGGAGCCAAATCAAACAACGCATTTAGCCCATTCGATATAAGTACAATTGGATCCAATTCCATAACCACCTCACAACCCAATGAATCGATCAAGGTTGCAGTTGGATTGTACACATTGTAGTCGTCATATGTATGATCAAAAGGATTTATATCGTTAATTGTTTGACCGTCTCCTAAGTCCCAAATTATTTCGGTAACACTTACTAAATTTTGAGCTTCAAATTGATATGTTTTACCACAAACATCGCCTAGATCTAACCAGTCTGGATCACCTGACGGACCGAAAATAGTTAAGTAATCAACCAAGGTAGTATCGTTTGTACACCCAAACTCATCAGTGATAGTTAGATTAGCTGTATACGTTCCGGCAAAAACATATGTATTACTTGGATCTTGAAGAGTAGAAAATTTTCCATCGCCAAAACTCCAACTCCAACCTGTTATATTGCCATAGCTATCAGTCGCGTCTGTGAAATCTGCAAATACTGGTGGACAAGTAAAATCTCCTTGTGCATTTACATTTGCTCCTGTTAAAACAAAATCAATTTCCGCCCTCGGCATAGACACAACAATATCTTGATTGGTTGAATCGACACAACCATTTACATCCGTTGCGATTAACTGCAGATTATGAATCACTGAGTTGTACGATGAACTGGTTACTTCATCAAAAAAGCTTGAGTAATCCGTATTAGTTCCTACTTGACCTCCGTCCATATTCCAGAGATAGCTTGTCGCTCCAGAACTAGTATTATTCGTTGTAAACACTTCCAAATCACATACAACTGAATCCAATATGAAACTTGCAACTGGTTTGGTGATTGTCATATTTACACTTGTTGATGGCGAAACACATCCAAACTCATCTGTTACAACCATGGATGTCGTGAAAGAACCTTCCGTGGTAAAACCATAATTCGTATTTGTTCCAATATTGGTGGTAACCTGCGTTGATAGATCTGGGAACGTCCAAAGGAAACTGCTGAATGGCACTCCATTTCCTACGACCACAGAAGAATTAGCATAATCAACGGTAATTGGAGCACAACCCGTAACATCAGAAGGAGTTATTCCGGCCTGAGGAAGCGCTAATGCATTCATATTTATAAATGAAACTGTATCGCTACAACCAACATTATTCGTTGCGGTCAACAAAATGTCAAATTGCCCGAAGGAGTTATATGTATAACTAGTTGGAGAACCTCCTGCCACCCCACCATTACCCATAGTATATGCATAAGTTCCAAATGGATGTGATGATGTAGATGTACTGGTAAGATCAATTGCAGACCCAACGCAGGTTGAATCATTAGATACCGTAAACGCTGCTATAGTCTGTGAAATATGAACCAAAGTTGTTGTGCTATCAGAACAACCAGTTGTATTGTTTATTATTACCTGTTCAATTGTGTATGAACCATAGGCGGTATAATCATGCGTAGTTGATCCTTGGTCAACATCATCGAAGTCCGGATCGTCAAAATAAGTGAAGGTACCATCTCCCCAATCCCAAGTCATTTCGGCATCATCAGGAAGCTCACCAATTATGGAGTTATCTGTTACTCCCACATTTACGGGAAATGAACCAGGATTACAATACAAATTCATGTCAGGGCTGAAAATTGAAATTGGTGCTTTAATATATACAGCTTGAGGTATAACCAAAGTATCATAACACCCTCTCCATTCAACCACTAATGTCACGTCAAAATAACCTGTGTCAGATGGATATGAATAGGATGGACTCTGCTGAGTGCTGGTACCTCCATCGCCAAAGTCCCAATTGTAATTGACTTCACCTGGACCTGGTGTACCGTTAAATGTTGTTGAATCAATAAAGTCTATTGGAGTTTTGGCACATTCAATTATTGGATTAACCGAAAAGTTAACGACATCAATTGACCCCACTTGAATTGTGTCTGTCAATGTTAAACTAGCCGTGCAACCTCCAACTGTAAAAATAGTTAAGGTAACAGAATACACTCCTTCATTATAAATGTGTGGAGGAGGAAACTGTCCAGAGCTGATAGGACTTCCGTCTCCAAAGTCCCAAAGCCAAGTACTTAATGGATCAGCAATTGGATTTGGTGAAGTTGAACCGTCAGTAAATAATACGGTCAAAGGATCACAACCATTGTATTGATCCATGGAAAATTGAACGACAGGAGCACTAACATCAATTAGGTTAAAATCGGTGAAAGTTGCTGAACATCCGTTTGCGTCAGTCATCGTAAGTGAAACTGTAAATACTCCTTCATTGCTATAAACTTGAGGAAGCGGATTGGCACCACTGAAGGTATTACCATTTCCAAAGTCCCAATCGTATGTTACACCTCCAACTGAAGTATTCGTATAACTTACGGTCAACGGAGCACATCCCGTAGTAATATCAGCCGTAAAACTAGGTGTTGGCAATGGATTAATCGTAATGTCATGTGTAATGACATCTGAACATCCAGAACCTGTATTTTGTGAGGTTAAGGTGACTGTATAAGTTCCCGGAGCTCCATATGTATTATTTGGATTTTGTTGAGTCGAGGTCTGACCATCTCCAAAATCCCAATTCCATTGATTCGAACCAACTGTTGAAGCATCTGTAAATGTTATAGCCGAATTGACACAACCGGTAAGAGGCGCAGTAAACTCTGAAGAATAATCTGAAACAACAATATTCTCGCTATAAGAATTGGTACAACCCGTAGTCGTGTTAGTCACGATTAATGTAACATTAAATGTTCCCGCAGAACTATAAGTAATTGGAGCAGGGTTTTGCGATGTAGAGGTTTGTGTATTTCCAAAGTCCCAGTCATATGTAATTGACGCTCCAGTAGATGAAGTATTAGAAAAAACAACATCAAACGGAACCGTACAGCCATTCCCTGAAATTGTAAAGCCAGCATTTGGGAGGTCATGAACTATCACATAATTGACTTTAACCTCAGCGTCGGCTTGACCATTTTGTGCCGTCACTACTAGAGTTACTGTGTACGTTCCCGTTAAACTATAAGTATGACTAGGATTTACAAGGTTGGAAGAATTTCCATCTCCAAAATCCCATGACCATAGGTCTATTGGTGAACCACCCGCAACGGATAAATCACTAAAATTTATTGCGTCTCCAATACAAACCTCTAAAGGAGTAGCTGAAAAATTTGATGTTGGAGCTTGAGAAAAAGAGAAGAAGCTGATTATCATAAAGATAATTAATGTAGTAGCTTTCATAGTTGTGATTTTAGTAGATTTCAATGCATAAGAGACAACATCTTGACGAGTAAAGCAAGCCATATCCATTTAAAATAGGGGCAAATGAACATACCCAACCAGTCCTCGAATATTTCTCAATAACTTCATGAATTCATTAAAAACATATATTCAATCGGTAAATGGAGCAATCAATAAAGCTAAATACCCAACAAGTAAGTCTATAGTTTTGTTCTTTAACTTTTTGCTACTTTTAATGACATTACCCGCGTCTAAGAATCAGTTCACTAAAAGCTGAAAATCATCATAATGAAAAAAATATATAGTTTACCCGGCCTCGGATTGGCGCTTGTCTTTTTAATTGTATCGTTCATCTTCATTAATAAAAGTGTCGAAGAATCGAATAAATTTAAAGAAGAGAAAATCAAAGTTTCTGAAATACTGAACTTCAATGACCGCCTTTTGTCCTTCAGGGATTGGGTATTTTCAAAAGATGCTTGGGATGAGAAGAAGGCAAAACTCGATGTTGTAATGAAAGAGTCGGATGCTCATTACGAAAAGGCCACCACTTATGGACATTACTTGTTATTTACTTGCCTGGCTTTCTTCATTCTAATTGTCGCTATTTATGCTAAAAAACGAATTTATTTTGGATTGACCTTCGCGATTTCCTTTATAGCAATTGTTCTTTTGGGGCAAGGCGTCATGAATCCCATTCTCGAGATGTCTGCTTTTAAAGAAGAAATGACAATTAAGGTTTATGTACATCCTGATGATATTCCCTACTTTGAAGGAGCTGTGGAATACATAGCTGAAGTCAATGAATTTATGGGGGATGTCCACAACGTAATTGACCTCGTTCGCATTGTGCCATCAGTTGGACCCAAAGTAGCAAATGAAGTTCAAGCTGTCACCGTTGGTGCTCAAGAATACCTTACAGAAGGGGAAGCATTTTTGAATGAAAACCGTGATAATCCAATTGGATTTGACAAAGTTTTTCCTGGCCGAACGTATTTCTATTACCAGAACAAAGGGATAATGGATGTCATTACACTTCTTTGGAAACACGACAACAAACCTGTTGCAGTGGCAATTGGAACTTTTAGTGTCGTTGTTCCGGCTATAAAATTAATTGCGACGCTTCTAATGTTATTGTTTGGAGTGACAAAAGCCAAACGCTTCCGAAAATTCTTAAGCTATATCGCTAAATTTAGCATGGCTGATGTTTTTGTTGTGAGCGCATTCTTGGCTTTCTTAAGCTTTGCCAATATGAGTGCGGGCGTTGAAATGGATGCGAAAGTACTTTTTGGGCTCTATTACTTTATGGGGTATGTAGTACTATCAATTTTCCTTGGGATGTTACTCGATCGAAGCATTAAAGCACGGATTGAAGACAAAAAAGAGCATTAACTTTTTGGTAAGGAATCGAGAAGATCGCCTTCTAAGTAAGGACTAGCTCAATTGCAAATAAGAGAAACCCGATTAAAAATCACAGAATATGATACGCATCTTTTTTGTTGCCCTGTTAATGATTTCATTGAATGGATTTTCACAAGATTCATTTCAAGTTGAAGAAACCAGAGGCTTGCAAGTTGGCGATACAGTGGATTTATTCACCGCGTCGGATCAGAATGACAGCACTTTTGTTTTAGGAGATGCTTTAGAAAACGGCGCTGTTGTTTTGATTTTTTATAGAGGACAATGGTGTCCATATTGCTCAAGGCACTTAAGCAATATTCAGGATAACATGGAGGAATTAAGGGCTAAGGGAGCGACTGTCATTGCTGTTTCTCCTGAAAATCAGGAACATTTACAAATGAGTGCAGAAAAGAACAAGGTGGAATTCACTTTGTTATTTGATCAAGATTATTCCATAGCAAAATCATTCAATGTTCTTTTTGAACCTACGTCATCTCAGATAAAAAAATACAATTTCATCGGTGCTGACTTCCAAAATGCGCATTCGAATGAAACAACACTTTTGCCAGTTCCCGCAACCTTTATCATTAATAAAAAAGGGATAATCGTTTGGCGCCACTTTGAGCATAGTTACAAGGAAAGAGCATCTGTTGTAGATATTTTAGACCATTTATAGATTGGTTAGCAATTGGTAAAAACCAACATGCCTTAATCACGAAAAGCCTCACTACACACACGTTAACAATCATTTAACGGTTTTCATTCACCGAATGACAAGGATATGTCTTATCTTAGCGCGTCACTAATTGAAAATTCAGCCAAACCGCTGAGAAAAAAGAAATAAATTATGAAAACACTATTACTCTTAGGATCCATTATTGCATTGAGCACAACGACCTTCGCTCAAAAAATTCAAAAGGAAACTTTTGGCGATTTTACATACACTCAAACACCTTCAAACTTGGCTTTATCAGAATTAGAGTCCTACTTTGTTGAGGCGAGTGTTCCAAGTAATGATAATTATAAGGTAGATGAGGTGAGATCAGCATCAAATTTAACGGGGCATGAAAAGATCATGAACAGACAGAATGCAACGTTTGTTGTAAAGTACACTGTTTACCCGACAACATTTGGAACTCCAGAGTACGATCGCCAAACAAATACCCGAACAAATAAAGACGGAACTAAAACGACGACTTACACTTATACTTATAAAGGTCACTACACTTATAGAACAGCTGTTATGATTTACGATATGGAAGGGAATACTATCCATACAGACGAAATTGGATCTACCAAAACGATTAATAAATCGAGCAGTAAAAGTGCAAATGCGGCAAACAACCTTTACAAAGATGAAAGAGAAAAAATTCGCAGAACAGTCACTAAATCAACTGTAAGTGACTTAAATAAAAAATTGGATGATGTTTTCTGTACACTTCAGAATAAAATCCAAATGAGAGGGATTAAAATTAAAGAGAAGAAATACGAGTACCCAGAATTCAATGCAGCAACTGATGCACTTACAGAGGCTTGTACTGAACCGAATGAAGCAAATTTGAAAGCAGCGATTGCAGCATGGGAAGTTGATCTGGAAGAGTCTGATCCCGAAAACAGAAAAGCTAGAGTTGACAAAAATGTAACTGCTGGAGCCTATTACAACATTGCATTGGCGTATTTCGCATTAGGAGAATATGCGAAGTCTGAAGAGGCATTCAACAAAGCAACCGAATTTGATAAAAACGTAACAATCATGCACCAAGTTCTAGCTAAGACAGCTGCAGATATGGAAATGAGAAAGCAACTTCAGTAAGTCGCTCAATACTATTTTAGATGATGGAGAATTTCGGGAAACCGAGATTCTCCATTTTTTTTACCCTTACTTTACACGGGCAATCATAAGACCATCACGGATTGGAAGAAGAACCTCTTCTACTCGATCATCATTGTGAATCACAGTATTCATTTCTATGAGAACCTTTGTATCTAGATCCTCTTCTTCAACCGCTTCCAGTACTTTTCCCGACCAAAGAACGTTATCAAGAATGATGTATCCTCCTTTGCGCACCTTGCTAATTACCATGTTGTAGTAATTCAAATAGTTTGACTTGTCGGCATCAATGAAGACAATATCAAATTCGCGCTCGAGTCCAGGAATAATTTCCATCGCATCGCCAATTATACATTCGATTTGATCCTTGTATTCTGATTTCGCGACATATTCATTAACTAAGTCTTCCAGCTCTTCATTCTTATCAATGGTAACAATGTGACCGTTCTCCGCTAAACCTTCAGCAAAACAAAGGGCAGAATAACCTGTGTATGTTCCAATTTCTAAAACATCATTCGGCCGAATCATTTTTGAAAGCATACTCAAAACGCGTCCTTGAAAATGCCCACTTAGCATTCGAGGTCGTAAAACATTCATGTGTGTTTCACGGTTTAAATCGTAAAGAATATTTGGCTCTGCCGCTGTATGAGCACAAACATAATCGTCTAATTCTTGAGAGATAAATTCCATATAAAAAATAGTATTAGAAAGGTAAATTTACAGTTTCTTATAAAAGATCCTTAGTATTCAACTATTCTTTAAAAAAACTTCAAACTCTTACTTTGGTAAGTAAATGGTGACGTTCGAAAGATTCAATATTGAAAATGCATCTCTTCTACGCACATTTAAACTACTTAACAATTTAGCCAATGGATAATATATTAATAATTGAAGATAATCTTCACCTCCGAAAAGTCATTTCAGAAATCTTAGAAATGAAAGGTTATCATGTAGAGAACGCCATAAATGGAGCAGCAGGTCTAAGTCAGGCGAAAAAAAACAAACCCGATTTGGTGATTTGTGACATCAACATGCCAGTAATGGGTGGAATAGAAACAATTAAAAAATTCCAGAAATTTGATCAATTCAAATTTATCCCCTTTGTATTCTTAAGTGCTAAAACCGCACCGGAAGATATTCGATTAGGGATGAACCTCGGTGCGAGTGATTATTTAACCAAACCTTTTGATCATGAAGAACTGCTCCAAGTGGTTTTCAGGCTAATTAAAAAAAGTAAAGAACTTTCGAGTTCAAACAATGATTCTATAAAGGACATTCAATATTATTTGAGCGCACTAAAATCGGCAGAAAATGTTCAACATATCATTCTTCCTAGCACCGAGAATATTCAACATGTTTTTCCAAATAATTTCAATATATACCTTCCGAAAGACACAATTTCGGGCGATTTCTATTGGCTCCACAGTTTTAATAATTACAAGTTAATTGCTGTAGCAGATTGTACTGGACACGGTGCTTCAGGAGCTCTGTTAACAATGATTTACTATCAATTTTTAAATACAGCTGTGGAACAATACAAGTTGTATCATCCTCGAGATATTCTACTAAAGGTTAATGAATTAATGATTGAATTCATGAAATCAAGTATAAATAAAATCTCACACAATACTGTTGATATCGGCCTGTGCATGGTTAATTATGACACTCAAGAAGTTATCTTTGCTGGAGCCTTGAGGCCTTTGTTATTTACAACAACAAAAGAGCGTAATGACCTAACCGAACATCAGATATTAACTGAGAAAGATCATTCACTTTATTGCATCAAAGGAGATCGCCGATCTATTGGTACAATCGATCAAAATTTTGAAATAAAAGAAAATATCATCCCATTTTCATTGGGCGACAGAATTTATTTGACCTCAGACGGTTTTGCAGATCAATTCGGTGGTGATCAGCAAAAAAAATACTTAAGTTCTAAATTCAAACAGTTGATTCTTTCTGTTCAAAACAAATCGATTCAGGATCAAAAAAAATTAATTCTAGAAGAATTCGACAATTGGAAAGGAAATCTGCCGAATGTAGATGACGTAACATTGGTTGGCATTCAATTATAATTTGATTTGATTCCCTACATTTGCCGCATGAAGACGGTAAATGAGAAAGGATATTGCGCTATTGGTGTTTTTAGAGGAAAGACGGAACACAACATGGGAACGCTATGGAGATCGGCCTACATTTTAGGTGCTGCGTACATTTTTACTGTTGATGGCAAGTACAAAAAACAATCATCCGATGTGCTAAGAACGTGGTCTAGAATTCCATTGTTCACCTATAAGGACTTTGATGAATTGCTGAAAAACATCCCTTATGATTGCCGTTTGGTAGGCATTGAAATCGACGATCGAGCGGAAATGCTTCACGAGTTCCAGCATCCAAAACGTGCCATTTATTTATTGGGAGCCGAAGACACTGGACTACCTGAGTTCGTTAAAGAGAAATGCCACATGTTGGTGAGATTACCAGGAAACAATTCGCTTAATGTTGGAGTAACAGGAAGTATCGTACTTCATGATAGAGCTTCTAAAGTTCCAACGACGCTTCCCCCGTACCACAAAGAATAATTCATTTTTAACACAAACCGATGAACGTTAAAATTATTCTCATTTCATGTTTTTTAATTCCATTCTTGGCGGTTTCGCAAACAAATGAGGACGCTATAAAATTAGACACTTCTATTTTTTCATTGCCTTCTTCCAAACAAAGCTTTCAATTGATACGCGGTAAAAAGGAGCTTGATTCATCTTTTTTCAAAATTTCGTTTGCTCCTACAAAATCGGAGAACATCAAGGTACTTAGAGATGGTGTCTTAAAAGCGCAGTTCAATTATTCAATCGCTACGGACACCTCTTCGATAGACGTAACTGTTTTGAACATGACCGATCAAACGAACTTCAACAACTTGCTTCGCATCGGGGATTGGACCGAATCTATGTTCCTCCTCTCAAAATACGTATCAAGAGACAGGGACATGACCCTCGCTTCAACTATTATTGATCAAGAAGAGTCGGTTGACTTAATTACAGCAAAACTTATAGAATCAAATATCAATAATGATTTAGTGGAAATTATTGATTCATTTAAGAAACTGCAGTCTATCTATGGCGCAATAAAACGAAAGTATAAGGTTTTAAAACCCAAAGTCGACAAGAAAAACAAGACTACGACACTCAGGTCTAAAACAGTAATTCAAAACACTAGAAAATCATTTATTCAAATTGAGAATGAGCTGAATATCTTGAGAGATAAAATTCACAATCACGCTGACAATCAATAAGTTTAAAGCCATCCCAAACTCATTCGTCGAAAAAAGTGCACAATCAAAGAACTATCGGAAAGAATGTTCTAGTTTTGCGCCCTTGAATCATTCAGCCAAAGCACACTATGAAAAAAATATTCAACTTATTTGATCTCAAACAAAAGATCAATTACAAAAATGAAGTTCTATCTGGATTGACAGTTGCCTTGGCTTTGGTTCCAGAAGCAATTGCATTTGCGTTAATAGCAGGATTATCACCACTTACAGGATTGTATGCTGCATTTTCAATTGGATTGATAACTTCAATTTTCGGTGGGAGACCGGGAATGATTTCTGGAGCAACTGGCGCCATTGCCGTGATTTATGTCGGGATGATTGCTATTATAAAAAAGGCCAATCCGGATATTACAGTTGATGAAATCACTCAATATATTTTAGCAACCGTTATTCTCGCTGGAGTTTTGCAAATACTTGTTGGTGTTCTAAAACTGGGTAAATTCATTCGTTTAGTTCCGCATCCAGTGATGTTTGGGTTTGTCAACGGTTTAGCGATTGTCATTTTCATGTCGCAAATGGCCTCTTTCCAAGAAAACGTAAAAGATCCGTATGGAAACAATAGGCTCGAAACGAAGTCTATAAGTGAAGCCTATCACATAAATGAAACTGTTGTTATTAATGACAAAACAAATACAATTGCGTTCAACCTGAAAGACGATACAAAACTTCATGACTTTGAAACAGATGAGTTGAAATATCAAATTTTTGACGGTCAAGTTTACAATGTTTCTGATTCAACAGTAGCATTCAATTTTGCGAATGAAACCCTGTACAATATTGAGCAAGAGGGAGATGTATCCGTTTGGATGAATAAGGATGATCTATTATTAATGATTGGTCTTGTGCTTCTTACGATGCTTATTATTTGGGGATTGCCAAAACTGACAAAGTATATCCCATCTTCACTCGCGGCTATTGTAGTCGTTTCCGCAATAACCATATTTGGAGGTATAGATACACGAACGGTTGGCGACTTGGCCTCAATTCAAGGAGGATTCCCGATGCCTTCACTACCAAACATTCCGTTTACATGGGAGACATTTCTTCTGATCTTCCCTTACGCTCTAATCGTTGCAGGTGTTGGACTTATTGAAAGTTTATTGACCCTTAATTTGATAGATGAAATTACACAAACGAGAGGGGAAAGCAATAGAGAATGTGTGGCTCAAGGTTCAGCAAACATTGTTTCTGGTTTCTTTTTAGGAATGGGTGGATGTGCTATGATTGGTCAAAGCCTAATTAACATCTCATCTGGAGCGCGTGCAAGACTTTCGGGAATTGTAGCATCGCTTGGATTGTTGTCCTTCATTATGTGGGGCGCGCCAGTCATTGAACAGCTTCCAATGGCTGCATTGACAGGGGTAATGGTGATGGTTGCAATCGGAACGTTTGAATGGGCAAGTCTAAAAGTATTTGGAAAAATGCCTATCACAGATGTTATTGTTATGGTTGTTGTAACATTAATCACGGTGTTCTTACACAATCTAGCCCTAGCGGTATTGGTTGGTGTAATCATCTCAGCGCTGGCTTTCTCTTGGGAAAATGCAAAACGAATTCGTGCAAGAAAGTACGTTGATGAAAATGGATCTAAGCATTATGAAATTTACGGACCCCTTTTCTTTGGTTCAATTTCAACATTCAATGATAAATTTGATGTTCAGAATGACCCAGAAGATGTTATCATCGACTTTTCTGAAAGTAAAATTGTTGACATGTCCGCAATCGAAGCATTAAACTCATTGACAGAACGTTACCTTCAATCTGGAAAGAAAATTCATCTTCGTCACCTTAGTGCGGATTGCCAAGTACTTTTGAAAAATGCAGATAAAATCGTAGAAGTAAACGTGATGGAAGATCCTACATACCATGTAGCGGCTGATAAAGTTTAACATTTTAATTGCGTTTTGTATTTTTCAAAGGTTGATTTATCACGTATCTTTGCCACTCATAACATTATACTCAAATACTATTTTTTTGTGGGATAATTTTGTGTAACAATACAAAAACTCTGTAATGAAATATTGCCTTATACTTTTAATTGCGCTCTCCAGCTCATCACTTTTCGCACAAAATTTTACGATAAGTGGATCTGTTAAAGATTCTACGAATGGAGAGGATTTATACGGAGCTTCGGTTCGTGTAAAAGAATTGACGAACGTTGGTGCTATCACAAATGCTTACGGGTTTTACTCCCTCACACTTGAAAAAGGATCATATACATTGGTTTTTCGTTCTTCTGGATTTGATCAAAAAGAAGTCAAGATTGAACTCGACAAAGACATGACAATTGATTTGGAATTAAATGTCCCGAGTGAAATACAAGAGCTTGGAGATGTTATTGTTAAAGCAGAAAAAGGAAACAGCAATATTACGTCTGCTGAAATGAATGTGACCAAATTAACACCTAAGGATATTGAAACAATTCCCGTTCTTTTTGGAGAAAAAGATATAATGAAAACACTTCAGTTGACTCCAGGTGTAAAAGGAGCTGGTGAAGGGAATGCTGGATTCTTTGTTCGTGGCGGTGGTGCCGATCAAAACCTTATCTTACTTGATGAAGCTCCGGTTTATAATGCTTCTCACCTACTTGGTTTCTTCTCAGTATTCAACTCAGATGCAATTAAGGATGTAGCGCTTTACAAGTCAGGAATTCCTGCAGAATATGGAGGAAGAGCGTCATCGGTTATGGATGTTAAGATGCGCGATGGAAACAAGAAAAAGTTTGAAGCATCGGGTGGGATTGGATTGATCTCATCGCGATTAACCGTAGAAGGTCCAATCGTAAAAGACAAAGGATCATTCATCATTTCAGGAAGACGAAGCTATGTTGATATATTCCTAAAACTGTCAAGGGATGAGCAAATCCAAAATACCTCTTTGTTCTTCTACGACCTAAACATGAAAGCGAATTACAAGTTAGGCGAGAAAGACAGAATTTTCCTTTCTGGATATTTTGGAAGAGACAATTTTGGATTTGGAGATGATTTTGGATTCAACTGGGGGAATGCAACAGGGACATTAAGATGGAACCACATTATCAATCAAAAACTCTTCTCGAATACGTCACTAGTATATAGTAATTTCGATTACGCATTTAATATTGGAGCCGAAGAAGAAGACGATTCATTTGGTGTTCAATCGTCGATTCAAGATTGGAATGTAAAGCAAGACTTTACGTATTACGCCAATCAAAACAATACACTTAAATTTGGATTGAATGGTATCCACCATACATTCAAACCGGGTGCTTTAACTGGAGGAAATGAATCATTCAACGAATTTGTTCTTGACTCAAGGTACGCTATTGAAATGGGAGCATACATCCAAAACACGCACAAAGTTGGAAACCGTCTAAACCTGATGTATGGATTGCGCTACTCTGGATTTAATTTAATCGGTGACGGTAACAGATATGATTTCGCCGAAAATGGGACTGCCACAACAACTGAATACGATAAATGGGAAACCATTAAATACCACCACGGATTGGAACCGCGTTTATCTGCAAGTTATATTTTGACTGAAAAGAACTCCATTAAAATGAGTTACAACCGTAACTTCCAATACTTACATCAAGTATCTAACTCTACTTCTTCAAGCCCAACAGATATCTGGGTACCAAGTTCAAACAATGTAAACCCACAGATTGCAGATCAGATTGCAGCGGGATATTACCACAACTTGAAGGATAACATGTACGCACTTTCAGGTGAGATTTACTACAAGTTTTTGCAGAATCAAATTGATTACAAAAATGGAGCGAATAGTTTCTTAAATGATGAAGTCGAAGGTGAGTTTGTGTATGGAAAAGGACGTGCGTATGGGCTTGAAATTCAATTGAGAAAAACGAAAGGAAGATTCACAGGTTGGATCAGCTACACACTTTCTAGATCTTTAAGAACGTTTGATAAAATAGATGGAGGAAAAGAATTCTCAGCGCGTCAAGATAGAATTCACGACATCGCGATAGTTGCGATGTTTAAAATCAATAAGTCGCTTTCTGCATCGGCAACTTGGATCTACTACACTGGAGACGCTGTAACATTCCCATCAGGTGGATACAGTGTAAACAACACTTTTATTCCATTGTACACAGAGAGAAATGGATACAGAATGCCTGATTACCACCGTTTGGATTTAGGATTGACATGGTACCACAAAGAGAAAAAGAGATTTGAATCAAACATGAATTTCTCAGTCTACAATGCATACGCTAGAGAAAATGCTTTTTCAATTACGTTTGAGCCTGAAGATCCTGACGCACCGAACGGACCTCAAAAAGCAGTACAGACAACATTATTTAAGCTAATCCCAGCGATTACTTGGAACTTTAATATTAAGTAATTATGAAAAATATATTCTACATCCTTATTGCAGTCGCGACTTTCAGTTCTTGTCAAAAAGACATTGATCTCGATTTGAATTCTGCGAACCCTTCAATCGTCATTGAAGCAAATTACGCGGCTGAAGACAGTACAGTTCGTGTCAGAATAACGAAAACTGTTAATTATTTCGGTTCTGAAGCAGTTCCAACTGTTGACAATGCAACGGTGACAATAACGGATCAAAATGGCGTGAGTCAATCCGTTCCTTTTTCTGCAAACGGAGATTACGCCTTAACGAACTATGCGCCTCAGTTCAATACTACATATAGTTTAAATGTAGTTGCAGATGGTATTTCTTACACAGCGAACAGTAAAATGGCTAGCCCTGTAATTATGGATCCTATCGGTTACAATTGGTTTGAAGGCGGATTTGGATTTGATGAAGGATTTGTGATGGTCATAAACTTCTTAGATCCTGCCGATACTGTTAATTTCTATGCAGCCAGATTCACTGTTAACGGAACCGTATTTGATCGATTGAATGAAGGCTTTACTCAAGATGACGCATTGACCGATGGAAACTACCAGTCACGACCTTTATTCGGCGGTCCTCAAGTAGATTCTTTGGATGTTGTTGGCCTTGAATTGTTATCAATTGATGAAGCAATATACAATTACCTCAATGAAGCAGCTAGTATTGTGGGAGGATCAACATCTGCTGCTCCTGGAAATCCAACTTCGAATTGGGACAATGATGCATTGGGTTATTTTAGTGCTTACAGTTCAAGCAGAGAAGAAGTGACTTTGCCTTAAGTTTGGATAATAGATATTGGATTTTGGATATTGGAATTTCAAACGTCTAAAATCTAATATCCAAAAGCGAAGCGATCCAACATCCAAAAAGACTCTCAATTAAAAATAATGAAGAATTACTTAATCGCAATTTTCGTTTTATTGACTTTAAATTCGATTGGTCAAGTGGAGTTAAGAAAACCTTTGACTCAATTTCGTTCTAATAATGAATTGATTAAAAAGCACAATATTAAATCTCTTACCGTTTTTGCTGATCTAAGTGAGCGGGATCTTGAAAAGAAACCTGGTGAGAGCGGCAAGTTAATGGAAATGGAGTTTGATTCTAATGGCAATCAAATCTATAAACTTATCAGCAACAATCACGGAAATGCTCCCTTTTTGACTTACGGCAGAGGGAGTGAAATATTGATTAACTCATACAATGAATCAAACCTCATGATTCTTAGTCATAGCGAAGATTACAAGCAAAAATCCGTCGCATCGATGGAATATGATGAAAAGGAAAACTTGACCAGTTTAGAAATCAAGTTTCACAAAGAAGTTATTTCACGAAGGAAGTTTGTCTGGTCGAATGGAAAGATGGTAAAATCAGAATTGGTTTTTGCAAATGATTTAAATAAGGGCAGAAAAGTTGAATATGATGAGAAAGGAAGAATTATTGAAGATAATTTTCCAAACTCCAAAATTAAGTTTGATTACGGAGAAAGTGAAGACACTTTATATACGACTCGATATACCTACCGTTTCGATACTTTGGTTTCAACTTCGAAATACGCTTCACTCGTAAAGGTGGATAATCAAGTAACGCATTATCAGAAAAAAAATCATCTGAATCAATTGCAAATTGAGATGAAGGCGGAATATGACGCTTTTGGAAATACAACATTCTACTATTACAATAATCTCAAGGTAATCAGTGGGCATGAAGGTCCAGACAATACAGACCCACCAATCACATATGTTATAAAAAACGTCTATGACAACAGTGGTCTACTCATAAAGAGAATGTTTAATTATACCATGGAAGGCGTTAGAAAAGATGTTCTTGTGAAAATTGAACGATATTTCTACGACACTGATCCTTTGGTTTTCAAATACAATAAGGGAGACATTCGAGATCGAGAAATTGAAATGGAAAACTACCATAATGGTCGATGATTTTAGGTTCTTAGAATTTCAAACGTCTAAAATCCAATATCCAAAAGCGAAGCGATCCAACATCCAAAAAGGAGCTAGCGACTGACCTACCCAAACCAAACATCATTAATCATCTCAAATCCTGCCTGTTCATTGATGCGCTGAATAATAACTTGTTTTCCGTGTGACAATTCATCTCGCATTACGGCAGATTCCATTTTAAGAAAGAGTTTCTTATTCTTGATATAGATATCCTTCGTTCTATGAGCAACTGCAGTTCCCATCATTTCAGGCCAAGACTCGATAATTTCGATTTCTTTCATCTTACCTTCATAACCATAAGCTTTAAGCCAACGGTCGAGCACTTCCTTTAACGGAGCCTCATTCGATGTACGTTTTAAATCACTCATTCAATGTCAATTTAACCCCAAGTTCGCTCACAGAGCCTTCTTCAACTTGGAATACTTTACATTCGAGATTACTTTCAGAGAAGATCTTTTCTACCCGCTCGATGTCTGTATCCGTAACAAGTACTTGTCCAAAAAACTGATCACTGACCAATTTCATCAAACGTTCTACCCTTGTATGGTCTAATTTATCGAAAATATCATCAAGGAGCAACACGGGCTGTGTATTTAAATGGCTTTTCAACCATTCGTATTGTGCCAATCGAAGTGCAATAATAAACGATTTCTGCTGGCCTTGCGAACCAAATTTCTTTACAGGATGGCCTTTAATTTGAAAAACCAAATCATCTCTGTGAACCCCTACGTTTGAATAACGCGTATACGCATCCTTTTTCTCGTATTGCTTAAGCAGGTCAACAAATGGTGCATCTGACAATTGTGATTTATAGACCAAATGAACTTCTTCATCGACATGTCCAATTGCGTCGTAATGCTTTTGAAAAACAGGGATAAATTCATTTAAAAACGACTTTCTTTTCTCAAAAATATCCAATCCAAGCTCGATCATTTGGTGGTCCCAAATCTCAATAGATTCACGATCAAACATACGATGTTCAGCCATATTTTTCAACAAGGCATTTCGCTGTGCGACGACCTTTGCGTATTTTTGAATAGAATCTAGATAGCGTCTGTCGAACTGAGAAATAATCCCATCCATCCACCGTCTTCTCAACTCACTACCTTCGGAAATTAAATCCCTGTCGTAAGGTGAAATCATTACAGCCGGAAATTGACCAATATGATCCGCAAGTTTTTCGTATTCCTTCTTATTCCGCTTAAAAACCTTTTTTGACCCAACTTTAACCGCACAATGAATGGCAATTTTAGCATCATCCTTATGCCATTGTCCTTGAATGGAAAAGAAAGGTTGATCGAATCGAATATTTTGTTTGTCAATAACATTCATGTACGACTTACAAATACTCAAATAGTGAACAGCATCAAGGATATTAGTTTTCCCCGCGCCGTTGTTTCCTACGAAGCAATTGATGCCGTCAGACAACTGAATTTCGGCTTCTTCGTAATTTTTAAAATTGATGAGATGTAAGTTCTCTAGATGCATCAAAACAAAATTAGTCCATTTTGTTCAATAACTTCTATCAAGTCATACTTCTTTATCGAAAAAAAAACTTATTTTTGCTGCGCTTAATCTAGTAGAATGTTAGAAAACTTATCAGGAGAAGAATTAAAGAATCAATTTAAGACGAATAAGACGCTTAGATTAGTCACAATGATTATTGGTGGCGCTGCAGTAGTGGCTTTGGGCTACTTTATATACCTTCAATTTATTTGGTATCCTACGAACGAAGAGTCGAAAGATAAGTACTGGCCAGGATTGAACCTTGCCGTTGCTGATTCTACCGATGCAGCCTTAACAGCATTGAAACCTGTCAAAGAAAAATACGACGGTTACATTGGTGGAGAGATCGCTCAATTCGTTTATGCGCGTCAATTGATGAACAAAGGGGAATACAAAAAAGCAATCGAAGATTTAGAAGGAGTTGACGTTGAAGACACTTATGTTGCTTTGATGGCAATTGGACTTAAAGCAGATTGTCTTTCTGAAATGGGGAAATACACGGAAGCAGCAAATCTTTATTTGGAAGTAGCCAACACAATCGATAACGATTTCACTACTCCGTTCTATTTAAAGAAAGCAGGACTTTGCGCTGAACAAGTGAAAGATTTCAAAATGGCAGCAAAGAGCTACAAGCGAATCAAAGATATGTATCCTCAATTTGCGAACACAAATAGCATTGATAAATTCTACGCAAGAGCGAAGAGTCAAATTAAATAACATAATCTATGGCTACAGAAGGTCGTAATTTATCAGAATACAATAAAGAATTTATTCCAAGCGGTGCCGATTTCACGATCGGCATTGTTGTTTCTGAATGGAACGAAAATATAACGCTGAACTTACTCAAAGGCGCAAAACAAGCCCTGACTGATAACGGCGTTAAAGAAGAAAACATCATCGTGCGATTCGTTCCTGGTGCTTTCGAACTTCCGTTAGGATGTCAATTTATGTGCGAAAGCGGAACTATTGACGGCGTTGTCGCTATTGGAACAGTCATCCAAGGCGAAACAAAACACTTTGATTTTGTTTGTGACGGAGCCACTCAAGGAATAAAAGACGTTAATCTTAAATACAATATCCCTGTTTCATTTTGTCTTCTTACAGACAACACCTTGCAACAATCCATTGATCGTTCGGGAGGTAAACATGGAAACAAAGGAATTGAATGCGCCATTGCTTGCATGAAAATGATCGCGCTGAAAAAATCATTCTAAATGACTTTAATAAAATCTATTTCAGGAATTCGCGGAACCATCGGAGGTAAAGTGAACGAAGGACTAACGCCTGTTGATGCAGTTAAATTTGCAGCAGCTTATGGAACGTGGTTAATTCGACGCAACCCGAATACCAAAGTAAAAGTGGTAATCGGTCGTGATGCGCGCATTTCTGGACAAATGGTTTCTGATCTTGTTTCTTCAACGTTGGTTGGATTGGGGATCGACGTGATTAATTTGGGACTGTCCACTACTCCAACTGTTGAAGTTGCTGTTCCAATGGAAGGTGCTCATGGAGGAATCATTCTAACAGCAAGCCACAATCCAAAACAATGGAACGCACTTAAGCTATTGAATGAAAAAGGTGAATTCATTACGGGTAGCGATGGAGAACTTGTATTGTCAATTGCAGACAATGAAGATTTTGATTTCGCCGAAGTGGATGATCTTGGTCAAGTTACAAATGACGATTCTTATTTACAAAAACACATTGATGCGATTTTAGCACTTCCTGTGATCAATAGAGAAGCAATTGCAGCCGCCGATTTTTCTGTCGTTGTCGATGCCGTAAATTCTACAGGCGGAATATTCGTTCCGGCTATGTTGGAAGCTTTAGGCGTGAAGAATATTACAAAATTATATTGCGACCCAACGGGTGAGTTTCCGCACAATCCAGAACCGCTTCCTGAACATTTACAGGATCTTTCGGCGAAGATTAAAGAAACAGGCGCAGACGTAGGTTTCACTGTCGATCCAGATGTGGATCGATTGGCAATGGTTTGTGAAGACGGATCTATGTTTGGCGAAGAATACACGCTTGTCGCTGTTGCGGATTACGTATTGAGTAAAACGCCAGGCAGTACAGTGTCAAATTTATCCTCTACAAGAGCTCTAAGAGACGTTACTGAGTCGATTGGTCAAACATATCATGCTTCGGCCGTAGGTGAAGTAAACGTTGTTACAAAGATGAAAGCGGAGAACGCTGTTATCGGAGGCGAAGGAAATGGCGGTGTTATTTATCCTGAACTTCATTACGGGCGCGATTCTTTGGTTGGAATCGCACTGTTCTTATCGCTTCTTGCTGAAAAGAAAATGAAAGTGTCTGAATTGAGAGATAGCTATCCAAAGTACACCATCTCAAAAAATAAGATTCAATTGACTCCTGAAATTGATGTTGACAACGTGCTTTCTGAAATGGCGAAGAAGTATGCCAACGAAGAAGTAGATTCAACAGATGGTGTTAAAATCTACATCGGTAAAGAATGGGTGCACTTGCGAAAAAGCAATACAGAACCAATTATTAGAATCTATTCGGAGAGTAAATCACTGGAAGCTGCGAATGATCTAGCAAATCGAATTATTGGAGAGATTAAGGAGTTGATATAATCTAATCCTGAAGCTTTAGAATTATTGTTTTCCCGAGTTTAAACGTTTCACCATCGATAGACACTTTCGTTGTTTGCTTATAAGTGACCTTATTCATCGTTCCCGTTGAAAGTTGCATTTCGTAAGTATCTCTAGCCTTTGATGAGAATGAAAAATCGCTCAATTCATCATCGATACCAAATTCTTTGGCCAATACATTCATGTAACCATCCAATTCATAAGCGTTTGGTTTTTGAACGCCAGATAAGATGCATTTATCATTGACCTTATCGATCGACTTCAAAGTCACAACGAGCTCTCCATTTAGTTGAATATCACCAAAAGTTGGGTAAACAGTTTCAAAAGCCGAAGGATCATTCAATACGAATGAAAGGCCATAATAATTATGGATCAAAAGGATATCTTCAACAAATAGCGCTTCAATATTGTTTTCTGTAAAGAGACTCTTTAGAATTTCATTGCGCATTTTTTTTTCCTTTTTACTCAAACTAGAATTAGCAATCACCTTTTCAACCTGTGCGATTGAAGCCGTGACGAGTTCTTTTGCATTCGTAATGGAATCAAACATGCCAGTTTCATCGGTAACATATTGGATATTTAAATTATCGATTATCTCTCCTGCTAAATCAAGACCTTCGCCTTCAAGTTGAAAGTTCGAGTATGCTAGTTCCATCAAGTAAGAACTATCGCTCTGTTGCTTAACTGTCAAGGTAATATTGTTCGAAATCAATTCTGTGGCCTTCTGCTTGCCATTTTCATAACGGTCTTTCTCTTCCGTTTTCTTGTATTTAAATTGATCCCCAACTTCCCAATACGTAATTGTAGTCACCTCTTTCGATGAAAGATAATTGGGTAAATCCTGTGCTTTCACTTCAGAAACGGCAACAAAAACGATAAGTATTAAAAGGAATTTTTTCAATTGATTCAATTTTTATAGCCGCAAAACTAATCATTTGTAAGTGAAAATGTTCGCTTGGTGACAGTACTTCAGGGCAGTTGGAATTGAATTATTAAGGAATCAGAACCTTCTCTCCCAAATAAGTCGGCTGAACTCCAAACAAAACTTCGACGAAAGCTTTTCCACGTGCAAAAAACTCACGCCCTTTTGTTTTCAGACCGCCGTAAGAGCTAACATTTTGCGCGTTGTAGCCAAAGGCCTCAATTCCGAAACTTCTTGCAATATACACTGCTCTTTCGTTTTGAAATTCTTGTGAGATTACAATAAAACGATCTTGCCCGAAGACTTCTCTCGCTCGAATCATCGAATCGTATGTGTCAAAACCGGCGTAATCTAACGTGATTATAGAATCTGGGATTCCTGCTTCAACCAATGAGACTTTCATATCCTCGGCCTCATTATAATCTTCTCTGCTGTTATCTCCACTCACCAAGAAATGCTCGACCTTCCCCGCTTCATAAAGCTTTACAGCCGCGTCAATCCTGAATTGAAAATATTGATTTACATAGCCGATTCCAAGCATTTTCTTCGTTCCCGGGACAATCCCAACCTTTACGTTTGGCAATTTTTCAATGTCCGATGTTACGTACGCCTCGCTCGCAATTTCCACTTTGATATTCGCCCAAATTAACAGCAAAAATGGCAAACCAAAAAAGAGTATACTGAAGCGAAAAAAGAACTTCTTAGTAAAATTTGATTTGAAAGGCTTGCGGAATAGTTTCATATCAACCTAAATTAATCTCTTTGGAGAATACTAAATTAGATTTAACATGAATTAACTGGGAATGGTTATTTCAAATAACAAGGCATAAAAAATCCCGACATTCCCGAACTCTAAAAGAATTGTTGGAAAGTCGGGATATTTCTAGTCCCTCAAGACTATAGACATTCAACAGAACCGACAACATCGTCAGTGCAATAAAAAGTCACTTTCGCTAAAGGAGCCAATCTTACCGTATCACAACCTTGTCCATGACAAACAGGTACGAATAATACTTCAGTAACAAATCCGCCTGCAAAGCAAGAAGAAACAACTGTAACTTGAGCGCTAACTTGCCCGTTCCAACCGGAAAAGCATCCAGCTTGATTTGCCGCAACTCGTGCTTTATTAATTAGTTGATTGTTTCCGTTGCCATTCTGAGCGACAGCGCCTAATGTCATGGTCATCATGACAGCAAATAATAAAAATGCTTTTTTCATAGTAAAGTAGTTATTTAGTTAGGCACGAAATTACTGAATATATTAATACCTATTGCAAGCACAACTATAAATTGAAAAAGAGAGCAGTATTCACCGAATACTAATTTAACCAACTCAGTTGTATGTAGAACACCTATTTAATTCGTGACACACGAGCGGTAATCAACCGTGATCTCACAAAAAAACTTCAACAAACACCCTCCGAAAAATGAACAGCAGCAAGACATTCCGTAAATTTTATTTTTGTTAAGCATCAAATATTTTAACATTTTTATGAACCGATCAACTCTCAGAATGTACTGGATAAAAACACGAATCATGAAAAAGTTAATCGCCTTAATTTGCATTGTATTGGTCACAGCCAACGCAAATGCATTAGACGACAAAATCGTCAAATCAACAATCTCTAAAGTAACTGTATTCTCGCAAGGAGCACAAGTGTATCGAAGTGCCAATTACAGCGTAAGTAAGGGAGTTACACAAATAGTAATTGAAGGAGTCAGTCCTAAAATAGACGCCAACAGCTTACAAGTGAACGCAAGTGGAAGTGTTATTATCCTCGATTCAAAATACAGTTTATTTTACCCTGAACCTTCAAAAGTGGAGTTGGGTGGTTTGCCTTTAAAAATTCGAAAAAGCATTGGTTATTTAGAAGATTCCATACAAAAAATGGATTACGAAATCCTAACCTATCAAGACGAAATTGATGTATTGGTTGCAACTAAAAACATCCTCGCAAACAACGGCGCAATTAGAGGTCAAGGAAAAGTAAACGACTCCATTCAATTGCTTCAACAAGCGATCGATTACTACACCATTAAGATGATGGAGATTAACAAGAAACTTCAAGTTTTGAACCTTAAAAAGTACAAAGGTGTTACAAAACGATCTGGAATGAAAACGAGGCTGCTTGATCTGCGCAATTACCAACAAAATGCAGACTTGGCCAACAAGCCAAAGGGCCCTTCACATCGCATCACGATAACTTTAAAATCCGATGAAACTGTAAATGGAAAAATCGATATCTCCTATCTCGTATCAAATGCCGGTTGGACGCCTCTATACGATTTGAGAAGCGATATGAATACAGGAAAAGTGAACCTGAATTATAAAGCTCAAGTCTTTCAAAACACAGGAATTGACTGGTCGGATATTCGTTTAACTATTTCAACAAACAATCCGTACCAAAATAAAATGAAACCAGAATTGCATCCTTGGTATGTTGATTTCAGAAGTTATTCAAACTATTCAAGTGCCGAACGCGACGAAGAAAACAAAGGCAAAGACATAAATCGCCTGCAAAAGAAAGCAGAAGCCTATGGTTACAACAGTCCATCGCCAGGAACAACTGCGGTTGAAGATGCCGAAACGAAAGCGATATTCTCCAATCAATTCACAGAAGTTATTGATCATGTAATTTCCGCTGAATTCAGAATTGACCTCCCTTACTCCATTGAATCAAACGGGCAAAAACACATGGTTCTCGTGAAAAACGAAGACCTAAATGCGGAATTCAAATACTACACCGTTCCTAAGTATGACCAATCGGTTTACCTTGTTGCTCAATTATCCAAACTGGATGAATTGCAATTGGTTCCGGCAAAAGCAAACATTTTCTTTGATGGAAGTTACATCGGCGAAACGTATTTAGATCCAACTACAATGGACGACACATTGAACTTAAGCATGGGGAAAGACCCTAACATTATCGTTAAGCGAACCCTTCTTAAGCACGAATCAAAAGACAAGGTGGTTGGAACCAAAATAGAGAAAACATACGCTTACGCAATTGAAGTGAAGAATTTGAAATCCTCGAATATTGAGTTAATTGTTCAGGATCAAATTCCAGTGACCCAAAACGCTGATATTGAAATCGAAGCGTTGGAATTATCGAAAGGCGTCTTGGACAAACGAACTGGAATTATTGAATGGTCGTTCAATCTTAAAGCAAAAGGAAAAAAAGACCTCGAAATGAAATACGAAGTGAAGTTCAACAAAGATCAAAACGTTGTACTATAAAAGTTTTTAGTTGATTTGACTAATTGATCCCCAAGCCATCTCTCTCGGATTCGAGTTGAGATGGCTTTTTTAATTATAATCCGTTACTTTTTTTGCGTTCCTCCATTTCCTTGACTTTAAGTATGAAGATTTCTGCCATCGTAATTTCAGCTTCCCTTCTAGCTCTTTTCTCTTGTGAACAGCAAGAAAATGAGAAAAAAAGTTCTTCTACAAATGATACAATAATTAACGAAGACACTTTAAAACCAGTACTGGAGAAAGATACGATTCCAATTGTTCAATACGGCAAAATGGACTCACTTCTACTCCATCCGTTTGACTTACCGGCCTTCAAACGCAAAAAAAGAGGTGCAAACAGCAGCGGTGGCGGATTGAAACAAGCGTATTATTTCAGACCTGACACCGTTGGAATGTACTACCGTTATTTTCTTTTTGGTGGAAGTACAAAAGCTTATTTGGGCAAGCGTAAATCCAATCTAGTTAGGCACAGAAATCCTGTCGAAATCACTGTCTACAAAGTGAAAGATGACGATTGGAATTCTTACAATGATCCGAACGAATACCTTATTCAATTAGAAGCTATTTACAATGATTTTGATCTTCCAGAACTGGCTTTTATTGGTTGGACGAGGTCAGAAATTGCCAAAAATTTCGGAGCACCATTTTATACAAAAAACAATTGCATGGTCTACTCCAAAGACAATCATGTAATTCTATTTCACTTTTTAGGCAACCGAGTTGACTGGTTAAAATACACCAACTTAAATTCAAATTTAGAGAAGGATTCAGAGCTTCCAAATTTGTACACAATTGATATGTTCCAATTTTAAAGTAGTTGTACAGCTTCATTCTTATTCCTTTTCTTATTTTTGATATAGATGAAGAAATTCGATATCCCAGAGCGTTACAACTCACCTATAATTAGCAAAGTCAAAGCGAAAAGAAAGCTAGACGACCCGCGTAAAAAAGATTTCACGCCAAGCGTTCTTGACTTTGGAAATATTGAATTCATTATTAGTCGCCATTTTGGATTTTGCTACGGCGTTGAAAATGCAATTGAAAAATCATACAAAGCAATAACAGAAAACCCTGACAAGAATATTTATTTACTCAGTCAGATGATTCACAATCCAGAAGTCAATCAAGATTTATTGGATCAAGGATTGAAGTTTCTTCAAGACACACATGGAAATCAACTAATCGATTGGGACACCATTGATTCAGATGACATAGTAATCATCCCAGCATTTGGAACAACAATTGAAACAGAAAAATTACTGATTAACAAAGGCATTAATACGGCTAAATACAATACGACATGCCCTTTTGTAGAGAAAGTTTGGAACCGCTCAGCATCTCTTGGAAAAAGCGATCACACGATTATTATTCATGGAAAGAACAGCCACGAAGAAACAAAAGCGACGTTT
Organism: Crocinitomicaceae bacterium; assembly: GCA_047630755.1. GTDB lineage: Bacteria > Bacteroidota > Bacteroidia > Flavobacteriales_D > Crocinitomicaceae > UBA4466. The sequence goes on along the minus strand of JBLHYG010000014.1, from coordinate 47,696 downwards.
TCACACAGTAAAGAAAATTCTCCTTCAATAGTAATCAAGGACATGAATGAGGCAGGAATAATTGCCAATTATATTCTTGGGAAAATTTCAAGTGATGAGTTCTTAAGAAGATTCAAAGGAAAGATCTCAGATGAATTTAATCCAGAAAAGGATTTGAATAAAATCGGTGTGGTGAATCAAACCACCATGTTAGCGACAGAAACGCAAGAAATTGCTGACTTTCTAAAAAACACAATGATTGAGAAACACAGTATCGAATCGCTAAAGGAACATTTTGCCGACAACCGCGATACATTGTGCTATGCAACGAATGACAATCAATCGGCAACAATTGAACTGTTGAATTTTGAAGCTGATTTGGCAATTGTTGTTGGAGGTTACAACAGCAGCAATACAACACATTTGGTTGAATTGCTTGAACCGAATTTTAAAACCTTTTTTATAAAAACGAAGGATGAAATAATTGATTTAAATCAAATCCGATCGTTCAACATTCATTCAAAGAATATTGAAGAACATTCTACGTTCTTACCAAAGAAAGAAAAAACAAGAATAATTATTACATCGGGTGCTTCCTGTCCTGATGCGGCAGTTGATGCCGTAATTCAACGTATATTAGACCTTAGTGATTCTCCAATTTCAATCAACGACATTCAGTTTTAGTGGAAAGATTTATTAACATATTAATTATTGACTCCGACCCAAAAGTTCGAATTGGACTTAAGGAGATCCTTTCTGGTGGAGGAAATAATGTTCTACTTGCTGAAACAATCAAAGACGCTTTACCGATCATTGAAAAAAAGGAAATTGGAATTTACTTGATCAATATTGATGAGTCTGAAAATGGCTTATCGAATATCTCTTCCATTCATGAAACGAGTATTTTCAAAAACAATTACATCATCATTATCACAAAAGATGATCGTCCTGGAGTGAAACTTGTGCGTGGAATGAATCAAGGAGCAGTTGATTATTTGACCTTCCCATTCAGTCCAAATTTAGTCCGATCCAAAATTGATGTGTACAAATCATTGTTCTACAAGGATCAACGAATTGGTCAATTATTGAGTAATATTTTTCCTGACACTATTTTGCATGAACTGAGTAACAATAACAAATTTTCACCGAAGAGGGTTGAAAATGGCGTTGTTTTATTCACCGATTTCGTTGATTTCTCATCCAAAGCGAAGAAGGTTAAACCACTGCGTTTGCTTCGGAAACTGGAAAAATATTTCACGAAATTCGATGAGATTATTGAGAAGTACAACTTAGAAAAGATAAAAACAATCGGTGATGCTTATATGGCATTATCAGGAGTTACGGAGAACAAACCAAAATCAGCAGTGCGAGCTTGTTTGGCCGCGATTGAAATTCGAGAATTCATGCGCAAGGAACGGGACATTGCCATTGCTATGAAAAAAGATTTCTGGGAAATCAGAATTGGACTCCACATGGGGCCGCTAGTCGCAGGGATTATTGGAACGTCAAAATTCAGCTTCGATGTCTGGGGTGACACCGTAAATATAGCATCCCGAGCAGAAAATGCTTCGAAGCGAGGATATATAACCATCACTTCGACCATAGAAGACAATGTAAGTAAGTATTTCAATTCTCATTCACGCGGCGAAATTGAAATCCACAAACGAGGTGGAAGTATTGAAATGTTCTATTTAGACAACATGAAACATCAATACTCATTGGATCCAGAGGGCACTTCCGCAAATGGCCTATTGAGAAGCATCTGTGACCTTCCATCTATGGATTTTGATCAAATGCGTGTGCATATTTTAAACCGTCTCAAATCATTGCTTCCCGAGTCCATATCGTACCATGACTTGCCGCACACCTTAAATGTTGAAAAGGCCGCAATTCGTTATGCCAACCTCGAAGGCGTAAAAGGAGAAGAATTAATTATGCTAAGAACTGCTGTCCTTTTCCACGATTCAGGGTTTATTCGTCATTACCGCAGCAACGAGGAGTTTGGCGCCACGATTGCAGAATCAATGTTACCACGATTTGGATATTCAGATGTTCAAATTCAAATAATCAAGAAAATTATTTTGGCTACTAAATTTGAAATTAAGCCTGTAACATTACTGGAAGAGATAATGAGTGATGCCGATCACGACTACCTTGGCCGACCTGACTATCTAAGTATTTCAAAAAAATTACGCCAAGAAATGTCAGATTTCGGAAGAGATTTTGAAGATATTGAATGGCTGGATTTTCAAATTAACTTCTTGGAAAATGGACACAATTACCATACTGAAACAGCAAAGAACATAAGAAATCAAGGAAAAAAAGCCCGTGTTGTTGATCTGAAATTGAGACGCAACGAACTAATTGAAGCAGAAAAAGAAAAATGAAGGTTTATACAAAAAAAGGAGATTCAGGAACAACCCAACTCATTGGAGGAACCCGAGTAGTAAAGAGCTCGATGCGAATCGAAGCCTATGGAACTGTTGACGAACTCAATTCTTATTTAGGATTAATCAGAGACCAATCGGTTACAGAAACTCAAGAGGAACAGCTTCTTGAAATTCAAGATCGTTTATTTACAATGGGTTCACTTTTAGCAACGGATCCCAAAGGAACAAAAATGAAACTGCCTCAATTGCAGGATTCAGATATTGAAAATCTTGAGAATTGGATCGATGAGATGGAAGAAACATTAGAACCAATGACAAGCTTCGTTCTTCCTGGAGGACACACTACAGTGTCATTTTGCCACATTGCACGATGTGTATGCAGGCGCGCAGAACGAATCGTAGTTGACTTAAATGAGAATGAAAAAATTGAGCCTATTATTCTCACATACTTGAATCGTCTAAGCGATTATATGTTTGTATTAAGTCGAAAGCTTACGCTCGATTTAAAAGCGAACGAAATCCCCTGGAAACCAAGAATGTAAGATTAATAAATTATTAGCGCAAATAATAAACTGCACCATTAATTTGGAATTAAAAGAATAAAAATTACATTTGCGCCAAACAACAATAAAGGAAGAGGATTATGTACTGGACTTTAGAATTAGCGTCATATTTAGAAGATGCACCATGGCCTGCAGCAAAAGACGAGTTAATTGACTTTGCAATTAGGAATGGAGCACCTCTTGAAGTGGTTGAAAATCTCCAAGCATTAGAGGATGAAGGTGAGACATACGAAAGTATTGAAGAGATCTGGCCCGACTATCCGTCGCGAGAAGATTTTCTCTTTAACGAAGATGAATATTAAAATGACATCCCTCTTGGCTTAGCTAAGAGGGATTTTTTTTGCACCTTAGATTAAATCAGCATTTCGCCACGTCGCAATATGAACTTTCTAGGGCACCTCCTTTTTTCGAACAATGATCCACAATTGATGTACGCCAATCTTCTTGGCGATTCCGTTAAAGGCAAAGATTACTCTCATTTACCTCAGAAAATTCAAGACGGCGTTAAGCTTCACAGAACAATTGACAACTATATTGACACGCATCCTGTCGTTTTAGAATTGCTTCGCGAGCTATACGAACCTCTTCCAAAGATATCTGGAATTGCTGTTGATCTCTATTTTGACCACCTACTTGCTAGAAACTGGAGTTCCTTTCATAAGAAAGGTTTGAAAGAGTTTGTCGAAGAATTTTACGCAATTGAATTTAAAACACCGGAACAATATTCCTATCGATTTGATTTCATGATTGGCAAAATGAAAGAGCTTGATTGGTTGTATGAATACCGAAACCATTCCGGATTAACGCATGCTTGTTTAGGACTTTCCCGTAGAATCTCATTCGAAAATGTACTGGCCAAAGCCCCTGAAATCTTCTTGGAACGGGAAGAATCTATTGAGCTGGCCTTCAATAAGTTTATGTCCGATGCCATCCCGTTTTTTGAAAGCTATTTTAAGGAAAATTAGCTCGAATTGTTGAAAACTATAACTCAGTTTTAGGGCTTATCCGATAAAAAAGCCATAATTTGCTAGGTACGATGATAAAAAAATTGCGCTTTTTGAAAGCTAAATATTTGTCAGCCTCACTACTAACGATCGTCCTAATTGTAGCATCGAGCTGTGTTATGGAAAAAGACGATAGCGTTAAATCAGTCGAGGAAACATTCGAAAGACCGGGTGTTGCAATTGATCTACCCGAAATAATCAAAAAAGGAAAACTGACAGTTCTAGCTGAGAATAGCACAACTTCCTATTTTATTTACAAAGGCAAAAAAATGGGATTTGAATACGAACTCCTCAACCTCTTTGCTGAAAACTTGGGCGTAACATTAGAAGTAAAAATTGTAAAAAACCTCGACAGCTTAATTGTCATGCTCAACAGAGGCGACGGTGATTTGATTGCTTGTAATTATACTGTAACCAATGATCGAAACAAAGTCATTAATTTTTCTGAGCCCTTTATAAAGACACAACAAGTTCTAATTCAACGAAAGCCTGATGGTTGGCAAGACATGAAAGAAGAGGAATGGAAAGCAGACTTAATTAGCGATCCGTCTCAACTTGCTCAAAAAGAAGTACATGTTTGGAAAAATTCAAGTTATTATCAACGGCTTGAGCATCTTCAAGAAGAGATCGGTGGCACTATTCATATTGAAGGTGTAAAAGGTAACATTGGCGGCGAAGAACTCATTGAACAGGTTTCTTCAGGACTTATTGATTATACAATTACTGAGAACAATGTGGCTCAAGTCAACGAGCAGTTTTTTCCAAACATTTATATAGGCCTTGATCTATCGGTGAAACAAAAAATGGCTTTTGGAATCCGAAAATCCAGTCATTTATTGAAAGCCAAATTAGACGCATGGCTGAAGGAATTTAAAGGAAAGTCAACATATAGGTACATCAAACGTAAGTACTTTGAAATGCCACACGTGGCCCGTAACCGCAAAAGAGACCACTCAACATTGGACGGAACGAATATTTCCAAGTACGATGAATTGTTCAAAAAGGCAAGCGAAATGAGTGGTTGGGATTGGCGCTTAATTGCTTCTGTTGCTTACCAAGAATCGAAATTTAATTCGGAAGCTTTATCTTTTGGTGGCGCCTACGGCATGATGCAGTTCATGCCAAATACAGGCCCTCACTATGGAGTTTTTCCTGATTCTCCTCCGGGAACTCAAATTATGGGAGGAGCCAAAAAATTAATGGCAGACGAAAAATTCTGGAGCAGTGTTCCCGATGCCTTCGAACGAAAAAAATTCGCTCTAGCTTCATACAATGCGGGTCGTGGACACATTCAAGACGCCTCTCGTTTGGCTAAAAAACATGGTCTAAACCACCTAAAGTGGGAAGACAATGTAGAAGTCATGCTTCTCAATCTTTCGAAACAAGAATACTACCAAGATGAAGTCGTTCGAAATGGCATGATGCGCGGAACAACAACCTACAAATATATCCAAGAAGTTACGGCGAGATATATGGAATGGGCGACTCAGTATTGATTTGAGAAAAATGTTGTAGTTCCTTACCATGAAAGAACAAATAATTGGCATCTTATCTCTCGCTTTCACGGCCCTTTTCGGAAGCTTCTTTGTTGGTTTAATGTTCTATTTTAAAATAAACAACACACCCGGATTTCAGTTCTTCTTTAGTGATCTTGTTCCGCTAACCTTACTTTTGTTCGTCCCTTCAATAATTGTCGTATCGCCAATATTGATATTCGTAAAGCATTTTAAAACTAAAAGCCGCAGAAGGCTTAAATTAAATTTTGGACTATTGATCTATGCACTCCTTTTAATTCCTGGCTTTTACCTATTAACAAAAAGTTTTTTGGAAGCATTTTATATAATTTCACCCTATTTGTTTATGAGTTGTTTGGCATTGAATTTGTATATTTCATTCATGAAAAAAAGAACTGCTACTAACAAAACGAAATGATACTAACACCATTACTAAGTAACCAAACAGTCTTGAATGGCCGCGTAATCAATACAGGAGTAGATTCCGTTATGGACAAAATCATGTACATCTACATGATTGTTCTAATCAGCTTCTTTGTACTGCAATTTATTTTTGCCCTTGCCGTAATTCTTAAACGAAAAACGACTTTTCGCATGCTCCTTGGCGTGCTGTCCTCAATATTCTTACTCGCAAGTATTCCTTTCTTTCTGCCAGGCTCGTCCTTTTCATGGTTTGGAGCAATCGTAGTTTTAATGGGAATCATTGGGATTTTTGTTTCTATTAAATTCAAAAAATAAAAACGCTCTTTCCAATTGGTAATTCTAAATTAAAAAGGTCAATATGAAGATCATATTGAGTCATGAAAACTTGAGATACCATTGGGAATGGCGAACCCAACACTAATATTTCATAACTTCTAATTCATAACTCCCAATTAAAAATTAACTTCAACGCATCAAACATCTCGTTGTTATATCAGGACCAACAGCAAGCGGAAAAACAAGCTTGAGTATTGCCGTAGCAAAGCACTTCAAAACGTGCATTGTTTCTGCAGATTCACGTCAATTTTACAAAGAGCTTTCGATTGGAACTGCAAAACCTTCACCTGAAGAGCAAGATGGTGTTCCACATCATTTCATAAATTCCCATTCGATCGAGGATGAAGTAACATCCTATCAGTTTGAAGAAGAGGCGTCAAACCTTTTAAAAGAAGAATTCAAAACAAAAGATGTAGTTGTTTTAGTCGGTGGGTCAGGGATGTTTATTGACGCACTTTGCATTGGGTTGGATAACATTCCGAATTCTCCAGAAGTCAAACTGAAGATTCAAAAAGAACTGAAGGAAAATGGATTAGAACCCCTTCTAGTTGAGTTAATGGAGTCCGATCCAGAATATTACGAACAGGTCGATAAAAGCAACGCTATGCGCATTGAACGCGCCATTGAGGTCATTCGCTTGACAGGAAAGAAATTCTCCGAGCTAAGAAAACAGAAGCCAACACCCCGACCTTTTAAAGTACACCGTATCGTCTTGAATCATGATCGGCAAGTACTTTATGACAGAATCAACCGGCGCGTGGATATTATGATTGAAGGCGGTCTACTTGAAGAAGTTCAATCTGTTCAATCCCAACGGCATCTTTCATCACTCAATACCGTTGGATACAAAGAACTATTTACTTATCTTGACGGGCATTCAACACTGGAAGAGGCCGTCGAAAAAATAAAACAAAACTCCCGTCGGTATGCAAAACGGCAATTGACGTGGTTTAGAAGGCATCCTGAATCTCAATGGATTAGCTATGGCGCAGAAAAGGACATGCTGAATGCAGTGATAAATTATTTTGAAAAGAATCGATAAACCAACTAAAATTGGAACGATTATTGAAAATGAAAGTCAAAACCATTGCATGAACATAACGCTCGATCATATTATGCCCGCTCCCCTAGCTTCCATAAAACATGGACCTGACAGCATTTGGGGAAATAAAGTAGAACTCATCGCCGGAAGACGCATTCTATTAAATGCTTCTAGTGGAAAGGGAAAGTCCACTTTTGCAACAACCATTTTTGGTTTACGACAAGATTACAAAGGGGAATTGTTCTACGATAGCATTAATATCAAAGATTTTGGCCCAAACGAATGGACGGAAGTTCGTCAATCCAAAATTTCAGTGATTTTTCAAGACTTGCAGTTGTTTCCAAAGTTGACTGTTCAAGAAAATCTTATTCTAAAAAATAGCATTACAGATACGTTTACAGAAGTTGAAATGCTCCAAATGATGGAACGCTTAGAAATTGAAGACAAATGGCAGCAAGAATGCGGTTTACTTTCAATGGGGCAGAAACAGCGTGTTGCTATTATCCGTTCATTGGCCCAGCCTTACGAATGGTTAATTATGGACGAGCCGTTTTCACATTTAGACATTGACAATGCCGATCGTTGTTTAAAAATGATCCATGAAAGAACTATGGAACAAAAGTCAGGCTTCGTTTTGACATCTTTGGGAAGCTCTCATGGATATGAATTTGATCAAGAACTAAAACTGTAGCTATGTTGACAAAATTGCTTTTCAAAAATCAAGACCGAAAGCAACTGATCATCGCTATGATTGGTTCTTTTCTCGGCATTACATTTTTAATCACTTCAATTCATTACTTGATCAAAGTTAATGAGTTTGGAGAAGGAACAGAAATTCTTGGTCCAAATACGATAATCGTTCAGAAAAAGGTGACGACTTCAACAACATTTGGAATGTCCAAGTCGGATTTTAGCCAAAAGGAAATCGACAACTTATTGGCAATGCCCTTCATTACTGATGTTAAGCCCATCTTGACAAATAACTTCAACCTTTGGTTTGAAACTTCAGACAAGCGAATTCCAGAATTTAAGACGAACCTATTTATTCAAACTGTTGATGAATCATTCTTGAAAATGGATTCAAAAAAATGGCAATGGGAAAAAGGCGACAAATCAGTTCCTATTATTATGCCTAGGGATTTTATCGTAATGCTAAATACCTTTGCAGCTTCAAGTGGATTTGCTCAAGTTTCTGATGAATTAGCAATGAAAGCAGGATTTAAATTCATGATCTCCGATGAAGACAACAAGAAAGAATGGTTTGATGTTCATATCGTTGGATTTACCAGTGAAGTATCTGCGGTTCTCGTTCCTGCATCATTTATGGAGTATGGAAACATCAATTTTCCATTGGAAGACGAAAAAAAGATAACACAAATTATGATCTCTGGAAAAGAGAGCGAATTTGGTTTGGTTGAACAAATGCTGACTGAAAATGGCCTTGAAACGAGAGAGTCACAGATGATCGTTGGCCGCTTGAAAAGTATGGTAGGCACCTTGTTTTTTGTTGTTCTTTGCATTTCAATAATTGCAGTTTTCCTTTCTGGACTTGTTTTAATCCAATACATGCAATTGCTGATGTCCAAAAACGCCTATGAAGTCAGAACACTTCTAAGAATTGGATACCATCCTGATAATGTTATTCGGCGGTTCTTTATCTATTTCGTAAAGGTCTTTGGGATTGTTATGGGAATGGGAATGGTCATCTTTTTGATTTTTAAACACTTTCTCGATAAAATGTTCAAAGAAGGCGGACTCCATATTGACACAGGAATTACATATTGGAGCATGGGAGCACTCTTATTGGCCTTCGCGTTGTTTACCCTTTCTAGTTTCCTTACGGCCAAAAAAGGGATCTATAAAGAATACTAAACGTTAAAGAATTGTTAATCCGACACCCTTCGAGCATCTAAAAAAAATTATTCAACGTCAATCAATTGTTAATCGCGCACTATCATGTATTTTTAGTGCCTTAACATTGTATCTTTAAACTTTAAACAGACACATTTTATGAAATCATTGTTGATAATCTTCTTGTTAATAGGTTCTTACACTGTTAACGCACAAGATATTAAATTCAAAATAATCGGACAGAGCGATACTACGGTTAATCTTGTGAAGTACTTTGGACAAAAACTATTTTACGCCGATACTGCAGAAATGGTAAACGGTGTCGTTGAGTTTGATGGAAGTAAACAAGAAGCTGGAATCTTGGCGTTGTACCTTCCTGGAGAGAAAATTTTGGACTTTATCTACAACGAAGAATCCTCAGTATATATTGAAGCGGCTTTGCCCAACTTAATGGGAACAGCTGAATCTAAGCCCGATGGAAGCAAACCAATCTCGATTGAAAACAAAATATTTTTAGAATATGTTCAATACATAAGCAACAAGCGTCAGGAGGCAGCAGTTAAATCCAAATCAAGAGACGGTTTGGAAGAAAATGATCCTCAATATGTTCGCCTTTCCGCTCAGATCAGCACGATCGAAGCAGAGATGAACGAGTACAAAGAAAAAATTGGAAACGAATTTTGGAGTAAAGAATATCTTGCTGAGAAAAAAGCGACGTCTGACAAATACATTGCGAAGCGCGAGAAAGTGAGTCCCGAGAAGAAAAAATACACCAAATTATCTACAAAGATCCAAGGTGTTGAAGACGAAGTGAACGCGTACAAAGATAAAATCGTTAAGGAGCACTGGGATGATGGCCTTGTCAATGGACAGAGGATGCAACTTAAGCAACTTAAAATCCAGAGAGATGGACATGAAGAAGGTTCTGAGATGTACAAATCAATCACAGCGGAAATTGATGCAATTAACATGGGTGTAGTTGATTATCAAAAGAACATAGCCCAAAATCCTAACAACCTTTTTGTTTCCAAAATTGTTCTAATGTCGATGGATATAGAGATTCCAGAAACACCTTTAGATGCTGACGGAAACATAATCGATTCGAACTTTAGGTTCAAGTATTACCGCGATCACTACTTCGATAATATCGATTTGAAAGATGATCGCTTGATGCGAAATCGCGTATTCCACAACAAGTTCACGAATTACTTCAGTTCGAACCTTATGCTTCAGCATTGGGACACAGTGATTCACTACGCTTTCCAATTCTGTGATGCTTTAGATCCAAAATCGGATATGTTCCAGTACACCGTTTCTTGGATCACGAGCCAATACGAAAAGAGTAAAATCATGGGAATGAACAAAGTTTTCATTTACATGGGAGAACGTTATTACTGTACTCTTAATGAAGAAGGAAAATCACCCGCACACTGGATGCCGAAGAAAAACCTAGATGCGCTTTGTGAAAAAGTAAGCACACATTACGACTTGGTTATGGGGGCAAAACCTCCGAATCTAATTTTGCGAGACACCACAGATGTGAACTGGCGAGATTTCTACAGCCTCGACAACGAATACACAGTACTTTATTTCTGGGACCCAGAATGTGGACATTGTAAAAAAATTACACCAAAATTGCAGAACCTTTATTCTAAAAAATGGAAGGATAGAAACATAGATATCTTTGCTGTTGGTAAAGCAACTGGAGATGATTTTAATAAATGGAAAGAATTCGTTCGCAAGAATAAATTGGAATTCATCAATGTTGCCGTAACCGCGAATCTGTATGACAGCGCTTTGGTGAACGCCTCGCAATTCATTCCTAGATATACCACGCTGAAATCATTGAATTATCAAAAGACTTATGATATCTATGCAACTCCAAAAGTTTGGGTTCTTGACAAAGACAAAAAAATCGTTGCTTACAGTTTAACCGTTTCGCAATTGGAAAACTTAATGGATCGTTTGCAAAAGAAAACAGACGCTCCTAAATTATACCCATTAGAAGAGGAAGATCCGGAAGAGGACATGATGCATTAACAATAAAACCTTTTTAAAAGCCTTGATCCTTCATTTGAAAGTTCGAGGCTTTTTTGTGTTTTGTAATGGTCTCCAGTAATCTTAATGGTTTTTAAAAAAGAAAGCACTTCGTCCGCAATTATTGGAAACCTATAAGGCTCTTATACTTTGTCCTTTACGACAGTAAATTCTGCCTAGCAATAAATTCCAACTTTTCATTTGAGTCCTTCAATGCCTCCATCAACCGAGCATTCTCCTTGCGCAACGAAAACACCTCATTGGCCTGTTCAATAACCAATCGAAGATCATTTGGTTCCCAAGGCTTCGATATGTATCTATACACTTGCCCTTGGTTAATAGAATCAATAACAGCTTCTATATCAGAATAACCAGTAATCAGGATTCGAATAGGTTCTGGATATTCTTTCTTTATTATTTTAAAGAACTCGACCCCTGTCATTTTAGGCATTCTCTGATCGGACAACACAACGTTAATTTCGTTCTCCTTTAAAATTTCTAAACCCTCCTGTGCACTTTCTGCAATATGCACTGAAAAATCTCTACGATACGTTGCTTTGAAGGACGTCAAATTGTGGCGTTCATCATCGACATATAAAACTTGAAGTTTTTCCTTACTCATAAGTCTAATTTTCCGTTAATATTGGAGTCCTAAACACAATAAAACTCCTAAATCATAAATAAAAGTAACCCATTATTTAAATTTAAGTATTGCTGAAAGTACTCATTTTATCGAGTACATCTGCGTTACAGCATGATAAATGTGCGCATGCAAAATGTAACATGTGCGCAACCACCACAAAAACTCATTGACAAGCCTTGATAGCTATTTCCTAAGTGTTTAATCAATCGAAATATATGTTCGACATATGATTATATTTGTAGCAATATAACGTGGCAAACTCAACTCAAATGCCTGATTATGAAAGCAATACTATCTAAGGCCTCTCTTAATACCAAACAACTAGAAACATCTAAAAATGCACAATTATATGATCTAAGCAGCAAAATTGATAAGACAAAACTTACGAAACTACTCGATAGTCACAGTGAAATTAGAGTTAAAGATGAGTTACAAGCCCAACTATCGGAGCTTATCAAATTGCGTTACCCGAAAAAGAAACATTCTGACGCGGAAACAAAGATTCTTATAGATAAACACTTGAACAATATTCCAGAAGAAGAATATGGAATCTGGGTGTATTATGAATGGAATAACACTTTGGTTCATATTCTTGACCGTGAAGAATTCTATGAAGTCAAGACCAACAGAAATCAACATAAAATTACGCGTGAGGAAAGTGAATTACTAAGTCAACAAATCGTTGGAGTTGTCGGCTTATCTGTTGGAAGAACTATTGCTATTACTATGACAATGGAACATAGTTATGGTGAAATTCGAATTGCTGATTTCGATGTTTTAGATCTTAGCAATTACAATCGAATTCGAGCAGGACTTAATGACCTTGGTATTAAAAAAACGATTTCTGTTGCACGAGAGATTGCGGAAATAGATCCTTACGTAAAGGTTACTTGTTTCAATGATGGATTGACTGATAGTAATATAGATGCCTTTTTCACAGAAGGAGGAACATTAAACGTACTCGTAGATGAATGTGATGGTTTAGATATTAAAATTCTATTGCGCGAAAAAGCAAAAGCACTTAGAATTCCTGTGATAATGGATATGAATGATCGTGGAACAATGGACATCGAGCGCTTTGACCTGGAACCTGACCGTCCATTACTTCATGGTTTTATAGGGCATTTGGATTCATCAAAACTAAAAGGACTTACAAACGAACAAAAGATCCCATACATTATGCCAATGCTCGGCGAAACGACAATTTCGACCAAGTTAAAAGCATCCATGTTAGAAATAGAGCAAACACTTACAACGTGGCCTCAACTGGCTGCTGACGTAACCCTTGGTGGAGCCGTTGCAGCAAATGTTTACAGAAGAATAATTCTAGATGAGTTTCATGATTCAGGCCGGTATTTCGTGGATATGGATGAATTAATCTGTGACGAAAGCGAAGACAAAAATAAAGCCATAGAAATCTTTGGCTCGGAAACACCCTTAAGCTGGGCTACTTGTGCTGAAATAATTAAAAATACACACGTCGAAATAATTGAAAATGCGCATTTCCCAAACCAAGTAGAGATCAATCAAATAATTGAAGCCGCTATCCTTGCTCCTTCAGGAGGAAATGCTCAACCTTGGAAATGGTTCTCAAATGAGAAGACACTTTTCTTATTTAAAGATCAATTTCAGTCGGATACTTTACTCGATTATGGAGGAAAAGCTGCGTTTATTGGCTTAGGAGCAGCGTTAGAAAATCTTCAGTTAAAAGCAAGCGAAATTGGACATGACACTCACATAAATTCATTATATTCTGACAACGAACCTTTGGTCTGTTCGATCCAGTTTACTCCAAATGCAAACGTTCAAGATGACTTAAGTCGATTCATTGGAACAAGACGCACAAATAGAGGACTCGATAAAAGCGCACCAATTCTTGTTGATTCTCTTTTGGCGATTTCACAACATAATAAGCGGTTTAATACTACCGAGGTATTGTTTTTAAATGATTCAGTTCAAATTGATTCAATTACAGAGACGGTTGCAGCAGTGGAACGTATCCGAATGATGGAAAAAAGAGGCCATCATGACTTTATTGATGAAATTCGTTGGACAGCAAAAGAAAATGAAGACCAACGCAACGGGATAGATATTCGAACAATAGAATTAAGTGCAGGCGAGCTAACGGGATTTAGAATGGCTAAAGATTGGAAGGTAATAGATCAACTGAACAAATGGAAAGGCGGAGGAGCTTTTGAGACCTTAGCGCGTAAGAGCATGAATTTTGCTGGCGCTATTGGAGTTATTACCCTTTCAGACAAAACAGACAGTGGATTTATTGAAGCCGGAAGGTTGTTAGAGCGATGCTGGCTAGAAGCTACTCGACTGGAACTTGAGTTTCAACCAATGACACCAAGCTCGTTCTTTTTTGAACGACTTGTTGCTGGAAATGGTGATGAACTATCGGAGAAAGCAAAGAACGAACTGACCGACTTAAGAAATGAAATGCTTGAAACCCTTCAACTCGAAGATCATCCAGTATTTATTTTTAGACTTCATCAAGGAGGAGAACCAAAGGTTAAATCATTACGGAAAGCACTTTCAGACGTGTACCGTTCAATTAAAACTGATTTAGAATGCTAATATTTAAGGCCTTTCGCGCAGTCAACAATCCTGAACTTGCACGCCAATATGTGGAAGGTCATAACCGTGTTTTGCAAATTTATGGGATAACTGAAATTACTTCTGCCAAGGATGATTGGTACAACAATCCTGCGACGTACGCTATTGTTGCAATTGAAGATGAAACCAATGAAGTTGTTGGTGGAATTCGAATGCAAATTGTTGGAGGTGACAGAGCCTTACCCATAGAAGATGCCGTAGGTCATATGGATGATCGAATTCACGATATCGTTAGAACCCAGCACGCCCTATACGGTGCTGCAGAGCTATGTGGACTATGGAATTCACGAAAAGTAGCAGGATACGGTATAAGTTGGCTCTTAACTAGAACTGGAATTGCGTTGGCAAGTCAAGTAGGTGTGCGAACACTTTTTGGAATCTGCGCAAACATTACACTACCAATGTTTGAAAAAACGGGATACAAGGTAGAGAGGTCTATTGGAAAAGACGGGACCTTCTATTATCCAAATTCAGACTTGTTGGCGTATACCATAATCATGGATGCACAATCCTTAGATACCGCTCAATTGGAAGAGAAAGATAAAATCATGGAAATCCGCAAGGACTTCAATCAACGTGTCTTTGAATCCGGCCCTAAATCAATTATGGAGGTGCAATATGATCTTATAATTAACCAAACAGAATTATCTGAAGTGCTTCGCTAATCAAACCGATGCATTCTTCACTTCCGTTTAAAAAATCATAATTCAACACGATTTTAGGAAAACCATATCTTATTATTGCCTATTTTTCTGTCTCAAAACGACAAATCAAAAAACATGCATTCGATGCTTCGCTTTATAGTGGTTTCAATTCTTTGCTTTGGAACCGTGTTTTCTGCCCAAGCGCAAACCAATTATTCCAAGTCTGAAATCAAAAAAATCGGGTGTCAAATCTTCCTTTTAGAAGACGAGAAATCGAGCATGACTATCGAGGATGTAATAAATTCCGAAAAATTCATTAAAAGTAAGGTGCATGTACCTAATATGGGCGTTACTGAATCTTCATTCTGGCTCAAAATCCCTATTAAAAACGGAACGAATGAAGAGGATTTAATTCTGATGCTGGAACAGCCTTTTATCGATTTGGTTGAACTTTACTCGCCAATGCCAAACGGAGCCTACAAGGAAACGATACTCGGCGAACATCAGAATTTTAGCAATCGAAAATACCACGATCCAAACTATCTATTTGATATTCATATTGCTAAAGGAGAAAGCCGCACGTTCTACATGAAGGTGAGTGGGAAAGAACAAATTCAATTGCCACTTTCTATAGGTCCAAAGAAACTCATTTTTGAAAAAAGAAAAAATAGTGATTTACTCTCTGGGATCTACTTCGGAATGATTATCGTGATGATGTTGTACAACCTATTCATCTACTTTACAACACGCGATAATAGTTATTTGTACTATGTAGTTTACATCGTACTCATTGGACTTACTCAAACGAGCCTTCAAGGATATCCATTCCAATACTTATGGCCAAACTTACCTTGGATGTCGGAACATTCATTATTCATTTTTCCAAGCCTCGTTGGAGTTTCCGCACTCGTGTTTATGCGAAACTTCCTCCAAGTTAAAAAGACGTTGCCGAAATTGGATAAGCTAATGCCCGTTTTTCACATCGTATATGCGGCGTGTATCATTCTTGCAATTGGTGGAAATTATAAATTGAGCTATAACATCATTGAAATTAATGCAATGGTTGTGTCGGTTTACATGTTAACGGTTACAATTGTTATTGTTCGCCGTGGCTACCGACCGGGTCGCTATTTCTTAATCGCTTGGTCAACCTTCTTACTTGGTGTGATCATCTTTGTGATGAAAGATCAAGGTGTGTTACCATACAATGGATTTACACGCTATACAATGCACATTGGATCGGCGCTAGAAGTCATCCTCCTGTCATTTGCCTTGGCTGATCGGATCAATATACTCAAGGCTGAAAAGGAAGAGTCTCAGGCCAAACTATTAGGCAGTTCATTGGAAAATGAACGTATTATCCGCGAACAGAATACTATTCTAGAAGAAAAGGTAAAAGCGCGCACATTAGAACTTGAACAATCCAATGTAGAATTAAACGAAACCTACAACGATTTAAAGCAAACCCAATCCAAACTCGTTGAATCTGAAAAAATGGCTTCTTTGGGGCAACTTACAGCTGGAATTGCACATGAAATTAATAATCCCATCAATTTTGTGACGGCGAACGTTGCTCCACTTAAAAGGGATATTAAAGATTTATTGGAGCTCATTGATAAATACGAATCGCTCGATCCGAAAAAAGACATTGATGAGCAACTTGCAGTTATTAGAACACTGGCTGAAGAGCTAGAAATTGATTTCTTAAAAACGGAAATCGATGAATTGATCTCTGGTATTGGAGAGGGCGCAGAGCGTACAGCCGAAATCGTAAAAGGACTCCGTAACTTTTCTCGCTTGGACGAAGGTGATCTTAAGTTTGCAAATGTCAATGATGGAATTGAGTCAACAATTAGAATTCTTGACAATGAAATTCATGACAACCAGACCATAGTGATGAGAGAACTTGGCGAGTTGGATGCAATCGAATGTTATCCTGGAAAGTTAAATCAATTGTTCATGAATTTATTGACCAACTCGATTCAGGCCATTAAATCCAAAAAAGACATCGAAGGAGTTATTGAAATCAAATCAGTTCAAAAGGAACAAGCAATAGAAATTCGATTCAAAGACAATGGAATGGGAATGTCTGAGGAAACAAAAAATAAAATTTTTGAACCTTTCTTCACAACAAAAGACGTTGGTGAAGGCACTGGACTTGGACTATCGATTGCTTATAGTATCGTTGAAATGCACGATGGAACCATCAAAGTAGAGTCGGAATTGGGGCACAGCACAGAATTTATCATTCAATTACCACTCAAGCAGAGTTAATTTTTTCTATATTTATTAGCGCATGAAACAAGCACTGAAAATACCTCTTCTTTACATCGACGATGAGCAAGTGAATCTCTTGGCTTTTCGTGCGAACTTTCGTAGAGATTATGAAGTATATACAGCAACCACAGGTGAGGCTGGAAAAGAATTAATCGAAGAACATAATATTAAGATTGTTGTTGCTGACCAGCGAATGCCCAAAATGACAGGGGTCGAATTCTTCGAATGGATTCAAAAAGACCATCCGGATACGATTCGAATTCTACTTACTGGATTTACAGATATTTCTGCCGTAATTGATTCTATTAATAAAGGAAAAATTTATTCCTATATCACCAAACCTTGGGATGAGGCTCAATTGAGACAAACATTTGAAGGTGGAATTGAACAAAGTTATAGAAATGCCTACAATAGAAATATAGAAGAGCGATACAATCATTTATTTGAGCAATCCTCAGACGCCGTTATAACTGTGGATCAAAACAGTAACATAATTAAGGCCAATGAAGCAGCAATCATTCTCTTTGATTACAAGCTAGAGGAAATTGTTACGATGAAATTAGAAGATTTGATTAAAGACATCAATGCACCAGCTGAATTACTAAAAGTTTCGGGGAAAATGGACCAAGTGATCTATAATAAATTCCAGAAAAGCCTTACCTGTAAAGTGTCAGTCGCACCAATAAACGTAAATGGTGACTCAGAAGAGGTGATTCATGTTATTCTTAAAAAATCTTAGTTGACACAATTGTAGTAGAATGATTCATTCCATCTGTCTACCATTAACATAACTTTCTTTGCGGCAACACCTCGATGCTATTATCTTTACCCAATTAACAACAATTCTATGAAACTATTAGCTTTCCTTTTCACTTTGTCAGCTTCATTTTCTTTTGGTCAAACGTATTGGCAACAAGAAGTTAATTACAAAATTGATGTTGCACTGAATGACGAAGATCATACACTCTCCGCAACTGAAGAATTTGAATACATCAATAATTCTCCGGACGTTCTGAACCGCATTTACGTTCATCTTTGGCCAAACGCTTATAAGAATGGCGAAACGGCCTTGGCGAAACAGCAATACCAAGGAGGGGAAACGATGCTGAAGTATGGCCCGGAGGAAGACAAAGGAAACATTAGCGGCTTGGATTTTAAAGTTGACGGGGTTAAAGCCAAATGGGGATTTGAAGAATTCAATATTGATATCGCAATCATTGAATTGAATCAACCGCTTCAGCCTGGAGGGAAAATTACAGTTTCAACACCTTTCATGGTTAAATTACCTTCGGGTAAAATCTCACGTCTTGGACATATCGGTCAATCGTATCAAATAACACAATGGTATCCTAAACCTGCTGTTTATGATACTGAAGGATGGCACCAAATGCCTTACTTGAACCAAGGTGAGTTTTATTCAGAATACGGTTCGTTCGATGTTAATATTACACTTCCTAAAAACTATGTCGTTGGTGCTACCGGTGATTTACAAACTGAATCTGAACTTAAATTCCTTAATGATCGTGCTAAAAAAACAGCTACAAACATTGAAAAAGGAACAGATTTTACAGAATTTGAAACAACTCCAAAGAAGGGATTTCCAGCATCTTCACCCGACTCAAAAACAATTCGATACACGCAATCCAATGTTCACGATTTTGCTTGGTTTGCGGACAAACGCTACAATGTCCTTAAAAGTAAAGTTGAACTGCCAAATTCGGGTAGAATTGTCACTTCTTGGGCAATGTATACTGAAAAGGAAGCGAAACTTTGGAAGAAAGCGAGTGAGTACTTAAACGATGCGGTCTACTACTATTCAAAATGGAACGGTGATTATCCGTACAACAATGTTACAGCAGTTGATGGAACAATTAGTGCTGGCGGTGGTATGGAATACCCCAACGTAACCGTTATAGGTAGATCTGGAAACGCACAGCAATTGGAAATTGTTATTGTACATGAAGTCGGACACAACTGGTTCTACGGTCAATTAGGGTCAAATGAAAGAGTGCATGGCTGGATGGATGAGGGAATGAACACCTTGAATGAAGTTCGCTATATGCAAACAAAATACCCGGATAATACAGCAATGACAGATTTAGTAAGGGGTGCCAATTTTCATCTCGAACTTTTGAGCCATCATGACTTGAACGACATTGCTTACCGCGCTGTTTCAGGACTTGGCGAAGATCAACCCATTGAAACACATTCCGCCCGTTTTTCTTCGATGAACTATGGCGTTGTAATGTATCAGAAAACAGGATTGATTTTCTTCTATTTGAAAGATTATTTGGGGGAGGAATTGTTTGACAAATCAATGCAAGCGTATTATTCTGAATGGGAATTCAAACATCCTCAACCTGCTGATATGCGAAAATCCATAGAAAAAGCCTCAAATAAAGATCTTTCGTGGTTGTTCGACGATTTAATTCAAACGACAAACCATATCGATTATAAACTAGCGCGGGTTGAGGACAAACGCCAAGACAATGTTTTAACGGTAACTGTTAAAAATGTTGGACAAGTTGATGGGCCGATTGAAGTCAATGGTTTGAAGAATGGAAAGGTTATCGAAACAATTTGGATCGAACCTGGAAATAAAAGAACTACAGTTTTCTTAAAAGATACAACAGCTGATGAAGTTCGCATTGACGCAAACAAAGACATTCCAGAACTGAATAGACAAAATAACATTTGGATAAAGGACAAAATGTTCCATCGATTTGAGCCCATTAAATTTGAACTGCTTGGCGGTGATAATGAAGCTGAGTCGACAAATATTTTCTGGGCACCAGCACTAGCTGGCAATCATTACGACAAATTAATGGCCGGTGTTGTCATTCACAATTATGGTATTCCATTCAATAAATTCAATTTCTTAGTGAGTCCGATGTATTCTTTCGGAAGGCAAATGATTTCCGGAATTGGCGAGTTCAGTTATACGATGCAACCAAAAACGGGATTAAAAATGTCACGTTTTGGAGTTTCAGTAAAATCATTCAAAAACGATACGGTTTTCGAACGAAACAAATCCTATTATGCAACTGTCGCACCTTATTGGATGGCCAAAATTGGAAATCGAAAATCAAATGGAAACTTGTCACAGACAATAAAGGTCCAATCTTTATACAGAACAGACAAGCGAGATTCAATTTCTATTAACCGAGTTGGGGCTTATGCAGAGTACGAATTACAAATCAATAAAGCGGATCATAAATTCAGTGTGAAATTAAGAAATGAATTCATTATGGATCTTGACAATAACGACAAGATGGCCCGACTATTACTCGAATCCAAATACAAATTCCGTTACCTTAGAAACAAAATGGAACGATGGATTGAAGTTCGTGCTTTTGTTGGCCAACAGTACTTACGTGATTTCAACCCAGCACAAAATGGCTACCAGTATTCAATGTCGATTGCAGGACAGGACGGAACGCAAGATTTATTTGTTGACGAATATTACTTTGGAAGAAGCGAATCATCTGGTGTTTGGTCCCAACAGAGAAACGAAAACATGGGTGGGTTTAAAAGCACGGTAAGTGGATACGGAACAAGTGCATTCATGATGGCTACGGGTAATTTATACTTCCAGCTTCCAGTCAAACCAGGGATTTTCGGAGCCTTTTTCGATGTTGGAACCTTCCACAATGGAGTTGCACTTAACACAGTATATAATGCTGGACTTGGAGTTCGTTTCGGAGATGTCTTTGGATTGTATTTCCCTATTCCAGGCTTAATAAGTCCTCAAATAGAAGACACATTTAAGGATAGCAATGGAAAAATTCAATACAGTCAAATGATTCGATTCACCTTGAAATTTAACATCTTCAATAAGCCGTTGAACCTTTCTGGATTGTTGGGGTAAACCTCGATTTACGCGTTCAGTTTATTGATTTTATAGCCTACAATTCCGTATTCCAACGGTCTAAATATTCGAATAAGGAAGTTAACCAATTTTCCAGGTTGAACTATTTTGATTCCATATTTAGAAACATCCTTATCTCGGGTCTCAATATACGTCGTACGGCCTTCAAACGTGTGCAAGTGCGAGTAAGCAATGGCAACTTTCCACGCTTCGTCTCGCGCGAAATCCATCGCAAATTTGGCAACCTTCTCATCTACTCCACCCAAAATCCAATCTATTGGTTTAAGCGGCCAGAATATAGAAGACAATTGATCTTGAACTTCATTAACCAATGATCCAAGAACCACATTGATCTTATCAAAATCATCCTTAATAGAATCAATATCCTTAGGTTGGGTTTCGCTCGCTGCAATACCCAAATCCAAACCAATATGCGCGTTCATTCCAACAAACAAATGCTGAATTACCAATGGACTCCACCAACGCGTAGAATCGAAAGCGATCTTCCAAGAAGTCGAACACTTTTCTCCATTTTGATATTGATGGTGTGCCAAAAGATAACGGCTTGCAAAAATTACATCCAGCTTTTCCATTCTAGGATTGTCGTCGAAATAACCTTCCTCTATTTTGTCCTTTACTGCAACAGTTACGCGTTTGTAAAGCGCGGCAAAGTACCCCATTCTACTTTTCTTCTCAAGAGAATCTTGGATAATAACATCGAGCTGTTCGATTACTTGATCGATGTTTGTGGGAAGTACAAATTCTGTTGAGCTCATTTTTAAAATTATTAATTGTTAATTAACAATTGGTCTACTCGTACTCAGAAAGTTCCAACCAACGCATTTCCTTATCTCCCAATTCAGCGACAACTTTAGAAAGTCGTTCTCCTGCCTTCATGAGATCCTCATTGCTCGCAGATTCGTCAGAAAGTACGGTTGTCATTTCAGATTTTTCCTTTTCAAGGTTTTCCATATCCTTTTCAAGTCCTTCAAATTCTTGACGTTCCTTAAAAGATAATTTCTTCTTTTCTTTTGGCGGTTCAGGCTTCTTTTCAACCACTTTCACCTCTTCTTTGACGTATTTATTAGCGTCTTTACCTTCCTTAAGTATATTTTTTCTGTACTCGGTATAGTTTCCAAGGATATCGCTGATTTCACCATCGCCCTTAAAAACGAACATGTGATCGACCATTTTATCCATAAAGTACCTATCGTGGGAAACAACGATTAGACAACCTTGGAAGCTTCTCAAATAATCTTCAAGAACGCTCATCACAAAAATATCAAGGTCATTTGTTGGCTCATCGAGAATTAAGAAGTTCGGGTTTTTCATTAAAACCGTCATCAATTTCAAACGACGCTTCTCTCCTCCACTCAACTTAGAAACGAAATTATAATGCATATCTCTATTGAACAGGAACTTCTCTAAGAACTGTGCAGCTCCCATTTCACGTCCTTTTTCCAACGGAATAAATTCGGCAATATCACGAATTACATCGATAACTTTTTGATCCTCTTTGGCTTCTAATAATTGCTGGTCGTAATAACCAAATACAACCGTCTCGCCTGTTACTACCTTTCCTTTATCGGTAGGTTCAAGACCCATGATCATATTCAGGAAAGTTGATTTTCCGGTTCCATTATTCCCGACAATTCCAATTCGTTCTTGTCTTTTAAAAACGTAAGAAAGCTCGTTTAAAATTTTTGTGTCACCGAATGCTTTTCCAATTTTATGCAGCTCAAGAATCTTCGTTCCCAAACGCTCCATTTTCACTGGAATATCCAATTCAGATCGATCAATTTGCTGCTTTGCGACTTTTTTCGTTTCATGAAACGCTTCAATTCTCGCTTTCTGCTTTACTCCTCTCGCTTTCGGTTGGCGGCGCATCCAATCGAGTTCCTTACGGAATTGATTTTGTGCTTTTCCTATGGTTGTATCACGATTCTCATTTCGCTCCGCTTTCTTCTCTAAATAATACGAGAAGTTTCCTTTGTATTTATAAATCGTTTTGTCTTCCAATTCAAGAATCGTATCGCAAACAACCTCTAAGAAATAACGGTCGTGAGTTACCATCAAAATCGTACTCTTTGATTTAGAAAGATACGATTCCAACCATTCGATCATGTCCAAATCCAAGTGGTTGGTAGGCTCATCAAGAATTAGAAACTCGGGTTCTGCAACCAAAACTTTGGCAAGCGCAACACGTTTCTTTTGTCCACCGGACAAGGTACTGACGAGTTTGTGCGTATCTGCAAGTTTCAGAACAGAAAGAATTTGATCCACTCGAACTTCAACGTCCCAAGCGTTTAACTCTGTAATAGCTTCAAAAGATGCTGCAATAAGATCTTCATCTTCCAAGCGCATTGCTCGGTTGTAATCCTTAACGGCTTTAAGTTCTGGCAAATCATGTGCGAAAACCTCTTCCAAAATTGTATTGGATTCATTAAGATTTTCACCTTGCTCCATGAACGCGATTCGAAGGTCTTTTCTGAAAACAACCCGACCAGAATCCATTGGTTCTTGATCCAATAAGCACTTAAGAAGCGTTGTTTTTCCGCTTCCGTTTTTTGCAACAATTGCAGCTTTTTGGCCTTGTTCAATTCCGAATGTCAAATTCTCAAAGAGGAATCTGTCACCGAATGATTTAGTACATTCTTCTACTGAAAGGAAATTCATATTTTAACGTAAACGATCGAGTGAATCCAGCAATTTTTTGTCTCGCTTAATTCCGATGTTCGCTAGAAATGAAAATGGGAACCCAATGATGAAAAGCCAATAACCTAGACCCATTTCACGGCTTGTAGTTTTAGCTTCAACCAATCCATCTCCCCAAATTGAGAGAAAAAACATTGCGGTTAAACTAAGGAAGTAAAGGAAAAAAACTGTTCTTCCCAATTTGAATTGTCGGTTTACATTTTTATAGGCCATCAAACAAATAAAAGTCAAAAGCACCAATGATATCAAACCGATAAACAATGGAAAAGTTGATGTTCCCAGTATCTTTCCGTTTGCTACAGAATATTCTGTTACACCCCATGAATTAAATGTAAATCGTGAAGTTTCATTTACAAAACTAAACAATGGACTTCCGATAGCTACAATAGAAACGAGGATGATTATAATCCCTAAATAAATGGTTTGAATGCGTTGTATCATTACTCAAATTTGAAGTCCAAAGATACTGCTTTTAGTGGAAGAGAGGGAAGACTTTTAAATTGATTTGTAGGTAAAATTAAGAACGTGTCACCGATTTCGATTTACAAATCATCGTCCAACAAATCGATAGCATCGCGATCCATTTTACTTTTCACGAATCGCGAGACTATTTTGTAATCTTCAGGAAGCATGCAAGAAGAAGGAAAAAAGTAGTTGGTTTCTCCGTTCAACAAAATAAATCCAGCCGACATTTGACAGTCGCTAAAGTTACTCCACTGTTCTGATTTTTTATTCCCGTCCTCTATCAGCGTAATCGATTTTTCAGTCAATTGAATCTTCATTGATTTCACTTGAGATTGCTCATCTAGCTTTTTGAGAATTCCTTTTTTCCATTTCCCGGTTTTGTAGATCATCATTAAATAATCGACCCAAATTAGAAGGAATGCCACCCAAGACAAAAGCATGACCATTGGGTAAATATTATGTCCGCTGATAGTAATGATGGGCATGAGAATAGATATCACAAGGGCAGCAATAAATCGAATTTTCGTTTTTGGGCCCAGAAGATAGCTGTCTTCATAATTATTGAAGTACATGGCTTCAAAGGCCTTCCTATCAAACTTTATGTTTATTTCTTGAATCATTTGTGTCCTTTAATTGCATCCACCACAACCTCCACACCCACTGCAACTGCTACAACTACTGCAGCTGCTGCAACTAGCGCCCCAATTCCAACCATTGTTTGCGGCTGCGGCTGCCGTAATCGCTGAGTACTCAGCTTGTAATTTTAAATCAATTTGCGTCAAGACATCAGATTTATAATTATTGAGCAAAATAACACAGCCTCCTATTTTGGAAACCAAGTTAGCCTCTTGAATTTTATCCTTGCCTTTGAGTTTTGCTAGTTCCTTTTCCACTTCAGAAATTTCTGTCAATAAAATTTTCTGCATTTTTCTTCCTGAGGGAGTCAAAAGGCGAAGTCTGATAAGTGCAAAGAGTTCCGAATTATTAAATAGTGAATTTATACGTGGTTGTTTCATAAGCGCATCGGCCTTATACCAGTTTTCATTATTGCTATTTTCCAAACCAATTTTAATCAAGCTTTTCATCATTATCTTCAAGTGAGCATCCTTCAAAAACGGGCTTAAATAAACACCTTCATGTGGTAAAAACTGATATCCTATGAAATAATCACCCGCGACAATGTATTTTATTCTACTCGCTCGTTCAGCACCAACTTGAGCAGTTTCTTCTTTTACCATTAAAATTCCCTTCATTAATAAATCGAAGAACGTTGCTTTAAGGAGGTCTATCCTCGATGATTTTTGAGGATATAAAATTAGAAACGCCTCTGCGGGTGTAAAATAGTTCAAGTACTTCATTAACGTCTTCTCTTTTTTGGAAACACCCAATTACGGTGTAAATTCACGCGAACAAAATTTATTTCTCCGAACCTTATTTTATCTGAAGGCCAAATGTCTTTTGGGAATTCTTCTCCGAAAACTTCAACATACCTCGTTTTCAACATTCCGTAACAGTTCGTGTATTTCGTTCTCTCTTCATTCCCGCCTTTAGTCGGTCCGTGGTGAATTTCTCTTCCAATCAATGGCATAAACTCTTTCCAATAAGACTGCGTATACAGTAAGTGCAAATGCCAAACTTGATCAACGGCGTCAGAAGGAGTCAATGGATGATCTGTAATACAAATCAAAAAGATGAATTTTTTATACTCGGCAATCGTTCGGATTGAGAACTCTAATTTCCAGTTATTGTCTCTGGCCAACCTTTCTGAAAACGGAAAAACTGAGTATTCATCATCAATTTCAAAAGAGTAAATTAAATTCCATAATTCCTTTTCCGACTCGGTCATATTTCTAAAGATAATAAAGTGATCCGAATCAAATCATAACATTGTTTGAATTTGAAATTTCGGCTTTTTATAACGTCTTGTTAAAAAGAGATTAGAATGTAAATAAGAGTGTAATCTTGTGAAAAATAAAACCTATTTTTGGGACTCACGAAAAATGTCTGACATGAAAAATTTTCTTTTGACGTCAATTATTGCTGGATCATTATTGGTTCTAATTGGATGCGGTGTTACTGGTAAATACCACACCAACTCAACGCGTACTTCCTATGCTGTGAATGAAGCTCCTTTAAAACTAAAAGTATTTGGAAAGGCAAGATGGACACATTATGACATGACGACCTCTACGGCCTATATGTACTACGAGGACGTTAAGTACAAAAAGAAAGATGATACTCTTTATTTAAGACGAAGAGCCATTTACGGCGATTCTACCATTCAAAGAAAGGAATACATTCCTGCTTACATAATTAAAGGCGACACACTTGAGTCTATTGACTGGAATTTGCGTTATGTGAAAACGAAATAATAAATTAATTTTCAACTATTCTATTCGTGTTTCCCGCTGTTTGACGTTTACGTAGAAGTGTAACTTGCGCTTAGCTAGGCCTTAGTGCTATTACTGATTTTCTTCCAAAACAAATGTCCTACGCAAAGTGCCAAAATTGGGAATGGAAGAATAAGCATTAGATCCTGTATTCTCGAATCATTTGAGAAAGCACCAAAAATAATATTAATAAGGCTTATACTGCCGAAGAACCAAAAGATGAGACTATTGACATTTTTGTAGAAAAACTTACTCAATATAAACATCCCAATCGAAGATATTAATATAAATACAATCATTTTAAGCTATCGTTTTTCAGTATATTCAATATTGTTTTAACGTCTGTTTTTGATGTTATGATATTTAGCACGAAAATCAACTTCCTTATTTATCGTACCACCTTTAAGAAATGTTTACGAAAGAGTCCGGCTTATAAAGAGCTCGCCAACCTTAAATCCGTCAATACCTACCATTCCTAAAATCACATCAGATTTACTCAATCTAAGATTCTGCTGTTGTGAAGCAAATAGAAATCCAAAATTGTAATTGCGGCCATCGCTTCAACGATTGCTACCGCTCTTGGAACAACACAAGGATCGTGTCGGCCTTTGCCTTGCATTTCAACAATTTCATCCTTTGCATTAAGGGTTTGTTGCTTTTGAATCAATGTTGCAACAGGCTTGAATGCAATTCTCATATTAATTGGCATTCCATTGGAGATCCCGCCTTGAATACCGCCCGAATGGTTCGTTTGTGTGCTTCCGTCTTCGTTGAACAAATCGTTGTGTTCTGATCCTTTCATTTCGATGCAATCAAAACCGCTTCCGTATTCAAAACCTTTAACTGCATTGATGGACAACATCGCTTTGCCAAGATCAGCGTGGAGCTTGTCAAAAACGGGTTCGCCCAATCCTGGTGGAACATGATTGATTTCGCAAACAATACTGCCTCCAATTGTGTCGCCGGCTTTCTTAATTTCTTTGATCAAAGATTCCATTTTGGCGGCATCTTCAACATTTGGACATCGAACACTGTTGTTTTCAATTTCGTTGTAATCAACTTCGCCTGTCAATTTCACAGACCCAACTTGATCTACGTAAGCAACAATGTCGACTCCTTTAAGTTCTAATATTTGTTTGGCAATTGACCCAGCGACAACGCGGCAGGCTGTTTCTCGAGCCGATGACCTTCCTCCTCCTCTATAATCGCGATTCCCGTACTTTTTATCGTAAGTGAAATCGGCATGAGATGGACGGTAAACTTCTTTAATATGTTCGTAATCTTTTGACTTTTGATCGTCGTTTGGAATAATGAAACCAATTGACGTTCCAGTCGTTTTGCCTTCAAACAATCCCGATAAAATTTGAACTTTATCCGATTCTTTTCTTTGTGTTACGATATCAGATTGACCTGGTTTTCGTCTGTCCAAATCCGCTTGAATCGCATCCAAATCAATTGAAACATTAGACGGAACTCCATCTATAACACCTCCAATGGCAACCCCGTGAGATTCTCCGAAGGTAGAAAGTTTGAATAGGGTTCCGTAGGATGAGGACATTTTCTGATTGTTTGATTTTTCGAAGGTTAGAATTTAGATATTAGATATTAGATATTAGAAGTTAGATTTCCCGAAGGTCTGGACGATCGAAAAATCTAACATTCGAAAAATCGAAATATCAAGCGTTAGCTACAAATTGTATCTTTCGTGACTTGAAGAATTTTTCTTACTTCTTCCATTGTTGGTGCTTCCGCATAAGTTCGAAGAACGGGTTCTGTTCCAGAAGGGCGAATCATGACCCATCGATTTTCATCAAAGAAAAACTTGAATCCGTCAATAGTTCCTACTTCTTTCACCTGATATTCACCAAAACTTTTGTATTTATCCGCTTTGCAGTTTGCAACGATTTTTTGCTTCAATTCTTCTGTAATATGTAAATCGCTTCTTTCAAATTTAAAAGGCCCTACGATTTCGTAAACTTCACGAATTAAGTCGTCCAATGTCTTCCCTGATTTCGCCATGAATTCCCAGATGATTAGTCCCATCCAAATTCCGTCACGTTCAGGAATGTGTCCTTTCGTAGCAATTCCACCTGATTCTTCACCTCCAACGAGCACATCTTCTTCAATCATGATGCTCGCGATGTATTTGAATCCAATCTTCACAACTTCGCTTTCCAAACCATAATGATCTGCCATTACTTTAACTCTAGGCGTCGTACTAAAGGCCGTTGCTACCTTACCCGTCATTCCTTTGTAATGTTTCAAGTAATGAATCAATAAAAGTATGATGTGGTGGGAATCGATGAATTCACCTGATCCATTGTACAAACCAATTCTATCGGCGTCACCATCTGTTGCTAAAGCGCAATCTATATCTCCTCTTTCTTTAATGAAAGATTCTAATTCTTGTAAGTTCTTTGCAATCGGCTCTGGAGCCTGCCCCATAAAAGAAGGATTGTAGTCACAGTGCAAGAAATGCGTGTTTGGAAGTAAACGTTTCAATGCATTCTGACCTGAACCATACATTGCATCGTACGCCAAAACCAATCCTGATTTTTCAATCGCTTCAAGGTCAAAGTTTGCTTTTGCATGATCAACATACATTGTTTCCAAATCGATCACTTCGATCAAATCGCTGTCCATTGAAATTGAGGCCAAATCGATATTACTTACATCTGGAATGATGTCTTCAACTTCTTGAACTTTCTCTGGTGATAAAGGTCCACCGTGGTGAGATTTTAATTTAAACCCGTTGTAAGAAGGAGGATTGTGACTCGCTGTAATTACAACTCCGATTGAACATCCCAACTTTACAGCTCCAAGCGAAACCATCGGTGTTGAAACAAATCCTATCGCCATTTTAACTGGAATACCTGCGTTGATGAAAACCTTTACTGCAGTCTCCGTAAACAACGCTCCAGCAAATCTACAATCGTGTCCAATAACAACGCTCGGCTTGTCGAAATTTTGTTTTAACCATTCAGCTGTCGCAACAGTTACTCTCGCTACATTTTCTACGGTGTAATCATCCGCGATAATTGCTCTCCACCCGTCTGTTCCAAATTTTATTTTCTTTGACAAATTGCTCTCTTTTTAATGATAATGTAAATATAGTTAGAATTTGGATATTGGATATTGGATGTTGGATATCGGACCGCTGCGCTTTTGGATTGTTAAGCTTTTAGATTTTAGACTATTCGTGTTTCATTGAAATCATATCAAATCTAAATTCCAATATCCAAAAAATAGATGCGACAGATCTAATATCTAAAAGCGAGGAACGAGCGATCCCAAAATCTATTTCGCGAAGGTAATTCGATATTCCAGTCCTTTATTGGTGTTCGAGACCACTTTCTCCGCATCCAATTGATCGCAAAGAACATCTATCAATGAAAATCCAAGCCCATCAGCGAATTGAATGTTATCGTATCCTGGACCATCATCACCTATAACAAGAATATAATTGTCTTTGGCCTCTTTCAATATTAATTTGAAACAACCTCCAGGTTTCAAACCATACTTAAATGCGTTGCATGTTATTTCATTCATTATTAAAGCGACTGGGATTGATCGTTCCAAACTTAGCGCATGGTTTTTGACATTGATATCAATGTTCACTTCAACATTTGGAACTTCTAAATAGGTGTTGATCAGAGATTTTGCCAATTCTGTGAAATACGTTTTCATTTCAAAACTTTCAATACTTTTCTGCTGGTACAACAGTTCATGAACCATCGCCATGGTGCGCACTCTATTGATACTCGTTCCAAATTCTTTTCGAAAACTTGCATTCGTTTGCTTCGCCATTTGGAGGTTCAATAAGCTAGAAATTACTTGGAGGTTATTCTTAACTCTATGATGAATCTCTTGGATCAGCACTTCTTTTTGTTGAAGTGATTGCTTTAATTGTTCTTCTATATTTTTTCGTTTAAAAAAAACGGGGATTTCAATATCATGATCAGAGGATATATTTGCTATCTCTTCAACATATTGCTCAATTTTGTGTGGAGGTGCCATGATAAACGTACATGAATCTGCCCCTTGAGCCTCGCAAGTAACCTCAACGGTTGTCAAGGCGGTATCGTAACTTTCCTCAACCCATCCGGCAGAATATCCACAGTTCATTGTACAAACTGGATACTTCGATTTTTTACCCGCCTTAATCCAAGACTGTGCTTCAAATGAATTGTGGTGCTGAAATTTAAGCATAAAGTCATCTCCTGGAATAGGATTACTCTCTGGAGAAATCTCAACATTTGCCCAACCTGTATAGGCAAAATGAATAGGTCCTGCCGCTAATTTCTCAATCGGCTCCTTAAGATTTAAGCTTTTATTAAACGCAATTGAATCTTTCTTTCCGATAACTTTTGAATTGTCATATAAGAAATTGTGACCTATACTTTCGGCTTCCTTTTCAGACCGATCAGAATACCGTTCCTTGATAAAGTCTATGAATTCATAGCTCATCGAATCGGATCTAAAGAGAATATACCGCTGACCGTGAACGGTAATTTCTCCCGAAACAGGATCGTAATTGAAATCTGTAAAATGCTCCGCTACTTTCTCTTCAATTGCTCCGAAAATCTCTGAGAATGCATCGGGAACAATAACAGTAGCTGGACGTTGACCATCTTCTTGAATGAGAAGTCGCCTTTGCTCCAAAAGTTCATTTTCAAGCGCCTTAATTTTCTTTATTATTGCAGTCTTTTTCATCTTAAAACGCCCGTCCAATTCTCATTGAACGGGCACCAAAATTTATTTCTTAAATTCCTTGATTGTTTTCTCAATAATGGCAACACATTCCATTAATTGTGCTTCCGTCATTACTAATGGCGGTGCGAATCGAATAATATTTCCGTGTGTCGGTTTTGCCAAAAGACCATTTTCTTTAAGTGCTACACAAAGATTCCAAGCTGTTTCGCTTTCTTCCGTATCATTTACGATGATCGCATTCAACAAGCCTTTCCCTCTAACTTTAAGAACCAAATCGGTAGCGTCAATTATTCTCTGCATTTCAGTTCTAAAAATATTTCCTAGGCGAAAAGCATTCTCGGCCAATCTTTCATCTGTTACAACTTCTAACGCAGCCATCGCAACTTTAGCTGCAACAGGATTTCCACCAAAAGTAGAACCGTGCTGGCCTGGTTTGATGACATTCATGATTTCGTTATTTGCCAATACGGCAGAAACAGGGTAAGCACCACCTGAAATAGCCTTACCTAAGATAAGAATATCTGGTTCAACGTAAGAAGTTGGATCTTTTTGACATGAATTCGTACAGTTACAATCTCCACATACTGCGAGTAATGAACCTGTTCTTGCGATTCCCGTTTGAACTTCATCCGCAATGAAAAGTGTTCCGTTTGCAGCACACAATTCTTTCGCTTTCGCTAAATATCCTTCGTCTGGAACATAAACTCCAGCTTCACCTTGAATAGGCTCAACTAAGAATCCTGCAACGTTATCATTTTCTTTAAGTGCTTTTGCTAAGGCTTCAGTGTCATTGTAAGGAATACGAATAAACCCTGGTGTAAATGGCCCAAAGTTTTTCCGAGCAACTGCATCATTCGAAAATGAAACAATCGTTGTTGTTCTTCCATGGAAGTTATTTTCACAAACGATAATTTGCGCTGAATCTTCTCTAATTCCTTTTACTTCATACGCCCATTTTCTACACAACTTGATTGCCGTTTCAACAGCTTCAGCTCCTGTGTTCATTGGAAGTACCTTATCGAAACCGAAGTATTCCGTTACAAATTTCTCGTATGGTCCTAAAACGTCATTGAAAAATGCTCTAGAAGTAAGTGTTAATTTTTTCGCTTGTTCCATCATTGCACCAATAATTTTTGGGTGACAGTGACCTTGGTTTACAGCTGAATAAGCTGATAGGAAATCATAGTATTTTTTACCATCGACATCCCAAACGTAAACTCCTTCTCCACGCTCAAGCACCACCTCTAATGGATGATAGTTGTGAGCACCGTGCTTATCCTCCAAAGCGATTAGTTCTTGTGATGTCATTTTTTCCATCGTATCGTTCATAATATATTATTTTGAAAAATTCGTTCATCTCGGAGAACGAGGAATCCTTTCCTCATTCATTGGAGAGAAATCATCCGAGTTACAAAAATAAGGGATTAAGGCCGTATTGTCAATAGATTAGGTGCTATTGTTATAACGTTTATCCTAAAACTATGGGGAAGTCGAATCGTTGGGTCTAAGACAGTGGTTTTACACCTTTATTGAAGCTATTATTTTTTTAAACAACACGCTACAATCATCATCTCCCATATCTGAGAAATTAATTTGATAAAAATAATCTTCTACAGGAATGGCATACGTCCAGCTACGAACTTTTACCGGACCGTTTTCATCGTAACTCAGATCAAATTCACTTTGAAAAAAGAATGCTTTATGGCCGTCGACGGTTATTTCTTTTGGACCATCTAGAAAGTTAAATCCTTCAAACATTAATTCCATCTGTTCCGTGCTCTTGAGCATGTCATTTTTAAAATCGTTAAAATCTCGTGACGGGTTTTTAGCCATATTCACTTGAATAGTCGGCATCAATCCTCTTTCTGTTTTCGGATCATATTTAGTATAAGCGCAAAGCATAATCATGCCTTTGTGCGAAGCAAGCATCTTTTTGGCTTTCGCGTCATCCATATCTAAGCGATCCAGATTGTCTTTGAGCTTTTGATTTGGATTGGCTACCCAACCTTGAGGTTTATCAATGTGAAATGCTGCTTTTGCCTTTTCCTCCAATTCATTCGCTTCACCGCACGATTGCAGTATGATAAGACCAATTGCAAATACTACTATTTTCTTCATCCGCTAAAAATACTAAAAGAGTAACGACATATGGAACTCGCCATGGCACTTTGGAACCGAAGTTGAGTAAGCAATCTAATCTCAATTCACCTTAATAGAACGCACCATTTTTTCAAACAAAGAGTCACTTGGCTCGGCTTCACTTTCCATGTCTGAAAAATTGATTTGGTAAAAACGATCACCTTTAGGAATGGTGTAGGTCCAACTCTTTATAGAATGTGTTGTTATGGAATCAATTTTAAGGTCAAAAGTGGATAAAAAGTATACCGATTGAACACCATCGACCTTCACTTCAATTGGTTCTTGGATGTAAACGTAATTCTTCAACGTTTTTTTGATTTCAAACGCGCTCCGTTCTATTCCAACTTTAAATGATTCAAAGCTTTTATATGGGTTGGCTGCAACATTCACTTCAACCGTGGGCAACATTCCATCGTGTTTTTTAGGATTGTACTTTGTATAAACACAAACAGGAGCCATTCCAGTATACTTATCCGTTAATTTTTGCAACTGCTTATCGCTCAACTTCAACTTCTTGTCGTTTGCCTTAACAACGGAACCGGATTCATCGAACCAACCCTCTGGCTTTGAAATGTGGAACGATCCTTTTCCTTCGAAATCTTCGTCCTTGATTTCTATAGAGCAAGAGAACAAAATAAAACCAAAAAGAAAAAAGATAATCCCTTTCATCGTTAAA
Organism: Crocinitomicaceae bacterium; assembly: GCA_047630755.1. GTDB lineage: Bacteria > Bacteroidota > Bacteroidia > Flavobacteriales_D > Crocinitomicaceae > UBA4466. The sequence goes on along the minus strand of JBLHYG010000014.1, from coordinate 13,405 downwards.
ACAGTTTCGGTTGGTCATCCTCATCATCGTCTTTTTTGGAGACATCCCATTCTACCGTAGTTGAAGGCACATCGTCTTCTGAAACTAAATTCTCATCTTCATCAGTATTTTCAGTATCCGGCTCTGGCTTTATTGGTTTTTCAGGTTCTGGCCAAGGCTCATCTCCCTCAACAGGACCTTCAAGAAGAATCTCTTTCACCTTCAATTTCGTTACCTGGTTTCCTTGCGACTTCATACCTTTGACATCAATGAATTCGTCGAGGTTAACTATTGTGTCCGGCAAGTTCTTTGTTGATTTAAGAAGCTTGTTGTATACAATTTTGGCTACAGGTTTGTAGGCCGTTGAAACGACATCAAGATACGAACCTTCTGATTCAGAAATGAACAACACTTTTTTATCGCTTGTGACTTCGCACAGGAACCGTTTGCAATAATGCATTTCCTTCTCTGCATCGAAATATACAACTGACAAGGGTCTGTCTGGGTGCCATTTTTCAATGTGAACCATATCGTCATCGAAATGTGTTGCTAAATCCAAGCTCGACAATCGGTATTCGCCCCCTTTATAGATTGTAAGAATTTTATCGTTTCCTTTAAAGTTACCAAGGAATTTACCGCGTTTATCATCGTTCAAACGCCCTACGACGTCATCATACCATACCTTTCGTGCCGCAAGTGTTGAACCTCCAACTTCTTTTTGAATGATTTTAGAAACAATTTCTTTGGTCACTCGATTTCCGGATGCTCCTCTTCCTTTAATCAGAAGCTCGCCCAAATCTACGTCAAACTTAAGGCGTTTTAAATGAGGACGGGCTCTAAGAACAACCGTTACCACTTCACGTTCTCCATTCGGATGCACATTGAAGTACAACATTTTAGATCCTTTCGTTCCTTTGGTAAGGTCGTATTCTGTATCTCTTGTAATTGACTTCACTGTGAAGCGCTTCATCATAGTTGGTCCACCTACACCGTCTTGGTACATCATGTGGTAAATCGTACGAATGTCTCCACGTTTCCAGACATTGGCGTAGATAATTCCCTTTCCTACAAACTTCTTGTCACTAACCTTGGTAATCATCATTTTACCTGAGGCGAAGAAAATTATAATATCATCAATATCGGAGCAATCAGAAACGTATTCTGCTTTTTTCAATCCATGACCAACAAACCCTTCTTCGTAATCAACATAGAATTTTTTATTGGCGATAATAACCTTTGTCGCATTGATAGAATCAAACGTTTTAAGTTCTGTCTTCCGTTCTTTTCCTTCTCCGAATCTTTTCTTTAAATCTTTGTAATAATCAATTGCATATTCGATAAGGTTGGCAAGATTCGATTTAACAATTTCCATTTCTGCCTCGATCTTTGCAATTGTATCGTCTGCTTTATCGGCATCAAATCGCGTGATTCGAATCATTGGGATTTGCGTCAGACGGTGTAAATCTTCATCCAAAATCTCGCGAATCAATTGCTTTTTAAATGGCTTGAATGCTTTGTGCAAATACCCATAAAGCGATTCTTTATCACTGTAATTCTTGAAATCAATGTACATTTCCTCGTTAATGAAAATCTTCTCCAATGTTGAGAAGTGCCATTGACGTTCCAGTTCGTCCAAACGAATTTCAAGTTCCTTTTTAAGCAAACGAACCGTATTGTCCGTATTTACTTTCAGGATTTCCGTCACCCCCATGAATCGCGGCTTATTGCCATCAATTACAGATGTATTTGGCGAAATTGACACTTCACAATCGGTGAATGCGAAAAGTGCATCCATTGTTTTGTCCGGTGAAACTCCTGGTGCAAGATGAATCATTACCTCAGCTTTTGCGGCTGTGTTATCTTCAATCTTCTTTATTTTTATTTTCCCCTTATCGTTTGCCTTTATGATCGAATCAATAAGGGATGTCGTTGTTCCATAAGGAATTTCATTAACGACTAATGTTTTGTTGTCTTCTTTTCTAATTCGGGCTCTCAAACGGATTTTACCTCCTCTAAGTCCGTCATTGTAATTGGACGCATCAATCATTCCTCCATTTGGAAAATCGGGAAGAAGCGTCACTTTTTTACCACGTAAATGGTTAATTGATTGTTCAATAAGTTCAATAAAATTGTGTGGCATAATTTTACACGCCATCCCTACCGCAATACCTTCAGCCCCTTGAGCCAATAGCAGTGGGAATTTTACTGGAAGTTGTTCAGGCTCATTGTTCCGACCATCATAACTCTTAAGCCAATTTGTCGTTTTTGCATTGAACACAATGTGTGCCGCCAGTTTTGAAATTCGTGCCTCAATATAACGCGGTGCTGCTGCCCCATCTCCGGTTAATGTATTTCCCCAGTTTCCTTGACAATCAACCAATAAGTCTTTTTGTCCCAAATGAACGAGAGCATCACCAATTGAAGCATCACCGTGCGGATGGTACTTCATTGTATTACCAATGATATTTGCTACCTTATTGTAACGTCCATCATCCATTTCCTTCATGGAATGCATGATTCTTCGTTGTACAGGCTTGAATCCATCGTGTAGCGAAGGAACGGCTCTTTCTAGAATTACGTAAGATGCGTAATCCAAGAACCAGTTTTCATACAGTCCACTAACAGGAATAATATTATCGTCTAAAACCTTTTCAGCAAAGGGCATTGAAGTATCGTCATGGTCATCTCCCGATTCCCCATCAGAAGAATCATCATTTCCGCTTCCCAATTCGTTGTCCTCTAACTCGTCGTTTTCGTCGGCCATTTTATGATGCTTTTTCTAATTTTTCTTCTGGATTTTCTTTATCATCTTCTCCGACATCTTCCTTGACGTCTTCTTCAACCCTCAAGTTGTCGATAATAAACTCTTGACGTTGAGGTGTATTTTTTCCCATGAAGTAAGATAGAATTGAATCAATCGAAGCTTCTTTTGAAAGGATTACGGGCTCCAATCTGATGTCTTCACCAATAAAGTGTTGAAATTCATCAGGTGAAATCTCTCCCAATCCCTTAAATCGGGTGATCTCGGCATTTTTACCTAATTCAGATAGAGCATCTCTGCGCTCTTGTTCTGAATAACAGTATATCGTTTTCTTCTTGTTTCGAACTCTAAACAATGGCGTTTCGAGAACATAAACGTGGTTCCTTTTGATCAAATCAGGAAAGAACTGAAGGAAGAACGTTAAGAGCAATAGACGAATGTGCATTCCATCGACATCGGCATCTGTTGCAATTACGATTTTGTTGTACCTCAAATTATCCATGTCGTCCTCAATATTTAAGGCCGCTTGGATCAAGTTAAACTCTTCGTTTTCGTAAACAACTTTCTTTGTTAAGCCATAACTGTTCAACGGCTTCCCTTTCAATGAGAAAACTGCTTGCGTCTTTACGTCTCTCGACTTTGTAATTGAACCACTGGCAGAATCTCCCTCCGTAATAAACAAAGTAGTTTCTTCATGCAAGGGGTTCTTTACATCCGAGAGGTGCACTCTACAATCGCGTAATTTCTTGTTGTGTAAGTTTGCTTTCTTCGCTCTATCTCTCGCAATTTTCCGAATTCCAGAAAGTTCTTTTCTTTCCTTCTCCGATTGCTTGATTTTATTTTCTAAAGTCTCAACAACCGCTGGATTTCTGTGCAAGTAATTGTCCAATGCTTCTTTCAAGAAATCATTGATGAAAGCCCGCATGGATTTCCCTTCAGGCTCAACTTCAAGAGAACCTAACTTTGTTTTTGTTTGTGATTCAAAAACAGGTTCAACTACTTTCACAGCAACTGCGGCTACAATTGATTGGCGAATATCTGATGCTTCGTAGTTCTTTCCATAGAAATCTCGAATCACTTTGGCTACCGATTCTCTAAATGCGCTTTGGTGAGTTCCACCTTGCGTTGTGTGCTGACCATTGACGAAGGAATAATAATCCTCGCCATACGTTTTACCGTGCGTAAATGCCACTTCTATATCTTCTCCTTCAAGGTGAATGATTGGGTACAACGGATCTCCATCCATGTTGTCCTCGAGCAAATCTTTCAATCCATTTTTAGACTGGAAGCGTTCCCCATTCATCTTGATCACCAAGTGTCGATTGAGGTAACAGTAATTCCACATCATTTTTTGGAGGTAAGCTGTTTTATAGGCGTACTTCTTAAAAACGGTATCATCTGGTATGAATGAAACGTAGGTTCCGTTCTCCTCGTCTGTCTTTTCTATTTTCGAATCTTCGGTAAGCTCACCTCGGCAGAAGGTTGCGCTTTTCTTTTCTCCGTCTCTCACAGAGTAAACATGGAAATAAGAAGACAATGCATTCACGGCTTTAGAACCTACTCCATTCAGTCCAACAGATTTTTTAAATGCTTTAGAATCGTATTTACCTCCAGTATTGATTTTGGAAACAACATCGACAACCTTCCCCAATGGAATTCCACGACCATAATCCCGAATGACAACTTTACCATCCTTGATCGTGATATCGACTTTTTTACCATTGCCCATTACGAATTCATCGATACAGTTATCGACAACTTCTTTAGCAAGAATATATATTCCATCATCTGCAGATGAACCATCTCCAAGTTTCCCGATGTACATTCCGGGCCTTAGTCTGATATGTTCCTTCCAATCTAACGATCGAATATTATCCTCAGTATACTGATTTTCTGACATTTACCTTGTTTTTTCCGAGAGCTATCAAAGATAAAGAAGAAACCGAGTGTTTTTGCGGCTGTCGTGAAGAACTTATCCACTAAACACGGTTGATATTAACAAATGGAAAGTTTGATTCTTCGTCGAGGTGTTTTGCATTCATTAGAAATCGATGGGATTCCGAATTTCATTCATCTCAATCGATTGGAATCTGGAGCACTATGACTTCCCTTTATACCATTTTGCAATCGTTTTCTCTGCTCGTTTCCCTTGTGGCGTGAACCTTCTATTCGTTTCACCTCCGACCACTTCATCGGAATATAAATGCCATTTCCAGAAAAAACCGCCCGCCATAAAACTCTGACTCCAAATAGTTTCAAAAAGAGCTTGATACGCCAACTGTTGATTATCAGGACTTGTTTTAAGCGAACTTTCTTCATGTAATCCGTGCCTTGTTGTTGCATGCTCAACACTTTTATAACCATACTCAGTGAAGAGAATGGGCTTGGATTCTTTAATACTCAAAAGCGCCAAATCAGCCTCAATTGGCTTCCAAGCCATCTTTAATTCTTCAAGCGTTGGATTTGCTTTATCTGAAAGCGGAAAATAGGCATCAACACCGATGCAGTCTAGTTTTGACCAGAAACATACTTTTTTGTAATTATCCCAATTGGAGGCATAAGTAACTTTCCCTTTATAAATTTCACGAACTTCATCAATCAATTTTTCCCAAAAGCGAGGTCGTTTCACAACGGCAATTCTGTATTCAGTCCCAATTGAATACAAATCAATTTTCATTGAGTCGGCGATCTTGGCGTATTCAAGAATGTATTCTCGATAGGTCTTCTCCCACTCCAACCATTCCTTTTCCGAACCTAAATCGAAATTTCCAGGCCATCCTTGACCGACAACCCATACATGAGGTTTAAGCATCATTTTTAAACCCAACTCTTGTGCCATTCGCGCACATTCAAACGTACCTTCAACTCCTTCACCGCGCCATTGTCCATCGTAATCATAATGAACTGTAGCTTCATTTTCCTTAGAATAAGCATACGGAATGATTGCTATCCATTCACAATTGGATCTTTTGACTTTTGCCAGTTCACCTTTCTTCATTGCTCCCGAAGGCATCTCAAGGCTAACTCCATTAATTTTGGATTCAACCTTAGGAATCTTCAATTCAGTCTTATGGAGATCGTCGCTTTTGGAAGCACACGAATTACATAGGCCAACTAGAATTAAATAAAAAATGGGGTGGATATGCATAGTACAATTATACGCATTTTAGACGCTAAAAACAGCAGGGGAGCATACACCGTCTGTTTAACTTTTAACCACTAAGATACATAGGTCACTACATTTATGAGGTATCATTTTTGGTACTAGGACACCTTAAGGCATCCAAATCTTGGGTTGAGAAACCCATCAAATTGTTTCAAGTGCTGGGTTTATTTTTTAACCGAAGAAGAAAAAGCCAAGCTTTTAAAGACAAGTGGTAACGCAGGTACGCAAAAGACACTATTTAAATAGTTGTGATTTTAAGACTGACCTTAGAGGATAAATTGATCTCCATCTTCGGCAACAAGGCAATTTTCAAAAATAGGCCGTGCTTCTTCAATATGTAAATCACCATTTTCATACCTGGCGCTTAAATGCCCCATCAACAATTTACCAACAGATGCTTCTTTGGCAATCTTTGCAGCATCACTTGCAGTTGAGTGCTTGGTCGCAATAGCGCGATCTCTAAGATCCTCAAGGAACGTTGCTTCATGGTAAAGCAGATCGACTCCTTTCACAAATTCAATAACACTTGAGATGTATTCGGTATCACTGCAAAATGCGTACTTCAATTCGGGCCCACTTGACTCTGTGTAGTCTTCGGACAGAAAAAACTTTCCTTCAAATTCAATATCTTCTCCTGCTTTTAAACGGTGATAGTGTTCTATTTTAACACCGTCCGCTTTCGCTTTATCCACACGTAATTTGCGCTCTTTTACTTTCTGCGTTATGACAAACCCACTTGTTGGAACGCGATGTGAAAGCGGAAAATAATTGATTTTCATTTTAGTATCTTCAAATAGAATTCCGCTTGAATCTTTTTCCAATTCAATGAAATTTATTTCAAAAGCGAACCCACCTCCGCCAGCATGAATTTGACTCATGATTAACGCCTTCAATCCCGGAGGTCCAAATATTTGTATGGGCTTCTCCCTTCCCATGAGATGCATGGTACTCAGCAAACCAACCAAACCGAAATAATGATCCCCGTGAAGGTGTGAAATTAGGATATGGCTAATGCGTTGAAATTTAATCCCTAGTTTTCTGATTTGAATCTGCGTTCCTTCGCCACAATCAATTAAAACATGCCGTTCGCTGCACTGAACATATTGTGCCGTAGGATTTCTTCTGGAAGTAGGAATTGCTGCTCCGCTACCGAGTATGGTAACTGAAAAACTCACTATGAAATTTTAGAAAGGGCGTCGCTTTTATCACTTGCAAGCGTTAGAACTTTATCCAATTGTGCAATTTCGATAAGCTTTTGAACATTCTCTTGAAGTCCGCATAAAACAAATTTTCCGTTTGTATCCTTGCACAGGCGATTAGCAACGAGAATAGCGCTTAATCCAGATGAATCGCAGTATTTCGCTTTCGTCATGTCAATCACGATATTGTTCACACTGTTCTTATTCAATAAAACCAATTCAGCCTTCAAACCGGATGCATTTCCTGCATTAAGCTTCACGACGTTAACTTGTACTACTGCTGTACCGTTTTCTTGATCTACTGTAAAGTCCATTTGTGTATTTGTTTCTTTCAAATGTAAGAATTTTTATTGGCGTTTTATTTTTGCAGCCAACAAATATATCACGGCCATTCGAACCGCTACTCCATTCTCAACTTGGTCCAATATTATCGCTTGATCTGAGTCGGCAACATCGCTTGTTATTTCAACTCCACGATTAATTGGCCCTGGATGCATCACTACAATTCTCTTCGAAAGTGAGTCCAAAATATCTTTGGTTAATCCGTACTGCATTGTATACTCTCTTAGCGATGGGAAATATTTAATTTCTTGACGTTCCAATTGAATTCGAAGCATGTTTGCCACGTCGCACCACTCTAAGGCTTTCAATAAATTGTGTTCAACTTTTACACCTAATTTGTGAATGTACTTCGGAATTAATGTTGTTGGTCCGCAAACCATAACCTCTGCCCCTAGTTTTTGAAGGCAATAGATGTTTGACAATGCGACTCTTGAATGAAGAATATCCCCAACAATTACGACCTTTTTCCCTTCAACACTTCCGAGCCGTTCTCGAATTGAAAATGAATCAAGTAAGGCCTGCGTTGGATGTTCATGGGTTCCATCACCAGCATTTACAACTTTAGCATTTACTCTTTCTGAAAGAAATTTTGCCGCTCCTGGATTCGGATGTCTCATGACAACCATATCCACCTTCATGGAAAGGATATTGTTTACGGTATCAATTAGCGTTTCTCCTTTCTTTACAGAGCTACTTGCTGCTGAAAAGTTTACGATGTCAGCAGAAAGTCTTTTTTCGGCTAGTTCGAATGAAAGTCTTGTTCGGGTTGAATTTTCAAAAAATAGATTGGCAATGGTGATATCTCTAAGTGAAGGAACTTTTTTAATTGGACGATTAATGACTTCTTTGAAAGCATCTGCCGTTTTAAAAATGATCTCAATGTCATTTTTAGTGAGATCCTTTATTCCAGTTAAATGTTCAACGCTAAGACTATCCATTGGCTTCCGGTGTAAAAAGTACGACTTTATCTTCTCCTTCTATTTCATCCCATTCAACAGAGACTCTTTCAGAAATAAGTGTATCCACTGTTTTCCCGACGTAGTCTGCTTGAATTGGCAAATCTCTTTTAAATCTTCTATCGATCATTGTAAGTAACTCAACCTTTGAGGGTCGACCAAAGGCAAGTAAAGCGTCCAGTCCCGATCTGATTGTTCTTCCCGTGTAGAGAACATCATCAATAAGTACTACATTTTTGTTTTCAATTACAAAGTCGATATTTGTCGCACTAGGAATTAACGGAATCTCTCTTCGTCTGAAATCATCTCGATAAAACGTGATATCTAAATTTCCACACACAATTTCCTTTCCAAGAATTTCTTCCAGTTTTGATTTTAAACGTTTAACTACGTTAACACCTCTAGGTTGTAGGCCTATGAGAACTGAATTTGAAAAATCGTTGTGGGTTTCTATTAATTGATAACAAAGGCGGTTAAGTGTTAGTTCAAAATGCTTAGAATTAAGAATCACTTGCCTTTCCATTGTGACAAAGATAAAGAGTATTTTATTACGCCCAACGCGAAACGATTGAAATATGTTTGAAACATTAAATTTCTGATTTAACACTGTTAAATCAACAATTCATACCGTTCAGATTTTATTCAAAAAAGGGAGGCTAAAAGCCCGTATATTGGTACTGTTAGGTGAGTAGAAATGGAAGTTAAATCGAATTAGACTTCCGTTTGTTTTTGGTTTAAATGCCTGAATTCAAATCTTCATTATTTATCGCAGTATTGGTTGACTACGGTTTTTTTGATTTGAGCTCAGGTATTTTTTTGCTTTCTATTTCAGCAAAGCTGAATCGAAAGCAAAAAAAATGATTACTCGATTTTTCGACCTTTCGATTCAATGAAACAATCTAAAATGGAAAAAGAAGAAGAAGATTACTTCCGTTGATAGCGCTTGGCAATAAAGACGTGTAGATTTGATTGAAGTCCTTGGTTTATTTTTTAACCACGAAGGCGCAAAGGACACTATTGACTTACTTGGTGCAGGCGCAAGGAATCTAAAATCGATTCCAAATTCAAAACGATCCAAAAGGCTTCAGCCGTTCTAATAATCGAAAAATCAAATGATCCAAACTAGTTCCCTCCCTTCTTCTTCACTTTATAACCTTCAGCAATTAAAAGATCAAAGACTTTATCCTTGTGTTTTCCTTGGATCAGAATCTCTCCATCTTTTACAGCTCCGCCGACACCACATTTGCCTTTTAAGAATTTCGCCAAGTCTTTCAAATCATCTGCATCGCCGATAAATCCTTCCACCAAAGTCACTTCTTTTCCACCGCGTTGTTTTCGATCGATGGAAACGTACAGGTTTTGATCCTTGGCATCGAGGGCTTCTTCATTCTCTTCTTCGTCGTTATCGAAATTAAAGTCAGGATTTGTAGAATATACAATGTGTTTTTTCTTCTTCGCCATAATTTAATCTATTGATTTAATGCGATCATGTATTGTTCAAGAAAATTGAACCGCTCTTCAAAGTACCATTTCATGAGTCTTATTTCTGCATTATAATCTTTTTTATCCTCGTACCATTTACTTTCTACCGGCCATTTTTCAAAATTCTCCATTTGGTGATTGTCAAGAAGCCTCGTGTTTTCATCGATCATACGTTCTACATTGTCAAGAGTAAAAACACCAGCAGCTTTAAGAGCGTACCATTTCTGACTTAGTTTTTTTCCGTACCCCAGTGTTTCACTTTCCAATAGGCGTTTGAGTAAAATAATTTTGTGACACCCCACCTCAGAATTAGGGTCCATCCTATTAATTGTTCCGTCTCCATTCCGTCCATAGGAATGGTCGTAGTCCCAGATTGCGAATCGCATTGGCGTTTCAACGTTCAACTTATATAAATAGAAATTCTTGAACAGACCATCATCATTATTGGAAAGTAAAAGGATCAAGTGCCAATCAATCACACTTTCAATATCAACCCATTCGCCAATGAATTTATCGAATTCTTCATCTGTAGTATGAAACAAAAAGGCATTGAATTCATCCAATAATTCGGTTCTGGGTGAAACCTTAATTTTAGGGAATTTCTGCTGATAATAATTATTCGAGTCTTGAGGATTTTCCAGACGCTCCTTATAAAAAATCGGAGGATCTTTGAATAGCATCGCATTTGGGTCTTTTTTGTCCAAGCCAATCATGGACCCATTTATTTCTTGCATTGCAATATAAAGACCTTGGTAATTACCATTGAGCATGACCCTTATGTATTGGCATTCGGCTGCAACGTTATTCGAATCCATTTGTCGGTAAAGGTCATAGCTTAACTTATGCCGCTGAAACGTCTTATCAATGTAACTAGCGTTCAAGATCCAATCGTCGTCTGCGGGGGAATCTCCGATCTTAAGGTACTTGTCAAATTCAATACTATAGGAATGTTTGTTATACCTACTCGACATTCCTCCTCGGCATTTTATTCTGGCACCAATCTCAATCGTGTCGCCTTTGTTTATATAAAAAGCTATGCAACTGTCCTTTTTGTCCCAAGGGATAGCGCCAGTTGTTTGAATGTTAATTGTAGGAATTGACTTATAATGCCTACGGTCTTTATCTCGAGTTGGTTTACTGTCCGAACATGAGGACACCGTTAAAACAATACAACTAAAAAAGAAAATAAATTGGGAAAAGCGCATCATGATCATTTAACTTTACGACCAAATTAGCAATTAATCAAATCTTTGGGCACTTCTTACAGTGAATAGATTTTTTCTTGTACTTTTTACAACACTTCGTTTTCTTACCACACACATCTGCTGAACATGGCATATTTAAACCAAGGTCAATTGGTAGAAAATCATTAGTATTTACGACTTGTCGTTTCATTATTTAGAATAATTCTAAACAAAGATAGCAAAAATATATTCTTTGTAAAATGATAATTGTCATAATTTGAAATTGAACCTCTTAATTCAATGATTCAAATATGACTAGCGCGGTAATGTTAACTCTAAACTAAAAAGAAGTGCATCAGGACCAACCTCATCAAAAGAATATCTAAACTTCCCTGATTTTATTCGCGTCGTAATAAATCCAAGACCAGCTCCTCCTTTTTGACTTAAGAATTCATTGGATAAAACAGAAAGGTATTGTTCTTTCAATTCTTCTTCTGAATATGAATTGATTTCGACCAGGTGCGCCTCCATTTTTTCACGCTCACCTGCTTCAATAATATTTGACATCACGACTTTGTAATCGTCCGTATCGCTTCCAATAAGAAGAAATCCAAGTTGATTGCCGTAATCGTCTTGTCCTCCGTGAATTCTAATGTTCTGAAGTCCTTCAAGAAGGATGGAGAACATTCTTTTAATGACAATCTTTTTATCGCCAATAGAAATAAGAAGTTCTTCAACACTATTCGAAAGTGAACCAACGAGATCTTGTGAGAAAGTACCGTAATGAGAAACAAGAATTTTCCTCGACTCGGTCTTTACCAAATCGTCGTGCTTGCTCTGAAACACATCTCGTATTACAGTCGCAATCTTGTTATTTTCTATTTCTTTCATTCTCATTTGGCTTATTTCGGATTAATGAAATAAACGTTTTCTTAATTAGTTCCTTACAATTGTCACTGTACCTTTAAACGAGTCATCACTGCCATCGTTACCAGTAATGATATAATAATAAGATGCAACCGGTAATTCTTGACCTTTAAATGTTCCATCCCATTCATTCAATGAGTAAGGATTTGCAGCACTTGAAGTATATTCAAAAACAACACTTCCCCATCTGTTATACACTATAACTGAATTGTCAGGATAATTATTGTCTAAATCTTGAATTTCCCATGTTCCATTTACCCCATCTGAACCAGGCGTAAAGGCAGTAGGAATAACAATCGATAAAGGAACTGAACAATCATCTACAATCACATTCTCAATTGAACTTGCTGGACATGCGCCTCCTGTATTGTAAACAACAGCATAAGATGAATTATAATCTCCTCCAGAAATCCCCCCAGTACTTGCGTCAATAATAGCAGCATCCACTGGAGCAGTCGAGAAGGCAAATGAACCTCCTACCGTTCCCAATACAGTTGCTGTAGCTCCGTCACATGTTGGTGTTAAAATAAACGATGCATCATCCAAATCCAAAGCCACAACTGATTGCGAAGTGGTTACAGGACACATTCCATTTGTTGTGAACTCAACATCGTAATTTGTTCCACTTGTTCCACCAGAAACAGTTCCAGTTGCTGGATCAATGATTGCTCCATCCGTTGGTGCATTCAAGAAACTAAATACGCCTCCTGCAAGTCCAGCTAAGTTAACCGTCCCTCCATCACATGATGCTGTCATTGTAAATACTCCATTATCAGTAGGAACAACATTTACAATTTGTGTACTTGAGTTTTGACAAGATCCAGCTGGAGTTGTGTACTCAATCGTAATTTGATCTCCTGCAGCGTATCCAGATAAAATACCTGTCGTGCCATCAATTGTAGCTGTACCTGATTGAATTGCAATTGTGAACGTTCCACCGGGAACCGCAACTGCACTAATTGCATTTACAGACGATTCACAAAAATCAACCGAAGTAAATGATGCGTCATCTTGAGCTGTTACGTTTATTACTTGCGTACTTGAATTTTGACATCCTCCCGCTGGAGTCGTGTATTCAATTGTAATTTGATCTCCTGCAACGTAATTTGAAAGAACTCCCGTTGAACCGTTAATAGTAACTAAACCAGAACCTGTTTGACCCGCGATGACATAAGTTCCACCTGGAATAGCCACTGCAGAAATTACATTCACCGAAGCTTCACAGAAATCAGAAGTTGTGAAACTTGCATCATCTGCAGCGGTTATTGTTACATCAAATGTAGATGAGTTTGCACAAGGTGCAGTTGTCGTATATGTTACTGTATAAGGTCCACCTACCGTTGATGCACTTACATCAATAACACCTGTTCCAGCATTTATAATTAATCCTGCCGGTGCAGTAAATGTTC
>JBLHYG010000013.1:0-136746 GCA_047630755.1 Crocinitomicaceae bacterium | reverse complement strand
ATTCAAAATGATCCACTAATAATTCTGGCAGAACTAATTTCAATATTTCTAAATGTGATTCCAATACCTTTTTTTTCCAAAAATCAGAATTCTTATTCAATTCCTCCCCAACTTTTGGTTATGATCCACCAAAGCTGGGGCTACCGCTTGGCTTGTCGAAGCAGTGCTTCAACGGTTCGTCTCGATAGCTATCGATTCCAGCTATCACCACAGATATTGGTAAATATTTGATTTACAAATACTTACCTCTTTTTTTTACGCAAAACTTGAAGGTAATTTCGCTTTGCGACACAAGTTTTTCGTTGGTGTTATTAACTATTTGATATACAGTATTATATTGCACAAGTTTTGCGCCAAATAAAATAAAACGGGTAAGAAGCATAGTTGTAAATCGTAATAGTTAAAGGAATGTACCTTTGCGATCTAGAAAAATATGGGATATGAAGCTTAAACAACAAGAAAGTCGTTATGAATCATTGAAGGGGTTGATTGTGAATCTTTCAGAACTTGAATTGATGATACAAAGATTGAAAGATCGTGATTTATTGATCTCTATAGAGGATAAAGATGCTGTTTATGAATCGCTGAATGATGTGATTGAATCCAGAGGAACTAGACCAGATTACTTATCTATTAAAGGGGAATCTAAAGATTCTACTAATAGAAAATCAATCAATATTGAGTTTAAAGTCGGAGAGGTGTATGTCTTTGGTTCTAGAGACTTGGCGGCAGATTTTATCATGGAAGTGCAAAAAAGTAAAAGGTGGTATTATAACGTTGTTAAACAATTTTTTTTAATGATAGGATTAGCCATATGGTCTTTGACGTTCATAATTGCTTGTCCAAATGAGAGCTTTTATCAAATATTAACAATTAGTTTTTGCTCATTTTTTATCATTTCAGCCTTCGTTTCTTTTCAGGTTTGGAAGGGGTCATTTAGATTGAACTTAGTTAAGGGGCATGAGTCTAATTTTTTTAAACGAAACAAGGAAAAGTTAATGTTCGCAATTGTGACTGGTGTAATCTCTTTTATTTCTGGATTAATTTTAGGCTACATTTTGAAATAGGATTTTGAGCCACTTGCGCCAAACAAAATAAGCCATACAGAACTAAAGGATATGTAAAACACATGTTTCCAGCTATCACCACTAAAATTGGTAAAGGCGTTCAGAAATGGACACTTTTTTTGTGTTATGTAATTCAGGTAGTTAGGCCTTGTCCAATCATGTTTAGTGCGACGTTGTGTATTTTTTTGCTTTCTGGAGTTTTTTTGGCGGTTCCGATTCCTATCGGAAGGACTAAGTTGGGATTTGGAGTGGACTTTTGTTCATTTACAGTCATCACGTTACCGAATAATAAGTTCCAGTCAAAAAAGTTGAACACTAGGTGAGGATATTTGTATCTTAATCCAATGAATTTCAAATCACAAATCATATTGATTGGTCTTGTTCCGATAACTCTATTTTGTTTTATGCTTGTAGGTTGTAATTCGACCGAAAAAAAGAACGCTCATAAATCGGACTTAAATGTAACTGTAAAAGACAGTGTCAATTTGGAGGCAACAATAATAAATGAAACTTTAAACATTGACACCCTTAAAATACTTGTTGTTCAATGTTCAAATGGTTATGGTTATTCAGGGGCTGGATATGACTTTAATCCTGTTATTGAAACAGAACTTAATAAGTTCGAAAGTGTTCAAGTAGAACCATTCCCTTTCAAAAAACTGATGGGTGTCGCATATCAAGGTGTCTTTGATAAAAAATATTGCACACCAATAATTGAAGAGGTGGATGTCGATTTTTTAATATTAACACGTTTTGTTAGTAACGCTTTTCCTGAGGTTCCTGGTGATACAGAAACGGAATGGGGATATGAATTGAGAATCGTAAATACTAAAACTCTTGAACAAATAAATTCAATTAGTGCTGGTAATCTAAAAGAATACGAACAAATCGAAAATCATATAAAGGACAATATAGAAATTTTGAAATCTGATATTTTGAAATTAAAATAACGCATCATACAGAATCGTAAGGAGTAATAAATGAAGCTATTTCCACAACCTAACCCTCTTCCTCTTCTCAAACATCTCTGAATCATCATGATAGTACTTCATCCCTATTCTTGATTCCGTTTTAAATCAAAACAGGCTCCTAATGAATTAGAAGCCTGCTTAACTATTTTAAGAAGTGAACTGGATTAAATAATCACGATCTTTTTTACTTCAACTTGATCTCCAGAACGCAGGCGAATGGTATATATTCCACTTTCTAGAGAACGCACATCGATTGTGTAATTGGAAGCATTCGTCGATCCCGTTAGATATTCCGAATGAATTAGTTTTGATTGACTCGAATAGACTTCAACTTCGATCGAATTGGATTCCAATCGCGCGTTTGTCGCGATAGTGAATTCATCTTTAGTAGGATTTGGATAAACACTTGCGAAGAAAGATGATGTACTGAAACTCGTTTCTAATGCGATCACATTTGAGTACGTGTATGAACCGTCGAAGTCGACTTGCTTGAGTTTGTAATAGAAAACTCCGGAAGTTTCAATTGGGTCACTATAAGAGTAGTGCTTTTTCTGCAGCGAGTTTCCAGCTCCGTCAATCGTAGCGATTTCATCGAATGAGAGTAAGTCGGATGATCGTTCCAAGACAAAGTAATCATTATTGCTTTCCGTGATGGTCGTCCAATTTAAGACGTTACTCCTGCTTTCGTCATCATAATTCCCTAAGAATTCAGAAAGTGTGACGGGTAAAACTGAGCAAGGATTTGCACTAGTGACATCTAGCGTATAGGTTCCTGCTGATGTGGAGCCATATCCTTCTACGGTAGCGTAGTACACACCTGGAGCAAGAGCTGTTGTGATCTGCGATCGAAGGCCACAGAAATCATCATTTAAGGATACATTTGAGGCGCAACAGGAATTTGACAAGTAGAGATAGGTATCCCATGTCGAGCCTCCATTACAGAGCGTGAATGTCCACGTATCATTGCATGGAATGGTGATTTCAAATGTTTGATCCTCACTTGCCCGGAGCGTGCAGGTATTTCCAGCACCTAAGGTATTGCCTGCCTGAGAACCGGGGGCGGTCATTGTAAAATCGACGACACATGGGCCGGGGACGGTGGTTGACCAAGAGGTGGCGATAATCAAACAACCATCGTTAATTCCTGTCGAGGTGACGGAACAGTTCTCGGGGTTGCCATTTACCGTAAGTGTCATTGTAAAACATGGACCTGCAATTCCATCGTCTGGCTCAAAGTCTCCTGCACCTCCATAGGTGTATGTTAAGACTCCTCCAGCAATATTAGCAGTTGCAATATTCCCTCCATTGTTTAATACCGCAGCACTTGTTGCCGTGATATTCAATCCACATCCCATTGTTACGTCCAATCCATTGACAGAACCATTGCTGCCTATGCAGACTTGAAGGTCAAATGTAAAGAAACCACCACCGACATTATTCACATTAGATGCCGTTAATATTGGGGAGGTATCGCAAGCAATTCCAGAAAAATTAAACAGAAAAATTAAACTTAAAATCGAGAGTGTAGATTTAAGCTGATGGCCAATAAAAGTATTGAATTTAAATAGGTGAAGCATATTTTATATTAAGTAATATGGCAACCTGTTACTAATTATAGAAAGGTGACTTATAATTAATAACAAGAAGCGAAGTTAGTTAGTCTGCAAAGATACCCTTGTTTTTTTTAATTTGGTGTTACCACAGAGTAGAACGTCTCTTTCGTTTACCAAACCTTTGATTTCAACCAATACAATTCATTTCCCGTCGCATATTTCACTTTTGACAAGTCTGCTTCAGGGTCGACCAGAATCATTTTTTTGTTTCCGTTGAAGCCCACTTTGAAGTCAGCGAGAACTTTTGGATTTTTCAGTCCTTTTTCGACGCCTACTTTTTTAATGTATTGTGCAACAATAGGAATGAAGTCGGGGTAGTACATGAGATTCGTGTACTGTTTATCATTTAGAAAATTACCTAGATTGACTTCTAACTTATCCGTTTTACCTTCCTCAACAAGATAAAAGTGCATATCGACTTCTTTGTACATGATTTTCATTCTCCATGAAAAGCGCTGGCCAAGTCCGTTCCAATCTACGTGTCCTTCATACAATACATGTCGAAAAGGAAGTACCAATTGGAGCACTAAAAAGCCAGAAAGAATATAGACCAATATCGGCTTGGAAGTTGACTTAGAAGTAATTTTGGTTTTATTTGGAACGAGCCATTCTAATTTTTTTGATGTTTTAATCGGGTCCAAGAAAATGGGGATGCACGCCAATAATAGAAACGGGAAAATTCCAATTTCTCCAATGTCATGGAACAGCCAATAATTGAGTAGGTTAAATACGATGAACATCAAAACTCCAAGACGTCTCGTTTTCGGGATCCAAAGTAAAAAGCCTATGCTAAGATCAAAAAGAAGCCCTGACCATGAGAAGAAGCCCGTAAAGAAGGAAGAGTTAAGCCAATCGTATCCGTTCAGCTCGGCTTTGGCCTCAAGGATGTGTTTCATTGGCTGGTGTTTAACCATCCAGTAATAATTAATTTTGTTAATGCCAGCAATGAAAAATGTTAGAAATATTTGCGCTTTTAAGGCAAAAACCTGATAATAGGGTATTGTAGCTTTCTTGTTTTTCCCTTTAAGTGAACCCCAAGCATCGGCATTTGAGATGAACAGTAAAAGAACGAGAAGAGAAATGAAGTAATAGTGATTGTTGAAGTAGCTTTTGTCTAACAGCCATAAATAGGTGAAAGCCAACCCGAAAAAGGCTGTAGCAATTTTAAAAAACCGACCGAGCATGATGAAAATGGATGCAATCATCATTGCGAAGAGTAGCAAATTCATGCCTTGTTCTGATAGAGGTTCCAGAAATTCAAAATTTGAAAATTTGAACCGAATGTTCGAATCAACAAAATTCTTGGTGACAAAGTCGTCGGACATGAATGAAACCGTTTGAATAAAGAGGATAAAACCAATTAAAATGCGGAACAATCCCAGACTTGAAGGATTTACTTCTTCGAGCATTTTAGATTTATACGTTCTCCAGAATTGAAACATTTTAAATACGTTTACACGGTTAGTTATCTGATAATTAATTTTTTGGATACCAATTGACCTGAAGTCAATTCAACCAGCAGTATATAAATTCCAGCATCCAGATCAATTACCGGAACAATTAACCCCATTTTATTGATGTTGTTTTCTGAAAATTGAATGCGACCTCTCATGTCGACAACCTGAATGCTATTGATCAATTGATCAGTGCTTATCGTTACGAATTCTAGTGCAGGATTTGGGTATATGGCCAATTGAGTTTGGCTTCGTTCGGTCAATCCAATGGATCCTTCGTTAAGATTGTAATGGAAGATTCCGCCAAGATCTTGCCCAAGAAAAGCATTTAGAATTCCATCATTATCAATATCATCCAAGTAGATTGATGAGTGTTTTCCGACATCAATTCCTTGATAATTGTCTGAAACAAGATTGAATGCAGCTCCTTGCGCTAGGTTGGTGGCGATGTCGGTGTAATAGGATAACGTTCCTTTAAATGATCCACATAGTAAATCAATTTCATTGTTTTCACGGAAGAAGTGAATTGCAGCGTTCGAGCTTTGGTTTCCAGGGAGAATGTCAACTTGTCCTAGTGTAGAGTTTACGAGTTCAAACGATGGAATTGTGGCGCTTCCAACATTTTGATAATAGATAATATTCCCAAGTCTGTTTCCAAGAAGTAGATCGAGTAATCCGTCGTTATTAAGATCGAATAATTGCGGGTAGCAAAAGGCATTGACACTGATAATATTTGCTTGACTGTCTTGGTAGTTTGGTGTTCCAAGTGTCCAAACAGCTCCATTTCCCGTCGATGTGTTTTCATAAAAAATGAGCGTTCCATCTTCCAAACCAAGAAATAGATCTTCGTCGCCATCATTATCAATATCACCAAAAGTTGGGACAGACCGCAAGCCTAAATTTGCGTTAACAAGATTCAAAATATCATCGTCAATGAATTTAAACACAGGTGCTGTTGAAGTTCCAGTATTCAAATACAACGCGGTTAAACTCTCTTTTTGATTTGTTGCTTTGTAGTTGTAATAGTTTGCTACGAGTAGATCCTTAAGTCCGTCTTCATTGTAATCAAAGAGCACAGGGATAGAACCGGTTCCGTGTTCAATCATACTCGACTGAAGGAAATTTGTCGAAACGGGACTGAATGTTGGCTGACCGTTTGAAGTGAGGTTTTTATAAAATAGGACGCTGTTTTTATCAAAAGAAGAATTTTCGGAATTCGGGGAAACAATCAAATCATTCAATCCATCAAAATCGACATCTACGTAGAATGAAGCTGGAAAATTGTTGCATTTAACTGGTGTAGTATAGGAAGGGAATGCATCGTCAAAGCTAATCATCGGTGAGTCCGTGTTAACAGCCGTTCCACCGTTTAAAAGAAGTGTCAACCCATTATATGCAGCATCTCCGAGAATTAGATCGCGTACGCCAGAACTGTCTATGTCTAAAGCCAAAATGGATGTTCCTTGATGCGCAATTAATTTGTATTCTGAAAGCGTTGCGTTCTTTTCTGGATTTGGAATATTGCCTCCAACACATGGCGGATTAGGATCAAACAGTGTTACGACGCTTGAATTTAATCCTTCGGTAAACTTTCCCCAGCATTCATTTTTCTGAACGAAAAGAAGGGAGTCAGGAATCCCATACGTTTCCATGCTTTGGTTTTGGTGGTATTCGATGCGTAAACCTTGGGCGTCTGAAGTTAAAACATCCAGATCACCGTCGTAATCGACATCAACAAGGGCTGGGATGTCGTCTGCACTGATAAATAGTGGATTGATGCCTGTAACTGCGTAGTCCGAATAAACAATGTCTTTAAATACGATCCATTGCAATCCATTTACACCATTGGAAACATTGCGATATACTTTTAGTCCTCCAATTCCCCATGTAAAGAGGTCATTTCTTCCGTCATTGTCATAATCGACGAGTTGTGCTCTATACCGTAAATCGGGCGGGAAAAGTTCGCTTGCACCAAATTGATGTTGGTAAAAAAGACCATTGGGTCCCGTTTCTTGAGTATAGACTTTAATTTGATCACTGCTCCTGTCGAATACAAAAAGATCCATCACTCCATTCTGATTGTAATCGAATTCCGAAATCTGGATGAAATTTAAACCTCCTGCCCATGGGTTCGCTAATGTGTCCGAAATTCGAACTACTGGAATCGAATTGTCATAATCGAACGAGTGTTGAGCAGACAATTGCGTCGAACCAAAAAGAGCTAGAATTAAAAATGTATGATTTATGCCATTTTTTGAAACGATGGAAAAGAAGTTCTTGAGCATTAAGTAGCAATGTTTGTAATACTGTTGACCAAAGGTATCGAATTCAGAATTACCATACAAAGTGAATTTGTATCAAGAATTAGTTGCAATTGAAACTGGAGTTATTGCATTTAACAGACATTTTAAACGAACCCATTGTGCGTTTTACTGATTAGGGATTTTCGCTTTTTTTGATTTCTATTCTTGATGGTATTGGGTTGACAGAAATACCCGAAACTGTTTGGAAAATGAAAAATAGTATTGTTTCAATTCCGAGTGGATTTCTGAACTTGAAATCGTTGGGCGACTAGAAACGTTGATATAAGTTCGAACAAAAAAAAGTCAAAACTCCCATATAGTCTTGACTTTTAATTGAATTCGTTTTCAAAAAGTTATCCCTGATTCACTTCAAGATTGTAGATGGCTCCATTTGGATTGGACACCAAATTCGTAGCTTTTGTAGTTGCATTCGATTTTTGATATGTATATGATCCAAGAGGGTCATCCGATCCTGTATCGCTGTCCATTAACTGGATGTATAAATAATTTTCAAATTCAAACTCGTGATCAATGCTCCATGGGTTGTTTTCTGATGGACTCATAGAGTGATATGAACCATCACTTGGGTATGTTTTTTCATCACCGAAATCGGCGCAATACTTAATATAGACTTCGTCTTTTCCTGATTCTGATGTGCTTACACAGTTAATTGTGTTTAATACTAGAGTTACATTACTTGACATAATTTTTAAGTTTAAAAGTTAATTTGTCCACTATTGAATCACATATGGGAGGATCGAATAAGTGGTTCGTTGAGTACAAATCTACCTGCCCGTTAGCGCTTAGGAAAGCGTATAAGTCCTGCTATTCGGAAAATGCGTAATTCCTGCAATTCCATGCGTATTTCTACGCAATCTGTCCACTTGAAAGGAATTCTCAGCCTTAATTTCTTACATTTAATTTCACTTAATTTAAACACTATGAAAAACAACATTATTCAAGATATAGAAGACGGAACTTATAATGCGCTTTCGCTTTCAGATGCTCAGGACATGACCTTTGCATGGCAAGATTTAAGGCGACCAGATTCAGATATTGGCTATCCAAAATCATATACTATCGATCGTGCTGATTTCATAGAAATTTTCAACCAGCCACATGTTGTTTCCGTAAGGGCTTATCCCGGAGTTAAGACGGATCCAGAAACAGGTAAAAACGTTGTGACCTTAATTTTTGTCGGTGTTGATAATGACAATAATGATATTATTCCGAATACTACCGGCGCTACAGGGATTTATGATTTTGCATTTCCGTGTCCATCAACTTGCGGCTGCAGTGCCCTATACAAAGAGAGAAATGATGATTGTAATCAATAAAGTGGAATGGTTACCTTACTTGCATCAATAGCTTTCGTTCCAATCCTAATTCCAGTAATAATTGGTCTTGTAAAATTCAATAAGGCGGGATTGGCGGAACGAAGTATTGTTTATTTGGTTGTTCTGGCGTTGGTCGCAGAATTGATTTCAAGTGCTTTATGGCGGATGGAAATGAATAATCTTTTCATTTCGCATATTCTTACACCGATTGAATTGTTTTTGTTGCTCTCTTATTATAGCAGGCAATTTGGTAGTCGTTTTCGATTTTTGGTGCTTGGAGTCGCCTGTCTTTTTGTAATTTTTGCAATTATCGATATGACAGTTCTACACTCTCCTTTTAAAATGAATGCGCTGGCAAAAACGGTGGAATGTATTATTTTGATCGTACTGTCTCTTATTGTTTGGGGGAAAACAATGATTGCTCTTCAATCGAATACGCTGAACTCAACACCCTTGTTTTGGATTAATTCAGCGGTATTGATTTACTTCTCAGCAAATATTCTACTCTTCATCTTTAGTTTGAAAATTCTAAACACAGGAGAATTGGCGATATGGATCTGGAAGATTCATTTTGTATTTATGACCATCTATTATTTACTAATTAGCATTGGACTATGGAAGATCAAGGGGGGCAAGAATTTGTCCAATTAGTCGCAGTTGGAATGGCTCTAGCATTCGTGTTGGGTCTTTCCATTGTCTTTTTTGTGCTGATTTATCAACGACGATTGGCTGCACAAAAGTTAGACGTAGAACGTATAAAAGTGGAGCATCAAAAAATGCTGATTCATTCTTCGATGAAAGTTGTGGAAAATGAACGAAGTGCGTTCGCATCAAACTTACATGACGAAATTGGGGCTCAAATTGCCATCGCGAAAATTTCATTAAGCAGTTTAAGCAATGAAGCGCTCAAGGACCAAAGAGATGAAACCATTGAACGGTTCAGTGACATCATGGACGAAATTTCCCTTTCCATACGTCAAATCAGTTATAACCTCAAGCCCCCAGTTTTAATCAAGTTTGGATTGACCGCAGTTATTCGGGACTATATTGGAAAAATTAGTTCGCAAACTATTCGTGTAGAATTAAAAAGTACCATTGACGCAACGCGATTCTCTTCAGATGTTGAGCTCCATGCGTATCGGATTATTCAAGAGGTATTTGCAAATGCGCTTAAACATTCCAAATGTTCTAAAATAAGCGTTGACCTGAATTCCCTTGACGACTTATTCACCTTGAAGATTACAGACGATGGAATTGGATTTGATCAAAACCGGTCTACTGGTATGGGGCTTTTAAATATTACGTTGAGGGCAGAAATGATAGACTTCGATCTTTCTATAGAAAGTTCAAATCAAGGAACAACAATACTCATGAATCCAAAAACAACCGTTGAATGAAACAAATAAAAATTGCGATCGCTGATGATCATTTGCTTTTTCTGGATGGTTTAAGCAGATTGCTCTCTGCAATTGATTATCTCGATGTTCAAATTCAAGCGAATAATGGAATGGAGCTAATGACTCAATTATCTGAATCGCCCGCTATTGATGTCGTATTATTGGATTTGGATATGCCCGAAATGGACGGGATTGAAGCCTTATCTCTTCTGCAAGAAAAGTACCCGAACATTAAAGTAATCATCTTATCAATGCACAAGGAGGAGGCGTTTATCCTTTATCTCATTCAAAAAGGTGCTCACGGTTACCTTCTTAAAAACTCTTCGTTCGATGAGGTTTTAATTGCAATTAATCGCACCGTTGAATTTGGTCATTATTATGATGATTTAATCGTTGATATAATGAGGCGGGGACTACAGTTAAAGAACAGGAAAAGTGTTTCTATTGGTCAAGGGATCCATTTTACAGAGCGGGAATTGGAAGTCATAAATTTAATTTGTCGGGAATGTACGGCTGCTGAAATATCTGAAAAACTGTTTATTAGCATTCGAACCGTTGAGGGACATAAGAAAAACTTACTGCAAAAGACGAATTCAAAAAACATGGTGGGGCTGATACTAGCATGTATCAAGAATAAAGTGATTTCAATAGATGATTTATTACTGTTGTATTCTTCCTGATGTAAATCTTTAGAAGAGCGCAATCAATCTATTTCCAAAAATCAACCCTGCAATAATTACCGCGATAATAGCACAAACCAAAACAGCACCAGCCGCAATGTCTTTGATGTTTCTAATCGTCTCTTTGCGTTCCAATGTTACCTCATCGCAAAGCTTTTCTAAGGCTGAATTCAGTCCTTCAAAACCGAGAACCATAGCCGAGGTTAAGAGAATTAATGCCCATTCTGCGCGATGTATCTCGAAGTAGA
This sequence comes from Crocinitomicaceae bacterium, assembly GCA_047630755.1. Lineage (GTDB taxonomy): Bacteria > Bacteroidota > Bacteroidia > Flavobacteriales_D > Crocinitomicaceae > UBA4466. The sequence goes on along the minus strand of JBLHYG010000013.1, from coordinate 125,676 downwards.
TTCCTGCAGCAACAACAACGGTCAAGGCATACAAATGAATTTGAAAATTCTTTTCGTTGCGAACGAGTAGATAGATGCCTCGAAAGGCGTGTCCAAAACTTTTAATCAGTCGTATCATTAAACTTTAGCTAGTTTTCCAGAGTGAAGAACTGCACCATCAAATAAAATCGTGTAGATGTAGTTTCCACGGTCCCAAGCATTACTGTTCACTTCAATAGCATGCGCGCCTGCAAATTTCTCACCGAGCTTACGTTGTTCAACAAGACGTCCTGAAAGGTCTCGAATTTCAACAACCACTTCTCCAATTCCAAAAGTAGAGAATCCAATGGCCAATTGATTTGTAAATGGATTTGGCCAAGCTTTGTGGTACAGCGCAACAAATTCTTGTTCCTCTATTCCTACATTGCAATTTCCCGGTAGGTTGTTGTCAATCCAAATTGAACGCTCTTCCATATATGTTTTTAGGAAGTCAACATCTTCTTGGTAGGTTTGACCTACGAATCCATTCCAGTTTACATATTGTCCAATGATTGGCCATCTCTGGAAATTTCGGACGCGAGCATCCGTTAACTCCAAAGCAACTGAATCAATGTAATTGTTAATGTAGGCTGTGCTTAATACACCTTGTCTCAATTCCTCCCAACGGCATCTTAAATCACTCTCATAACGCCAGTCTTCCAGCAATTTCTCCCACCAAAAGGGAATGGAAGTAGAGAAGTTTCCGCAGATGTCATCAAATTCATATTGCCATCCGTAAATTTCATCGGCATCACAGTAATCCGCGTTTCCGTAAGAAAGATTAAAATCCCACATTGGTCCTGCAACAAGTTTTGCATTCCAAGCCAAGGTGTTCCTGTCTTTGTGCATGAATGAACTTGAGCGATAACCATCAACAGTTCTTCCTAACTCTTGGAGAATAAAGAAATCATGAAACGACTGTTCATCAATGTATGCTGGCCAACCCAACGCATTGTCAGCGAAATTTGGGCCGTTGATTGCGGCCTCAAATTCATTGATGTAATTCTCCATATAGCTCGATTGCAACGGGTCCAATTCATCGTATTCTGGATCTTGAAATTGAAAAATCACTTCATTGTTAAAGTTCGAGGTCCATTGATATGGCACGTCACCTGTGGTTTTATCAACTTTAACGATGTACCCTCCAGTAATTGTATCATTCCATTGATTCGGGATGTGCACATCTGCTACATCAACCCTGTCTCCGTCCTTTTTGATTTTTTCCATGAGAATGTAAATCCCACGGTAGTCGCCGTCAATGACCAATTCGCAGTAGCGCGTTCTTGAAGCATAATGCCCCATTTCTCTTGCAAGGTGGAAAGTCAATACGTTTCGAATCAATGTTTTATCTGGATAGGGTCCGTTTAAAATCCAATCATTTTCTACAGGCATTCCGAGTAATCCAACAGGAAGGTTGTTCCCAAAGGCGTCTTGCGTTTCAAATCCGTATCCTTTTTTGGGATATTGCTGAGATGTAGAGCCTCTGTATTCAATCGCGATAGAATCGTTGTAGTTGTTAAATGGATCGTTAATATTATTCATGTTCCCGACGCCATTGTCAATAACTCCTAGATGCGCTCTAACACGAGGGTCATCTTGAATTACTTGGCCCGATTGGTTGGTAATAATTAGAATCGGTAGGTTAGAAGTTGTTAGTTGAGCGAAAGTTGAATAGCTCAACAACAAAAGAGAGATAAGTATGAGTTTCATAGACCTCTAATTTACAATAGCTTTCTTGGAATTGCCAGAAAAAAGTTATCGACCTTAGTTTAATGTCGTACTTCAACTTAGTGAGACTTCTTCTTCACTAGGTTGAAATGGAAACCAAATTCTAAGATTAATCAATTTGGGATAATTTTGTTTAGGAATATGTTTGTGCTAACTTTGTCCCAGTTCATTCAAATAGACTTATGAAGAAAGGTGGAGGGATAAGGCCCTACGAAACCTTGGCAACCTAACTAACTCAGTTAGAAAAGGTGCCAAATCCAATCTCGGTTTTACTGAGAAACGATAAGTTAGCTTGTATCCCCACAGCTTCAGTAGTCAGAAATAATATCAATGAAGCAGGATATAAAATCAATACTTAAAAATAGAATATTAGTACTCGACGGAGCGATGGGTACGATGATTCAACGCCATAAACTCGAGGAAGAAGATTTCCGAAAAGGGTGGTTCGAAGATCATAAGAGTCCTTTGAAAGGGAACAATGATTTGTTGTCGTTAACACGGCCTGAAATAATCAAAGAAATTCACTCAGAGTATTTTGCTGCTGGCGCAGATATCGCAGAAACAAACACGTTCTCGGGAACAACAATCGCCCAAGCGGATTATAGTTTGGAAAGCGCTGTTTACGACATCAATTTTCAAAGTGCAAAAATTGCGCGAGAAGTAGCGGATGAATTTACCGCTCGCGAACCGCATAAGCCACGATTTGTTGCTGGATCAATTGGTCCAACAAACAGAACAGCATCAATATCTCCAGATGTTAACGATCCTGGATTTAGAGGAATCACATTCAACGAACTTGTTACGGCATACAAGCAACAAACCAACGCCTTAATGGACGGTGGAGTAGACTTGCTGTTGGTTGAAACGGTTTTCGATACCTTAAACGCCAAAGCAGCCTTGTATGCAATCGATGAGGTTTTTGACGACCGTGGAGTGAAAATTCCAATTATGGTTTCAGGAACGATTACAGATCAAAGTGGAAGAACGTTGACAGGCCAAACGACGGATGCATTTTTAATCTCCGTTGCCCACATGGACCTGCTTTCTGTTGGCTTGAATTGTGCTCTTGGGGCTTCAATGATGCGGCCTTACCTTCAAGTTTTAGACAAGAACAGTCCGTTTGGAGTAAGTGCCCATCCCAATGCAGGATTGCCAAATGAATTTGGTGAATACGACGAAACTCCTGAAATGATGGCCGAACAGATCAAAGAATTTTTAGACGAAGGATTAGTAAATATTATTGGAGGTTGTTGTGGAACAACTCCGGATCACATTTCTGCAATCGCGGATATGGTGGTAAATTATTCACCTAGAGAAATTGAGAAACATGTCGAAGAATAAAGCGACTTTAAAACTTTCGGGACTTGAGCCATTAATCGTAACTCCTGAAAGCAATTTTGTAAATGTTGGTGAACGAACAAACGTAACAGGTTCACGAAAATTCCTTCGTTTAATAAAAGAGGAATTGTTCGATGAAGCCTTAAGTGTTGCACGCGAACAAGTGGAAGGCGGTGCTCAAATCATCGATATCAATATGGATGAAGGAATGATCGATGGAAAAGAAGCCATGGTGAAATTCTTAAATCTTATTGCTGCCGAACCGGATATCGCACGCGTTCCTGTTATGATCGATAGCTCGAAATGGGAAATTATTGAGGCTGGATTGCAATGCGTTCAAGGAAAAGGTGTTGTGAATTCAATTTCATTGAAAGAAGGCGAGGAGAATTTCATTGCGCAAGCGAAAAAAGTAAAACGGTACGGAGCTGCCGTAATTGTTATGGCCTTTGATGAAGACGGTCAAGCGGATAGTTACGAGCGCCGAATTGAGATTTGTGAAAGATCGTACCGCGTACTTGTAGATAAGGTTGGTTTCAACCAAAACGATATCATTTTTGACCCAAATATTTTCCCCGTTGCAACAGGAATGGAAGAGCACAATAACAATGCTTTGGATTTCTTTAACGCAACAAAATGGATTCGAGAAAACTTACCCGGCGCTCACGTGAGTGGAGGTGTTTCGAACGTTTCGTTTTCGTTTAGAGGGAACAATACGGTTCGCGAAGCAATGCACGCGGCTTTCTTGTATCACGCCATTCAAAATGGAATGGATATGGGGATTGTGAATCCGTCAATGTTGGAGGTTTACAGCGATATCAATAAGGAATTGCTCGAACGTGTTGAAGACGTGCTTTTCAATAAGAGAGAGGATGCGACAGAACGTTTGCTTGAATATGCCGACACGGTAAAAGGCGGAGAAGGGAAGAAGCGCGTTGTGGATTTAAGTTGGAGAGAAGGAACGGTTCAAGAGCGAATTACACATGCCTTGGTAAAAGGTACTGCAGATTATATTGTTGAGGATACGGAAGAATGCCGACTGATATTTGACCGCCCTATAGAAGTGATTGAAGGCCCGTTGATGGATGGAATGAACGTGGTTGGGGATTTATTTGGAAGCGGAAAAATGTTCTTGCCTCAGGTTGTTAAATCAGCACGAGTAATGAAAAAGGCCGTAGCTCATTTATTGCCATTCATCGAAGCAGAGAAAGGGGGTAAAATGACGTTTTCAGGAAAGGTATTGATGGCAACCGTTAAAGGAGATGTCCATGATATTGGAAAAAACATTGTTGGCGTTGTTTTAGGATGCAACAATTACGAAATCATTGACCTTGGTGTGATGGTTCCACCGGAAAGAATTATCAAAGAGGCAATTGAGCACAATGTTGACGTAATCGGCTTAAGCGGTTTGATTACGCCGTCGCTGGATGAAATGGTGACTGTTGCCAAAGAAATGGAACGGGCAGGATTGTCAATTCCATTGATGATAGGAGGCGCGACTACATCTCGTGTTCATACTGCTGTAAAAATTGATGAGCACTTCAAGAAGGACCAAACGGTTCATGTTCTCGATGCTTCTCGATCAGTGACCGTTGTTGAAAGTTTACTGGGAAGTAAAAAAGAGGCGTTCGTAAAGTCAATTAAAGAAGAGTATGTCAAGGTTCGTGAGAACCATGCAAAGAATAGAGCGAAGAAAACAATTTTAACCATTGAAACTGCACGTGCAAACAAGTACGAAATCGATTGGAAAGAGACGAATATCGTTGAGCCAAATGAATTGGGAGTGAACTACGTTGAGGTTACGACAGATGAGTTACTTCTATATATTGATTGGACGCCGTTTTTCAGAACTTGGGAGTTGCATGGAAAGTATCCTGCCATTTTAAGTGATGAGGTAGTCGGAGAAGAGGCTGTTAAACTTTTCGCAGATGCAAAAGCGATGTTGAAACAAATCGAGGAAGAAAAATGGTTGACGCATAAAGGTGTTGTTGGACTGTTCCCAGCTTCTTCCGTTGGAGATGATATTCATATTTACGATCCGGAAAATGCCAGTGAACTGCTGATGGTTCAACATTCTATTCGCCAGCAATCGAAAAAAGCAGCAGGTGTTCCAAATATCGCTTTGTCCGATTTTATCGCTCCTCGTGAAACGGGAGTAGTAGATTACATTGGCGGATTCGTTGTGACATCTGGAATTGGCATTGACAGCAAAGTAGAAGCGTTCGAAGCGGATCATGATGACTACAACTCAATCTTATTGAAAGCATTGGCAGACCGTCTGGCTGAAGCATTTGCCGAGTACTTGCACAAAAAGGTGCGAACCGATCTTTGGGGATATGCTAAAGATGAAGGGTTGGGCAATGATGAATTGATCAAGGAGAAATACAGAGGAATACGCCCCGCTCCGGGATATCCAGCATGTCCAGATCACACAGAAAAACCTGCATTGTTTGAATTGCTCAATGCGACACAGCTTACGGGGGTTTCACTTACAGATAGTTTGGCAATGTTGCCTACCGCGAGTGTTTCTGGTTGGTATTTCGCGAACGAAGAATCGAAGTATTTTGGAGTCGGGAAAATTGGCGAAGATCAGGTGAAATCATTGGCTGAACGCAAGGATCTTAGCGTTGAAAAAATGGAGCGTTGGTTGTCCAGTAATATGCATTGATTTAGTTTAAGTACTGAGATGCGCTGGCGAAAGACGTTGGCTGGTTATGTTGGACTACTTTTCACGGATGGCTAATTCGGCAAAACTTAGCTTAGTTAGCACTAAGGCAGCATAAACACCTCCACGTCATCACCAACGGACCAATCCGTCCTTCCTTCTGGTAACTTCGCCAAGCAATTCGCTTCGGAGAAAGAGCTCAGCATGGCCGAACTTTGAGCATTCAGAATTCGAACCTCATTGCCATTTGCATACGCCTTTAAGAAATGCGTTAACGCAGCCCCTTTTTTGTATTCAGAAGTTATTTTAAGCGATCGCTGTTCCAATTGGGGAGTGCCATAACCTTGCATCATCCGAATAGCGGGAATCACATACATGTAAAAACAAGAAAGTACCGCAGCTGGGTTCCCGGGCAAAGCGAATACAGATGTTCGATCTTTTGTCCCAAAGAACAGTGGTTTCCCCGGTTTTTGTTTGAGTTTGTAGAAGACTTCATTCACCCCCAATTCGTGCATTGCCTTGCCAACAAAGTCATAGTCGCCAACAGAGATTCCGCCCGATGTAATGACCAAATCGCATTGAGACAAAGCTTTTGAAATCATATCCTTGGTCGATTCGAAATCATCCTTGACAGATTGGATCTCGGCATCCACGCCAACGGATTTTAACGCAGCTTTCAAGGTATAAGAGTTTGATTCATAAATCTTTCCTGAAGTCAATTCTTGACCTGGAGCTATCAATTCATTTCCAGTTACAATAATGATCGCTTTTGGTTTTTTGGAAACTTCAATTTCATGAATTCCGAGCATGTACAAATAGCCAATTGCACCTAGGTTGATTGTCGTGTCTTTCTTTAAAACAATAGCGCCAGTTTGAACTTGCTCACCGGCAAATCGAATGTTCATGTTGTCGGAAACAGATTCTGTTAATTGGATTATCGATCCGTCGCTTTCAACGATTTCTTGTTTCGCTATTGCCGTCGCTGATGTTGGGACGAGTGCCCCCGTGAAAATGCGAACGGCCTCTCCTTCTGCAAGCTCAATTCCCTCTCCACTATCGCCCGCTTGGATTTCCCCGATGAGTTTAAATTGATTCAAATGATTGCCGCAAATAGCATAACCGTCCATTGCAGATTGATTGAAAGGAGGCATGTTGATTGGCGAATGAATGTCGCTCGTTGTTACATAGCCAAGCGCGTCTTCAACCTTAATCGGAGTCGAAGGCAATCGCTTGATGTTTGCCGTTATTTTATCAAATGCATCTTGAACGCTAGTCATTGAAATTCGATTTTGTCTTTTAAAGATATCAGATTATTTCTTTATGAAATCAACAGCAACGCGTCGGTTTGCAAGACGGTCTGCTTCGGTCACCTCAGGTGTGAATTTTGGGTCTTTGTTACTGTGTCCTTTGTATTGCAATCGATCTTTTGATATTCCACGTGTTATCAGGTAATCAGTAACCATCAAGGCCCGATCAAATGATAATTTGAAATCGTCGGCACAACAAACATGACCGTGAATAATAGCATCAATGTTTGGATGATCCCTCATAAGTTCAAACAACTCCACAATTTCGGGTTCACATATTTTAATCAAAACGGGATAGCCCGGAATGAAAAGCAGCGATAAATCCATTGATATTTCTTGTTCGTCGCCCGCTAGGAAATTTTCGAATTGCCTTTCTAAAACATCGGCGCCTTTCCAAGTTGAAGGTGTTTTTTTCTCGATTGGAGCAGTTTTAGATTTGTAAATGATATCCACGCGTCTTGATTGAGCAGCATTGTATTTCTTAGAATTGGCTGCTTCTGTCTCGCCATCTAAATGTGTTTGTGTTGACTCGGAATTCAATAAATTCAGAACCGTTTTTAGTCTTTTGCTGGCCAAAATTTGATTGTAATAACTTGTACCAGTAGTGTCGCAAAATGCTGAGATTCCTTCAAGGCTTACGTAATTGGATTTTTTGAATTCGGTGATTTTTTTCAGCTCATTTGCATTTGGGGAAGAGCTGTCAAAAGCGAAATAAATCGATAGTGTATCTTGAGCGTTGGAACGCAAACAAGCGAATACTATGGAAAGAATAAGAAGTGCTTTCATGCAATGAGGATGTAAATTACTGTTTAGTGAAGACGACTTTAAACCTTCGGTACTTAAAAGTAAACGTAATTTGCTGTTCTTTGGTCTATTTCCAAGTTATTTCTTGGTGAACTCCAAGCTGACGCGTCGATTTGCATCCCTGTTCTCAACAGTGTTTTCTGGCCATTTTCTTGGTTGCGTATTGCTATGACCCGTATATTTCATGCGCTTTGCATTAATTCGATTTTCTAGCATGTACATGTAAATGGCATGGGCACGGTTCTTTGATAGAATGTAGTTGGGGCCACAGCAAACATGGCCGTGAATGTGAACTTCCAGATTCGGATTTTTTTTCATGAGCGCAAGGAACTCCTGAACTTCAGAGAAACATTCCGGCAACAATCGTGCTTCTCCAGGATAGAACAGAATTTTCAGATCAATGTTGAGTTTTGCGTCCTCGCTTTCTATGAATTCAACGACGCTTTCAGTTAAGCTCGGCGGTTCTTTGGATTTGTCCGAATAGATGATGTCAACCCGACGGTAAAATTGCGCGTCGTAATTTTTTGCTTTGGAAGATATTTTTTCGCCCTGTGCAATGCTTGTAGTGGTCGTTGAATCGATCTTGAGTAGAACAGCATCCAATCGTTTTTGGGCGAGTTTTAAATTGTACGCTTGACTTCCGGAAGTGTCACAGTGCGCCACGACACTGATTATAGTCATGTGTTCTGAAGCATTGAATTCCATTAAATCTTTACTTGAAGCGCTTGAAATTGTAGATTTATTAAAATCGAAATAAATGGAAAGCGTGTCTTGACTGTTTTGAGCATTTACGCTACAAAACGAAAAGAAAACGATTATGGAGAGGAGTGTTTTCATAATAGTGCAACGCGGCAATTAAAAAATCGTTACAGATTTAAATGAACACGAAACTCCATAACGATCCTCAATTCTAAATACTTTCGAATCCAGTATACTTTTGAAGAACCGCAGGAATAGCAATTCCGTTTTCGGTTTGATGATTTTCCATCAATGATGCCATGATTCTAGGCAATGCCAAAGCGGAGCCATTCAATGTGTGACACAATTGACTTTTCTTGTCAGCATTTTTGAACCTCAATTTCAATCGTGTTGATTGGAACGTATCGAAGCGAGAAACTGAACTTACTTCAAGCCATTTCTCTTGCGCTGCAGAGTAAACTTCGAAGTCATACGTCATGGCAGCTGCAAACCCAGTGTCTCCACCGCACAAACGCAAAATTCTGTATTGAAGGCCAAGTTTTTCTAGCAATCCTTTTACGTGATCAACCATTTCCTTCAACGCTGCATCTGAATTTGACGGGTGCTCAATACGAACAATTTCTACTTTGTCAAATTGATGCAAACGATTCAACCCACGAACGTCACTTCCATAAGATCCTGCTTCTCTTCTGAAACAAGGTGTATGCCCTGTAAGTTTGATTGAGAAATTCTCGTCTGGCAGCATCACTCCACGGTAAATGTTCGTCAAAGGAACTTCTCCTGTTGGGATTACATATAAATCATCTACGCCAATGTGATACATTTGACCTTCCTTGTCTGGAAGCTGTCCTGTTCCATAGGCAGATGCCTCATTAACAAAATGCGGAACTTGATGTTCTTTGTATCCTGCATCAACCGCTTCGTCGATAAAGAAGTTGATCAATGCGCGCTGCAATCTCGCTCCTTTCCCAATGTAAACCGGAAATCCAGCACCTGTAATCTTAACGCCTAACTCGAAATCAATAAGATTGTATTTGTCCGCCAATTCCCAGTGTGGAATCGCTTTGAAATCATAAGAAACAGCATTGCCATGTTCTTCAACCGTTTCATTGTCTAGCTCGCTCTTACCCGCTTTAACAAGTTCGTTTGGAACATTTGGCAATTGATACATCAAGTTTGTGATTTGCTGTTCGAAAGCATCCACCTTCTCTTTCAAATCCGCCTCTCTTGATTTTAATTCAGCCGTTTGACCTTTGATAGCATTCGCTTCAGCAGCCTTTCCTTGTTTGAATAAAATTCCAATTTGCTTAGAGAGTTGATTCATCTCTGACGCAGCAGTTTCCATCTGACCTTTATAGATTCTCCACTTTTCATCAATGGATAACAATTCATCTATAATCGGTGTTGCATCAAAGTGACGTTTTTTAAGTCCTTCAATAATACTGTCTTTGTCTGTTCTAATGCGTTGAATCTCTAGCATCTCTTTTTTTTTGTTGAATTAGTTCCGATAATTATCGGAAGCGAATTTAGTTAATTCTTATTGGTTAAATAAGGTTTTTGGTTTCGGGTTTTTAGTTTCTGGGTTTGCTCCTTAGAACAATTCAAATATTAGTTAACCTGCAGTGATCCACTGAAAACTTGAAACTAGTAGCCTGAACTATTAAAGTCCTAAAACAAAAAAAAGCGAATCTTAAATGAGATTCGCTTTCCTATAAAATTGTAATGTTCAATTATGCTTCAGCTGTCTCAAATGGAGTAACTGATACAAATGAACGGTTGTTTGCTTTTTTGCGGAATTCTACGAGACCGTCAGTTAAAGCGAATAAAGTATGATCTTTTCCGATCCCTACATTCGTTCCTGGATGGTGTTTAGTACCTCTTTGACGAACAATAATGTTCCCAGCAATTGCTGCTTGTCCACCAAAAATCTTAACTCCTAATCGTTTAGATTCTGATTCACGACCGTTTTTCGAACTACCGACTCCTTTCTTATGTGCCATAGTATTTAATATTTATGTCCCAAAAGGGATTGTTATTATTTTTCTTCGTCTTTCTTTGGAGCTGCTTTTTTAGCTGGAGCTTTTTTCGCTTCTGCTTTTGGAGCTTCTTCCTTAGTTGCTTCAGCTTTTTTAGCTGCTGCTGGTTTAGCACCACCTACTTTAATGTCACTGATCGTAATCGCTGTGAAGCTCTGACGGTGTCCATTTTTCTTTTTGTAACCTTTTCTTCTTTTCTTTCTGAAAACGATTACTTTGTCTCCTTTAACGTGCTCTTCAACTTTCGCTGAAACTGTTGCACCTTCTATAGCCGGGGCGCCAAGAGTTACTTTTCCATCGTTGTCAATAAGAAGAACTTTATCAAAACTAATTTTCTTTCCTTCTTCTGCATCTAAACGGTGTACAAAGATCTTTTGGTCTTTTTGCACTTTGAATTGCTGCCCTGCTATTTCCACTATTGCGTACATATAGCCTTGTTTTTAATTGTTTATAACCCGAAAATTCGGACGACAAAGATAGAGATTTATATTAAGAACCCACATTTAAATGGTTTAAAATGTTTCTTTTTTCTCTTTAAAGATACTGGTGCTGGTGTCTTTTCTGGTTTACTCTCTATTATATGTTACTTTAGTGAATCAATTTAATATTAAGAAATGAAGATTATGAAATGTTTAATTCAGGCGAAGCTGTTGCTTCTTGGGTTTTTGCTTATTGGAATGAATGCCAGTGCGCAAGGTGAGGTTCAATGGGGAGATCTCACTAAAAGTACAGGGAGATTATTGAATATCATTCCTGAAGGAGAAGATAGTTATTATGCTTTGAGGTCTGGTGCAGGAAGGTTTACGGTGACTACAAAGTTGGAGGGCTCTTATCACAAAGGCACAGAGTTAATTGATGAAGGTAAGCTTGAATTACGCACACCTGAAGGTAAAATTGCAAAGTTTGAGGCGGCTACCATTGTTGGAGAGAAGTTTGTTGTTTTTCTATCTGACCGTCAGAAGGGAGCAAATGTATTTTATATGCAAGAGTACAGTTCGTCAATGGAAGCGAGCGAAAAGATTGATGAACTGGCTTCATATAAAGTGGAGAGTAGTAGAAAACGTTTTCAGGGGTCTTTTGATTTGTATCAATCACAAAGCAGAGGGTTCTTTGCAGTCGTTTGGACAGTGCCTGGAAAAAAAGAGGAGCAAGCAACCTACGGTTTTAAAATATACAATGAAAACTTAGAGGAGGTTAGAGAAGGCGAATACGAGGTGCCATTTAAAGAGAAGATTTCTACAATTAATGATTTCTACCTTTCGGATTCTGGAGATTTGTTTGTTTCTATTACAGAATATAAGGAGTCAGAAAACAAGATATTTAGAAGGTATGATGATTACGTTTCTGTGCATATTTACCACATCTCGGAGGATGATGAGTCTGAAATGGAGATTGACTTGGATGGAAAACGAGTTGAGGCAATGTCTTTCAGTTCAGACAACGATCGCATTTTTGTAATCACAGGCATTTATGGTGATAAAGATAAAAGCGGTGTTACAGGTATGTTCTATCTTAAAGCTGATTTTAAAGATCAAGAAATAATAGTTGAAGGTTTTGAAGAGTTTGGTGAAGATTTCATTACTTCAGATTGGAGCGATCGAGAAAAAAGAAAATTGGACAAGAAGAAATCTAGGGGTAAAGAGGTGGAACCATCTTTTTACAGTTATATAATGCGAGATGTCCATGCTTTGGAGGACGGAGGAATTGTAGGAACAATGGAGCAGTATTATGTTCGTGTTGTTACAAGGTACGATGCGAGCACAGGAAGATCAACGACCACGTATTACTATTATTACAACGATATAGTTGCCTACAAAGTTGGTGCTGATGGCGGTTTTGATTGGCTTTCAAAAATTGATAAATACCAAGTATCGACAAATGATGGAGGTTATTTTAGTTCGTATGCACGCTATGTGTCTGGGGATAAGATGTACCTTTTCTTTAATGATAATGTCCAGAATTATTCTGAAACTTCCGGTGAGTTTTTCCTGGAAGAAGGGAAAAAGGTAAAATCTAGTCGTATATCGAAAAAGAAGAATACCGTTGCTATTTGCGAGATTGACTTGAGCTCGGGAGATAAGACACGTAGAATGTATTTTGACCGAACGGAGCTTGGCGCTATTGTAGTTCCTAAGTTGTTTAACACGGACTACATCAACAGGAAGATGTTGTTTTACGCTATTAAAGGAAGTAAAGAGAAGTTCGGGTTTCTGAATTTTGAAGAATAGAGCGTACTTAAATGGATTGAGAATGGCTGGTGAATTTCATCGGCCATTTTTTTTTGTGAACGACTTTTTTAATCAATCGGTGCGGCTTTGCTGACGTAGTTTCTTCTTCCCTAAGACGTTGGCTACAAATACTCCAGTAAGCACTATCGCCATTGATCCAATTTGATAGATGTTGATGTGTTCGTTGAATGAAAGGCCGATAATTACTGCGACAACGGGAATCAAGTAGGTGACGCTGCTTGCAAAAAGTACCGACGAATTCGAGATCAGTACGTTGAAAAGCACGACCGCAAAAGCTGTTCCGACAACGCTAAGTATGATAATAAATCCTAGACCTTGATAGGCGTATTCGTTTGTTTGAATTGTTTCTACTGTTCCAGAGTAAAGGTTGATAATTATACTCGGAACAATCGTTAGCATAAAGGATAGCGCTGTTATTTCAAGTCCTGATAGGTGCTGTAGCGTATACTTTATTGTGTTTACACTGATCGCGTAACAGAGCGTTGCGATAAGAATTGCGCCGACATGTGTCCAAGAACCAGAGAGTGATAAATCTGCTCCGGATAGAGTGAGTAAAATGATTCCTACAGTTCCGATGGCAATACCAGAAACTTGTAATGCCGTCAATTTGTTTTTGAAGACTACGAAGCCTATGATCAAAGCGAATATGGGAACGAAGCTATTCAACATTCCTGCGTATCCAGAAGAAAGTCCGGTCTCGGCGTAGGTGAATAGAAAGGCAGGGAAGAAGTTTCCTGCAAATCCAACAAGGGTCAAAAGAAGAAGGTTCCGCCATGATTTAAGTTTATTTAAAGCCTTAATTGCAAATGGAAGTAAAGCTAACGCTGCAATTAACATTCGGAGCGCAGCAACTTGCGTGTCTGAAAAGATCGCTTTTCCCTCAGAAGTAAACATTCCAAGTTTCATGAGAATAAAAGAACTTCCCCAAATGCAGGCGAGAAGGATCAGTAAAAACCAGCTTTTGTATGTTTTTATCACGGCGCAAAATTACATCATTTATTGGATGTTTAATGCTGTTCTTAAAATTGTGGAAAACTGATGAGTTTTCAACAATCTGAAATTAATCTACCACTTTCTACCACCGAGCTGAAATCATTGATTTATCCCTTATGATTGGGGATTATTAGAAAATAATTGTAACCTTGCTATGAAATAAACGTTCATACTTATCAACAACACGAAAGAGAGTGGTAAAAAGTGGTAAAAATCAAGTATTTTTATCCCATTATAAATTGTCATGGCAGGCTTAGTAGGAGAATTCGAGGTTAAAATGGACGCTAAAGGGCGTTTCATGTTCCCTTCCGGTTTACGGAAGCAGCTTCCTCCTGCGGCTCAGTTAGATTTCATGTTGAATAAGGGTTTTGAAGATTGTTTAACGCTATTCCCGCTTCACGAGTGGGAGAAGGTTAGTGCGAAACTTTCGAAAATGAACCTTTTCAAACCCAAAAACAGAATGTTTTACCGGCTCTTCCATCAAGGGGCAAAGTTGGTAAGCTTGGATAAGGCCGGAAGGGCTCTTGTTCCTGTTGGGCACATGGATCGTGTTGGGTTAAACCAGGAAGTAATGCTGATCGCATACAACGATCGTATTGAAATCTGGGACAAGTCGAAATACTTCGAAATGATCGAAGGTTCCATGGCGGATTTTGCTGATTTAGCAGATGAAGTAATGGGAGACTTGGAAAATGACAGCGAATAAACCAGATTATCACGTACCGGTAATGCTTCAAGAGTGCATCGACGCGCTTGATATTAAAGCAGATGGAGTTTACATCGACGTCACTTTTGGTGGTGGTGGTCATTCTAAAGAGATTTTTAAAAAATTAAATGCGAAAGGAAGATTGATCGTTTTTGATCAAGACCCTGATGCACGTAAAAATGCTTGGGAGGCGCCAAATTTTGATTTTGTTGCCGCGAATTTCGCATACATCTCAAACCACCTTCGATTGTTAGGGGTTAAGAAGGTTGATGGAATTCTCGCTGACTTAGGTGTTTCATCACATCAATTTGATAAAGAAGACCGAGGGTTTTCTATCCGTGGTGAAGCCAACTTGGACATGAGGATGAATCAGAATGGCGAGCTCACTGCGGAAAGCGTTGTCAATGAATATTCTGAAGAAGAACTCTTGCGAATTTTCAAAGCGTACGGTGAGGTTTCTAACGCTTGGAAATTGGTCAATGCAATTGTCAATGCCCGATTGAACGGAAAGATTAAAACGACGCAAGGCTTGCTTGATATTATAACGCCTTGTGCTCCAAAATTTAAAGAACATAAATATTTCGCGCAAGTGTTTCAAGCGATTCGAATCGAAGTTAATGATGAGATGGGGGTTCTTCAAGGTTTTCTTGAGGCGACTGAAGAAGTGCTTAGTCCAAAAGGGCGATTGGTCGTGATGTCCTACCATTCTTTGGAAGATCGAATGGTGAAGAATTATATGAAACGTGGAGCGATAAGCGGAAAGATTGAAAAAGATTTTTTCGGGAATGTTCTAAAGCCTTTCGATGAGATTGTGAGGCATCCTATTGTTGCAAATGAAGAAGAATTAGAAAGAAATAGTCGTGCTCGAAGTGCGAAACTTAGAATAGCTGAACGCAATGGATAATGAATTTTTAGACAAAGCTCAGTTAGACGAACAAGACGCAACTGAGAAAAAGAAAATAAAGAAGAAAGCAGCAAAAAAGAAAGCGGCTAAGGAGCGAAAGCCGAATGCATTCGTGCAGATTTTGAACGGCGATTTTTTCACGAGAGAGTTTATGGTTGGTAATCTGAACTTCATCTTTTTCATAATGTTGCTTTTGCTTTTGGTTGTTGGGAAAGGATATTACGGAAAGCAGTTAACGAAAGATGTGAATTCAACACAGGAACAATTGGATGAAGCGACTTCGGATTATTTCGAGGTAAAAACAAGATTAGAGGAAGAAACTGAGCGGACGCGATTGATTGAAGAATTGAAATCAGATGGGTTAAAAGAAACGGTCAACCCGACAAAGGTGATTCGAATCGAAAGAGATTAAAATGAACGAAAAGAAAGATATATACTGGCGCGCTTACCTGATTTACTTCGGGTTTGTTGTGTTGATGTTGATTGTCATTTTCAAAACTGTAAGTATTCAGTTTGACGGAGGCAATGCAACAACTATGTCTTCAACAAGTGGTGAGCAAAAATTGCCTACGAGAACGACACTTCGTAAATCTAGAAAAGGTCAAATCCTTGATGCGAATAGGTCGCCATTGGTGACTTCAGTTTCATATTACAACATCTATATGGATCCAACAGTTGTTGCTCAAGATGTTTTGGATAAGGATTTGAGTGCGTTGTGTAAAGGGCTTCATAAGTTGTTTCCGAACAAATCGGCTAGTGAGTATAGTACTGAAATTAGAAGTGCCAGAGAGGCTGGAAGAAGGTATTTGAAAATCCATCAAAAAGTCTCAAACGAGGTCCGCAAGAAATTGAATAAACTGCCAATTTTTGAATTGGGCCGATTTAAGGGAGGGTTGATTGATAATGAAGAGGTGATTGAAAGAGTGCTGCCGCATGGCGAGTACTTGAGAAGAACACTTGGTTACATAAGGTGGAATGAGGAGAAACAGAAAATGGATAAGGTCGGAATAGAGCAGGCTTTTGAAAGTTTTCTCGCAGGAGAGCCAGGGGAAGAGATTGAGCAGAAAATTTCGACGGGTTGGAAAAGAACGGGTGTGATCACTAAAGAAGCTGTTGAGGGCGCAACGATTGTAACAACAATTGATATGGATATCCAAGAAGTGGCACACACAGAGCTGATGAATCAATTGGTTGCTGAAAATGCTGAAAAGGGCTGTGTGATTGTGATGGATGTCAAAACTGGACAGATCAGAGCGATGGTGAATTTGAGTAAAGATGCTAAAGACGGAAGGTATTATGAGTCATTTAACCATGCTATCGGCACTCCAGAAGTTCCTGGCTCAACATTTAAGTTAGCGTCTCTGATGGCTGCTTTAGAAGATAGAAAAGTAAAGTTAACGGATAAAGTAAATGCCCATGGAGTCTACAAATTCTACAATGCTCGAATGGATGATTCGAACAATGGAGTGGGTTATGGAGAAATAACGATTCAAAAGGCATTTGAAAAATCATCGAATGTATTTACGGAAATCATAAACGATGCCTATAAATCAGATCCCAGCGCATACATCAGACGCTTGAAACAATTTGGTTTGGATAAGAAATTAGGCATTTCTATTTCGGGTGAAAGAAGTCCAGTAATGCACGAGCCAGGTGATTCGCAATGGTCGGGAATTTCATTGCCGTGGATGGCTGTTGGGTATGGTTTTCAACAAACTCCGCTTCAAACATTGGCTTTCTATAATGCGGTAGCGAACAATGGGAGATTGCTTAGGCCGCAGTTTGTAAAAGAGATTTACAGAGGAAATGACCTTGTTAAAAAGTTTGAGCCGGATGTTATGATCAATCAGATTTGCTCGCCAACAACAATAATCGATTTACAGGAGTGTCTTGTTGGTGTGATGAAGCGAGGAACAGGAAGCAAAATCAATTCTGCCTTTTTTGATATCGCTGGAAAAACAGGAACAGCTCATATTATTGATAGAACCAATTCCGGAGGAGCAAAAAAATACCAAGCATCATTTGTTGGTTATTTCCCCGCAACAGATCCGATTTACTCATGTATCGTTGTCGTTTCAGCTCCAGGGAAGAACATCTACGGAGCAACGGTTTCAGGAACTGTGTTCACATCAATTGCGAATAAGGTCTATGCATCGAGTTTGAAGTACCACAAGCCAGTGAATCAAGGAGAGGTTGTGGAAGGGATGCCGATTTCAGTTGATGGAAACAGCCACGATTTAGTGCAATGTTACAAGAGCCTGAATATCCCATACAAAATGGCAGAAGTTGCAAGTTGGGTGAGCACAAATACAAAGGTGGATCATGTAGAAATGATGCGCAGGTATATTGGAAAAAAAACAGTTCCGAATGTCAAAGGGATGACGGCTAAAGATGCTGTTTATCTCATTGAAAATACAGGGATGGTAGCCAAGATAAGTGGCTATGGAAAAGTAGTTGAACAATCTCTCGCTCCTGGTGTGCAGGCGTATGGCGGTGGAGTGGTAGAAATAAAGTTGAAGTAATGCAGTTGTTGAAAGATATATTATATGGTGTAAACATCAAGCTTGTTACAGGAGTAACGAACGTTGAAGTTCAATCGCTAACATTCGATTCAAGAACAGCGGTTGAAGGATCTGTTTTCTTTGCGATCAAAGGAGTAGCTAGAGATGGCCATGACTTTATCCAAGATGTTTGTGATAAAGGATGCACCGTTGTGATTTCTGAAAAAGAAGTTGAGGTAAATGAAGGTGTCCAATTGATCGTTGTTGAAGACTCGCACAAGGCGCTTGCAATTATGGCGGGTAATTTCTTCGGTGAGCCTTCTAAGAAATTGAAACTGATTGGAGTTACGGGAACGAATGGAAAAACGACGATCACAACCTTGCTTTTCAATTTGTATTCAAAACTTGGTTTTCAATGCGGTTTGATTTCAACGGTTGTCAATAAAATTTGCGACAGAGATATTCCTTCAACGCACACAACGCCAGATCCTATTTCATTGAACAAGTTGTTATTCGATATGGTTGAAGAAGGGGTTTCGCATTGTTTCATGGAGGTGAGTTCGCATGCAATTCATCAAAATAGAATCGCGGGATTGACTTTCGCGGGCGGTGCGTTCACGAACATTACACACGATCATTTGGATTACCACAAAACATTCAAAGAATACATCAATGTGAAAAAAAGGTTCTTCGATGAGCTGCCGAAGGGGGCTTTTGCTTTGACGAATGAAGATGATAAGAACGGACTTGTAATGCTTCAAAACACGAAGGCGAAGAAGAGAACCTATTCGCTAAAGTCGATGAGTGATTACAAAGCCAAAGTGTTGGAGAATCAATTTTCAGGATTGGTTTTATTAATCAATGGCAAAGAGCTTTGGACAAAATTGATCGGTGATTTCAATGCTTACAATTTATTGACAGTTTTCGGGGTTTCGCAAGAATTAGGGGAAGATGAAACCGAAGTTTTAACAGTGATCAGCGAACTCCAATCTGTTGACGGTCGCTTCGAATACATCAGAAGTGATAGCGGTGTAATTGCAATTGTAGACTACGCCCATACACCAGATGCATTGGATAATGTCTTGAGAACGATTGATAACATTCGTACCAAAAACGAAACTGTTTTCACTGTTGTTGGGTGCGGCGGAGATCGCGATAGAACGAAACGACCAGTCATGGCATCAATTGCTTGTGAAAGATCAGACCGTGTCATTCTTACTTCAGACAATCCGCGTTCGGAAGATCCAAATGCAATCATTGATGAGATGATGGAAGGTGTTGATGCTGCCAATTATAAAAAGGCGCTTTCAATTACGGACAGGGAACAGGCAATAAAAACAGCGGTAGCGATGGCTGAACCAAATGATATCATTTTGATCGCTGGAAAAGGACATGAAAAATACCAAGAAATCAACGGGGTTCGCCACGACTTTGATGATTTACAAACGATAAAAGATTTATTTACCAAACTCAATAAATAATGTTGTACTACTTATTTCAATATTTAGACGAGATGAATTTTCCTGGGGCAGGATTGTTCGATTACATCTCATTTCGTGCTGCAATGGCCTTGATCACATCGCTGATTGTTTCAATGCTCTTCGGAAAGAGATTGATTGGTTTGCTTCAAAAGCAACAAATCGGTGAAACGGTTCGTGACTTAGGTCTTGAAGGTCAAATGGCGAAACAAGGAACGCCAACTATGGGCGGTTTGATCATTCTTGCAGCGATTCTTATTCCAACGTTATTGTTTGCCCGTTTAGACAGCATCTACGTAATAACAATGCTAATCGCAACAGTTTGGCTGGGTGCAATTGGATTTATTGATGATTATATCAAAGTCTTTAAAAAGAACAAGGCAGGTCTCGCGGGACGATTCAAAGTTATTGGTCAGGTCGGTGTAGGGATAATTGTTGGGTCAATTCTGTACTTCCATCCCGATGTTGTGGTTCACAAGAAAGTGGATGCAGATTACACACTGCGTTCAGGGGAGAAATTTGTAACGAAAATGCACATCTATGACGGTCAAGATGAAGCGTTTAAAGCAAAGTGGATTGAAACGGACGACATGACTACTACAATTCCATTCGTAAGTAACAACGAGTTCAATTACAATTGGCTTGTTGGTGATTGGATGGGGACTTGGGGCTGGCTGCTGTTTATTCCTGTTGTAATATTCATTGTTATTGCAGTTTCAAATGGAGCAAACATGACAGACGGCCTTGATGGGCTAGCCACCGGGACCTCGGCTATTGTCGGGATTTCATTGGCCATTTTAGCGTATGTATCCACCAACGTTCATTTCGCCGATTACCTCGATGTGATGTACATCCCAGATGCCGAAGAGATGGTAATCTTCATTTCGGCCTTTGTCGGAGCGTGTGTCGGTTTCCTCTGGTACAATTCCTATCCGGCCCAAGTTTTCATGGGGGATACGGGAAGTTTGGCTTTGGGTGGAATAATTGCCGTGTTTGCAATTTCCATTCGTAAAGAACTTCTGATTCCAATCTTATGTGGTGTGTTCTTAATCGAAAACTTGTCGGTAATCATGCAGGTAGGTTGGTTTAAATACACGAAAAAGAGAAGTGGTGAAGGACGCAGGATCTTCCTTATGGCACCATTGCATCATCATTATCAGAAAAAAGGAATGCACGAAGCAAAAATTGTTTCACGCTTCTGGATTGTCGCAATTCTTCTAGCGGTAATCACAATTGTAACATTAAAAGTAAGATAGGCTTCGCTTTTTGAAGCTGTCAAAATAAAGATGAAAATTGAATCTGGACATATCGTAATTCTAGGCGCAGGCGAAAGCGGCGTTGGAGCAGCTGTTCTCGCTAAGAAAATGGGGTGGACGGTATTTGTTTCAGATTTTGGTTCAATCAATGAAAAGTTCAAAGAAGCAATTATTGATTTGGGCGTGAAATGGGAAGAAGGAATGCACACAATGGAAGAGCTTTTGAAGGCCGATCTAGTTGTGAAGTCACCTGGAATTCCAAATACGGCTGCACCAATGAAGGCATTGAAAGAAGCCGGTGTAAAAGTGGTCTCAGAAATCGAATTCGCTGGATTTTACAACGAAGCAAAAACGATCTGTATTACTGGGAGTAATGGAAAGACAACAACGGCAATGTTGACGTATCATATTTTAAAAAATGGCGGTTTAAATGTCGGGTTGGCTGGGAATATTGGTGAGAGTTTCGCTAAGCAAGTCGCTGAAAAAACGTTCGATTGGTACGTGTTGGAACTGAGTTCTTTCCAATTGGACGATATGTACGAGTTCAAAGCAGATATAGCGATGCTTATGAATATTACGCCGGACCATTTGGATCGATACGAATACAAAATGGAGAATTACGCAAGCTCAAAAATGCGAATTGTCCAAAACCAAACTGCTGAAGACTGGTTCATTTACAATTACGATGATCCAATTATAAAGCAACAAATCGAGTCTCGAAACATTCACGCGAGACAGGCGCCATTCTCTTTGAAAGAAGAAATGAAAGTAGGTGGGTACTTAAAAAAGGAACAACTAACAATAAACATAAACAAACAATTCACTATGTCAATTCACGATTTAGCCTTAAAAGGAAAGCACAATGCACAGAATTCCTTGGCATCTGGAATCGCTTCCAGAATCCTCGAAATTAGAAAAGAATCCGTTCGAGAGAGTTTGGGTGATTTCGTAAACGTTGAACACCGATTGGAGTTCGTGGCGAAAGTACACGGAATCGAATTCATCAACGATTCAAAAGCAACAAATATTAACTCTACATGGTTCGCGCTTGAGAGCATGGACAAACCAACTGTTTGGATCGTTGGTGGTGTAGACAAAGGAAACGATTACTCAGAATTAACGCAATTGGTTGATGAAAAAGTAAAATCAATCGTATGCCTTGGTAAGGACAACTCCAAAATCATCGAAGCTTTTAGCGGGTGTAATATCGAAATCTATGAAGCAGGTTCAGCAATGGAAGCTGTTGCTTATGGATACCGATTGGCCAAAAAAGACGAAACGGTTCTTCTTTCTCCAGCTTGTGCAAGTTTTGATTTGTTTGAAAACTACGAGGAAAGAGGAAACGAATTTAAGAAAGCAGTTAGATTATTATAATATGAAGAAAGTTCAATCCACTCATACTACACAAGAGGAACTTCTTCAGGCAAGGAAAGAAGGACTCGAAAGGGCACGTTCACTCGATTCTATGCGGGCGCATGGTAAATGGAGAGGAATGGATGTGTTCTCGTGGGCTAACCCACATTTTGAGGCCTTATCGACGGCAATTGCGTCTTTCCCATTCCCGGTTGTCTGGGTTGGGAAGCACGAACAGATTAAATGCGCGTGTGCCTATTATCCAGAAGTATTGGATACAATGGAAACGGCGATTGTTTACGATCAAGCACATTTAAAACTGAATGAACCTGCGATTGCCAATTTAGAAAAAGTGGCAGGTGTTGGAAGTCTTGAATCAGCATTAAAACTCGTTCAATCATTAGAACGGCAAAGAAGAATATTCTTATTTACTACTGAAGGAAACGAAGTGGTTAAGGATGTCAATGACTTCAATGCATTTGTAGAAAGTTGGAACTAAATGAATAAAGTACTTAAATATCTTGGAGGCGACCGTGTGATTTGGATCATCACGTTCCTCTTGCTGGCATTCTCTTTAGTGAGTGTGTATAGCTTCGTCCCTATTCTCGTTAAAATCGAGGGAGGTACACCATTTAAGTACTTGTTCAAGCATTTTATTTACGTTATTATCGGTTTAGGAGTTATGTTTTGGGTGCATCGAACCAATCCAAAGTATTTCTCGCAACTGGCCAAATTTGGGTTTTATCTCGCGGTGGCGCTTCTCATTTTCACCTTCTTTTTTGGAATGAAAGTGAACGACGCAGGACGTTGGGTTAAAATTCCATTCGTAGGGTTAACCTTTCAATCATCCGATTTTGCAAAGCTCGCGCTGGTCTTGTATGTGTCCAGGCTATTGATGAAAAAGAAGGATGTACTCAACGATTGGCGAAATGGTTTTTGGCCCGTCGTTATTCCGATTGTTATTATTTGTGGACTGATTGTAAAGGACAATTTCTCTACTGCAGCAATTCTATTTGCTATCTCACTTACACTCCTTTTCCTAGGTCGTGTTCCTATTTTGAAAATCCTGAGCCTTATTGGTGGTGGTATCGCGTTGTTTATGTTTATTGTTTTGATACACATATCAGCTCCGGATTTGAAACTTTTACCCAGATGGGAGACGTGGGTGAATCGGTATCAGAATAAAATTGCAGATGATGGCAGCGCACAGGATAATGCGCAGGCAATGAATTCCGAATTAGCAATCTACAACGGTCGTGTGAATTGGGTTGGAGATTGGGATCAAATCAGCATTTTTGGAGGTCAAGGCGTAGGGGATGGACAGTTGAAAGAATACCTGCCGGAAGCTTACGCAGATTTTTTCTATGCCAGTTTTGTGGAAGAATTTGGGCCGATAATCGCAGGAGTACTCCTCTTGCTGTATCTCATTTTACTTTACCGGATAATGAGGATTGGCCTAAATGCCGATAATCTATTTGAAACCTATCTCTGTATTGGTATTGGAGTGATTATACTCAGTCAAGCTGCGGTGAATATGCTCGTTTGCACGGGGTTGTTCCCAGTTACCGGACAAAATATGCCATTGCTTGCGATGGGAGGGTCTGCAATGATCATGACATGTCTTGGGCTTGGAATGGTTCAGAGTATTGCAAACAAACAAATTGGACCGAAAGCAGAAGAGCAGGCAAATGCATCGGAGGAAGGATTGGAAGAGGAAGAAATTCTTGAAAACGTTTAAGTTATGATCAAAAAGGCAATAGTATCAGGAGGAGGAACAGGAGGGCATATTTTCCCTGCAATCGCCATTGCGGATGAAATCAAACGTAGAAATCCAGAAGCTGAAATTTTATTCGTTGGCGCAACTGGAAAAATGGAAATGGAAAAAGTTCCACAGGCGGGGTATAAAATCGAAGGGCTTGAGATTGTCGGATTCAAACGGAAGTTGGCTTTGTCAAATTTCTTGCTTCCTTTCAAGATCATAAAAAGTGTTTTAAAAGCAAAGAAAATCGTTCGAAAGTTCAATCCTGATGTCGTTGTGGGAGTTGGGGGTTACGCAAGTGGTCCGACCTTGAAAGCGGCATCAATGTTGAAATTTCCAACGGCGCTGCAGGAACAAAATGCATTTGCTGGAAAAACGAATAAGATCCTCTCTAAAAAAGCCAAAGTGATTTGCGTTGCTTATGAAGGCTTAGAGCGTTTCTTTCCTGCTGAAAAAATTGTATTGACAGGGAATCCAACCAGAAATGACATGGTCGATATCATTGGGAAAAGAGAAGAAGCATACAAGGAATACGGCTTTGATCCCAATAAAAAAACGATTCTAATTATTGGTGGAAGTTTGGGGG
The DNA here is from genome assembly GCA_047630755.1 of Crocinitomicaceae bacterium. GTDB lineage: Bacteria > Bacteroidota > Bacteroidia > Flavobacteriales_D > Crocinitomicaceae > UBA4466. Next base: position 101,299 of record JBLHYG010000013.1, on the reverse strand, counting down.
CAAGAACCCTGAACGAAAGTGTTGTGAAGGATTTGGGCTTGTTGGCAGAGTCTGGAGTTCAGGTGCTTTGGCAGTGCGGTAAATTGTACAACGAGCGTTTGCTTGAACAATTGAAGGACACAGAAATGGGCAATGTGAAAATGGTTCAGTTCATTATGCGAATGGATCTTGCTTACGCAATGGCAGACGTCATTATTTCCAGAGCGGGTGCGATTTCTGTTTCGGAATTATGCTTAATACACAAGCCATCGATTTTGGTTCCTTCTCCAAATGTTGCCGAAGACCATCAAACGAAAAACGCAATGGCCTTGGTAGAGAAAAATGCAGCAATCCTCGTGAAGGATATCGAAGCAAAAGAACAATTGATTCCAGCGGCGTTAGAGCTTATTGAAAATGAATACGCCTGTGAAGGTCTTGTTAAAAACATCCAGCCTTTAGGGAAACCAAACGCTACGGTAGAAATTGTAAATGAACTTGAAAAAATTGCAAAGTAATTGAGTAACGAAGATTTAAATATCAATCAATTCAATAGGGCTTACTTCATCGGGGTAGGCGGAATCGGTATGTCGGCACTTGCCCGATATTTCAATTTCCAAGGATGGAAAGTCGGTGGTTATGATAAAACACCAACGCCATTAACAGCTCTTCTAGAAAAAGAAGGAATCGAAATTCATTACGAAGATTTTGGACCATCTCTTCCAGAAGAGTTTAAAAATATAGAGAACACATTAGTGATATACACGCCTGCCATTCCCGTCAATTTTGGTGAGTTATTGCATGTTCAATACAGCGGATATGCCGTAAAGAAACGTGCTGAAGTTTTGGGAATGATTACGAGAGATTCAAAGGCACTTGGTGTTGCGGGAACGCATGGAAAGACGACGACTAGTGCCATGTTAGCGCACTTGTTAAACGAGTCTGAGTTGAAGTGCAATGCCTTTTTAGGAGGGATTAGTACAAATTTCAATTCTAATTTCGTTAGCGGTGATAGTAATCTTACTGTGGTAGAAGCGGATGAGTTTGATCGTTCATTTTTGCAGCTAAACCCTTTTGCATCAATTATCACGTCAACGGATGCGGACCATCTCGACATCTATGGAAACAATGACGATTTCTTAATTGGATTTAAGGAGTACGTCAAACGAATTCATCCAGAAGGGTATTTGGTTCGACATGCTGATGTTGTTTTGAATCATCCGAATGAAATTACCTACGCTTTGAATAAAGAAGCCGATTTCAGCGGAATCAATCCTCGGTTTGAAAACGGTCGTTTCTTGATTGATCTTAAAACGCCGAATGGAAACTGGAATGACATCGAATTGGGTGTTCCTGGCTTGCATAACGCTGAAAATGCCATTGCGTGTATTGCGCTCTGCTTAAAATTGGGCGTAACGGAAGAGGTCATTCGCCACGGATTGAAATCATTTTCAGGAGTCAAACGCCGTTTTGAATACCACATTAAAGAAGATAACTTTGTCTATATCGATGATTACGCGCATCATCCAACTGAGATAAAGGCGTTGGTCTCATCCGTGAGATTGCTCTATCCAAATCAAAGAATCACAGGTGTATTTCAACCGCATTTATTTACCCGAACCCGCGATTTCTTCGACGAATTTGCTTTTGAATTAAGCCAACTGGATGAAGTGATTTTACTTCCGATTTATCCCGCAAGAGAGGAACCTATCGCAGGAATCACAAGCGAAGCGTTGTTAGCCAAAATTAATATTCAGGACAAAAAAGTAATGTCGCCTTCAGAAACCGTCCAATATCTAAGATCCAGTCATCCAATATCCGGTAGTTCAACTGTCCTTTTAACAATCGGCGCCGGAGATATCGACAGAATTGTTCCACAATTAAAAACTGAATTCACCTTATGAAGAATTGGTTGAAAATAGCATTGTGGTCTTTCTTCGGATTATGTGTTGTTGTCCTTGTTGTCATGGCGCAGAAGGCTCAAGGTTTAAAAGAACTTGCGCGCCCTGTCGTTAAAGTGCATGTGAATGGTGAGAATGAATTTATAACAAGCGATGAGGTGTATGATACGTTGTTTTATGAAGGGTTGATATGGGAGAATCAAGCACGAGGAGAGCTGGATGTAGAGAAGATTGAGGCGTATTTGAGAGAGATTTCACAAGTGAAAGATGTTAAGGTATTTTCCCTTCTAGGAGGAAATTGGGAAATTGACGTTGAAACGAGAAAGCCTATCGCTAGAATTTACAACAAATTCGGTGGTTCATTTTACCTAGATAGTGAAGGAGTGACGATGGAAGTTTCACGTCGGCATGCTGCTAGAGTTCTGGTAATTACGGGAGATATTTCAGATCGAATTGAATCCGTTTCGGTGGACGATATTATTAACAATGATTCCTTGAAAAGTATTCGGAAGCTCGATGATATCTATCGTATTTCAAGCTATGTTTGTGATGATCCCTTATTCCGCTCACTCATAGGTCAGATTCACTTAGAAAAGAACGGCGACTTTGTATTGGTACCGCTGGTAGGAGATCAAAAGATAATCTTTGGTTCCGCTTATTCTGACAAGGAAGTCACGGAAAAGTTCAAGAAGCTTAGAATATTTTATAAAGAAGCGATGCCTTATGCTGGTTGGGATACCTACAAGGAGATAAGCCTGAAGTATGAGGATCAAATAGTTTGCAAGAAAAAAGAAACCAATGGGTAAAGTAGTAGTAGGATTGGATATTGGGACAACGAAAATTGCATGTTTTGTTGGGCGTAAGAACGAGCACGGAAAGATCGAGATTTTGTCAATGGGAAAGACAGAGTCCCTTGGCGTGATGCGTGGAATGGTTTCCAATATCGAAAAAACGATCCAATCAATCAATGGTGCCGTTGCGGAAGCAGAAGAGCGAACCGAAGGAAAATTGAAGATTAAAACTGTGAACGTTGGTATCGCAGGTCAACATATTAAGAGCATTCAACACAGAGGTATTCACACAAGAACGAATATCGAAAGTGAAATTTCTCAAGAGGATATCAATCGTTTGGTTGATGATATGTACAAAATGGCAATGCCTCCAGGAGAGGAAATTATTACCGTTTTACCTCAAGAGTATATCATTGATAACGAAGTGGGAATCAAAGATCCTATCGGAATGTCAGGTGTTCGATTGGAAGCGAATTTCCATATTATTACTGGAAATATTGGAGCTTCAATGAATATCCACAAGTGTGTTGAGCGCTCAGGATTGAAAGTAAAAGATATTATTCTAGAACCAATCGCATCCGCAGACGCTGTTCTTACAGATGAAGAAAAAGAAGCAGGTGTTGTTCTAGTAGATATAGGAGGTGGTACAACAGACGTTGCGATTTTCCACGAAGGAATTATTCGCCACACAGCTGTTATTCCATTTGGTGGTAACGTAATCACAGATGACATCAAAGAAGGATGCACGATTATGAAACGTCAAGCTGAAAAATTGAAACAAAAATTCGGTTCTGCTCTCGCTAGCGAAAGTCAAGAAAATGAAGTTGTTGCAATTCCAGGTTTGAGAGGCCGAGCTCCAAAAGAAATTACAATTAGAAACTTAGCCAGCATCATTCAAGCAAGAATGGAAGAGATCATTGATCTTGTTCATTTCGAAATCAGAAATTCTGGTTACGAGAAAAAATTGATTGGTGGTATCGTAGTAACCGGTGGTGGATCTCAGTTGAAACATGTTACGCAATTGTTTGAGTACGTGACTGGAATGGATTCTAGAATTGGATACCCAACCGAACATTTGGCAAACACAAACAACGAAGCAATCAAAAGCCCAATGTATGCAACGGGTATTGGACTTGTTCATAAAGGATTTGAAGATTTAGAAAAATCTGCGAAAGTAGAGCCAGAAGCAGCAAGTACTGGAGATGTGAAAACACATTCAGAAAAAACAAGAGGTTCATTCTTTGATTCAATTATTCAAAGAGGAAAAACGTGGTTTGTTGATGAAGACTAAGCGGGCTTAGTCTTGGGAACGGGAAGTGACCCCAGTGGATAATCTTGGGAACGGGAAGTGACCCTAACTATAGTCACAACAAAAAAAAGACAACAACTAATAAAATAGAATAAAATGGATTTTGACTTACCAAAAGAAGACAAATCATCGATTATCAAAGTGATCGGTGTCGGAGGTGGAGGCGGAAACGCTGTAAACCATATGTATTCAGAAGGAATTGTAGGAGTGGATTTCATTGTTTGTAATACTGATTTACAAGCATTGGACATTTCTCCAGTACCTTACAAAATTCAACTTGGGCCTTCTTTAACTGAAGGTCGTGGTGCAGGTTCTTTGCCAGAAATCGGAAAGAACGCAGCAGTTGAAAACATTGAAGAAATTAGAGAGTTCTTAAGTAAAGATGCCAAAATGGTATTCGTAACTGCCGGGATGGGTGGTGGAACTGGAACTGGTGCAGCGCCTGTAATCGCTCAAGTAGCCAAAGAACTCGGAATTCTTACTGTAGGAATCGTAACTGTGCCTTTCAACTTTGAGGGAAGAAAACGCCGTATTCAAGCAGAAGCAGGATTGGAAGAAATGCGTAAAAGTGTTGATACATTACTTGTAATCAATAACGAGCGTTTAAGAGAAATTACTGGGAACCTTTCTATTGGAGAGGCTTTCACACAAGCAGATCAAATTTTGGCAACAGCAGCTAAAGGTATTGCAGAAGTAATTGCAGTAACTGGAGCAATCAACGTCGATTTCAACGATGTAAATACTGTAATGCGTGACAGTGGTGTTGCCATTATGGGTAGCGCAGCAGTTGAGGGTGACAACAGAGCACTTAAAGCCGTTGAGCAAGCACTTGAATCTCCATTGTTGAACGATAATGACATCAGCGGTGCAGAATACGTATTGTTGAACATCACTTATGGTGACAAAGAAGTATTGATGGATGAAATCACGGAAATCACGGATTACATTCAAGATGCTGCAGGTTCAACGGCAGATGTAATCTTCGGTCATGCCAAAGATCCTTCATTGGGAGATAAAATTAGCGTTACTGTTATCGCAACTGGATTCCAATCAACTCCAATTACTGGATTTGAAACGGCGCCTAAGAAGAACGTAACCACTTTAGAAGAAGATAAGAAGAACGAGGTTGTAAAACCTTTAGCTTCTCCTACACAAGTTAATCCTTGGGCTGGAGCTAAAGAAATTGTTGCTGAAGATGAGCCATTTTTGAAAGCTGAGCCAGAAGCAAGAAAAGAAGATCCAGTGCAATCTTGGAATGTCGAACCCGTTGCTTCTGAGGAAAAAGAAGAATTGGATTTAGATTGGAACGTAACAAACACGAATAAAGAAGCAAACGAACCTGTTTTGAAGGTTGAAGAGCCAAAAGAAGAAGTGAAGCGTTTCACGTTGGAAGATGACATGGAAGAAATGGATCTTGATACTGTGAATACAAGAGAAACTGTTTCTCCTAAAAAACAACAAGAGCGCTCACAAGAACGTCTTTCTAAAATTCAGGAATACACGCAACGTTTGAAAAAGGCAGATGGAATCCAAGATTTGGAAAAAGAGCCTGCTTACATTCGTAGAAATATAACCTTAGATGATTCTAAGCCAAGTGAAGAAGACAACACAAGCCGTTTCAGCGTATCGAAAGGTGAGAACGGATCTTCACTGAGCGGAAACAATTCATTCTTACATGATAACGTAGACTAATGGCATTTATAGATACAATCAACGCAGACATCAAAGCAGCGATGTTGGCGAGAGAGAAAGATAAGTTAGCGGCATTGAGAGACATCAAGTCGAAGCTATTGTTAGAAGCAACTTCGGGTTCAGGAGAGGTGTCTGATGAGGCGGCAATGAAGATTGTGATGAAGCTGTACAAACAACGTACGGAAACATACGATTTGTACATCAAAGAAGGGCGTGAGGACCTTGCAGCGGATGAGAAATTCCAAGCAGGTGTAATCGGCGCTTATATGCCAGAAATGATGTCTGAGGAAGACATCAAAGTAGAAGTAGATGCAGCAATCGCAACAACAGGAGCGTCTGGACCTCAAGATATGGGGAAAGTGATGGGAATGTTGTCTGGAAAACTTGCAGGCAAAGCAGACGGGAAGATAATTGCCGATCTCGTTAAAAAAGCCCTACTTAATAATTAGCATTCTATCTTCTCTTCTTCAATTGTCGTTGGAGAAGGGAATATTTTATAGTTGTAAAAGCCACGGAGTACAGGACCGTGGCTTTTTTGTGTTTTAGAATGAACTGTTCAAGGTTTTAAGTGTAAAATACTGGCATTTAGTAACTGGTTTCATGGCGTTCGTAACAAAATGGAATTTACATATGCTCTGCTGCCAATGACTTGTTAATTTAGATTCAAACATTTTAATTTATTGATTTATCATTGAACAAATGCTATGCGGAGTTGTATTCATTGCATGAATCGCAGGTGATATAGTATCAATTGTCATTAAGTTATCTTTAACAATAAAAATGAGTTGTATGTATTCGAGCGATTCCAAATACATTGCATTCAGCAAATTAAAACCTTTTCTTCTAGGTGTTTGTTTGCTGGTGTGTTTTATTGCGCGCTCACAATCACAGTTAAAAGCATTTGAAGATTACGAGAAGTGTTACGCAGGATTTACCAATTTGGACGGTGATACAATATTTAAACCTCAATTTAATTCTGTTCGGTATCAAACAGTTAAAACAGATAGTTCGACTTCAAGCTATTGGCATGTGAAAGTTGGAGATTTTAGTGGAGTTCTTTCTGAATCTGGAGAGGTATTGATCGAATGGGTTTATGCATACATTCAATTAAAAGAAGATAGTGTATTTACAATTGCCAAAGAAGGTAAAATAGGATTGATCGACTTTTCTAGAAACAAGAGAATTGAGCCGAAATACGATCATTTATCATACGATTATAAGCACGAATGTATCAGTGTTCGCAAGGATTCTAAATACGGCATTTTAAACCTCGATTTGGAATCAATTATTCCATGTGAATATCGATCTATCACACAACAATACAATCGGTATTCGAGTTTTGGCCCTTCAATAGAACAAAGTCTATTTCTGGTATGTAAAGAGGATAAATGGGGCGTAATTAATCCAGATGGAACGATCAGAATTAGGCCACTTTACAAAAGTGTCGAACCTGTTTGGTTTGATCGCAATTGCCGCACCAGTAAAATACAATACAAAGTTGCCAATGAAGAGGAGAAGTTTGGTTACCTAGGTGAGAATGGAGATACTATTGTTCCAATTAGTTACCAGAGAGGAGAATTGTATCGCTTAACAATTGATACTTGCAATGAAGAGAGTCTAGAAATTGCGTTAATGTCTTTGAACAATAGAATGACAGCCTACAATATTGGAACTAAAGAAGTAAGTAAAACTTACATAGCAATTTGGTTTCATGACGGCCTTCTCGTTTATCAAAATCATTGGGACAATGGAGTCTTGGATGAGAACTTTAATGAGTTAATTGCGTTCGATAATGGCAGGTTGGTAACGACTAATAAAGATCAAATGACGAGACCTTCTAGCGTAAATGGTCAGATTCATCCCAGAAAAACCAGATGGCATGGTTTCAGGAGAGAAGACAGCTTGATCTTCCATGTTCGGCCTGAAAACCGGAGAAGGAGATTTGGCCGTACGAAAATATTCAGAGAAGAGGAACGAGCTTTGGTCAATTACTATACACGTAAGTCAACACCTCTAGACTACGAATATTTGTATACCAGATATGTTGGTGAAGACACGATTTATTGGGCTGTTGATTGTAATGGTTTAATGACTCCAAACTACAAGAAGAATGAAAAGGAGATTCCAATTAAGCTACACATTTACAATGATCAACTCGAATTAATAAATTCAATTTCTTATTTGAGGGACGAGTTTGACGAGGCTCGAAGTGAAGAAGCCATATCAGTAAATGAAAATAGTCTTGTATTTCTTGAAAATACAGACCATAAGTTCGGCGCAATTAATTCTAAAGGTGAAATCAAGATTGAGTTTGAATACGATTCGCATTCTTCATTTACTCAATATGGAGGGGAGCACATTGTAGTTGATTCTAAGGGAGATTTTGGTGGGTCAACAACAACAGAAATCGTTCATATTTATGGAAAAGACAATAAATTTGGATTGATCAATAGTGATGCAGAAATTGTTTTGCCATTTGTATACGATAAAATTAGAGGTGGAGGTTTCTTCTTAAACGCGATAAAGGGCGATACGACTTTTCGATACGCCATGAACAACTTTAAATTCCCTAAGGACACACTGGTGAAATTGCCAAAAGTAGAAGGGGAGACACCTAAAGTTGAAGTTGCTCGGGGAATTGCACATAGCGATTCTCGAAAAGAATACCGAAAAGAAATTCCTTATGTAGATCGTTTCACTATAGAAAAGGGATTTCTTTATTATAAGTATACCGATTCGATGGCCATCGTGGATTCGAACCTCTTTAAAATGAATTGGCCGCTTCGGTCGATAGCAGCTCATTATTTAGTTGACGGGTCAGGCAAGGTGATGTTTAATAAACCGCACGTTTATTATTCAGACACCAATTGCAACGTGTTATTTGTAAATGGTTCTGTGCGAATTCTAGACAATAAAGGGAAATGTTTAGAAAAGAAAAGGCGTGTCAGAACGATACAAAAAAAAGGTAATTATCTTATTTTACATTCGAAAAGGTACAAGTCTCGTGGTGTCTATAACGCAAGAACAAACGAGTGGATGAAATCATTTTCCAACTATGATTATATAGATGGCGTCTGGAATTCAAACCTTGGTGAAACTCAATTTTGGGTTGCGAATGAAAAGTACAAATTGAATACACCGTTTTATAATTTAGTGGATCCTAACAATTCTCTTGTCTTTCCATTTCAACTTAATTCAACGGTAAGGTTTGATGTTAAATATTTGGATTTCAAAACAATAATGGCTGGTTCTAAAATGGGAATTATTGCCAAGGATTTTACTATTGTAGTTCCTCCAGTATACGACTATGTTCAACAAATCGACACTGCATACTTTTTGTACAACGATTCAAAATGGGGGATCCAAAACGGTACAATTAGCGCGAACGAACAATTTGATTGCATTGCCAACGAACATTTCAAAAATGGATTCGTCGTTTTCAGAAATGATAAAATAGCTGTTCTCAATCATAGATTGGAATTTATCCTTCCCTTTACCTCGAAAGAAGATCTTATTGCGAATCACAATTTGGTTGAACTTCTTGACTTAAATGATTTTGAAGTTGGAGCTAGATCTGGGATCCTAATTTCAAACGAACCGTCAAAAAATGAAATTGCGCTTGTCAACAAAAATATATGGAGGTATTGCCGCATTGAATCTACAGATGGTTTGTTTGCGCGTCCCTTTGAATTCAGTGAGGAGCAAAAGAGAAAGGCGCATGGAATGTACCATGGTTTCGAACATGATCAGAGCGATATTTATTCATATACCAGCTATTTCGATGGGATTTATTCATCCGAACATGTTCGTCTTAAAACGTGGTCCAAGTCGCCATATAATGATATGTTTAAGTTATTAAGTACCGACTATTACTACACCTATAAAGTAGAAGACGGAAAAATTACAAGGCTTGGTTTGATTGACCTTCTTACAGATGGAGGTGAAGATAAACTCGATAGTTTAATTAGCAAAGAGTTAAACAAACATCAAGTTTTTGGAATTAATTGTGTTGACTTGCCCGAAAAAATTGAAAGAATTAAAGGTGATTTTCAGCTTTCTAGGTTGGGACTAAAATTTAACAAAGTAAGTGCCAATCATAGTACAATCACAATTCCCTTTGAAGATCTGGAAGGGATTTTAAAAATGGATTGATTTTTATTGAACAGATTCCAGTTTGGTCTGTATATGAACATAGTTCAATTCAAGTATGAAATATTTTTTAAACCTTATTGTTTTCTTTTTCTGTGCATTCCAGGCTTATTCGCAGCTGGACACCCTTGTTCCTCAAACCATTCAGTTGAACCAACAAATCTTTCAACTTGAGGAAGAAAGCTGGGGTATTGCACATTCTAAACCGGAAACGGTTTATCATCCTTATTACAATGGAATGCGAATGGTTGAGGTGGATTATTACAACAGCGCACTTCGACAAGGAAGTTATGAAAATGCCGTCCATCCAAGAGGAGGTTCGTCGTATTATGACGCTTTGACATGGCCTGCTAGAAACGCTTACTATTTCATTGATTCAAATGACATTATTGTAAAAGGATTCGGCGCTGTGAATCAAGCGAATGGAGAGAAATTCGAAACGGATTCGGGCTCCATATCAATAACACATAGTGCTCGATTTTCTCAAGGGAAAACTATTAATGATGGACAGTTCATGCAAGTCAGACAAGTGACTTATGGAACGGAGTTTGGTGAATTTTATACTGTTTATGAAAACTCCGATGACGGAATTGGGAATGTACTGGGAACGAAGCTTGGATTAATTGATACCTTGGGGAATGTGAAAATTCCAATCGTTTATAGATATATTCAATGGGTTGATTCAAGTTATTTGGTACAAGATTCAGTTGGTAAATGGGGTCTTTACAATTCCAATTTTGAAATGAAAATCCCTCCACATTTTCGAAAATTAATAAAGATCAACCAAGATTTATTTGTGGCTTGCCAACAAAAATGTGGTTGTATAAATGGAAGAATGGAAGTCGTTGTTGGATTCGATTATGATGATATTGAATTGTTCAATCCCTATTCGCTCAAGTACCGGTATCAAAACAATTTAGCTCTCCAACGCTACCCCTATTCGAATCCCTATTTGAAATTTCAGAATTCGTGGAAGTATGGAATAATGGACAATCGAGGAGAAAAGGTGACTCCAGCGAAATACACCAATATCGAATTGAGCGGGAACGGTTTTTACGTGATGGATTCACTTAAAAAGATTTCAATATTTGACAAACAAGGCCAACAATTAACCCCTTTTAAGTATGAATTTGGAAATCTAAGCCTTCAAGAGAGTGGAGTGTATAAAGTTGCCACACGAGACGGTTGGGCACCTGCTTTTAAATATGGATTTGTTGATGCCTTGGGAAATGAATTGGGTGAAATTAAATACGATAAGGTGTATGATTTTAATCGGGAATCGGTGATGGTTTCATTGAATAATAAGTTTGGTCTTTTGAATTTCGAAGGGAAAGAAATTACAGAATTAAAATATGACTATATGCATTGGATCTGGGAACAATTCTATCAAGTGAAAGTTGGGAAGCTTTACGGATTGGTGGATGCGACAGGTAAGGAGATTGTTCCACCAGTATATGATCATATAACGCAGCAAGATTCAAGCTTCATTAAATTCTTTGGTGGTGCTAAAACTGTTTTAATTCCGATAGAAAAATGAAGTTTATTTGTTTTATAGCTGGTGTTTTTCTCTGTTTTGGGCTTCAAGCACAAAGTGATACTAAAGTTAAAGATACTTCGGTTTTAATTGTGCGTCCTGTGGATCTTGGTAGTCTTGAATTCCAAGATAGTTTTCAAGACGAATTCAAAGGTGAGTTGGATGTGATTTATTATCACTTTTATGGAGGCGTTCAAATGATTGAAGTGGATTATTTTAGCTTTAGTATTGAACGTGGAAAGCACGAGGACAGGATTCATCCCCGAGGAGGATCTTCCTATATGGACGCTTATTATCGGAATGATAGAAACACCTATATTTTTCGAAACTTGAATGGGAAAATTCTATCCATTTACAATAAAGGTGACTTTAAAGTACGGAAGTTAATTTCACCGAACAAAGCCTTTACGATTTCACACAGTGAAGGGAATTCTAATCTTGAATACGGAAGAAATAGGCAAGGAGGGTCAAGAAAAGGATTGTATTCATTTCAAACCACTGAAGGAGTCGGTGTTTTGGATTCGCTTGGAAATATCCTACTGGAACCGAACGATTGGAGGATTGTCAATCATGGTGATTCATATTTAATTTCCAATGGATCAAAATGGGGTGTTTATGATTATGAATTCAATGTTGTAGTAGATCATATATACAACAGGTTACAACCCATTGGGAAAGACAAGCTCATGGCTTGTATTGATAGTTGTGGTTGCATAAACACTCAAGGTGATTTGATCGTGCCCTTTCAATACGAGGAAATCAATTTTTTCGACCAAGACCCAAAGCGGTTTATGGTATATACCAAGAATGGTCTTTTGGGACTAATCGATCGTAATTTTAATGAGATTACGTCTGCAAAATACCGCCAAATGTATTTTACGGAATCTGGTTACTTTGCTACAGATACCACAAATTTTTACGGAATATTGAACTCGGAGGGACAGGAAATAACGCCTTTTAAATACCGGCAAGGATTGCCCAGACTTCTACCGAGTGGCCATTATCAAGTACAAATTCACAATGAAGATTATGTGCAGCTTGGCTATGAAAGGCGTGTTGGAATGGGCTTTGTTGACAGCTTAGGAAATGAAGTTGGGGAGTTAAAGTACATCAGGGTGAAAGATTTTAAAAATGGAACGGCTGCAGTTGAATTGGCCTCAGGATGGGGATTGATTAATAGCGAAGGAAAGGAGATTACAGAATTCTACTACGATGATATTAGAAACGATTATGAAAATTATATTATAGTCAAAATCGGCAATCTTTATGGATTATTGACCCCAGAAGGTAAAGAGATATTACCTACTGTTTACGAACAGATTCTATGCGTTCAAGACGATTTGATTTTGGTTAGAAATACTTCGAGAAAAATGAGTTATGTGAACAATGAAAATAAGGAACTGTTCCCGTTTATTTATGATCAAATGGGATGTTTTTCAGAAGGGTTTTCAAAAGTATGGGTCGATGGAAAAGCGGGATATGTAAATAAACAAGGTGTTGAGATTACAGGTTATATCTACGATAATGTTTATGATTTTAAAAAGGGTGTGGGCCTTGTAAAAAAAGGAGATAAATTTGGATGCATCAATACGAAAGGGGAAGTTCTTGTTGAGCCGAAATACGAATCGGTTTCTCAGGAAAAACGAGGGTTTTATAAATTTACAAATGGATCTAAGTCAGTTTTAATTCCCTATGTAGAGTAATTCTTAAAGGAATCTTTTCCTTCTTTTGATCAGGTTGATGATTATTGCATGTAAACTCTTAATTTCAGCATTCGTTAATGAAATTTAATTCATCAATGCCCAAAGACAATTCCAATTCCGAGCTGAAAGACCATCAACTGTTTGCGGCAAATCAACGGCTTTGGAAAACGCTGAAAAGAGAAAATAAAATTTCAAAAAGTAAGGCGAAAAAAGTTCGGAAAATTTCTTTAGTCATCTGGTCACTTGCTCTTTTTAGGTGGTTGCAAAGACCGCTCCTCAGGTTAAAAATCAAGAGTACGGATCTAAACGATGATGCTCCAATTTTCATAGTTGGACATTGGAGAAGCGGAACAACGCACTTGCATTACCTTTTATCACAAGATGATCGGCACATGCATCTCGGTTCATTTCAAGCATTCACAATTAACGCGGCTTTTACGACCAAATGGTTTTTAAAACCAATTATGAAGCGCGTAATGCCTTCAACACGGTATCAGGACGATGTTAAAATTGATGTTGATGCACCAACTGAAGATGAACACGCTTTGGTCAATATGACTCGGATGAGCGGCATGCACATGTTTTTCTTTCCAAAAAACAATGAGTATTTTGATAAATTCAATTGCTTTGAGGGAATCACGGAAGAAGAACTGAAGGAATGGAAGTCCATTTATGCGAGTCTCTTAAAACAGGTCGAAGTCTTTAATAAGGAGGATAAAAAATTAGTGCTGAAGAATCCACACAGCACGGCCAGAATAAAAGTGCTCTCTGAAATGTATCCCAACGCTAAATTCTTATTCATTCACCGAAATCCGTACGAGGTTTTCAATTCTACAATTACGTTGTATGAAAGAGCCGTTCGAAGCCAATTCTTGCAAGATTTTACCGAGGAAGAACTCAACGAATTGATCCTTTCGTGCTATGAGAAAATGATGTCGAACTATTTGAAGCAACGGGAGAGTATTCGACCGGAACAATTGATCGAAGTGGGATACGACAATCTCATTGTAAACCCAGTGGAGGAATTGGAAAAAATTTACAAGCATCTGAATTTGGATGGATTTCAAACTGCCAAACCAAAACTAGAAGCGTATTTAGAAACGTTAAAGGAATACAAAGTAAATCCAGCGAGAACAATAGATCCTGCGGTAAAGGAAATCGTTAAAAAACGTTGGGGATTTGCATTTAAAGAATGGGGATATCAAGCATGAGAACACAAAAACACATAACGCTTCAACCCAATCCAACTTATTTGTTCAGTTATGTCTGGCTTGCACTAGAGTTGATTCTGTTCACCGCGGCAATTGAATTGTTTTTCCCTTCGAGTGTGCCTCTTGTAACAACCGTCTTTATTTTGTGTTTCGGTCGACTATACTATTGGCTAAATTTTTCGCCAGAGTCAGGAGTGCAGTCGCTTTTCATATTGGGTGTAATTCCAATTTTCTGGCTTGTTCATGCTTTGGACGGTTCAACTTATTTTCTATTGATTGTAGTTCTCTACTCCTGTGTTTTGTTTTTCTGTGGGCTTTACCGAGTCTTAAAAACAAAGTTCCATTTCACAAATTCGATTGTCAGGCATCAACTGATACGAACAAAAACGGTTGAGATTGATTCTTCACGACAGATAGAAATGTACCAACACAGTCGAGGAAAAAAATTAAATTTCGGATGCATTTTAATTCCTATAATTGATCCGAAGAATTCTGATGAAAATTTGATCTTCTTCCTTTTGTTCCATCAGCGTTCAAAGAATAGATTCTTTAGATCACTTCGAATCGACGGTATTCGAAATCCAGAAAAAGCATTACAAGATATAAGAAAGCTGACGAATGAATATTTCGACTAAACTCAATACAAGAAGAATTAAACAAGCCTGGGTGGGGACGATCCCCTTATTTGTAATCATCCTGCTCTTCGCCGCCGGACTCCTCTTCGTTTTTTTCTGGACGGTCTACTTCTCAATATCAGGTTTATTTCCATTGTGGGCCTTACTCTTAATCTCAGCTGTTTCCGCATTCGTTTTGTTTGCCTTGTTTCTCAACATTCCTTTGCCGCGAAAAAGAAAGGACCCGACTTTTGATTTGGACCTTGAAAATAAAATAGCACAAGGCGCTTGGTGTTCTGTTTATATGAAACAAAGCGATCCAACGCGGGTTGTTAAGCAGTTGTTTTTCTGCGGTTGGGGGCACAACGATTACCGCAAACACAAAGCCTTGGTTATTGGAAAGGAAAAAATTTGCGGAAAATGGAACCCTTTGATTTTATGGTTTCTTCACGATTACATGATCCTGTATCAGCTCATTGGATTAAAAAGGAGGTTGAAATTTGAAGATCAAATCGAAGCCTTGCCGAACACGTACAACGTTGAATACAAAAGGCTACGGTACGAACAAACCTTCGTAGACCATGAATTGACAGTTGAAAATTGCCCGAATGATATTGCTGAACAATTCAAAAAGCTGAATACGGAATTAGAACAATCTGGATTATTCTTAGACGATGTTCACGCTGGAAATGTCCGTATTACAAAAGAAGGAAGAATTAGAATTGTAGACGGCGAACTCTACTCAGGAGGAGAAGAATGGATCAAATCAAAACTTGTTGTGCTTGTGAATGGCGAAATGGTTTCAAACATGGAAAAAGTCCTTGGCAACAATCGAATTGTCGCTTGGGTCGACCATCGGTTACGCGTGGATGAGATTGTCGGAAGTGCGTTTAAGGATTGAAACCGTACCTTTGAATTGGTATTTTTATGACTTTTCAGGAGGTAGTTGCTCGTAACGCACAAGAATATTTAAAAGTTATTTTTAATAAATCATCCAAAATCAAGTAGTTCGACCTCCCTAATTTGGATTATAAAATCGCAGTTTAACTCATTATTCCTTCCATGTTTCAAAACAAGTCCTTACTTTCACTACAATGAAATTTACAGACCTCAAACTCGAGCCTGAATTATTAGAGGCATTGTCCTATATGGGCTTCGAAGATGCTACTCCAATTCAAGAATTAGCCATCCCAATTATATTGAATAATGAAGATCTAATTGCGTGTGCCCAAACAGGTACAGGTAAAACAGGAGCCTTCGTTTTGCCCATTCTAAACAAACTTGTTGGAAAGAAAGATTCAAGTATTGATACAATGATTATTGTGCCAACGCGTGAGTTAGCCATTCAAATTGAAAAGCAAATTGAAGGCTTATCCTATTTTGTTTCTGTAGGTTCAATTGCCATCTACGGAGGTGGTGGAGGTAAAGAGTGGTCGATTCAAAAAGAAGCTCTCGAAGGAGGTGTTGACGTAATTGTTGCTACTCCAGGAAAACTTATTTCACACTTGAAGTTGGGGTATGTCAAACTAGATCAATTAAAGCATCTTGTTTTGGATGAAGCCGATCGAATGTTGGATATGGGATTCAGTGATGATTTGAAAACAATCATGTCATACCTTCCAGAAAAGCGTCAAAACTTAATGTTTAGTGCAACAATGCCAAACGACATTAAGAAATTGGCAAAGTTGACAATGCGCAATCCTAAGGAGATCGCACTTTCTATATCGAAACCAGCAGCCGGAGTGAAACAAGCGGTTTACATGTGTTTTGACGAACAAAAAGTAAAAATTATCACACATATTTTATCGGAGAGAAAGGACCATGATAGTATTATCATTTTCACTTCGACGAAAAATAAAGTCAATCAGATTTCACGTGATTTAAAACGTGCAGGTTTTCCAGCATCTGGAATTTCATCCAATTTGGTTCAAGCCGATCGAGAAGAGCTTTTGAGAAAGTTCAGATCAAAACGCGTGCGTATTCTAGTTGCGACGGATGTAATGAGCCGTGGAATTGACATCAAGGAAATTAACATGGTGATCAACTATGATGTGCCACATGATGCCGAGGATTATGTTCACCGTGTAGGTCGAACAGCGCGTGCAAATACAAAAGGTGAAGCGTTCACACTTGTTACGGATAAAGACATGTACAAATTCCGAAGCATCGAGAAACTTATTGAATCATCGATTGAGAAATTGCAACCACCAGAAAAATTAGGTCCTGGACCTGTTTGGCGTGAAAAGAGCGCCAATTCTGGAAACTCAGGGAACAAAGGGAATAACAATTTCAAGAATAAGAAACGGAACTTCAATAAGAAAAAGCCTTTCCAAGGCAAGCCAAAGAGTAGTGGTGAAGCTGGGAAATAGTTGAATTCTTAAAGGTAGTTACCGTTTATCTTTAATTTATTACCTACTGATTACTCAAAGAGCATTATTCTGTTCTTGTTGTGATAGGTTTTTTAACCGCAGAGTCGCCAAAAAAGGCACTATATCACCATTGTTTAGACACAAGATTAACATAAATGTGAATCACCCTTGGTTTGAAGGGGTCTTATTGTGCAGGGTTTGCGTCGTTGTTACACTTCGCTTTAGCGAAAGTGTTGCGCCATCTACCAATAGCATAACCTTGCTACCTTTGCGCCTCCGTGGTTCAAACCAAACCAAACTGTAATTGTCAAACGATCAATAGCATCACGCCCTAAAAATGGATACCACAAAAAAATCCCCCTTGCCAAATTCAAGAGGGATTTTAAACCTAAAAGCACCGTGAAGTGCTTACTTATGAAAAGCCTTTACTGAACAACCACTTTTGAAGTTGTGATCAGATCACCAATCGATACTTTCACGAAATACGTTCCAGAATAAACAGTCGAAACATCAAAATAGGCGATTGTTTGACCTTTAAATATTGTTTTTGTTTCAATAATCTTTCCAAGCATATCGACCAAGCTGATTTCCATGTCGTTTTTTACAAGTCCTTGCACTTGAATTGCAATTAAATCAGATGCTGGATTTGGAAAAACATTAATGTTAAGATTATTAAATTCCTCTTCAGTCAAAGAGTTTGTTCCATCATAAACAGTTACAGTTTCGTTGATTGATGTGACCAATCTGTTTTCATAGACACCATAATATGTAGGTCCTACAGCGTAAGGGTATGCAGAATTTAAGTTTGCATCAACAGTACAGAAATAGGCATACGTCCCACTAGGAAACTCAGGTGTAACACACCATCTTCCATTGTGTTCATCCAAATATTCTTCTCCTGAATTTGAAACAAATAGGTAGTCTTCTCTGAAGTAACCTCTAACATAAGAATTGAAGTCGGGTCCAAGGTCAGAAGCAGATCCATCTGGGAGTGTACTTCTATCAACAGTAGTTCCCAATTCGTATCCAGAAATGATACGAGTGATACCGCCTGTTCCATTTTCATTTGCGTAACCGAATGCTCCGTAAATTGGGAATCCGTCATAAGCAAAACCAAGTAAAGGAGAATGCACGGTTTCATCCATAGCATACAACCCATCGGCATCGTATAGGTTGCAAATTGTAGAAAGTACGGTTAAATCCAAGTCAAATGCAGATGGATTTTGATGGTGGTGGTAATTTCCCATTGCCGGGTGCCCTTTTGAACAATCAAATCCACCCATTTCTGCCGGTATGGCATCACGTGTCCAAGAAAATACCGCACCCATTCCACCCGTGCAAGTTGGGTTTCCTGGTCCTCCGCAAAGGGCTGCCGTTGTCGGATCCCAATTAGTTCCATCTCTGTAATCGAACAATGCTGCTCCGTTAATGAATACTCCTATATTGTTGCCTCCTGTTGCAGTCGGTGTTCCTGTATTTTCTTGAGGAGACAAGGGAAACTGAAAAATTGCATTTTGATCACTTGCAATAGAAGGATTGCCATCTAAAAATGGTCCCGTTGGATATGCTGGGATACCATGCGTTTGCACATAGACTGAAGTTGCTGAATAACTTACTTCTTGACAATTAAACAAGATCCCATTGCTAATAGCAGTAGAATTTCCAGACACATAATACGATCCAACTTGCGTTGTGTTTTGCAGCCAAGATGTAATTTCAGGACCTTGAGCAGAAACTGCGAAGACCGAAAGTAGAAAATAGGACAAACTAAATAGTGTTCTTCTCATAATTAATTTTTTTAATAAATCTGTTATTTACTTAAGTAGGGATTATAAATAAAAACTTGCGTTCTAAATGTTTATTTCTACCGAGAAGGTCTGAAACGCTTGTTGTATAGGAACTCTCGATCAGTAAGCGTTTTTAAGAAAGCAATCAAGTCTTTCTTCTCATCATCGCTTAATACTATTTTTTTACGTAATTCACCGCTCAAATAGGGATCGTTTAAGTCAATTTGATTGGTGTAATGATCAATAACATCCCGTAACTTTTTGAATCTACCGTCGTGCATATAAGGATAGGAATGCTCAATATTTCGCAGCGTAGGAACTCTAAACTTCAAAGAATCACTTCCAATTTTTGAAATAGCATACCGGCCAACATCATTGTAGTTCGTATCAATCGGTAATCCATTACTTGCGAATACATTCGAATTGAAAAGCGGTGCTGTATGGCAAGAATTGCAGTTCTTTTTAAACAATTTCATTCCGTTTTTCTCTTGCTTTGAGAATTTCAATTCCTTGTTTTTGTACTGATCGTACTTTGAATTTGAGGAAATCAACTGAGAAGTGAAATAGGCAAAAGCCTGTAGCATTGATTTAGAATTCACCACTGAATCGGAATAGGCAGCATAAAACAGTTTTCTGTATTCTTGATTTGAATTCAAATAGGCAATCACATTTTTGAGCGTGTTGTCCATTTCCGCAGGATGTTGAATAGGATTGATCATTTGCATCTCAAGGTGATTCACACCTCCATCCCAATGAAATGAATTGTTCCAGGCAAGGTTGATCAAAACGGGAGAATTACGCGTTCCCTTCTTGCCTTCAATTCCATGACTTACTGTGTGATCAACGTGTGTGAAAGCCGTATAAGATAAATGACAATTCGCACAAGAAACAGATTCGTCTCTCGATAGTTTAGGATCGTAAAAGAGCTTTTTACCCAATTCAAATTTCGAATTCGATTCCGCTGGATTGTAGTGCGGTTCTGGCCAGCCTTTTGGTGTTTGAATCGAAGCTACTCGTTTGACTTTCACATTTTTAATGGAATACATCGAGACCGAAATAATGGCAAATGCTATGAGAATGTATTTACTCAATGCTGATCATATTTTGATAGTTATCTGTCAGCAGAGCGGCCTCGGCTCCTGGAATCATTAATGAATGCGTCGTTGTAAGATCTATTTGATTTAAAAACGCCAGTGGATCAATATTGATTTTGATCTCCTGATCGGCATCTGTTGAATATGAAAATGTTTTGGCGGTAGCTTGAACGCCATTGTAGCCACCGATGTGAAATTCGAAAGCTTGCGCTCCCTTTTTTCCTTCCAATTTAAAGTTGATGTATCCAGAGTTCCAAGCCCAATACATTCCTAATATTGGGTCTAAATCACCACCTATCGCTCCTGAAACATTTGCTATGCTATCCGTTCCAAGCGTAAATGAAATTTGCGCAATTGGCTTGTTTGGAACGCTGGAAAGCAGTATCAATTGCGAGTTTGAATCGGCTTTATTGATGAGGTGATAACTGTTTGATTCTTGATACGAACTGCCGTCTTCAAATTGCAAAGAAACGGATGAAATGTAAAACTTGAAAACGTCAATTTCTAATTCTTCGGCTATGGAATCGGTCGGATTTAGATCAAAGGAAATTGAAATATCTTTTTGCGCGATTGTATTTGTTGCGCCAAGCAAAATCAGGATAAGGACAAACTTCATATTACCTTCTTGGAGGTGGTGGTCCAGGTCGGATTCTGTTCAAACGCTGTTGAACAAATTTGATGAGTTTTTTCTTTTGTTTCGTGTTGCAATGTTCAGCAACTTCATCGAAGAAAATAAAAGTCATTGACTCAATTTCTTCTTTGTTTTTATTGATTTGATCCAACAGATCATTTGTTGGTTTATCAGTTCCAATGCAATTGAATAACTTCTTGTGAAGCGCATGGTCTTTTTGTAACAATACCTTTTTATCCTTGTGGTGTTGTTTTTCCAAAGCGTCTACTTTCGATTTGGCCTCACCTTTCAATTCTAATTGCCTTCCAAGGTCACCATGATTCGGTTTGGGCGGGTGTGATGGCTTTGTCAATTGAAAATAAGCCAATGTACCAATGTTCAATAAGACAAGTGCGACAATTATTAGTTTGTAAAATCTAGTTCCTTTCATCGTTATACGTTTTTCATATAAGAGAAATAAGAATCATCGACAGTTTCAGTCGATGGTGAATTTGTTTGAGATTCCTTGTAATCAATTAGAGATACAAAATTGAGACCGATCAGCAAAACAATGCTTGCTGCGGCCATCCAAACTACCTTTTTTGGAATTGTATCATATCCCTGCTTCACTTGACTTGGGATTGCTTTGAGACGATTCATAAGGTCACTAGAAGGAGTAACGCGTTGCACATGGTCTCCCATGTTCATCGTGTCTTCCGCTCTATTTCTTTCTTCGTTCATATTCTATTAGTCGTTAATTCGTGAGCAAACTTGCGTTCACTGTTCATTTTCTTTATAATAATCTTCAAGAAGCTGATGTAATTTCTTTTTTGCTCTAAACATCAAAGATTCTACAGACGATACTGAAAGCTCGGTCAATTCTGCTATTTCAGAGTAACTCATTCCCTCAATCTTATGCAGCGTATACGCAATTTTTTGATTCTCCGCCAATTGATCGATTGCATGGAACAAAACCTGAGTTCGTTCTTTATTCTCTAACAATACACCCGGATGGTTGAATTCGATTGTTGCGGTCGGAACGGTGTGAGAATCATCCTTTTCGATGGTTGTCATCATTCCTGAACGTTTCTTTCGCGTTTTCTTTCTCAAGAATTCTTTCGATTTGTTCAACGCAATTGAATAGATCCAGGTAGATAATTTTGAATCTCCACCAAACGTATCCAACGAAAGATAGACCGCTGTAAACACTTCTTGCGTAACGTCTTCAGCATCTTCTCTGCTTCGGATTAAATTAATGCACGTATTGAAGACTTTGGAGGAATAAGCATCAACCAAATAGTTGAAGGCTTTATCCTTATTCCTTTTATTCAATTCAAGAAATGATTGATCGTCTAAATGCATTTTCGGAGTACCAAAGTACAATTATTGTTGTTGAGTTAACATTACAACAGAATTATAGCAACACATATTGTTAGTGCTCATCAAAAAACCTTACCGTCCGTCATCGAATGACTACTTTTGATCTATGAAAATAGCATACGCACTAGTGTTTTTAGGATTGATAATGAGTTGTTCAAGTGAAACTACCCCTGACCAATTGAAACCTGAAGTAGTGGGCGTTGTTTCTAGTACAGCTGTTCTTAGTGAACTTTCGGATGCGGAATACCCGGACAATCCAGATGTAATGGTACGTCACGAGAAATACGTTTCTTCTGTTATGGAGTCTATTGAGTTTGTCGAGAATGGTGACAAATTTGATCTGTTGATTTATCCAACAAATGATGGAGATGACACCGTTCGAATGAATGGAATTGCAATGATGGAATTTATGCCTACAATTCCACATTGCGCTAAAGATGATGAATACATGTCACTGATTTCAGTTGTAAATCAAGAGTGGAATAGAAATCAAGTAAAATGGGATGGAGACGCACTTTCGCGTGTGATGCCGAATGAATCTACCGTCAATGGTGAAAAAATTACCCGAATTGATTTGGCAAGAAACTGCTTGAATTCTTACCTGTGGGAATTGTTCTTTTATGCCGATGTGGATGGAAAAAATAAAGTGTTTTACCATGGATGGTTTGATTTTCCTTCATCATTATACAAAAGCCTGTTTAAAAAGCGAAATGGGAGGGATTTTGAAGGATATGCGAAGTACATGGAAGATTGGAAAGACCCTGAAAACAAACCCTTGAATCTTGCCAAAATTAGAACGGTTGTGTCTTCGAATAGTGAGGTTCAATTTGAGAGCCTTAATGGCGTTATGTATCCATTAAAAGGAGAGCGTAAGAAAAAGAATATTGAAATTATTTATCCAGTGAATTATACGAAGATGTCAGATTTCCATACAGATTCTGCCTTGTTCGCTACTTTTTCTGTGCCTGGGTTTTATAATCGTAAAGAACCAAGAACAACTGAATTGGGGCGTTTTTACAAGCTCGCAGATGTTACCCTGAACAAAGGAAATTGTGATGGAGATGTGATTGCAGAAATTAACATGCGTTTCGAACGCAAGAATGGCGAAATCACTCAATTTGTGTTTGCAGGAATTGATCTCAGCGCACTTCCAAGACTTTCAGAAGAAGAGGCGAATTCAGGAAATCAATACTCAATGGGAATTGGAAACCATCCATTTTATGAAGATGCGTTGTCGCATGAGGAATTGAGCAGTAAAACCAACCACTATTTTGGGTTGCTACTAGACAAAAATGGGAATTGGTTGGACAGTCATGCAATTGGAATTGACGGCCCGTTGTTGCATTTGGACAAAAACGATCCAAATCTTCTTCATGTTTGGTTGCTTTCTTTTGAACGTCACGCTTTGGTCGGTCATTACACGATTCAGCTAGATAATCTCTGAAAACCGGGCAATCAATACCAAGCGGTTTGCAATCAATAATCGAATTATCTAACAATCAGATTATCAAACAATCGATTTTTAAAGTTATCACATACAAAACAAGGCGCAATATGCGTATTTTGTGGCAACGGGAAATAAATCCTTAAACATTCAGGACATGTTCAAATTCGCCAGCTCTTTCACGCTTCTTTTTGTGTTGATTATCAGTTATTCATGTGCACAAACAGCGCAGAAATCAAAGGAGGACATTGGAGGACATAAATACACGAATGAGTTAATCCATGAGAGCAGTCCGTATTTATTGCAACATGCCCACAACCCTGTAAACTGGTATCCTTGGGGCGATAAGGCCTTAAAGAAAGCGAAAGACGAAAACAAGATGTTGATCATTAGTGTTGGTTATTCTGCTTGCCATTGGTGCCACGTAATGGAGCACGAAAGTTTTGAAGATACCATCGTTGCAAAGCTTATGAACGATAATTTTGTGTGCATTAAGGTAGACCGTGAAGAACGACCTGATGTGGATCAAATTTACATGACTGCGGCACAATTAATAACAGGAAGTGGAGGTTGGCCTTTGAACGTGCTTGCGCTGCCAGACGGTAGACCCTTTTACGCGGGAACGTATTTCGAAAAAGAACAATGGACACAGGTTCTGAACTATTTCAAAGACATGCAGAAAACCGATCCGAATAAATTGGTGTCGGAAGCAGAAAAAATTACACAAGGAATTGCATCAAGTGAGAATGTCCCTTTTAACGAGAATGAGGTCAATTTCAAAATGCGCGATTTGACGGACGCGTTCAATCTCGCAAAACCAAATCTTGACTTTACAAAAGGCGGCGGAATCGATCCTCCAAAATTTCCGATGCCATCTGCTTGGGAATATATGTTGCATTATAGCTATATCAGTAAGAATGCTGAAGCACAACGCGCTGTTGAAGTGACTTTGGACAATATGGCCTTTGGTGGAATTTACGACCATGTTGGCGGTGGATTTGCTCGTTACTCCACGGATGCGGATTGGCACGTTCCTCACTTTGAGAAAATGCTTTACGACAATTCTCAGTTGGTGAGCCTTTATACACACGCTTGGCAAAAGACAAAAAATCCGCTGTATAAGAAAGTGGTCCAGGAAACATTGATATATATTGAACGTGAAATGACATCTTCGGAAGGTGGTTTTTATTCGTCATTGGATGCGGATAGCGATGGTGAAGAAGGAAAATTCTATGTTTGGACGAAGAAGGAAATCGACAAAGCGCTTGGAGACGATGCTGCTGTTTTCAATGCGTATTACGATGTAACTTCAATTGGAAATTGGGAGAACGGAAAGAATATTCTAAAAAGAAGCACAACGGACAAGAAGATCGCGAAGAAATTCAATTTAACTGAAGAGGATTTAAAATCAAAAATTGAAAGCTCGAAAGCGATACTGTTAAAGGAACGAAGTTCTCGAATTCGCCCAGGATTGGATGATAAAATTTTAACGGCATGGAACGCTTTAATGATTAGCGGATATGTAGATGCCTATCGCGCATTTGGGGACGAAAGCTATTTGATCGCTGCCAAGAAGAACGCGAACTTTTTAATCAAAAACGCGATTAAACCGGATGGAAGCATCAACCGAAATTACAAGGATGGAAAATCGTCGATCAATGGATTTCTTGATGATTATGCATTTGTGATATCGGCTTTCACTGATTTGTACCAAGCGACCTTCGATGAGAAATGGTTGAACAAAGCGAATGATATTACGGAATACACCTTGGAGCATTTTTCTGATCCCACATCGGGAATGCTCTTCTATTCACACGACGAGCATTCGGATTTGATTGCTCGAAAAATGGAAGTTTCTGATAATGTGATTCCAGCATCCAATTCGGAAATGGCCAAGAACTTATTTGCACTTGGACATTATTTCGCCAAGGATGATTACGTTCAAAAATCGCGTCAGATGTTAGCAAACGTGACGAGTAATGTCCATCGAAGTATTCGATATTATTCAAATTGGGCCATTTTAGAAGCGCAATTCGTTCATGCACCTTTCGAAGTTGCAATCGTTGGAAATGACTACCAATCCATCCGCAAACAATTTGATCAAAACTACTTGCCAGATGTTTTCTTATTGGGAGGCAAAACAGGCGGGGATCTTGAATTGCTTGAATCTAAATTCGTGAAAGGCAGAACAACCATTTATGTTTGTCAGAACAAAGCCTGTCAATTGCCAGTTACGGAAGTTGAAAAGGCGTTGGAACAACTCAAGTAGGTATTGATTTACAGTTTCGAATTGAAGTTGAACCTATAATTCATAACCCCTTACCCATAATTCCAAATTCATACCTTCTAATTGAAATAATTTTTTCAAAAAAAAATTATTCCCCCCCCCCTCAGCTTTCTTTTCCTCGTGTATACAATTGAGAACTATTTAAACACTCTTAAACACGATATTATGAATAGATTACTGTTAACTCTAATCGTTGTTCCGTTTCTCGGAATGATGCAGGCCAACGCCCAAGGATGCCAGGCCGACTTCGTACAAGATTCATCGATTTGTCCAAATGTTGCATTCTCGGATGCTTCAACTTCTATTATGCCAATTGTTGAGTGGTACTGGGATTTTGGAGATGGAACGACTTCAACTTCACAAAATGCAACTCATTCTTACACTATGGATGGAACATTCAATGTGTGTTTGACAACTGTTTCATCTGATTCATGCACAAGCGTTGTTTGTCAAGTAGTAAATATCAATTGCATCGGAGGCGGTGGCGGCTCTGTTTGTCAAGCTAACTTTGGATTGGATTCCTCTTTTTGCCCAAACGTGAACTTCTTAGATCTTTCAACTTCTCAATTTCCAATTGTTGAATGGTACTGGGATTTCGGTGATGGAAACTCATCAGTTGCACAGAATCCATCGTATACGTATTCAGCAGACGGGAATTATAACGTTTGTTTGACAACAGTTTCAGCTGACTCTTGTGTTAGCACGTATTGTTCAACGGTAAATGTTAATTGCTTTGGCGGTGGCGGATCAACTTGTCAAGCAAACTTCGGATTGGATTCATCAATTTGTCCAAATGTTAACTTCTTGGATCTTTCGACTTCTCAATTCTCAATTGTAGAATGGTACTGGGATTTCGGTGATGGAAACACATCAGTTTCGCAATATCCATCACATACCTATGCCGCAAATGGTAACTACAATGTTTGTTTGACAACAGTTTCATCAGATTCATGTACGAGCACATTTTGTTCAACGGTAAATATCAGCTGTCTTGGTGGTGGCGGTGGGGCTCCTTGTCAAGCATCTTTTACAACGACTTCATACATTGATTCATTGGGAGGAACGGTTATGTATATCACAAACACTTCGACGGTGAGTCCAGGGATGAGTTATTTATGGGATTTTGGAGATGGAAACACATCTACTGATCAGTATCCAACATACACTTATCCGGCTGATGGTGCATACATGCTTTGCTTAACAATTAGCGATTCATCGTGTACAAGTACATATTGCGATTCAATTATTGTGACGGGAACTCAAAACGGATTTACTCTTGTTGGTGCGCCTGCAGCATCGGCGAGCGTTGAAAATTTGGAATTAATTTCTGGAGTTCAATTGTATCCAAATCCAACCAACCACAATTTAACCTTGAACATGGAAAGTGCAGAAGCAACGGAAATTGAAGTTTCAATTGTAAATGTTACAGGACAAGTTGTTGGTTATTCAACGCACCAAATTGGAGCCGGTTCAAATGAAATAAAATTACACACGGAGGAATTGATGAAGGGGTATTATTTCGTTAAGATCAATACGTCAATTTCAAATGTAGAGGCAATTCGGTTTATTAAAAATTAGTAAAGTGTGTATAAAAAGTCTTTTTTTGTAAAAGACGAGTTATCATGGAGGGGACGGCTTTGCCCCTCCATGTTTAGCGTTTAAGAACTCAATGAACATAAGTAAAGAACTCTTTGACAAAGTAATTGCTGGCGATAGAAAAAGCCAAATAGAACTATACCGTCAGTGTTTTAATGTTTTAATGAGTTCAGCGTACCGGTACCACAACAATGAGGATGATGCCGCCGCAGTTGTAAATGCCGCGTTTTTAAAGATCTTGACTAAATTGGATACCTACAACGACAAGGCTCCATTTAAGGCATGGATAAAGCGAATTATAATTAATGAAATTATAGATGAATTTCGAAAGAATAAAAAGAGAAATGAATTTATAGTATCAGCAAGGGAAGATTATCCAGAAGAGACGACTCCTGCTGAAATAGATTACGACATTGAAGCCGAATATTTGGAGGAAATGTTGAATGAATTGCCGAAAGGAACCAGAATCGTATTCAACCTTTTTGCAATTGATGGATACAGCCATAAAGAGATCGGGGTGAAACTCGGTATAAAAGCCGAAACTTCAAAATGGCACGTGAAAGAGGCACGCAAGAAATTGAAATTATTACTAAGTCAAAATTTAGTAAAGCTTGAAAAATAAAAACAACATAGACGAACTGTTTAAGTCGAAGCTCGAAGAAAGAGCTTTTGATATTAAACCCGCGTTTCTTGACCAGTTAAATGGTCAGTTGGATGCTCACACAGCAGGCAAAGGTAGAGGATTCATCTATTTTTCGGTGGGTATTTTACTCGTGTTGTCCATTGTTTTCGTTGGAATAATAATGCTGTCTAATGACGAACCGACGAACTCAAATCAAGCAAGCTCAATTTCAGAAAACTCTGACAGATTAAAGAATACGAAGCGATCCGTAAATTACAAGAAGAACAATTCATCTCGACGTGAAATTCCAGTTACGAGTAACAAGAGTTCATCTCTCACAGAGGGAAGTACAATTCAGTTTGGTGACAAGCCTGCCGATGGAATTAATGGTTCTGGTGAATCAGTAAGTAGATTGGGTGAAGAAACCAGCGCAGCAAGTTCTAGTGAATCAGGAAGTGGATCGGGTGAAGAAGCTGGTGTAGCAAGTTCTGGTGAATCAGGAAGTGGATCGGGTGAAGAAGCTGGTGTAGGAAGTTCTGGTGAATCAGGAAGTGGATCGGGTGAAGAAACTGGAGCAGCGAGTTCTGGTGAATCAGTTAGTCGATTGGGTGAAGAAGCTGGTGAATCAGGAAGTGGATCGGGTGAAGAAACTGGAGCAGCAAGTTCTGGTGAATCAGGAAGTGGATCGGGTGAAGAAGCTGGTGCAGCAAGTTCTGGTGAATCAGGAAGTGGATCGGGTGAAGAAACTGGAGCAGCGAGTTCTGGTGAATCGGGTAGTGGATCAGGTGAAGAAACTGGAGCAGCGGGTTCTGGTGTATCGGGAAGTGGATCAGGTGAAGAAACTGGTGCGGTAAGTTCTAGTGAATCAGGAAGTGAATCGGGTGAAGAAACTGGGGCAGAGAATCCAGATGAAAGTGAAAAACCAACTCAAGAAATAGAAACGACCAATTCAGAACCGCCGAATACGAAAGAAACGGAAGACCCTAAACCTCCATTAAAGGCAAACAGTCCATGGAGTCTGCAATATTCAATTGGTGGAAATTACATTACAAAAAAGAGCATTGCTGGAAGTCCTGAATCAATCGCTATAAGAAAAGCGCAAGAGTCGAACATATTTACATCTCAAATTAATTTCGCCGTTAATTATGACTTGAATAAACTGCGATTGTCAACTGGATTGAGCTTTGCACAGCACGGGGAGAATTTGAGTTATTCACCGGTGACTTACGATAGTACTTTCGTGTCTTCATACACGTTTGTAGTTGATTCTACATCAATGGATACCACCTACTTCTATAATTACGATACAACTACTGTCACGAATACTGCTGCGATGGAAGGAAACAAGAACAACCGCCATTCTTACATCACGGTTCCAATCAACTTTGGGTATAGTTTCAATATCATTGACAACAAGTTTACTATAACTCCAAAAGGAGGTGTTGGAATTCGATTCTTAGTTGCTGGAAGCGGAAATTATATAACTGATAATTTAACCGGAATTTTAGAGGAAAAGGACAAACCAGTTACTTTTAGTTATAACGGTTCCGTAGAATTTACGTATCATTTCGGCAACAAGTCTGTCTTCTTGGCACCGACCTATCATTCCACATTCTCCACTTTCAAATCATTACATAGATACAGTGGAATTGGTGTTAAGTTCGGAATTGTTTTTAAATTGTAGAAGATGAAAATTTTCTTAGTTATCCTTTTGAGTATTTGCAGCACGCTTACTTCGCTTGCCCAGGATTGTAATTTTGACGAAAAATTTGATTGGACCAAGGTTCAAGTTTTAGAAGTTGAATCTAGAGATGCCCCAAAGGGGTTTGTAATCACAGGGGAGTCTACTTTGAAAATTTCCAAGCCTATAAAAAGCATAAGTGACTTGAACGAACATCAATTAAAAAAAATAAAGCAAATGGCAGCTGAATGGAATTCATGTGTAGTATATATAGATGCAAAAGGCGCTTATGATTCAGCTGGACTTCCAACAATGGCTTCTCAAAATAAAATCTATTTTTATTGGGTAGTGAAAGAGTAAATAATTTTCTATCAGCTTCTTTCGTGCCGTTCCACTTCGCCAATTTGATCTAAGCTATGGTATAAGAAACTCACCAAGTGAAGCATTTGATCACGGCCTTTCCGTTGCCCCAGTTTGGATACAATAAATGCAGTGGAAAGTAAGATGATTCCAATAGGAATTACCCAAATCCACGGGCTAGAGCCTACTTGATCGTATTGAACCAACCCGAATATTCCACCGAAAACGGTAATTATCAATAATACGGAATAAATAAAGGCCCATAATGCCCACACGGATTGAACGGGGCCAACCAAACAAGACACGGTGGTAGATTCAGTATATTCCTCAGTTTCGATTCGAACCGTCATTTCGGGCGACCAATAATGGCGTTCTTCACTTGGCGACCTTAAAAAAATTAGATGATCGGATCGGTGGCCTGAAACAGTAGAGTCAGAAGTCATGCATTTTTCAACATGATCAATTGCCGTTTGTGGGTCACCGCTTATTTTTAGAGCGAATCGAGGTCGAATTTCACCGAGTATAGAATGGTTAAGGCGATTGAATGGCATACCTCAATGTACGACAGTTCACGTTTAGAATGAATCTATTTTACTGAAGAGATGCTTTGACATACTTCGACAGGCTCAACATTCAGCTCAGCATAAATAATTTATAACCTCTAAATTCTAACCGTTAAACGTTTCGTTCAATTAAGAATTCAGCAAGTTCAATTAATGTGCTTTTTTTATCAGAATCTATTTCAATAGCATCCAATGATTTCATGGCTCTATTGTAATAATCTTGCATCATTAATTGGCAGTCTTCTTTGACTTTTAGTTGGTCGAACATTTGTGTCGTTCTACTCACCTTGAAGTTAAGATTGTCTTCGTTTTGAAGCTGCTTAATAATTTCACGATGCTCGAGCGTAGCCTTTCCAATTGCGGTAAGATGAAGAAGTGTTTTCTTGTTTGCAATAACATCTCCTCCAACTTGCTTTCCAAACTTGTCTGGATCAGCGTAAAGATCAAGAATATCGTCTTGAATTTGAAAAGCGATACCGATGTTTTGACCGAAATTGTATAAATTATTTTGATCTTTTTCCGAAGCTCCAGCGATCAAAGCACCCATTTTTAAAGAAGCACCTAAAAGTACTGAAGTCTTCAAACGAATCATTTCGATGTATTTCGCAATGGTAACATCTTCTTGCGTTTCAAAATCAGTATCCATTGTTTGTCCTTCGCAAACTTCAAGAGCGGTTTTGTTTAAGAGCGCGAATGCAAGTGGAAGCTTTATTGGGTCAATTTGACTCAACAATTCGTACGCCTTTATAATCAAAGCATCACCGGATAGAATTGCAATATTCGTATCCCATTT
Source organism: Crocinitomicaceae bacterium (assembly GCA_047630755.1). GTDB lineage: Bacteria > Bacteroidota > Bacteroidia > Flavobacteriales_D > Crocinitomicaceae > UBA4466. The sequence goes on along the minus strand of JBLHYG010000013.1, from coordinate 69,833 downwards.
ATCGTGCACCGTCTGCTTGTTTCTCCGCTTTGGAGCATCATCCATGATGTCGTCGTGAATCAAAGTGAAGTTATGAAACACTTCAATGGACAGGGCTTGAGAAATGACAACTTCTTTAGGCGTACCGAACAATTCAGCACCTAGTAAAGTCATAACAGGCCGAATCCTTTTTCCTCCTAACGTCAAGAAATACCTTAACGGGTCGTATAAGTTACTTGGCTCTTTTGGGAAATCAACTTTTGTTAATTCTAACTCAATGTATTCTGTGTATGATTTCAGCGAATTCATGTCGATTCTTCAGGATCAGTTTTGGCTTTTAACTCAGGATCTACTTCAACATCTAAATGCTCCCAATCAATATCTGATTCTTCGGCATACGCGTCGAAATAAGGTTCCTCAAATGATTTTGTTGTAATTCTTCTTTCCAATGATAAGAGCAATGAAGGAAGCAGAACGAGGTTGGTGATCATTGCAACTAAAAGCGTCAATGAAACAAGAAATCCTAGTGCTTTCGTTCCTCCAAATTGAGAAAAGGCAAACATGATAAATCCACAGAAAAGAATGATTGATGTATAGAACATCCCAAGTCCAGCTTCTCGAATCGCCATAATTGCACATTGCTTAAGATCCCATTTGTGTGCTTTCAACTCTTGTCTGTACTTCGCCAAATAGTGAATGGTATCATCAACAGAGATTCCGAATGCAATACTGAATACTAACAAAGTTGAAGGCTTCAATGGAATTCCGAACCAACCCATAACACCAGCAGTAAAGACAAGTGGAATAAGGTTTGGGATCAGGGAAACCAAGACCATTTTCCAGGATCTGAATAAAATTGACATTAAGATCGAGATTGCTAAGATCGCGAACAACAAACTAGTGAAAAGGTTGATCACCATATATTTTGTTCCTTCTGATGCGACAATTGATGTTCCAGTCAATGTGATGCCAAAATATTCATTGTCGATGGAAGAACGCAGGTTGGATTTAAAGTTTTCGCTGTTGTACTTATCCTGGAGAAAGAGATCTTGATCCAAATCACAAATACGTCTGTCTTCTTCGTTCTTAATGTACTTCTCCGCAAGATGATTGGATATTCTATTGTTATTCATTAAGATGGAATCGGCATACATACCCTTACCCGCCTTGTCGAATTTCTTGTAAAAACCTTCTATGTTTGCTCTGTTCGGGTTTAGAATTGAGTCAAAGACCAAACGCAAGGTGTCTGCCTTGTCACTCACCTCATACGAGCCTAAATCCATCATTTGGCAACGAACCCTCAAGATATGTTCATTTGTGTCAATCAGTTCGTTCAAAGAGAAACCAACGCCTTGGGCATCTGCCAATGGAGAATTGTCTTTGTACTTCTTAAGCTGACTTAAATGCCGCCTTTGAGTGATTAATTTGTATTGAGAAGAATCATTGTCGAAAAACGCCATATTCGCTGCTTTCAAGGCGTCGATATAGGAAACGCTTCGTGAGAATAGCGAGTCATTTGTAATTCTGCTTTGCAATTCTTCAACCGCAAGCCAGGTTGAAGACTTGTTTAATCGAGAATCTTCTTTGTAATCAATAAGAATTTCGAAAGGAATAACGCCACCAAAATTCTCCTGCATGAAGTTCATATCTTCAAGGATAGGATGACCTGCCGGTAAATCACCAGATAAGTTACCTGTAGCTTCAATTTTGGTCATTCCAATGATGGCCATTCCAACAACCGCAAGAGTTGTAATGTAAACCCATTTGCGATGATTCAGCGTGATGTTAACAAGAGTGTTTAGCAATCCTGTTGCTAGTTTTCTGTCGAGGTGCTTAAGATGTCTTTCTTTCGGCGTTTTAGATAATGAAACGATGATTGGTAAAATCGTAATTGACAATACGAACACCATCATAATATTGATTGACGCTGTAATTCCAAACTGAACAAGCTTCGTTGAATTTGTAGAAACGAATGTCAAAAATCCGAGTGAAGTCGTTAAGTTGGTTAAGAAAGTCGCTGTACCGATTTTGCGAATTACTCTTGATAGAGCCTTTGCCTTGTTGCCGTGTTCCTTAACTTCTTGATGGTATTTTGTGAGAAGGAATATACAGTTGGGAACACCTATTACAATCATCAGAGGCGGAATCAACGCCATAATAATTGTGATATTGAAGTTCAATGCACCAATCGTTCCCATGGACCATATCACAGCGATTGCTACAACTAGGTTACAGATGAAAACAACTCTCAATGATCGAAAGAAGAAGTACATCAGCAGCGAAGTCATCAGCAACAACAATGCAATGAAAATGTACATTTCTTTCAAGACCCGTTTCCCAATTACAACGCGTAAGTGAGGCATCCCGGCAAATCTTGGTTCTCCAAAATAGCTTGAATAAGATCGTGCTAAGTCTTCAACATCTAGAACTACATTTGATTTTTTCTGATCGGTAATAAAGCTTTCGTCTACCTCAACCATCATTAAGGAAACCGTCTCGTCCTCATTGTAGAGCAAGCCTCGATAAAGAGGGTTACTTCTTATTTCGAACTTAATTGAATCTATCGATTTTTCTTTATACTCGGTATCTGAAAAAATTCGATGGGCTTCAAACTTCTCTTTTTCACGGTTGTTGTGAATCGAAAACAGCGTGGCTTCAGAAACAACAGCTTTAATACCATCCATCTTAAGAATAGAGTCTCCAAGTTCTTTCCACTTCAAGAAATTCTTTTCGGTATAAAGAGAATCTGTTTCAACTGCAATTACAAGTGAGCCGCCATCTTCACCAAATACTTCTTTGAATTTCTCGTAATCTATTTTGGCTTCTGCGTTGTTGGGAAGAAGGATCCCGTATTTATTATCTAACTCTAGTCCAGTAATCGCATGATAACCAAAAAAAGTGGTCATTAAAGCGAGTATACCAATGATGATAAAACGATTTCTAAGAATGATATTAGCAATTGATTGCCACATTGACGAAACTCTGATTAAATACGGAGACAAAAGTAATATTTATATAGTTAGGACACAAAGAATTTTATCTAGCAATACTAGTGCCAAAACTATAGATTTAATGAGGGCTTGGTACTAAACGATTTATAGAGGAAACGCTTTATTTTTTAGATTTTAGTTTCTTCGAAAAAAAAGACCGCTACTAAAGAGATAATTGATGTTCTAATTAGTGTTAGTATCAATTCATTCGTTTAGTACGCAATTGGATTGTAAAACAAGATAAATGATACCGTTTGCTAGAGTGAGCACGGGAGCGAAAAGAATACGGAAAATGGGTGTATTTTTTAAATCAATACGACGGTAATTGCTTAACTAGAAGATTATCAATTAATTAGCTGATGTTGTGACTGTCTTAAAAGTTCTTCGCGTCGAGGATTTTCGCCATTTGACCTTGAAGGGTTTTGGCAGATTCGCCTGCTTTTTCTGCAAAATCCGTGTCTTTTGAAGCGTAAATGATTCCACGTGATGAATTCACAAGCAATCCGCAGTCATCGTTCCAACCATAGTTTGCAACATCTTCTAGAGATCCGCCTTGAGCTCCGACGCCTGGAACTAAGAAAAAATGATTCGGAACAATTTTTCGAACTTCGCCAATTCCTTCTGCGCGTGTTGCTCCAACGACGTACATCAAGTTTTCTTCTGTTCCCCAATTTTGAGATTTACGCAATACCTTTTTGTACAATTCTTCGTTGTTCATGTCTGTCATAAACTGGAAATCCAACGCTCCTTTGTTTGATGTTAAAGCCAAAAGAATCACCCACTTGTTTTCGTATTCAAAAAATGGAGTAACACTATCTTCGCCCATATATGGAGCAATTGTTACTGAATCGGCATTCAGGTAGTTGAAAAATGTATCAGCATAATAGCGTGAAGTGTTGCCAATGTCACCGCGCTTTGCATCTGCAATCGTTAAAATGTTATTTGGAATGTAATCGATCGTTTTCTTCAGCGATTCCCATCCTTTAGGTCCGTGGCATTCGTAAAAAGCAACGTTTGGTTTGTATGCAACACAGAAATCCTTTGTCGCATCAATAATGGCTTTATTGAATTCAAAAATGGGATCTTCAGTTTCTAAGAGGTGTGCCGGAATTTTTTTTAAATCGGTGTCCAGTCCAACGCATAAAAATGAGCGTTTTGTTTTAATCTCTTGTATAAGTTGTGCTCGTGTCATTTTGGATTGTTTTGCAATTTCAATTTAGCAAAGCTGCTCTGCCGTTTGCTTTATCAGACGTTACACGTCTTCTCCCTTCAGTTTCTCCGCATTCTCCGCCATTTTCAAAGAATCGATCATTTCCTGAAGATCTCCGTTCATAAAGGCTCCAAGGTTGTACATCGTTTTATTGATTCTGTGATCAGTAATTCTCCCTTGCGGATAATTGTATGTTCTAATCTTCGCCGATCTATCACCAGTTGATACCAATGATTTTCTATGTTCCGATCTTTCGTTCATGATTTTATCCAATTCAATTTGGAACAAACGAGAACGAAGCATTGTCATGGCTTGCGCTAAATTTTTATGTTGCGATCTACCGTCTTGACATTCTGCGACAACTCCCGTTGGAATGTGTGTCAATCGTATAGCTGATTCTGTCTTGTTTACGTGCTGTCCACCTGCTCCAGAAGCTCTATATGTATCTCTACGAATATCAGCAGGATTGATGTCAATATCAACTTCTTCCGCTTCTGGAAGAACAGCTATTGTAATTGCCGATGTATGAACCCGCCCTTGAGACTCCGTTTCAGGTACACGTTGAACACGGTGAACTCCCGATTCAAATTTCAAAACGCCATACGCTGCTGGAGCATCAATGTTGATCGTGATTTCTTTAAATCCTTTTGTTGTTCCTTCATTGGTGTTCACGACTTCATAAGACCAACCTCTTTCCTTGAAGAACATCGTGTACATTCTGAAACAGTCTTCAACGAAAATACAGGCTTCATCACCTCCTGTTCCAGCGCGCAATTCCATGATTGCACATTTCTCATCTTCTGGATCTTTGGGGATCAAAAGCGTTTTGATTTCCTCTTCCATTTCTGGTCGACTCTTCTCAAGCTCGTCAATCTCCATTTTGGCCATTTCGCGCATTTCTGCATCAACTTCTTCTTTTAAAAGTGCTTTTGAACTTTCTAAGTTGTCGATAAGGCCTTTGTATTTTTTGTAGACCTCGACAAGTTCTTCAAGATCTTTGTATTCTTTTGTTAGCTTGACATAGCGTTTCATGTCCACAATAATATCAGGATCCACGATAAGCGTGCCCACCTCAATAAATCGGTAGTTGATTGCCTCTAATTTTTGCAGTAAATCGTTCATGTCTTAGTAGATGAACTCACCATAAGGTGAATTGATTGTTAGTTTTTTGCCATCATGTGCTTCAACGCGACCTACAATTTGTGCATCGATATTGAATGATTTTGATATTGCTATAATATCATTGGCAACTTCTTGTGGTACATAAATTTCCATTCGATGTCCCATATTGAAGACCTTGTACATTTCTTTCCATTCCGTGCCTGATTCTTTTTGAATTAAATCAAATAAGGGTGGAATATCGAATAAGTTGTCCTTAATCACGTGAACGTTTTCTACAAAGTGAAGCACTTTTGTTTGCGCGCCACCAGAACAGTGAACCATTCCGTGAATAGCGTTTCTGTGATTGTCTAAAATTTGTTTGATTACTGGAGCGTACGTTCTCGTAGGAGAAAGAACTAGTTTTCCAGCGTTGATCGGTGCGTTAACATCTTCCGTTAATCCTTTTGATCCTGAATAAACAAGATCACTTGGTACTGAAGGGTCAAAGCTTTCAGGGTATTTTTCGGCCAACGTTTTATTGAATACATCGTGACGAGCAGATGTCAACCCGTTACTTCCCATTCCGCCATTGTATTCCGTTTCATAAGTCGCTTGACCAAAAGAGGCCAATCCAACAATAACGTCTCCGTCTTGAATGTTGTGGTTTGAGATGACGTCAGAACGCTTCATTCGACAAACAACCGTTGAATCAACGATGATTGTACGAACCAAATCACCAACATCAGCAGTTTCTCCGCCTGTTGAGTGAATTCCAATTCCTTGTGATCTTAAATCCGTTAGAATTTCTTCCGTTCCATTAATGATAGCAGAAAGTACTTCTCCAGGAATGAGGTTCTTGTTTCGTCCAATAGTCGATGAAAGAAGAATGTTATCCGTAGCACCAACACACAAAAGATCATCAAGATTCATGATCAATGCATCCTGAGAAATCCCTTTCCAAACTGAAAGATCATTCGTCTCTTTCCAATACATGTAAGCCAGAGAAGATTTAGTACCCGCTCCATCAGCGTGCATTACAACACAGTAGTCCTCATCGCCACTTAAGTGATCGGGAACAATTTTACAAAATGCTTGAGGGAATAATCCTTTGTCAACATTCTTAATTGCGTTGTGAACATCTTCTTTTCCAGCGGAAACACCACGGAGATTATATCTTGTATCTGCCATAATTAAATGTAAGATGCAAAATTAGCAATTCTACTTTATATATATACTTTATTAGTTTAGAAGTTCAGGGCTCGAAGGTATTCGTGATAAGTTTAACGATATGTGTTCGAGATTCAGTTAGGGCCCGAAACTACAAACTAAATTATACTGTTAACTTCAACGGTGACCTTGAAACTGGAAAAAATGAAATCATTTTTATTTCCAAAACTGCCACCATCGTTTCGATGATTCTTCAATGTCTTCGTGAATAATTAGTTCAATAGGCTTAACTTCAACCTTGTTTTTGTCACGCCATTCGCCTTTTGAGCGAACCCACGTTTTCTTGATCCCAAGCAATGTTAATTCTACGTTGCTTGATTTGTTTACTGCATTTTCCATAATACATCGTTTTTAATAGATTTCTATTCTCGTGCGCTTTAAATGTTAGGCGTAGCTGTAAACAGATTATTCTTCCCAATATATTTCAACAGAACAATCCGTTTCCAAGTTGTTTTATAAAAAAATACGATGTAATTAATTGATTTACAAATAAATGTGGTTTTGTTTATCAAATCAAGTTAGGGAATGAATATTTTTGGTTTTATAAGTTTTAAGCGCGCTGTTCAGAGTTCAACTTCAACTGGAAAACGTATACCCGATCAACTAAAATTGCGCTTTCGGTAAAAAAAACCTTAGTATTGAATTCAATTATTTCAATTATGAGTTTAGAAAAAGAACTAATAGCAAGAAGCGGAGGGACATGTGAACTTTGCGGAGCGGTAGAAGATTTAAATGTATTTGTTGTGGCGCCCAAAAAAGGAGATGCTGCTGACGATGCGGCTCATGTTTGTTCTACTTGCAATGGTCAATTGACTGGCGATGTGGATGTGGATTCAAACCACTGGCGTTGTTTAAACGATAGCATGTGGAGCGAAGTTTCTGCAGTTAAAGTTGTAGCGTATAGAATGCTGCATCAATTGAAAGCTGAAGGTTGGCCGAATGATCTGATTGATATGATGTATCTAGAAGAAGATGATCTAAAGTGGGCCAAAGAAGGCATTGCAGACGAGTCTGAAGAGAAAGTGGTTCATCGCGATAGCAATGGCGTTATTTTAAGTCCTGGTGATTCAGTTGTAGTCATCAAAGATTTAAAAGTTTCAGGTTCTAGCCTTGTGGCAAAAAGAGGAACAGCAGTTCGGAATATTTCTTTGGTGTATGACAATGCGGAACAAATTGAAGGTAAAGTTGAGGGACAAACAGTTGTTCTATTGACGAAATTCCTTAAGAAATAGTCTAATTTAATCTGAAGGAAAGCGTTGATGGTTTGAAGGGAGTTCTTCGAATCTCACGCAATAATGCGTTCCTTTCATGTCGCTATCGCGGGATATTGTTCCGGATAGCTGTTCGGATAAGCTGTGAATTAGTTGAAGTCCGAGCGATTCAGCGTCTTCAATATTGAAGTCCTTATCGTAACCATTTCCATTGTCACCAATGCACAATCTATAATTCGAAGCTCCATCGTTGTGAAGCTTAAGGTAGATTTCGCCTGTTTGGTTGACGTCAAATCCGTGTTTTAGTGAATTGGTTATAATCTCGTTGATCAACAACCCAAGTGGAATCGAAGTGTTAATGTTGAGTGAGATTTCATCCGCCTCAATATTGAGGGTTATATCACTTCCGGCAGGATTCATCGATTCAATTAACGGATGAATCAATTTTTCCAAATAACTCCCGTAATTGATTTGCGAGAAGTCTTTAGATTGGTACAACAGTTCATGAACGAGCGCCATTGAGCTAATTCGATGCAGGCTTATTTCAAATAGAGATTTTGTCTTTTCATCTTCAATTGAATTGGATTGTAAATTCAGTAAGCTCGTAACGATTTGCAAGTTGTTCTTTACCCGATGATGGATTTCCTTCAGCAAGAGCTCTTTCTCCCTGTTAGAGTGTTGGAGAAGCAAATTTTCTGCAATGATTCGTTTGGTAACGTCGGTTGTCGTTAAGTATACTTTCGCATAGGTCTTTTCAAAACCTTTAACGACAGTCCATTTTAGATGAACGTGCCTTTTGATTCCATTGAATGTAATGAGTTCGGCATCAAATTCACAACTCCGTTCGTTGTTCGCAATGGCCACAAATTGATCAATTACATAGCGCGGTGAATTCTCATTGATCAATTCAGTAAAGTGATTCAACATGTGCTCTTTTGAAGTGGCCTCATTTAAGTCGACCACTGCCTGGTTAACATCATTGACAATTAAAAGTGCTGCACACTCATTTAGCGCTTTTGGATGGGTTTCGAAATATGCTCTAAAATCAGTAACCCCTTCACTTTTAACACTTTCGATGTACTCCTTTATCTTGGAAAAATCTTCGTCCCAAATGGGCACAGGGCAATCGTCGAAAAGAGATTTATAGTGGAGGTGGTTGTCCTCTGAGTTCTCATTATTCGTATGGACTGCTTTCTCGATATTGCCAGTAGTTTTCTTAGTCATGGAGGTTAATACCTTTGTAAATTAAGAAAAACAATTGTCAATCACTATACGCGACGGAAAATTATAAAGTGTAAAGGACTGAAAATTAGCAGCTCGTTTTACCGAACCACCTTTTTTTACCAAACGATTCCTTAAAGTGAATAGGAAACCAATGCTTGCATACCAGTAGTAGCTGGCATAAAGTAGGATTTTCCTCCAATTACATTTTGCATTCCAACTCCAATGTTTGTTTCCAAGCCAAGATTGAAATGGTTGAAGAGTTGAAAATGAACTTCCTACGTTTACCCAAGTCCGCCATATACGCTAAGCCAAGGTGTTGCTTTTGGTGATTTTCAATTCTTTACAATTCGTTTTGTATAAATGCTTCCATTTATTTGAATACGAACAATATAGGTTCCGTTTTCAATGGGTGAAAGATCAATAATTGATGCCTTTCCATTTGTTTTGCTTCGATGGACTATTTTCCCTGAAATGTCACTAATGGAAACCACGTTATGTAGTTCGTCGGTGGAAATGAACAACTGATTTAGAACGGGATTCGGATAGATGTTAAGCGCGCTATCATCCAGTTCATCGATTCCCAACGAACAAGAAATTGGCGTGCTTGTTGTTTCTTGCAAAACTCCGTTTGAGACACTCCAGTTTTCCCAGGTTCCACCTACTCCAGTAGACCAGTCGGAGAGGTCAAATGTTTTTGAGCCATTCAATGTAGCTTGAATGTGGTATACTTTTAACGCTTCACCATTTCTATCCCAATCCAACGGTGTTCCACTGGAACAGTCTTCGGGCATGTAGTCTTGTAATTCACAATTTGGTTGAATGAAATAAACGTTTTCATCGTACGTCGGCCATTCGCCGTAAGCGCGAGCCAAACCATTTTCATCAATGCACACGGACGTATATTCGTCACATGCAATGCCTTTTCCAACCGTTCCATAATCGGAGAGAATTCGAGCCAGAAAAACAGCGTGTCTTCCTTTGCGGTCAGGATTGTCGTAATGTGTGTCCGTTACTACATCTTCCAAATAATCATTTTTCAGAAATGACGATGAATCAACGGTTATATCGAAATCGTAAGGGTTGGTCAGTGCCGTTGCTGATGTTACCGTTCCGTTTTCTGCGGAGAAATAATACTTTCCTTGAATTGCCATTCCCGCACTAGTCCCGCCAATTGCGATGTTTCGGTCCGATAATCCTAAATTGATTAAGCTATCTACAGGTGTATTTCTCCAGTAGGATATGTAATTCCATTGATCGCCACCTGCGAACCAAATCGCCTCGGCTTGCTCTATTTTTTGTTGGACATAACTATCGTAGGATGCGCTGGCAGTATTAAAAACAATGGTTTCAACAGAGTTAACAGGTACGCCGAGTTGCGAAAACATGTAATCGTTGTATCCATCTGAACCGCTCGTTCGAAGAACAAGGATGTCTCCACCATTGGCCCGTTGTAAAAACCATTTCATTGCTTCGTCGTGCTCCGTTGCTCCTCCCATCAGGCAGACTCCTCCTTGCGGTGCAGTTGTAACATCTAGTGGAGAACCGGTAAAGTAATTCGTGAAATTTTGGCTGAATCCTAAGGTGGGGAACAGTAAAAGCAGCAGTAACATTATTTTCATGGTATCAAGATACAGTTTTACGAAGGACTAGAATAGTAACCGGATAGTTTTGAGATAAACTTTTCTGTAAACTTGATCACCTTCTACTTTTCGTTTTTTGGCTTACGACGGGATTAAATTGAACAACACTTTTGTCAAGCTTAGATCCAATTTGATTCGCATATTCCAATGCTTTTCTTTTGTCTTCAAACTTTTGAATGACCACTCTGGCACGATGGGAATTGTTTAATAGACAAACTTCATAACGATCATCAATGACGGAAGTAGATCGGTTTGACCTACTGTACACTGTCATGCCTGATCTTCCTTTAACCACAGAGATGAAGGGTGTCTTCTCTAATGATTTCCATTCACCATATTTAAATCCGAACATGCTGGCGTATTCACGAAATTTATTTTGCTCAATGTCAATTTGAATTCCATATGAACCCGACCAGATGAATGAACCGGCCAAGGCAATTCCAATTCCTAATAATGGGCTTTCCATGATCGTAACGAGACCGGCCAATGTTACAGCAACACCTGCAATTATTATAGGTGGCATAAATGAGAATCCAATGCGGTTTTTAATCATCTTCAAAGGTAAGAATTGGTTTTATCAAAATTGATTCGGTATTCGTGTGTTAAAGAACGAGATCTAAGCGTTGGTAATTAAATAGAAATAAGTCATTGGTGATTTCGATGAAACGTTAATTACAAAAAACTCCACGTTGGGAAAGTGGAAGTGAAAATAATCTTTTAAACGCTAGCTCATACAGATGAATTGAGTGACTTTTCTGGTGCCTACTGTCTGTGAAACGAGATACAAATAGAAGGTAGAGCTATAAATGCAATCACTATGAAAACTATGCACCTACAAAAATGTGCTTTTGCACTAATTTCAATACTATATTTTCAAGTTTCTTTAGCGACAGAGTGCAGTACGGCAACCCCAACAACATGTGGTGTATCCCTAACGGGAAGTACAGGCTCCGATCCTTCCTCGGGAACAGCTGAAGGCACATGTGGAACTTCAGATGGAACCGCAGGAACAATTTGGTATTCCATTGTTGGAAACGGTTCTAATTGGTCAGCTGAAACGTTCGCTACTGCAGGTCAATACGATACTAAAATTTGGGTTTTCTCAGGTACTTGTGGCGCATTATCATGTGTAACTGGAAATGATGACGGCGGAAGTGGTTTATTGTCTAGGGTTGATTTTTCCACAACGAATGGAGTCACTTATTATATCGTTGTCGGCGGATATAGTTCTAGCTCAGGTAATTACCTTCTGCATCTCGAAACCGATGGCACCTGTGGAGCTGGATGTTCTACGGCAATTCCTACAACCTGCGGCGTCTCACTATTAGGATCAACAATACCTGATGTTTCGACAGGAACAGGTGAGGGAACTTGTGGGACAACGGATGGGACAGCTGGAACTGTTTGGTACTCTGTCGTTGGAGATGGCTCAACATGGACAGCTGAGGCCGTAACAACGACGGGTGAATACGATACGAAAATATGGGTGTTTACAGGAACATGCGGTTCTTTAACGTGTGTTACTGGTGATGATGATTCCGGAACAGGAAGTTTATCGTTGGTTAGTTTTGCGACAGCAGCGAGTACCACATATTATATAGTTATTGGTGGCTCTGGAACGGCGGAAGGAGCCTATCAATTAGATATAAGCAATTCTGGATACTGTGGTTCTGAATGTCTAAATGCTGAGAAAGTAAATTGCGGGACAACTAAAAACGGAAACACAACGGGACAAAGCGTTAGTGGATTAGGAACGTGCACAACAACTTCAGGAACAGGGGGTGTTGAATGGTATACTTTTAATGGAGATGGTAATCCTTGGACATTTGAAATAACGAGTGCTAGTTTTGATACTAAAATATGGGTCTTTTCAGGATCTTGTGAAGTACTAAGTTGTGTTGCAGGAGATGACGACGGAGGAATTGGAGCATTATCATTAGTGAATTTTGCAACCACCGTTGGCGTTACTTATTTTGTAATTGTTGGAGGGTATACATCTGCAGAAGGGACGTATGCATTAGATGTTTCAAGTTCTCCCTGCGCTGGCCCTGGTGGAGTTCGATTGGGGTTGCAGGTTTGGCTTAAAGCGGGAGAACAAACTAAAAGTGATAATCCTGTGACATCATGGGGGAATTCAGGACCAAATTCGAATGTTACTCAATTGGTTTCTACAATAGGAACGAGCCTTGTCTCAGGAGCGAACTTAAATTATAATTCAGGTTTAAGTATGTCCGGAGCAACAAATGGACAAGGTGGCGTATTTTCTAGTGCTACGGCAAATCGGTCGGAATTAATACCTGGAAATGAAATATCCATGTTCGCAGTTTACGCGGATGGAGATTATGACATGTCCTGGAGTTTTCATTCGCAGTCAAGCGCTACAAATGAATATCATGCATTTGGTTTTAGAGATTCTGGGATAGGTTCGCTGTATAGTTCAGGTACGGCAAATGAACTTAATTATGGATCAACGGATAATAGATCAGTAAATATTTTGGGCATGAAAGGAACGGCTTCTAGTGGAGGAACGAATTCCTTCAATGGGATTCAAAACACGAGCGTTGATGTTGGGGTGTTTACTGCAAATTCTGGAGCTTTTGATTTGTCTGTAGGTTTATGGCCTGGTTCAGCGAATGATAACATTACAACTGAAAACATCATTTATGACAGAGACCTGACCGCTGTAGAATTTCATAGGGTAGAGAGTTATTTGGCACTGAAATATGGCGTAACACTTGGCGTAGAAGGGGTTTCACAAGATTATAATTTATCGGATAATTCTGTTGTTTGGACTCAAAGCGCGAACAACGGGTTTGGATACAGCGTAGCGGGTATTGTAAGGGATGATAATTCTGCCTTGTCTCAGCTCAAATCTCGATCGTCGAGTGGAAATAGTTTTGGGTCTTACGATGATGTAGTGGCAATAGCAAATGGTTCAAATTTTAATTCCCCTGCTTCTTTCTCGGCTAATCTATCAGCATTTGTATGGGGTAGTGATGGAGATTCACTTTATCATTCTGGAAATGAGATTAGTTATGCCACGGATAATTCGGAAACTATTCAAGGCATTCTGACGCGCAAATGGAAGGTTGAAGAATCTGGAACGGTTGGAACAGTGACGGTAGAAGTAGACTTGTCTGGAACACTTGGCAGTGAAAGCGGTTTAGCCGACAATGATTTGCTTTACCTGCGACTTATTGTTGATGAAGATGGTGATTTCTCAAGTGGAGCAACATCAATTGCACCGACGTCTTACAACAATACTACGGATGTGGCTTATTTTCAACACGATTTTACACCAACTTCTGGGACGGATTCTGACCCGAATAACGGATTGTTTTTTGCAATTGGATCAACGAATTTTTCACAGGCTCCTCTTCCGATAGAATTGTCTTCTCTTGAAGTAGAAAATGAAGGATGTTCAAATCAAATTAACTGGGCGACGGAAAGTGAAATCAACAATGATTATTTCAGTATTGAAAGATCTTATGATATGAATGATTGGGAGAGTATTGGTCAAGTTGAAGGTGCGGGAAATTCAATTGGAAAGAAATCGTATGCCTTTAGAGATCTTGATTTTCCTGTGAATGGTGTTGTGTATTATTCATTAATTCAAGTTGATTTTGACGGAGGTTCTGAGAGAAGTCACGCTGTTGCAGTCAATGGTTTTTGTGGGTCTAATTTAGAGCCGATTATTTATCCGAATCCAATTAGAGAGAACCTGTTTGTTGAAACAGCACTGGACGGAGAGCTTTTTATCAGGGATCTGAGCGGAAAAGAAATATACTTAGTGAAATTTAATGAAGGAAAAACAGCAATTGATGTCTCAAGGTTCTCGACAGGGACTTATATTATTATCATCGAGCTATCGAATGGAGATAGGTACCAGAAAAAGTTTGTGAAGCTTTAAAAAGGAAGGTTTTACTTGACCCTGACTTTGGATTGATGCGTTGAAGGTTAGTATACTATGGTTGCGCATAAGCGAATTCTAGACTAGTTTTTCCAACGTGTTTCTTTCCACTCTTTTCGTTCTTCTCTGGAAAGGAATGTCCAAGCCACAATTCTACTCGACTTGTTGCCTGTTCCCAAAGGAATCATTTTGATCTGAAGCGCTTCTGCTCTCTCTAATAATTGATAAATTCCTTTAAGGTTTGATTGTTTAGACACTAAAGTTGAAAACCAATAACAGTTTTTAGAGATCACTTTGCTTTCTCGAATCATGTTCTGAATAAATCGATATTCGCCTCCGTCATACACAAGCTCTTTGCTAATTCCCGCTAAATTGAGTTCTGCTGAACTCACTTTTTTTCCCGATAAGTTCTTCGTTTTCCGTTGGGTTCCTTTTTGAGCTTCTTCAATTGATGAATGAAAAGGAGGGTTGCAGATCGTTAAATCAACTTTCTCTGCTTTGCCAAGGATGCCTTGAAAAATGTTTTTTGGATTTTTTTGCAATCGGCATTCGACCTTACCTTTTAATGATGAATTGGAATTGACAATATTCTGCGCTGATTCTATCGATAGTGGATTAATATCCGATCCAATAAATTTCCATTGGTATTCTGTAACGCCAACAATTGGGTAAATGCAACTCGCACCAAGACCAACATCAAGGCACGTGATTTTATCACCCGTTGGGATTGTTCCAAAATTGTTTTCGCACAATAGATCGGCCATGTAATGAATGTAGTCTGCTCGTCCCGGTATTGGTGGGCATAAATTTTCATCTGGAAATTCCCAATTCTCTAATCCATAATAATGATTGAGCAATGCTTTATTCAAAAGCTTTACCGCAATTGGGCTCGAGAAATCGACGGAATCGTCACCAAATTTATTGGGACTTACATGTTCTTTCAATTCTGGAGTAGCAGTTATTAATGCACTCAAATCATATCTTTCTCGGTTTTTATTTCGAGCATGTAGTCTTGCTTTTTCTTGTTGATTTTTTTCTGAAGACATGATTTAATACGATTTCTTGTGTGGATATTTATTATCTCAATACCTGAATTGATACTTCCTTAATTCCTATTTCTGAATTAATTGTAAAAGTAGGATTATCGTTTGTTTTCTCTATTCTTTAACGGCTCTAAATGAATTCGAATTCATTTTCTCATTTGGATTTTAAGCTGTGTTGATTCAATTCTTAAGCTATTGAATTATCAATTTTTTTGAGAAAAGAGTACGTCCTGCGGAGTCTTTAGCGATTAAAAAGTAAGTGCCTTTTGTTAAATCAGAGATCGAAATGGATTGGCTGTCAGAAGATTTTTGCAAAATACCTATTGCATCATAAATTTCCACAGTTGAAAAATCAACGCCCTTTAATTCTATATAGTCAGAAGCTGGATTGGGATAAACATAAGCTGTAACCGGATCAAAAGCATTAATTTTTAGTGGGAAATGATCAAGTCGATAAAGTGTTGGAGGCCCAATAGGGTTTAACTCTGACGTAAGGTAATATTGATTAGCCTCGAAGTGCGTAATGCTTTCTATTTGAATCGATGCGCCTGCCGGCAGGGTTAGTAGGTAGCGGTTAATTGTGCCATTCGAAAAATCATTTGATGTAAAACCACTTATCTCAACAATAAAAGGAACTGTAAATGTATAGCCAGAGAGTAGAATGGTATTTGTTGAATCATTATACGTGCCGCCAGTTATTAGCCCTTGAACATCAATGCTATCTACTTTTTCTGCTTGATACGTCCCAGGTGTTTTTGGCAAAGCGTAAATGTTTGTCCAATTATTTCCCCAGTTTTTAGTGAAAATGAATAAGCTATCGTTGTAAGAAAATATCGATTCTGCATCGAAATTAGTAGACAATGTACTTGGGCTAAAATCTGTCTGGTCGAAATAAGAAAAGTTGATCGTATCCACTGTTACGGTATCGTTAGGAGTCAATAAGTAATCCGAAATTAGCAGGCGATAAACTTTCAAATCAGTTCTAGAACCGCTGTTATTTCCAAAATCGGCGATGTAGATGTAGGTGCTATCAAAACAAATGTCTTCCCAATCGGTGTTTGTAGCGTTTTCAATAAATACAGAACGGGTAATATTTCCAGAAATGCTATCTAATTCATAGAGCATAGGTGCTCCTCCGGAATCATTATGGGTAATAAGCTTTCCTTCTAAATAAATTAAGCCTGAGGTCTCCTGAATAGAATCTTGAAGCGTTGCTATGTGTGTTAATTGTTGTCCAAAACCGAGGGACGGTAAAACACACACAAACAGTAAAATGAATTTTAATTTCATAGTTGAACTTAGCTTTACAAATGTATGCTAACGAATTGATTAATAAACGATCATTTATCCGTTGGCGGATACTTCTCAAATCCTTTCTCTATCTTTTTTTTAATTCCATTTCCCAAGTGCCACTGCCAGAGCTATACATTATGGGAATGAATCCAAGAAGCAACTTCCGTCTTCTTTCAAATTTCCAAGTTCCGTTATATTTTTTGTCCCCCACTAGTTCGCCTTGATATATCAAAAGTGGATGCTTTTCTTTAGATGTCTTTCTTGTTCCTTTTGTGTCAATAATTGTACTCTTGTTTGGCATTTGTTTCTCAAAATAGATCGCGTTTTCATGAATCTCTCCTACCACCTCCCCAACACCACTCATTCCACCTGATTGATTGTCGTCTTTAATTTTTCCTTTGAGGGTATCGTCTTTAAAAATCTCCATTTCTAAAGTGAAGAACGTGCAAGGGTGACCAACAATTTTTTGAATTATTTTGGACTTGTACTTATAGTTTCCTTCCCATTTTTCTACCATAAATTTTCTTGCTTAAATTCCAGAAGTTAATCTTGATAGCCATACTTACCAAGTATGAATTAAGTCTCCGGCTGTTTCTTGTTTGGCTTAGTAAAGGATGACCCAATTAAAGCGGTAAGTGGCATGAATAAACAGATCAATTCAAATAGATTTATCTTTCGATCTATTGCTTCAGATAAATCTTCGATTTTATCAAGTGTTTCTATTCTTTTGTTAGTAAGTCCAGATTTCCATTCGGACAAAAGGTATTGGCAATTTGAAGTATTCTTTTCAGACAATTCAATCAACAGATCGCAATACTTTTTTTGATCTATTTCATCAATAGTGCCGTCATATTGTTTTATTAAATCCCATTCGAATTCGCGCAACAGATTTATTCTACTGTTTGAGGGTTTGATTACTGTAAGATAAATTATTAAAGTCAATACATAAAAGAGCTTGGCCCAATGTTTCCTTATGAAATTCATACCTATTATTTGTTATTGCACACAATTCTCAATCATGAATCATCTATTCTCAATCACGAATCTTTCTTGTCGAATTGAATGTTGAATTGCTCGTCCATTAAAAAGCGGCCTTCAATCTTTTCTTGGTTCGAAGGATCTGTAATTCCCTTAATCCAACCTGTTTTCTTCTTTTCGATGAGGTCTTTCAGTTGATTGTCAGTTAATTTTTTGCCCATCAAATCAAACGGAACTTTGAACCCGCATTCTTTGAAATTTGTGCAACCCGTCGCTGATTTCCCTTTCATCAATTTCGTCGACTTGCACTTTGGGCAATCCATTTCTTCAAACGAAATCATTTTTTTTACGCGCTTCTTTGGTTCTGCTTTTTGAGTCGCAGCTTCAGCAGCGCGGAAATGTTGCATTGGTCGGTGTCTATTGAAAATTACGTCATCCGTAATCCCACGAACCATCGTGTACAATTCTTGTTTAAAGACCTCAAGATTGTATTCGCCTTTTTCAATCAAACGAATTTTCCGTTCCCAATCGCCGGTCAGTTCTGCACTTTTTAGCAATTCGTTTTGAATCGTGTCAATCAGCGCAATCCCCGTTGACGTAGCGACTAAGTTCTTTCGCTTTTTCTCAACGTATTTTCTACGGAAAAGTGTTTCAATAATGTTTGCACGAGTAGAAGGCCGTCCGATCCCATTGTCCTTCATG
This sequence comes from Crocinitomicaceae bacterium, assembly GCA_047630755.1. Taxonomy (GTDB): domain Bacteria; phylum Bacteroidota; class Bacteroidia; order Flavobacteriales_D; family Crocinitomicaceae; genus UBA4466. The sequence continues at coordinate 51,325 of JBLHYG010000013.1, read as the reverse complement.
AGTTCCCGCATTTCCTCATCGTCCACTTGCTTTCCAGCGCTTTCCATAGCTCTCAGCAAGGTCGCCTCCGTATAATACTTGGGAGGGGATGTTTTTCCTTTGTGAACAACAGGTTCATGCGGACCTTTTTCACCTTCATCAAAGTGAGGCATTATCTTTTCTTCCTCCTTATCTTTATTGGCATTTTTATCTTCGGCAACGTACAATTCACGCCAACCCAATTTCAAAATTTGCTTTCCAGTTGCTTTGAATTCTAAATCCCCAACTTTACCTAAAACCGTTGTATTTGAAACAAGGCAAGGTGGATAGAAAACGGCAATAAACCTTCGAACGATTAAATCGTAAATATTTTGTTCTGCATGTGTTACGCCAGATGGAGTAACTCCCGTTGGTATAATCGCATGGTGATCTGTAACTTTCTTATCGTCGAAGACCGTTTTTGTTTTCGGAATTGGCTTATTGAGCAAGCGTTCCGTAAAACGAGAGTAGTATTGCAATCCCTTTAAAATGTTTGGGATTTTAGGATGTAAATCGTCCGTCAAGTAAGTCGTATCAACTCTTGGGTACGTCACCAATTTCTTTTCGTACAATCCTTGAATCAACTTTAACGTTTCATCGGCAGAGTATCCGTATTTCTTGTTGGCGTCTACTTGAAGCGAAGTCAAATCATACAATCTTGGATTTCCTTCTTTCCCCTCTTTTTGCTCAAAAGAAGTGATTTCAAACTCTTTGTCTTTTAGGTATTCAAGTCCATTTTTTGCCTTTTCCGCTGATTTCAATCTAGGAATCTGACAACTGAATTCTTGATCTTTGTATTTCGTTTTAAGTTCCCAGTATTCATGAACATCAAAAGCATCAATTTCCTTAGACCTCTGAACGATCATCGCTAGAGTGGGAGTTTGAACGCGCCCAATTGATAAGGTTGATTTACCTTGGCCGAACTTCTTTGTGAACAATCGCGTTCCGTTGATTCCAAGCATCCAATCGCCAATCGCTCTTGCGCTACCAGCAGCATACAAATTGTCGTATTTCGACGCGTCTTGAAGTTTTTCAAACCCTTCTTTAATCGCCTCTTCGGTCAACGATGATATCCACAAACGTTTGATGGGAACCTTGCATTTCGCCTTCAATAAAACCCACCGTTGAATGAGTTCTCCTTCTTGCCCAGCATCCCCGCAGTTTATAACTTCGTCACAGTTTTGGACCAAGCGTGCTATTGTATTGAATTGCTTTTCAACACCTTGGTTTTGAATCAGCTTAATTCCAAAGTTGGCCGGAACAATCGGAAGGTCTTCTAGTTTCCAATATTTCCAATTTTCGTTGTAATCGTGAGGTTCTTTTAGCGTACATAAATGCCCAAACGTCCATGTTACCTGATATCCGTTTCCTTCAAAATAACCGTCTTTGCGCTGCTTCGCTCCGAGAATTTCGGCGATGTCTTTTGCAACACTAGGTTTTTCAGCTATACAGACTTTCATTTGTTTGGTTTATGGCGGGGTATAAAAATAGTGAAAACGGAGCCTGATTTGGCCGTTATGATGGTGGTTTTATCAACAAGTTTTAAGCGTTATATTGGATGGCTTCACTATTGGATTGCTCTTTGGGCTTTTGGACTAATTCCGATTTCAATAAAACCGACAATAAATCCAAAAGGCTTAGCTGATCCAAGAACGAAGTGATCTAAAAGCGCAGCGATCCAAATATTCTATCTTCTAGAATATTTCATTACCCCAAAGCTCGCCTTATGTTTCTCATCAATATCTTGCGACATAATCGTTTCCACCGTCCACTTTTTTAAATCAAAATCTGGGAAAAAGGTGTCCGCACCGTATTTGTGATTAATATGCGTGATGTACATTTCATCGATGATTCCAGCCTCCAAAGCGAGCTTGTAAATTTGGCCTCCTCCAATGATGAAAACTGTTCGTTCTGTTTCATTTTTATAGAATTCCATGCATTCTTCCAAAGAATTAAAAACTTTGCAATTGTCCGCTTCAAATCCTGCTGTTCGAGTTAGGACAACATTTTCTCTACCTGGTAATGGGCGGTATTTTTCTGGGATCGAGTCGTAGTTTTTTCTTCCCATCACGACGATTTCTCCTTTTGTAGTGTCCTTGAAAAACTTCATGTCGTTCGGCAAGTGCCACATCAAATCATTATCTCTTCCAATTCCTCTTTCGAGGTCCATCGCAACAATTAGGGCTATTTTCATTCTACACTTTCTATTTTTCCTGGTTTAACAAGAACTAATTTGGCCTCGGTCATTCCACAATCTTTTATGAATTGCAGGTTTGCTGCTGCTTGTTCTTTTGTTGAGCAAACCCCAGACAGGATCGCATTCGTTCCGTCAGATCTTAAGGTCTCATGCAGGTATTCGCTTAAGTTCGAATCCATTAAAAGAGCGTCGTCTGTTTTTGGCAATAAGACAGAATAATATTGGGTCAAGTACTTAATGTACAATTGCCCGATTGAAGATTCTTCACTAACAATGCTTTCCGTGGTTCCCTTGTTTTCATCGGTGTACAGTTTTCTTGCATCGCTGAAGTATTGTTCCATACGGGTGATGTCCACTTTTGCCAAAAAGTCGGGGCGGAATTTGTTGTAGTCAAAATCGGGTAGAATGTAGTACGGTTTTGTAGCGCCTTCTTGTTTCGCGAGAACGTATACAATGTGGTGTTTAACTTCGCCCAGAGTAATTTTATTGTCGTCCTTTTTAATTGTAGCTCCAACCATAACGCCTCCTCGTGTATGGCGAACTTGCATGTTTGAAACAAAATTTCCGAGCGACCAAACCGTCAATTTGTCTTCCCCGTTGATTTCCTTTTTAACAATCGGTTGAACAACATGCGGATGTCCTCCGATTACCATATCTACTCCGATTCGGTAGCACAATTGCTCGTATGTTTTTTGGTAGCTATTGGGAAGCAGTTTGTATTCTTTTCCCCAGTGCATGTTGCAAACAATATAATCTGCGCCGAGTTCTTTTGCTCTCAAAACATCTTTTTTGATAACAGTACTGTCGATATAATTGACAATTAATGGCTTTGAAACAGACAATCCGTTCGTTCCATACGTGTAATTAAGCATGGCGATTTTCATTCCATTGCGTTCGACCATTAAGGGATATACTTTATCTCTTTCCGCTTGACTTCTGAATGTTCCAGTATGCGCAACGCCAAGTTCGTCCAATTTGTCTAATGTTCTGGCAACGCCTTTTGAGCCTCTGTCACAAGAATGATTATTCGATGTCAAAATAATATTGAATCCTGCGTTGATTAATGTTTCTGGTAATTCATCTGGAGATGAGAATTGCGGATATCCTTTGTACGGTTTTCCCGCCAGAGTCACTTCCAGGTTCGCAATTCTTAAATCGTATTCGTTCAGAATTGGCTTTACGAATTTGAAAGCGTCCTCGTACTCGTAAGAATTCGTTGTTTTGTTAAATGCAGCATTGATTTGTCCGTCGTGCCCCATAACGTCTCCCACAAAAAGCATTGAAACTTCATTGTTCTGAGAAAGCGATAGGAAAGAAAGAGAAATGAATAGGCTACACAGCGACAGCGCCTTTGATGTGCGGGTGCGGATCGTAATTGATAAGTTCAAAATCTTCATATGTAAATGCAAAAATATCTTTTATTTCAGGGTTCATTTTCATTGTCGGCAATTCTTTGAAATCCCTGCTTAATTGTAACTCCACTTGTTCAAGATGGTTACTATAAATGTGTGCATCACCGAAGGTATGAACGAAGTCGCCCAATTCCAAATCACAAACCTGTGCAAGCATCATTGTAAGCAATGCGTAAGATGCAATGTTAAATGGAACGCCTAAGAATGTGTCTGCGCTTCTTTGGTACAATTGGCAGCTTAATTTGCCATCGGCAACGTAGAATTGGAACAGAGAATGACAAGGAGGTAAAGCCATATTGTCAACATCGGCCACGTTCCAAGCGGAGACGATGTGTCTTCTTGAATCTGGATTGTTTTTTAATGAATCAACCAATTTCGTGATTTGATCAATCGTTCCGCCATTTCCATCCGGCCAAGATCTCCATTGGTGTCCGTAAACAGGGCCTAAGTTTCCGTCTTCATCTGCCCATTCGTCCCAAATTTTGACGTTGTGCTCTTTTAAATATTTGATGTTGGTATCGCCTTGCAAGAACCATAAAAGCTCATGAATAATCGATCTTAAGTGCAACTTTTTCGTTGTGATACACGGAAAACCTTTGTTCAAATCAAAACGCATTTGGTAACCAAAAACAGATGTAGTACCTGTTCCTGTGCGATCTTCCTTGTTCGTTCCGTTGTCTAGAATGTGCTGTAATAAGTCGTGATATTGCTTCATTATTTCCCGTTGGTTTTTTGCTGATTCGAATTTAAGTTTTTTGATAGGAATTTTAATGCGAATGTTCGTAAATGCTTCGAATGGTTAATAAAATGATTTCATTTCGTCCTTACTTTTTAATTTATGTATCTTCGTTACATGAGAAAATTTATCATTTTGACGCTCTTATTGGTTCCAATGCTTGCATCGGCTCAAAAAACAATTTCCTTAAAACGAAAGTATTTGGGAAGTTATGTCGGTATGATTCCAAGCTATAGGGTGCAGTCGTCTGAGGATATAATGTTTGTTACGCAGTCAAAAATTCTCATTAAAATCGGAAAGAATCAGGTTGAAATGACCGTTGGGGGCAATACGATGTTTGGAACGTACGAAGTGATGTTTGAAGCTAAGAAGTATTATTTACTTGATGTTACGATTGACGATCAGTTGGCAACGGAGCGGATAATGGTTTACAAATCAGGAAAGCATTTGTCGCGAGATGGAATGTATCCTCAGCCAGTAACGGAACTCGAGAAAATGAAAAAAAGGCGACGTTAACAAGGGAGTTTAACGGTAAACGTTGTTCCTTTCCCCGGTGTGCTTTTCACTGTAATGGTTCCTTGGTGTTCTTCCACGACCATTTTCACATAGTACAATCCAAGTCCAAATCCTTTTACATCGTGAAGGTTTCCTGTGGGAACACGATAGAACTTATCGAAGATCATTTTCAGGTTCTCCCGCTTAATTCCTATTCCATTATCAGCCACTTCAATGGTGAAAAATCTTTTGTCGCGATGTGTTGTTATAGTTACGTTGGGTTCCGTTTTGCAGTACTTGATCGCATTGTCAACCAAGTTGTAGACCACATTTGAAATGTGCACTTGATCAATTAATATACTGTAATCTTTAGCGTTTAATTCAAGGTTGATTTGAACTCCAGTTTCGTTTTTATTAAAATCGAAGTTGTCTTTTAATTCGGTTAAGAACTCATGAACGTCGAATTGTTCTTTCTTCAATGTGATTTCTCGCTTGTCTAGCTTTGCAACGTTTAGTACTCTTTCCACTTGGTTTTCGAGTCGTGTGTTCTCTTTGAAAATTAAACTGGCGTACTTATGAATTTTTTCTGGATCGGTTTTCATATCCGTTTTCATTATCATCTCGCTGGAAAGTCCGATGGAGGAAATTGGCGTTTTCAATTCGTGCGTCATATTGTTGATGAAGTCTGTTTTAACTTCCGACAAACGTTTTTGCCTTAGGATGATCATCACGGTATATCCAAAGAAAACGAGAACGAGAATTACAAGAATGACTAAGTAGATGTACGCTGAAAAGTCGTCCTCGAACTTCTTCACAACTTCTTGTTTTCCGACTTCAGGGAAGTACACCATGAAATAATGACCGTTCTTGTACAAGGTGTCTCCTGGAATAAATAGAGGAGCTGTGGAGTCTGCTTTGAATCCAGAGCCTTCAAGTCGGTTGAGAGGGCTAAATGTTATTGTAGAATCGAAGCAGTCGTAGATTCCTGATTGAAAATCGAAGTGAATGTTTTGATCGTATAATTCACGCTGTAACCAAACTTCTAATTGGAAAGAGCTTAATTCTTCCTGAAAGTCAACCGTGAATTTATTGGGTGCGATTTGCTGAACGGCTCCGTAAAAGTCCGAGCTATCCGTTGAAACGGTTGAGATTCTATGAAGAACATTTGATAACGCGAAATGTGTTTCCTTGTTGAAGTGGGCTACGTTTAAGCTGTCTTGGCGCCGCTGAATTTCAATATTTTTTTCTTGAACAGCCGCAGTTCTATTAATTGATGTCGTCTGAATGAAAAGAATCGCAGCAATGGCGATTATTCCTAAGATGACAACTGCGTTTATGGTTCTTCTGTTCATGGTGCAAAGATAATCAATTGCAAGAAAAGGAATTTTGCTTTAGGATCTTGAAGATTAACGATTTCGTAACACTATTCTTCAAACAAGAAAAGGCCACTCTACAATAAGAATGGCCGTTTTAACTCTACTAACTATAACCTAACCCTAGTTTCTTTGATCGAGCTGAAGTAGAACTGAAGCAAAGAGGTTAGCGGATGGATAGTTTAGCGATATGGCTGCCGTTAGCTGAGCTGTGGTAGGAGATCAGGTAGATTCCAGCAGTTAACTTTGTGTTCAATGGAAGTACGGTTTGTTTTGTTTTATGAGACAGTTGTAATTCGGCGTTATAAAGCGTTTGTCCGGCAGCGTTCAAAACGTTCACACTCAGAATTTCATTTGGTGACCACTCATGGAATAAGGTAATCGAATTCTCGGTTTCGTTGTAGAATGCATTTTCTGTGCTGCATGTTTGACTCACTGCAATTGATTTAAAGATCGTATTACGACCGTCATAGTCAACTTGTTGCAAGCGATAGTAGTTTACCGTTCCCGAATTGTCGTTGTCAAACCATTCGTAGTTTGAAGTGTAATTGCTGTTTCCAACGCCGTCAACTTTGCCAACAGCTTCAAAATCACCATAGGCGTTCATTTTTTCGACAAGAAAATAATCATTGTTGTTTTCTGATGCTGTTTCCCATTGAAGTATGTTGTCTTGATTTCTACAGTGTCCGGTGAATGATGTTAATTCTACAGGTAATAAAACAGAAAAGCAAACTGTTGCTGCTGGTGCATTAGTTGTTGGAGAGGTAAGGGGAGCATCATTGTTTGGAAAAGTAACGGTGCCAGAAAATGAAGGTGAGTTTGAGTTGGAAACAGTAATTGTTGCCGTATTATCATTCTTAATGTCTTCTCCCGTTCCGCTCCAAGTAGTGTTTGTTACTGTTAGAATTGCTGCTCTACTGAACGAAACACGTCCCATAATATCAGCCCCATCATTACCAGAGCCATTAATAAATGTGCAAGCATCAATAATTGCAGTTCCTGTTGAACCCGCAGATCCAAGGCCAGTGTTTACTGCAATTGATCCACCATTTCCACTAGAAGTCGCGGTGTTTCCGTCAAACGTACAGCTGGTAATTGTAGCAGTTGATCCGCGGCCAATACTAATTGCTCCACCATAATTTACACTGGAAGCTTGACTCGCAAAATTGTTATTGAAAACACTTCCGTCAATAGTTATTGATGCACCATTTGCAATGTGTATTGCTCCACCTCCTGTGGCACTTTCATTGACGTTATCTGAAAATAAGCAATCATTTACGTCAACTGTGGTAGTTGCATCTCCTGTTATTTTTAAACCGGATCCGCCTTCAAAACTCTTTTCGTTTGCACTAAATATAAAATCGTTAAAAGTGACCGTATTTCCGTTTCCTTCAACATTAACTCCTCCACCAGCGACGCTTGATGCGCCGGGGTTGCAGCTTGAACCGCCTCCGTTGAACGTTACAGTTGATCCTCCAGTTATTACAATTGCTGTTGCCCCTCCACCAGGAAGGTTCTCATTGACCATTACATTGTTGATGATCAAGTTTGAAACTCCTGAAATCATTACAACATTGGCACCGCCAGTTCCAAAATTGTATCCTGTAAGGTAGAATCCTGTGAGCGTAATATTGTTTCCCGTTATGCTTGCCCATCGATTCGCATCACTTGATGTTTGGTTGTTGTCAAAAAATGTCAGATCAGAGCCTGCTCCTACAATTGAAATTCCATCCACACTTAAAGCAAGGTTTGCATCTAGCGCCTGATAGAGGCCAGCATCAATATTGATGATGTCTCCAGAAGTGATGACATTTGTTCCTGAAGGCCCATATGTATTCCAGATTTGCGTTAAAGATGCTTTTGGAGTAGAAGCCGTTAGTCCATCGTTTCCACTTGAACCAATTGCTGTTGTGAAAACATCACCTGCAGTAGACCCGTCATTTACATAGTAGGTTGCGCAGAATCCATTGATCGAAAAAAGAACAAACACAGCTGTCAAAAACTGCTGGACAGAACGAATTGATCGGGTTTGTAGTTTTCTTAGTGTAACAAGCATAGTTATAGTTTCTTCCAATTCGAACGAGAGTCGTAAAGTTTACGCAATGCGTTCGTTTCAGTTGTACTAATTTACTAAATAGGTCTTCAGAATAAAATATTAATTGGCGTGTCGCTAGGATAGGTTGTGAATCCCTATGATTAGGGATGAATTACTAGCTTTTGATGGCGAACGGTTACCTTGAAATGTCGGATATTTTGAAGTTTCGAGACACAGGAACCTCTTTATCAAAGTGTTTCAATTGAATGCGGTAGGATTGGGCTTTTCCGTCAATTTTATCAATGTGGGTCGGATTAATCAGGTATGATTTATGAACCTTTTTGAATTCTACTGGGATTTCTTCAATCAGATACTCAACTTTTTTTAGTGAGATTCTTTGCATTGATTTTTCAACTTCATTTGATGCGTTTAAATGATAAATCAACACGTAATTATCATTTGCTTCAAAACAGATAACATCTATTAAGTTGACTTCAACAAGCGTTTTTCCTTTGTCGTTTGTGAGTTTGAAGATCGGTTCTTGTTTGATTTGAATTTCCTCAGTTTCGCCTGAGGTTTTAATTTTATGCTTGATATCTTCATAAATGATCCAAAGGATAACAAAAGCCACAAGTGGGATAGAGATCACTGTGAATCCATAGATGAACATGAAGGACGTTTTTGGATCGGAGGAAAAGGAAGAGAGGATTAATACAGCCGCTAAAGTTGGGCTTAACGCAAATCCAAGAAAAACGATGAGTTGTTTTAATCCTCGGTTTTTAGTTCTGTGCGCAATAAGAAGGGTTCCGAAAACCACTCCAGCAATCAGCGCCAAGATCAAAATAGAAACGGTCCAATGCACATCAACTTGAAGAATCTCGAACGGGTTGATGAACCACAACAAAAATGCACAGTATGCTACGTAGAGCCCTGTTATCTTGAATTTATGTTGATTTAAATCGATCATTTCCCTTTTGTAATCCGTTTAATTCCATAAACGATTAGCCCTAAAATTAATACAATAGTGAAGATAAGGAACCAAATAATTCGGCTTTCGTAATTTCCGATGCTTTCCTCAATTTTGACATTTTTCTGCGCGAGATCTCGTTCATCGTTCGCAAGTTCAATCTTTAATTCCTTTTGCCTGAGTTCATTCCTGTGTGTTAAGTCTTCAAGTTGATTTTTAACTTTAATACTGTTCAATTCATTTTTGAGCTTAACGTATTTTTTGTACCTATCGACGGATTTTTCCCATTGTTGTTGCTCATTCAGTAGGTTGATTTGCGTGAGGTAAATATCTAATAAATGGACGCGGTAGTCTTCGTTATTTGATAACTCTTCAGCTTGACCTAGGTCTTTTAAAGCATTTTCATAATTCTTTTGAGCTCCGTATAGTTCTCCATTTAACTTGTAGTAGATTATTCTGAGTTCGACGTTTATTGGATCTAAAATTTCACTCGATTTATTAAGTGTAATACTGGCGTCCGTTAAGCGATCAATGTGAAGGTAGATTTCAGCAATTCCGAGTAAAGCGTATATAATACCTTCATTATTATTGTATTTTTTCTCTATGAGTAAGGAGTTGTTGAAATAGGTAAGGGCCAAGTCCATGCTGTCCAATTCGCTATACACCTCTCCAATGTTGTAGAGACGAATGGATTTTTGGAGTGGATTATTTAACTTCTCTTCTAGGTTTAAACTTTGCTGAAAGTAATCCAGCGCTTTTGTGTAATTCTCTTGAAGTTGATATACCGTTCCAATATTGTTGTATGATGCAGAAACCCTGCCTGGATCTTTTATCTTTTCTGCAGCGTTTAATGCTTTGATGTAATGATCGACCGAAGTAATGTAATAGCCCTTGTTTTTATTTATGATGCCAAGAATCGTGTATCCATTGCTCTCGTAAACACCCGATTTTTGAATTTTGCTTTGCTCAACTAAATAGCGCGCTTTCTCAACCACGTCATCCTCATTGTTTTCTAAAGCAAAGAATGCTTCATCATTGAGCTTTTTTAGATCGACCGGCTTTGAACTCTTCTGAGAATGAAGCGCAGAAGTGCTGATAAAAGTAATTGCAAGAAATAAGATGTACTTGTTTAAACCCATTGAAGGTTTAAAGTAATGAAAAAACTCAATTTAGAAGCCTGTGACACCATTTACCGTCGTGTATTTCAATACATTCTTTTTGTCGGGGTGAATTCTAGCGAAGGCAGATTGAACCGCTAATGTTCCTTCATGGAATCCACAAAGAATTAGTTTCAATTTGTTCGGGTAGGTATTCACATCTCCAATTGCATAAACGCCAGGTATGTTGGTTGAATAATCCAAAGTGTCTACTTTGATCGCGTTCTTCTCGATTTCAAGTCCCCAATCCGCAATTGGTCCTAAGCTTGGTTTTAAACCGAACAATGGAATAAAATGATCCGTTTCCTTTACAAATTCACCTTGCGTTTTATGTTTGATCGTGATGTTTTCAACTTTCCCGTCTCCAGCAATTCCAGTAACCTCTGAGTCTGTGATCAAGTTCACTTTTCCCTCGTCGGCCAAGTCCATTATTTGCTGAACGGAATCCAAATGCCCTCTAAAAGAAGTTCTTCTGTGGACCAATGAAACTTCTGAAGCAATTTTATTTTTCGTTAAATAGATTGCCCAATCAAGAGCGGAATCTCCACCTCCTGCAATTACACAGCGCTTTCCTTGATAGAATTCTGGATCTTTAATAACGTATTCAACGCCTTTGTCTTCGTAGTCTGCTAAATTTTCAACAGGCGGTTTCCGTGGCTCAAATACACCCAGTCCGCCGGCAATCATTACAATTGGCGCTGAATGCTTCGTCCCCTTCGATGTTGTAACGATAAACTCCTTATCGGATATTTTATCAATTGAAACGGCTGCTTCTCCTAAAGTGAATCCAGGTTTGAAGGGCTCAGCTTGTTTCATTAAGTTATCGATCAAATCACCAGCTAAAATTTCTGGGAAACCAGGGATATCATAAATCGGTTTCTTAGGATAGATTTCAGAACATTGACCGCCTGGTTCTCCAAGTGAATCAATAAGATGGCATCTAAGTTTTAAAAGTCCGGCTTCGAAAATTGTAAATAGCCCAACGGGTCCTGCACCTATAATTATGATATCTGTTTCAATCATTTCGTTTGATTTTGAGAAGTGCAAATTTAGTAATTAGACTTTAGAAGTTAGAGGTTATGGGTTATGAATTATGAGTGATGAGTTGGCGAATTTCTCAATCAACACTGTTTTTGTTTCTGAAAAGTTCATTAGTCATTAAAATTAAATGATCTAAACGCTTAGAACTTCTAACCTTTAACCTCTCTTTGAACACCCTTTGTTAGATTAGATTTTTTACCTTAGAATCTCAAAATAAAATTAAAATGCTAAACTTTATCAATCAACTTCCAAAAGCCGAACTACACTTACACATTGAGGGAACCTTCGAGCCCGAGTTAATGTTCGCGATTGCCAAAAGAAATAATATTGAAATTAAATACAACTCAATTGAAGAAATCCGAGAGGCTTATAACTTCAATTGTTTGCAAGACTTCCTTGATATTTATTATGCGGGAGCTGGAGTTTTAATTCACGAACAAGATTTCTATGATTTGACATGGAGTTATCTCGAGAAGTGCGCGGAGCAAAATGTTAGGCATACCGAAATCATGTTTGATCCACAGACCCATACGAAAAGAGGTGTTTCTTTTGAGACCGTGATTAATGGTGTTTCGAAAGCATGTCAAGATGCGGATGAGAAGTTGAACGTTTCGTCACTGTTGATTATGAGTTATTTGCGGCATTTGTCAGAAGCGGATGCGTTTGAAACACTGCAAGAATCTTTACCCTATAAACATCTAATTAAAGCTGTAGGGTTAGATTCTTCGGAGAAAGGGAATCCACCATCAAAGTTTAAAAAAGTCTTTGAGGCTTCTGTGAACGAGGGTTATATTCCAGTTGCTCATGCCGGTGAAGAAGGGCCTGCAAGTTATATTTGGGAAGCGCTCGATATTCTTAAAATAAAGCGAATTGACCACGGGAATAATTGCTTCGAAGATGAATTGATTAAAGAAATCATCGCGAGAGATATCGCTTTGACGGTTTGTCCCTTATCGAATACTGCGCTGAAAGTCGTTGATGACTTAAAAGACCATCCCGTAAAAAGAATGATGGAACTTGGCTTGAAAGTTACGATCAACTCAGACGATCCCGCTTATTTTGGAGGGCAAGTCAACACAAATTATATCGAACTTCAGAAGGCATTGGAACTTACAAAGGACGATTTGTATGAGTTCGCGAAAAACTCGTTTCAATATTCATTGTTAGAAGAGGATATTAAAAGAGAACGTTTGCAAGAGTTGGAATTGTTCTTCGAGAATCATGAATAGATTGGGTTTTAGATCGCCTGCGGCTTTTGGATCGTTCGTTCCTCACTTTTAGATTTTAGACGATCTTAATTCGAAAATCGAACGGTCTAAATTCTAAATTTCAACATCTAACATTCAAAAGCAAGAGAAAGTGATAGCTTTTGAAAAACGATCGTTGACGTTGTTATACGATCCAAAAAAGGAGCTTGCGACTGATCCATCTTAAGTATTCTTCTTCAAAACTTTCTTTAACTTTTTCTGAATTTTTTTTGGAATATCATTTCGGTAAAAAATCTTTCCGGTCATCGTAGGTAAGTTGTTGTTCAGAGGAATTGATTTGTAATTGTATCCCTTATCATCATGTGAAAGAACAATAGCACTGTTTTTAAATCCTATAAGTTCTTTAGCTGATGCCGAAGAAACCTTGAAAAAAGTATAATGGTATTCACAATCTGAAATCCAATCGAGTGTAAGGATTAACCAGGAATCATCGTTTAGGTTATATTCGATTTGCGACTTTTTTGTCCTGTAGATAATAGTACTTCTGATATCTCCAGTGTAACCATAAAATCCAGTTTTGATGTCGGGACAGTCTTCTTTATCTTGAGAGAATGAAATACTAGATGTTAGTATAAAAAGAAGGGCGATTACTTTGTTCATTTTAAATATTTTTTTCAAATTACAATAGTTTTGTTCTTGCACCGCCCTTGGATTTTAGATCGCTTCGCTTTTGGATCGTTCGTTCCTCACTTTTAGATATTAGACGATCTAAATTCTAATATCCAAAAGCGCAGCGATCTAGATAAATTTCTTCCCAAATTCCCACATCACAATCCCTGCGCAAACAGAAACGTTCAAACTGTGTTTCGTTCCAAATTGCGGAATTTCAATAATATGATCTGATAAATCAATTGCATCTTGATCAACGCCATTCACCTCATTCCCAAAAACAAGAACGTAATGTTCATTCGGTAGGTTTTTAACGTCTTGCAATAAGGTTGTTTCTTCCGTCTGTTCGATCGAGCAAATCTTCTTTCTAGATGCTTTTAATTCTTTGATCAAATCAACAATCGATTCTCGGTGTTCCCAATCCACAGATTCGGTTGCACCCAGTGCTGTTTTTTGAATTTCACGGTGAGGTGGCTCAGCAGTGATTCCACACAAATAAATCTTATCCACATTAAACGCGTCGCAGGTTCTAAAGAATGTACCAACATTGGTTAAGCTTCGGATGCTGTCGAGGACAACAGTAATCGGGAATTTCTCTTGCGATTTAAACTCCTGATCGCTGACTCGATTTAACTCCCAAAGCTTTAGTTTCTTGTTCATATTGTGGATAACAACTGGCGTGTATATTTTGTGAAATCGCTCCTCGCGTTTACATTTACTGACGCAAAAATCATAAAATCAATCGACTTGGCGAAAACAAGCATCAAAAAAGAGCAAAAAGAAACACCCCTGATGAAGCAATACAATCAGATAAAAGCCAAGCACCCGCAAGCTTTGTTGATGTTTCGTGTAGGTGATTTTTATGAACTATTTGGCGAAGATGCGATTGTTGCCTCAAAGATTTTGGGAATTGTACTTACGTCTCGTAAAAACGGATCGGCTGGAGCTGTTGAATTGGCAGGGTTTCCACACCATTCGGTAGACACGTATTTACCAAAATTAGTAAGAGCAGGACAGCGGGTTGCAATATGCGATCAGCTCGAAGATCCGAAGATGACCAAGAATATTGTGAAACGAGGAGTGACCGAATTGGTAACGCCAGGGGTTTCTTTCAATGATCAGGTTTTGGATACGAAGAAGAACAATTTCTTGTGTTCGTTGCATTTTGGGAAAAAGGAAATTGGAATTTCATTTCTGGATATTTCTACCGGTGAGTTTTTATTGGCGCAAGGTGAAAGTGAATACATCGAGAAATTGATTCAAGGATTTTCTCCGACTGAAATTATTTACAACAAGAGAAACTCGACGCAGTTTGATGCCCTTTTTGGAAACAGGTATTATTCTTTCCGATTGGAAGATTGGATTTATGCAGAAGATTATGCCAATGAGAACCTAACGAAGCAATTTGGAACGAAATCATTAAAAGGATTTGGAATCGAAGCGTTGGACATGGGAACGATTGCGGCAGGTGCGATAATTCATTACTTGTCGGAAAATCAGCACGATCGATTGGGGCATATTTCAGCGATCTCAAGAATAGAAGAAGAAAAATACGTTTGGTTGGATCGATTTACGATTCGAAACCTCGAATTGATTAGTTCTCCCCACGAAAATGCGACGACATTAATTGATGTTTTAGACCGTACGAAAACTCCGATGGGAGGTCGAATGATGAAACGTTGGACCGTTCTTCCATTGAAAGATTTGAAACCCATTCAAGATCGATTGTCGGCTGTTGAATCATTAAAAGCGGACGAGACAATCGGGTTTGCTTTAGGAGAACATTTAAGCGAAATCAATGATTTAGAGCGTTTGATTTCTAAAGTCGCCGTTGGAAAAATCAACCCAAAGGAAATTGTTCAATTGAAACGAACGTTGGTTCAAATGGAACCGATTAAAAAGTTGATTGGAAGCCAGAAGAACAAAGTGTTGAGCCGTGTCTCTGATCAAATCAATCCGTGTAAGGAATTGTTGGAAACGATTGAGAAAATGTTGCATGAAGACCCTGCAGTTCAAATCGGAAAAGGTAAAGTGATCGCCGATGGTCTTGATAAAGAGTTGGATGATCTACGCGCCATTTCACTTTCTGGAAAGGATTATTTGAAAGGCGTTCAAGAGCGCGAAAGCGAAAAAACGGGTATAACGAGTTTAAAAATCGCATTCAATAATGTCTTTGGATATTACATTGAAGTAAGAAACACACATAAAGATAAAGTTCCGGAAGAGTGGACGCGTAAGCAGACTTTGGTCAATGCGGAGCGTTACATCACCGAAGAACTGAAAGAATACGAAGCGAAAATTTTAGGTGCTGAAGACAAGATTTATACAATCGAATCGAAATTGTACCAAGACCTCGTTCAATCGATGAGCGATTTTATTCGACCGATTCA
The DNA here is from genome assembly GCA_047630755.1 of Crocinitomicaceae bacterium. GTDB lineage: Bacteria > Bacteroidota > Bacteroidia > Flavobacteriales_D > Crocinitomicaceae > UBA4466. Next base: position 35,627 of record JBLHYG010000013.1, on the reverse strand, counting down.
ATTTAACGCTTTTTTAATCGCACAATTGGATTGTCTTTTGTCTTTTGCTGAGATTGCGAAGTCGAACAATTATGTAAAGCCAGAAATGAACGAAGGGTTTGCGATTGATATTAAAAATGGCCGTCACCCAGTAATTGAAAAGCAATTGGGAGTCGGGGAGGAGTACGTTGCAAACAATGTCTACTTGGACAATGATACGCAGCAGATCATGATGATTACCGGACCGAACATGTCGGGTAAGAGTGCGTTGCTTCGACAAACGGCTTTGATTTCATTAATGGCCCAAATGGGTTCTTTTGTCCCCGCTGAAATTGCGAACCTCGGTTTGGTTGACAAAGTCTTTACGCGAGTTGGTGCTTCGGATAACATTTCGTCTGGTGAATCAACATTTATGGTTGAGATGAACGAAACGTCGAGCATTCTAAACAACCTCTCAAACCGCTCGTTAATTCTACTGGATGAAATTGGTCGTGGTACGAGCACGTATGATGGAATTTCAATCGCGTGGGCAATTGCGGAATATATTCACGAGCACCCGCAGATGAAAGGAAAAACCCTTTTTGCTACGCATTACCATGAGTTGAATGAAATGACCAATCGTTTTGATCGAATTAAGAACTTTAATGTTTCGGTGAAAGAGGTCGGAAAGAAGATTTTGTTCTTGCGTAAATTGGTTGCGGGTGGAAGTGAACATTCGTTCGGTATACACGTCGCGAAATTAGCTGGAATGCCAAATCAGGTGTTAGAAAGAGCTGAAAGTATGCTTGCTCAGCTTGAATCTTCTCATGAATTGACTGATTCGAGTGCGAAAGGAATTAAAAAAGCGAAGAAAATAAAGGCGAAACCAAGCGACGATTTAAGCGATATGCAGTTGAGTTTTTTCCAATTGAACGACCCTGTATTAGAGCAGATTAGAGAGGAACTCGTGAGTATTGATATCAACACATTAACACCCGTTGAGGCTCTTATGAAACTGAATGAAATCAAGAAATTGACAGGCGGTTAGAACTTTTTTTCGAATAGCTTTTCATAATAAATAAATTCGTGTTACATTTGTCGCCCGTTGCATAACGATGTAACGATAGAAATTGAAAGAATATCGTCAGACGACGAACAAGCGGGCGTAGCTCAGGGGTAGAGCATCACCTTGCCAAGGTGGGGGTCGTGAGTTCGAATCTCATCGCCCGCTCGAAATGAAACCGACCTTTGGTCGCTTTTGAAATGCGAGTAAAAAAGTGAAGTTCACTTCGGCTTTTTGCAGAGCGTTTTAAAGGTAAGCTTCGAAGAAGCTGTTTCGTTTGGAAAGCAACACCCAAAGGAGATCAGCGTAGCTAATCTCTGCTGGAGTGAAGTGGCTTTAGTCGTCTGAAAGATTAAAAATAATACCAGTTTATACAGTCTGTATAAACAAATGCTCAGTGTGGATCCCGGTAGCTATCGGGAGGTAGACACATTGATAAATGCTCGAGTGGTGGAATTGGTAGACACGCCGGACTTAAAATCCTGTGCTCTTTGGGGCGTGCGGGTTCAAGTCCCGCCTCGAGTACTAAAAGCCTTCTCTTAATTGAGGAGGCTTTTTTCATCTTAAAAACACTTGCAACGGGGCTTCCACCCTTAGCTTGTAGATTAGCCCGTTCTTCACAGTTCGGGCTTTTTTGTTCTTAAAGCATAAGTTTTTCTTATAAATAACATGAAAAGTATAAATTATTATTTATGTTTTTTTCGTTAAAAGTGAGTTAGTTTTAGTCAAACAATAAAATAAAATAAAATGTTATGATGAAAAACAGTTATTTAATTCTAATAGTGGCCAGTATTTTTCTGGTAGGGTGCGGAAAATATCGCAAGTACGATAATATGGAAGTAGTTGACAACTCATTTACTGGAGCAGTAATGATTACATCAACAGCAGCAACTCCTGCAGGTGATTTTGAAGGTAGCGGAGATTCTGGAACATATTCTTTCGCGTATGATAATCCAAAGAAGCGAGCTGAGGTCAATTTTGATGTAACCTCATCTGCAGGTTCAGTTCAGATGATTATTAAAGATGCAAAAGGTAATGAAGTCCTCAATGAAACACGAAGTGGAGGTGGTAATGACACCTATTCTGGAACAACAGCAGAAGGTAAAAAGGGAGTTTGGTTAGTTGAAATAATATTGTCTAACATGAATGGGGACGGCAGTTTCTCAATAAATCCTGTAGATTAAGTCAAATCTACCTGGTTCGACAATCCCACGATCTCCTATACAAAATCCTCTCGGTCGAACCGAGAGGATTTTTTTAAAAATAACACACACTTGCAACGGGGCTTCCCCCCCCCCCTGACCTTTTAGGTCCCGGTAGCTATCGATCAGACGGCCAGATTTTAACCAGCTATAATGTCCACTTGTACTCACATCAAGTATTTTTGACTTCATCTCAACAGGGTTTTCACCTTCGGTGCTGCTGCGGGGTGAATTTTTGCTTCTTCATGAACCCATACTTCGAAAGCAGTGCTTTCTCTTGCTGCCGGTGGGGAGAAGGTACCGACCGCCTTTTTTAAGATTTCAGCTTCCATTTTTACATCTCGTAACTCTTTCTTTATACGAGCAATGTCAAGGCCTTTATCGGTAAGCTTTGCCTTTTCATGCACTGGAAAACTATTGTACTTAAATTCTTCTTGCTCTTTTTTCCAACGATAAGAGAAAGTTCAAACTTTCGAAGGTTGAGTTCCAATAACCATTTCCCTTGCTTTTTTGACAATATTCTGTTTTTTATCCTGATAACTTCACATCATTCCGTTTGAAGAGAACTGTGTAACTTCTTTTCTGTTTTGACATTTTGCTGATTTAGGTTCTAGCAACAATATCTTAACTAACTGTCCAGTCTGATGTAGCACTTCCATTATCAAGAATTTTCACTCTATAAATTATCAGGCAAGATGCTATATATTATTCTCGTTAGGTTTTGTGAGTCAATTTAATGCCTAATTTCACTTCGAAAAAATTTTCCTATGAAACAATTACTACTTACATTCTTTACTGTTTTAGCGTTAAACAGTCATTCTCAAACGACTTATGTTCCAGATGATAACTTCGAGGCTTATTTAGAGTCCAATATGATGGGAAATGGAATACCTAACGATGACTATGTTACTACTGCAAATATTAGCAGCGTTCTGAGCGTAAACGTAACAAACCTGAGTATTTCTAATTTAACAGGAATTGAAGATTTTACCGCTTTAACTAGTTTGGTTTGTTCTGATAACCTATTGACATCTATTGATGTGACTCAGAATACCGCTTTAACTACTTTGTGGTGTAACAATAACCAACTAACATCTTTAGATGTGTCTCAGAATCTTAGTTTGGATGATTTGTGGTGTTCTATTAATCCATTAACATCTTTAAATGTGACTCAGAATACGGCTTTAATTGATTTGTGGTGCAGTGAGAATCAACTGTCAACTCTAGACCTGACTCAAAATACAGCTTTAATAGAATTATCTTGTTCCACGAACTCCTTCACAACTTTAAATCTATCACAGAATTCTACTTTAACTAATTTGTATTGTGGCTATAACTCCCTCACAACTTTAAATCTGTTTCAGAATACCGCTTTAACTGATTTGTATTGCAGTGATAACTTCCTCACTGCTTTGGATCTGTCTCTGCATTCGGGTTTAACGTATTTGGTTTGTGATAATAACCAGTTAACTTGCTTAAATGTTAAAAATGGTAATAACAACAATGTTGTTGATTTCAATGCAACTGCAAATCCTGCTCTAACTTGTATTGAAGTAGATGATATGGCATACTCTACTACTAATTGGACGAACGTTGATGGAGCAGCTTCATTTAGCACATCTTGCGCCAACGATTGTTCAGTGGGAATCGCAGAGCTAAACAGTTCACCTAAACAACTTTTAAAGATAGTTGACCTGATGGGTAGGGAGACTACTTACAAGCTCAACACAGTGCTGATCTACGTGTACGATGATGGTACAACTGAAAGAGTATTTAAACTGGATTAACTTCAGGATTAAATCAACTTCTATGAAACAATCACTTATTGTTTTATTCGTTGTATTGATTTGGCGGTAAAATAATAGGCAGGGAATATTTTTTGGGCATGACAGAAGAGCATCTTGTTGAAATGAGACTGAAGTGTTAAAGACTAAGACTAAATTTATTTACATCTATGGAAATAAAAGTAGTGGTGACATCTTTAATTTCATGAATGGGCAGTTGGAACGATTTAAGGATAGATAAACCGAAATTTTTCTCTCCGAATTATAATACGGTTCCTCTCCTAAGCAAATCAAGGTGATTTTGTCATCTTAAAAACCCCCTTTAACGGGGGCTTCCATACTGAGATTGTAAGATTGCCCGTTCTTCACAGTTCGGTTTTTTTTGTTTTGCCCCACAATTTACCCCACATTTAGAATGTTGTTTGATTATCTTAGGTTTTGAGATATAATGATTTAACTTCCACTAGAATTAATTGAGCCTTACATCACGTCATGGATATTGATTTTTTGTTGCAGAACTTCTCCTTGCATTTGGACGATCAATTTCAGTCCCACAATAAGTTATAATAAATCAAAAACATCCCATGGACAATCACTGTGCAGAAGGGATACATCCCCAAATTATAAAGACAAGAATGATAGCATGAATTATGATGTCATCGAAATTGTAGATGGATGGTACACGGTAAGTATAGACTTTGAGAAAAATAATTTCCGATCCGCCTTGATACTTCCGTCTGATGGAGAAGTGATTTTTTTACCTAATGTTGGATAATTTAGCGATTTATGATTCGCTGTGTGAACTGGAACGTAAGATTCTGAAAGAGAGTTATGCCAATTTGTAATGGGTTTTTATGTAGCGATAGGTTTGATTAGTTCACAGAATAGAATACGTATGAAATGAAAATCAAAACGCTCATTTAGTGTAAATATTCAAACAGGACTAAGTAGTAATACTCATTGATATTGTTGGAAATATTCATTATCTTTGAAACCTGTCTAAAATAAAGGCACTAAAAGAATTTGTGCACCCAAAGCTATTGACTTTACATTCGGTTATCGTAATGAAACGAACAAATGCCATTCGTACCGAGGTAGTTTTTCTTTTTTTAGAAATGATAGAAGAAGACCAGATTGAGTAAGATTAGAACGCTAGAACGAAATTCAATGAGTTAGATTCAGGAGATGATTTCGTTGGTCTATTAAACTTTGCAAATCAATGTTTTATAGGTTCTGATGGAGTTGAAAAATTCACTTATTTTCAAATACTGACTACGTATTTTATGCCAAAAATAGATATATTACATTCGGTATCGTTAAAAAAGAGGGTGGTTTTGGAACCATAACTGCTCACTATAAACAATTAAAACAAATACAATTATGAAAAAATTTAATCTTACATTTTGTTGTCTTTTGTTAGTAATTACATTTTCAAATGCACAAGATCAATATGGGTTTGTGTCTACGTCTGATTTTACTACATCTATCGACTCGAATAATTTTGATATGTGTGAACCTCCAGGGTTTGGAATTTCCATTCCTATTTCAAAAGTTTCCTCCTATAACAGAATTGCGTTTAATATGTACAAACGAGAAATTGGATCGGAAAAGTGGGAACCATTTCAAGGGAAATGGGCTTCATACAAAATCGCTGAATTTAAAAGTACGGATGGAAAAACATTAAATTGCGCAGTGATGGATCCGGATCTTCATTGTGTATATTATAATTATGATATGTGTAATCCCGGAAAATCTGACTGGCACTCCAAACATGAACATTACATAGAAATATATTCTATGAAACCAACGGGTGAATTGGAAGAATATTATGATGAGATAAGCAATTCTTGGAAGAAACGTAAACTTTATAAAACGGATAAGTTAATAGGTAAAAGCGAAATTTTCAGATTTGTTAAATAAAACGAAGAGTTCAGCTTAAAGACCGATAAAGAGCACAACTTAGAATGGCGCACGTCGAATAGAAGCCCATATTATAAAGATGAAAAGGCGAATTTATTTAGATAACCTGAGATAATAATTCGTCTGAAGGAAAAGTATTGTTTAGGTTCATTTAGATAGTTTTCAGAACCCATCTATAGCACAAGGCCTCAGTGGAAACTGAGGCCTTTTTTGGTTTGGAGTTGTATTTAAATAAACTTACTTTTTTTAACTTCTCTTCGAAGTGGAACTCAAACCGAACAATTAATATTGGGCTCATTTTGTAAGAAAATTGCGTTTGGAATTTTTCGATAGAACTAATTATCATATCTTTAGGCAACTTTGATACAATTACACCTGTAATTGTTAAGACTTTAACTACTATTTCTTATGATGAACAAAATAATGATTTTTGTTGCTGCCTTTGGATTGGCAGGAACTATCTCGGCCCAAACAACACCTACATTAAAAACGACTCAGACTACAAATAATGTAGGAACAGGTTTGTCCAATAAAACTTCCAAGTCTACCAAAGTACAAAGTACTGGTGGTATATTGCAAGGCACGGGCTCATCTGTTGTTAAAAGCAATTATTCTAATATCTCATTAAGCCAACCGGAAGACACCTTATTGAACCTTTCACCAAATGGGAAATTACTTTCCGTAGATGGGTTTGAGGTAGATTTTATGGTTCCTTCTGATCCTCAAATATCAAGTGTTTGTTATACCCCAAGACCGTATGTTTCAGGTACAGGATCTAGTAAAAGTGCAGGGTGTCCTTTTGCAGTGCCATGTGATAATCCGGCAAATCGCGATGCAGCGAATACGGCCACGACAAAATATTTCCAATTGGTTTGGCACGTAATGTTAGACGGTGGTGCGAGTACTAACATTGATCAAACTAGAATTGACCAATTGATGGCCGAATTAAACGCAGATTTCTCAACACACAACGCTGTTTTCTGTGCAAATCCAGCAAGTTTTTATGAAGATGCAGCAAATTACTACCACGACTCTGGAACGGAGGAATGGCAGTTAAAAGACTTATATAATGTTACGCCAACACAAGTGATTAATATTTATGTTGTTGGTGATATGACCGCAGGTGGTTACGCACGTTTCCCATACGATCCAAATGGTGGAACTGATGCACACGGTGGAATTGTATTGAATAGAGGTAATTGTAATGTAGGTACGCATACGCTAGCCCATGAGATGGGACACGTTTTTGGATTAGAACATACATTTTCAGGAGTTGACGAGAGAACTGAATGTTCAGCATGTTATGAGCAAGTTCGGAACGCGAATGGATCAAGTAACACATCAGGGGCTCCAACTCCTTTCTTAGGGCCTTACAATTCTGAAGGTGACCAAGAAGGTGACTGGTGTTCAGATACAAACCCACACGATACTTACGCTTATAATTGTTCAACGAGCAGTAATACAAATGGAGTTTGTGATTCCAATCCTTGGGCGAATGCTCCAGTGAACAATCACATGTCGTATTCTTTCTGTTCATCGCAATTTACAGATCAACAAGAAAGAAGGATGCATTGTATGGTTGATACGTACCTCGGCAGCTGGACTGCCTATGGCGGCGGTATTTGTGGAACGCTTCCTCCGGGAGCAGATTTCGTAGGGACACCTACAAACTGGCAATCTCCGAACACTGTTACTTTTACAGATTTATCTCAACCTACTGCAATTATAACAACTTGGACTTGGGACTTTAACTCCGCAGGTCAAGCGGGAACAGTTACTCCAGCAACTTTTGTTGGTCAAGTTCCACCAACTGTTGTTTATGATATTGGTGCTTCTGCTGTATGTTTGCCATATGAAGTTACTTTAACTGTTACAAGTAGTAATGGAAATGACTCTGAGGTTAAAACAAGTTACATCAATGTGTGTCCTCCAGCAGGAGATTGTGATACATTACTTACACAATGGGAAACACCCGCACCTACATATACATGGTATAATTTTGGTGCCGGTTATTTAACTGGTGTTCAAGATCCAAGTAACTCTACATTACCAACAGACCCAAAAGGGGTTTACGAGATGTATCCAACTCCAACTCCTGGCGTTACGGAAGTAGGAGCTGTTAGAATTGGTTTGGCAAACTTAAATGATTTAGATGGTGACATGGTATTCCAAGTTGTGGTCTATGACGATGATGGATTTGGAGCGCCAGGTGCAGTGATTGGAGGCTCTGGCGGACTTGATCCAACAGCACTAGGAGTACCTGGTTATGGATTCTATCAGGAGTTTTGGTTCCCACTTCTTACACCAGCTGTGCCAACTACAGGTACTTTTCACGTGGGTATTGAAATGTTCCCAGGTGATGCTAACGATTCCATGCTTGTGATCCAGAGTTTGCAAGGGCAAGGAGAACTTGATAACTCAGGAACAATCTTTACAACAGGTTTCGGGTTTGAAAATTTACAAACGGTATATGGTCTTGATAATGACCAAGATATTGTTCCAATGTTAGGAGGATGGGCACCGCAGCCAATTGTAACGAGCTTTGCTGAAAACGTTGTTTGTGACACTACTTTCGTTACAATTTTCGACACAACACTTTATTCTGATCCAACCGGAATGTCATTTACTTTCGCGGATGGGACTTCGTTTAGCTATGCTTCGGATCCTTTACTTCACAACAGAGTTTATACTTCGCCAGGACCTGATACTTTAACAATTACAGCTGTGAATGCTTGTGGTCGAGCGGATACAACAGTATGGTTGATTCCTTATAATTTCTTAAGTACACCAGATGCTGAATTTTCAGCGACTCCAAATAATCCAGTTTGTTTAGGCGCGCCTGGCGTTGACTTTACTGCTGACGTAGCCGGTTACCAAGATTACTCATGGGATTTTGGTGATGGTTCAGGAATTGTCCCAGGTGGAAATGTCAACACAATTAACCACGTTTATACAACTCCGGGAACGTATTACGTAGAATTAACGGTTACGGAAGCTGGCTTCTTGCCGCTTGATACAATGTATTTAGAAGATTTTGAAAGTGGTTGGCCAGCTGGTTATGCTCGTTTTAACAATGACGCCTTTACACCAGACCCTGGAGTCAATCCTCCTTTTACTGGTACGAACGCAACGGCATGGTTAGATCTTGATGCCAATGGAGATGGAGATACAGAAGCTGTTTCGACGTCATGGAATGCCGCTGCAGGACAACTTGCAGATGATTGGATGCTTACTACTGGAATTGGTGTATTGCCAGCCAACCAACGCTTGTTTTGGAATGCAGAAGCATCAGATGTAAATTTCCCTGATGGATACGAAGTGAGAATTTCAACAACTCAATTGCCAGCGACTGTTGGGAATTATAGTACTGTTCTTTTATCTGTCGGTGCAGAAAATGCATTTAGCACAACGCGTAGTGTTGATCTCTCGAGTTATGCTGGACAAACGGTTTACATTGCGTTTAGAAATAATTCAGATTTTATGAATCTGTTATATATTGATGATATTAGAGTTGGAACGGCATCTCCTGGATGTTCTGCTTCCATTCTGAAAACAGATTTTATTGAAGTAATAGATTGTACAGTTTTACCTCCAGTAGCGTTGCTTAATGCATCACCTAGTTCTGGATGTGGACCACTTACAGTTACGTTTACGGATGCTACTGTTGCTGGTGATCCTGCAACCTCTTGGTTGTGGAACTTTGGAGACGGAAGTTTCTCAACGTTACAGAACCCACCAGCTCATCTTTATACTACAGCAGGTACTTATTTTGTAACCTTCGATGCGTGTAATTCAGGTGGATGTACATCAGATGTAATCACTATTACAGTTGGTGCGCCACCTACAATTGTAAACGTTGCAACAACGGACCCAACGTGTGCTGTGAATAGCGGAACAATTATTATCACTGCAACAGGAGGTACTGGAGCATATACCTACAGTATTGATAATGGAGTTACATTCCAAGCTGGAAATAACTTCACAGGACTTGGAACAGGAACGTATGATATTGTTGTAGAAGATGCTTTGGGTTGTCAAGTAACAACTCAAGTAACACTTAATCTACCTCCATTCCCTAGTATTGCTTCGGTTGTAACGGTTGATCCACTATGTAACGGAGGTTCGAATGGAACTATAACAATCACGGGAAGTGGTGGGACGGGAACTTATACTTATAGTATTGACAATGGTGTTACATTCCAAGCAGGAAATTCCTTTGTTGGATTAAATGCGAATACTTATAATATAGTAATTCAAGATGGGAACGGTTGTCAAGCAAATACAACTGCGACTCTTAACGATCCTGCTATTGTTGTAATCTCAAACGTTGCTACTGTAGATCCGTCGTGTAATGGCGGTGCAGATGGAACAATTACCATTACAGCAAGTGGCGGTACTGGAGCATTAACATATAGTATTGATAATGGTGTTACTTTCCAAGCTGGGAATTTATTCACTGGATTAGGCGCAGCTACTTATAATGTGGTTGTAGAGGATGCGAATGGTTGTCAAGTAAATACAACTGCGACACTCACGAACCCTGCCGCTATTAATATTTCAAATGTTGCTACAGTAAGTCCTACATGTAATGCGGGGGCTGATGGAACAATTACCATTACTGCAAGTGGCGGTACAGGCGCATTAACATATAGTATTGATAATGGAGTTACTTTTCAAGCTGGGAATTTATTCTCTGGACTGGGAGCAGCGACATATACTATTGTTGTAGAAGATGCAAACGGATGTCAAGCAAATACAACAGCAACAATTAATAATCCTCCAGCCGTAGTAATTACAAACGTGGCTGTTATCGACCCTTCTTGTAATGGAAGTTCAGATGGAAGTCTTACAATCACAGCAAGTGGTGGTACAGGAGCATTAACGTATAGTATTGATAATGGTGTTACCTTCCAAGCCGGAAATAACTTCGCAGGTTTAGGAGCAGCAACGTATAATATTATTGTGGAAGACGCAAGTGGATGTCAAACAAGTACAACAGCTACACTTACTGACCCTGCAGCTGTTTCAATTACAAACGTAGCTGTCGTTGATCCTTCATGTAATGGAGGTGCTGACGGTACGCTTACAATAACGGCTTCTGGCGGAACTGGCGTTCTGACTTATAGTATCGACAATGGAATTACCTTCCAAGCAAGCAATGTATTTACAGGATTGGGAGCAGCTACATATAATATTGTAGTTGAAGATGCGAATGGTTGTCAAGGAAATACGACTGGAATAGTTTCTAACCCAGTAGCTGTTACGTATGGCATTGTAATCACAGATGAAAACTGTGGTTCAGCAGACGGTCAAATTGTTCTTACAGGAGCAGGTGGCGATGGCGGCCCATATTCATATAGTATTGATAATGGTGTTACATTCCAAGCGGGTGGAACATTCGCAGGCTTAGTCGCAGGACCATACAGTGTTGTAGTTGAAGATGCAAGCGGTTGCCAGGGAGCAGGAGTAGAAACTGTTGTTAGCTCAGGCGCTGCAACAATTTCGAACATTAATGAAGACATTTCATTGATTTGTAACGGAGATTGTAATGGTCAACTTACAGCAACGGTAACAGGTGGTATCCTTCCTTATGTTTATTCATGGGTCGATGGAAGTCTTGCACCAGTTGGTGGTAACTCAGCAACGATTACTGGTCTTTGTGCAGATACGTATACATTGACTGTTGTCGATAACAATGGTGCAGGTTGTACTGCAGTATTATCGTTCGTTTTAGGTGAGCCTACGATTGTTACTTACAGTGCAGCTCTTACAAATGAAAATTGTGGAAGTGGAAATGGTCAAATCGTAATTTCTGGCGCTGCTGGAGGTGACGGTGGACCTTATAACTACAGTATCGATAATGGTGTAACCTTCCAAGCAAGTGGAACATTCACTGGCTTAAGCGCAGCGGCTTACAATGTTGTTGTTGAAGACGGAAATGGTTGTCAAGCGACAAGCATTGAAACATTAACGAACATTGCTGGACCGAACATTACGAACGTTGCAACGGTAGATCCAACGTGTGGTGCAAGTAACGGGATTATCACGATTACTGCATCAGGTGGTACTGGAGCACTTACGTATAGTATCGACAATGGGGTAACTTTCCAAGCTGGAAATAACTTCACCGGTCTTGCTGCAATTACGTATTTTATTGTTGTAGAAGATGCAAACGGGTGCCAAGTAACAACTACTGCAACATTGGTTGATCCAGGTCCACCAAGTATAACGAACGTTGCTGTAACGGAACCGCTTTGTGGATTAAACAATGGTGATCTTACAATAACGGCTTCTGGCGGAACAGGTGCATTATCTTATAGTATTGATAATGGAGTTACTTTCCAAGCTGGGAATGTATTTACTGGATTGGGCGGAGCAACGTATACGATTGTTGTAGAAGACGCGAACGGATGTCAAGCCTCAACTACTGCCACTTTAACGAATGCTGGTTCACCATCAATTTCAAATGTGATTGTAACGGATCCTGCATGTGGAAATCCAGATGGTCAGATTGATATAACAGCTTCAGGAGGAACAGGAGTTCTGACATATAGTATTGATAATGGAGTAACGTTCCAAGCGAGTAATGTATTTACAGGATTGACAGCGGCAACTTACACTATTGTAGTGGAAGATGTAAACGGATGTCAGGCAACTACAACAGCAACTTTGACAAATACTCCAGCTCCAGTCATCACGCTTGTCGCATCAACGGATCCAACGTGTGGATTGTTGAACGGTGATATAACGATAACTGCTTCGGGAGGTACTGGAGTTTTAATCTACAGTATAAACAACGGAGCGACATTCCAAGCGAGTAATGTATTTACAGGTTTGGATGATAACACATACAACATCGTTGTTGAAGACGCTAGTGGTTGTCAAGTAACTTCAACAGTTACCTTGACAGATGCAGGCGCACCTTTGATCACATCAACAAGTTCTACAGATCCATTCTGTGGTGCTGCAAATGGTGATATTATTATCACAGCAAGTGGCGGAACGGGAGCATTAACTTATAGTATCGATAACGGAGTGACATTCCAAGCCGGAAATAACTTTACAGGATTGGGTGCAGCAACATATGATGTTGTCGTGGAAGATGCGCTTGGATGTCAGGCAACAGTGCAAGTCATTTTGGTTGATCAGGCGGGGCCAACGATTTCAACGGTAAACGTAACCAATGCAACGTGTGGTCTAGTTAACGGAGCGATTGCAATTATTGCATCAGGAGGAACAGGTACATTGCAATACAGTATTGACAATGGTGTAACCTTCCAAGCGAGTAATAACTATACTGGATTAGGCGGAGCAACATATAGCATTGTTGTAGAAGACGCAAACGGATGTCAAACAACGACAACAGCAGTGGTTATAGCAACACCGGCAGTAACATTTGTGGTCGACCAAATTGGAGAAGTTCTTTGTCAAGGCGATTCAAGTGGAAGTGTCGATATTACAGTTACTGGAGGAACCTTACCGTATCAGTTTGATTGGAGTGATGACGGAACAGGTGATTTAGATGATAACGAAGACTTAATCAATGCCCAAGCAGGAACGTATACTTTGACTGTTTATGACAGTGTAGGTTGTACGGCATTTACATCGGTAACAATTACAGAACCAACATCACTGATGACTTTAACTGCAGTTACAACAGATGAGAGCTTTGGAAGTGATGGTACAATTGACTTAACAGTTACTGGAGGAACTGGCCCCTATTTATTCGATTGGGACAATGACGGAACAGGTGATTTCAATGATTCTGAAGATCTATCTGGACTTGTAGGAAATGCAACTTACAATGTAACTGTAATGGATGCCAATGGTTGTACTCAAGTCTTATCGGTTTTCGTAGGAAGTGTTGTAGGCATTTCAGAATTTAATAACGCGTTGGGATTAACTATTTATCCTAACCCAACGAATGGAAAGTTGACAATCGACTTTGATGGAATTATTAAAAATGTAGAAGTAGTTGATATGCTTGGACGACGTGTTCTAGCACCAGTTGCGATCGGAAATAAATCAGTTGATGCAACTGGTTTGTCAACGGGTAAATACATGATTAGAATTACAACGGATAACGATCAGGTTCTTGTAAAAGAGTTTGTCGTTCAGAAGTAAATAGAATTCAATAATTGAAAAGGAGCCTCATATGAGGCTCCTTTTTTCGTTTAATAACGCTAACTAAAATTGAATTATTTCTGATTATGGTTTATTATTTTGTCTTGATCCACAATGCCAACTTATCTTTAAACAGAAGGTCTTTTAATTCATAAGTATCAGGAAAGGCGAATTTCTCAGAGCAGTAGGTTACGACTTTCGTATTAATTGGTAAATCTTGAAATTTTTCAATAACAGAGTCCTCATATTCTCTATGTTTTTCGGGTGAATAGGAAATTGAATCATCAATAGAATCTGAGATTGAGAGGTATTCGCAAAACGGATTGTAGTAATAGAACGCGTCATAATTTCGGAAGTCAATTTCCGTAATGTTTGAATGCACATATTCGGCATTTTTGATGTTCAATTTTTTATTTATAGAATTGGCAACTTCAATCAAATCTAGCCTGTTTTCTACTCCCGTGAATTGACCATCTGTATATATGGCCCCGAACGAACAAAACTTTCCAATTCCAGAACCAATATCTAGAACATGGGTGCCTCTTGTTACATTTAACCATTCGAGAACTTTCTTAGTGACTTCAATTGGAGTCCAATGAATCAAAGAATGTCTGCGGTACTCTTCATCGTATAAGCCGTCAAATTCATGATCTTTCCAATCAATTACTTTTTGCTGATCTTGTATTTGCATAAGTGTACTTATTTTTTGGCGGAGTTTTTTTTAGAAAAATCCAGATTATGAATGTAGTTTAAGCTAAAAGTATGGTTGTTTTCCACGTGAAGTCCATCTAAATTGGGCAAAAACTGATCCAAATATCCGATTTTTACAGAAATAGACTTGTTAAACCGCCAACCTAATCCTGAATAGAACCAGTTTTGATCGAAGTATTTGTCTTGGCTATTAAGATTCATGAAAATTTCATCGCTTAAACTGAGAAAGAGAGTATGGTTTATCATTTGATTATGATTAAGAGGAATATTCACTCCAAATTTAAAACGCAATCTATATTTCCAAACAAACTTGTTCGTGCTTGTGTCCGTATTGGTTTGATCAATGACTCGGTTTTCAAATCTAAGTCTTTGCCCAAAGTAGAATCTATTTTCTTGAAATTTCAGATTGAGATGAGCCCAGATTCGATGTTCATCAGTCATTCGTGAAATTGGTTCAGCCCCATATGGAAATGTTCTAACCCAATCATAACCAACTTGTGCTTTTATTTTTTCTGTTAACTTATAACCAACTCCAACCCGCAATAATGATTGTTGCCAGTGTTCAAAAAAGCCGTTACGTCGAAACGAATATAGGCTTTCAATGTCCCATTTATTAGAGAGGATATGATTTCCGGAATACGTGATCCAGGAATTGAATTGGTCATCTATTTGCTTCTGGGCACTTCCAGAAAGACTGACTACTGAAAACAAAACGATAGCGACTAGCTTATTCATCATTGACTTAAAATTAGTTGTACGTTAGAATTTTACTGTAAATTATTCTGGTGCTCGTTTTTTTCAAAAAGATCATGTCCAATAGTGTTGCCGATATCTATTAGTTTCCGGATTTGATCTCTATTGGCCAAACCAGTATTTTGATGAATCAATAGAGATTTCCCGTTCCCGCTAAAAAATATCCGGGTTAATTCTTCAAAACGATTAAGTAAAGATTCATTGAAAAATGCTCTGACTCCCTTCTCATCTTGTGAGCGCAACTCATATTTTTTAGAAAAATCGGGATGACTGTCAAAGTTAATGTCAGCATTTCCCATTGCCGTTTTTACAACATTTCCCATTCCCGCTTTTTGCATATAAAATTCAGGGACATCCATGTTTCCTGAGAATT
Organism: Crocinitomicaceae bacterium; assembly: GCA_047630755.1. Taxonomy (GTDB): domain Bacteria; phylum Bacteroidota; class Bacteroidia; order Flavobacteriales_D; family Crocinitomicaceae; genus UBA4466. The sequence goes on along the minus strand of JBLHYG010000013.1, from coordinate 19,739 downwards.
TTAAAACGGTTATTTTTTCAATGTCTACCGTTGTTTGAGCTCCAGACGAGATCGTAAGGTCTGCGATTTTGAATAGAAGGTCTCCTTGCTTGAAGGAAAGTATATTTGTTACCGATTTGATCTCTTTCCGGATCGTTAGATTGTAAAATTTCCATTCGTCTAAATTGGTATCTTGATTTTCAAATTTGAAGTTGTTTGCTTGAGCAAATTCAAGTATTTCTAATGTTCGTGAACTCAGTCCAATTTTCCTCCGTTGTTGACGCTCTCTTTTATCTCTTGCTGCCAAAGGATGATCTGACACAGGATTAAGTGATTCTACGTTAATGATATGAAGTTCTTTTCCATTCATTTTAACGTGTCTAGAGTAATCTTCAAGATGCTCCATTACTGTGTGATCTACAAATGTAACTTCGCTAAAATCTAAAATGAGTTCTTCGTATTTCTGTATACTTCTGTCCATCGTCTTTTTTAGGGATAAATAATTGGAGAAAATTTGCGCCCCTTTCAAGTGAATGGTTTTAATCTCATCGTTTATTTCAATCGAGAGTTGTGACTTAAAAAGTTCTTTCATTTTTGTCCCTTTGAATAGTACCAGTACATATTTGAATAGGATTCCAATCAAAATCCCAACGATTAAATCTGTTGCTAAAACGGCAACTAAGGTCACAATGAAAATTTCCAGTTCCATCATTCCAACTTTATACATGTGCTTGAATTCTTTTGGAGATGCAAGTCTAAAGCCCGTAAATACAAGCATGGCAGCTAAAGCAGAAATTGGAATCATTTCAATAATAAAAACACCAATTAACAGATAGACCAACAAGAAACTGCCATGAAAAAAGTTGGACCACTGCGTTTTTGCTCCGCTGTTAACATTCGCTGATGAACGAACAATCTCTGAAATCATTGGTAAACCTCCGATGGTTGCGGCAAGTGATGATCCTGCCCCCATGGATATTAAGTCTTTGTTCAAATTTGAGCTTCTTTTGTACGGGTCTAAACTGTCAACTGCTTTTGCACTCAACAGGCTTTCAATTGCAGAAACCAAAGCAAATCCTGTGACAGCAACCCAAAAGGCCGATTCACCAATTTTTTCAAATGAAGGGAATTGAAAACCATCGTTCCCGAATAAATTATGGGGCATTTCAACCATAGCAAGATTTGTTCTTCCCAGTATCGCTGCCATTGGAATTGTAAATATCAACACCCACATTGGAGCAGGGATCATTTTTATGATTTTCACTTTGAGCAGAGGGTGAACAATTAAAACGGCTAATGAAACTAAAGCTATAGACAAAGCGAAGGAGTTGTATTCTAGAAAAGCATAAGGCATTTCTGCGGCTACTTCTAAAATTTCACCACTCGGGGAAGGTGCACCAATTGCAGGAAAAAATTGCTTGACAATAATGATGATTCCGATGGCTGCCAACATTCCATGAACTGCAGCAGACGGAAAATAATCGCCAACTTTTCCCACTTTGAGAAAGCCAAAGACAGCCATTATTAAGCCACCGATAACAATTGCACCTAAGGCATGAGGGTAACCAGCAAAGGCAGAGTCTGCCCCAGCTCCACCCATCGCTTCGGCGGCACCCAGAGTGATTACAATTAAACCCGCAGCGGGACCGCTAATGGTTACAAATGTCCCTGAAATCCGTGAAGCAATCATTCCACCGACAATCGCGGTAATTAATCCTGCTAACGGAGGAACTCCTGAGGCGATCGCTATTCCTAGGCAAAGCGGAAGTGCGATGAGTGAGACACTGAATCCTGCAAGGATGTCGTCTTTAAAATGGGCTTTTAGTCCTGCGAGCCCTGTTTTTGGGATGTTATTATTCATGGTTAAAGATTTTTGTTTGATTAAGTTGTTCTATTTGCTTTTGGCCGGTATGTTTTGCTATTTGGTCCAAGAAAAATCCTGACGTATATTCTCATTAAGGCGATTCCTTCAAGAATGAAATTGATTGATACAAAAGCGGCGAGTCCAATTTGGCTTACATGAATATGAGTAAAGATTAAATCCTCCCCGAGAAAAGTGGTTGAAATAGGAAAGCCTGCCATCGTAAGACAGCAGATCAAGAATAAAAATGCTGTCCACTTGTGATCTACGGCCAGACCATAGAAGCCGTCTAAATCGAATTTTTCTTTGCGTCGAAGTTTGGCTAGTATAATGATACCAACGGTGCCTGCAACAGCAATTCCACTGAGGTAGAAGATCGAATGCCAAATGTTAAATGTTTCATTGAGGGAAACGGCCAGAGCAATCCAGCAATGACTCAAAATGGTAAGTGTCCATGCGAAGGATACATTGCTCCTAAGCGTGAATGCTTTCACAGTGAGAAGGAGCGCAATGCAACTGAAAATTTCGGGCAATTTAAATTGTCTGAATTCTTCCAGGTAAAGATTTGTTGAAATAAAATAGCTAAAAACCCCAAACACCACTATTGAAGGAATAATAATTCTTTTTACTCCAAAGAATTGCATAGCATTTCCTACTTTTTTGACGGGTGCCCACAAGAATTTGTACAGCATGGAATCGACTTTAAATTCTTTCATTCCAATCACGTAAAGAGAATTCCTGATCAGCATTTTACTTTTTGACAATTGCTGTTCTTTTGGTGGGACATAATTATAGTATTGCTCACGTAACATATAAGTCACCACCGAAGGGCTTATTAATAGTTGGTAGGCACGTAAAAATGCGTTTCCAGTCAAGTGGAACAATGCCACCCATTCAAATCCTAATGCTATCTCAATAAATATTATTCCGATCTGTGCAATGGATGAGTACGCAATTTGGGCTTTTACAGAAGCTTGAGTTCGCGCAGTTATTGTTGCCATAATACTTGTTGCGACCCCCATGCTGATCATAATTACTTTTGCTATAAGTATTTGACTCCAGAAGCCTTGTGTTCGAAGCATTAGAAACGCTCCAATATGCACCGCTACCGATCCATAAAAAATGGCTGAAGAAGGTGTTGGGCCTTCCATAGCCCTTGCCAACCATGAAGAATAGGGGAGTTGGGCGGATTTCGCTGAGGCAGCTGTCAATAGTGCCAATGCAATGACCAGTCCCACGGTAGGATGTTCAACAATATGCTCATGAACTAAGCTTGAATTGTTCAGCTGCTCAAACGTAATATTCTCATGCCATAAATGATGACTTAACCACATCGCTAAAAGAATTCCAATATCCGCTACTCGGTATATAGAAAATATTTTCAGCCCGTTTTTGACAGGTAAATAGCGGTCTCTGTAATAGGCAATCAATAAAAAGGAGGATACGCCTAAAACTTCCCAACCGATGAATAAAGTCTCAAAATTTCCTGAGAAAATAATGATTTGAATTCCTAGGTAAAAGAGAATAATTGTATTGAAAAAGCGTTTGTATCCATCTTCTCTATGCATGTAATAGCGGCTGTAAATAGCTATCAAATAGGTTAATATTGATGACATCATTAAATAGGTAGCCGTTATTTTATCAAAGTATAAGTCAATAAAGAAACTATAGGATTTCGAATTATAGATTGTGATTTCTTTGATGTTTAGTGTCGGCATTCCTTCATATAAGAACCAAATAACAAAGGCACCTGCCAGCGTAGTTTGAATTCCAATGGTGTAAAAAATGATTCGGGAAATAGTCCCTTCGTATTTGGACGGAACAATCAGGCTAAGTAAAAAACCGACCGTTGGTAGTAGTAAGAAAATGGGGAGTAATTTTTCCATGAAATCAACTATTTATTTGAAAAACTGGTAGGTTGTACGTCTCTGAATTGAATATGGGACTCAAGTCATCAACCTTTTCAATTTTTCGATTAATTGGAAGGTACGGGTGAAGGTCGCCGTCTCTGAATATGTAGATTTGCTTATCTGTAGGATCAATTACAGCTAGTTTCATCCATCCGTTTTTGTACCATTCATAGGTCGCGGGATTTGATTCAATTGCTTTTAATACAATCTCGGGTAGATGCTCTACTATCATCATCAAACGCAATGGGTCGTGTACTTCTGTCATTTGTATGGGAAGTCCAGTTCTTAGGTCCCCTTCGATTCCATTTACAACGCCATAAAGTCCAACAACGTTATGAGGTAATTTACTGCCTGCCCCCAGTCTTTCGGGATCAACACGCGAGAAATAATACTCTAAATTAATACCGCCGCATACTGGGGTAGCAGCATTTAAAACTCCCTTAAGAATTTCACCGTTAGGATCTAGTTTGTAATCGTATGAATTTAGAAATGCGCGTTGATCTAAAAAGACATTTCGAGTGAGCGACCGGTTTCCAACAATGCATAAGCAATTGTTAGAGTGATTTAACTCGGGCCGCGGCTCGAAGAGTGCTACGGAGCGTAACTTGACTTCTTTATGAATTTTAGTGATCGTTTCATTCTTATTAATAGAAACAAACTGACGCGATCGTTCATGGGCATTATTTATGAGGGCCTTCGTGAAAAGTTTCTTGTTCGTTTCATGCAAACCACGACTCGTCTCATTGAGCTTTTGTTCGTCATAGAACACGAATTCATCGCGCGTTGTGTCATGTAAACCTCCTATGAACTGTGTGCTTATTGGAATTGAGATGCCTTCGTTTTCTAGGATTTCTCGAACATCTGATCGGTTTGCAATTCGAGCAATTATTCGAGCATTAACTGAACTTGGTCGTCCTGAACACGCTCCGCAATTGTATCCAGCATAATACGGGTTGTTTGTGCTGCTTCCTCCGTGTCCGAAAAAATAGACCAATGGAGCAAAGCCCGTTTTCAATCCTGTACTCAGTAGTTCTTTTTTTAAAACATTCGCCATTTCAGGAACGGTAAGCCCGATTTGCAATCCATTTTCTGATTCTCCGTGTGCGTTCGAGTATTTTAAGTCAACGGTATGGCTCATGTGCTCGAAAGAGGAAGAATGCATTTGATTGGCACTGGGTCTAAATACGTTTAGAAAAAGTTTTATTGCCGACCAAAACCCAACGGTCTGAGCGATCATCCAACCACTAAAGAGATTCTGAGAATTCTTGTTGAAATGGATTTCAGAATTCATTTTTTTTGCGCTCGGATCAAATCCTTTGATTAAGTGTTTCGGTTGAGAACCACCAGGGCATATTTGTGTGTGAAATTTACTTTCATGCGGCTGGTACATAATTTCTAAACTGAAATGAGCCGGAGTTCCATAAGTGGCACAATTCGGCTCAAGACCTTCAATGTGTCTCCTTAATGATTCTTCTCGATCGTCTATGCAAAAGAAAGCTTGGAAATTAGGACTTGATTTTTCTCTACGTTTATCTTGAAGTGTTATTCCGGCCAAAACATTATCAAAATACATCCACTCTAGTGACTCTTGCCATAGTTCCTTTACTGCCCAATATTCATTCAGTTCTACTTCTGCAAACAAAGGCGATGGAGGCGTTTCTACTAGTTTTTCAATAGGAAGCCAAGACGAATTAAAGACCTTATCTAAAGCGTCAATTTCAAAAAGCAATTCAAGATAAATGAAATCGAATAGTTGGATCTCTTTTTTGTCTAAAAGCGTTTCTGGTTTGTGTTCTATTACGGCTACCATTCCGCTCCAACCAGGATGCGAAAATTGTTGATCGAATAAGTACTGTTCAAAGAGAGTTTCATCTCCAACAATAATTTCCAACAGTTCTTTAAGAGATTTGTTCTCTTTGAAAAGCAGTTCTTTTACACGTTTGGAATGAAACAACTCGAACAATGTGTTTCTCTCAATCATTTGAACCGCCTTTAGCAATCCTTTTTCATGATTTGGGAATTTCTGAATGGAAATACCTTGATCCAAATAGGCATTTGTAATTTTAAAAAGATTCAGATTTACCATCGTTGGCAAGTCTATTTTTAGCTTTTTAGACCATAAGTTTCGAAGCAAACCAATGCGTTGTTGAAGGTTGTCTTCTTCTGGCATGCTCATCATTAACGCAAACCACTTTTTCGTTTCGGATCCCTTTTGTGTCAGGATAACCTTATTGATTATTTCGTCTGAAATTTTTCCATCTCGATAGAATTCCCGATACTCATAGAAAGACCAAATTGTGCGGTATCCAAAGAGGGTTGAAGCGCTTCTTAGCCCTTTAAAAAATTCTTTTTCCTGAAAACTGTGTAGGGTATTGTGATGTACAAAATCCTTTAGAGGAGCTTGTGCTGGAAGAAAATGTTTTAGTTTATGTAAAACGTCTTCCTCATTAAAAATAGGAGTCATTGAAGTAAATTTCTGAGAACAACTTAACCTGCACTATACCAATAGTAAGTGCTTGAGATCAACGGTTAGTAAATTGAATTCAGAGATTTAATTTTAAGCAGCAAAATAAGATGAACAGCTCTTTTAAAGGGGGAATAGTTTGTTCGTACTTGAGGAAAGATTTTCTTAAATAGGTGAAACTACTTTTATCAAAAGTCTCATATTTAATTGGGATGTCTATTGAATTATCAATTGAACTTTTGCCTCCATCTAAGACATACTTGCAATCTTCAACTTGATCAATTGAATGAATCGATTCTTTCTCTTCTTCCTCCTCTTCAATTGTTTCTCGCTCTAAGAATTCAGTCGAAGTCAAAGAAGTCGATAGCGTTCCTGCCTCTACCATTGAAACAGACAACAGTAAAGAGATAAGCAAATACAATATGTATCGAAATTTTCTCATTGCAGATGCAAATGTAAAAACATTTGACAACTTATAAAATGATTAATCGTTTAAAATAATTTAACATTTGTTAATCTTATAAAAAATGAAATCTCTCTATCATCGTTTTGATATTAAAACACTCAACTGTTTCTTATTGTACTTTAACCTTCACAACTGGGACGCTTAGTATGTCTAATGAAGACGATCCAATTCTAACGCTGCCATTTGTCTTTTTGAACTGTTCGAGAATTAAACTGTGAAGCTTGTGTTTCGTTATCCGTCTTTCTTTATAATCAACGATGTATCTCAAATTGATTTGTGCCCAATTGTCTGTAATTTTTACCGTTACTGACGGATCAAGTTGTGCATCTTCGATATAGTACTTTTTGACGATGTTTTTCCACGTCAACTTGGACGATTCCGTAAATTCATTCAAAACTTCTAGCGCAACGCTCTTTGTAATCATTAGAGCATCATCTATATTAGATTCATAATGAATAGGAATATTTATTTCATCCCAAACGAAAGGGAAATCCTGAGAATAATTATAGACTGCTGATTTGAAGACAAATGCGTTACTCACCTTCACAATTCTCCCAGAATAATTCTCGCTATCCACCCACTCGCCAATTTCCATCATAGTGGTGTAGACGGTGTCAATATCGATTACATCTCCCTTAATACCGTTAATCTCTATCCTATCTCCAGGTTTATAGACTTTATTCGTGAAAATATAGATGGATCCAGCCACACTAAGTACCAATTCCTGCAATGCGAATGCAATACCAGCTGAAAGAAGTCCTATAGCTAACGTGAAATCCTTAATACTTCCAGTAAAAAACGAAACGGTTAGAAATACCATTAGCACATAACCGATTGCCTGAATACCTTTCTGCGATTTATACCGAGTACTACTTGTTGGAATTTTACGGGTTAAAAACCGCTTAATTATTTGGACGAATAAAATAATTAGAAATAACCAAAAGAGATATCTAACCATTTTTGATACAAGTTCATTGTTGTTGAATGACTCCCAATACGTATTAATATATTCCATAACTTATTCCTTATTCTAAATTGCACATATCAGGGATTGTAGGTTTCCCAACAGTTGAGTTTGATATATTATTTCTTTTTCAAGACGATGAGCCCTGCCAAACACATCTTCATAAAACACAAATGTTTGTCCTCCAACATGTTTTTATTAGTAACACTCAATACATTAAGTTACAAATAATAACCATACAATTTGGACTTATTTTATTTAAAATCTACCCAGACTCAAAGCTTGAATTGTTGTACTATTTGGCTGTTTATTATCTACTGATAATGTGTCAAAAGGATTTTTAACTTTTCACTACTCAAATTTGAATTAGATTTAAATGGTCATTAAAAGAACGCCCTACCGGGATTTCTTCATTTAGAACCGTTATGCTTTTTATTCCTTTTTGAGTGACTTTATCCAAACGAATGATATAAGATCGATGGACTTGTAAAAACTCGATTGAGTCAGGAATGTTACCCATGAATTTCGAAAACGAGGATCGAACCAAGTAGCTACTGTCATTGGTATGAATTTCCAAATAATTTCCACTGGTTTTAATGAAGTGGATATCTGCTGTTTTCAATTTTACTTGCCGCCCGTTGTGTTTAATGAATACGGTCGGGGCATCTTTACGGATTAACTGTAAGAAATGTCTTAAAATTTCACGTACAATATCTTTATTATACGTCAATACTCGGACTTTAAAGAAGAGATAAATCATTCCAAAAGAAAGTAGGGTGCAAAGCGATATAAACCACCACGTTTCCCAATAGGGAGGTGTGATGTTAAAGGAATAGCGAATCATTTCATCGCTCCATTTTTCATTTTTTTCTTTGACTTGAACAATCATCTTATAGTTTCCTGGCGGCAAATAAGAAAAAGCAACTTTTCTATTCGTCGCAGTCGTCCAATGGTCTGAATAGCCTTCCAACTTATACCTGTATATAAGTTCATCTCCCCCCCTTAACGAGATGCCCAAAAATTGGAATTCGAACTTGTTTTCATCGTGCGAAAACTCCTTATTCAATGTTGCGATGCCATTGTTCCGGATGGTTTTCCACTGTAAATAGTAACTCTTTTTGTTCTTTTTGGGACGGTGGAAGTCCGTTGTGGAAATGCAGTTAACACCATTCTGTGTCCCAATCCAAATGGTTTGGTTATGCACGCTAATGGCCCAGACTTCATTGCTTAAAAGTCCCTCTGCCGTTGTGATTTTAGTAATGGCGTAATTAGAATTAGAATTTGAAGAGAATCGAATTCTATTTACACCGCTATTTGTTGAAATCCATAAGGTTGAATCATTTTCGGGAAATATATGAGAAACAAAATCGCTGCTAAGACCATTTTTAGTGTCAATTGAATAAAGAATGTCGTGTTTTTTATTAATGATTTGCACTCCTTTTCCATGCGTCCCTAACACTAGATTTTCGCCCCATACTTCCAGATCATCTATACGCGTGTCAGAGAACAGTCTTAATTCTTCTCTATTCTTGTTAAGAATATCTGTATAATAAATTCCATTTATAGAAGAGGCATAGATTCTAGAGTTGAATTGAATTGCATCTTTTATTCTTATTCGCTCGAATAGTGTAGGTTGGGAGCTTTTTAAGTTCGAGATGTTTACAAGTTGAAGACCAGAAGCACTGCAAAGTAAGGTGTTATTATCGGTCAAACTGATTGAAGAGCAATTCCAACTCCTTAAAAGTGAGTTGTCCAAAGAGAAAATAATGTCTGAGCTAAAAAAGTTTGTTTTACTCGGTAAAGCGTATATAATTCTTGCTGGGCGACGAATTTTAGGCGTATAAAACCGATTGAGTTTGTTTTGAGAATTAATATGGTCAATATTCCCGTTGTAATACCCAATGTAAGTTCCACCTCCATTGCCTTTTGAAATTGAATTTACAGCAAGCCCTTTTGTTTCTGGAAGGTACTGCATGCGTATGTTGCGAATACAAAAAATTCCTTTATTCAGCGTTGTCGCCCAATAGTTGTTTTGGTTATCCAAATAAAGTTGGGTTACTGAGGCGCCCGTAAATAAATGCTCTTGTAACTCTCCACTAACAGAATAAATAGTCACCCCGCCATATCTAAATCCTACCCAAAACAAGTCGTCGTTTAATTTTCCTGACGCGATGGCCTCTTTTTCAAGAGAGATGTTACGTACATTTTGATTATTCTGGATGCTCAATTGATGGTCCAAAATAAACACACTTGTTTGATGATTACCAAAATGAATGGCTTGATTTTTATACGATCCATTCACCCCTATTAAACTATAAGAGTCAATCTTACTTTGATTGCTCGAAACTTCACTATAATGCGCAAAAAAGAAGGGTTCTGAATTATCGTCAATTGTAATATGTAATTTTCTCTTGTCGAAGTTGGCAATTCCTCCTGGAGCGTTCGGTAGACTCAATATTTTGCCTTCACTGGAAATAGCTAGAAAATTAGACATGTTGTGAAAGGATAGGAGTAATGAGTTTTCATCATCGAAGTACGTGCATTTTACGGTCAGGTTGTTTGCATATTTACGAAGTGTATCATTGTAACGGTATTCATTAAATTTCGGGTGTGCACCTTCAATTGTGAATAATGTGGAGGAATTGGTCGTGCACCAAATCTTGCCGTCGGGCGTTTTTAGAAAATTAAAGATCACGTTGTCCGTTAGACCATCAGCAGTGCTGAAATTCTCGAACTCATATCCATTGTATCGACTTAAGCCTTTGTCCGTTGAAAACCATAAGTAACCATGGTCGTCTTGAATAACATCATATACTTGAGAACTTGTTAGTCCATCGTTTGGTGTGAAGTTTTTGACCACAGAGTTTTGAGCTGGCACCAAAAAGGGCGTCAGACAGAATATTAGTAAAAAAATAAACTTCAAATTCATTTTTGATGGCTCACAAATAAGTTCATTAAAAACACTTTAGTGGAACAGCATCTTTGAGGGTTAAAATTCGGAATACTTTTCAAATCAAGCAAGACAGGCTTGTGTCGTTCATCACTAAAACAATGTTGTTCGTAACAAAAGTACCAATTACATTGATGTCTATGACTTCGTTGGCGTTCTTTTGCTTGAGGTTTGAAAATCCTTGGTAAAATACTGTTTGGATTGAATTTATTTATGGTGTAATTAATGATAATATGAGATTAAAGTTAAGGCTTGTTTTTTTTATGATGGTAAGCATGAGTTTTATTAGTGTTCATGCTCAGACATTTGAATGGGCAAAATCCATCGGAGGGAGTGATTACGATGTTGGATATTCTATCACCGTGGATGTTAGTGGTAATATTTATACTACTGGTCATTTTGAGGGTACAGTTGATTTTGACCCTGGAGTAGGAGTTACAAGCCTTACTTCAAATGGTTTTCAGGATGTTTTTGTTCAAAAGTACGATGCTAATGGGGATTTTATCTGGGCAAAATCTTTAGGTGGGAGCCTAGATGATTTTGGTTACTCGGTCGCAGTAGATGTCAGTGGAAATGTCTATACTACTGGAGCATTTGAAGGTACTGTTGATTTTGATCCAGGGCCTGGAATACTGAACTTGACTTCGTCATTTTCAGAAAGGGACATTTTTATTCAAAAGTTAGATGCTAGTGGTAATTTTCTTTGGGCAAGATCCATGGGAGGTGGGTCCGGTGGTGATTTTGGACTATGCATCAAAGTTGATTCTGGCGGCAATGTCTACACAACAGGTTATTTTAGAGGTGGAGCAGTAGACTTTGATCCGGGACCAGGAACGACAATGCTTTGGTCTAATGGAATTGATGATATTTTTATTCAAAAATTAAATGCAAGTGGTAATTTTCTATGGGCAAAATCTATGGGAAGCACGGGTTATGATTATGGAAGATCTATCGAAGTAGATGTTAGTGGCAATGTTTATACTACTGGTAGTTTTGAAGGAACTGTTGATTTTGATCCGGGAGCGGGTACAGTGAACGTTACTTCAAATGGAGGATCTGATATTTTTATTCAAAAACTTGATGCGAACGGAAATTTCATTTGGGTAAAGTCCATGGGAGGTATCTACGATGATAAAGGGCAATCTCTTACTGTGGATTCTGGAGGCAATATTTATACAACTGGCGAATTTTATGAAACAGTTGACTTTGATCCTGGCGTGGGAACAACGAATCTTTACACATCTACTGGGTACGATATTTTTGTTCAAAAACTTGATGTCAGTGGGGATTTTCTATGGGCAAAATCTATGGGGTCTGGGTTGAATGATATCGCAGGTTCTGTTGCAGTTGATAATGGTGGAAATGTTTACACAACTGGTACTTTTTCAGGAACCGCAGACTTTGATCCAGGAGGAGGGACTACAAACCTTGTTTCAAATGGATCTCTCGAAATTTTCATCCAAAAACTAGATGCATTTGGAAATTTTCTTTGGGCTAGATCAATGGGAGGGGCTGGTCAAGATTTTGGTCGATCTATTACAGTAGATGCAAGTGAGAATGTTTATACTACTGGTTCTTTTGGATGGATAGTGGATTTTGATCCTGGGGTGGGAGTAGACAATCACACTCCAAATGGAAGCTATGACTTTTTTATTCAAAAATTGAGTGAGTGTGCCCCTACATTTTCAACAGATACGCAAACAGCCTGCAATTCTTATTTATGGATAGATGGAAACACATACACTTCAACTAACAATGTTGCAACTCACATTTTAACCAATGCAGCAGGTTGTGATTCCATTGTCACTTTAGATTTAACAGTCAATTACTCAAATGCATCCACAGATATTCAAACAGCTTGTGATTCTTATCTGTGGATTGATGGTGTAACGTACACTTCAAGTAATAATGTCGCCACTCAAACATTGACAAATACCGCTGGTTGCGATTCAATTGTCACTTTGGATTTGACAGTTAATTATTCCAACGCATCAACAGATGTTCAAACAGCTTGCGATTCTTATTTGTGGATTGATGGAGTAACGTATACATCGAGTAACAACGTTGCAACTCAAACCTTGACAAATGCGGCGGGTTGTGATTCAATTGTCACTTTGGATTTAACCGTTAATTATTCCAACGCATCAACGGATGTGCAAACAGCTTGCGATTCTTATTTGTGGATCGATGGAAATACATACACTTCAACCAACAATATTGCAACGCATACAATGACAAATGCCGCGGGTTGTGATTCCATTGTCACTTTAGATTTAACAGTTAATTATTCCAACGGATCAACAGACGTTCAGACAGCTTGTGATTCTTATTTGTGGATTGACGGAGTAACTTACACTTCAAGTAATAATGCCGCTACTCAAACATTTACCAATGCTGCGGGTTGCGATTCAATTGTCACTTTAGATTTGACGGTCAATTATTCAAATGCCACAACAGACGTTCAAACTGCCTGCGATTCTTATTTGTGGATTGATGGTGTTACGTATACATCGAGTAACAATGTTGCAACTCAAACATTTACCAATACCGCTGGTTGTGATTCAATTGTCACCTTGGATTTAACCGTTAATTATTCCAACGGATCAACTGATGTTCAAACGGCTTGCGATTCTTATTTGTGGATCGATGGTGTTACGTACACATCGAGTAACAACGTTGCAACTCAAACCTTCACAAATGCGGCGGGATGTGATTCAATTGTAACGCTGGATTTAACTGTAAATTATTCCAACGGATCAACAGACGTTCAGACAGCTTGTGATTCATATATGTGGATCGATGGTGTTACGTATACTTCAAGTAATAACGTCGCTACTCAAACTTTAACCAATGCCGCTGGTTGTGATTCAATTGTTACTTTAGATTTAACGGTAAACTATTCCAATGCTTCAACGGATGTTCAAACATCCTGTGATTCTTATCTGTGGATTGACGGAAACACCTACACTTCAGATAATAATAGTGCAACACAGACTTTAACCAATGCTGCTGGATGTGATTCAATTGTCACTTTGGATTTAACGGTAAACTATTCAAGTGCAACAACAGACGTTCAAACGGCTTGTGATTCTTATTTGTGGATTGATGGCGTTACGTATACGTCAAATAACAATGTCGCCACTCAAACCTTTACAAATGCAGCTGGCTGTGATTCAATTGTAACACTGGATTTAACCATTAACACAGTCAATGTATCAACCACAACCACCGGAGTTACGATTACATCTGATGCTGCTAGCGCTGCGTATCAATGGATTGATTGTTCTGATAATTCCGAAATGATTGGCGAAACAGGTCAATCATTCACAGCAACTAGCAATGGAGATTATGCAGTGATTGTGACTGAAAATGGATGCAGTGATACATCGACCTGTGTAGTAATTGACAATGTTGGTTTAACTGAGAACGACCTATTCAAGAGCGTTCTTGTCTATCCAAACCCCATTAAAGACAATATTCACTTGAATCTTGGAGATTTAAAAGAGGTTCAAGTGAGCATTTTTACAATAAGAGGAAGACAAGTTTTGGCGCCAGAAAAAATTAAGACGTCAACACATCAAATAAATTTTAATGAACCAGCGGGGATTTACTACTTGAAAATACAATCGGAAGGAATAAGCAAAACATACAAATTGGTTAAGAATAAATAATCATGAAAATTAGAATTTTACTTTTTACCCTGTTTTTAACCGCTTCTTCCTGCCTAAATGCTCAATCACTTGATTGGGCGCAATCGAAAGGTGGAGCAGGTATTGATAGAGGACATTCTATTGCGGTAGATGCTTCAGGGAATACTTATTCTACAGGAACTTTTAGTGGAACAACCGATTTTGACCCTGGAGCGGGAGCTTTAAATCTCACTTCCAATGGGTTTTTAGACATATTTATTCAAAAACTGGATGCAAACGGGAATCTACTTTGGGCAAAATCTATGGGTGGGACTTCTATTGATCGTGGTCTTTCCATAGCAGTAGATGCAAGTGGAAATGTTTATACTACAGGTAGCTTTAGTGAGACTGTTGACTTCGACCCAGGTATAGGAGTCACAAACTTGACTTCTAGTGGGGGCGATGATATTTTCATTCAAAAATTAGATTCAAATGGAGACTTAGTTTGGGCAGGGTCAATGGGTTCTGCTAGTTTCGGCGCTGCAGGTTATGCAATTACTTCAGACGCAAGTGGAAATATCTATACTACTGGAATCTTTCAAGGGACAATAGACTTTGACCTTGGGCCTGGATTGACAAATTTAACTTCAAATGGAGGAGATGATATTTTTATACAAAAACTTGATGCCAGCGGAAATTTGCTTTGGGCAAAATCGATGGGGTCTGCGGGAGCTGGAAATAATGATGCCGGACTTTCTATTATTACAGATATTTTTGGAAACGTATATTCTACTGGTTTTTTTCAAGGTACAGTAGATTTTGACCCCGGAGTGGGAACAACAAATCTCACTTCTATTGGTTCTTTAGACGGTTTCATTCAAAAACTAGATATCAATGGAAATTTTATTTGGGCAAAATCCATTGGTGGCACATGTAATGATATAGGATATTCTATCGCAGTTGATGCAATAGGGAATGTTTATAGTTCAGGAGAGTATTGTGGAACAGTGGACTTTGATCCCGGGATTGGTACTTCCAATTTTACGTCGAACGGAATTGCAGATGCTTTTATACAAAAACTGGATGTTAATGGAGATTTCGTTTGGGGTAAATCGATTGGAGGAATCTCCTATGACGCTGCAATGTCTATCACATTGGATGCCAATGGGAATATTTATACGACCGGAAATTTTGAATCAACAGTAGATTTTGACCCAGGACCAGGAGTGTCAAACTATACTTCAAATGGATTCTATGATATCTTCATTCAAAAATTAGATGTAAATGGAAATTTTCTTTGGGCGGGATCCATGGGAGGATCAGATCTAGATTTTGGAAGCTCCATTGTTGTTGATAACGGTAATAATATTCATACAACAGGTTACTTTTTTTTAACTGCAGACTTTGATCCTGGAGTTGGGATTAACAATCTTACTTCAAATGGGAGTTATGACATTTTTATTCAAAAATTTAGTCAATGCGAACCTACATATTCAACAGATATTCAAACGGCTTGTGATTCTTATTTGTGGATTGATGGAAATACGTACACTTCTGATAACAATGTTGCTATCCATACTTTAACCAATGCGGCGGGTTGTGATTCCATTGTCACTTTAGATTTGACAGTTAATTATTCCAACGGATCAACAGATGTTCAAACGGCTTGTGATTCCTATTTGTGGATCGATGGTGTTACGTACACTTCAAGTAATAATGCCGCCACTCAAACATTTACCAATGCTGCAGGATGCGATTCAATCGTCACTTTGGATTTAACAATAAACTATTCCAACGCATCAACAGATGTTCAAACAGCTTGCGATTCTTATTTGTGGATTGACGGTATTACGTATACTTCAAGCAATAACGCCGCCACTCAAACATTTACCAATGCCGTGGGTTGTGATTCAATTGTCACTTTGGATTTAACAGTTAGTTATTCCAACGGATCAACAGACGTTCAGACAGCTTGTGATTCTTATTTGTGGATTGACGGAGTAACGTACACATCGAGTAACAACGCCGCCACTCAAACATTTACCAATGCCGTGGGTTGTGATTCAATCGTAACTTTGGATTTAACAATAAACTATTCCAACGCATCAACAGATATTCAAACAGCTTGCGATTCCTATTTATGGATCGATGGTATTACGTATACTTCAAGCAATAATGCCGCTACTCAATCATTTATCAATGCTGCAGGTTGCGATTCAATTGTCACTTTGGATTTAACAATAAACTATTCCAACGGATCAACAGACGTTCAGACAGCTTGCGGTTCTTATTTGTGGATTGATGGTGTTACATATACATCGAGCAACAGTAGCGCAACACAAACATTTACCAATGCTGCAGGTTGCGATTCAATTGTAACACTTGATTTAACAATTAATGCGGTTAATATATCAACTACAACAACTGGAGTAACGATTACTTCCGATGCCGTTGGAGTCGCATATCAATGGATTGATTGTTCTGATTATTCGGAAATCATTGGTGAAACAAATCAATCATTCACGGCAACGATCAATGGAGACTATGCTGTAATTGTGACTGAAAATGGTTGCAGTGATACTTCTACATGTGTGGTTATTAATTCAATTGGCATAAACGAAAACGATGAATTGAACAATGTTGTCATTTACCCGAACCCAAACAATGGAATCATTCATTTAGAACTCGGAAGTCTATCAGACGTGGACATTCGTGTTTTCTCGGTACAAGGAAAGCTTGTTCTAGAAGAGAAAATGATCAATTTACCATTGCACCAAATTGAATTCAAAGCGCCTTCAGGGGTTTACTATTTGAAAATTCAATCGGAAGGAATAAGTAAAACATACAAACTGATTAAGAATAAATAATTATGAAAATTATACTTTTTACTCTACTATTAATAGCTGCTTCAAATTTGAATGCTCAAGATTTTGAATGGGCGAAATCTATGGGGAGCACTGTGGGCGATAGAGGGAATTCTATCTCCGTCGATGCGAGTGGTAATGTTTATACTACTGGTTATTTTTGGCTTACAGTTGATTTTGACCCAGGTCCTGGAGTTAGTAGTTTAACTTCTAACGGCGCATCTGATGTTTTTATTACAAAGTTTGATCCTTCAGGAAATTTTATCTGGGCGAAAAGTTTTGGCGGATTGAATTATGATCATGGTTTTTCAGCCGAAATTGATAATTCTGGAAACATTCTTCTTTGCGGAAGATTTGAAGGAGTCGTTGATTTCGATCCTGGAATTGGTGTTTCTAATCTAACGTCAAATGGTTTACGGGATATTTTTATTTTGAAACTTGATAATTCAGGTGACTTTGTTTGGGTGAAAAGTTTTGGAGGCTTAAACAATGATAATGCACTTTCCCTATGCATTGATGGGCTTGACAATATATATACTACAGGTGATTTCCAAGGAACAGCGGATTTTGATCCTGGGATAGGAGTTCTAAACTTAGTTTCAAATGGTGCATCTGATGTCTTTATTACAAAATTAGATGCTTCTGGAAACTTTGTTTGGGCGAAGAGTTTTGGAGATACAAATGGTGATAATGGTAATTCCGTCCAAGTTAATCAGTTGGAAGAAGTATTCATTTGTGGAAACTATCAAGGCACTGTAGATTTTGACCCTGGTGTCGGTATTAATAATTTGACTTCAAATGGTGCTAGGGATGCTTTCGTTCTGAAGCTGGATGATAGCGGAAACTTTAGTTGGGTAATTAGTTCAGGAGGAATTAGTAATGATGCCGGCAATGATGTTCAATTGGACGACACTGGAAATGTCTATTTTACCGGTTCTTTTTATTCGACGGTTGATTTTGATCCTGGAATAGGAGTGCAAAATATTACTTCTTTTGGCGGAGCTGATATTTTTGTTTGTAAAGTTGATGAATTCGGAAACTTTCTTTGGGCGAAAAATATTGGTGGGAGCGACAACGATCTTGCTTCCCAAATGACGATAGATAATTTGGGTAATGTTTATACTACAGGTAACTTCCAAGGAACAGCGGATTTTGATCCTAACGGTACCGATTTTAATTTGTCAACAAATGGTGATAGAGATATTTATATTTCAAAACTTGATCTTATGGGTGATTTCGTATGGGCTCAAAATTTAGGAAGTTCAACAGCAGACTATGGAGTTTCAATAAGTTCAGATGATTTCGCCAATATTTATGTGACTGGACGTTTTCAATCTACTGTAGATTTTGAGTTTGGAGCAGGAATTAGCAACTTGACTTCAAATGGAAGCCATGATGTATTTGTTCTAAAATTGAGCCAATGCATTGATAATGCATCAACAGATGTTCAAACAGCTTGTGATTCTTACTTGTGGATTGATGGAAATACGTACACTTCGGATAACAATGTCGCGACACAAACTTTAACCAATGCTGCTGGTTGTGACTCAATTGTCACACTTGATTTAACGATAAACTATTCAAGTTCATCAACGGATGTTCAAACAGCTTGTGATTCTTATTTGTGGATCGATGGTGTTACGTACACATCGAGTAACAACGTTGCAACTCAAACCTTCACAAATGCGGCGGGATGTGATTCAATTGTCACTTTGGATTTGACAGTTAATTACTCAAATGCATCAACAGATGTTCAAACTGCTTGCGATTCTTATTTGTGGATCGATGGAAATACATACACATCAAGTAATAACGTCGCCACTCAAACCTATACAAATGCGGCGGGTTGTGATTCAATTGTCACTTTAGATTTGACAGTCAATTACTCAAATGCATCAACGGATGTTCAAACAGCATGCGATTCTTATTTGTGGATTGATGGTGTTACGTACGCATCGAGTAACAACGTTGCGACTCAAACCTATACAAATGCGGCGGGTTGTGATTCAATCGTCACTTTGGATTTAACAATAAACTATTCCAACGGATCAACAGACGTTCAAACAGCTTGTGATTCTTATTTGTGGATTGACGGCGTTACGTACACATCGAGTAACAACGTCGCCACTCAAACCTTGACAAATGCCGATGGTTGTGATTCAATTGTCACTTTGGATTTAACAATAAACTATTCCGATGCAACGACAGATGTGCAAACAGCTTGCGATTCTTATTTATGGATTGATGGAGTAACGTACACTTCAAGTAATACTATTGCAACGCAAACGTATACCAATGCCGCTGGTTGTGATTCAATTGTCACCTTGGATTTAACGGTAAACTATTCGAGTGCATCAACAGACGTTCAAACAGCATGCGATTCTTATTTGTGGATTGATGGAAATACGTACACTTCAAGTAATACTATTGCAACGCAAACGTATACCAATGCGGCAGGTTGTGATTCAATTGTCACTTTGGATTTAACCGTTAATTATTCCAACGGATCAACAGATGTGCAAACAGCTTGCGATTCTTATTTGTGGATCGATGGAAATACATACACATCAAGTAATAACGTCGCCACTCAAACCTATACAAATGCGGCGGGTTGTGATTCAATTGTCACTTTAGATTTGACAGTCAATTACT
>JBLHYG010000012.1:0-150325 GCA_047630755.1 Crocinitomicaceae bacterium | reverse complement strand
AAGTTACACTGCCACCTGCACAGAAAGTCGTTGGGCCACCTGCTGTAATTGTTGGCGCAGTTGGAGGCGTTGGATCTGTTAATGTTTGATTCAACATATTTGATCCACAACCGTCATCAAACGTCACGTTGTAAGAACCTGCAGCCAAACCTGTAATTGTAAACGGAAGGGATACAGATCCAGAAGTTCCTGATGCACTTCCTGCCCAAGAAACAACACCTGTTCCTGATCCAGTAATTTGAATACTACCCGTTGCAGTTGCACATGTATTTGGATCCAGTACCGTTCCAACAGCAATCACTGGTGCTGGATTAACAGTTACGTTAGTTACACCTGATGTTGCTGAACAACCATTTACATCAGTATACGTTACTGAGTAAGGACCGCCCGTCGAAACAATAATATTGTTTGATGTTGACGCTGTTGACCAAACATTCCCACTTCCTTGAGAAGATGTTAATGTTACAGTACCACCAGCGCAGAATGTCGTTGGGCCGCCAGCACTAATTGTTGGTGCAGCCGGATTCGTATTCACCGTTACAGCTGTCATGGCTGAAGTTGCCGAACAACCATTTCCATCCGTGTATGTTACAGAATAGTTTCCAGTTCCAGTTGCATTGATTGTTTGTGTTGTCTCTGTTGTTGACCAAACATTTCCACTTGCTTGTGAAGAAGTTAAGTTAACAGAACCACCAGCACAGAATGTTGTAGGGCCGCCTGCACTAATTGTCGGTACAGAAGGATTTGCATTCAAAGTTACAGCAGTTGTTGCTGAAGTAGAAGAACAACCGTTTCCATCGGTATAAGTCACAGAGAAGTTTCCTGTTCCCGAAACATTTATTGTTTGAGTCGTTGCCGTGTTAGACCAAACATTTCCACTTGCTTGTGAAGACGTTAAGTTAACAGAACCTCCCGTACAAAATGACGTTGGTCCATCAGCACTAATTGTTGGAGCTGCAGGCAAAGTATTTACCGTGACAGCCGTATTAGCTGAAGTCGCTGAACAACCGTTTCCATCTGTATATGTAACTGAATACGTTCCAGCTCCTGTAACATTGATTGTTTGAGTCGTTGCAGTGTTTGACCAAACATTTCCACTTGCTTGCGAAGATGTTAAATCAACTGAACCGCCTGCACAGAATGTAGTTGAACCACTTGTCAATACAGTTGGCGCAGCAGGTAAAGCATTTATAGTTACTACTTCATCCGAAGAACCAGTACAAGTACCAGGCGTTGTATAAGTAATGGTGTATGTGTTTGGCGTAGAAGCTGACACATCAATAGCTCCCGTAGAACCATTGATTGAAAGTCCGGCAGGAACACTCGAATACGTTCCTGAACCTACACCACTAACAGTAGGTGTTGGATCTGAAGCATCAACACAATAAGAAGCAGCTCCGTAAGCGAATGTTGCATCCTCAATTGGATCAACGGTAATTGTAACCGAACCACAAACTCCAGGAACAACACATCCACCTTCACCTCTAATAAAATAAGTTGTAGTTGGCCCTGCAGGAGTAACATCAATCGTTGTTGTACTTGTAGTTCCTACAACCGTACCACCACAAGAACCAGTATAAACATACCAATCCGTTGCATCATCTAGATTACCAGCTATAGATATAGTTGAAGTATTTCCATCGCAAACAGTTGTTGGAGATGCAGTTAAAGTTGGTACATCTGGATCATCACAAGCTGATGTTACACAGAAGTTGTTGATTTCTTGATTTCCAAAATCCACATTTTGAATAGTAGCCAAAACTGTAGCTCCGGCATCGTAAATGGAATAAGTACCATCACCAACACATCCACTCACACCGTCACCTGCCATTCCATCACCAAAAGAATCATCGATAATAAAATCATAACAGCCAGTAGAAAGACACATATTAACGATAACATCTTCACCGTTTTGAACTACTGAATAAGGACCACCTGAATAAATAACACTTGATCCTGCATCTTGAACTTCCCAAGTAATCTCATCTCCAAAACAATCTACTTCAAGGTCAAGTGTAATAAGTTGTCCGCCAATTATCATTGTAAAGTTTGATAGGTTTGCGTCATTCGCCGTGTATGGATCAACATTTCCGTTAGGAATATCAGTATAAGCATTAAATACATGAGGACCTGCCGTTGGAGACATTGTTGGTAAAACAATATTTACTGTTTGACTAGGTGTTAATGTTCCAGTCCAAAGGAAAGATTGTGCACCTGCTCCATCAATATCATAGAACAGTGTAAATGAAGACACATTGTTATTCCCGTAATTCTTTACATCAACATTCGGAATAAATGAAGATGCACAATAACTACCTGTTGGAGAGTTAACAGCAAATACACCAATATCATCAGGATTTGCAGGAACACATTTCGTCGAAGTAGTTAAACTTAATCTACGTGGTGAAACCGTGAAAACTGTTCTAATTCTCGTTTTTTGATCATCTGTAAAGATGTTCATACATGCGTCATTCGTGTAATCCATATAGTTTTCAACCATATCTTGATTACCATCGCAAGTCGTTTGAGTAGGACAACCACCATTTGATGTTGTAGATTCAGGCGTATCAGCACAGAAATCATCACCACAGTTAGCATCCCCCCAAATATGGCGAAGGCCTAAATAGTGACCAACTTCATGCGTCATTGTACGTCCTAAATCATAAGGCGCACTATATGTACCTGCTGGATAAATAGCTGAAGAACCAAATGAGCGATAATCAGCCACAACGCCATCCGTTGTAGCTCCACCGTTGTTATTATTCAAACCTGCTAATCCTGAAGTATTCGGGAATTGTGCAAATCCAAGCAAACCAGAGTTCCCGTAATTAACGGTCCACATATTCATATAGTCATCTGGATTCCAATAAGTGGCTGCTTTCATTGTATTCGCGTCCGCCTGCCCAGTAAAGGCTGCTTGACCATAATTAACACGGTCAATCCCACTATGCGGGTTTCCAGTTTCATCGATAACGGCCAGACAAAACTCAACTTCGATGTCCGCACCATCAGGGTTCGTATTGTAACCTGGAGTCCCAAGGATTCTTCTGAAATCCTCGTTTAAAACTTGAATTTGAGAAATCACTTGAGCATCTGCGATGTTTTCGTTAGAACCAACTGCGTCGCCGTTGTGTATAACGTGAATAACTACTGGAATTGTCAATAGCGTTGCTTTAGCAGCACCATTTAAAGATTGTTGAGCCTTAAATTCTTGTATCTTTTGTTGGAGCCACATTTCATCTTGATAGAGTGTTGGCATTCCAGGGTTCGCTGCTCTTAATAAAGAGTCTGCTTCCATTGTTCCACAACGTTTAATTCCATTTGCATCTGCGGTTGTAGCATAAGAAATGGTTTGATTTGGGGAACCTGGGTACTTGGTTAATTGCTGTCCAATTGTATTAAATTGGAGCATGAGAATTGATAGTAATATCAATCCCTTGGTAGAGAGTTTATTCATAATTAATATAGTTTAGCGGTTCTAAAATAGTGTATTCAAATGAGAGCACACTATTATTAGACAACTATTTTTAACAGAACTTGCGGTCATTGTTAACTTTTTACGCTTTCGTAAAAGCACCTGACAGATAATACTGCCCGGCTTAATTCCACGCCTCGCCTTAGGGCGCGACCATAGCTACCTTATTATAAGCAATACAAATTAAAAATAACCTTGGATATATCGCTGCAGTAAAGATCTTGTCCTACTTCCTTAAACACCTCCAATATTTATGAAGTCACTTATTCCAAAGCGGACCTAATACGGATCAAAAATCTAGCTGCACAGATTTAACTGGAAAACTTTAAAGTGGTTTTAAGAAGTGGTAATCTTTGAGTGAAATTTATCATTGACTTTGACAACTCTAGTTCCCCTGAAGACTAAGAGAAAAGCGAATCTACGAATTCAGTTCTATTGAATGGCTGAAGATCTTCCATTGACTCACCAACACCAATATACTTAACGGGAATTTTCATTTGATCAGAAATTCCAATTACAACACCACCTTTGGCAGTCCCATCAAGTTTTGTAATTGCCAAACTTGTAATGTTTGTAGTTGCAGCAAATTGTTTCGCTTGCTCGAATGCATTTTGACCTGTTGAACCGTCAAGAACAAGCAAGACTTCATGAGGAGCTTCTGGAATCACTTTATCCATAACTCTTTTGATCTTACTTAACTCGTTCATCAAGTTGACCTTGTTGTGCAACCTTCCGGCAGTATCGATAATCACGACGTCTGCATTCTGAGCTTTTGCAGATTGCAAAGTATCAAATGCAACAGAAGCAGGATCTGCGCCCATACCCTGCTGTACAATTGGCACTCCTACTCTATCTGCCCAAATAATCAATTGATCTACAGCAGCGGCACGGAATGTATCCGATGCTCCAAGAACAACGCTGTTCCCCGCTTTTTTAAATTGATATGCTAATTTTCCAATCGTAGTTGTTTTTCCAACCCCGTTCACTCCAACAACCATAATTACGTGTGGTCCATCCGTGTGTTTTGGAACTTCAAACTTGACTTCTTCCGATGAATTATTCTCTTCAAGAAGGTTTGTGATTTCTTGTTTCAGGATGGAGTTCAATTCTTCCACGCCCAAAACTTTATCTCTGGCAACTCTTTCCTCAATCTTACCAATGACTTTCAGCGTGGTTTCTACACCAACATCAGAAGTAATTAAGATCTCTTCAAGGTTATCCAATACTTCAGCATCCACTTTGGATTTACCAACAACGGCGCGCGTAAGTTTATTGAAGAAACCTTGTTTCGTTTTCTCAAGTCCTTTGTCTAGACTTTCTTTTTTATCCTTCGAAAAAAAATTAAATAGTGCCATAACTTAC
Source organism: Crocinitomicaceae bacterium (assembly GCA_047630755.1). GTDB lineage: Bacteria > Bacteroidota > Bacteroidia > Flavobacteriales_D > Crocinitomicaceae > UBA4466. The sequence continues at coordinate 145,488 of JBLHYG010000012.1, read as the reverse complement.
ATACAACAAAAGCTCCCACCAATGGCGGAAGCTTAAATTTTTAACACCCGATGCTATCGGTACAATAAAATTGAATTAGTTCTTATCGAACCAATCTTTAACTTTATCGTTGTGTACTATTTCTTGTTTAAATGTGTAGTTCCCTGATTCAGAGTTCTTACTCATTTTAATAACTCTCGTATGTTCTTTTCCACCACCTTTCTGTAGTGATGCTACTACTTTCTTTGCCATGTCTTAGATTATTTAATTTCTTTATGAAGTGTATACTTCTTCAAAACAGGATTAAATTTCTTAATCTCTAATCTATCCGGAGTGTTTTTTCTGTTCTTCGTTGTAATGTAACGAGACATACCAGGCATACCTGATTCTTTGTGCTCAGTGCATTGCAATATCACCTGAATTCTATTTCCTTTTTTTGCCATTTTCTTTCTTTTAACGTACTACTTTCCCGACCGAAGCCAGAACTGTTGTAGAAAACGATTATTTAATGAACCCTTTTAATCGTGCTTCTTTAACACAAATTGAAATACCTTTTTTATTGATCGTTCTCAACGCTGACGTCGAAATTTTCAATGTAATGTACTCGTTTTCCTCAGGCATGAAAAACTTTTTTGTGATCAAATTCGGGTAAAACTTTCTTTTTGTTTTACGTTGAGAGTGAGAAACATTATTCCCAACCATTACCGATTTTCCTGTGATTTGACAAACTCTTGACATCGACTATTTATTAATTACTTATTCTAAAAGCGGCTGCAAAGAAACCATTTTTTTCTAAAATTCACAAGCTATACTTAACTTTTTTCAATATTAATTTTCAGCAGTTCACATCTTAATAAGTTTAGTGCGGTCAATACCGAGCGTCTAATGTTTCGACTTCGGTCTTTTTCAAACTTAAACTTCTTCGATAGAACTCGCTCATTTCCAGCTATTGCTATGCAAACATCGCCAATTAAATCTTCTGGTAATCCACTCGAAGGACCTGCGTATCCAGACAAGGCAATGCAATAATCTGTGTTTAAAATTTTCTTTCCATTTAGTGCCATTTCCTCGACAACTTCGATACTTACCAATCCGTGTTCGATAATAGTGTGTTCAGAAACACCCACTAAATCCATTTTCACTTCTTTGGAATAACTGACAATTGAACCTTCAAAATAAGCTGAGGAACCGGCAACTGAAGTTAGTGCCGAAGCAACTGAACCTCCTGTGCAACTTTCAACAGTTCCAACTGTCTTTTTTTGTTTTGTCAACAATTGACCGACAACATCTGGAAGTGAAATTTGCCCACGGCCGAAAACGTACTCAGGAAATATCGCTTCTAACGATAGTAAATAACTTTCGATTAGCTGAATCATTAGATCGGATTGATTGGACGACAGACGCAGTCTTACCCCCCCAGGAGAAGGTAAATAAGCGAGAGAAATTCCATTACCTCTCATTTCCGTCTCTAAATCAACGATTCGGTCTGCGATATACGACTCTCCCATTCCTTGCGTTTGCAAAGTCTGGTAATACAAGCCGCTTATTTCAAATTTATTCTGAAGGCGTGAAATCACCTCATTTAACATTATTGCCTTCATCTCATAAGGAACACCTGGCATACTCACCAAGACTTTTCCGTCTTTCTCAAACCACATTCCAGGAGCTGTGCCAAATTCATTAAACAAAGCTGTTGCTTTATCTGGAACATGCGACTGAAGAATGTTGATATCAAGCATTTCCTTGTCGCGCTTCACAAAAAACGATTTCACATGTTTCAAAACTTCTTCATTTTGAACGAGTTTTGAATCGAAAAACTTACACAAAACATGTTTCGTAATATCATCTTTTGTCGGGCCTAAACCACCTGTAACCAAAACAACATCAACGCGGCTCATGGCTAGCTCAAACGAATTAAAAATAACATTTTCCTCATCTCTAATGACGGTACAATACTCCACTTCACCTCCGAGAAGACTCAATTGCGAGCCCATCCAAGATGCGTTGGTATTCACCGTTTGACCAATTAGTAATTCGTCTCCGATAGAAATAATTTCAACTGTCATTATTTCTGCTTTTTGTATTTGGCAATCGCTTCGATATGCCCAGTATGCGGGAATTGATCGACTAGCGACATTTTCTCTAGTTTGTACCCTTCTTTCAATAACGTTTCCGTATCTCTAGCTTGAGTCGCAGGATTACAAGATATGTAAACGATATTCTTGGCACCCAATTCAATTACTTTTAATAATGTCTTTGGTGCAATTCCTGCTCTCGGAGGATCCAATATAATTGTTGTAATCTTTCCTTTGTAATGCGGGTATTCCTTTAAAAACTTACCTACATCAGCAGCATAGAAATCAATTCCATTGATACCGTTTCTTTCTGCATTTTTTCTGGCATCATCGATCGCTTCTTCAACGATGTCGACACCAATAATTTTCACGTCTGCGTTTCTAGATGTCAAAATCTGACCAATTGTCCCCGTTCCGCAAAACAGATCCATTACAACATCGTTTGGTTTTAATCCTTCTTCAAAAACGTAGTCCAGGGCCTTATTGTAAAGTCGTTCAGCGCTTTTCGGATTCGTTTGAAAAAAACTCTCCATTGAGATTTCAAAATCCAAACCAAGTAATCTTTCTACGATGACAGGCTCTCCAAACAACAGCTCGCATTGACCGTTTTCGATTTTCGCTCTGTCGGCAACATTATCATTTACTGTATGTTGAACTCCTGCCAGACGGTCGCCTAATTTTTCTTTTAAGAAATCAACTAAAATTTTTGAATCGAATTTTTCCACATCTTGAGATGAAGTCACGAAATTCAAGAGCAATTTATCCTGATGAAAGGATTTTCGCACGACAATATGACGGAAAAATCCAATCTTTTTAGGTGGATGCCAAGCCGGCAATCCAGTTGATTTTAATAATTCTCGAATTTCAATCAAAATGGTTTCCCATTGCTCATCAAACATTCCGCTTGGCTTGTCTAAGGACTCTACTTTCCACCAAGTCCCTCTTCGTTTAAAACCTAAAGCGAATGCGTCGTCAAGCTCTTCTCCTGTCTTTAAATCATGTTCTATCGAAGAGAAACTGTACTCCATTTTGTTTCTGTAATAGAAATGTTCTGGAGATGATATAAATTCATCAAAAATTTCAGTTGGATCCTCGATCCTTCCTATTCTTCTGTAAATCTCTAACGTTGATTCTTGCTTGGCTTTCTCTTGTTCATCAATTGGAACATAGATGTATGGCCCCCCAGAAATTTCTTGAAACTCTGATTCTTTTTCAAGAGGGGATCTTTCGACAACCTCGATCATCTTAGCTTCAGCAAATCGTTTTCTTTTTTTGGCCACTCTAGCCTTAACCGTTTGACCGGGAAATGCGTTATCGACGAATACGACATAATCGCCATCGTCTGTTGGGATTTTCGCAACCCCCTTACCACCGAATGCATAACCAGAAATTTCAACTGTTATGACGTCTGCTCTTTTAAACATGTGTTATTAGATCATTCCGCGGATAATCCCTCTGTCGGATTCCGCTATAAAATCGAGGATTTGATTCCTCACTTTCGATTCTGGAATTTGCTCTTGAACGGCTTCAATTCCTTTACTAATATTGTTATTCATAACATAAAGCAGTCTATAAACATCTTCGATTGCCTTAACATCTTCATCATCAAAACCTCTTCTTCTTAGCCCTACAGAGTTAACTCCTGCATAACCAATTGGTTCTCTAGCCGCCTTGACAAAAGGTGGGATATTTTTTCTTACTAGCGATCCTCCAGCAACAAATGAATGCGCTCCAATTCGAACAAATTGCTGCGTCCCCACTTTACCTTCTAGAATGGCATAATCTTCAATGATATTATGTCCAGCCAATCCAACGAAACTCGCTAGAATCACATTATCACCAACTTGGCAATCGTGCGCAACATGAACATAAGTCATTAAAAGACAATTGCTTCCGACTTTGGTCACCCATTTATCTTTTGTACCTCTATGGATCGTGACACATTCTCGGATCACTGTATTATCACCGATCTCAACAGTTGTTTCTTCTCCTTCGAATTTTAAATCCTGAGGCTCAACACCGATAACCGCTCCGGGGTAAATCTTACAATTTTTACCAATTGTAGTTCCAGGATAGATTGTCACATTGGGATGAATATGCGTTCCTTCGCCGATAATAACATTATCACAAATGGTTGTAAAAGAATCAACTCTTACGTTTTCACCTAATTTGGCACCTTTAGATATATTCGATTGTGTACTTATCATTCTTTGTCTTTAATGACTTGCGCTAACATTTGAGCTTCAACAACTGGCTGTCCATTGACATAACCAATTCCACCCATATTAACCAAACCTCTTCGTATTGGAGACAATAACTCCAATTCAAACACTATAGTATCTCCTGGCGTTACTTTTTTCTTAAACTTGACACCATCAATTTTCATAAAGTAGGTTGAGTACAAATGCGGCTCATCCACTTTACTTAAGGCAAATATACCTCCCACTTGCGCCATCGCTTCAATCATCAATACTCCTGGGAATACTGGATTACCTGGGAAATGCCCCTGAAATATAGGCTCATTCATTGTTATGTTCTTCACTCCAATGATTGACTCGTCTTCAATCGACATAATTTTGTCGACCATCAAGAATGGGAACCTATGCGGCAACATACTTTCAATATCTACAATATCGTAAAGCGGCTTTTTCGTTATATCGAATTGCTTCCCTGCCTTTTCTTGGCTTTTCATGTAAGCTTTCAATACTTTGGCAAAACCAACATTTCCAGCATGACCTGGACGTGCAGCTAAAATGTGCCCTTTAATAGGCCTCCCTACTAAAGCCAAATCACCAACAATGTCAAGTAACTTATGACGCGCTGGCTCATTTTCAAATTTCAATTTTGTGCTGTTCAAAACACCCATGCCTTCCACGGCAATCTTCTTATCTTCTTTGCCTAGCAGCTTCGCTAAATGATCTAATTCTTCTTGGCTAACATTCTCTCTTTCAACAAGAACGATAGCGTTATCTAAATCGCCACCTTTAATCAAATTGTTGGTTGCTAGGAACTCCAATTCTCTTAGGAAAACGAATGTTCTACACGATGCTATTTCAGTCTTAAAATCATTGATGTTGTACATTGTAGCATGCTGCGTACCAAGAACAGGCGATTTATAATCAACCATTACGGTTAATCTATAATTATCATCTGGAATCGCAAGGAACTCAACTCCTTTGTCAAGATCTTCCCATGGAATATTTTCCTTTAACTCAAGATAGACTCTATCTTTATCTTGATCTTCGTAACCAACCTCTTCGATAGCATCGACGAATAATTGAGAACTCCCATCCATAATTGGAATTTCAGGACCGTCAATTTTAATAAGTGCATTGTCTACTTGGCATCCGTAAAGCGCTGCAAGAATGTGCTCAGTCGTATAAACTTTCGCTCCGTTTTGCTCTAGTGTAGTACCTCGATCAGTAGCTACAACAAGATCGCAATCCGCTTTAATTGTAGGTTCTCCTTCTAGGTCAATTCTTTGAAATTTGTACCCGTGATTTCCATCTGCAGGAACAATTTCCACGTTTACCTTCTCACCTGTATGTAGTCCAACTCCTGAAAGTTTGACAGGAGCTTTTAGCGTTCTTTGCTTTTCCGCCATGCGTTACTAATCTTTGGTTAATGATTTTATTTTATCTTCTAAAGCGTGCAATCTATCTAATATTCTCGGCAATCTTCTGAAGCCCAGATATGATTTTTTATATTCTTTCGCGTCAAATCCGGGAGAGCCCATCATTGTTGTATCATCTTTCACATCTCCGCCAATTCCTGACTGAGCAGCAATTTTAACTCTATCGCCTATTTTAATATGACCTGACAGACCAACTTGTCCGCCCATCAATACATTCCTCCCAACTTTGGTTGATCCCGCAACACCAGTTTGAGCAGCCATTGCAGAATCTTGTCCTATTTCAACATTGTGTCCAATCTGAACAAGGTTGTCAATTTTGGCACCTTTACGAATAATTGTGCTTCCCATTGTTGCCCTGTCAATTGTAGAATTCGCTCCAATATCAACATTATCTTCAAGGATTACATTTCCGATTTGCGGAATTTTTTGAAATTCTCCTTTTTCGTTTGGCGCGAATCCAAATCCGTCAGCTCCAATTACAGCGCCTGAATGGATAATACAATTCTTACCGATTACGCAATCTCTATAAATTGTAGCACCTGCGTAAATTACAGTCCCTTCGCCAACTTCGACATTGGTCCCGATATTTACATTTGGATAGATTGAAACTTTATCGCCAATTTTAGAATTAGCACCGATATAAGAAAAAGCTCCGAGGTATAAATCTTTTCCGACCGTAGCGGTTTCATCAATAAATGACGGTGATTCAATTCTCGGTTCTTGATTGTTCATTGTATCATAAACCTCCAGCAGCTTTGCAAAGCAAGCATAAGCATCGTCCACTTTGATTAAAGTCAAAGATTCTGGAATCGGCTGAGAAGGCACAAATGTGTTATTTACGATACAAATACTTGAACCTGTAGTGTAAATATACTCTTCGTACTTAGGGTTGGCCAAAAACGACAATGCGCCAGGTTTCCCTTCTTCAATTTTCGCAAGGGTATCTACCTCAACAGTAGCGCTCCCTTGGACTTCTCCATTAATTAATCCAGCAATTTGCTCAGCAGAAAATTTCATGTATCAAAATTATAAAAACAATGGTGTAAACTAATAGGAATACGTTGGATTTATTAACATCGTTGGCTTAACAATCATTTGTCGCACTCTTCCAAAGAGGAGTGGTGAAAGTTAGAGATATTAAGTTTCGTTTTGTACCAGATCATTGTCATCCCGATTGTTTTCCCCTTATGCTCAATGGTAATGTGATGTTCAGGCTTTGGCCGGAGTGCAAAATCACTTTTTCCAAAATCGATTCGACCCGTCGCTTTGATTTTGTAGTAAATTTTGGGAGTACTTATTAAGCCTAATTTTTCTTGCTGACAGGATACAACAGAACTTGAATCAGCAAAGACCATGTCCTTATCGTTGGGAATCTTTATGATCTTTCCACCTCCTTGGGTTGTCGTTTTGATACCTTTTACATTTTTAGCAAGAAACACTTCTGATATAAAACTCTCATAAGGCAAGGTAAAAACGAAGCTTAGATCTTCTCTTTCGATAAGGTAAGCCTTTCCATTTTTGGTTTTATTGCTCTTACCAAAGTCCACATCTCCATCATTCAGCGCTTGAATAACTTCCTTGTACGAGATTCCTTTCTCCTTCAAAAGTATAGCTGTGCTGTCAGATACAACGATCAATCGATCCAAAACAGCGTTCTTCACTCTATTGGAAGGTGTCCATGAACAACCTCTATTTTGAAAAAAAAAGATAACGAACACAAGACCCAATCCAAATCCGATTCCATAAAATTTCAGTCTCCGTACAAACGTTTCCATAAGTTGAATTTTGTGCGAAGATAATCACTCGATCATGAATTATGAATTATTAATTATGAATTCTGGATTATAAATGACCTTTTGTGAATTGAGGGCATAAAAAAAGCCGTCTTGATTGATTCAAGACGGCTTTCAGTATTTATATCACTCTATTAAATAAGAGCGTCTAATTTTGATTTTAATTGTGCTTCTGGAACTGCACCAACTGATTTGTCAGCAACTTCTCCTCCTTTGATAAACAACACCGTTGGAATGTTTCTAACTCCAAATTTAGCAGAAATACCAGGGTTATTATCAACATTCACCTTACCGATAATTGCTTTTCCATCGTAATCTCCTGCCATTTTTTCGATGATTGGCCCAATCATTCTACACGGTCCACACCATTCAGCCCAAAAGTCAACAACTACTGGTCTATCTGCATTCATTACTACCTCCTCAAAGTTCGCATCTGTTATTTCTAATGCCATATCTCTATATTTTTGTTTATTAATTCACCTTGCGGTATAAATTTACCTTTTCTATTCTTGAAGTCAATTATTTTGCCATTAATTTTTTTGCGTCACCTTGTCATGCTATGCATTCAAAACACGCATTTTTTTCATCGTTTTTTGATTCTCTGTCTTTAAACAGAAGAAATACTCTCCATTTGACAGGGTTGTAGAATCAAACCTTACAATATTCCCTCCCTTTGTTGCCATTTTCTCTATAACTGTCGCAATGTCATTTAAATCCTGATCTAGAATTGTCAGTTTTACATCTCTAGGAGCTTCTGTTGTGAAATAAAACTCTAGTTCTCCTTTCGCAGGATCTTGCTCAAGCGGATAAAGCACGCAAAAATCAGATTGAACTATTGCTCCCCTGCTCAACCTTTTCAACAGAAGTCTATACAAAATAAACACTACAGTTCCGACGAGTGAAACGTACAAAATGCCGATCACTACATCCATAAAAGAATATCCTACTAATAACATATTATAGCGCCATTAAGCCTTCTATGGAAGACGATTTATTATACTTATCAATTATCGAATCGACATCCAACATCATTTCCTTTGCACTAATACTGATGTACTTTCCCGTTTTCGATGGCTGTAATTTTAAATCTACAGCACCATCAAAAAGCGCAGTAGTCTTAGCTATCGCTTCTGGATTATTTGGAATGATAAATTTGAACAAATAAACATTGGGCCACTCTAATAAGTCCAATTGCTTTTTCAAATTTAAATATGGATCAGACATTTTGATCTAATTTTAACCACAAAGATAATCGTTTACTTTCTCGAACAAGAACATTTTCAGCATCTAATTTTTGAATAGCTTCAATTGCAATCGGTTCGACGGCTTCAAGCTTCTTGATTTGATTCAACACATTCATTTGATCCATTTCATTTGAAACCAAAACCCCATCCAAACTTTCGTAGTCATAACTCCATGCATTTGCATATAGCCGTGTCTCTTGAAGCAAATTCAAAACGATATCTTCAATATCACTAATCGTATTCGACGCCATTAATTTTTGTTTCAATACATTTCGTATCGAACTGTATTCACGAAATATTTCTCCAAGAGATTTGTCCTTGTAATTCGACCTCACCTCTTCGAAAGCAGATTTCCCTTCAATACCTCCTAAAGCAAGATACGCTTCTTGAATTTTATTCAATTTCTTTAACCTTGAAAGGAAAATTTTAGGAATTGGAGAGGTACTAATAAAGAAATTCTTATGCTTAAACAGCTCAGTTAAGAACTCATTTTCCAGTGCATCTTCATCGGTAGCTACAAAATAAATTCTAGCTTCTTCACTTGTCATCGCCTTCTTTTTTCTCCAAGTTATTACGCATCTTAATATTGATAAATTCAACAATTAGTGCATAAACCATCGCGAAGTAGATGTAGCCTTTAGGTATCTCTTGCCCGAAAGCTTCAGCGACCAAAACAACACCAATCGTTACTAAGAAGGCAAGTGAAATCATTTTAATCGTTGGACGGTTGTTTATGAAGTCGCTAATTTGTTTTGCGAATGTCATCATGATAATCATGGAAACAATTATCGCAGCGTAAATAATCACTATAGGACCGTGCTGTTCATCACCCAATCCATTTGTCATACCAACAGCCGTAATAATTGAGTCGAAACTAAATACGAGATCAATTATTATTATTTGGACAATGACCGCTCTAAAGGATTTCGCCTCTTTTCCCCCATGCTCCTCCTCGCCCGTCATAGAACTGTGCATTTCAATAGTACTCTTGTAAATTAAGAACAGACCACCGGCCAAAAGAACAATACTTTGCCACGAGAACTCTCTCAAGAATTCAAATTTCGAATTCGGGAACAGGGCAGAATCCAATTGCATCAACCAAGCGACACCTGCCAGCAGCACCAAACGTACAATTAGCGCCAAAGACAGTCCTAAATTTCTCGCTTTTCTCTGTGATGTTTTTGGCAACTTATCCGTAACAATAGAAACAAAAATGATGTTGTCTATTCCCAGTACAATCTCCAGCATTGCCAAGAGAATGAAATACATAAAACCGTCCCACGTGAATAAAAGATAAAAGAAGTCCATTCGTTAATTATTTGATTTAAAATGTTTGAAGAATCGCTTCAATTCAACATCATTGTCTGTATTAGGAGTAAAAACTTCAAGCAACATTGGTCGATCGGATTCGGTCTCAACCATAAATTCAGGCATGAGTTGTTCCAATTCGGAAAGATTGCTCGCTTTGTGGTACTCTACATTAAAGGCTTCACAAATTTTCTCTGCTGAAAAGTTTTGCTTTGTTTCGAAGAACTCTTCCAATTGATCCACTTTCGACGGCCCATCAATAATTCGAAAAATTCCACCTCCAGCGTTATTTATTACTACTATTCTCAAATTCCCTCCAAGATAATTGCTCCACAACGCATTGCTGTCGTAGAAAAACGAAACATCGCCTGAAATGAGAATATTTAATTTATTGTTTTTGATGAATGCGGCGCCACAAGCTGTACTTGTACTTCCATCAATACCACTCGTTCCTCGGTTTGAATAATATTGAATGGTAGAAACAGGGTCAACCAATTGGCAATACCTGACAACTGAACTGTTCCCCATGTGTAACAGAGAATTATCGGGAAGGTAATCCAACAGAAGTTCAAACACACTTACATCAGAATAATTGGCAGTTTGGAAAAAGGATGGCAGCAAGTCCTTGTTCAAATAATCGATTTTTTTCCATTTCAATCCAAATGAAGAAACATGCATCGGTGAATTCCAATCCAAAATACTCTTGAACAAATCACTTGGGTTGCATTTAATAGAATGACTTAGTTTTCTGTAGGTATCCATTTCTGGAAACTCGAACCCGATTTTCCAATGGGATTTAATATCACTTTCTCGAAGTAGGTTTTTAATCCTTTTTGAAATGATTGCGCCACCAATTGTAATTAGTAAATCAGGTTTGAAATTCTCAATCTCCTCTTCAGGAAAAGCAGCTAGTGTTCTATCGATGCAATGAATGAATTTCTGATCAATCAAGTTCGAAGTGTTTTCAACCACTACAACTACTGAGTTATCAACTGCTAAATCGGACAATTTGGATTGAAGGAAAGCATCCTTTTCCATCTGACCGCAAAGAATCAATTTACGTTTTGAACTTTCCCAAATCGTTTTTAATTCTGACAACAGCCCTTCTGTCAAGATGTTTGGCATCTCGATTGACGCAATCGTTTCTATTGAATCCAATTCAACCTCAACCGTATCGTACATCGGTTCTGAAATAGGACAATTAAAATGAATAGGGCCTTTCCAAGCTCCATTCCCTTCTTTAAATCCAGCGTTGATTTTTTTATCGAATTCGGTGTGTTCGTTTTCGGAAACAAATTCTGAAACTTCAGTTTCATAGCGAATGTGTTTGCCATACGCACCGACTTGCATGATTGTCTGTCCGTCTCCGTGATTCAACCATTCTTGAGGTCGATCTGCGCTCATCACAACGATTGGAACACATTGATAAAAAGCTTCGGCAACAGCGGGGAAATAATTCAACATTGCAGAACCAGAAGTACAAACAAGTCCTACAGGTGATTTCAATTGTTGCGACATCCCAAGTGCGTAAAATGCAGCCGAACGCTCATCGTGTATTACAATTGAAGTCAGCGAAGGATGATTATCTATTGCGATAATCAAGGCTGCGTTTCTTGAACCAGGCGAACAAACAACATGTGTCATTCCATTTGAAACACATCCATTTATAAGCCTCGCTATACCCGATTTTACTGTTGTAATCATTCTGACTGCGAAATTACAGGTTTTCCATTACGTTCAATAGTGTTTTCGCTTTATTTTCGGTTTCCACCCACTCATTTTCTGGATTGGAATCAATGGTTAATCCACCGCCGACATACAGATAACATTCTGCATCAATTATTTGAGCACATCGCAGGTTGACATACAGTTTTGTTTCTGCTCCAATCCAGCCAATTAGCCCCGTATACAATCCTCTATTATGCCTTTCAATTTCATTGATCATTTCAAAAGATTCACGCAAAGGCAAACCGCATACCGCTGGCGTTGGGTGCAATGTTTCTATCAATTCAACTCGACTTGTAGCCTTCATTTCAAACTCAAAATCTGTTCGCAAATGTTCAACGGGTCCGGACACAACTGTTTTTGGACCGTTCGATTTAATCGAATCTATGGTGAGCTCTTTTAATTTTGAATCAATATAATCCGTGACATACTGCTGCTCATCGCGTTCTTTGTCCGTCCATTCAATCGAATCATTTGCAGGTCGCGTTCCCGCCAATGCCATTGTTTTTCCAATTCCATTTTCTATAGAAACAAGAACTTCAGGCGTCGCACCAATCCAGGTCCCGAATTCTTTACTCGAAATTAAATAGACACAAGCATTCGGGTATTTTTCGCACAACGCATCGTAGTATATCTCTGGATTTAATAGGAAATCGACTTTTTTAACTCTCGATAGAATTGCTTTTGAAACTCGATTCTTTTTAAAATGTTCAAGGTATTGATTGGCCAAGTCGAGGTATTCATTCTTAGAATAACATGTTGGTTTGATTTCCGAGTTCGAATATGATTCTAGAGAGTCATTCGATTCCTGAAAACCAAAATACACATCACCAACGAAAGCTTTGACAACAAAACCTTCAAAGCCCTCCAAATGCTCTAAAGCAACAAAATCACCTTTCTTTTGCAGCTTCTCTTCATTTGGAAATCGGTATTTTAATAGATCACTCAATTACGGTCTAGGAATTATCATAATTGTCAATCGGCCTGTGCAAATCAATTTTCCCGTTTCTTCATTCGTAATGTCTACTTGCCAAAGATGCGTTCGCTTTCCAGCATGAACGATTTTGCCCAAAGCGACAACATTCCCTTCGCTTATTCCGCCAACATGGTTTGCATTGACTTCCAATCCAACGGGCACTTCTTTTTCCAAGTCTAGTAATAAAGTCGATCCCATGGACCCAATTGTCTCAATCAGCGCAGCACTTGCACCGCCGTGTAACAATCCCATTGGTTGATGCGTGCGCTTATCCACAGGCATTCGAACGCGAATAAAATCATCTCCAATTTCAATGCATTCCATTCCTAAAACCTGCATAAGCGTGTTTTCGGAGAATTTATTTATATCGGCTAGATCGACTTGTCTTAATTTCATATTCCAAAGATAACTTCGCGGCGTGGAATTAACAACATCTCAACGTGAGTAATTAATTTCCAGGAGCCGAAATTGAAAGGTGGAGAACTGTATTTTTGATATATGATTAGTCAAAACGTAAGTCTTAAGCCCCATAATACTTTTGGAATAGAAGTATTTGCCAATCGGTACACCTCATTTTCTTCTGTAGAGGAACTCAAAGCCGCATTGAGCGAAATGGGCGAGGATGAATTATTAGTTCTAGGAGGCGGAAGCAACATACTGTTTACCAAAGACTTTAACGGACTCGTTATTAAAAATGAAATTAAAGGATTTGAGGTTATTTATGAAAATGACGACGAAGCTTATGTGAAAGTTGGCGCTGGTGAAGTCTGGCATACATTCGTTTTGGAATGTATTGAGAGAGGTTTTGGAGGCGTTGAAAACTTATCTCTTATTCCTGGAAGTGTTGGAGCGAGCCCTATGCAGAACATTGGAGCGTATGGGACGGAAATCAAAGATGTTTTTGTGGATTTAGAAGCTTATCATATTGAAAGTGGCGAAATCCATACATTCGATAAAAAACAGTGCGAATTCGGCTACCGCGAAAGTATATTCAAAAGAAAATTAAAGAACCAATATATTATTCTTTCTGTGACTTACAGACTTTCGATGTCGCACAGAATCAATTCGAGTTATGGAGCAATAAAAGCTGAATTGGACAAAAAGGGAATTAGATACCCAAAAATTCGTGATGTTAGTAATGCCGTGATTGCGATTCGATCCATGCGACTTCCAAATCCTGCTGAGATAGGAAACGCAGGAAGTTTCTTTAAAAACCCAGTTGTGGAGCAAAGTGTCGTTGACGAATTGAAAACGAAATTTGAGAAATTCCCCAATTATCCAGCTCCGGATGGAAAGATTAAGTTAGCAGCTGGGTGGCTAATTGAACAAGCTGGATGGAAAGGAAAAACATTTGGATCTTATGGAGTTCACAAAAATCAAGCTTTGGTTCTTGTGAATTACAACGATAGTTCTGGATCCGACATATATGATCTTTCTACTCAAATAATTGCAGATGTAAAATCAAAATTTGGCGTTCAATTAGAGCGAGAAGTGAATATTATCTAAAAGCTTCTTTTGGATAATCCCAGCGAACTTAAACGAAGCGTTTTATAATTACCACTCGTCTTCGGTCCCGGTTTCTTCGCTGTCTTTTTTCAATAACCATTGCCAATTGTTGGTTCCATCTTCCGATTCATTGAGAATCTCGCGGTATTCGCTCAAAGAAACCTCATACTGCTCAATGTCTTCACCAGTGTATTTCTCAATTTCTTCTAATAAAGGTTTTTCATCTTCGCTACAGAACGAAATCGCCTGTCCTTTATTCTTCCCTCTCCCTGTTCGTCCACATCGGTGAACGTAATTCTCAGGATCTTCGGGCAAATCATAATTCACAACATATTCTACGCTTGGAATATCAATTCCACGCGCTGCGACATCCGTTGTTATCAAAATCTTATTTTCAGACGATCTAAATCGATCAAGGATATCAAACCGTTCTCGCTGCTCAATTCCACCGTGCATCGCTTCAGATTCAATTCCCACGCGCTTCATAGCCTCAACTATTCGACCAACACGGACCTTTGTTCTCCCGAAGACAACAACTTTTTTCTCAGGATACTCCTTAATCATGCTCTCCAAGAAAAAACGTTTATCATCCATATCCACAAACATTACAGAATGTGAAATGTTTTTTGCTACAGGATTCTTCGCCGATATTTGAATTCGAATTGCATTCCGAACCACATTGTAGGCCAATGATTTAATCTTCTTAGAAATTGTCGCGGAAAAGAAAAGCGTTTGACGTTTTTGAGGCAAAAACCGCATTACATCCGAAATGTCTTTTGCAAAGCCAAGATCTAACATTAAATCTGCTTCGTCTAAAACCAAATAATCCACTTTGGACAAATCCAATTCTCCCTGAGAAATCAAATCAAACATTCTACCAGGAGTGGCAACCAAAACATCGACACCATTGTTTAGAGTCGCAATTTGTTGATCTTGTTCTACACCACCGAAAAGCCCGAATACTTTAACGCCAGTGTATTTTCCAATTTCTCGATAAACACCAGCAATTTGCTTTGCCAATTCGCGTGTCGGAACCATTACAAGGCAACGAACAGTCCCTTTTGTGTATTTGGTTTTCTTTTTCTGAATAAGATGAATCGTTGGAATTGCAAATGCGGCTGTCTTACCCGTTCCCGTTTGAGCAATAGCCATAACGTCTTCCCCATCCAAAATATGACCAATAGCTTTGAACTGGATATCCGTAGGACGTTTGAAACCTAAGCTTTCTAACTGTTGCTTTATTTCGTCTGATATTTTAAAATCTGAAAACTTCATCTTTTCTAAGCGGCAAAAAGCCGTCTCAGTTGAACCGAGACGGCTTTCACCTTTAAATAGTTATCTAATTATTCTGCTACCTCTTCCTCTTCACCGGGAACCAATATACGTCCACAATGCTCGCAAGCGATAACTTTCTTTTTTGTATGAATATCCAATTGACGTTGAGGCGGAATCTTATTGAAACAACCACCACATGAATCACGATCAACAGGAACAACAGCCAATCCATTCTTCGCGTTTAAACGAAGTCTTGAATAAGCACCAGCCAAACGAGCATCTAAGTTCTTCAATGCAGACTTAGACTTCTTCATCAATTTGTCCTCTTGCGTTTGAGTTTCAGCAATGATTTCGTCCAATTCAGCTTTTTTAGATTCTAAATCTTGTGAACGAAGTGTTCTGCGTTCTTTGGCTTCAGTAAGAATATCTTTCTTGTGACCAACTTTAGCTTTAGACTCTTTGCTTCTCTTTTCGTTCAATTTAATTTCCAATTCTTGGTACTCAATCTCTTTTGAAATTGATTCGAATTCTCTATTGTTACGAACGTTATTCTGTTGCTCTTTATACTTTGCGATCGCCGTTTCAGCGTCTTTGTTTGCATTTTTTCGATCAGAAACATCAGTATCAAGTACTGATAACTCCTCTTCCATCTTAGCAATTCTAGTATCAAGTCCAGCAAGTTCATCTTCTAAATCTTGCACTTCCAATGGAAGCTCTCCTCGCACTGTTCTAATTCTGTCAATCTCAGAATCAATTAATTGCAAATTATATAGACTGTCTAATTTTTCAGCTACTGTCGCCTCTTTTTTAGTTGCAGTTTTTGCCATCTGTCAAAAATAATTTATTGGGTTTGTATTAACCACCGTTAAATGAAGCGCAAATGTAGTGAATTTATTCTTCAATATAGAGGCTATTCTGTTCGAAGTGAATTGTTCGCTTTCAAAATGTCCAATATCAGCGATTACGATCTGCCCTTCGGCATCAAAAAACTCGTGGTATTTGTAGTCCCCCGTTATAAAAATGTCCGCTTTGGACTTTTTCGCTTGATTCAATAAAAAACTTCCAGCCCCACCACAAAAGGCTACTTTCTTAATAGGCTCCCCCATTAAATCTGTATGTCGAATAACCCCACATTTAAATTCCTTTTTCACAAAATTTAAAAATTCGATTTCATCCACCTCTTTTTCTAGCTCTCCAACCATTCCACTTCCTTCGTAAGGATTCGAATTAACAGTAGCGCTAATATCATACGCGACCTCCTCATAAGGATGTGTTGCAATCATTGCTGAAATAACAGATCCAGTGGTGTGACTTGAACAAACAACTTCAAAACGTGTTTCGGTCATCTTGCTCAGCTTCCCATTTTCACCTTCAAATGGCTTGGCGTTTTCATTGGGCAGAAATGTACCCACTCCTTCACTTGAGAATCCACAATTTGAATAATCACCAATAGTTCCAGCACCTGCATCGAACATCGCTTTCGAAACGGATTCCAAATGATCGTTCGGAACGAAGCACGTAATTTTATTTAGAATGTTTGACTTCGGCGAAAGAATTCGCAGATTTTTCAACCCAAGTCGAGATCCAATTTCATAATTGACACCAAATCTATAATTGTCCAAATTTGTATGAATCGCATAAATCGCAATATCATTCTTAATTGCCTTGATAACCGTTCTTTGGATATAATCAGATCCATTGATTTTCTTTAAGCCTTTAAATACAATTGGATGGTGCGCAATGATTAAGTTGCATCCCAATTCAATTGCCTCTTCGACCGTTTTTTCAATGCAATCAAGGGAAAGGAGAGCACCATTCACTTCGACATTCGGATCGCCCACAATCAATCCGCAATTATCATAAGACTCTTGACTTGATAAAGGTGCGAGAGATTCTAAATACGAAGTTACTTCTCTAATTTGTGTCATATTTACAAGCCGTAAGTTAAACCAATATTAAATCCGAAAGCCCTATTGAAATGCTTGTAGGAATCCGACTTCTCGTTTGAAGTTGTCAATTGAAATCGATATTCTGGCATAAATAGAACAGACATTTTCTTTCCTAAATTCAATTGAATACCAATATTTGCGACAGCGCTCAAAGCAAAAGAATTAAAGCCGTTTTGAGTTTTAAACTCTTCAGTCGTTTCATTATTTACAGCATCAACAAATACTCGATCTTGTTTGTAATTAAGAAACATTTTCGGGACCAAGCCACCACCGGCATAAAACCGAACCGTATTTCCATAGGTAAAGAAAGCCTTAATTGGCATTGTGACATAAGAATATGTCGTTTGATAGCTGTGAAGTGTATCGGCACTTTCAAACAAGTAGGATTCGCCATTTTGTATATACGTAATTCCTCCTTCCCAAGTCAGGTATTGATGAACACGTTGTTTAATTCCAATCCCGAATGACCATGTATTTAAAAATGATTCATCCGCTCTCGTTCCCAATGGATCTGCATAGACTCCATTGTTATTATTATTTTCAATTAGTTTTCTTGAATTACGCGACCAATTGGCAATCACAAAAAATTCAGTCGTGGACAATGGAGGCAAAATATCGAGACTGACTTCTTTCACTGGTTCCGTTGACTGCGTGTCTTCTGAAATTTCAATTTGGCTAAAAACCATAGTTGTCATCAATGACAAAGCAAAGGTGAGGGAGATATTTCTAATATTCATGACCGAAAGATACCAATTATTAGAATTCAACGTTTGATGTAAGTATTAAACTGTATGAATTATTTATTGTCCGTAATCCATAGTCTATTGTTGATAGTATGTTGGCTTAGAAACCAACATTAATGCCTAATTTTGAATTAATGAAGCGCATAATCGGCATTCTTCCAGATCACGTTTTAATCCTTCTGAAAAGATTTGGAATCATCTTAATGACGATGTATTTCACCCGTATCGTCTTTTTATTATCCAACCTTTCGTCCTTTCAAAACTTATCCTTTTCGGATTTTATTGTGGCCATCTGGTTCGACATGATAACAATAGGATTGTTATTCCTTCCCTATTATGGTCTTTATTTATTACCGATTCCATTCCGTCATACCAAAGCATACAAGATCACTTTCAAACTCTATTTTCACATAACAAGTGCGTTAATACTTGGTTTAAATTTAATGGATGTTGAATATTTCAAATACACGGGCAAACGATCGACTTTCGATCTTTGGTCAATGTTTGGAGGAGGAGGTGATTTAGGTCAACTTTGGGACACTTTCCTAAATGATTTCTGGTTTGTAATTCTACTTTACATTCTCCTTATAGTTCTCACTGAGTTCTTATACAGAAGAATCGATCGTAAGCCGGTTACTCGCTTAAAAGGAAAAACATTTTATAAAATCAACATTATCTCCTTTTTTATAATGGTACCGGTATTATTTGTAATGGGCCGAGGAGGATTTAATTTAAAGCCGGTTGGAATCATTGAAGCCACTCGATACACTGAGCCTGAAAACTTAGCGTTCGTCCTTCCCACAGCTTTTACAATGATCAAGACCATCGATCAAGGCGGACTTGAGCCTGTGCGATACATGTCGGACGAGGAAGCATTGCGCTATTTTGATCCTGTCAAAACGACCCAGCCACAAGACATTCTTCCAGACAAGACAAACGTCGTGATCATTATGCTTGAGAGTTTCGGTACTGAATTTGTCGGTGCTTACAACCAAGGTAAGGGATACACTCCCTTCTTGGATTCAATCATAGGCGAGTCGCTTACTTTCGATTATAGCTTCGCGAATGGAAAGCGATCCATAGAAGCCGTTCCTGCTGTTATTGCTTCGATGCCTACCATGATGGAGAATGCGTACATTTCATCTCCTTATGGTAACAACAAGATCAATACTTTACCGAATATATTAAAGGAACATGGGTATGAGTCTGCGTTTTTCCATGGCGCAACAAACGGCTCAATGAGTTTTGATGGATTCTCTCGGATTTGTGGCTTCGATCATTATTACGGAAGGTATGAGTACAACAATGATGATCACTACGATAAAACTTGGGGGATTTTAGATGAATATTTTAGCCCTTGGAGTGCGAGAAAAATGAGCAAAATGAAAGAACCTTTCTTCAGCACAATTTTCACAATCTCGTCACACCATCCTTACTACATACCTAAACATCTAAGAGACAAGGTTAAACGAGGCCCTCAAGAAATATGTGCATCAATAAATTATGGAGATTATTCACTAAAAAAGTTTTTTGAAGAAGCAAAAAAACAAAGTTGGTATAACAATACTTTATTCGTACTTTTAGCTGACCATACACCGGCGACAACGTCAAAGGTGTATAACCAAAGGACACATATTTTTAGAATTCCAATCGCGTTTTATCACCCGGGAGGAAATTTAAAGGCAGAGAGAAGTGATAGAACCTTTCAACAGTTGGATATTATGCCGACAATATTGGATCTGTTAAATATCGAAACCGATTATTATGCGTTTGGTAATTCATACTACAGTCCGAAAGGAGGCGACGCTCTAGTCTATATGTCTGGTGCGTATAGTCACTTTGAAGATGGTAGAATGACAATGTTTTCAGACAGTAAGGCACGAAGTTTGTATAATTACACTCTGAAAAAAGTAGATTTAATAGACTCACTTTCATACTATAAAAAGGAGTCGCAATCGGTAGAGATGAAAATAAAGGCTATGATTCAACGTTATAACCATGACCTTCTTCAAAACCAAACAACTACAAATGAAACAAAGCATTAGGTTCATAATAAATCCTATATCTGGAGTTGGTAAGAAAAATATCATTCCTGGTTTGATTGAGAACAACCTCAATCATGATCAGTTTGAATATACTCTTGTCTACACTGAATATAAAAAACACGCAAAAGCGCTAGCGACTCAAGCTTCTAAGGAAGGGATCGATATTGTTTGTGCAGTTGGTGGTGATGGATCAGTTCATGAGGTAGGAACAGCTTTGATTGGAACAAAAACTAAATTGGCCATCCTTCCTGCTGGTTCAGGAAATGGATTAGCGCGCCACTTGAATATCCCGATGAATTTGAAAGATGCTATTCTTTGCATTAATGATTCAAACTCAATTGCAATGGACACTGTCCTTGTAAATGACAAATCATTCTTAGGAGTTGGAGGCTATGGATTTGACGCTGTAGTTGCTCAAAAATTTGACACACACCACAGACGAGGTCTTTGGGGATACGTTCAACTTATTATTCGTGAATTCTTCAAATACAACCCGATAAACGCAACCATTGATATTGACGGAAAAGTAAAATCACTTCCCGTGGTTCTATTGACTGTGGCAAATTCATCCCAATTTGGAAATGGATTTACAATTTCACCAAAATCTGACGTTACAGATGGTGAATTGGAACTTGTCGTATTAAAGCCATTTTCTATTTGGTCAGCACCATCGATTGTTTACCGGTTCTTCATGAAGAAGAGTGGGAAGTCAAGGCATTCTGAAATCATTCCTTTTAAAACAGCAAAATTGAAACTGTCAAAAAAGATTGCGCACTATGATGGTGAACCTGTTGATGTAAAGAATGAAATCAACGTAAGTGTTGTTCCGAAAAGCTTAAATATTTTAATCGGAAAATAGATTCAATGTTATTTCTAGAGCCAACCCTCGAAAATTTTCAAAAACACATTTCTAAACTTAAGCAGGACAAACAACCTCTTTGGGGAACATTAACTGCTCAAGGTATGGTAGAACATTTATCAGATTGGATTGATCTAACCATGGGTAAAGGAGGCGATCTTAAACTTGAGATTCCTGAAGACAAAGTTGCAAAGGCACAAGCATTTTTGTTTTCTGAATACCCGTTACCGAAAAACTTTCAGGCGAAGTTCTTTCCTATAAGTGAAAATTTCCGAAACATGGATCTTGAATCGGCTATTGCTGAGTTCGAAAATAAATGGAATGAACTTGAAGCTTTCTTTATCAAAAATCCGGATTTCTCAACAATGCATCCAAGCTTTGGAGTACTGGACTACAAACAGCTTATGGCGCTACACAGCAAACACTTGACGCATCATTTTGAACAATTCGAATTGATCTAATGAGCATGTATCTATACGTCTACCCTATTTTTCCTGCCGTAGTTATCGGTGTCCTTAGTTGGCTTTACTGGAAAGAAAGAGGCTACTCATCAACGATCCTCGGATATGGAATAATTGTAGGCTATGTTTTCTCGCATTACATCTTCAAATATTTCGCTTGACAGTCCCTTATTCTGAATAGTTCATGTAACTTTATCTCACAGACCAATTTGTTATATTTTTTAAGCCTTTACCTAAAGTAATAGCGCTCAAACATGACCAACGTAAAGATTGAAAATGAATAGTTTTTTTAGTGCATTCGATAAAAGCTCATTAAGTCAATGGAAAGATCAAATCATCCAAGACCTTAAAGGCAAAGAACATTCGGTATTAGAATTCCATGATCCAATAGAAGAATTGGATTATAAGGCCTATTACCATCAAGATGAGACTGCAAGTAAGAACGAAGCTCCTGGAAACTTCCCTTACACTCGAGGTCTAAAAACATCCGACAATAATTGGATGAATGGAGCTCTGATTGAATTCACAGACGAGTCAAAGGCAAATAAAGAAGCCCTTGATCTTCTTATGAAGGGTGCAGATCTTCTTGTTTTCAAAACAACAAAAACTGATTGTGATTGGAAAAAAGTGCTTTCTGAAATAAAATTCGAATACATCAAAGCACAATTTGATGTTCCATCAATCAAACATTATACTGCAATTAAAGAGATTGTCGGAAATCAATTGAATACAGTTTCTTTCAATTTTGATCCAATGGCAATAGGACTGGAAATCATCAATGAGCTAATTGAAGCATCCGGCTCTCAGCAACACCCTGTATTGGTTGTCAATGGGTTTGGTGTTCAACAATTGGGCGCTACTTCTTGGCAAGAGGTCGCTTTTTCAATAAATATCGGGCATGAATATTTATTGAAATTAATGGAGTCTGGATTATCGATCGACGAAGCTTCAGCCATGGTTCATTTCCATATTGGAGTTGGTAGTAACTACTTTTATGAAATCGCTAAGTTCAGAGCTTTGCGCCAATTGTGGTCCAAAGTAATCGATGCCTATAACCCAGAGCACAGTTGTACTTACAATTGTAACATCACTGCAGTTATTGGTCATACAAATAAATCATTAAGAGATCCGTACACGAATCTTTTAAGGCAGACGACGGAAACAATGTCAGCATCGAATGGCGCTGATAGTATTCTTGTTTTGCCTTATGATCTGTATTCAATCAACGGAGCTTCAGAACTTTCGAAACGAATGGCGCTGAATATTTCATTAATTCTGAAAGAGGAATCTTATCTTGATAAAGTCATTGATCCTGCTGGAGGAAGTTACTCCGTAGAAGCTTTAACGAAATTGATCGGAGAAAAAGCATGGTCTTATTTTCAATTAATAGAAAGTAACGGTGGACTTTTTATCGAATCTGGATTGGATGCATTTGTCAATGACATTAATTTGAAACGACAAGAGCGGATCGAAGCTTTTCAAGCTGGAAAAATCATTGGAATTGGAATGAACAAATACCTCAGCCCTGATGAACAAAAGACCGAATGGGTCAAGAGATCATCTTATTTAGGAATCGAGCCTATCGCATTTGATATGGAATCAAAAAATAGCTTCGTATGAAAAGAGTAGATTTTAATAAAATTGACTTCGCTACTGAATCTGCTTCTGGAGAAATGAATCAAGTTTCAAATTTCGCGACAGCTGAAAAAATTGACATTCAAAATTTTTACGCTGAAAAGGATGTTCAAGATATTGAGCACATTGGCTTCGTATCTGGGATCCCGCCTTACTTAAGAGGCCCGTATTCTTCCATGTTTGCCATTCGCCCTTGGACAGTGAGACAATACGCTGGTTTTTCTACAGCTGAAGAATCGAATGCATTTTACAGACGAAACTTGGCCGCAGGGCAGAAAGGACTTTCAGTTGCTTTCGATTTAGCAACGCACAGAGGGTATGATTCAGATCATGAACGCGTTATTGGAGATGTAGGAAAAGCAGGAGTTGCGATCGATTCAATATTGGATATGAAAATTTTATTCGATCAAATTCCTTTGGATAAAATGTCTGTTTCGATGACCATGAACGGTGCGGTATTGCCAATTATGGCTTTCTATATCGTTGCAGCGGAAGAACAAGGAGTTGATAAAAAAGAATTGGCAGGAACAATTCAAAATGACATCCTTAAAGAATTCATGGTGCGGAATACATACATCTATCCGCCATTGCCATCCATGAAAATCATTTCTGACATCTTTGAGTATACAGCTCAAAACATGCCTAAATTTAATTCTATTTCGATCTCTGGTTACCACATGCAGGAAGCCGGAGCAACTGCAGCAATTGAACTTGCCTATACCCTCGCAGATGGACTTGAATACCTCAGAGCAGGAATAAATACAGGAATGAAAGTAGACACTTTCGCGCCCCGCTTGAGTTTCTTCTGGGCCATTGGAATGAATCATTATACTGAAATCGCTAAAATGCGTGCAGGTCGCGCTATCTGGGCGAAGTTGGTCAATCAATTCAATCCCGAAAACAAAAAATCTCTTGCTTTAAGAACGCATTGCCAAACATCGGGATGGAGTTTAACAGAGCAAGATCCTTTCAATAATATTGCTAGAACGTGTATCGAAGCGATGGCTGCCGCATTAGGTGGAACTCAATCACTTCACACGAATGCCTTGGACGAGGCCATTGCACTGCCAACAGACTTTTCTGCAAGAATTGCGAGGAACACTCAAATTTACTTACAAGAAGAAACAGGGATCACGAAACATGTCGATCCTTTGGGAGGCAGTTACTATGTCGAAAAATTGACGGAAGAGTTGATTAATGAGGCTTGGAAATTAATTGAAGAAGTGGAAGAATTAGGTGGAATGGCAAAAGCGATTGAAACTGGACTTCCTAAAATGAGAATCGAAGAAGCAGCTGCGCGAAAGCAAGCACGAATCGATTCCAATAAAGACATTATCGTTGGAGTAAACAGGTACCAGCTTGAAAAGGAAGACCCTATTGAAATCCTTGAGGTCGATAATTCTAAAGTTCGTGATTCACAAGTAGCGCGGTTAAATGATTTAAAAGAAAACAGAGATCAAGCAAATGTCGATGCCTTGTTAATGGAGTTGGAAGATGCGGCTAAAAACAAGACTGGAAACCTCTTAGAAATTGCCGTTCGTTGTGCTAGAGCACGCGCTTCATTGGGAGAAATTTCAACAGCGATGGAAAATGTTTACGGTCGATATCAAGCTACAATTAGATCAATTAACGGAGTATATTCATCTGAATCTATGGAAGACAAAGATTTTAATTTGGCGAAAGAAATGGCCGACAAGTTCAGCAAGCTTGAAGGAAGAAGACCAAGAATAATGATAGCCAAGATGGGCCAAGATGGACATGATCGTGGTGCAAAAGTAATTGCAACATCATTTGCTGATATTGGTTTTGATGTAGATATTGGACCACTTTTCCAGACTCCTGGAGAAGCCGCAAAACAAGCTGTTGAAAATGACGTTCATGTTTTAGGCGTTTCATCTTTGGCCGCTGGACACAAAACATTAGTTCCACAAGTGATTGCGGAGTTAGAGAGATTGGGTCGAGGTGATATCATGGTTATCGCGGGCGGTGTGATCCCGAAACAAGATTATGACTTCCTCTATGACGCTGGAGTATTTGGCGTTTTTGGCCCTGGAACTAAAATTTCAGCTGCAGCTCAGAATATCTTGGGCTTACTGTTAAAAAGTTTCGAATAAATCACAGACGATGTAGGTGTTTAAGTACTTCTTCTCTGTTCGATTTACTGATCGGTATTTCATTGCCTTCGATGTAAACGGAATGATTATCGAACTTGTCTACCTTGGCGATATTTACGAGAAAAGAACGGTGTGTTCTTACAAAATTTGCTCCAGCTATTTTATTGAAAAAGCTTTGTAAATTCATTGACAGCACGAACTCACCGCTATCAGTATTAACGACACAATAGCTTCCAGAAGCTTCAGCATATAAGATTTCATCCACTTTTACTCGATGATACAACTCTCCATTTTTGACAAAAAAAGACGCTGATTGGTTGTTTTTTTGAACAGATACTGCTTGATCATTAAATTCATTAAAGGCAATCTCGATAGAAGCTTGAAGGTCCTGTACATTATACGGTTTTGAAATAAAAGAATGGGGTTTGGTTGCAATTGCTTTACGCATCGTTAATGGATCCGTATTCGAAGTCAGATAGATAATCGGAATAGACATTGTTTTATTAATTCTTTCCACCACTTCAATTCCATTCAACGCTCCTTTTATTTTTATGTCCATTAAAATAACATCTGGAATCTCTTTGTCCAGCGCTTCAAAACATTCCTCATCTGAAATTGCAATGCCTTTGATGACATATCCCAAATCGGATAAATCAGCAGCTAAATTTTCTGCAATCAGAACCTCGTCTTCAACTATTAATACCTTAACTGCCATATCTACTTCAAGTTTGGTTTGAGAATGATACTGAATATCAATCCATTCTCCTCTACAATTTGATAATCACCACCCAATTGACGTGTCAATGAGCGTATTAATTTCATTCCAAATGATCGTGATTCCTCGACATCAACCTTCTTTCCATTTCCATTGTCTGAAATTTCCCAAATAACCTTTCCTTCTTCCTCTTTGTTTGAGACCTTTAAAACGGGCGATTCAACATTGACAAACGCATGTTTAATAGCGTTGACTACCAGCTCATTAATCATCAAGCCTAATGGAACGGCGTTGTCAATATCTACATTGTTTTTTTCTATATCTAGCTCAATTTTAATTGGGTTCGACGCGTCTCCTAAAGTAGCAATAAGTCCTTGAATTAAATTTGAGATATAAGACTGCATCTCAATACTTGAAAAATTATTGCTTTGATACAGGTGTTTGTGAATCAAGCCTATGGATTGCACACGTTCTCTTCCGTCAATAATTGCAGCTTTCGCTTTCTCATCCGTTATACTTCTTTCTTGAAGTGCCAATAAGCTCGAAATTACTTGAAGATTGTTCTTTACGCGATGGTGAATTTCACCAAGTAGAAGTTCATTTTCCTCATTTTTTTCAGATAAGGTGAGGTTCATTTTATTCTTTCGCTTGTAACCAAAGAACAGCACCGCTGCAAGAAGCAACATTAAAACTGCTCCAACAATTCCAAACAGCATAAATGTATTTGCTTCTTTGATCGATTGTTTGTATTCCAATTGTTTGATTTTGCTTCGCTCTTCATCTTGCAGATTTTTAGCCAGAATCTCTTTTTCATGATTATAAGTCATCTCGCCTAAAACAACTGCATTTCTTGCGTCATCATTTCTAGTACTATCGCGCATACTATGGTAAAGCGTCTGCATTGAGAAAGCTCTTTGCCAATTCTTACTATGTTCAGCTATTTCCATTAAATATTTAGCTGATTCTTTAATAACACCCACATTTTCAATCTCTTGAGCGATGACTAACGCACTATCCAGACGCTCCTTAGCCAATTCCCATCGTTTCAATTCAATATCGATACTTCCCAAATTTTTAAGCGTATTGCATAACTCTTCAGCACTTTCTACTTCCCGACAGATCGAAAGTGCTTGTATTAACTTTTTGTACGCCAATTCCGATTCGCCTCTTGCGACATGAATCAATGCAATGTTGTTGAGGCAATCAATAATTCCAACTTTGTTCTTTATCGTTTTACGAATTCCCAAACTTTTATTAAGGAACGTGAAGGCCTTGTTCAAATCCCCTTTTTCCCGATACATGGCCCCCAAGTTGTTCAGACAATAACTAATGGCCGATTGATCATTAATCCCTTTAAAAACTTCCATGCTTTTAATTTGATACTCAATCGCTTTATCATAATCATCTAAAACAAAAGAAATGGCAGCCAGATTATTATAGGTGTACGCAACCCCAACAACATTATCAATCTCCTCAAAGACACGAATTGCTTTATGATACAATTTAACTGCCTCTACAATTTTCCCCTGAGTTTCTAATACTGCGGCCATATTATATTGAAGGCTGGCAATGCCCATTTTTTCGTCTAGAATAATATTAATGTCCAACCCCTTATTGTAATAAAACAAGCAGCTATCTAAATTTCCTTCCTTATGAAATCGTGCTCCAAGATTATTATAGGCATACCCTAATCCAACTTTAAAATCAACCTCTTCAAAAAGCCTTAAGCTTTTATGATACAACTCCTTGGCCATTTTCTCCTGACCAACTCTACCTAGACTGAGTCCTTTATAATTATAGCCAATCCCTTGATATTTTTTTAAAATTTTTCGATCCCCTGACGTTGTTGATTTCTTATTAAGTCTATTAGAAGTATAGTCAATAAGAAAATCACTGTATTTCTCGGACAAGATGTTATTTGGTGTTCCTGCTAATATTTTATCGATAGCATCTAATTTATTCGAGATGCTCTTTGAGCTATGAAACTTCGGAATTAACGAATCGATGTGCTCCATATCAAATTTACTAAGGTCTTTTTTTGAAAGAGAATCAACTAAATAATGTTCTTTTTCCAAGACTTGACCAATGACGAAGGAGTGTGCCAGAATACAGGTGAAAAATATACAAAAACGATTAAAAGAATGAGTCATAACGGTTATTATTTGCGACCAAAACACTTTTAAACAAAAAACAGTCAGTCATTTACAAAACTATAGTGGCTATTCACAAATCTAATCTATTCCCTCATAAAAAAGAACAATCTAAAATTCGAATAGGGCCTATTTTTGATTTACAATCTTTAATTCTGGTATTGTAATAATTAAATAGTATGAAATACGCTTCTTTTTTATTCTTAATAATTCTGCTAAACATTACTGTTGCAAATGCGCAAAACATTAATGTTAGTGGCACTATTTTAACCAATACAACTTGGGACGGATCAACTATCGATACAGTTAAAGTAATCGGTAATTTAATTCTAGACGACAATGTTACTTTAACTATCACCCCGGGTATTGTAGTCGATTTTACAGATAATTATTATTTCAATATTGAAGGAAACTTATTTGCAGTCGGAAACTCAATTGATTCAGTTCATTTTACGACAAGCGACACCAGTGGTTATTACAACAATACACATCATGGTTGGTCTGGACTTCGTTTTCACAATCAACAAAATGACTCCAGCAGAATTCAATTTGCCAGCATCCAATACGGAAAAGCCGATGGGTCCATCCCATTGACGAATTCCAATTATGGTGGCGGAATATATTGCTACATGAGTAACAAAGTATACATCACTAATATTTCGATGCGCCACAATATGGCAACAGCTCTAGGGGGCGCTTTTTATAGTTTTGATTCGCACCCTACTACTGTTACTGACAATTCAATTGCCAATTCAGAATTTAAATACAACGAAGCTGGAGATGCTGGTGGTGCCATTTATACTTCTGATGATTTTACGTTAGCATTTGATAGCTGTGAATTTCTATTTAATAACGTTATTGGAACTATTGCGCCACGGTCAGGAGGAGCAATAGCGAGTAGCAGTCCGGGTGCAGGGAACCACCCTAGGATAAACAATAGCCGTTTTGGATACAACACGGCATTATCTGGGCAAGGAGGAGCAATCTATCTGTTTTATGCTGGAATTGCAGAACCAATATCAAACAGTACATTTCACAACAATCAAGCGTCAAATGGTGGTGCAATTTATTCGAGTTACAGAATTAATATCCAGAATTCGATCTTAGTCAATAATGAGGCAACAAATTCAGGAGGAGCGCTATACTGCTTGTATCCAACAAACACAATTTCAAAATTATATAACTGTACAATCGCGAACAATAAAGCAGATGCGGGAGGAGGTTTATTCGCAGCAAATACAGTTGGCTTTGGATCACAATTTTTCATTCCAACAAAAACCATTTTCCACAACAATCAATCAACAAACGCCAACAATTACAACGGAGATGTTTTTGTTATCGGGGATGCCAACTTTACCCTTCGTTTGGACGGTTGCAGTCTCACTGCGGATTTAACAAATGTAACCAACTCATCTCCAACGGTTTCAGAACTTCAATCTCTTCTCAATACCGACCCATT
Organism: Crocinitomicaceae bacterium; assembly: GCA_047630755.1. Taxonomy (GTDB): domain Bacteria; phylum Bacteroidota; class Bacteroidia; order Flavobacteriales_D; family Crocinitomicaceae; genus UBA4466. Next base: position 115,843 of record JBLHYG010000012.1, on the reverse strand, counting down.
ATTCATCGTTCCAAGTTCTGGAATTGGTATTGCTTTTGACGGTTATACAGGGACAGATTGGTCAATTAACTTTTGTACTTCGCCATGTGTAGACGCGAGTTTACCAGGAAACTTTGGAACTTTCAACACTGATTTTGCTGGAAGCCCGAGAAAAATAAATGATATTATTGATATCGGTGCATTCGAAGCTTATGGATTTCTTACACATCCGCAAGATTTAGAAGTCTGTGAAGGAGACACAACTTCATTTAGTTCGTCCTATTATCATCCCGGAACTTCAACAAATAGCTGGATTTACTTCACTGTAGATGGAGGAATAAACTGGTGGGCTGATTTCTATTCTGACACGTACACACTAAGTAACAACACCCCATTTTCTTATGATGGCTCGCAGTTCTACGTCCAACATGATTTTGGATGTGGATACGTAGATTCAGATACTGCCTCGCTTATCGTAAATCCAACTCAAATGTCGTCAAGCAACACAACTCTATGCGATGATTCATTGTTTGTCGAAGGAGCGTGGCAATCTATTTCGGGAGTGTATTATGATACTATTCAGTCAACGATGGGATGCGATAGTATTCTTCAGACAAACCTCACAATCGGAAATTCATTTTTTATCAGTAGTTCAGTTCAGATTTGTCAAGGAGATTCAATTGAAATTTTCGGGAATTATGAATCTGTTGCTGGAAATTACTACGACTCGTTGTCAACAATCTACGGCTGCGACAGTATTTATATGATGGATTTAAGTACCGCGCCTATTTACGCTTCAACGAATTACTACACGCTTTGTCCGGGAGACAGTGTTTATGCTCAAGGAACTTGGCAAAACAGTACTGGAATTTTCATCGATATTTATTCAACAGCTAATGGCTGCGATAGTATTGTGACCTCCGATGTCATTATGAACACTATTTCTACTTACTCCATTGACACTTCTTTTTGCCAAGGACTTTCTGTCGAAATCAACAGTACAATCTATTCCCAATCAGGAAGCTTCAATCAAGTATTCACGAATAGTGTCGGTTGTGACAGTATTCTAACGATTAATATAATTGAGAACGCACTTCCCGATGCAAATATAGGCCCCGATTCCTTATTTGTTTGTGATGGGGAACTGCTCAGCTTTGGAATTGACACCTCAAATATTGATACGTATGCTATCGGTAATTTTATAATTACTTCTTTTAATGACAGCCTTCATTTCACCTTCGACATGTCGAACCCCGTTGTTTCGGTTGTTTCGGAAGTCACAAGTAATGACGGATGCACAAATTCAGATCAAATTACAATTGTGAACAATGCAATTATGAACATGTCGCTTGGTGTTCCTATACTCAACGATCCTTTTGTTGATTTCAGTATTGCAAATATGCCTCAAAATGTTGATTTCTGGTATTGGAGTTTTGGTGATGGCGATACCCTTTCTGGCAATCCAACTCCTACGCATGAATACTTGACAAATGGAAATTATGACGCTTGTCTGATTGCAGTAAACCAGTGTGGACCAGATACCTCCTGCTTCAACTTCAATATTGAACACGTTGGTATTCAAGAACATACATTAACAAACAAAATATACATTTACCCTAACCCCGTAAGGTCATTGTTGAATATTGAAAGCAATAATTTGAATATTAAAACAATTACGATAATTGATTTGTCAGGTAAGTTGATGAAAATTGAAACCGAAAATACAAATACTATTGATGTTTCTAATTTACCTCTGGGAGTCTACCTTTTAGAAATTCAAACCGATGATGAGACTGTTGATTATCATCGATTCATCAAACACTAAAAACTATGAAAAAGAATTTTAAATTAGCAGGAGCGGTACTAATGGCAAGTACCGTTTTAGTATTCTCTTCGTGCAACAAAGACAAGAATGTCTATGCGGATGATTTATCTGTAACGATGGATGAAAATCCATCATCGGGTGAGGTAGTAGGTACGGTTGTAGCCACTACCGAGAAAAGTTATATCACTTACACTTTAGCTTCTCAATCTCCTGCTGGTGCTCTAGTTATTGATCCTGTCAGTGGTGAATTAACTGTAGACGATGCTTCATTATTTAATTTTGAAATCAATCCTATTATTACAGCAACAGTTGAAGCGGACAATGGAAAAAACGCTGACGTTTCTGCCGTCACAATTACGCTTACTGATGTTTCCGAAATTCCAGCCGCGGTTGGAGAGTTTAGAGATGGCGGAGTTGTTTTTTGGGTGAACCCTCTTGATATTCACCAAGGTTTAGTTTGCTCAGTAAGTGATCTCGCATCTAGTTCTGCGAACTGGGGCTGTTTCGATATTATTAATCCAACGGCAATATCCGGAGCAAATGGAACAGCAGTTGGCACTGGAGCTCAAAACACTATTGATATAGAAGCTGGATGCACAACTGTTGGAACTGCAGCCGACATTTGCGCAAACTCGAGTCTCAATGGCTACACTGACTGGTTTCTTCCAAGTAAAGATGAAATGACAGCTATTTATAATAATAAAACAATGGTAAATGCTACTAGCACGGCAAACGGAGGAACTACTATTGATGAAAGTGTATTGTATTGGAGCAGCACTCAATCAAGTGCCGACAAAGCATTTGATTTCTATTTTCTCAATGGAGTTTCTGAAGCAACACTTAAGTTAAACGTGTTTTCAGTTCGTGCTGTTAGATCATTTTAATACGATGAAAAATATTGCAATAACAGCAGTAGTCTCTCTAATTATAGTAAGCTGCTCAACTTCTCAAGTACCAATAGCAAATACAGTTCAAGAAACTACTACAAGTGAAATTGAAAAAACTGAAGAGTCTATCGAGGAAGAAAAAATAGATCTTAAAACTCAATTGCTTGGAGAATGGGAATTTCATCAGATCACAATTCGAACTCCAAAGGATGGCTATTTACTGCACATCGCTGAGCAAGAAATGAACTTAATTAAATTATCCATCGCAAATTATTCTTTCAATGTTGAGGGAAGTGTGAAGTTTCCACCAGAGTATATTGAATTACTCGGATTAAAAGAGGCCAAATGGAACACAACCGATTCTAAAGAATTGGCGATCACTTATTATTTCAATGAGGATTCTGAGTTTAATGCTGGAAACACAAATACCAGTGAAACATTCACCTACGAAGTCATACAAATATCAGATAAAGAGTTAACCATCGATATGCAAGGTATGTTTATCATAAATTTGAAAGCAAAATGACAGTCAGAAATCGGATTAAAAAAACGAGTATTGTTTCCTTACTATTCTTCGCTTGCATTTCCTTTAACTGTAGCGCACAGATAGGTTCAATAAAAAAGCCAATAACTCCAGAAAACAGCAAGTTCAACAAAAATGTTGTTCAAGGTTCGCTTGGTTTCGCTTTGATTTATATTCAAGCTTCTGCACACTATGAGCGAATGTTAATGGGAAGACATAACAAAAGCCTTCAATCTATTTGGTTAAGCGCAGGTGGCGGTAAATATTTCGTCTATACGGATTGGGGAACTCAATTCAATCTAAAATCTTTCGCTTTGTTTGGCAAAAAAGCAGCACATTTTGAACTAGGTGCTGGAGCAGCGATTATAAAAACTGAATCCATGGATCAATTCAAAGTACTTCCAGCGGGAAATCTGGGTTATAGATTTCAGAAAAGTGATGGTCATTTTATGTTTCGAACTGGAATTGGGCTACCAGAAGCACTTTATATTGGTTTTGGATTCGTATTTTAGTCCATAAATTTTACCACAAACCACTATTATTATGACACGTCTAACAGTTATAGCCCTTTCAATTGTACTTTTAAGTGGATTGAATTCATGCTATACGAATCTCAATAAGCAATTGGAGCGCGAAGTACATGTAAACATCACAATTCAATCCGATGTTCAAATCAATAACAGTGGGAACTCAAATTTCTCTGGAGCATATACAAATGAGGAACTTAAGGAACAGTATTTAATTGGTTTAAAAACAGAACTTCAAGCAGGTAATATTATTCTTAATGAGGTAAGTCCTGAATTTACAGTTCAGATCTCAAATTTTAAAATCAACGAATCGACAACAACAGAAACTGTTAACGATACTGTTTCGGATAACCATGGAGAAACCTTTGAACTTACTTCCATTGACGTTTCAGCATCGGGAACGTTAACGCGCGTATCCAATGGAGAAACGTTCTCCTGGAGCGCAAACAAAGACAAGGACGAGAAGGTAACAACCAACCGAACCGCCGGTCAAGTAATTACTGGTGGTAATAAGGAAAAAACAGAGTACCGCGAAAAAGAACTCAGTACTAATGTTGCTCTTGACTATAGCAACAAAGTTGGATCACGCTCGGCTGTTGTTATTATCAAAGAAATATTTAAAGCGATCAAGTAATTATTCTTTGAATTTAAGTATTTTGGAATCGCTCGTAACTCAAGATTTTGAGGACAAGAATAAAACCTAATATCAATCATATCTTAAGTACCTTGAGTATCGAACTGTTAAAAAAAAGTTAACTTTACGGAAATATTAAGATTCGGTACAATAATTGAATCTTGAAAGGAAAATCAAGAACACTATGAAAAATATTATTGCTTGCTTAAGTTTAATTTTCATGAGTCAAATGACTTTCGGTCAGAACTATGACGAATTGAAGATCCTGTATGCGGATGGAGCGTATAAAAAACTAGTAGCAAAAGCTATCAAGATTACGGAAAATGATAACAGCAAGAAGGAAGTGCCTCCCTACATTTGGGCGGCTAAAGGACTTCACAAAATACATTTATCCGGTGATCCAGACGAGAAGTACAAAAATGCGTATAAAGACGCAATCAAGTATTTAGGAAAAGGCGTGAAGTACGACCTGAAAATAAATGATGGTGCTACTATTGCTGATGAAGAGTTCGTTGATTTCGTTGAGGAATTCCAAATGTCGCTCCTTACGCGAATTAGAAATGATTTTGACGCTGGTCAAGCCAGAAAAGCATATTCATGGACTGTTAAGTACAACAAAATCACAGCACACCTTGTTGGCTCGAAATATTTAGCTGGAGCATGTAAATTCGTAGATTCAGATCCAGGAACTTCAAGAGCGCTTTGGATTGAAGCGGATAAGTTATTAAAAGAAGTTACTAGCATTGAAGGTTGGAGCGAAGCGGATAAAAATATGTTTATGTACGGAGTATTGTATTCTGCTGATGCCTTAAAAAACAAACGTCAAAAAGACAAAGCCAAAGAACTTTTAAATAAAGTGGCTCAATTTTTTGAAGAAGATGAAATATGGAAAGAGAAATATGACGAGATCGTCAATTCATAATCCAACGATTTTATAACTAAACCCGTTCTATAATATAGAGCGGGTTTTTTATTGCAATTTGTTTTCCTAATTTAGCTTTCTCTGAATAGAACTTATGAAAATAGCCCTTCTCCCCCTACTCTTTTATGCATTCGGATCGTTCGGTCAATCTTACAACCCTTTTTACGCAAGTCTTGCAGATGCTTGTAATCAGGATACCATCAATCAAAATTTAGTCACATTTGAAAGCTTTGGAGAAAAACAAGTTGGATCGACAGAGCTTGAAAACACATACGATTGGCTTTACAATGCTTACGTGAGTTATGGCTATACAGACATTCAGGAGGATCAATTTTTCGCTTCAGGAGTAAGTACCAAAAACCTTGTCGTAACGAAAACAGGTTCCGTTTACCCAAACACGTATGTTATTATTGATGCGCATTACGACACTAAAAATGGTCCTGGTGCGAATGACAATGGGACGGGAACTGTAATCTTATTGGAATTGGCGCGGCTGTTGGAAAATGTTGATACAGAATATTCAATAAAATTCATTCACTTCAGCGCTGAAGAAGATGGTTTGCTCGGAAGTATCAATTACGTAAATGACGATGTAATCAGTACAAACATGGATATTCGACTGGTATTCAACATTGATCAAGTTGGCGGAACTGCTGGAATGACAAATGACATTATCGTTTGTGAGAGAGACGAAAGTCCACCAGCGGCTAATAATGCTGCATCCGCAATAGCGACGACCGAATTGGCCAATTGCATTGAATTCTACTCTACACTGAACACTGAGTTTTATTTTGCTTACGGTTCAGATTACGTTCCGTTCATGAACAACGGCGAAATTGTCACTGGACTGTATGAAAAGAATGAATCTCCTTACTCGCATACAAGTCAAGATTTGATTGTAAATATGGATTTGGACTATTTATTCCAAGTAACCAAAGGTGCAATGGGGGCTCTAGCTCATTTTGCAATTGCTCTTGACGAAGTTTCACTTTCTGAGTTCGATAAATCAGCGATTAAGATTTATCCAACGCCTTCGGATGGCAATTTAACGATTGAAACGGATCATCTCGTCGGTCAAAAAGCGAACATCACTGTGTTTGACATTTCCGGAAAAATTATTTGGAACCAGTCAATTTCATCCTTTGGTCCAAAAGAACAAATTCAATTGAATAATTTGAATGCGGGCAGTTACTTAATGACTGTGGAATCTGAAGGACAAATTTATCGACGTAAGATCGTTCTTAAGTAGGCTTTATTCGGATTTGAACAATCCCTATTGAATAACATCATTGCACATTACTGCAAGAAGGCCAAGAACCTCTTATCTTTGAAGCAATGAAAAAAGCATTGCAATTACTTCGGAACAAGTTTATCCTCGCTACGGTCATATTCTTTGTATACACGTTGTTTTTGGACGAGAATGACATATTCACTATATTTTCTCAATCAAACAAGCTGAGTCATTTACAAGAGGACACAAACAAGATGAAAAAGGATTTGGAGGAAACCCAAATTACTTTGAAAAAGTTAAAATACAAGCCCGAAGTGGAACGATTCGCGCGAGAACAAAAGTTCTTTAAAAAGGACGATGAAGATGTTTACGTAATCTTTTACGAATAGAATCTACTCCAAACTCCCTCCCTGATCGAAGAAATTATTTTGATTGGCATCAATAATATCAACATTGTAAAAATAGAATCTAGCGATTTGGGTATAATCATATCCGAGTTTTGCCATATTCATCGCTCCTTCTTGACAGAGACCCACTCCATGTCCAAAGCCACGACCATTTAGTACCACTTGCGATCCTTCCAAATGCGTATCGAAATACGTAGATTTCAAAAAGAATTTAACCCGCAAATCGCGCATAGGCACTCCTAATGAGGGGTGAATATAAAAAGCAGTTCGCTGTTCTTGTTTAAAATTGTAAATCTTATCGCCGTACTTTTCTTCAGTTACACCATAGGTCGTTTTAAGGAATGATTCCCATTTCGACTTATCAATGCTTTTCGTCCAAGTAGCTTGACGTGTATGTATGCAAAAAGTATCAATAAATGTTTCTACGTAAGAAACGGAGGTATTCCAAACGTGAGCCGCATCACAAATTTGTCCGCCGCAATTCGCCGAAAAATAGGATGCTACCAAAGAGTTTGATTGATCCACAAGTACTTTTCCTGCCGTTGCCTTAACCGCCGTTTTTATTTTTGGAGTATGACGAAGCATGTTATGGTATGCCTGACAATGAACGCCATCACACAATTGAAATCCATCTTTTTTATGGCGGTGCTCGTTTTTTAAGGCATAGGTTCTACTCATCAAAGCTTGAACTTTGTAATATTCTAAATGGCGACCTCCGCCTCCCTCCGATTCCACAACGCCCGATAAATAATTATCCATATCAACAAGATTCACCACGCGCAATCGAGAACCGTCACTTGATATTTCTAAATTATCTCGGTAATAATGTTGTTTAGAAGCAGGTGACAAGGCCTTTACATGCAACGCTGAGTTCACCGTGTCTTGAATAACGATAATTTTCTCAAAAGTCTGATACGTTCCATTGAAACTAACTTTTACATTTTTCCCTGTAATGTCGACAATCATCGAAGACAATTTGCCCAAATCCGTCGAATCTCCAATCACAGAATAATTTCCTTGATGAAGGTTAATTGAAACGCGTTTGACTTTGAGAGAATAAAGCAAACCAATCCTAAGCTCTTGTCCAAAAGACAGCTGGCTGACAGTAACAAACAAAATGAAGATAAGAAGCTTCATATATCAAAATTACAATTCGTAAGCACCTCGATTTAAGGCCTAGTGAATAGTTTTCAACAAGGATTGTGCAACTTTTTTACTTGCACCTCCTCCACCGAGAATTTTCTCCAATTCATCGTACTTTTTCAGGAGCTCAGATCTGTACATTTCATTCGAAATCAATTGATCCAATTCAGCCTTAATATTCTCTGCTGTGCAATCCGCTTGAATCAATTCCTTCACCACTTCTTCATCCATTATTAGATTGACCAATGAAATGTATTTCACCTTTATCAGGCGCTTTGCGATCATGTATGAGATTTTCGATCCTTTGTAGCAGACCACTTCTGGAACCTTGAACAATGCCGTTTCTAAGGTCGCAGTACCAGATGTTACAACTGCGGCTGTTGAATTGTACATTAACTCGTAGGTTTCTCCAAAAATAATTTTCACCGAAGTATCGATACTTGCATAAAACTCAGCAGCCAATGAAGGCGCTCCAGCAATCACAATTTGGTAATCGGGATGTGCCTTAACCGCTTCGAGCATTATAGGAAGTTTCTTGGAAACCTCTTGTTTTCGACTTCCTGGTAAAACGGCTATTATTGGACGTTCATCCAAATTGTTCCGACTTAGAAACGCTTGCTTTGTTGCACTAAAATCGTGTTTTTCGATCTCGTCAAGTAAGGGATGTCCAACATATTCTACATCGTAATCAAACTTCTTATAGAAGTCCTTTTCAAAAGGTAAAATAACGAACATTTGATCAACAATCTTCTTGATTTTATGAACGCGGTTTTGTTTCCAAGCCCAAATTTGCGGCGAAACGTAGTAATACACTTTTATCCCTTGCGCTTTTGCCCACTCGGCAATTCTTAAATTAAATCCGGGGTAATCGACCAATATTAAAGCGTCTGGTTTGAATTCTGAGATATCATTTTTACAATAGGAAATGTTTTTAAAAATCGTTCTAATGTTCATTAAAACTTCCACAAAGCCCATGAATGCCAATTCTTTGATGTGCTTGGCCATTCCTTCTTGCACGTCGTTCATTTTATCTCCTCCCCAATATCGAAAATCAATAGTAGGATCTTCATCCAAAAGGGCTTTCATCAAATTACTCGCATGCAAGTCACCTGATGCTTCTCCTGCAATAATGTATAATTTTGTTGGCTTGGACATTTAGAAAAACTTAACGTAGATAATGTAAGGAGCAAACAATAGAGTTCCTATGATGATCCCACGACCAATATTGTAATACTCTTTATTCAGGGTTGTATAGAACCAAATTAGGTTGGACAACAATGAAACAGTAATTACTTTGACTTGCATTGCATCAAATCCCTTAAAATCACTCCACAATCGTCCGAACGTATGGTTTTGAATCCATGAAAAAAGAAAGATAACGATTGGAATAAAAACCAAAGGTGAAACGAGTCCAATCAGAACTCCCATTGCATGTTGTTTTGTAAATTTTATCTTCTTCATAAATTCCAATTTTCTAATTCCTTAATCGCCTTATAATGTGTCATATCAAACTGAGTTGGAACAACAGTAGCATATCCTTTTGCAATCCAGAATAAATCGGTATCGTCTGATTGATCGATGTCCATAAAATCACCTGAGAGCCAATAATACGTCCTGTTGAATTGATCTGTCCTTGTTTCAAATCGATCCTCCCAATACGCATGTGCTTGCCTGCAAACTTTTATTCCTTTCAACGCTTCCTTGGGAAGATCTGGAATATTTACATTCAAACAAACGCCCTCTGGAATTCCATTTTTCAAAGAAGATTCTACAATTGATTTTACAATACCGATAGCCGCAGAAAAGTCTGCTTCTAAATCAAATGAATCAAGTGAAAATCCAATGGATGGAATTCCTTCCATGGCGCCTTCAACTGCTGCGGACATCGTTCCAGAATAGAGAACATTCGTAGCAGTATTTGCACCGTGATTAATTCCTGAAACAATCAAATCAGGTTTTCTCTTCATAATTTGATGAATCCCTAATTTTACGCAATCAACTGGAGTTCCCGAACAGGCAAAAGATTCTATTTCGGGAAACAGTTTTGAAGGATACAACCTTAATGGATCATTAATCGTAATAGCGTGTCCCATTCCCGATTGCGGAGAATCAGGAGAAATCAATACAACTTCACCAAAATCCTTAACAGCTTCGTAAAGAGATGCAATCCCTTTGGAAGTTATTCCGTCATCATTTGTAATTAAAATAAGAGGTTGTTCTGTTGCCATTTGAAAGGATAATTACATCTCGCCCAAAAGTAACTAAAGTTCTGTAATTCTTTACTAAGATTTGGCTCGTAATCTGATGGTTTTAACTATTTTTGCTTGACTTTATGAAGGGAAAGATGACAACGTCAGAACTTATCAAAACTGTATCTAATATTACGCTAGATAATATTGACGCGATCAATAAACTTGTGGGTAATTTGAATGAAGATCAGTTGAAGTGGAGACCCGATCAAGGATTTTGGAATATCTCTGAAGTTCTATCGCATTTAAACGAATACAGCCGCTATTATCAACCTACCTTCAAAAAGAAAATTGCAAGCACTCGTTTCACCTCGACCAAAGAAGCCTTTTTAAGTTCTCCTTTGGGGCGTTCTGCGTGGAAATCAATGAAGCTGGGTAATGCTAAGAATATCAAACGAAAATTCAAAGCGCAGAAAGGATACAATCCATCAATAGATTCTAGTCTACTTACGGGACGAGAATTTGAGGATTTCATTAAGCATCAAACCGATCTACAATCCATTATTGAATTGGCGCAAACAGTGAATATGAAACGTGTGAAAATTCCGATTTCTATTTCGAAAATTGTTCGACTCAGATTGGGAGACGCATTACTATTTGTGGTATATCACAACGAAAGACACGTTCAGCAAATAGCGAACTTGGTGAATCACCCAAATTTCCCGAAAGCTTAATATGGCAAAAGAGCATGGATACTGTATGGTCAGCGTGGCCCCTGTTCGAGTCGACAAAAAAGACCAAAGTGAAATCGTAACCCAATTGCTTTTTGGTGAAGTCATTTCCATTCTCGAATTAAGCCATCCGTGGGCTAAAATATCGACGTTTACAGATGGCTACGAAGGCTGGATTGATTTTAAACATGTCCGTTTGATCTCCGATAAAGAAATGAAACGCTGGCTAAATGGCTTGTCGTATTCGAAGGATAAAACGAGAAGTCTTCAAACGCCTTGGGGCATTCAATCCATTTACCGCGGTTCATCGATACCAGAAGGAATGAATGCATTCTCAATTGGTGCAGATGAATTCAAATGGCTTGAGGAAGAAAAAAATGAGAACACGACTGTTCTTGACTTTGCAAACGATTATATCAACACTTCTTATTTGTGGGGAGGAAAAACTCCTTTCGGAATTGATTGTTCAGGATTGACGCAAGTCATTTATCGATTTGCGGGATTCAATTTACCAAGAGATGCCTTCGAGCAAGTTACAATCGGAGCGACAGTTGAATTTAAAGATATTGAAGCCGGCGACTTGGCTTATTTCGAAAACAGTTCGGGAAAAGTAACACATGTTGGGATCTGTAACAATCAAGGCGAAATAATTCATGCCAGTGGTCATGTTCGCGTCGATCGGTTGACAGAATCCGGAATAATAAACAGTGATTCTGGCGACTTGACACACAAGCTAACAACGATTAAGAGATTATAGTATCGTTCAATTAGAGATAAACTTAAATTAAACGATATTTGCACTAAATATTAGAGAAATATGAAAGTACTTATTACAGGTGGCGCAGGTTTTATCGGAAGTAATCTTGCCAAAAGATTGGTCGATGATGGAAACGATGTGGTTGTTCTAGATTCTCTATTGAGAGGAAATAAGTTAGAAAAAGAAACTTTCGAAAAGATAGAATTCATTCACGGAGATGTTCGAGATTTTAAACTCGTTACAAAAGCTTCTGCAGGATGTGATTTAATATTCCATTTTGCCGCAGTTCTTGGCGTTGATATTGTTGCTGACAATCCCGTTGAAACAATGGACGTTGAAGTGATTGGAACGCGCAACGTTGTGATGGCGGCAGAAATAAATAACATTAAAAAGATCATGTATGCCTCTACCAGTGGTATTTATGGTCACTCAGCTATTGAAAGCGCATTAACTGAAGAGGTTTTGGTTGATCCGCATACGTCTTACGCAATGGCAAAAAGGTACAACGAAATTTACTTGGCTTCACATCACGAAGAAAAAGGAATTGACGTTGTTTGCTTAAGATTCTTCAATGTTTATGGATGGAACCAAGACAACAGAATGGTTATTCCATTGTTCTTTGAGCAAGCAATCGCTGGAAACAATATCACAGTATTCGGTTCAGGAAAACAAACACGTGATTTCACTTATATCGATGATACAATTGAATCTTGTGTTCGATTAATGGATTTGAAAGGATGTCACATTGTAAATATCGCAAATGAGGCTGAATGGTGTATTATGGATGTTGCAGAACAAATCAAGAGTATAACCAATTCAACTTCTGAAATCAGTTATATAGAAGCTCCTAAGAAACGTTATGACTACGAAGTAGAGCGAAGAGTTGGGAGTTCTAAAAAACTAATGGGATTAACCGAATACAAACCGGACACAGAATTAAACGACGGTTTAAATAAAATATACAAACGCAATTACTAGAATTGATATGGCAAGAGACGCACAAATTTTTGACTTAATTAAAGACGAACACCAAAGACAACTTCATGGAATTGAATTAATTGCTTCGGAAAATTTCGTAAGTGATCAGGTTATGGAAGCCATGGGAAGTGTACTTACAAACAAGTATGCCGAAGGTCTTCCAGGGAAACGTTATTATGGTGGTTGTGAAGTTGTAGATAAAATCGAAAACTTAGCAATTGAACGTCTTTGTAAATTATTTGGAGCAGAATGGGCAAATGTCCAACCTCACTCAGGTGCTCAAGCGAATGCTGCTGTTCTTCTTGCTTGTCTTAATCCTGGAGATAAAATTTTAGGATTCGATCTGTCGCATGGCGGTCACTTGACACACGGTTCTCCGGTTAACTTTTCTGGAAAAATTTACGATCCTCATTTCTATGGTGTAAGTAAAGAAACAGGACAAGTTGATTACGATATGCTTGAAGAAGTAGCCAAAAGGGAAAAGCCAAAATTGATTATTTGTGGAGCATCTGCATATAGTAGAGATTGGGATTACGCTAGAATTCGTAAAGTTGCGGATGAAGTAGGCGCTTTAATTTTAGCAGACATTTCTCATCCAGCAGGATTGATCGCAACTGGATTGTTATCGAATCCAATGGAGTATTGCCATATTGTTACAACAACGACGCACAAGACATTAAGAGGGCCAAGAGGTGGGGTAATTATGCTTGGAAAGAACTTCGATAACCCTTATGGTTTGAAATGGAAGAACGGAAATCCAAAATCAATGGCGGCGTTGTTAGATGCAGCTGTTTTCCCTGGAACTCAAGGCGGACCTTTAGAACACGTAATTGCTGCTAAAGCTGTTGCTTTCGGTGAAGCTTTAACGGATGGTTACAAAGTATACATGAAGCAAGTGAAAGAAAATGCTTCGGTTATGGCTGATGAATTTGTAAAACGTGGATATGCAATTATTTCTGGTGGCACAGACAATCACTCCATGTTAATTGATTTACGTTCAAAAGGTGTCACTGGAAAAGATGCTGAAAATGCATTGGTTCTTGCTGATATTACCGTTAACAAAAATATGGTTCCATTTGATACTGAATCACCATTCGTAACATCTGGAATTAGAATCGGTACTCCTGCGATCACGTCTCGCGGTGTTAAACCTAATGAGATGGCGAAAATTGTTGAGCTTATGGACAAGGTAATTACGAACATTGACAATGAGGAGGTTATTTCTTCAGTGCGTTCTGAGGTGAATGCTTTGATGAGTGATCGTCCTTTGTTTGCATGGTAATCTAGAATTTAGATATTAGATCGCTGCGCTTTTGGATATTAGACGATGAAGTTTAGAAAAATGAACGTCTAAAATCTAACATCTAAAAGTGAGTTTACGAACGATCCTAAAATCAACCCCATGAATACAGCCCAAGATATTATCGAGCATTTAGAGCTTATCCCTCACCCAGAAGGTGGATTCTACAAAGAAACATTTCGAAGTGAAGGTTCTATCAGTAAATCGGAATTGGGTGAAGATTATAATGGTGATAGAAGTTACAGTACAGCGATCTACTTCCTTTTGACCTCTGATTCATTTTCGGCATTTCATAGAATTAAACAAGATGAATTTTGGCACCATTATGATGGAGCTGCAATAAACGTTCATGTCATTGATTCGAATGGAATATACACCTGCACAAGAGTTGGGAAAGACTTTAAGAATGGCGAAGTTCCTCAGTTCGTTGTAAAAGGTGGTTCATGGTTCGCGTCTGAAGTTAGTGACAATAGTCCTTTTTCATTGGTTGGATGTACGGTTTCCCCAGGCTTTGATTTCAATGATTTTGAATTGGCAGAAAGGGCCGAACTTATTGAAAGTTATCCTGAGCATTTAGACGTTATTTCGAGATTGACGAGGTAGGTATTGATATTAGGATTTGGTTGTTGGATATTAGATGTTGGATGTTAGATATTAGATATTAGACGATGAAGTTTGAAAAATAGACGTCTAAATTCTAAAGTCCAAAAGGGAGTTCACGACCGATCCAATATCCAAAAGTGAATACAACGAACGATCCAAAAGTGAGTGCAACGAACGATCTAACATCCAAAAGGGAGTTCACGACCGATCCAATATCCAAAAGTGAGTGCAACGAACGATCCAATATCCAACAGGGAGTTAACGACCGATCTAATACCCAAGAAGCGTCAGCCGATCCCCTACGTTGCCGGTTGCTTTCTAATAATCCTCCAAAATAATTTCGGTAAAAAACGCTTGATCGTTACTGCTTTAATTTCTCTATTTCCAATCAGGACTTCCTTTTTATTCTTTCGAACTGCATCTAAAAGTTGTCGTGCGCATTCTTCCGCTGACATTCCTGTTTCTTGATTGTGATCCATGATGCCGTGCTTCTCGCCGGATGCACTGATCGCGTTAACAGATATTTCCGTGTTTATCTTACCAGGACAGGCAATTGTCACGTGAATATTGTTCTTCTCTTCTTCCAGCCTTAAACTCTCATAAAAGCCGTGCAAGGCATGTTTAGACGCACTGTAAGCACTTCGCAAGAAGAAACCAAACTTCCCAGCAATACTTGAGATAATTAAGTAATGTCCCGATTTTTGTTCACGAAAAACAGGCAGGATTGCTTTCGCTAAAGCGATGTTTCCAAAGTAGTTGATTTCCATAATTCGTCGGTCGACATCCAATGGTGTTTCGTGCACTTCAGAACGTTGCGATTTGCCTCCATTATTGAATAGAAAATCGATTCTTCCAAAATGATCTTTGACTTGTTTAACTAAATCTTCAAAGTTTCCAGATTTCTCAAGGTCCAATGGAACAATAAGGTGGTCCTCTGAATTTTGAAGCTTTGCTTTCAACTCTTGAAGTTTCGATTCAGTACGCGCTGACAAAACAACTTTGCCGCCTTCATTCGCGACTTGAATAGCCATCGACTCGCCTATTCCAGATGAAGCACCTGTGATCCAAACAACTTTATCCTTGAACATGTTATGGTATTAGTTAAGAATCAAAAATAGTATAAAATAGTAAGGAGTGGTCACAATTGCGATTTGGCATTCTTACAAAACAAAAAAATCCCGCCTCTTCCGATAGTTATCGGAATGAAACGGGATTTATATTAGTGGTTTCGATCCTAAAGATCGTCTGGTAATTCAATTGTTTTAAATTCTTTTTGTTTTGCTTTCAACTGATCGATGAAAACAATCTTGAATTTTTCACCATCAATAGTGTAAATCATTTCAGAGATTCCATTAATAATAGCGGGTTGCAATTTTTTTGAATTGTAGAATTTCGCGTCTAGTAATTCGTACGTGTTATCATCATACTGAAGAAATACAGAAACAATTTTTCCGTTTTCAACACGGGCTTTACCGCTAATACAGCGTGATCCACCATCTTCAAAGTATGAGATATAAACATTTCTGTGCATGTCATCCGAAACAGAATGTGAACCTCTAGCGTCAAAAGCTTTTTGTAATCTTGTGAAGCAATCTTGAGATGTTGCCGACATAGATAATAGTACCCCGAAGAAAATTAATAGTATTCCTTTTTTCATATTTAGCGTTTTTTGAGCTTACGCCCGAGTTTCAAATATAGCAAGTTTGGTTTAATTTTTGTCGCCTGCTATTTAATTTCTTTATTTTGTGACAAATTCAATTTCAATGAGTGAAAACCAAATAGCAGACCAATTTTCCCAATCTTTAGAAATTTTGCAATTATTTAACAATTCAGAAAATATTGCAAAAATCACAAGAGCGGGTGATATCATGACTTCCAGCATAAAAGATGGAGGAAAAATAATCAGTTGTGGAAATGGCGGCTCAATGTCTGATGCAATGCATTTTGCAGAAGAATTGACTGGACGCTTCAGAGACGACCGACCTTCAATCGCTGCTTTATCAATTTCTGACCCCAGTCATATTACCTGTGTTGGAAATGATTATGGCTTTGATTCTATTTTTTCTCGATACATTGAGGGTGTTGGAAAACCGGGTGACGTTTTGCTTGCAATATCAACTTCTGGAAATTCCAAGAATGTGATTAACGCAATTAATGAAGCCAAAAGAAAAGGAATGTTAGTCATTGGGTTGACAGGAAAAACTGGAGGCGAAATGGCAAATCTTTGCGATGTTGAAATAAGAGCACCGCATTCTGAGTATGCAGATCGAGCTCAAGAGATTCATATTAAGGTGATTCATTCACTTATTGGTTATATTGAAAATAATATCTAAAAACCGACGAAATACGGCAACGAATTAATTACATTTGCAGCGAAATTTTATCAAGAACAATGGGAACAATTGCACAACAATTTGAGTCAGGAGGACAAAGCTCTGACAAAGGAATTTTTAACAACTTAGTGATGCTTGCGCGTGTTGACGGAACTGTTGACCATACGGAACAAGATTTATTGAATCGAATTGCACACCGTTTGTCTTTAACAGATGAACAGGTGAGTGAAATTCTTGAAAACCCTGATAATTACCCAATGATTCCACCTTCAGGAAAGGAAGATAGAATTGAGCGTTTTGTTCAGTTCATTGAAATGATCTGTATTGATGGAGTTATTGACGCTAAAGAAGAGAAACTAGCAAACAAATACGGAATTGCTTTGGGTTATAAATCTGATCAAGTTGATGAATTAGAGGCTATAATTATTGACAAACTTAAGGCAGGCGTGGAAGCAAATGAAATTGTTGCTTCATTGATGTAAAACTATACTACTTTATTTTGAGCCGTTCTAATGCAAATTAGAACGGCTTTTTAGTTGTAAACAAGTTGTTGAAAACTCCACATCCTTATTGCGCTGGAAACCGTTTTCGATGGATTAAATTCCGTAAATTTGTCACTTACCTGAATTTGAAATGGTTCAAGAGGAATTACAGACTAAAGTAAAGAGCATCTTCTCCGCATACCTGGAGCAAAATGGACACAGAAAAACACCTGAACGATTCGCCATACTCGCTGAAATTTATAACTACGAAGGACACTTTGACATTGAGTCTCTTTATGTTGAAATGAAAAATCAGAATTACCGAGTTTCGCGAGCGACGCTTTACAACACCATAGAACTTTTATTGGCATGTAACCTTGTCAGAAAGCACCAATTCGGTAAAAACATCGCACAATTTGAAAAAGCACACGGTTCTAAACAGCACGATCATGTTGTTTTAACCGATACGGGTGAATTGCTTGAGTTTTGCGACCCAAGAATTCAAAATATTAAATCAACGATTGAAGAAATTTTTGATATTGAAATACAACACCACTCTTTGTATTTCTACGGAGTAAGAAAAGGAACTAAAAAGAAATAATTTGACTTTAGAATTTGACATAAACATCGAAGATCCTGTTATTACTTATTCTTTAGCAGGAAAAATTACCTCAGACGACGATTTCGAGGAATTGGAGAAATTGGTATTTGATCACTTGAATCAAAATTATTTCAGAATCATTTTTGATTTAGCAGAATTGACCCACACAAACTCGTCCGGAATTGGATTCTTTATGAGAACGCTCACAAAAGCGAGAATTTTAGGTGGAGATTTGGTTTTATTAAGAATTGAAGGAAACGTTAAGAAGATCTTTGAAATAGCGAAGCTAGATGAGGTCTACACTATCTATACGAATAAAGAAGAAGCATTAAATCACTTTAAGCAAATACAATGAAAGTAGACGTATTACTCGGTTTACAATGGGGAGACGAAGGCAAAGGAAAAATTGTCGATGTATTGACTCCTAAGTACGACATTATCGCGCGTTTTCAAGGAGGGCCAAATGCTGGTCACACACTTGAGTTCAATGGTATCAAACACGTTTTGCATACGATCCCGTCTGGAATTTTTAGAGATGGAGTTATGAACTTGATTGGAAACGGTGTCGTTATCGATCCTGTAATTTTCCAAGGAGAATTGGACAAATTAGAGCCGTTCAACATTGATTACAAATCAAGATTATTGATTTCAAAGAAAGCACACCTTATTCTTCCAACACATCGCCTTCTTGATGCAGCCTCTGAAGCAGCAAAAGGAAAAGATAAAATTGGTTCGACATTGAAAGGTATCGGTCCAACGTATATGGATAAAACAGGCAGAAACGGATTGCGAGTTGGAGATATCTATTCGCCGAATTTCGAAGAGAAATACAAAGCGCTCGTTGAAAAGCACAAGCAAATGCTGAAGCGATATGAAGATTTCACTTATGATCTTTCTGAATTAGAAGGTCCTTGGATGGCGGCGATAGAATTATTGAAAGAATTGAAAGCTGTGGATAGCGAACAATACATCAACGATGCAATCAAAGCTGGAAAGAAGGTATTGGCTGAAGGTGCTCAAGGAACAATGCTTGATATTGACTTCGGAACATACCCATTCGTTACTTCTTCAAACACTGTTACTGCTGGTACTTGTACTGGTTTAGGTGTTGCTCCAACAAAAATCGGAAATGTAATCGGAATTTTCAAAGCGTATTGCACAAGAGTTGGTAGCGGCCCTTTCCCTACTGAACTTGAGGATGAAGTTGGTGAGAAAATTAGAAAAGAAGGATCTGAATTTGGAGCAACTACGGGACGTCCAAGAAGATGTGGATGGGTTGATTTACCGCAATTGAAATATGCGATTATGATCAATGGTGCATCTGAGCTATCAATGATGAAAGCAGATGTTTTAGATAATTTCGATACGATTCGTGTTTGCACGCATTACTTAATTGACGGAGAGAGATACGATTACTTCCCTTACGACGTTAATGACGTTGAAGTTGTTCCTGTATATGAAGACATCAAAGGTTGGAATTGTGACACAACGAAGTTAACTTCGATTAATGACGCTCCAGCTGAGTTGAAAGCATACGTTGAATATTTGGAACGCAATTTGGAAGTTCCAATTACAGTTGTATCAGTTGGACCTGACAGAACGCAAACATTAGAAAACAAAGAGAATAAAGTACTCGCTTGAATTTAAAATTCAACATATTGAAAAGTGCGCTTATTTTTAGCGCACTTTTTTTGCATACAGCCATTGGCTTTGCGCAAGATGATATTCTGGAACTTTTACCAGGGTCTGACTTTGTTGAATTCAGTAATAAAAGAGCCTACCATCGACTTGTTGGAAACGTTCATTTCACCTACCAAGGAAACGAAATGTTTTGCGACTCTGCTCATTACTATGAAAAGGCGAAAATTGTTAGAGCTTATGGAAAAGTCCATATCAACAAAAGAGATACTTTAAATCTATTTTGCGATTCATTGTATTACAACGGTAAAAAGCGCAAAGCAACGCTCTGGGGCAATGTTCGCGTGCGCGACAATGAGTTTAAACTTACCACAGACACACTCGAATACGACGCAAAAAAAGGCCAAGCCTATTACCAACATGGCGGTAAGGTGCAAAGCATCAAATCCAATGAAGTTTTGACGAGTAAGATTGGCTATTTTCATCCGGAAACAAAGAATTTCTTTTTTAGTAAAGACGTCGTTTACAAAGGTCCGGATATGAATATGACCACGGATACATTGCGCTATCTGTACAGTCAGAAAAAAACCTATTTCCAAGGCCCCACGAATATCGAGGCAAAAGAAACCAAGATGTATTGTGAATCCGGATGGTACAATACCGAAACGGAAGAAGGCTCCCTCCAAAAAAACGCGTGGATCGCCAGAGAATCAGATTACATTTCTGGTGATACCTTACTGTACAAACCAAAGGAGGGTGAATACATCGGTTACGGAAACGTCTATTACATGGATTCCGTTCAGAAAATTTCTTTTAATAGTGATTACGCCTTCTCTTCCGACACACTGAATTACTCGCTTTTAACAGGACATGCGTACGCGACGAAGATCATGCAAGATGATACTTTGAACATTCATGCAGACACACTATTCAATTATAAGTCGGACAGTTTAGAACTTATAAAGGCTTACCATGGAGCTAGAATATTTTCGCGTGAATTTCAAGGCCGTGCAGACAGTATTGTCTACAACAAGGCCGGAGGTAAAATTGAAATGCATTATTCGCCAATCGTTTGGGCTAAAACGGCGGAATTGAAAGGAACTTTTATTGATGTTGATCTAAACGATTCATTGGTCGAGCACATTAACATCTATGACAATGCGACTATTTTAATGGAGGTTGCACCCGAGTTGTACTACAATCAAATTGGAGGAAAGAACATCGTCGCTGATTTTAGAGACAATAATTTGTACCAAGCAACTGTCGTTGGAAATGCAATGACAGTATCATTTCCTGAGGACAATGAAGTTGGAGATACAGTAACTACGGTTACTCGAATGGGAATGAATCGTTTGTATTCAAGTCGTTTGAGAATTGACATCGATAGCAACGAAATTACTGGAGTAACGTATATCGACCAACCCGACGGGGCATTTTATCCAATGGATCAAATTGTAAAATCAGAACAATTTATTCCAGGATTTGATTGGAAAGAAGCACTTCGCCCGAAAAAATTGGAAGACATCTTCCGAGAAGATGCTATCGAAATTGAAGAGAAAAAAGACGAAAGTAGTCTTGAAAACTAGCTCGACTCTTTCTTTGAGTTTTCCGAATCTTTAGTTAAAGCAGAATCAACCCACTTCATCTTTGAATTGGAAATAACACTTTCAAAGCGATCTACAAATAATCCAATTGGATTCTCGATTCCTCTATACGCCCCGTTCTTCCAAGAAAAGTAAATTTTTCATATTTCAATGTTTCGGATCCTGCTCCGTATTCAACCCGGTTTTCTTGGTACTTGATCAAGGTTAAAACACCCGTATATCATGAATTTAGTTTCTTCGAATTTGAAAAGCCAAAATGTTAATTAACAAACCATTAACAATTGAAAACACAACGCAGGCCCAATTCGCCCGTTATTTAGCTACTCTATGGGAATTCAAATTAAAGAACCGTGTGATGAAGATTGGTCAAAAATGACAACCACCGAACAAGGTGCGTTCTGTCAGAAGTGCGCTATTGATGTCATGGATTACACAAACATGACCCCCATACAGATCAAATCCATACTTTCTTCCCAACTCTCCAAACCAGGAAGAACATGCGGTAAAATCACGAACATCCAAATGGATGCGATCAACAATGACTTTTACCGATGGAAAACCGATCAAGAATCTTTTAGAGCTGTTTGGATGGTATCGTTAATCGCCGTTTTCGGAATGACATTGTTCAGTTGTCAGAATACAGTTTCGAAGGAAATTGTAAGTCAAATGGAACAAAATGGAAATGAAATTTTGGCTCAACATGCGCATGCGAAAGAAATGGTATCTCAAAAACTGCATACAACTAGTGAAGACGAAGTATTCGCCGAAACCATAGAAATTGATTCAACCACCCCCTCAGGAATCCCGTGGACGGAAGGTATAGTCTCTCCATGGGATTGGCGCGAAGGAGAAATAACGTACGCTGGAGGATTTGGAGGTGGTCCAGAAATTTCAGGCCCTTATGAAATCTGTACCTTTGTAATGGGAGACATAAATGTCACTTATGGTGCTATGTATGTGCCACCTGAAACCATCAAATACTTAGAGGAAAAAGTGAAGCACCCATTTATTTCGAATACGGGTCGTTCTCCATATGAACCCACACCAATTAGAAGACCAATTCCGATACAGCAGCCTCAACCATTGATTTCGCCTCAATTAAATCCACTTGCAGGAAACGGAAAAAATGGGTTCGAAGCTTTCGTAGCGCCCAATCCGATCCAGCCAGAAAGTAGACTTTATCTAGAGACATTTACATCAGGAACACTAAAGGTTCTGATTAATGAACTCGAAAGTGGTAAAACAATTCACAGCGGCACCAAGGATCTCATTCAAGCAAAACACGAAGTTGACTTGAAACTTTACGCTTTAGAAATTGGAGCGTACCATATGGTAATTAGCCTCAATGAAATAGACAAGAATCTTTATTTCGAAGTTGTAGCGTAGTAATTTACTTGTCTCACTGATACTTAATTCTGATTTTCCTTCACTTTTTTAGGGCTAAAAAGAAAAAGCACTGCTTTTAAAAACGAGAAGAAATATAGTTTCTGAGGAAGAAGGTGCATCGCAACTGAAAAACAAACAGCAGTGCAGTTATGCCGAGTGAGGATAAGAAAGCGTATGCAGTAAAAATGCTCTAATCAATAATAGAATGCAAGCAGCGTTAACCCAATAGAAAGTAGAATTGTAAGTTGCCCTAAACATCCAGTTGATTTTGCTGAGTTGACACCATCTGGAATAGGTAGATCTGGGTCATTATCTTCAAGCGTATTGGATTCCTTTATACATTCAGTTTTAGTCTGGTAACCTCCTCCAGTCTGAGGCATAAGCAGTGCGACATGGCTGTAATCAAAAAAACTATAATCATCCAGAATTGGACGAATTTCATTATAGATGCTCTCGATATTCATGGTTTCATTACAACGAATTAGAAATTCACCGCTGCTGGCATCAACATTAACACCAAATATATCAAGTGTTCCAGCTTTCAGTTCGTTTAGTCGAGTTTGAACAACAGTTACGAATCGATCTATGTCATTTAGATCTTCAACAGGGCATTCGAAACTAATAATAATCTCATGACTTGGCCTACTTGTACCTTTAAGCAAATGTACGTCACCAAGAATCGTTTTCAATTCGTTTTCAGTCATCTTGAGTTTTTATGGTAAAAAATTTAAATCTATCAAATCATTGCATAAATTCTTACTCACACTCTAAATCAGCGCTTCTAAAGTAGTTTAGAATTTCGATACGGCTTTCTAACTCTTGATCAACCAAAGTTGCACAATCATTCAACTCTTCCTCATTCAATTTGTAGAAATCCTTCAACATTTTATAATTAACTGAATCTGAATACGAAGGATCAATTAGTTCCGTAGCTGTCGAATCGTAATCACGCACAAATTGCTGGCAATCGCATAAATTTTGAGCCACATTTATTTCGTCATTCTTTGTTCGCGTGCATGAGATTAAAACCAACACTGCGATTACGGAAAGAAAAAGTTTCATCATTATTTTATTATCACTTGTTTAATTTCAAATCGATCTTCAGAGCTCAATACTACGTAATACAATCCTGCTTTCGAAATATTTACTTCTTGACTTGCTTCCACCCTTGAATTATGGACCACTCTTCCAATAACGTCCAAGATTTTTAGTTCAACAAATTCATTACCAAAGTTATTCAATTCTACTGTAATTTTTTCATTTGATGGATTCGGATAAACATTCCAATTCGAAGTTGCCGTTGCTTCTACTAGTCCAACTTGGCTGTTCACGGTCACATTCTGCGTTGACACACAACCGGCGCTATCCGTAATTGTAACCGTATACAATCCACTAGAAAGACTTGATGGATCTTCAACAATTCCTCCACCATTCGTCCAATTGAATGAATACGGAGGTACGCCACCTGTTACGGTTAAATTTATACTTCCATCGTTTCCTAACAATTCATCGGTTGAAGTTGCGGTACTCGTCAATGTAGCACAAACCGAGAACCCATGTGCCTCAAGCATAAAATCCTCAACTTGATTGTATCGGAATTCAGCCCAACCTCCCAAGTATTCTAAATTCTGTCTCGACAATGGGCCACTATTCACTGTTCCAATTGAGTTAACCGTTCCTTCTTGAATCCAAACAAGGTAGAATCCTCCTGAATTGAACGTGATTGGAGAAACCATTGCGGATCGAATCCAAGCATTGAATGTTATACCAGCTGCTGCTAAAGTTTCAGAATGCAAAAGTGTTCCTGGCGCATTATTGATGCCATCGTCGGCATATACTTCCAAAGTAACATCATCGCCACCACCAACTAAAAACACACCCATAGAATCCAATTGATAAGGATAACTTGCAGGAACCATGTACACTCCCACTCCATCTCCAGCTCCCGATGACCAAGAAATTACTCCTGTCGACACGTCGGATTCATTCACATAACTCATTCGAGCTCCTAATGCATTGGCATCGAGAATCTCTAACTCAGCTGCTTGAATATTGTTGGAAGAATTGATATCTTCCGAATTTACCGTGGCGGTTCGAAACCCGTATTGCCCCGTTTCGGTTGGTGTCCATTGGAACCAAATTGTAGTGTCCATCCCGGCGGGCAAACCTCCAGTAATTATCGTTTGAAAAGTAGCTACAGAACCTCCGACGGAATCTTCAACAATTCCATTCACAGTAATATCCATGGTAACATCTGCATTCCCCACACTCTTGACGTTGACGGCGATATCTATCTGTTGATCCATATAATAGAACTCTCCTTTACTTCCAAGGTTTACATTCCATTCAGGAGTAACATCGGCAATTTGAATCAACACAGGATTGGGATAAGAAAACTTAACTGCATAAGCCGAAGGTGGGACAACATCTTGTAAAACTTGAAGACCGTTACTCCCCGTTGGACCTTCAATTCCAATAACAACATCCGAAGCGCAGGTAGCATTATCTAAAAAATTAGCCGCATCAGAATCCTTATACTGATATGTAATTGACGAATCTGCATTCGACAAAATGACTTGAAAAGAATTGATTCCAACGTAATCTGGAGCATTCACTGACCACCATGGAACATCAATATAACTTATAATAAAGCGATCATTTGGGACATCCAATTGGTAATATACTTTCGCTGGATTTCCAACACCTGTAAACGTAAGGTCAGTCATTAATGGCGCTAAATAATTATCTGAAGGTCCTGCAGGAACGGGCATTGTAGGAAAACAATGCGCAATATTCCCTGTATTATTAAAACTGATCCAACCGTTTGATCCGATTTTCAATTCCGTATAATCTGCCCAATAATAATGAAAGCTCATTCCCATCGATATGAAAGGAACAGAATTATCATCAGCCAAGCCAGAAACTAAATTCCCCGTTCCTGAAATGTCAACCCAGTTGTAGGTCGGGCCTCCTGGTTCATTACTATCTTGCCATACATATCCGTAGGCATCGGGGCCACCCTGCGCAGCAAAAAGAGATGTTGAAATTAATGTAAATACGAATGTGTAAAGAGCATTTCGAGTCATGTCGGTAGTAGTTTTAGATATTAGCAAACTACTGTCAGTTTTAATGGAAGTAGTTTATATCCATAAAGTTACGAAACATTATTGTTCTATGGAACTATTGCGTTTGCCCTTAACCCATTTGAATACCCAGTAAGTGCAGCTCTATATGGGACAACTGGTCTTAATGCACTATCTCTTAGATAATCCATACTCGATTTGCCTCCAAAATCTTCGAAATAAGGCTGATAATCAGAGCAAATGAAACTTTGATATTTTAATTTACTCTGAACTTTTACGCGAAACACGTTGAACTCCTTCAACCTGCTCAAACTTGGTCATTAGTTGATTCAAATGCTCGGTATCATAAACCATCACTTTCATATTTCCTTCGAAAATTCCATCTTCAGTTTCGAAAGAAATTGATTTCATATTGATGTTGTGCTGGTTTGAAATGATCTCTGTAATTCGATTCACAATTCCCATGCGGTCAATTCCACGAACCACAATTGAAGCAAGGTTCTCTTTGCGTTCCTTACTTTTCCAACGCGCCTTAATGCATCTATATGCCATTTTAGACATCAAATGCTCAGCATTGGAACAATTGTATCGGTGTATTTTAATTCCCTCGCTAATTGTAATGAATCCGAAAACATCATCGCCAGGAATCGGGCTACAACAAGCGGCCATTCTGTAATCAATATCTTTGAAATCTTCACCGATAATAATCGTATCCGCTTTCTGATTCACTTTTGAAATCGCGCTGTCGCTTTTTCTAGCTTTTCTCGGCTTGACAATCTTTTTTTCCAAATGGAGAATCCCTGCCTTGTTCTCAATTTCTCGAAGTTTCGACAGGTCAATCTTCCCCTTCGCTATCTGAAAGTACAACTCAGTTGCCGTTGAAATTTTATAATATTTTTCAAGAACAGTAATGTTGTCTCCAATGAATCGGATGTTGTGTTGTTTGAACTTTCGCGTTAAAATTTCCTTCCCATCTTTGGCAATGATTTTTTGCTCTTCATTCAACGATGACTTAATTTTTTGCTTGGCTCTTGCTGTCGCAACAAATTTCAGCCATTCCTCGTTCGGCTTTTGCTTGGATGAGGTTATAATTGCTACTTGATCTCCACTTTGCAATTCATAACTCAGCGGCATCAATTTATTGTTCACTTTTGCTCCAATACACTTATCACCAATATCGGTGTGAATGTCATAGGCGAAATCCAAAATGGTTGAACTCGTTGGAAGAACACGCAAATCTCCTTTTGGAGTAAAGATGTAGATCTCTTCCGTGAACAGGTTCAATTTGAACTCGTTAATAAAATCCATTGCGCTCACTTCTGGGTTCTCCATCAAGTCGCGAACTTCAGAAATCCATCGATCAAATTTACTTTCGTCTGATTTAGATTCTTTATATCGATAATGTGCCGCAAGTCCCTTCTCTGCGATTTCATCCATTCGAGAAGAACGAATTTGAACCTCAACCCATTTACCAGTTGGCGACATTACCGTTGTGTGCAGCGATTCATATCCGTTAGCTCTCGGCGTCGAAATCCAATCGCGCAAACGATCTGGACTCGGTTGATAGAAATCGGTTACGATACTGTAGATTCTCCAACAATCAGGCTTCTCTAATTCAGGCGGCGTTTCAACAATAATTCGAATTGCGAAAATGTCGTACACCTCTTCAAAAGGAACACCTTTCGTTCTAATTTTTCGAGCAATCGAAGAAATAGATTTGGTTCTAACTTTGATTTTATAAATGTATCCTTCGTGCGTAAGTGCCTCACGAATAGGATTTACAAATTTTCGAACGAAACGATCTCTTACATCTTTCGTTGATTTTAATTTTGTTTGAATGTCTTGGTAAATATCAGGCTCCGTATATCTAAAAGCAAGATCTTCCAATTCATTTTTAACGGTATAGATGCCCAAACGATGTGCCAACGGTGCGTACAAAAACTTCGTCTCCGAAGCAATCTTCATTTGTTTGTCTTGACGCATTGAAGCAAGTGTTCGCATGTTGTGCAAACGATCGGCGAGCTTGATAAGAACCACACGAATATCATCAGATATCGTAAGAATCATTTTTCTGAAGTTCTCCGCTTGTACAGATGCATTTTCATCAAACACTTCTGGAATCTTGGTTAATCCGTCAATGATTAATCTGACCTTTTCGCCAAATAAATCTTCAACATCTTCAAGTGTAATATGCGTGTCCTCAACCGTATCGTGCAACAAAGCACAAACAACTGCGGTAGCACCAAGCCCCATTTCATCGACACAAATACGTGCCACGGCAATTGGGTGAAAAATATAAGGTTCCCCAGATTTTCGACGCATTTCTTTGTGCGCATCAACCGCCACATCAAATGCTTTTCGAATAATTGCAGTATCTTCTTTGGTACGGTCTTTTAAAGCACGAAGTAGTCCGCGGAAAGCATTTAAGATCTCCTTGCGTTCTTTTTCTAAATCGATATGAGCTGGAACTTCTGACATTTATTTTGCCGGAAGAACTTTCACTGAAACTTCTCCAAATCCAACGCGAACGTTGTCTTTTTCGCTATAACCTCGCATAATTACGGTATCGTGATCATTTATAAATCTACGTTCAGTTCCATCAGGCATAGAAACAGGTTTTGTTCCTTTCCAAGAAACTTCAAGCATTGAACCATACTGCCCTTCTTCTGGACCAGAAATAGTTCCCGAAGCCATCATATCGCCTGCATTGATATTACATCCATTGCTTGTGTGATGTGCCAATTGTTGATTCATATTCCAATACATGTGCTTGTAATTTGAATTCGTCACAACTTTTTCAGTACTGTTTTCAGGTTGAATCGCAACTTGAAGATTGATGTCAATATGCTTGTTACCACTGTATTCTAAATAAGGAAGCACTTTTGGATCTTGAACAGGTCCAGCAACTCTAAACGGTTCCAAAGCATCTAAGGTAACGATCCAAGGAGCAACATGAGTCGCAAAGCTTTTCGCTAAAAATGGCCCTAATGGAATGTATTCCCATTTCTGAATATCTCTCGCTGACCAATCATTGAACAAAGCCATTCCAAAAATATAATCATCGGCTTCTTCGGTTGAAATTGAATCTCCCAAAGGTTTCCCTTCGTAGGTCACAAACGTCATTTCCAATTCAAAATCCAACAAACGACAAGGTCCGAAAACAGGAGGCTCATCATCATTTATTTTTTGTTGACCTTTAGGTCTATGCATTGGAGTACCTGAAACAACAATCGATGATGCTCTTCCGTGGTACCCGACAGGCAAATGTTTCCAATTTGGCATTAAAGCGTTGTCCGGGTCTCTGAACATACATCCAACGTTATAAGCATGTTGTTCACTTGAGTAGAAATCTGTATAATCTCCAACGCGAACCGGCATCAATAGCGTTACTTTATCAATTTCGAGTAAGATTTGAGGAATGTGTTCTGTATTCGCTGAGATCTCAGTATTGTCGCTTGAAAACAAATCAGAAAGGCGGTTTCTCAAAGATCGAGTTCCTTGTTTTCCTTTTCCCATCATTTCATTCAGGGTCGTTGAATCAAAATCCTTCATAGTGAAGTCTAAGTCCTCTAAGTACCCCAATAACCACAATGCTCTTAAATCAATGACCATATCCCCAATTCGAGACACAACGCGAGCATCACCATCCGCAGATGAACCAATTCCGAACGGAAGGTTTTGAATTGGGAAGTCCGAATTTACCGGAACTTCAACCCATGATTTTAAAGTTGGATCGTTTGCTTTCATAGTTTGCTTTTTTCTGCTAATCGAGTGAAGTCGAGAGCAATTATTTATTAAACGTTGAAAAGGAAGTGCATTATATCACCGTCTTCAACTATATATCCTTTTCCTTCTATTTTAAATTTCCCAGCTTCTTTAACGGCTGCCTCACTTCC
Source organism: Crocinitomicaceae bacterium (assembly GCA_047630755.1). Lineage (GTDB taxonomy): Bacteria > Bacteroidota > Bacteroidia > Flavobacteriales_D > Crocinitomicaceae > UBA4466. The sequence goes on along the minus strand of JBLHYG010000012.1, from coordinate 86,184 downwards.
AAGAGTAACGAAATCCTCATATTTCATTACCTCAGCACGGATAAATCCTTTCTCGAAATCCGTGTGAATAACACCTGCGGCTTGAGGTGCAGTCATTCCTTTCTTGATTGTCCAAGCACGAACCTCTTTAACACCAGCGGTAAAATACGTATCTAAATTCAGTAATGAATAAGCAGAACGAATCAAACGATTCACGCCTACTTCCTCCAATCCCAATTCATCCAAAAACATTTGGCGCTCGTCGTACGTTTCCAATTCCATAATATCAGACTCAATCGCTGCTCCAATAACCAATACTTCGGCATCTTCATCTGAAACTGCAGCTTTCACGGCGTCTACATATTTGTTTCCGTCTTTCACAGAAGCTTCATCAACATTGCACAAGTACATTACCGGCTTTGCTGTAATCAACTGAAATGAACGAACGATTTCCTGTTCCAGTTCATCAAATTCCATTGAACGAACAGATTTCCCTGAATCCAATGTTTCTTTAATTTTAACTGCCAACGCATGTTCTTTGACAATATCCTTATCGCCCGATTTAACGGCACGAGCGACAGTGCTAATCTTCTTTTCGATGGTTTCCAAATCTTTCAATTGAAGCTCGATATCGATTACTTCTTTATCTCTAACTGGATCTACAGAATTATCAACGTGGATGATGTTATCATCATCGAAACATCTTAAAACATGAATGATTGCATCGGTTTCTCTAATGTTTGCCAAGAATTGATTTCCAAGCCCCTCACCTTTCGACGCGCCTTTAACCAATCCAGCAATATCAACAATTTCCATTGTTGTTGGCATTACTCGCTCAGGATTCACCAACGTTTCCAGTTTTTCTAATCGAGGATCTGGAACTGAAATAGTTCCTATGTTTGGTTCTATCGTACAGAACGGGTAATTCGCTGATTGCGCCTTTGCATTTGAAAGACAATTGAACAAGGTTGATTTACCCACATTTGGCAAACCGACAATTCCACATTTTAAAGCCATTTATCTGATTTTTACGTAAAGATAATTGAAAGATGTAAATGAGCAACATACAGCGGCAAGTAGCTAAAAAAATCAGATGTATTTTATTATAAAATTCGGAACAATTATTGCTTAAAGGAATATTTAAAAACACTCTTTATGAAACGAACATTACTTGTTTGCTGTGGATTATCATTGGCTGCATCACTTTTCTCTCAAAATTTAACGAGTAAACTAGGTGCAATTCAAACTTACTTTGAAATCATATCATTAGACACTCTTAGTACTTCAAATCAACTATTTGTTAAACGAAATGAATCGTATTTTACAGGAAGCAGTGTTGAAAATGAATCTTACGGAGCCTATAGTAATATCAATTCATGGCATCTCGAATTCTCTTCTTCAAAGCCTCTAAGTTCTAGGAAAAGATTAATGGAAACAGAACGCAAAATCATAAATAAGTATTTAATAGAACTGCTTGATTCAAGTGGAACTATTCTCGTTGAGGCTTACATACCTAAAAACAGAGTGCGCTCATGGCAAGGTGAATTGAGTAACTCTGAATATAATTATTCAATTGATTTGAGAAAGTTACCAATCCTATATTGGGACCGTACGGCAACAATAAGGATTCAGCTAATTACTTATCGTTAAAAATTTATTCTCAAATAAATTAAACCTAATTAATTTTTCAATCCTAAAGAAATAGAGTACTTTTGCAAAAAAATACTATTCACAATGAAAAAAACACTACTACTTGCAGCACTATTGGTAATCAATACGTTGTCGTCATTTGCGCAGAGTAATTCTGATGACCCATTCTACAATAACTCAAACCCATCTACAGCTCCAGTTTCAGCACTGCAGTCAGGATTATCAAATGCCAAAACAGATACTATTGCTGGAATGATAATCAATGGAGAAATCCTAGATTGTGACTCCACTAATACTGAACTTATGGTTTCAAATGGATCATGTGCTTATCAATGGTACTCTGATAGTCTTGGAGTAAATACACTTGGTTCAGCTTCAACCCTTCCCCTTACAGGCATTACCGGTGACACTACTTTATATATCTCTGAAGCAGTTGCTGATACAGCAATTGGGCTTCCGTTACCTCCTCACGGTTCTACCTTTAACGGAAATGTTCGTGGATATTGGTTCCAAGCTTCATCGGATTTTATAATCACTGGAGCAACTGTTCCTACTGACGCCAGTACTGGTACATCTAACATTGCGGTATTAAAGTTTGACTCTATCCCACCACTTTGGAGTGTAACAACAAATGATTTTACTGTACTTGGATTGTGGCAAAATGAAGTTGCCGATACTGTTTTCTTTTGCGCTGCCGTTGATAGTGGTGACTATATCGGTGTCCTTGGGAACCGTGCCGATGCAAATTCATATGCAGCTCAATTCACATCCTCAATCAATGGATTACCAGTAGATCTAAGTAGATTAGGTATGCAATTTCCTTTATCATCAAATGCTCCTCAAGATGTTTTTTCTGAAGCTTCAGGTTCAATATCTCGTGTTGAGCTAATTTATGGTAATGCAAATGGATTTGGACCAATCTACCCTGTTTCCGTAACGGCTCCGCAATCAAGTTCTCAGTCAACAACGATGAGTATTTGTAACGGAGACAGTGTTCTCTTAGAAGGAGCTATGCAATCAACGGCAGGTTTGTATATTGACACATTAGCATCAATGAATGGATGTGATAGCATTGTGAGTACAACCTTGTCAATTGAGCAACCTTCTTCTTCAAATCAAACGGTTGATCTATGTCAAGGAGATAGCTTATTGATTAATGGCGTGTATGAAACATTAAGCGCGACGTATACTGATTCTCTTCAAACAATAAACGGATGTGATAGTCTTGTAACGATGGTTGTTGACTTTTTTATCGTTGATCCAAGTGCGACACAAGCGGGAGTTCTTCTTACTGCCACAAATGCAAGTGCAACCTATCAATGGGTTGATTGTGACAATGGTAATGCTCCAATCGCTGGCGCAACAAGCCAATCATATACCGCAACTGCAAACGGAAATTATGCTGTATTAGTGACTTCAAATTCTTGTACAGAAATGTCGCCTTGTTTCTCCGTAACATCTGTTGGAATTGATGAATACGACCTAGGAACAGCATTTTCAATCTACCCTAATCCAACATCAGATGTGGTTACCTACTCGTTTAATGGTAATTCATCAATGGAATTCATTCTTACAAACATTGCAGGTGAACTAATCTGGAAGGGCAATAGCTCTGGAAATAAAGGAACGATAGACTTGAGCGCATATGCAACTGGAACTTACTTATTAGACGTAACAAACGGCGATAAGCGAGCAACAATTCGTTTGATCAAGAAATAAAGAAATTATTGTTTTTGAAAAGCACTTTCCATCGGGAGGTGCTTTTTTTTTACCACAAAATTCATTTGAGAACCTTTCGGCTGTCTCACTTCATCAAATTATTTATGCCCTCAATTCTCTTATTCAAAAAAACAAGTTATCCTTGATTCTTCAAAAATGTAAGAGAGAAATTTTAGATTATCTTCGTACGACAAAACTAAAGCATGAAATACCTTTCAATTATACTCCTTGGGCTTCTAACGTTTAATTCAACTGCCCAAAACGATTCCACATTCATTAAATCAATTTACAATGAAGCCTTATCCAATGGTAAAAGCCACGAAGATTTAAGAAGTCTTTGTAAAGATGTAGGCGCTCGTTTAACTGGCTCTGCGGAGGCTGCGATGGCCGTTGAATGGGGAAAGAATAAATTAGAAGGATACGGTTTTGATAAGGTGTATTTGCAAGAGATTAAAGTTCCGCATTGGGAACGAGGAACGAAAGAAGCTGGATGGATTAAAAATACCAATGGAGACTTGATTAAAGTGCACCTTTTGGCATTGGGCGGCTCAATTGGAACAAATGGCCTTCTTGAGGCGGAAGTGATAGAATTTAAAACGTTAGATGCTCTGAAGGCGGCAAAGAAAAAGAAGGTGGAGGGAAAAATTGTATTCATTAATCAACCGATGGATGAGCAACAAATCAATACGTTTAGAGCGTATGGTGGTTGCTACCCGATGCGAGGAAACGGAGCTGTTGAAGCAGGAAGATTGGGTGCAGTTGCAGTTGTAATTCGCTCGTTAGGCATGCCAATTGATGAACATCCGCATACAGGCGGAATGCATTACAACGATAGTATTGAAAAAATTCCAGCAGCGGCTTTATCTACAATTGATGCTGAAAAGCTTTCCGAAGTTTTAGAAAATGGAAAAGCACGTTTTGTCCTTGAAATGGATTGTAGAAGCTACCCTGACGTAACTTCTTACAACGTAATTGGTGAACTTACTGGAAGTGAAAAACCGAATGAAATCATCACATTTGGTGGGCACTTAGATTCTTGGGACACCGGTGAAGGAGCGCATGATGACGGAGCTGGAATCGTGCACAGCATGGAAGCACTTCGAATTTTGAAGGAATTGAAATACAAACCAAAACATACGTTAAGAGTTGTTTTCTTTATGAATGAAGAGAATGGAAATATGGGTGGAAAAACATACGCGAAAATTGTGAAAGAAAAAGGTGAGAAACAAATTGCGGCATTGGAAAGTGACCGTGGCGGTTTTGCTCCAAGAGGATTTGGCTGTGACGGGACTCCAGAGCAAGTTGAGTTTTTAAAAACATTGGCGCATCACTTCAAACCGTATGAATTGAGCACGTTTGAAAAAGGATACGGCGGTGTCGATATCGGACCTTTAAAAGGTGAATACGAAGGAATTCCATTGTTTGGTTTCATTCCTGATTCACAACGCTATTTTGATTTTCACCATTCACCGAATGATGTTTTCGAAAATGTGAACAAACGCGAATTGGAGTTGGGTTGCGCCGCAATGGCTTCGTTTTTATACTTGATTGATCAGAAGCTTTAATAATCCTGAATATCAGACCGTTTAATTTTATCGACGAGGGCTGGATTGATTTTACCCAATGTTTTCCTAAGCATTTCTTCAAACCAATCTCCCATAAAAGGAGAAATATAAATCTCTTGGATTAATTCGTTAATATCAATGGGAACTTTCATGCCATTGGGAGTTTTAGGAACCGCTCTCTTTTTCTCTTTTCTATTGGGATCGTATTTTGTTGTTTGGTCAATAAACAATCTAAGTTCTTGCTCGTAACTATAAAAAGGGCTTTTTCGTGTAATTATGTAGTTTTTATTGATGTCTTCAAGATAGTTTCGGTAAGACACTTCTCCCATTTGAATTTCAACTTCAGATTTTTCTAATGCTCTTTTTAATGCACTCACATTTGTTCTAATTCCAACACCACTGCCAGCATTTCCCAAGTAAATCTTCCAAAGCGCGAACGACTCAATAGTATTCATGCTCCAACAGTTAACTAAGGAATTGTATTTAACTTCTTCAAAAAGCGCTACAACCTCTCTCACAACATCTTGAGACTCCAGTTCTGAGCCATTGTGCTTTTCAATATAATCTTTTTTTATTTGCTTCAGATTATCACCTGGAAGCATCCCTTCAAATTGATCAGACATCGCAGAACAATTGGCAAAGAACAGTTCTCCACTTGTAACTAGATCTAAAAATTTAGGTAAATCCATGTACCGCCAAATCTTCTTATTCCCTCGCGGATGTTTCAACTTATCATTCCCTACAATCATTGAATTAAGTATTTAGATAAATCTAATGAGAATTTATTTACGATAAGCGTTTGAATAATTAAAGCTTCGAGACACCTCTAAACACTTACCACTATCCTTTGATTAACCGAGCGTTTGTTGATAAAAAAGTAGCCTGTTTAACGGAACGTTTCGAAGTTTAGAGTACTTTTGTTTCGAAATAAAACTGTAATGAGCTCTTTTTGAGTTTAATTATTTTTTTAAAATACAATTTATGGCGCAAGACATATTTGATAAAATTAAGAAAAACAGAGGTCCTATCGGGCAACACTCCAAAGGAGTTCACGGTTATTTTACCTTCCCCAAATTAGAAGGGGAAATTGGTAACAAAATGATCTTTCGTGGAAAAGAAGTTTTAATCTGGTCAGTGAACAACTACCTTGGATTAGCAAATCACCCTGAAGTGCGTAAGGCGGATGCTGACGCTGCTGCAGAATACGGATTGGCTTATCCAATGGGGTCTCGTATGATGACTGGACAAACCGCAATGCACGAGCTTCTTGAAAAAGAAATCTCTGAATTCATGGATAAGGAAGATTCTTTCCTTTTGAACTTCGGTTACCAAGGAATGGTTTCAGCTATCGACTGTATGGTTGATAGAAATGATGTTATTGTTTACGATAGTGAATCACACGCTTGTATTCTTGACGGAATGCGTTTACACGTTGGAAAAAGATTTGTGTTCAAGCACAATGACATGGAAAGCTTCGATAAGCAAATGGAAAGAGCTACGCGTATCGTTGATAAAACAAACGGTGGAATCATGGTTATTACTGAAGGTGTCTTTGGTATGGCTGGAGATCAAGGTCGTTTAAAAGATATCGTTGAATTCAGAAAATCAGGAAAATACGATTTCAGATTATTTGTTGATGATGCACACGGATTTGGAACTGTTGGTAAAACAGGACAAGGTTCAGGTGAGCAACAAGGAGTTCAAGGTGAAATTGATATTCTTTTCGGAACATTCGCGAAAGCAATGGCTTCAGTTGGAGCATTTATTTCTGGTGATGAGCATATGATTGAATACTTACGCTATAACATGCGTTCTCAAGTATTCGCAAAATCACTTCCAATGACTTTAGTGGTTGGAGCTAGAAAACGTCTTGAATTATTAAGAGATCAACCTCAACACAAAGAAAATCTTTGGAAAATTGCTAGTGCTCTTCAAACTGGATTGGTTGAAGCAGGTTTTGATATTGGAGTTACAAACTCCGCTGTTACTCCTGTATTCCTTCAAGGTGGACTTGCTGAAGCAACAAACCTTACGTTTGATTTACGTGAGAACTATAACATCTTCTGTTCAATTGTAATTTATCCAGTTGTTCCTAAAGATACATTGATGTTAAGATTGATTCCAACAGCTTCTCACACACTTGAAGATGTTCGATACACAATTGAAACATTCGTGGCAGTTAAAGCAAAATTAGACAACGGTGAATACCAATCAGAAGAAATGGCAGCTGTAGAAGTTGACACGAAAGCTTAGTATTCTAAATAAATATTGAAAATGCCCTTTGGAATTCCGAAGGGCATTTTTTTTGATCAGAATTTTAAATTAGATAAATTAGCAGATGATTAAATCGTTACTTACTACTCTATCCATAATCTCTTTATGCGTCCATTACTCAAGCGCTCAAACATTTACAGAGTCAAGTATTGCACTTGGTGTTACTCATGAGCACATTGATTCAAACCTAATGGGTGGAGGTGCAGCTTTCTTTGATTTCAACAATGATGGTTGGGAAGATATCTACATTGCTGGAGGGGATAATCGCGATCAACTATTTGAAAATGATCAAACAGGAAATTTTAATGAGGTAGGAATTGCTGCTGGACTTGGATTTACGAGCTCGATAAAAACCAATGGTGTTATCTCTGGAGATATTGACAATGATGGCTTCAACGATTTATTCATCACTACTTCTGAAAACCATCCGAACATTCTGCTTTTGAACAATGGCAACAGTTCATTTACAGACATCTCAGTTGCCGCTGGAATTGTTGATTCCGTTTGGAGTATGACAGCCACATTTGGAGATTTTAACCGTGATGGTTTCCTGGACATTTATTGCGGTAATTATGTCAAATACTCAACCCTTCCATTTTACACCTCCATTTTTGGCGGATATCAGAACAATTTGTACCTAAATATTGGCAACAACACATTTCTCGATGTCTCACCATCATACGGGATGATTAATACGGGAAGTACGCTCGCCACAACCTTTACCGATTTTGACAACGATTCGGACATGGATGTAATTGTTGGAAATGATTTTGGCCCCTTATACGGCGGCAACGTGTTGTTTGAAAACCAATTTCCAACCACCAACTTTGATAACATCTCGACAACATCGGGAATTATGGAAGAAATTAGTTCGATGGGAATTGCAATCGGTGACTTTGACGAGGATTTGGATTTGGATTACTACATTTCCAATATGGCGGAAAACATTCACCACGTCAACAATTTCGATGGAACATTTACGGAAAGCGCTGCCAACGATGGAATTGAAGCTGCAAATGTCGTTTCATGGGGAACGTTCTATTTCGATTACGACAATGATACCTATTTGGACCTTTTCATTGCCAACGGAGAAATAATGGGATCTGCTCTGCCGGAACCGAATAACCTTTACCGCAATCAGCAAAACGGCACCTTTTTTAACATTGCATTTGCTGAAGGAATTCAAGACACTTTAAGAAGTCGCGGTGCAATTTATGGGGACATTGATAACGATGGAGATTTAGACGTGTTGGTTGTCAATACTGAATTAGACACTTCAATTGGACAAAACATTTCATTGTATAAAAACCATATGGATGGAGCGAAAAGCTGGATTAAAATAAAGCTTGTCGGAGTAGAAAGCAATAAAGATGCCTATGGAGCGCATATAGAGCTTTCGTCGAATGGAAGAACGTGGATGAGGGAAATCGATGGAGGATCAAGCTACCTTTCGCACAGCAGTAGTATAGCGCATTTTGGATTGGGGAATTACACGAACATTGACAGCATTAAAGTAATCTGGCCGGATGGAGACGCTCAAACATTGACAAACCCGGCGGTTAATCAAACCATAACCATTACTGAATTTGATGCAAGTGGAATAACGGAATTCGATACAGAAGAAATTTCGATTTACCCGAACCCAACGAACAAAGGAGTATTTGTAAAGAACCTTTCAAACAATTCAATTGAATCGTACGGAATATATTCATTGGATGGAAAGTTGATTCAAGAAGGAATTCTAAACTCCTTTTCACTTCAATTTATTGATGTGCAGAAAATGATTTCCGGCACTTATATTCTTCAATTAAATTCAGAAGGAAATACAGTTAGTAAGAAAATTTCCATCGTTCATTAAAATTTCCGCTGGCCGCGTGAAGAATGAATCACGAGTGATTTGGAAATTTTATTTCCGAAATCGTCTTCAATTACAATTCGGTAATTTCCTTTTTCGAACCCCTTAATATTCAACAGTGTTCTGTTGTAGCCATCGCTTTGAATTAATTCCTTCTCGAAAACCAAACCACCTAATTGGCTGTAAATACGCATTGTACTCTCGGATGAAATCATCGAATCATAAGAGACATTTATTTGCTTCTCTAATTTACGAGCAACAGGAATCAATAACATATTCGTGAGAACTGGCTGATGAATATTCACACGATCCATTTCTGTGATTGAACCGTATTCATCTACTCTCAGAATTCTGAAATACTCTTCAACACCTTCGACGAAGTTGATTTCTGAGATTTCGTATGTATGCCTGTCTAAATGATTCTCAACGGACTCAACACGTTTCACTTCTACCCAATTGCTTTGATCGACAGATTTCTCAATGATAAAATAATCGCCTTTTGATTCATTACTAACTTCCCACTTGAAATGCACAATCTTAGAAGACAAAGTTGCTTCCATCGATAAAAATTCGATTGATGATTCCTCCGTACTGTCTACATCATAAGCAAAAGATGAAAATGACAAAACAGTTGAACCGAGAAAAACGAGTGCGAATGTTAGTGAGCGGATCATAAGCGTAGTTTTTTAGTTAGTCTTTACTTAAGATACAAATTCATTGTTGATATTCTTAGCGAAATGAACATGAGATCAAGCTAAACTACCATACAATCATTGCTATCGAATATTTATATGCATGCATACGTAATAAAACACAGCTAAACGGTTTAGTAAGTTCAATAATAGCAATTAGTAATTAAATAATTGAACCCAACTCACAGAATTACAGAAGGACAAATGCAACTATTTGTAGATCAAGATCATTATTCTACTAAATATCCCAAATTATGAAAATCACGAAATTAATTGCCGGAATTCTTTTCTTTTTATGTGCAACTCAAACAAATGCTCAAATCTCAATTGGATTAAAAAGTGGATACACAAGAGCTTGGCAAAATTATGGAGACGTTGTCGTTCCTGAAGGTGCCGTTGTGCATATCCATGGATTTCACGCTACAGCTTCCACTTACTTACAAATCAATAAGTACATTGAAGTTGGAGTTGAACCAGGATTCATTCGTCGCGGTGCGGCTTGCGTTCCAGGTTGGAATCAATTAATAAATCCAAACCCTGTTTTCCCTGGAGATTCGAAATTTATTCTAGACTACGTTGAATTGCCAATTATGGCAAAATTCAACCTACCTCTATTCAAAAACAAATTCGAAATATTTGGCAAAGCGGGTTACGGAGTATCAATGCTTGCAAAAGGAGTACGTGAAAATGAAACCACAGGAGAGAGAACCGAAATAGATCTTGGTATCTCATCAATTTTAAACCGATGGGATCATGGAATTTATTCAACGCTTGCAGTTGCTTATAATTTTAAATCCTCTCAAATCTATATCGCTTCAGATTTCTATACAGGACTTACAAATGTAGAGCGCTTTAATTATTCAAGAAATAGAAGTTTAGGATTTAATTTGGGCTACACATACACTTTTAAAAAGCCTTAACTCAAAGCGCGAATCAAAGCATCCAATTCTTGTTTTGTATTGAACGAGTGAATGCAAATCCGCAAACGCTCTTTCCCCTCGGCAACCGTTGGTGAATAAATTGGTTTAACAGCGATATTCAAGGCCTGAATCTTTTCTGCAACCTTCTTCGTCCCTTCAATGGAACCGATCTCAATTATTTGAATGGGTGACATTTCATTTGAAATCAAACCAGAATGATGAAAATTGGAACGGAAATAAACCAAGTTGGAATTCAATTCAATGCGTCGGCTTGAAATTAAACCAGAGGAAGCTAATTTTAAATTTCGTTCAAAAACAGACTCAGGAAGTGCTGTTGTGTAAATAAACGAACGTGCAAAATTATAGAGGTATTGAATCAAAGTTGAACTTCCCAATACACAAGCACCATGCGAGCCATACGCCTTACCAAAGGTTACCAGTCGCGCAAAAACCAAATGAGTTAGTCCCAATTCAGAAACCAAACCTTTACCGTTTTCACCAAACACGCCGCAAGCATGTGCTTCATCAACAATTAAATGTGCATTTCTCGATGCACACAAAACCGCTAGCTTCTTGAGTGGTGCGCAATCTCCATCCATCGAATACAAGGATTCGACCGCGACATAAATTGAACCTTCTGAACGCTCAATTTTAGCAGAAAGATCTTCAATATCATTGTGTTTGAAGGAAATCGCCTTCGAATGACTTAAGCGAATTCCATCTCTAACACTGGCATGAATCAATTCATCGTAGAGAATCGTATCACCACGTTGAGGAACGCTGCTAAAAAGCCCCAAATTCGCATCATAGCCTGAATTAAACATCAAAACTGATTGTACAGCAAAGAATTGAGCAATTTCAGATTCAATTTCGAGCATTCGTGACGTTGTTCCGGAAATCAATCGTGACCCCGTCGCACCATAAGAAGAAATTTCAAAAGAAAAATCCTCCTTGGAAAGCCCTAAGTAATCATTTGAAAAGAAATCAATCATTCCATCAAATGAAGAAAGGGAACGCAAGGTTCCCTTTTCAATTCTATCTTCTATTTTCTTATAGAGTCTTTGGTCCAAAATTATTCGGCTACCGTTACTTTTCTTGGCTGAAAACTTTCATCCTTAACCTTCGCTCTAGCTTCAGCAAGTTTTTGAGCGCGTTCGGCTTCCTTTCTTTTTCTTTCAATCAAAATCGGATCGGGTTCTGTAACGGGTTGTTCACCCTCTGAAAACGCAGCTTTTGGCGTTAATCCCAATATTTTGAACATCTCCATATCCTCATTGTAATCAGGATTTGGCGTTGTCAGTAATTTATCTCCTGCGAATATAGAACTTGCTCCAGCCATAAAGCAAAGCGCCTGTCCTTCCATATTCATCATCGTTCTTCCTGCTGAAAGTCTTACAACTGACATTGGAAAAGCAATTCTAGTTGTCGCAACCATTCGGATCATTTCCCACTGTTCAATCGGCTTTTGATCTTCCATTGGCGTTCCTTCAACAGCAACCAATGCATTAATTGGAATTGACTCCGGTGGCGTTTCCATTTGAACGTAGCTCATCAACAATCCAATTCGATCTTCAATCGCTTCGCCCATTCCTATAATTCCACCAGAACAAACTGAAATACCCGCTTTACGCGCATTTTCAATTGTATCCAATCGGTCTTCATAATCTCTAGTTGAGATCACATCATCGTAATAATCTTTCGAAGTATCAAGGTTATGATTGTACGCAAACAACCCTGCTTTTTTCAATCGCTCTGCTTGGTTCTCGTTCATCATTCCTAAAGTACAGCAAACTTCCATTCCAAGATCATTCACTCCTTGCACCATTTCAACAACATTGTCGAAGTCGCGGTTGTCTCTAACCTCTCTCCAAGCTGCCCCCATGCAAAGACGCGAAGAACCATTTTCTTTGGCGTTTCTCGCTTGCTCCAGAACAGATTCTACAGTCATTAATTTTTGTGCTTCAACATCGGTATGATACCTCGCTGCTTGCGGACAATAACCGCAATCTTCAGCACAACCTCCTGTTTTGATGCTAAGCAATGATGCCATTTGCACTTCTCTTGAATCATGAAACTCACGATGGATAGTTGCAGCTTCAAAAACAAGCTCTAACAATGGCTTGTTGTATAGCGCCAATAATGATTCTTTTGTATTGTATTGTGGGTTTACTTTCATCTTCTGAATTTGTGGTACAAATATAAAGATATCTGCCTAAGATTAAAGTAGAATTGAAGGGAAACTACTTGTTAATTAAACAAGCTGCGTAAGCCTTCACTGCTCTTGATTCTCCAAAGGAATCTACACGTTCATGCGTCGTTGCTTTTATGGAAACCGCATCAACATCAACCTTTAAAATGGCCGCCACAACTTTTTGCATTTCCGGAATATGGGGATTTAACTTAGGACGTTCAAGAACAACTGTGCAATCAACATTAACAACGTGATATTCTTTTTCCTCAATAAGCTTCATAACTTCAGTCAGAAGAATCTTACTGTCAATTCCTTTGAATTTAGGATCTGTATCAGAAAAATGATACCCGATATCTCTAAGATTTGCTGCACCTAATAATGCGTCACAAATGGCATGAAGTAAAACATCTGCATCTGAATGTCCAACAGCTCCCAAATCCGATTCGATTTGGAGGCCTCCAATAAATAAAGGAAGATTATTTTCTAGCCGATGAACATCGATTCCATAACCAATTCTAATATTCAAAATTACTCTTCAATGTTAGGGTTTGAACCATCGTCACCAAGTACCATGCTCAATGTGAAACGAAGCGTGTTTGCCAATGGATTCAATCTTTTAAGCGCTGCCAAATAAGAAATATCAATTCCAAATTTGTTGTATTTAAATCCCAATCCAAAATTGAAATATTGACGAGCTCCTTTGTTAGCGTTCTCGTAAAAGAAACCTGTTCTTAATGCGAAAATGTCATTGTACCAATACTCGATACCTGCAGCTATATTAATCTCAGCCAATTCTTCCTTAAGTTTTGTTCCTTTCACCACTTCGTAAGTTCCGTCAGCTTGCAAGACGTAATTCCCGTCTTCATCTTCTGCCATTACGCCAGGAGCATCGTAGAATGATTGCAACAACCCTCCAATAACACCAATGTCAGGGTTATCGAATCCAGACAATAGTGTCGGTGTTCCATCAATAAATTCAATTTTACCAGGTGTAGGAACTAATAATTTTTGAAGTTCCAATGAGAATGTAACGTGATTGTATTTATCAAACTTCGCTTTTAGCGCAGAAGCAATTTTCAAATTCATTGGTATAAAATCTCTGACCGCAGCATCGGAATAAGCTACCTTGTTACCAATGTTATTAATAGTTGTAGCGAATGTGTACTCACTTTTCGTACTTCCAAGCTTTAAATCATCGTTAAGATATGTGAATGAAATGTCAGCAGCACCAACAACCCCAGCTTTTGTGCTTGCTCCTTGAACAACCATTCCGCCGGTTAGATTTGAATAAGCGAACTTTCCGTTTAATCCAACACCCATTTTATCGTTCAATTTGAAGGCATACCCTCCAGTGATTTCAAACTCACTTGGCTTATCGTTTCTTAAGACATTTCCTTGTGCATCTGTAAAAGTAATTTCTCCAAGACTGAAATACCTTAAAGCTCCACCAACGGCATGTCTTTTATTAATATTGTAATACCCTGCAACATAAGAAAGGTGAATATCATTTGTCAATTGTCTCAACCAAGGAGTGTAAGAAACGCTAATCTGCGATTTTTCTTCTGAGAAATTCAACATTGAAGTATTCCAATAGATTGAATTAGCAGTTGCACTCAATGCAGTACCCGCATCTCCCATCCCGCCTGCTCTGGACCCCGGAGTAATAGCCATAAAAGGCAGTGCTGTAGTAATTGTATTCAACTGAAGCGCATTGACTTTTCCGTCCGCATCACCAATAGGTTGAGCTATTGACAAAGAGCTAGTCATAACAAGTGCAGCTGTAAATAATATGTTTTTCATCTTCATAATTCGATATTCAATGCAAATATACGGATTTGCAGTTCCTTTATTGTGTCGTTATTTTAAAATAACCAACTTTTCTGTTTTCTCTGCTCTTAAATCATCTGGAGTAGTTACAATTAGGCGGTATACATAAACTCCTTTTGCAAGCTGATCACCAAAATCATCCAAACCGTTCCAAGCAATCCCATCAGATCTAAACCCTTCTGTCAATACGACTTCGTTGATTGTTTTAACTAAACGTCCAGAAACAGTAAATATTTGAATTTGAGCTTCCAATTGACTACAAACTTGATTGTGTTCAAAATAAAACTCAGTACTCGTTGTAAACGGATTAGGATAATTCAATACATGATCCAGTGCCATGTTGACTTGCTCCTGCACTACGAACTCAATGGTTGTTTCGGATGAATTATTATTTACATCCCAAACTTTCATCGTTAATGTATGCGCACCAGGTTCAAGAGAAGTAAAATTATATCGGATTTGACCGGATTGGTATGAATCTAAATCTGAGGTATAGAAATCATTCAATACAATTGGATCTCCTGTTTCACCATCAAGAACTGCGATCAAGTCATGACCAATTCCGTTACCAACTGTGTTGATTCCATTCTCATCGAACAATTGCGCAATTAAAATTGGAGTCTCATCTGAAATCCCACCATCAACAAAATTCTCATCATTGATAAACAAATCGATTGTAGGTCCTTCAGTATCATCAATTCCATTTGGATTCAATCCTCCAATATAGAAACTAGTATCGTAACCAAAGGCGTCAATCGCCCCATTATCAGCGTAATAACTAATCTTGCCGTAATCAATTGAGTAATCAATATCTTTTGGCACGATGAAGGTGAATTCAAATTCTCCATTTACAACACTCGACTTACCGTTATACACTTTATTCGTTTGTGTAAAAAATTCAAGCTCGGGTGATTCCGATGGCCCATCATTACTCAATGTCAACTGAGCTTTTGGCTTATCATAAACTGAAGGATAAAGAACTCCATTAAATGAAGTCATTAGCGCACCTGAGTTATCTTCGATGTGGCCTTTAATTGTAACCTTGCTTAAAGCTTGAATGGTATCAATTTCTATTGCTGAATCCAAGCCGTTAATACTATCTGTAACAACTTGCATTTGCGGCAAAGCTAATTTCAAAGCAGGATCACCGATCAAAGTGAAACTTCTTTTATTGTTTCCACCAACAGCATTCTTCGTCTCTGTGATAATCTCTCCGAAAGTAAAGGGCTCTAAATTGGCATTTCTTCGAAACACGTTTCTAATGAACTGGTAACCAATTGCAGTGTTTACAGTAAAATATACAGAGCGTGTAGTTGTCATTAATGCGATTGCAGCACCATAAGGATTGATTGAAGCCCATTCTCCTGCCGAAACTCTTTCCGGGTCATCGAACTTCGTAAATTCACATGTTGCAGAAACCAATAGCGGTAACACGTCAATATTTTTCCAATCCTTTATTTGAGGAACTGTAATAACGCGCTCTTCTGCAACCCCCACTTCTCCGCCGTGCCCCACGTAATTTACAACTAGAGCCCCACGTTCAATCTTAGCATTGATGGCCTCATTAACATCTGGATAACGTTCCCCTCCAGCAGTTGCAACTTGAGTATACGCATCCAAGTATATTTTTTCACAATTCATTTCTGGAAGAGAATCACTCACATAATTAAATTGAGGCTCAACATCATTAACTAAAAACCAATTTGATTCCTCATCATCAGCAATCAAAATATACTTCGTTCTCCAATCACCAAACGTCGAAGAACCATTATCGGAACTACAGTTTGTATTGGCAGTTGAATATATACTTGAACCGTTTCTCATGTAATGTTCAATCTTATCAACCGCTTCTTTGGCCATTTGGAGATTTGAAATCAACAACCGACCAACGCCAATATCGACCAAATCTGAAGCAGCCATCGCTTCGTTATCATCTAAAATCCCGAAATAATCATCCGAAGGCATATTCCCAATGTGGTCTTCAGTAAAATCTGAATTATTCATTTGATATGTTAGAATATAATTGTTGTTGTTTGCAACTCTATTCTTTGGATCATAAGTTCCATCACCAAAAAGCAATAAGTATTTAAGTTCAGTTCCTGGTAAAGCTACCGCCCTGTCATAAAACATTTTTGCAAACGATCGAATCGCAGTTGCATCCTGAACACCTGAACTAAATTCATTATAAATCTGATTCGTTGTAACGACATGAACGGTTAAACCATTTTCAATATGCAATTGCGCCAACCTTTCGGCTTGAGAAATAAACTCAGGGTGTGTTACAATAAGATAATCAGCTTGAGGTAAGGCGTGCAAGTCTTGAGGAACAACCTCTCCAATAAATACAGGCGTAAAATAACTCCCCCCATTTGATGCAACGAATTGTCTTACCTCATTTGTTTCTAACTTAAAAACAAAATCAGTACTATTGAACGAACCCGCAACATTAAAGGGCTGATGGCGGTTTGACACTTCCCAGACGAATCCAGTTGATGGTGACATATTGTTTACAGTAAACTCTGAAACATTAGAAGGACCAACAGATTCCAAATCTGAAAAATTAAGTTGACTTCCTATAAAAGTCAGTTTTCTTCGAGCATTCAATTCGATTCTGTCCAAATAAGTTAAAACATCTGGTGAATTACGAACAATTCGGACTTGAACAGGCAAAGACGCCGACGGATTACTTAAAGACATCGTATTCGTTGATCGTCCAAAATCTGAGGAAGTTGGTAAAACAGTATCGAACATATCAACACCTCCCACAGAATACTCTTGTTCCGTTCCGCTTGAAATGTTTGCGCTAGACGCGAGTGAAGCCTCAAAATTAGCAGGGGAAGTCGAAATTATATTCGGGACATTAAAAGTGAAGGTTTGCGTAAGATCAGTATCAAACAATTCTCCATACCACCTTTGACCTCCGCCTACTAGTGAAACGTTGTCAAGTTCGTGAATACTGTAATACGTTTGCTCATTTACAATGTGCGTAGCTGGTGCAGGTGTTTCAAAAACATCTTCAATTCGAAGCGGTGTGTCACCTGAATTGATGTTTATGTAATAACAAGAAACATCGGAATAAATATGCTTGGTCTGTTTGAATCTTGTCGTATCATTATTCGGATACCATCTATTAGGACCCCATCCATAAAACAAGATATAATCATTTGCATCAAAAGAACCATCTGCTTCGCCAACAATCTTAATTGCATTTTTTGCCAAATCATCTGTTCGAGGTGTCGAATTATTTTCTGGAAGTAATCCATCTCCATTCCCGAAAATATTAATGTGTTGTGGATTCAGGTCATCAACATTAACACCCATTGATGTCAATAATGCTCTGTCAATTTTATAAATTCCATCTTGATTCACAGTAATCTTGTACCAATTTCCCGTTCCAGACTTTAAAACTGAAGATGTCACAAAATCTTTTGAAACGTGATCAAAATTTGGTTTTTCTTTTGTGTAATTTATACGAAAACTTGAAATTCTAACGATTTTTGACCCTTCCATAACAAAAGGAAAAATATTTAACATTAAAAAATACTCCTTTCTTGCGCTCGAAATCTTGCCTTCAAAATCCAATCGCCCTACTTTAATATCATATTTTTCTAAGAATAAAAGATCATCAGGTGTGGCATTTTGTGTACCCAAAACTTCGACATCAACACTGCTATTTGCATTGTTAACTGGGTGAGAATAAAAGAACAACGGCCTCTTGCCTGTAACGTATTGGCCTCTCATAGAAGGAACTAGGACACTTTGCTCTCCATCCTTGACTTCTATAGGATCTTCCCAAGTAATATTTACAGTTTCTGATTCCTGAGAATATGTAATTCCCGAAAAGGCTAAAATGCCTACTATTACTATTATTTTATTTAACATATTGAACTAAGTTCGTTTTCATAAGACAAATATCTAAATCAATTATTTGACACACAAAAAAACGATAGAAATCTTTGATTATTATACTGTAATCGTAATATTTGTAACTTTGTTAGCATAATACCGTTGAAGTAATCTCAAGACAAAAGATAATTAACATAAGTTTGATGATAAAACTTAAGCATTTTATAGTATTAGCCCTTGTTTGTTTAACAAGCTCTAGTGCCTATTCACAAGACCCGCAGTTTACGCAGTTCTATGCTAATCCAATTTATTTGAATCCCGCATTTGCTGGATCACATGGATGTCCGCGATTTGCAATGAACTATAGAAACGAGTGGCCTAGTTTGACAGGTAATTATGTAACATATAGTATGTCCTACGATCAATACTTCAAGAACATCTCTGGAGGTATTGGTGTGATTGCTCTTCATGACCAACAAGGACAGGGTACTATTTATACATCGACTCTTGGCCTAGTTTATTCTTATCACCTAAAAGTGAATCGTAAATTCCAAATGATGTTCGGTGTCAAAGCCGCAATGACTAACAAATTTTTGGATTGGGATAAATTGACATTTGGAGACATGATTGATCCACGTAGAGGTTTTATTTACCAAACTGGTGATGTGCAGCGTGGAGGAAGTCGTTACTTCTTTGATGCTTCTGCTGGACTTGTTGGATTTAGCAAACACTTCTTCTTTGGATTTGCAGCGAATCACTTAAACCGCCCCGACGAATCAATGATTATTGGTTCATCAAGATTGCCGATGCGTTTTACAGGACACATGGGAGCTGAAATCAAATTGGGTGGCAAATCTCAATACAGAAACATTACTTCAATAATGCCGAATGTAATTTATCAATACCAAAATGGTTTTCAAGAGATCGCCATTGGTACTTATGTAAAATACGGAGCGTTCAACGTTGGAGCATGGTATAGAAATAAAGATGCCTTCATTTTATCGATTGGTGTTGATACAGGAAAATTCAAATTAGGATATAGTTACGACATTACAGTATCAAAACTTAACAACGGAGTATCAGGTGGTTCACATGAAGTGTCGCTCGGTCTTCGATTGGATTGTAAAGATAAGATCCCATCGTTCAAAACGATTTCTTGTCCTTCGTTCTAGTAATAGTGTAACAATATTAATTCCATACGTTGTAGTATGTGAAGTAAGAGTTAAAAAATGATGAAAACCAAAAATAACAATATGCGATTATTAAAATTTATGGCTGTTGCAATAGCAGGAGCTTTTATCGTAGCATCGTGTTCTAGAGAAGCCTCTAACACTACGGGTTGGGATTATAACAATCCTAAGCAAGGAGGATTTCAAAAAGTGCCATTTGTTGACCAAGAAACTGGACCAGGACTTCTTTTAGTGGAAGGTGGATCATTTACGATGGGTCGCACGGAACAAGACGTAATGTTCGATTGGAATAATAGACCAGCGAGAGTTACTGTTTCTTCTTTCTATATGGATCAAACGGAAATTACAAACTTCCAATGGCTAGAATACCTTTACTGGGTTCGTCGTGCTTACCAAGAATCATATCCTATGATTTATGCTAACGCACTTCCTGACACTTTGGTTTGGAGATCGAAGCTAGGAGACAATGAGAAGTATGTTGATTACTACTTGCGTCACCCTGCATATAGAGATTACCCGGTTGTTGGAGTTTCATGGTTGCAAGCAAATGACTTTTGTAAATGGAGAACTGACCGTGTAAATGAATACATTCTTATTCGTGAGGGAATTTTCCAATTCAATACGGATCAAAGAAACGAGAACACATTCAATACTGAAGCGTATTATACAGGTCAATATGACGAAGAATCATTAGTAAGAAATATTCAAAACTTAGATCCTGATGGAGCTAGCGATAGAAAATTAGGAGAACGAAATGTGCGTATGGAAGATGGAATGCTTCTACCTCGTTACAGACTACCAACTGAAGCTGAATGGGAATTCGCTGCTTCTGGATTGATTGGAAACCTTCAAGAAGGAACAGAGAACATCAACGAAAGAAGAATCTATCCTTGGGATGGACACTGGGTTCGTCAGGATGAAGCGCAATTTACAGGACAAATTAGAGCGAACTTCGTAAGAGGTCGTGGTGATTACATGGGAGTTGCAGGACACTTAAATGATGGTGCTGATGTAACTGCTCCAGTTGAATCTTATTGGCCAAATGATTACGGATTGTACCACATGGCTGGAAATGTCAGCGAATGGGTAATGGATGTTTACCGTCCGCTTACTAGTGAAGATTACGATGAATTCCGTCCATTTAGAGGAAATGTATTCAAAACTAAATTATTGAACAGCGAAGGAAATGTTGAAACAGTGAACCAACAAGTTCAATATGATATTCACGGTATGAAAGAATACTTAAATGAGTTTGAAAGAATTCGTTATCAAAGAGTTTCTGCTGAGAATCACGATCCAACCGATACTATTATCCCAACAGGATTGGCTGCTAACGTAGGATCAAGAAACCCATCAAGAAGAGGTTATGCTCCAGATCCATTCTATGTATCTCACGGTAAAGTAAAAGATTCTATTGAACTTGAACTTATTAGAGAAATCAACTTAGTAATTGACCAAGCACTTATCTATTCTAACGACAAGCATGACATTGAAGCTTCTGCTTTGGTTCAAGATGAATTGTTCGAGACGATCTTCGAAGATCAAATGAGAGAAGGACCGGATGGTGAAGAATATGCATTTGAAGTTATCTCGATTTTAAGAGATGGGTTTAGAGAATTCATTATTGACACTCCTGGTAAATTGAAATACCGTAATGTAACTGAAGAAGAAAACATCGGACGTTTAAATTACAGAAGAGATGATTACATCGATTACCTTGATGGTGATATTGAAAGCTCTATTTATTATGCAAATGATGATAGAAAGAACGATATCAATCAGGCTACAAGAGATCCGAACTTAATCATGTACCAAAACATGCACGAGGAATATGGATTGGACGGATCAACTGTTAAACCTGGTGATAAAACATCTTGGCCGACAACACTTATATCTGATAAATCTAGAGTATATAAAGGTGGTTCTTGGAAAGATAGAGCATACTGGTTAGCTCCGAGTCAAAGAAGATATTTAGATGAATTCCAATCTACAGATGCAATCGGTTTCCGTTGCGCAATGGATAGAGTTGGTTCTCCTGTAGGATTCAACTACGGAAGAAAAAAGAAAAAAAATAGATAACTACTAACGTAGATCTTAAAACATTAAAAACTCCTTCGGTTCAACCGAAGGAGTTTTTTTTTGGCCCCTACTCGATCCATACCAACACCATACCATTTGAAAATAATTAAGATGTAACAATACGATCGTACAACGTTGTAATAGATGAAAGTGAGATTTCAAAAATGATAAAAACAATGAAAAAATGCGATTATCAATTTTCATGTCCGCTGCAGTTGCAGGGACATTTATCGTAACATCATGCTCAAGACCCTCTTCAGACACTACAGGATGGGATTACAACAACCCAAAAACAGGAGGATTTCAAAAAGTACCATTTATTGATCAAGAAATTGGACCAGGACTTCTCCTCGTAGAAGGTGGCTCATTTACAATGGGGAGCACTGAACAAGATGTTATGGACGACTGGAACAACAGACCAGCAAGAGTTACTGTTTCGTCCTTTTACATGGATCAAACAGAAATCACAAATTTCCAATGGCTGGAATACCTTTACTGGGTGCGAAGGGCTTACAACGAATCCTATCCGATGGTGTATAAGAATGCCTTGCCAGACACATTGGTATGGAGATCAAAGCTCGGCGACAATGAGAAGTATGTCGATTATTATTTGCGCCATCCAGCTTACAGAGACTATCCTGTTGTTGGCGTATCTTGGCTCCAAGCAAATGATTTCTGTAAATGGAGAACGGACCGAGTTAACGAGTATATTCTAATTCGAGAAGGAATTTTCAAATTCAATAACGATCAAAGAAACGAAAACACGTTTAATACCGACGCTTATTATTCAGGACAATACGATGAAGCCTCTTTGGTGAATAATCTTCAAAGATTAGATCCTGATAACATGAGAGGAAAAAAATTAGGCCAAAGAAACGTTCAATTAGAAGATGGCATACTCCTACCCCGCTATCGATTGCCTACAGAGGCCGAATGGGAATTCGCTGCTTCAGGCTTGATCGGAAATCTTCAAGAAGGAACCGAGAACATCGATGAGAGAAGAATCTACCCTTGGGATGGTCACTGGGTGCGCCAAGACGAAGCGCAATTTACGGGACAGATTAGAGCGAACTTTGTTAGAGGCCGCGGAGATTATATGGGAGTCGCAGGACATTTAAATGATGGCGCTGATGTAACTGCTCCAGTAGAGTCTTACTGGCCAAATGATTACGGATTGTACCACATGGCTGGAAATGTTAGTGAATGGGTAATGGATGTTTACCGCCCCTTAACAAGTGAAGACTACGACGAGTTCCGCCCATTCAGAGGTAATGTTTTCAAAAAGAAACTTCTAAATAGCGAAGGAAATGTAGAAATCCGGAACCAACAAGTACAATACGATGTTCACGGAATGAAAGAATTCCTCAACGAATTTGAAAGAGTGCGTTTCCAAAGAGTTTCCGCTGAGAATCATGATCCGAACGATCCTGTAATTACAGATGGGATTTCAGCTAAGAATCAATCAAAACACAATTTCATTGCAGGTCATGCACCTGACCCGAACTATGTTTCAAAGGGAAAAGTAAAAGATGAAGCTGAACTTAAATTACTCAGAGATATAAATGAAATTGTAGATCAAGCAGTAGAATACGCAAATGATAAATTCGATATCGAAGCTTCATCTTACGTTCAAAATAATTTGTTTGAAGATCTATTTGAAAATCGAATGAGAGTAAGCCCTGGTGGCAATGATTATGCATTCGAAATCATTTCAATCCTTAGAGATGGCTTTAATCAATTCATTATTGACACTCCTGGTAAAATTAAATATGTCAACGTTACTGAAGAAGAAAACATCGGTCGATTGAACTACAGGAGAGACGATTATATCGATTACCTCGATGGTGATATCGAAAGCTCTATTTATTATGCAAATGACGATAGAAAGAATGACATCAATCAGGCGACGAGGGATCCAAACTTAATCATGTACCAAAGTGAGCATGAGCAATTCGGGTTGGATGGTAAAATTGTTAAGCCCGGTGATAAGACCTCTTGGCCAACAACACTCATATCTGATAAATCGAGAGTTTACAAAGGTGGATCATGGAAAGATAGGGCATATTGGTTGGCACCGAGTCAAAGAAGGTACTTGGATGAATTTCAATCTACAGACGCCATCGGGTTTCGCTGCGCACTGGATAGGGTTGGTTCTCCAGTAGGTTTTAATTATGGCCGAAAAAAGAAAAAGTAGCTATCCCACAAATAGACGTTCATAATTTTAACAAGCTCTCTCGATTTAACCGAGAGAGCTTTCCTATTTTTAGGATATGAACGAATCAATATTTCAACATTTTTATAATTCCTCCGGAATTTGCACTGACACAAGAGCGATTGAGAAAAACAGCTTATTCATTTGTATCAAAGGAGCGCATTTTAACGGAAACGCATTTGCTGCTCAGGCTATTGAATCTGGCGCATCGCATGTTATCGTTGATGAATCGTCTTATTTCGTCGATAATGGAAAGATGACTTTGGTTGAAAATAGTGTTAAGTACCTTCAAGAGCTCGCCAATTTTCACCGGAATAAATTCAACATTCCTGTAATCGGAATAACAGGAAGCAATGGAAAAACAACCACCAAAGAGCTTATTGTAGAGGTACTATCAAAGAAATACAACTTGTTAGCAACCATCGGAAACTTGAACAACCATTTAGGTGTTCCATTCACCTTACTTCGAATGACAGATGAACATGAAATTGCTATCATCGAAATGGGTGCTAACAAATTCAAGGATATAGAGGAACTTTGTAACATTGCCCAACCTACGCATGGAATCATTACGAATATTGGCAAAGCACACCTGGAAGGGCTTATCGATTTTGCCGGTGTTTTAAAAACGAAAAAGGAACTCTACGACGCTGTGGAAAAGCTGAAAGGAACGATTATCATAAACGAGGACGATTCTACACTGATGAATGCCACTCCAATTGGAATTCCTTTAGTGACATACGGTGCAGACCATCAACTATCAATTGTGAGAGGAGAATTACTGAACCTCTCCCCTTTCGTTGAGATGAATTGGAGAACTGAAACGTTCGAGTCAAAGAAAATATCGACGCAAATGGTCGGTAAGTATAATTTTTACAATTATCTGGCCGCAGCTGCCTTTGGCTATCATTTTGGCGTTTCCAATGAGGCCATTTCTGAAGCATTGGAAGAATATTCCCCGACGAACAATCGATCACAGGTTAAGAGAACAGATGCAAATACGCTCATTTTAGATTGCTACAACGCAAATCCAACGAGTATGCAATCTGCGCTGGAAAGCTTTTCCATGAACGAACACGAAAACAAATTGTTCATTATTGGAGATATGAAAGAACTTGGAACAGAGACTTCTGTCGAACATCAAAAAATCATTAAGCAAATTGAATCGCTTGGACTAAAAGGAATTGTTGTTGGTCATGAATTTTGCAAAATAGCATCCAAATCGATTTTACATCATTTTGAAAATGCGAATGACGCGATGCGTTATCTAAATGAAAACAGCATTGAGAACCATCTCGTTTTATTGAAAGGCTCAAGAAGTATTCATTTGGAAATTCTAGAAAACAGCTTGTAATAAAAAAGTCTCGCACCGAATATCGATACGAGACTTTGAATAGTATTCCTTAGAAAGAACTAGTCCTTCAATAAGTTTCTTGAAATAACAATTTTTTGAATTTCAGAAGTTCCTTCGTAAATCTGAGTAATCTTCGCATCTCTCATCAATCGTTCAACATGGTATTCTTTCACAAAACCATATCCACCGTGAATTTGAACTGCCTCAACTGTGTGCTCCATTGCAACTTTAGAAGCATACAATTTCGCCATTGCACCAGATTGATCGTAATTTCTTCCAGCATCTTTATCAAGCGCAGCTCTATACACTAGCAACTTGGCAGCTTCAATATCAGTTGCCATATCAGCAAGTTTGAATGCTATCACCTGGTGTTTTGATATTTCTTTCCCGAATGCTTTGCGTTCTTTTGAATAAGCCGTAGCCAATTCAAGTGCTCCACCAGCTATTCCTAATGCTTGAGATGCAATTCCAATTCTTCCACCGGAAAGTACTTTCATTGCAAATTTGAATCCAAAGCCATCCTCTCCAATTCTATTTTCCTTTGGGACTTTTACATCATTGAATAACAATGTATGTGTATCCGATCCACGAATTCCCATTTTATCTTCTTTGGCTCCAACAATGAAACCTTCCATTCCTCTTTCAATGATAAAGGCGTTAATCCCTCTATGTCCTGCCTCAACATCTGTTTGAGCAATAACCAAATAAACAGAAGCAGACGAACCGTTTGTAATCCAGTTCTTCGTTCCATTCAATAAGTAATGATCTCCTTTATCCAACGCTGTCGTTTGTTGCGATGTAGCATCTGATCCCGCTTCTGGTTCAGACAAACAAAATGCGCCGATCGTCTCACCTTTCGCCAATGAAATAAGGTATTTCTGTTTTTGCTCTTCAGATCCGAATTGCTCAAGTCCCCAACAAACCAATGAGTTGTTGACTGACATACAAACTGATGTCGAAGCATCCACCTTGGAAATCTCTTCCATAGCCAATGCATAAGAAAGCGTATCCATTCCTGAACCACCGTATTTCGGATCAACCATCATTCCCATGAATCCCAACTCACCCAATTGACGAATCTCTTCAACAGGAAAACGTTGCTCATTATCTCTTGCGATAACTCCAGGCTTCAAAACATTTTGAGCGAAATCTCTAGCAGCTTCTTTTACCGCTAATTGCTCTTCTGATAATTCAAAATTCATAATCGATTGCTTTTATTTCATATATTTTTGCAGTTCACAAACTTAACGCTTTTAATTTTATTTTCTAACTTTAAAGGTAATGAGTTTATACACAGTTATCGGGGTTATGTCAGGCACATCCATGGACGGAATTGACATTGTTTGCGCAACATACGAATTTACTGGAAACGAGCACTGTACACACGTTGTTCAGCACTCAAAAACATATGAATATTCGACTTCTTTACTTGAAAAACTCAAAATATCGACTCAATTCCCCCCTTCAGAATTATTAATTCTTGACAAAATACTGGGAATTTATTATTCTGAGCGCATAATAAATTTCATAAATGAATTTGGCATAGAACCGTCCAAAATTGATGCAATAGCATCGCATGGTCACACGATTTTTCATCAGCCTGAAAAAGGCTACACCTACCAAATAGGATGCGGTGAAACTATCGCTTTCAAAACAGGGATAAAAGTAATCAACGATTTTCGGCAAAAAGATGTCGTTGCCGGAGGACAAGGTGCGCCACTTGTTCCAATTGGTGACAAGCTCCTTTACAGTTCACTTGCCGATGCATTTTTGAATATTGGTGGTTTTTGTAACATTTCTATTCCTTCTGATACCACCGTTGCATTTGATATCTCCCCGGGAAACTTACCCCTAAATAAAATCGCAACGGAATTTGATAAAACGTATGACAGTAGCGGATCAATAGCCAGATCAGGAAATATCGACAAAATTGTATTGAACGAATTGAATGAACTTAATTATTACTCCGCCCCTCCCCCTAAATCATTAGGAACAGAGTGGATCAAAGCGAACTTTACCCCTGTTGTATCGAGGATTAATAATCCGAAAGATCGAATGCGAACTGTTGTAGAGCATATTGCTGAACAAATTTCTAGAACGTGCATTCAGAACAGCATTAAATCCCTATACATCACAGGAGGTGGTGCATACAATGATTTTTTGATTGAAAGGATTAAAGAAAAGTCCAAGCTTCAAATCATTATTCCAGATGCGGTTGAAATAGAATTCAAAGAAGCCATTATTTTCGGGCTTCTTGGGGCTCTTTTCTTGGAAGGAAAGCCAAACACTTTATCAAGCGTAACCGGTGCGAGTAGAGATGTCATAGGCGGGGTTTTACACCTTCCATAAGAATAACAACTTAGCTGTTAGTAACTCAATTTAAATCCATATTGAATTTCGATTTACGATTTAATTTCTTTATTAACTTTGCTCATCCAAAAAAAAGGATTTAGTTGATGAAAGATTTACTCGAAAAGTTTGAGAATAAGAGACCAGAGATAGTTTTTGAATGGAAAGATTCAGAAACTGAGGCAGAAGGATGGGTTGTAATTAACTCATTAAGAGGCGGTGCTGCAGGAGGTGGTACTCGAATGAGAATTGGTCTCGATAAAAGAGAAGTCGAATCGTTAGCTAAAACGATGGAGGTTAAATTTACAGTAGCAGGGCCTGCAATTGGTGGTGCTAAATCAGGAATTAACTTCGATCCAAGTGATCCAAGAAAAGAAGGCGTGTTGAGAAGATGGTACGCTGCAGTGACTCCATTGTTAAAACACTACTACGGAACTGGTGGTGATTTAAACGTAGATGAAATCCATGAAGTTATTCCAATTACAGAAGATTGTGGTGTTTGGCATCCTCAAGAAGGAGTTTTCAACGGGCACTTTCAACCGCGTGATGCACAAAAAATTAATAGAATCGGTCAACTACGACAAGGCGTACTAAAAGCAATTGAAGATCCGTCTTATTCTCCAAGCGTTGATCGAAAATACGTTGTAGCCGACATGATTACAGGCTATGGTGTTGCTGAATCAATCAAACATTTCTACGATTTATACGGTGGTGAAGTTGCTGGAAAGCGCGTTATTGTTCAAGGTTGGGGTAATGTTGGTTCTGCAGGAGCGTATTACCTGGCACAACAAGGAGCAAAAATCGTTGGGATTATTGATAGAGTTGGTGGATTGATCAACGAAGATGGATTCTCATTGGAGGAAATCAGAGATTTGTTCTTGACGAAAGACGGAAACTCATTGAGCCATCCAAACCTTATTCCATACGATGAAATGAATTCTAAAATTTGGGATTTGAAAGCTGAAGTTTTCATTCCATGTGCAGGTTCACGTATGATTACAGAAGATCAATTGGATAGAATGATTGCGGCAGGAATTGAAGTTATTTCTTCTGGTGCTAACGTTCCTTTCGCTGATCCTGAAATATTCTTCGGACAAATTGCCGATAAAGCAGACAACAATTTAACTGTAATTCCAGATTTCATTTCGAACTGTGGAATGGCAAGAGTCTTTGCTTATTTAATGAGTAATGACTTGAAAGAGCTGACAGATGAGGGAATTTTCAGTGATACAAGTAACATCATTCGTGAAGCTATCGCAAATACTCAAAAAATAAACCCAAATAAAACTGGACTTGCCAAAGCTGCATTCGGACACGCTTTGAAACAACTTGTATAAAACTTAAAAAAGCTACTAAACATGGAAATTTTTATTGTATCCGTTTTTGTTCTTGGTTACCTGGCGATAACCTTAGAACACACTCTGAAAATCGACAAGCTGGTTCCGGCTTTGCTAATGATGGCATTGGCTTGGGCAGGAATTGCTTTTGGTCTTGACAGTTTCCCAACTTGGTTTGATAGTCATTCAAGTTCAATAATATCCCTTGATGGTGTTGGTCATGAGGAACGACTCGAATTGATGGAAGGAACTCTATTGCATCATTTCGGAAAGACTTGTGAAATTCTAATGTTCCTTGTTGGAGCGATGACAATTGTTGAAATAATAGACCACTTCAATGGTTTCCAGACGATCAAGAGAATCATTAAGACGAATAAAAAATCCACACTACTTTGGATTGTTTGTATCCTAGGATTCATCCTTTCAGCTATTATTGATAACCTTACAGCAACGATTGTACTAATTACAATTCTGAGAAAAATAGTAAAAGACACGAACCTAAGAATGTGGTACGCTGGTATGATTATCATTGCCGCAAACGCTGGTGGTGCTTGGTCTCCAATTGGCGATGTTACTACAACAATGCTTTGGATGGGTGATAAAGTAACGGCAACCCAATTGATCATTAAATTGCTTCTTCCATCTCTTATTTGTATGGTAGTCCCAACTGTAATTGCTGGGTTCTTACCGGCATTCAAAGGTAAAATGGAACAAGACGATTCGGATGATGAAGTCAGTCCTCATGGAACTAAAATGTTGGTCTTAGGTTTAGCTATGATTGTATTCGTTCCAATCTTCAAAACTGTAACACATCTTCCTCCTTACGTTGGTATGATGTTGTCCCTTTCAATTGTAGCATTGGTTGCTGAGTTTATTAGCTCACGTGAATTCTCAATGACAAGTGTAGCGGAACATGAAAGTGGCGGTTCACATCATAGTAGTCCTACATTTGGGGCGCTATCGAAAATTGAAATGCCATCGATTCTTTTCTTCTTGGGAATTTTGATGACGGTTGCAGCAATGGAATCACTAGGATTGATTTTCAATTTTGGACAAGATGTTAACAAAGCGCTTAATACAGATGTATTTATTACATTGTTGGGAGCAGGATCGGCAGTTATTGATAATGTACCTTTAGTTGCTGCTTCAATGGGGATGTTCCAAAACGAAACAGACCATGAAACGTGGCACTTTATTGCATACGCGGCAGGAACGGGTGGAAGTATGTTGATCATTGGATCAGCAGCAGGAGTTGTTGCAATGGGAATGGAGAAAATTTCTTTCTTCTGGTATTTAAAGAAAATCAGTCTTTTAGCTCTTGTGGGGTATTTGGCTGGAGTGGCAGTATTCTTGCTATTCAAATAATAAATAAACATTTTTAAACGTTAAAACAATATGAGTTTATCTTTTCTTTTACAAGTACAAGCTACAGGCGCTCCAGGAGCCGAGACAGGTGTTAAGGAAGTTGCTGTTTGGGAAATTCTTAAAGATGCAAGTCAAACAGGATTCGGTTTGGTTATCAATATTCTATTGGCTTTAATGCTTGGATATTCAATCTTCATTTTTGTTGAACGTTATTTGGCGTTGAGAAAAGCATCGAAGTTAGAAGCCGGATTCTTGGCAAAAATCAAGGATTATATTCTCAGTGGAAAGATTGATTCTGCAAAAGATTATTGCTCGAGGTCAGATTCTCCATCAGCACGAATGCTTGAAAAGGGAATTTCAAGACTTGGGAAACCAATTGAAAACATCACAGCGACAATTGAGAATACGGGGAAACTTGAAATTCTTCGATTGGAACAACGTTTGAGCTTTTTAGCGACGGCAGCAGGTGCAGCACCAATGATTGGATTCCTTGGAACTGTAGTTGGTATGATCATTGTATTTATAGATTTAGGAAACGCAACTTCGCTTGATTTACAAGTGATCGCGCCGGGTATCATGACGGCAATGGTAACGACTGTTGAAGGATTGATTGTTGGTATTATAGCTTATGTTGGCTATAACTACTTGGTTGCGAAAGTTGAAAAGGTTGTTTACCAGATGGAAAATGACGCTTTAGAGTTTACAGATTTATTGAACGAACCGGGTAAATAAGCAATTATGAATTTAGGATCAAGAAATAAAATAAAAACTGATGGTGGCATGGCTTCGATGACAGATCTTGTCTTTCTGTTATTGATCTTTTTCATTATTATGGCGTTAATGAGTAACCCTCAAGCGAAAGTTGACGTACCAGAGAATAGTAAGTTACCTCCAATAACAGATCCGACAGCAGCGTCGGTTGTTATAACAGAAGACAACCTTTACGTTGTTTTTCCCGGAGGAGACATGAATGCACCGAGACAATTTGAAGATATTCAAGCCGAGGCAAGTGCTGCAGTAGCAAATCACGGACAGAATAGGTTGAAAATTGAAGGTCACAAAAATGCAGATTATGAAGCGGTGTTTAATGTTTTAGCAATGGCACAAATAAATGGTTGGGAACCAGTCCTAGCCTATAAAAAATAGAATTATGGCAACAATACCAATAGTAAACACATTCGATAGAAGAGCAGGAGTCATTTCTGCTGTAATCGCTATGATTATACTATTGATAGTCATTTTATTTTTAACGTACGAGCAAGCGGATCCATTACCTGAGGACATTCCAATTGAATTAGCAGCACCTTTGGATGTAACTGAAGTCTATGATGTAGTAGCAGATCTAGGTGGTGGAGGTGGTACTCCATCTGAAGCACAACAAAACAATCCAAAGCAAATTGAACAAGTTTTAACTGCCCCAACTTCAGATACGCAAGTAAGTTCTGGAACTGGAACGAATACAAACGCACCTGTTGACAACGGTCCTTCTGGAGACGAAACACCAAACATGTTCGGTTCTGGTGGAGATGGTGGCAATGGCGGTGGTGGAAGTGGTCCTGGATTTGGACCTGACGGTGGTCCTGGATCGAACGGTGGTCCTGGAGGCAACGGCAGTGGCGCGGGAAGAACAGTTAAGAATCATGTTGATTTTGACCTTGATTACGACCAAGTAGTTAAGTTTGCTTTCAAACTAACAGTTGACGCGAATGGAAATGTACTAAAGGCTGATGTCATTATGGGCCAAACCTCAACTACTGACCAAGTTCTTATAAATAAGGTGAAAAACGCAGTGATCAGACAAGTAAAGTATTCGAAATCGGAAGGATCTGCAGTTGTCTTTAAGAATTACACATTCAGTATCCAACCTAACTAGAATCAATTGATCGATTGGTTGTATCAGCAGTTTCCATCGTATCAGTTATTGGGTTCAAAAGCCTATAAACCAACGCTGGAAAACACCCATAAAATTCTTGACATTATTGGAAATCCTGAAAAGGAATTAAAATTCATCCATGTTGCCGGGAGCAATGGAAAAGGATCGGTTTGTTCACTCCTCTCCTCTGCCCTGACTGAATCGGGATTGAAAGTTGGCTTATTCACTTCACCGCATATTCTAGAATTTCAAGAGCGCATTCGAGTAAATGGCGTTTGTATTCAAGAAGAAAATGTCAATTCATTTATAAAAAACATTCGAGAAACGGAATTGGATTTTAGTCCATCCTTTTTTGAAATCACTTTTGGAATGGCTTTGGATCATTTCAGAAAAGAAGAATGCGACATCTGCGTTATAGAAACTGGACTCGGCGGTCGATTAGACGCGACAAATGTTATCACTCCCCTTTTGAGCGTCATAACCACAATTAGCCTAGAACATACCAATATACTCGGAGAAACATTAGGAGAGATTGCCTTTGAGAAAGCTGGTATTATTAAACCTAACGTAAAGGTCGTATTGGGATCTATTCATCCTTCGATCCACCACGTTTTTGAAAAGAAGGCCCAAGAAAACACTTCTGAAGTCATTTGGAGCAAGAATACACAGCCTTCAATCTTGGAAGAATCATTTATTGCAGATTATCAAAAAGAAAACTTTAAAACAGCTCTAACGGCGATAAATGAATTGAACAAAGGAAGTTTCAATATCTCAACGGATCACATCAAAAACGGCATTGAGAATCTAAATAAAAACACAGGCTATTCTGGCCGACTGCAAATTGTAGATCAAAATCCACTTACAATATTTGATGTTTCGCACAACGCAGATGGAATACAAACCACCTTTGATGCGATAAAATCGATCCAAAAAGGAAATTTACACATCATTTATGGCACGAGCGCAGATAAAGATTTAAAATTAATTCTGCCTAAATTCCCCGTTGAGGCGAGCTATTACATCACCGAATTTTCGAATCCACGAACAGCAAAAATCGAAGATTTGAAAACCGCATTCGAGCTTATAAACTTAAAATCAACTCTTTATTATTCCAATGCGTCCGAAGCACTAAAAGCGGCAAGGTCGAATTCAGATAAAAACGACACTATACTTGTCATAGGAAGCTTTTTTCTCTTGAGCGATATTTTTTAATTTTTTTCAAAAAACACTTGCTATTAAGAAAAACACCGCTATATTTGCACACCTAATCTGATATACGAATCAGGAAATATGGGGGATTAGCTCAGTTGGTTTAGAGCATCTGCCTTACAAGCAGAGGGTCACTGGTTCGAATCCAGTATTCCCCACATAAGAAAAAGCTTCATCGAAAGATGAAGCTTTTTTCGTTTCAATATTTAAGGTACCAAAACTGGCAATACGGGATCAAGACCAAGGATCAAGACCAATTGTTGGGGGTTAGGCATAAATTTGTGTTAATCTGAATAAAAAGAAGGCTACATTTCGAACTCCTCTAACTGCTCCGATTTCACTAAGTCAAAATGCTCTACTAGCATTACAGGTAAAATCAATTTCAATAAGTCTAAATATTCTTCCATTTCTGCTTTTCAAAACACAAAGAAAATCATTTAACCTATATTCCTCCCCAACTTTTGCACTTGATCCTACATCTCTGTAACTTAGGGTAAATCTCAGTTTAAGATAAACAGCATGAAGAATTACAACTCTGGGATACCGATGACGCTTGAACATAGTTCTGGGTTTTGGCTAAACCTACGTATTATGTCAATCAACTGAAGTTAATGCGACAGAACCCTCTCACGAAGCACCAACTTTTTATCAGACATTAATTCAGCTTGCTTCTTATACTCTTCTTCCAACTTGTATGCAGGAACGTATTTCGTACTCATCTTCAATTGATCCAATAATCCTGTATCTCTATAACTTAAATAAGTATTCGTAGAAATAATCATATACTTCAAGATTGACAATCTTCCCGACTTGGAATATTCTATCTGTGCTATCTTTATCTGCCTCTGACGGCATTAACTCACCGCTTGGATGGTTCTGTACAAGAATGATTCTGACAGAACGCTTTTGCGGAGCTAAACTGAAAACTTCCATTGGTTCAGCGATTGTAGCCGTTTACCGCTCCAAGGCTGATCAGTTCAATGAAAAGGATTCTGTTGTTGGCTAATCCTACAACCCAAAAGTGTTCACCGTCTTGATCTATATTTTCTTCACGCAAAAGGATCTTTTACATGATACGGTATAAATCGTTTCCGCTAAGGACTTTAATTTTTTCGTCGTCGGATAATGAAATGTTCATGTGGTAAAGATAATGGAAGGGTTTTCAATTAGGTTCAGGGTATTAATTCTTTACAAACCGTTGAACGTTAATCTCTGAGTTGGCGAATTTGATGAAGTAGGTTCCTGATGCGATTGTAGAAACATCAATTGAATTTTCTGGGTTGGTTAATTCTCCTTTATAAACAACTGCTCCAAATATATCGATAATACGATAGGTTGCAGATTCTGTTAATTCAGGAATCGAAATATATAAGGTATTTTTTACCGGAACTGGAAACAATAGTATTGAATTCGAAAGGTCAGTATTCAATAGCCCAACATTTGAAATAACAAAACAGCTTGAGGTATCTGTACATCCATTATTCGTAACCTGAACGGCATACTCACCATTTGCTGTGGCCAAGAATATTTGGTCAGTAGCTCCAGGGACTTCTGCATAACCGTTTAGGCAATCTAGCCATTGATACGTTGCTCCTGTAAGATTTGCTTCTAATGTCAATTGATCCAATTGAGACGCTGTTGCATCAATTGGAGAAATAGTAAGGTTTAGGGTAACAATGCTATCACAACCATTTGCCGCACCTCCAGAAATAGTATAGGTCGCAGTATTATTGAAGGCAGTGTAAGTAACTCCATTGATCCAAGTGTAAGAAGCACATGTAGTTTGGACATCAATCCCTGTTACTGGGTTTAGCACTGTTAGATTCAATGTCACAGTACTATCACAACCATTAACCGCTGCCCCTGGCAAAATGGTTGAAGCAGTAATATTGTTCGAACTATAAGTTATAAAATTGATCCAAGTAAAAGGTCCACAAGAAACTTGAGTATCGGTTCCTCCTGGTCCACCCATCAACGTTAAATCCAAAGTAACGATACTATCGCACCCGTTTGACGCACCGTTTAAAATCGTATGTGTGGCCGTATTATTATTGGATGTATACGTGTTTCCATCCAGCCATGTTAGTGAATAGCACTCTGTAATGACATCAGTTCCGTATTGAGGAGTTACGATGGTCAAGTCTAATGCCACTGTACTATCACAACCATTCACAGAACCATTTGATATAGTATGGAGCGCAGTGTTGTTATTCGAATTGTAGGTATTCCCATCAATCCAAGTATAAGATGTACACTCTGTGCGTTGATCAATTCCAACTGCAGGAGAAGTAATTGTAAGATCTAAATAAACGAGACTATCACATCCATTCATACCTCCATTTAAAATTGTATGAACAGCCGTCGTATTACTCGATGTATATGTGTTTCCGTCAATCCATTGTAATGAATCACATTGGAAGTGAACATCAATAGCAACGTCATTTGTTATTGTAAGATCGATTGTGAGCAGGCTATCTCCTCCACAAGAACTTGGAATTATGTCGTACACTGTATAATTTCCAGAAGCAGCAAAAGTTTGATTTCCACTTGGAACCGTATAGGTATTACATTCGCTAACTACTGCAGAACCTGATGTCGGGTAGCAACTGCCAATTTCCAAAAGAGGATAACCGAAAGGATCATCACCATTAATACTGTCAAAATCATGCGTCTTTGTATAGGTATCGTTTACAACATCGTATTCAAAGATCATTCCGAAACCATGGGTTCCACCCCATCCTGTTCCGTACAACTTACCAGTCGATGCCTTCATCAAAGAGTAGGTATGGTATCCTGATATTGGATCTTGAAAATCATACATTGGTGTAAACGTATTGTTGAGTGCATCATATTCAAAAAGACACCCAAAACCA
The DNA here is from genome assembly GCA_047630755.1 of Crocinitomicaceae bacterium. GTDB lineage: Bacteria > Bacteroidota > Bacteroidia > Flavobacteriales_D > Crocinitomicaceae > UBA4466. Next base: position 49,825 of record JBLHYG010000012.1, on the reverse strand, counting down.
TTTGCTCCTCCAATGCTATTTGTTCCGTAAACCTTACCGTTATTGGCCAATGCAGGATATCCCAGTGGCGACCCACCGTTAGGGTCGCCGGCACCTTCAAAATTCACTTTTAAATCAATGTCATTGGTTAAAGGGTTGTATTCGTAAAGTGTACCCTTTTGAACACCTGGGCCTCCTCCAGCTGCAAAAGCGTAGTAATTTCCATTGGAAGGATTAACCATTATTGAAGCTGGGTATCTTCCATCTAAAATGCCGTGAAAACTCGCTCTATAGGTATACTGATTAGTATTGTAATTGAACAAATAAACAACACCATCGCCCTGACTTCCTCCATTAGAAGTAATCCCCATCAAGGTTCCTGGACTAACTTCAAGTAAATCGCTCACTCCTTCATGTCCGTTATAATTGAAATTATACTTTACTGTGAAAACCTCCATATTTGGATCGTATTCATACAACATCCCTTTTCCAATCGGCCCTCCATCTCTCGCTCCACCATACAATTTTCCGTTTTGGGCCAATAACAAAACTCCTCTTGAGTTGTAGCCCGTTCCTATATCAAAATGATGTTTGACAGTATACACGCTTGTCGCTGGATTAAATTGATATAAGACTCCTCTTCCGAATGCGCCTCCAGAAGAAGTAAGTCCGTACAACATTCCATCGGGCGTTTGGGTTAATCCAGAACTTGGATCGACACCATTCGATTCGTCTTCAAATTCGAGTATATCGGAGTAAGAATCATTAAAGTAATCGTATTCTATTATGGCTCCATTTCCAGAAGCAAAACTCCCTCCAGTTGTCGCATATAGCTTTCCATTCGATGCTTTCATGAAAGTACTTTTTGGGAAGATTCCATTTCCTGAATAGAAATCATATTTTTTAATCAATGTATCTGTTGCGATCTGATATTCGAAAAGCACACCTCGAACCCCGGCTCCACCGGTTTGAGTCATTCCGTACAATATTCCTGTTGAAGCTTCAATCAGTCCTCCGTGAGGGCTATCTCCGCTCGAAGCCCCAGCTAAGTCAACCTTTTTTGAGAAGGCGTACGTGGAGACATTAAACTCGAATAAAGTACCCATATCGTTGACGCCGCCTTCGGTAGCCATACCGTATAAATTGCCATTTCCCGCAAGCATCATAGGACAAATTGTTCGTCCACCTGTTACCATCAGATCGTAATCAAAAACATCGGTAGCAGTATAAGTGATAGGGTCATATTCGACAATTGCACCATGGTTATTTGCCGCACCGAACACTGTTGATAAGTACAATTTTCCATTGCCAGCTTCTACAATATCGGCCTTCGGGTATCCGCCAATTGTAGCCATATCAAAATCCACCCTTTTCGTGCAAGTATTTGCAACAAGATTATATTCAAATAGAATCCCATGCGCGTTCGAGCCTCCGTTAGCCGTTACCCCATAGAGCAAACCGTTGCTCGCCAGTGTCAATGCACTATGGGCGTTTTCTCCTAAAATTGGACCATCAAAATCTATCTTTTTTGTATAAATTTCGGTAACTGGATCATATTCATAAATGGTACCGCCACCATAAATACCTCCAGAAGAAGTTGTTCCATACATTTTTCCATTACTTGCCAAAACAAGCCCTGCTTCTGGGACATTGCCAAGAGCGGAATTGTTAAAAAAGTGCTTGACCGAATAGGTATCCAACAATGGATCGTATTCATACAAGACGCCTCCATTCAACATCGTAGATTCCGGAGTAGTTCCATACAACTTACCGTTCGGTGCTTCACACATTATTGCGTCGGATGGTTTTTTCCCGTGATTAAAAATATGAAAATCATGCTCCACAACGAGATTGGTTCCATTAATATCGGTGTGAAAAATAGTCCCCATATCAAACTGTCCTCCTTTCGAGGTAAGACCCCACAATTCTTGACTGAAAACTGATTGGACAATTAGAAGAAAAACTACTGAAGTAAAAACTTTCCGCATACGGCTGATAATGATGATTATCATAAATTTCGGCAATTTTCGGCATACTTTAAAGAAAAATGTCATCGAACACTTTAGATTCAAATTCCTCAAATGGAAAAACATCGTTAAATTATCTATAGATCTTTGCTGGGTTCTGTCGCGTTAACCAAATCTCAATCTAAAATTTACTGGTTGAGGAGTGAATTAAGCAGCTAAAGAACAAAATGTTTTGAACGTCGTTTTTCTCGAATCAGCTATTTGACCCTTCCTAATTATAGTGACAACTTCGATTCCAGCCAAAGTCCGCTTGGCGGATTCAAACTCCTTGAAACCCGTATCTATCGATATTCGCCTCTTGATTTTGCGGTGGTCTTGTTCCACAATATTTTTTAAATATTTGCATTGTCGAATCTTGATTTTCCTCACTGTTAAGAGATCCCGATTGATTATCCTGATGCCTGATTTGTTTGCACCACTTTTATCGATATTAATTACCCTTGGTTTACCATTATTACCAATGGCTTTGCGCAGAAATAATTGTGCTGATCTTCTCATTCTACGATTGGTTAGCAGGAAATCAACGGTGTTTCCAAATTTATCCACGGCTCGGTAAAGATAGCGGTCCTTACCTCCTACTTTGATACGTTTGGTCTTCAGAAGTTGCACTTCTTCTACGTCTCTGTAACTTAGGGTAATTCTCAGCTTAAGATTAACAGCATGAAAAATTATAACTCTGGGATACCGATGACGCTTGAACATAGTGCTGGGTTTTGGCTAAATCTACGTATTTTGTAAATCAACTGAAGTTAATGCGACAGCCCCCAAAAACTGGTTATACGGCTTTTGAAGCAATGCTTAAATGGATCCGAACAAAAAGCTAAGTGTCTGATAATTGATTTAGGAATAAGGAGTTTAAATCGAATTCACTAAAACTTATAGCTATACCCCAATCTTAGCACTTGAGTTTCATAATAATTTGCACTTGTATAAGAGAAATTATTTCCGTCTACAGTAGTTCTAATTACCATCGTGTTCAATAAATCAGAAGCATTAAAAAACAATTCTCCCTTTCCTTTTTGAATGGCTTTCTTCATTCCGATGTTAAGCGTAAATCGAGAATCAATTCTTCCTTGTGGAATAACATCTGGTGCGTAATAAATAGCTGTTATTTGCGCGTCAAAATCTTTTTTGAAATGAAAAGAAGTGTTCAGTTTAATATTACCTGAAAATGCTGTCTGGCCATTTGAACTAAAAGTATGTGCTATTGGATATACGTTTTCAACTGAAAAGGCTTCAATGTGATTGTAGTAAGCATTTACGCCTAAGTTGAATGAAAAGAACTCTGAAATGTCTTGTGAAAGGATCGATTCAATTCCGCTAACATTACTTTTTCCAGCATTTTGAAATATAGCGTAAATCAGATTCGTCGTGTCGACAGTCGTTGAAATTCTTGTAATTGTTCCTTCGGCAAACCTGCTATAAACGGAGTTATACCAAAATCCTTTTTTTGTTCTGTGCTTTAAACTCAGTTCAACTGTATTTGTAAATTGAGGGCGCAATGACGGATTCCCCACTTTAATGATTTCGGCATCATCGTATTTAGGGAAAATTCTAATATCTACTTCATTTGGTCGGTCAACACGTCGATTGTAAAAAGCGACCAACTTATTTTTATCATTTATTTTATACCCCAACCTCATGTTTGGAAATGGCTGAATGTAATCATAACCGTCGCTACTGTATGTGTTATGTTCTGGATTTACTTGGTATTGTAAGTTCACATATTCAACTCTTAATCCAGCTTCACCTTCCCATTTTTTACTATCGAAAGAATAATTTCCATAAACCGCAGGAATAATCTCATTGTATGTTGCTTTTCCTCCTGCATTTGTATCCAATGGAGAAATTATACTTGCAAAAAACTGCATATCAGTTGGAATTGTTCTGTACCGAAACTTTACGCCTGTTTCCAGTTTACCATACTTTAAGGGGTGAGTATAATCCAAATTAAAATCTCCTACGTGTTCGTCAGATAGGAGTTTAAATGACTCCTCTCCTGTGTAGGCTGGTAGTGTATTTGTAAAGAAATAGCGTTCATCTTCTCTGTGAAAAGTATAATTGAAGCCTGTATTTAAAATACGACCAGGTCTATCAAATTTATGTCGAAAACTAATATTTCCTGCCACCGTCGTTTTTAGTTCATCTTCTAAAAATTGCCATAACCTTAAGCGTTCAATAGTGTCTTCATTAAAAAATGGCTGATCACCATTGTCTATTATTTTTTCGCTACCGAACATTCCCGAAACCGTAAATTGATTGTTCTCATTAATATACCAATCCACGCCAAGCTTGGAAGTAAGGAAATTTGTATTTCTATTTCTAACGGTTTGTTGATTGATTACAGTTCCATCAGTATATGTTCGAGTTACGAACTCATTTTTATTCAACGTTTCCGTATAAAGATCATCAAATTGAAAAAAGACATTCATTTTGTTCTTTCTATAATTCATGGAAATTGAAGGGTTAATTTTAGGCGTAAATTGATATTGGGTTCTCACATTTGGAAGGTTCTGATTTTTGATCCATAAAGCACCTAATCCACCCGATAGACCAATCTTCCCATTGAATCCATCTTTCTTATCCTTTTTTAGAATTACATTAATAATTCCAGCATTTCCATTAGCATCAAATTTTGAAGAAGGATTGTTTATAATTTCGATGCGTTCAATTGAAGATGCTGGAATGTTATCCAGTCCAGACTGACCGCCAAAACCTGTTAACGCTGATTGCTTCCCATCAATTAAAATGATGACTTTATCGCTTCCTCTTAGCTGTACTTTATTATCCTGAACTGTTATGCCCGGAAGGTTCTCCATCGCTTGAAGAACTGAACCGCCACTTTGGCTAATATTATCTTCAACATCGTATGTTTTTTTATCCAACTTGCCATTAATCTCAGCCTGTTCTGCAGTAATCACCACCTCCCCGATACTTTGGACACTTTGAGATAAATCAATGCTTCCTAGATTTATAAATTCTGTACTTTCCCCAACATAAATTTCCTTATTTAGCTTTTTGTATCCATAGTAAGAAATTGCTAAAAAATAATTGTCGGGCTTTATGTTTTCAATTGTAAAACTTCCTGATTCATCTGTAATAGTTCCGCTTCTAAAGGAAGAGTCCAGGGACAGTCTTAAAACGACGTTTACAAAAGGTAAATTTTCCTTAGTCAAAGAATCAACCAATGTGCCTGATAGAGTTACGGAACTAACTTGGGCGTTAACCTGACTTTGTCCGAATAAGAACAAGACAACTAATAAGGCATTCAATCTTTGCTTCATACTGCTTTAATTTTAATCAAAAATATACTGCACTTCTGGTTTTTATCTGAACTTATAAAACAAAAAAATGCCAAGCCGAATGACTTGACATTTTAATAATAAAATCCGATCAATTTAATCCTCTTCTTTAATTTTCTTCTTAATTATTTTTCCTGCTTGATCAAAAACAACCTCCATTGATTCCTCTCCCTTTTCAATTTCCACTTCATAACCAGAAAAATCAGGAGATTCTACCATTTCAGCTTCCTCTATTTTGTATTCTGAAAACTCACTTGATAATGTGTTTTGAATTGCTTCGGGAAGTTGTTTAATTTTTATTCCGTGCTCGGTTTCTTTCCAGACACCTTCATCCGAAAAATTGGCTGAATAATCCGTACCATTTAATTTAAACTCAGCTTCCCATTCAGTATCATTTTCTTTTTCCCACTCTACATGCTTAGCTTTAGGAAATTTAGCATTAAAAGCATCTTCAACTTTAGTCGGTGTTTCGGATGACGTTTCTTGAGCACATGAAACTATTCCAAGTCCAACAAGCAGAACCATCGTAGTGATTTTTTTCTTCATCATAATATTTTTAGTTTAAGTTGCTAAATAACAACATGGCTCTGTGGAAAATCTGTAGTTCCAAAAACTACTTTTTTTCGATCCAAATGGAAAACGTTTCTTCATCGCCAGAAACGTGTACTTCAAGGTCAGAAACTTCAATAATTCGTTTAACAATTGATAAACCCAAGCCTGTTGAATTTGAAGAATCATTTCCTTTTTTAAACCTCTCAAAAAGGTGTTGATCGTCGATTGGAGATTCTATTGAATTTGAAAATTTTAATCTGTTCGTGCTTATCTCAATTTGGCAAGTAGTTTCAGGAGTAGCGTATTTCGCAACATTTGACAAAATGTTTATAACGACCATATTTGCCAATAGAGAATCCATAGAGTGAATGAATCTACTTTTTTCATCCAATACAAAATCTAAGTCTCGTTCTTTAAAAAGAGGTTTAAATTCTTGGATTTTATCTGATACGATCTCATTAAAATCAACATCCGTAAATTGATTGAATTGGTTATTGTCGAGTTTTGTCAGCAATAACAGTCGTTCGTTTAATTTGGACAGCCTTTGAACGGATTGGTAACACACATAGATCTTTTTGTAATTGGCTTCTGAATGTTCTTCTTGAAGAATTTCTTCAAGATTCAATGAAATAATGGAAAGTGGGGTTTGAATTTCGTGCGAAGCATTCTCTGTAAATTCTTTTAGTGAGTTGTAGTCTTTCCTTAACTTATCTGTCAACACTACCAATGATTGCTTTAAATCTTGAAATTCATCGATTTTGGAATCCGCTAGAACTATATTTTTATTATTGGAAAAACTATACGTCTTCAAAGCACTAATATTACTGTAGAAAGGCTTCCATAGCTTCAAAGAGAGTCTTTGATTCAATAAAATTAAAAGGGTTAAAATCACAATTAGAATCCCCAACATTGTCGCGCCGATAACTAAAACAAAATCTTTATCCTCGATAATAGAATGTCTAACTTTTATCAAATACGATTTTCCATTTATTTCTCTAATTGATACAAGTTCTCGAAAGGGTTCATCTTCTTTCTCGATTGGATCGTAAACGAGTACATTCCGTATCCCTTCCACTACTCTAGTTGACTTATCAACCTCTTTCACTTCAATTACTGGAGCCATCGAAATAAACGCTGAATTTAACCTCAATTGCTCCTCAATTCTTAATTGATCGACATAGAGTTTTTCGTCAATTTCTTCGGATATAAAATAATTTAAGGACACGTAAAGAAGTACGCACGAAATAGGCAAGACAACCAAAATGGTAATGAAATAGTTGCGGTTGGTTTTAGTAATTAATTTCATAGGTCGCTGTATTTATAGCCGATACCATGTACAGTTTTCAGGTAGTCTCTTCCATTGCTAGTAGTGATTTTCTTTCGTAGGTTTTTAATATGCGTATAGATAAAATCATAACTTTCAAGAAAATCAATATTCTCTCCCCATAAATGCTCTGCAATGGCTTCTTTGGTTAGAATTCGATTCTTATTATTGATAAGATACAGCAACAATGAATATTCTTTCTTTGTTAGAACGATCAATAAATCATTTATATAAGCCTGACTTTCAGTTAAATTTATGCTAATCTCATTGAACTGAAGAATGCTCTCCCCTTTGTAAAGATTCCTTCTTACTAGCGCTTTTACCCTAGAATTTAGTTCAGCAATGTGAAAAGGTTTTGTAATGTAATCATCTGCGCCCAAGTCTAATCCTGCAACTTTATCATCAAGGGAGTTTTTTGCAGATAGAATAAGAATTCCTGCATTTTGTTGAGATTGCTTTATGATTGGAATAAGTTCAATACCACTTCCGTCTGGCAATGTAATATCCAATATTACAACATCGAATTGATGTGATAGAAGCTTGTCTTCGGACTCAAACTTATCCTTTGCCGTGATTACGATTTCTCCAGAATTCTTAAAAAAAGCACCAATCACTTCTCGCAAGTCCTTTTCGTCCTCAACGATTAATAGTTTCATTACTCAAAAGTAAATCATAAATCTGAAGAACTTCTGTATTTAGTATTAATCATTACTTGCTCAATGTAATTAATTCATGAGTTGTTTTATAGCTATATAACTGTTCCCACCACATCTATGCCATCTACACCAGATAAATGGTTATGCTATCTTGGTAACTCCCTCCATTAGTTAATGTGACAGTTGTTCCTGAGCGGCTTATTGTTTGGATCTCGTTGTTTGGATCTGAATCAGCACCATCTACCAAGTCATTTATTGAACTTTCAGCAGTCTTCGCATGTAAAGCAAAGGGCACACTCCATAGCTGGCTAGTACCCAATACTACGTAACTTGTTCCTCCTGTTACATCTACTGCAGTTTCTATAAAATATGGGCCTGTTGAGCAATCTATACTTACGAATGTTCCACTAACAACTGTTCCACTGCCTATTTCAAGTTTTACCAATCCATAGGCATTCGTTGTTGTTGCAAATGTTTCCTGATAAACAGTTGTTCCGCTAATTGAAGTTTGCTTAATCGTCATGCGCATTCCAACTGCTTGGTTGTTTAAGATTGTGTTACCTGCATCTTTTACGACTGTTTGGTATTTAAAGCCTTCTGGTGCTTGTCAGAAGGAGCTTAGTGCGATTGTTGCAATGGCAACGAGTGATAATATTAACTTTTTCATTTTGGTTTGTATTAATGTGTTTTAACCAGTTTAAATGTCTTTAGATTTTGTGTTTCGTTGTTTAAAGTCAAAGAATAACTCCCTGGAGCTAATTGACTTACTTGAATAGATGTTTGTTCTGCAGAAAGAATATCCTGCATTATAAGTTTTCCCTGTGCATGATACAATGTGTAGGTCACATTCGCGAACGTGCTTGTTCTGATATTCAATACGTATTCTGTTGGGTTGGGGAAAATAATGGCTTCGTAGTTGGCAGCGTGATCTTCCAGTCCTACAAAATTCCAGTTGGTTTGATGGAAACCTTGCGTAATGTCATTGGTTCCGTTAGCATTAGAGTATGAGTCTCATTGCGTGGATACAACTTCCTGTGCTGAAACAGTTAATGTAATAAATAGCGAAAATAACACGGTTGTGCTTTTCTTCATTGATTTGATCTTTATTAGATTCGTCAAATGAAAAGAGAAGAAAGTGAACTAGGCTTGGTTAATTTGTGGTGAATGTACGTCTAAAATCCACTATGTGTATGTGTGTGTGTGCTTCGACAGACTCAGCAGAACTGTGTGCAGGAAAGGAAGGAATGGTTATAACGATTACATTCGCCCCCGCTAAAACCCACCAATTCTAATTGGTGGGTTTTAGCATTAAAAGTACATATTCATTGATTCCCGACTAAACAGGCTTCAGACTTCTCATTACTCAATAGTGATGGTATAATCTTCCGTAACTCCGTTCTTTCCAAAACAAACGTTCGCATCCTCAGGTCCATTTGGAAAAATTGCTGTTCTTGTTCTGATGCGCATTTTGGTTTGGCCTAAGACCGCATTTTTTGGAACAGCGAAGGACACCAAATTGGGTACATTAAAATGGGCTATCCAAACCACTTGGATCCATTCGTCCGCTTCAAATTCGCCATCTTGATCAAAGTCTATCCATGCAGATATCGTCGCGTTCGCGTTCCAATATTGATGAAGCAAACTGGTTATCTCAAGTTCGTAGGTTTCACCTTGAGATAAGCGTGCAGTAGTATTTGTATCTACTGGATAATCGTGATAGCTGCTTGTTTGGCTCGAAGTATCTAAGACGTGATTGGTGTTATTCAGCGTCGTACCTGTTATGGCCACTAAAACCAGATCATTTAAGCCTCTAAACCCTCCCAGATTGTTAATTCCATCGAACACCAACTCGCCAGTAGTATTTCTTATCGTATCGGTGAAATAAGTAGCCGCATCAGGCGCATGCCCTTCAATTTCCACCCATGCTCTAACGATGTATTCCTTGCCTGGTTCGGATAGGTCTACAGTAGTCGCAAACGTGTGGGTTCCTGATTGAAGACTTCCAATTGGACCTATACTTTCAGCAACTGCTGGGCCGTCATTAATAGAATAATACGCAGTTCCAAGATTGGAATCGAGAACGCCGCCATTAAAGAGGTTAATTTCTATTTTTTCGTTTTCCGTTAATGGACCATCAAAAAGGCCTCTAAAACTGCTCACCTTCAAATAATTTGCAGGTAAACGTACTGTATCGAAGTAAAACTCCCACCCATTGTTCTGTCCCCAAGAATCAGAGCTAAACTGGAATGTTAAAGAGCGACCAGAAGATAGAATTTCGCTTGCCATAGTTTTACCCTTGAAGGGACTGCCTTTGATATGCGGGGCATGAATATTATCTCCATCAAAGACCATCAAGTAATCACCATTTTTGCTCCGTAAATCAAAATACTTGGTTGTAAATAAAAGCTTTGAATCCCTATCTTTCGCCGTGAATGTTTGAATTATATTTTCCGTTGGCCCGTATCTTTCATCAGGTCCGCCTGAATCATGGAACCATCCTGTATTGGCTACTACTGATGTTGAATTCATGGCATAATTCAGCGGAGTTCCAGATACGTTTCGCATTCTATAATATAAGGTGTCATTTTCTTGATTCTCATCATTTTCAATGTTCGACCAAGCTTTTATAAAATAATTGACACCTGCCCCAGAAAAATCCGCAGTCGTTTTGAAATAGAAAAGCGTATCAGACATCGCAGGCATAATTCCAAGTATGGTTTCTGTGATTATTTCTTCTTGATTCACAGCGTAGCTAATAGTGATGTCTTTCTGTGCAATAGAACCTGAATTGTACACCCAAACCCCTACCTTTTCTGCACTTCCGAGTTCTCTGCTGGTAATTGGTGATTCTAGGTATTTAATTGCAACATCACTTTTGGGAACTTTAACTCCTCTCAGATCCATCTTCCATCCTGAGAGATTATACGTCTGACCTGAGAAAAATTTAAAGGTTAAGGATCGACCTGAGCTCTCAAAACTACTTGTTCCATAATATGGCCCAGAAAACAAGGGAGAAATTGTGTCTTTCCCGTCGTAAATTGAAAGAATGTCATAACCTGTTTCATTTTCTAGGAACACGTCCAAGGTATATTTTTCATCTGGTCGTTCAGTGGTAAATGTTTTAATGAAGTATTCGTTTCCCGAGTAATTTTCGTCTGGACCACCTGTGTCATAAAAAGTACAATTGGATGAGGTGACGTTTTCATTACTCATTAGAAACACCGTGTCATTTAGCGTATTTCGGATCATTATTGAAGAAGTGTCATTTGTTTGATTTTCGTCATTTAAGGCACTCACCCATGCCGTTATTTTATAGTCAGTTCCTGCTTCTGAAAAGTTCACTGGTTCTGAGAAAGTGTGTCGGATCATTTCACCTGGTTTTAAGCGTACGACCACCTTCTCAGACACCTCCTCTCGATCATTGAGCGAATAAGAAACCGTAATATTTTGCAAATCTGAAGAGCCTTCGTTAGATACTTCGACGGATAGAGATTCCCTTGAATCGAGATATGGAGAGCTTTTCAAATCATTTGATAACACAAGTTTCCCATCTTTCTCAGGAATTGCCTGACAGCTTATGGAAGCAGACCAACCATTTTTAACACACCCTTTATCCGAAACAAATTTAAACGTCATTTTAGAACCACTGGATATGATCGGGCTCGGAATAATTATTCCCCTGAATGGACTCCCCTCAATTTGCTTTGCTGTAGTGTCTGCTCCATCATAAATATAAAGCCAATCAAACTTGAACATGTGGAGGTGACCATTTTCAACATCAAAGGAGTTAAAATCAAACTTCAAGACGCTGTTTGGAACTCCCGAAGTAAAGGTTTTAACAATCCATTCATTATCTGAATACAGCCCCGTTATCCCTCCAGAATCAAAAAATGATCCTCCAGTAGTTGTGACGGGTGTATTATCCATCAAATAATCCCCATGTGTATTATGCACAAGTACTTGAAGCGTATCGTTAAGGCGGTTAGAATCGTCCTTGAGACTTGACCAAACTCGAATATCATAGTTTTCGCCTAGACCTGATAAGTTTAGGTGTTCCGAAAACGTGAAGGTGCTTTCAGTGTTATTACTTAATTCCCAATTGAACTCTTGACTTATCACCTCGCCATTATTTATCGAATAGTTGAGTGTCACTTTTTGGATTGAGTTCGTTCCGTAATTCACACAATTCACCGAAATACTCTCATTAGTATCCAAATCTGGAGCACTTTGGGGATGAAAAATCCGTTTTAAACCGAGATCATTTTCTACTTTGACCTGAAATAAAGGTGACTCCCAAAGCCCTCTACCAAAGGTTCCAGCAATAAGTTTACAAGTAGTCGGGTTTTCTGTATAATAAATTTCTAACTCCTTTACCTTAATGGTTGGCAACCCATTTTCGTAGCGCACCCATGGTGAATTGTTGTGTTTAAAATAAACTCCAAATCCGGTACCTATGTAAAGATCTTCTCCTTCAACAATGGTGTTCTGCCTGATACAGTTAATTGGTATTTTTGGTAAACCTTTAGAGATGTCACCCCAGGTCTTGCCACCATCAGTAGTCTTCCATACTCCTGGATTCCAATAATCATCAAGAGTCACCCAAATTGTTTTGGAGTCATCTTCTTTAACCACTACGCTACTCACGTATGCTGTCTTCACCGGTAAATTGGATGTAATGTCTTCCCAATTATTTCCTCCGTCAGTTGTTGACCAAATATGTTGGTTGTTCATGGTGAAAAGAACATTCGAGTCCGAAGGTGCAATCGCGACATCAGTTAATTGTAGCCGAATATTTAAATCAGTTATCTTTTCCCAATTATCACCTTGATCGGAAGATTTCCAGACATCTTTGTATCCGGCATAAACCGTGTTTCTATTTGAGGGGTCAATCGCAAACGGTGTATCAAAATGACCATGTTCACTCAGTGGGTATTTCCAAGGAGTTGTATTCCAATGATCATCTGTTCTAAAAATTTTACCCCATTGTGAGCTCGCGTAATGCTTGTTATGGTCTTCGGGATCAATATAACACTCCATTCCATCTCCGGAACCCCCAAATTGCCAAATACTATCCCAATAAATATAAGTCCCATCGTCTTGAAATCCGGCTAGTATTTCATAGCTGTCAGGGCCAGAAACAGCAAGTCTGTGCGTTTGATTAATCCCCATTCCCTTGGTTTTATCCGTCCAAGTCTCCCCTAAATTCGTAGAAATATAAATGCCTCCATCATTGCCTTCAAAAAGATCGCCGTTGTCTCTAAATATATGGCAAAGTTTATCGGCGTGCACATCTTGAACGAATTCCCCTTTTTGTTCATTAGAAATTCGCCAAGAATACCCCCCATCTAATGAGCACCAGGTATTTATTCCTCCAACAAAAAGAACGTTCTCGTCATTGGGAGAAACTGCAATAGTTAAATGCTCTTGTCCTGACACTTCACATCCTGTTGAAGCGTACCCGGTGATATTTTGACAAGGCTTACTGCCATCAAATATCATTTTGAAAGAATGTCCGCTATCCTCAGATTTATATACACCAATGAGAAGGTTATCCAGGTCTTCGGCAACTGCAAATACAAGCTCTGGATTTGACTGGGTAACAGCCAAACGAACGAATCCCCCCAAGGGTAAATGCATTGATTTTATCCAGTTTTTTCCTCCATCGGAAGAAACAAAGGCTCTTCCATCGTTTGTTGAGGTATAGAGCGTTTCATAAGTCCCTGGTTTATGTTTTAAATCGTGTGTAAATCGCTCATAAACTTTGTCCCAAGTTAAAGCGCCATCCATGGATTGAAAGACTCCGTTGGAAGTAGCAGCATAAAGATTGTTATCATTTTCAGAATCAATTGTCAAAGAAAAAATAATCGCCCGATCCACTTGTGACCAATGAAGACCAGTCGTATCCCAAGTTTCTCCCCCATCAGTTGATTTATAGACACCGGAACTCCAGTAATTATAAGCGACCTTGTCCCCTGTTGCAATGTAGATGGTTTTTGATGTTTCATAATCAGAAGCAACAACAACTTGACTAACACCTGCAACAGTTTCATTATCGGTTAAAAAACTGTTGTCCGTTAAACATTTCCATGAATCTCCATTGTCTGTGGTCTTCCAAAGACCTCCAGTTGGCGATCCAGCCCACCAGGTTCTGGTATCAGAAGGATGAAAACCGACACATGTAATTCTTCCAGAACCAAAATACCCGCCACGCGAGTAGTTTGGTCCTAGTTCAGTCCAATTCGAAGTATTTAATTCTTCATTTGCCTCTTGAGCAAGACCAATATTCGTCAGGGCAATTAAAAAGAAAGCAAGCGTAATATTTATGTTGTTTAGCATGATGTTGATCTTTGTTTAGCCATAATAAAATAGCTTTTAAACGACTATCTAAAGGTATTCTCCTAGTTATTCTTTTGGATTCTGTGTTAATAACTGCTTCGCCTCTCGTAAAGTCGATGTTTTCAATTCCATTGGAGTTTGAACCTCCATAATTGGATAAGACTTTCAGTGCTGAAACAGAATAAAGTAGTAAGTAGCGAAATTACACAAACGTGTATCTCTTCATAGAGCAAATCTTTTATCGATTCGTTTAAAGTCAACTCAAATTAAGAGAGGGGAAGTTGAACTAACCTAGGTTAATTTTGAGTGAATTTACGATAAGTATTCCATTTAAGGCACAATTAAGTGTATGCAGGAAGAATGAGTAGTATAAAAAGAGTGGTCTTATCACAGACTAAACACAAGCCTAGTTTCTATTCTTCGAGTGCTCATTTGATAATAATAATAATCTATTTTGATCGTGGAGAAAAAAATTAAGGGAAAGCATGGTGTCTTTATGGAGGACTGTTTCATGTTCATTGGTATACTGAAGGTTTATACATCCTAGTAAAATCATCGCAAGCAGATTTTTTTTCATTTTTTTTGCAGAATGGCTTTATTTAAATTGTCAATAAATGCATCGAGAAGAAACTTTAGCAGTAGCGAAACAGTCATTAGTTTATAAAAATACCCCATGGAATGCAACTTACGATTTAACAAAAATAAATGTAAAGCCCTTATTAACGATACACATAAATAACACACAGGATATCAGTTCGTTGTGAACGAGATATTAATTGCGGTTAATTAAAACAAATTTCACCTTACTATTTTAGGTAGCTTCAAGGAAATAAAAAGAGCTAATTGTGATCCCTTGCCTCTTTCAATAAAAAAATGCTTTTGGAAAAAGGCACAAAATAAATACTATGAAAAAAAGAGATATTGTAATTTTCTTAACTGGATGTTTTTGTACAATTGGTTTTCTGTCTTTAATGGCGTTTAGTGGAGAGACAAAAGGACAATCTCAAGCTGATAATTATGCACTTAGTTGGAGAGAAACTAATGGCAAAGTTAAATTGCATCTAGAGAGATATCCTAAGGGATTCGACCTCTCCAAGAATAAGCAGGCGTTATATAGCTTTGATGCCGTAGGTGACCTCATGAGTAATGGTAAAGGAACTATTTATTTAATAGTAAAGGACTAAAGGAAACAAGCCTTTAGCAACTTGCCAGCAATAATTGACTATCATTCGACCTAACAAGTTGATAAAATCGACCGAATAATAAATTATTTTTTTATGCTCTTAATTATTCATAACCCTGATTCGGTTATTGGCGTAAAGGAATATGTACGATTTAGATCAATACTAACTTAAAAGTACTTATAGTACTAAATTTAATTATGAAAAAATTAGTCTTACTACTAATTGCTAGTCTATTTTCAGCCCTTACGTTTGGACAGATAAACAAAACGCTTGGAACTTTCTATTACGAAGAGGATAAAAGTATCTATGTTTTTTATGCTACTTCTGATGGATCCTTAGTCGGTTCAAAAGAAATTGAATACAGAGAAGACAAGAAAGCAACGGATATAGCTCATGTATTTGGAACTTACTATTACGAAAGGGATACAAGTATCTATGTTTTCTATGCTACTCCTGATGGAACCTTGGTCGGTTCAAAAGAAATTGAATTCAGAGAAGACAAGAAAGCAACAGATATTGCACATGTATTTGGAACCAGTTATTACCAAGGGGATAGTAGTACTTATTTTATTTATGCTACTTCTGATGGAACTTTGGTCGGTTCAAAAGAAATTGAATATAAAGAAGACAAAAAAGCAACGGATATAACTCACGCATTTGGAACTAGCTATTCCGAAGAGGATAGCAGTGTGTATGTTTTTTATGCTACTGCTGATGGAACTTTGATCGGTTCAAAAGAAATTGAATATAAAGAAGACAAAAAAGCAACGGATATAACTCACGTATTTGGAACTGTCTATTACAAAGGGGATAAAAGTATCTATGTTTTTTATGCTACTGCTGATGGAACCATAGTCGGTTCAAAAGAAATTGAATACAGAAAAGACAAAAAAACAACGGATATAGCTCATGCATTTGGAACTTTCTATTACGAAGGGGATAAAAGTATCTATGTTTTTTATGCTACTTCTGATGGATCCTTGGTCGGTTCAAAAGAAATTGAATACAGAGAATTATAAATCAGAATAGATTCTATATGTGTTTACTTAAACTACAGTTTGATATAATTAAAATTGGTGTAATAATATAGCCTTGATTTATTGCTTCTCTAAATGAATATACTTTACATCACATTCACCGAGTTGTAAATATGAATTCATTGAATTCCCAGCGTTTTGAATGGTAATTACATTTTTATCTAGCGTGCCTTCCAATCCTTTTGGCAATGAAACGTTTTGATCAATAGGCTCACTGTTTTCATCTAATGCACCATTATATTCACTCCACTCTATTCCATTAAGTATTAAGTTATAGGTGTTATTTTCTTTATTTTCTTCTATTGAAACTTTTCCTGTGAAACTTCTTGTTGGAGTCTTAAGTTTATACTCGTAACTTTCGATTTCGTTAGTGATCTCTAAAGTCAAATTGCATTTAGATAATGTATCGCTAAATCCATAGACACCTTCAATGTCAACTAAAAGTTTCTCGGTACTCGAAGAATTTTCAATTTCCTTGTTTTCAGAATTCTGACAAGAAATTAAAAACAAAGTCAGAAATACAGTTTGAATTACTCTTTTCATATAATAGTTTTTGTGAAATTATGTACGAAGGGAATGTGTACGTTTACATTGATCATTTATTGATTAAATATCGCTAAATAAGATCCAAGTAGACCATCTTCGTGTCATCTGTTTAAGTGTAACAAGTGATTTAACTCATCCATATTCTCTAGGGTCTATCCCTGAGAACAATCAATTAATCGTATACTTCCTAATAGGAAGTGTAACGATATCATCTGTGTTGGCAAATTTATCGCCCAGTTTAGTCTTTAGGTTAGCATCAATTCCAGGATGTCCAGAATATCCTAGATAGCCAACATAAGATTCAATAAAAAAGGATTGATCATTTAGCCATACAATATTTTTAATGTAAAGCATTTCTCTATCTCCAACGTCGATGCCATCAAACAATTGATCCATATCGATGGATACGTATTTCACGGATTCAACGTTAAGCAGAACAACGCTGTATGTTCCAGATCCAGCATATGAGTCAACATTGTCAAGTATTACGTACTTACCGTTTTCTGACCAGTAATTTTTAAGAGGCGATAATTGTACTCCTTCAATTGTTTTGTTTGACGAAGCAGATTTTACGCTGACTTTATAACTAGTGGGATCAATTAGTTCAGATACGAGCTCAACAGATCCTTCAGGACTTTTATTTCCGGTATAAACAAACCCTTCTAACGGTTCTTTCATTGTGGTTGATTCTAAGCTAGGCACTGCATTCGTTTTATTGCCGTTAGACACTTTTTCAATTAGTTCTGCCTCCTGAATTATTTGAACAGTTCCGATTGGACCGTCAATATATAGCTCTCGGTCATCAAATGAATAACTAATCTTGAACCACTTACCCTGCAGTTCTTTTGTTGATCCCCAACCTTGGTTTTCATCATTAATTTCAGCACTATCTAAAAGTCTTTCAAATTCAAAGTTTTTAGAATTACAATCCGAAAAATTCCATTTTCTACCTGACACGTCCACAAAACTGTAGTGTGAAGCATCACCTAATTGAAAATCAATAAATTGAGCTTCAATAGTTAAAAGGGTTTCTTCTTTTTCGGTTTGAACTGTGTCAATTGAAACGTTATTAGCGTTATCTGTTTCTGAAAGGTATTTTTCTGAGTCTTTCTTGACACTGCAAGATCCAAGTAATATAAAGCTCACGAGTAACAATAAAAAGATTTTCATAGTTCAAGAAATTATTTCTACTGATTACACTGCAGGAAGCCAACGCGACTTATTAAGTTGGCATTATTGGGCTAAAGTTAAGATTAGATTTTAACTTTCGTGGATTAAAAATATTATTCCTCCTATTTCTCTTCAAAGATATAACGAGTAAGGAATTGGAAGTGCTACATTATACTGGACAGTTAGTTAAGATATTATTGTTAGGACTTAAATTAGCAATAGGATCTTCAATGTTTGAAGGTTGTTTTAGTAGTTTTTAATTCCTAAAACTGTTTCGACTTTGGTTTGATGCGTCCAATTCAAAAAGCTTCATCGCAAGATGAGACTTTTTTTATGCCTTATAAATCCAGAAGTAAACATCAGATCCAGAAAGTTTCACCTACCAACTTTCCACAATTGAAGAAATTCTTCTTAAATACCCTTATATTTATATAAATATCTTAAAATTCACTGATATGAAAAAAACACTACTACTAGTACTTGCAACATTTGGTTTATTGACCACTACGCAAGCCCAAACTTATAACTTTACAAATGCTTCGGCATCTGGACGTTTTGGACCTACTCAGGTACAAACCGATGCGGCGTATGCGTCCACCAATCTTGTTGGGGCCGTGACAGTAACGAATCAAGGTGTTCAAGAATGGACTGTTCCAACAACTGGAACTTATCGTATCACAGCAATAGGTGCATGTGGGGGTGAAGGCCAAGGAACCTTTAATCCTGGATTGCCTGGAACTGGCGCAGCAATTGAAGGTGACTTCGCATTATCTGCTGGTACAACAATCTATATCGTAGTAGCTCAAAAAGGAGTTTATGCAGACAACGGATCTGGTGGTGGAGGCGGAAGCTTCGTATACACTGGAGCTCCTGGTGGCGGTGGCTTAATGATTGCAGCCGGCGGTGGCGGTGGTCATGGTCACGGAGGATCACCCTCTACAGCAGCTCTTGGTGGCGGCGGTAGTGCAACTACTGCTCAAGTTGATGGATTACAGGGAGCCGGAAATGGCGGAAACTCTGGTCTTGGACTTGGCGGACTCATGGGGGTTGGATGTAACTTCGATGGAGCTGGTTCTGGAGGAGCAGGTTGGACTGCGAATGGCCAAACTGCAACATGTGGTACTTCTACAGGCGGATCGTTCTCAACATTCGTTGGCGGAGACGGTGGCGTTGACGGCCTTACAGGCGGATTTGGCGGCGGAGGTGGCTCTGACGGAAATGGATCACCTGGCGGTGGTGGTGGCGGTTACACAGGTGGAGGTGGTGGAAACACTTACAACAACACTTCTTGGGGAGCTGGTGCGGGAGCCGGTTCATTCAATAGTGGCTCGAACCCTATAAATACTGCAGGTGTTAGCGGTGCTCCAAGTGGATTTACGCATGGATCTGTTACCATTGATTTCTTATGTACTCCAGTTGCTGGAATGACTTTAGACAACCCTTCATTGCCTGACCTTACTGACCCTTGTTCAGTATCTCCGGCCGCTCCAACTGCAACTACAAACTGTGGTACGATAGCTGGATCTCCGAATGTTACTTTCCCAATGACGGGATCAGGAGTAATTACTTGGACATTCGACGATGGTGTGAACCTTGCAACGCAAACGCAAAATGTAACAATTTCAGATACACAAAATCCTATTCCTGATGCGGCCAGCTTAAATGGTGCTTCTGGTCAATGCAGTGTTAGTGCACTTCCAATTCCTACTGCAACAGATTGTGGTGCTACAATTCAAGGTGTACCTGATGTAACTTTCCCAATAACCACACCCGGATTAACTGTAATCACATGGAGTTATACGGATGGCTCTGGTAACACAGCTACTCAAACTCAGAATGTAAACATCAATGATGTAGCAGCTCCTAACCCTGATGTTGTAAGCTTATCAGATTTAATGGAATGTCCAGGTTTCACACCTCCAACACCAACGGCAACTGATAACTGTGAAGGCGCAACTTTAGCAACTCCAGATGTTACTTTTCCTATTACGGCAGGAGGCTTAACAGTTGTGACATGGACATATATTGATGGAAGTGGGAACACGTCTTCTCAAACTCAAAACATAACGATAACTGTGGTTAATACAACTGTAACAAGTGCTGCTGCAACAATCACAGCGGATGCAACTGGCGCAACTTACCAATGGGTAGATTGCGATAACGGAAATGCTCCAATTGTTGGCGAAACGAATATTTCATACACAGCTTCTGTAACTGGAAACTATGCGGTTGAAGTAACAGAGAATGGCTGCACTGACATGTCAGCTTGCACACTTATTGATTTCACTGGATTGGAAGATATTAATGCAAATAACTTTAAATTATATCCGAATCCAAACAATGGACAATTTGTAATCGATTTCCCAAATACACAGAATTACACTGTGACTGTATTTGATTTAACTGGTAAATTATTATTGAGCAAATCAAATGTGTCGAATTCTAAAAACACAATTAATGGAAGTCAATTGGAACCGGGAACGTATCAGATTAGAATCTCTGATAACAACACGTCAATCGTTAAATCGGTAGTCGTACTTTAGATTTAAATAAATTCAAGTAAAAGCTTCATCTCAGTTGAATTGAGATGAAGCTTTTTTTATGCTTATAAATTCGTAATTTGTACCCTACTAATTACAATTCAAACCAATCAAACTTTAACCAAGATGAAATTCATTCTAAGTACGCTACTCGTTGCATTTGCCATTTCCAATACATCTGCTCAAAACATTTATTACAAAGGATCTAAAATTGGAGAAATCCAATCCGATGGAGACGTTTATGTAAACGGTTCTGAAGTAGGAGAAATTCAATCTGACGGAGATATTTACTACAAAGGAAGCGAGATTGGTGAAATTCAATCCGACGGAGATATCTATTACAAAGGCAGTGAAATTGGCGAGATTCAATCAGACGGAGACGTGTATTACCGTGGAAGTGAAGTTGGTGAAATCCAATCGGATGGTGATGTTTATTACAAAGGAAGCCAAATTGGAACGGCAAAAGGCGTTGACCCAGCACATGCAGCAGTCTTCTTCTTCTTTTTCAAGGATGTTTTCATGAAGTAATAAAATCAACACTACTCCACAACAGGTAACGTTACAAACGAAAGTTGTGTGCTGCTCCTTTGAATATTTATCACAGGCGTTCCGTTTTTAGGCAAGCGATCGAAAACACTTTTATCTGCCCCAGCAATTGCGATTCGAATGGAATGTCCTTTTTTGATTAAAACTGACGTCGGCCAAAGTTTAAATTCGACGTCATCAACGACATACGGGGTCATTAACTTCGCGTCTGCTTCATTAAAGGAATGGAGGTTCAATGAACTTGACGTATCCGCTAATTTCGCTCTGTGAATCAAGCGCAAACCGCCTTCCGTGATGTAAGTACTGTTGCCATTTTCGTCCACATCTTCCAAATAAACCAAGACCGCTCCGTCCGTATGCGTAGACGACATTTGAAGGCTGACAACTGGAGTTCCCGTTATCTGAATATCTTCTTTCGCGGGCTCGGAAGTGTATACCAACATACGTTCATCCATCTCGTTGCGGTTGTTCAAATTAAACACTGGCCCTTCCATTTGTGTTGTCCAACGGTTTTTCTTACTTGTGTACACCGAAAAATCTACTTTGTAATCGTCTGATCCAGAAGGTTCCGTTGGCTTTAATGTGGTTAGACCGCCTTCCTTTTGAAAATAATAGTTGATTTCGCGTGTTCCTGCAATTGGCCACTCGTTTGAAGTTCTAAACTCTTCTTCACCCAAATTGTAATATTTGATCAGCGGCCACTCCTCTACTCCTTTATCAATACCTTTTACGTAATGATCGAGGAAATCCAATTCAAGTTGCGTTTGTTCTTGCATAAGCGGCTTCGGATAATAGAGCGTATCCTGGACAGCAAAAGGACTGGCATTGCACCAACCTCCATGAGCTGTTGCCATCAATAAGATTTTTTGCGGGTTGCTAAAATGTTCCAAGCGCTGAATTGTCCCTTCTGCAGTTCCAGCATCCATCCAACTGGCGAGAACGAGCATCGGTACCTTTGATTCCTCAATTTGCTTTTTCCAATGCACTACCGAGCATTCTTCGTAATTGTATGGAATATTATCCGAATCACGGTACTCGCCCTCTTTAACCATAGTGTACACGTCAATGTTGTCTTTGTGCTCTGCCAATGCCGCCTTTAGTGAATCTTCAATAACTGGATTGATTGAACTCCCCAAGAGCATTGATTTATTCCGATCCAAGAATTTAACGTACATCCCCCATTTCTTTATAAACTTCGTTGCTATCAAACCATACGGCCTTGCTGGACTTCGGTACAAATCAAAATCCGACCAGCCAGGGATAACCGCTTTTATCGATTCGTGTTTGGTCGCACACAACAATTCGGCTGTAGTTCCAGTGTATGAAGTTCCGTAAGATCCAACGCGACCGTTGGACCACGGTTGAGCTACAACCCAATCCAAAACGGTGCTCGCATCCATCACTTCTATAGGAGAATACTCTGACAATCGAGTTCCAAAAGAAGCACCTGTTCCACGTGTATCGACGATAACAACGATGTATCCGTTATCATTAAAAAATTTATCGCGATCCGTTAAGCCAGGCCCAGCTTCCGGTGTGTTTTTATCCAATGAAGACCTCCAATACCGCTCAAATTGAATTAAAACGGGTAGTTCTCCTTCTTTATAAACTTCGGGCGTATGGACATCGACAGCGAGTTTCACACCATCATCCATCGGCACAAAATAAGAGTTTAATTGTTGAGCGATGACCTGAGAACTGAATCCAAGCAAGATTGTTATTAGTAAAGACTTCATGAACCTAAAATAGTGCTTTGACGAAAATAAACTGCCATGTAGATAGCCTTCTTATATATTACCCGCGTATTATTTATCCAACGCAACAATTCCCGGTAAACTTCGCTCAACTATTAGCTGAATAAAAATATCAGGATCTATCTCATCGACTAATTCTTCTCTGAAATCGTGCGACCAGAAATAGTGACTTTCGGAAAAGTGATTTCCAAGGAAAGGATAAACATAATTGATATAAGAATCGTTGATAACCATCAATTTAGGTTCTTGCAACGTTGGATTAAGGAAACTAAACGTTGCCTTGTAAGACACATTGTAATCTTGGAATTTCTCTAACAGTTCAACTTTTCCCCTGTACACATTTGGTTTTGTCTCATAGAAAAACCGCACATTCTCCTCGTAAGCCGCCACACCAACAATTGTTGTCAAATCACCTGTTCGTGTCCCCTCTTTTGCAGTATTGAATTGATCGCGCGAATACGCATTCAGCTCAGGGTAATCTTTTTTCAAGCGCTCCATGATAATTTGATACGCCACAAACCCACCATTCTTGTTCCAATGTGAATCCGTTTTTTGATACACCAATTCGCGTTCACTCCGTGCTTTTAATTCTGCGCGCATGTCAACGATTTCAAGTCCGCTTCCGCTACAATACTTGAGAATTTGATCAAACCGCGTTGGGTTCTCTCCTTGATTCAAATAGGGCAAATACCTAGAATAAACACTCATTTTGTCAGGAAGAACAACCAAATAGAATTTACCTCCTCGGCTTTCAATATAATCACGTTTGTATTCTAAGTTTTCTCGAATCGAATGCAAATCCTCCTCTTTCATCTTAATTTTACCCGTATGATCTTCGAGGCTGTTTTTGATCGTAATAAAGTACCAGCCCTCACTTCCAATCAAGACGGTTTCAATTGGCGAAACTTTGAATTGCTGAACTTTCCATCGATTGTTCAAGGAGATAAACAAATCTCGAAATCCAAAATTATCCTTGTAATACCTTTCATAAGTTGCGATAAAACTATCAGCGGATTTCGTATCCACATCCTTCCAAGTCGCCAATTTTCGTTTCTCATCAAAGGACTCAACTTCACCGACTTCAACAATCGGTTTGATCATCTGAATCGACGGAATAATTAGAATACAGAAAAATACCACAACGAAAATCAACTTTTTGATATCGCCGAGTTTAAACCCTTTATTTTCAGTCGCTTTTTCCATTTCTAAAATCTTAAGTAAATAAATGGATTGTACGTATCACTTGCAATTTCCGTGATTGAGAAAAAGAAAATCAGAAAGAGGAAAAGCAGGTAAAGAACCGTTCGAAGTTCCATGTAAACCCGAAATCGAGAAAGTCCGGAACTGGATTCGATAAACTGAATTCCTTGCTTGATGTTTACCGAGAAAATGAAACCCAGCAACAGCGCGAATAAAGTATAGTTATTTACGAACGGCAAAACTGAACCGCCAGATCCGTTTCCGAAGAGTACGCCCAAATAATCGAATGCATCGGTAATGTCTTCGATTCTAAAAAATACCCAGCCGATCATAACGACCAAAAGGAGATACAAGTGTTGAAGTGGAGCAATCATCTTGGATAAAATCGTACTGAATCCTAAGCGTTCGATAATTAAAAACAATCCGTGAAAAACGCCCCAAAACATGTAGCTCCAACTTGCGCCGTGCCAAAATCCAGTTAAAACGAAAACAATTAATAAGTTGAGATAGGTGCGCCTCTCCCCTTTTTTATTTCCACCCAACGGGATGTATAGGTAATCCCTGAACCATGTCGAAAGCGAAATGTGCCATCTTCGCCAAAAATCACGGATCGACCTTGCAACGTAAGGAAAGTTGAAATTCTCTTCAAAATCAAATCCGAGAATTTTCCCCAATCCAATGGCCATATCCGAGTATCCAGAAAAGTCGAAATAGATTTGAATCGTATACGCGATAATACCAACCCAAGCCGCCAATGAACTTAACTCACCTACATTGCTATCAAATACCGCATCTGCAATTTGAGCCGCACCATTGGCAATAATTACCTTTTTGGCAAAACCGACAATGAATCGTTTACCTCCTTCAAACAATCGATCCAAAGTCGTTCGACGCTTGTCAATTTGATCCATGATATCCGTGTACCTAACAATCGGACCTGCAATCAATTGTGGAAAAAGAGAAATATAAAGTCCAATTTTAATCGGATTCATTTGAGCCTTCGCTTGATTTCGATACACATCAACGATGTATGAAATCCCTTGAAATGTGAAAAATGATATTCCAATCGGAAGGTGAATCTTATCCAAATGAAGTTTGTCTGCTCCTGTCAATTCGAGGAAATTATTGACGTTATCAAAAAGGAAATTGAAATATTTAAACCAAAAAAGAAGTCCCAGATTTAGAACAATTCCTATGGTGAGAATGAGTTTCCGCCTTTGACTGGGCTGGTTCATCATAACGCCAACGGTATAATTCAGAAGAATTGAAGCGATCATGATCACCACGATTTCCGACTCCCCCCAAGCGTAGAAAAACAAACTTGCAAAAAGTAAAATCACATTTCTAATACGAATAGGCATCGCAATACTTGCAATCAAAACGATTGGAAGAAATAGAAATAAGAATATGACGGACGTGAATATCATTAAGGCTTCAAATGTAAAGTATTACCATAAAATAACCGAAGCGGAGCATTCTTTATTTCATTTTAGTATTTTTAAGGGAACAACGACTTATAATGGCACTTCGAATCACATCTTACGAGCAATACCAAAACGATTATCAAAAAAGCATTGAAAACCCTACTCAATTTTGGGAAGGAATTGCGAACACATTTACTTGGAAAAAGAAATGGGAGAATACCCTAGACTGGGATTTCACCACGCCCGATATAAAATGGTTTGAAGGTGGAAGCCTGAACATTACCGAAAACATGTTGGATCGACACCTGGAAAAAAACGGTGATAAAATTGCTTTTCATTGGGAACCGAACGATCCAAACGCTCCAGACAAAAGCATTACCTACAATGAACTTTACGCTGAAGTTTGTAAAATGGCCAATGCGTTAAAATCGTTGGGCGTTGAGAAGGGCGACCGAATTTGCATTTACATGCCGATGACTTTGGAAGCTGTCGTTTCGATTATTGCATGTGCACGAATTGGAGCTGTTCACTCGATTGTATTCGCTGGATTTTCATCGAATGCACTTTCCGATAGAATCAATGATGCACATGCGAAGATTGTCATTACATCGGACGGATTGAACCGTGGCGCTAAACAAGTGGAGTTGAAAGGAATGGTTGACACCGCTCTTGAGACCTGTACATCAATTGAACACGTGATTGTATTGAATTGTATAGATAGCGGTTCAAACATGCAAGAAGGACGCGATTTGGACTACCATGCGCTTATTGCGGACATGCCAGAACATTGCGAAGCGACAGAAATGCAAAGTGAAGACTTGTTATTTATTCTCTACACTTCAGGCTCAACGGGGAAACCGAAAGGCGTTGTACACACCTGCGGAGGTTATATGGTTTACACTTCGTATTCCTTCGAAAACGTTTTCCAGCATGAAGGTTCCGATGTATTTTGGTGTACCGCCGACATTGGATGGATTACAGGACATTCATACATCGTTTACGGTCCGCTTCTTTCGGGAGCAACGTCAATCCTATTCGAAGGCGTTCCAACGTATCCAGACTGCGGGCGTTTTTGGGCCATCTGCGAAAAATACAAAGTGAATCAATTCTATACTGCGCCTACAGCTATTCGATCTTTGATGGGAGAAGGTTTGGACGTCGTGAACAAATACGATTTGAGCAATCTTAAAGTAATTGGATCCGTTGGAGAACCGATCAATGAAGAGGCTTGGCAATGGTATTTTGATAATATTGGAAAAGGAAATTGCCCTGTTGTTGATACATGGTGGCAAACCGAAACAGGTGGAATAATGCTATCCGGTCTTGGCGATTTATCCCCGATGAAACCGACACACGCTGGATATCCACTTCCAGGAATTCAACCCGTACTTCTCGATGGAGATGGAAATATTATCGAAGAAAACGAACAGGAAGGCTATTTGTGCATTCGTTTTCCTTGGCCATCAATGATCAGAACGACTTACGGAGATCACGACCGCTGCAAGAACGTTTACTTTTCAAATTACAAAGGATATTATTTCACTGGAGATGGCGCCAAACGCGATGCCGATGGAATGTACAGAATCATTGGCCGTGTGGATGATGTCATAAACGTTTCAGGTCATCGATTTGGAACAGCGGAGATCGAGGATGCTATTAATACAAACGAACACGCCATTGAATCCGCTGTTGTTGGATATCCACACGATATTAAAGGACAAGGAATTTACGCTTATGTTGTAGTGAACGCTGCAAACGAAACGGATCCCGAAGAAATGAAGAAATCACTGATAGAATCTGTTTCTCAAGGAATTGGTAAAATTGCGAAGCCGGATAAAATTCAAATTGTTACTGGACTTCCCAAAACGAGATCAGGGAAAATAATGAGAAGGATTTTGCGAAAAATTGCCGAAGGTGAAAAAGCGAATTTTGGCGATACGTCAACGCTACTTGATCCAGGGGTTGTTGAATTGATTGTGAAAGAATCTTTTTAATTATCAATTGAAAATTATGAACTATACGAGCCAAGTTATTATTGATGCGCCTATCGACAAAGTAATTATACTCTTTGACAATCCTGAAAACATGTCAAAATGGCAAGAAGGATTTATTTCAATGACGCTCAAATCCGGTGAGGATAGAAAGCCGGGAGCGAAATACGACATGAAGTACAAAATGGGCAAAAGGGAAATCGAGATGGTAGAAACGATTCTTCAACACGACTTACCTCGAATTTTCAGCGCGACGTATGAAGCAAAAAACATGTGGAATCAAGTTGACAATTCATTTCATCCTACCGAGGATGGAAAAACGCTCTACACGACTGACAATACCTTTAAGATGCGCGGAATGATGAAAATTATAGGTATTCTAATGCCGGGCGCTTTTAAAAAGCAAAGTCAAAAGTTCCTGAACGATTTTAAAACCTACGTAGAGAAAGAAGTTAGTAACAACCAGCTATAAACTGGAGAAATAATTATGGATTTTATGGGCTATGTGAATCATATTAATAAACCATAATGGATAAGTTGCTGATTTCAATATTATTTTTGATTTTAAATAATAGTTCGTACTCCCAAAATCTATGCACAATATATGGAATGATAAATATTGATACTAATTCGGCTTGCTCAAATTTAAGTCTACGGAACATCAAAGAAATTTCCGTTGATGGTCTTGACGAAAAGATTAATCTTGAGTCGAATGGCAAGTTCGTTAATAGATGGATTCCAACTGGAGAACACAAGTTAAATATCATCTCTTATAATTGTTATTCAACTTACTACATTGATACTATAAAAGTATCTTTTACTTGTAAAAGTGATAGCGTAATACGGTTTGAAATATTTTTCGCCCCTGACTGCCCATTTGATTCAATTCCTAAAACCTGTCCTCACTGCCTCAATGAGGACGAAGTTATTCCTATAATATATAAAAAATCAAGCTTTTGGTTAAGGCAGAAAGCAAAGAAGAATAAAATTATTTTGCTCGACGAAGATTATGATACTTGTAAACCCTTATGGTACTGCAGGCTTCACCAGCAATCAATTTAATCATTACTTTTTGTTAATAGAAATGTTACTAACACGTGCTAAAAAATAGGGTAACAATTATGTCCGAGAAAAGCCCTCCTTTTCCTAGTACGAAACGTTAGCGCTTCTTAGTTGCCGATGCAAAAACGATCGTCGCAAGAACTACAAACACAGACGCCAGTAAAAATGGACTTCCGTAGAATTTACTTCCTTCGGCAATATCAATTGTTGTGTAAGCAAACAACCACATCATCATTAACGGGCCAATAATTTCGGCGACACTTATTATACTCGTGATTGATCCTTGAAGTTCGCCCTGCTCCTCTTCTATCGTATTGTTGGACATAATCGCTTTTATTGCTGGGCTTGCCAAGCCGGTAAATGCATACGGAATCATTAAGGCATACAACATCCAGCCTTCCGTTGCAAAGGCAATTCCGACCAAGGCAAGGACAAAAATAAACAAGCCAATAAATGCTGTTTTGATATCTCCATAGGCTTTGGCAAACCGCCCGGTCAGTCCACCTTGAACGATAGCAATGCACACGCCAACGATGGCCAGCGACACTCCCACTTCGGACAAAGACCACGTGAATTTTTCTGCCGTGTAAAACACCCAAGACACATGAATTGCCGTTCCCGCCAAGTAATAAAGAAATATGACCAGGAACAATCCAGACAAGGTTTTGTACTTTCTCATTTGCTTTATCGCGCCAATGGGATTCGATCGCTTAAAACTAAACGGTCTTCTCTTGGAAACAGGAAGTGATTCTTTCAAAACAAAAAATCCATACGCCAAATTCAATAAGGACAAACCTGCCGCGACTAAAAATGGAGATCGAGGATCAAAATCTCCCAACAAACCACCAATGGCCGTTCCAAATACAAAACCGACACCAAAAGCGGCTCCGACCATTCCAAAGTTCTTGGTTTTGTTTTCCTTATTGGACACATCTGCAATGTACGCCGAGGCTGTTGTGAAACTTGCGCCGAACATTCCTGAAATGCATCTTCCAATTACAAGCCAAACAAGAGACGGCGCGAAATACATGAAAAGGTAATCAACGCCCAATCCAAACAAGGAAAAAAGCAAAACAGGCCGACGTCCGTATCTGTCGCTCAAGCCGCCCATAATTGGAGAAAACAAAAACTGCATAAACGCATAAGAGCCAATGATCCAACCAAAATAAACGGTTGATTCTTCCAAAGTTACATTTGCCGTTTCCGCGACTAATGAGGGCAATGAAGGTATAATAATTCCCAACCCGGTTGAGTCAATCATTATCGTAATAAATATAAAAGCCATTGCGTTTTTCGACGTCATGCGGCAAATGTAAACTATTAATCCATTTTTAAACAGACCGTTGATGTATTCGTCATTAGAAAGAATAAAAGCGTCGTTTCAAATTAATTTTTCGTTCGTGCAACTCTTTTTTATCGAGGGACATTACACTATTAAAGAAACAATTTTAAACGATGAAACATCTTTTGATACTATCCCTTCTGAGTTTCGTTGCACTGAGTTCTTGCAACAAAACACCTTCGCCTCAATTTTCAGAAAATGCTGTTATTCGTTACTTCGGAGACCCGGCACTTGATGGCTGTGGATGGGTAATTGAATTTTCAGATCATAATTACAAGGCCATTAACCTACCCGAAAATTTCAAAATGGATAGTTTAGAAGTTCACGTCGAGTACAACCTTTTGGAAAGTTGGGCCAGCTGTGGATTGCTAGCCGATGCATACGCGGAAATAGATATTTTAAGTATTCAATAACAAAAAAATATGAAAACAATTATAACGGCATTAGCATTGCTAATAAGTGCTGGAGCCAATTCGCAAGTTGAAAGCCCGAGAACAACAGAGCTTGGTAAATGGAAAATTGGAATGACGGGATCTTATGTTAGACATTTCCAAGATGTACACGTATTTCAAGAAGAGCAGTCTGGCTTCGCTCCTGGCGGTTGCTATGAGCAGCCCTATTACGAACCTCAAATCAACTTTACAGCTGGAATTGTGAGTTCGTATTCAATTCTTCCCAAATTAGAAATTGGTTTAGGTGTTGCATACTCTAGACAACAACCCGTAAACGACATGCTCTATTTACCTTTCACTTGTGGAACCGGTACTGATTTCTCCCAATGCTATTACATTCCGAATCCATCGCGTTTCATTGAAACTCCCGTTTTTGTTCGCTATTATTTTTTGAAGACCAAATTGAATTTCCATGTGGAATCAGGTTTGACGGCAAGTTTTGGATTGAATAATTACAGCGAAATGTCTCCTAAATACAATTTACGAACGCAAGGAGGCTTGGGAATGAGTTATACTTTCGGTGGATTGATAAACGTTAGTGCAACTGCTTTTTACAAAAGAAGAATTACTGATTTTAATAGAATTATGAACTTAAACAACACGAATTCAATTGCATTTGAATTAAGAACGTCTTTTGTTTTTTAATACAAATCGACAATAAGACTAGTTTCTTCCTTAGTCCTTATAATTATGCGAAGGACAATTAATTTATTAATTCCTGGTTCGGTGCAACCCTTTTGTCATGAGCATCATTACACTTAATAAATCATTCATTATGAAAGTTTTAAATATAATTATCTTCTCATTCTTGTCTTTGACAACTTTATATGGGCAAAACCTAATTAGCAATTACAGCTTCGAAAACCTTATAGGTGCTGATTTATCCGATTGGCAATCAACTTGTGGTTCTGGATCAACGGCAGACGTGCCATCCGGTGGTGGAAATTGGTGCATCAATGTCCCAAGTGGAAGCACACAAGGATGTCTTCAAAGCTATGCGTATCAAAAACTACCAACTGTTACGAATGGACAAACATTCACTCTTTCTGGTTGGGCAAAGACTGAAACAACCCCTCAGGTAGGACTCTACTTCGGGAAGATTAACAATGGAATAATAACTCTTCAATCAGGTGATACGACCTCTTCGACTTCATGGGTAGAACTGAGTACCGTTTCGAGCTTTAATCTATCTGCAGGTGATACGGCCATTGTTGTTTTAAACGGAGGAATAAACCCAAGCCTACTTTCAGGTTATGGATTTTTCGATTTAATACACCTGGATCAATTGGTTGGACTCAATCCAATTGAATCAGATAATTTTGTTAGCACCGCTCCAAACCCTTTCAGTGAATCGACTACTTTAAAATCAGTTGGAGGTTTTACAAATGCCACACTGACAATAAACAACTATCTTGGACAAACAGTCAGAGAAACAGAACAGATTAACGGTAAGGCCTTTACTTTACATCGCAACGAACTTCCAGGTGGGATTTATTATGTCATAATTAAAGAGGACAATAAAGTATTAACCACCCAGAAATTAATAATCACAAATCATTAAATTGTATTGTATATGGATTTATTAATATTTAAATTATGTATCTGTTGAAATCAACATTACAATTAAGGTATTGTAGTTCGACGATCATTAAACATTGAAAAAACCAACGAATCAAGATTATCAAGAAGTCATATAATTCGTATAGCGACTCGGATTTAGTTCAGGAATGTTTAAAGAATAAACGACAGGCCCAGAAAGAACTCTATCTAAGATTTTCATACACGATGAAGGGAGTTGCGCTAAGATATGCCTCATCAGAGGACGCGGCTGAAGATATTTTGCAGGAAAGTTTTATTAGGGTATTTAAAAACTTGAAAGCCTATAAAGATAAAGGTTCATTGGGTGGATGGATACGCGTGATCACTGTCAATACGGCATTGGAGCTCTACCGAAAGAAGAAAACAAGAGAGAAGCATTACAACGAGGCTCAATTGGAAAGCAGCAACGAAGTTTCCGAAGACGTTTTAAAATCAATGGCGCTAGAAGATTTGTTAAAGAAGATTCAAGCATTGCCAACAGGTTACCGGATCGTTTTTAACCTCTATGCGATTGAAGGATTCAACCATCAGGAGATTGCTACGAAGTTGAACTGTGCAGAAGGAACAAGTAAATCACAATATGCAAGAGCGAAAAAGCTGTTACAGAAAATGATACTAGAAGAAGCAGAATTGGAAAAGAAAATGATGAAAGATGCGAGATAAGAAATTTTCAAATATCGTTTCGGAACGTTTTGATGGGTTTGGCGACACTCCATCAGATGCAGTCTGGGAAAACATTACAGGTAATCTTGACGGCCGAAAAAAACGCCTTGCAATTCTATGGTGGACGTGTTCATTAGCTGCTGTACTTGCCCTTTCCTTTCTTGCATTCGACTCTTTTACTGGAGATTACAGCAAAAATCAAACAGCGGACGCATCAAAACCTTCTTCAAGTAAAGCTCAGATCGAATCTCAAAATAAAAAACGGAACGATAAGCAGATCAAAAAGAAAGACAATACGAATTACGCATCCGTTGATTCTTTAAATGATGAGCAAACTTTAAATTCAGATCAAGCTTCTAATGAAAACCCTGTTCAGAAACCAAATTTGAAGCCAGCCACAATCGACGGTTCAACGGCAGAAAAACCTCGATTAGACCTGCTTCCGAAAGTGGATAAACAGAAACTACCAATGGATGGAATGATTCATCCACTTCAACTTAGCCAGCAAGCCGAAAAGGATGGATCTTTAGCTGAGCTTCAAAAGGCAAATGAAGAAGATTCAATTTCATCGTTGGATTACGCACCGCTTGATCGAATTCCCATCAAAACAGGTGAAAACGACATTATTTCCTTGATTCAAATTCTACCTGTACCCAAATGGAGAATTGGCGCAAAAGCGACCGGTTTTGTAAATTCTAGAGCAACAAACACGAATGACGGCACGAGTGCAACAACTCAATGGACGGGCACTATTGCTGCAGCTGAGTTTGACATCACTTCTCATAGACGCTTTTTTGAAGCAGAAGTTTTCGTTCAACGATTAATGAAAAAAAGGTTCTATTTGTCAACTGGAATACTGTTTTCAATGGGGCAAGACCTTCAATACTCTGGAGATACCTTGCATTATCAATCCGATAGAATAACTTTCGGAATTCCAATTGCGATTAAGTATTCAATCATTAACGGCACTCGCTTTCGATTGACGGGAAACGCTTCACTTATAAATGAGTTCGCGCGTGTTCGAACACGATCAGAATCTTTCACTGTTGCCAATAGTTCACCAGGGCCAACGAGTAATCTCTTAGCGTTGAGCAATTCCAACAATTTCCAAGGATACAATTACGCATTCGGAGTTCAAGCCTCTCTTGAAGCCTCGTATTCCTTTGGAAACCGTTTCAGAATTCATGGTGAAATTGGCTACCGAAATTATTTAATTGAGCAGTATTCTACAAATCACAATTACGTTGTGAACCCTAATTATTTTAATTCATCAATTGGCGTTAGTTGGCGCCTTCAATAAACTTCATCCTATGCATAAATCTTTTAAATTGATAATCGTAAGTCTGGGCGTATTGGTTCTTTTGAGTACTTCCTGCGACAAAGCATCCAATTGCGATAACGCGGTAAAAGCAGAGTTAAAAGACCTGACGGGCCTTGACGGTTGCGGAATGGTTATTGAGCTTTCAAACGGTGATCGATTGGAACCAACAAATTTGTCAGACTTCTCAATTAACATTGCAGACGGACAAAAAATCTGGGTGGAATATCATGTCACTTCGGGTGCAAGTATTTGTATGGTTGGTGAAATTGTAGAGATTGATTGTATTGGGGAACGTTAATTCGATTTGTGATTGACTACTGCGTTCGATACTAGGGTGTTTCACAACTATCCTAACGAAATTATCCATATAAATGTGGCAAGTCCAGATCCAAATAAAAGGATTATGGCTACAGTTCAAGGGCGTTAGTAAAATTGGATTCTTTTAATTCCGATTGACTCAGATTTATGGTTAGTCCCCAACTTTTGTAATTGACCTCAACAATTGGTCTTGATCCCAACTAACACAGTTTTTTTTAGCCATTTTATTGATTCTATGAACATATTGACTATTTAACGATTTGTTTTGTATTCCGATACAGGTTTAATAATTAGATGTGAAATAGTGGACCTCGAGAGTGATTCTAGTTAACCATAACGGTTTTACGCTACGCCACGATGCAGTGATTTAGTGTAAACTAGTTTTTGGAAGATAAGAATAGTTGAGTTAATACAGACTTATAACACGAAGCTTAGACTTGCACTGGGATGTAGCGTGTGTTATATGCATTAATCAGCGTTAAGTTGATGGAGTAAATCAGAATGAACATCAAGCCTTTCATCAGTTAATCTGTTGTTTTCGACAAGATTGCCAAAGAGTTCAGTTGCCTCATTTTTAAACTCTTCGAATACATTTGAATTTTCCACAAGCTGGGCAATAGTATCCAAGTTGTCTTTGTGGATTTCTTGCATCGTTTGCATAGAATTTAGAAGTGAATTGAACATATCCTTCAAATGATTTACAATAAACTTAACTTCTATTTCGGTTAGTTCTTCATATGGTTTGCCAAAGTCAAAAACACCTTTGTCGGCTTGCTGTTTGGCAACCCATTCCTGCATATTTATTATATCGCCCATTTCATATTGTTTTAACTACTTGTAATATATCCAATCAAAGTATCAAGTTCATGTTTCTTTAAATCACTGCTGTTATGATTCCATTTGACAGCCGACCATTGCATAATTTCTAAAGTATATAGATCTTCAATTTCAATAAGAGAATCTTGATTTGTAATGAAATGCCTCAACCATTCTTCTGAAGGAGCTCTTTCAAGTATGCCACTCATTTTTGGTCCAGTCAGATCCTTATCGAATGAATGGCAAGTTGCACACTTAGCTTTAAAAATGTCAGGTTGAACAACTTTCGTTTTATTGTCATCAACTACTCCACAAACTGCTTCGGGTTCATTTTTCGAGCTATTATAGTTAAAACAACTAGTGAATGCTAGAAGGCAAAGTATTAATATCGTTCGTGTCATGGGCATAATTGCATATAACTTACTTATACAAACAACTAAGATAGCACTTAATTGCATGTATGCAGCTTCGCAATGTAGTATAAAAACAACAGCTCAAATACAATCATTCGTTTGTATGCTACCTTTTAAACTACTCGAACGAACTTACAACTTCCCATCATCTGCAAAACTGAAGTAATAGGATTAAGTATAAAAGTTGGGGAGGAATTAGACGCCCAAAAAACAAAAAAGGAACCTTGTAAAACAAGATTCCTTTTTCTGGCGGAGAATGTAGGATTCGAACCTACGGTACCTTGCGGTACGCTGGTTTTCAAGACCAGTGCGTTCGACCACTCTGCCAATTCTCCACGCCAAAAGTACTGATACTTTAATTACTGGCAAGGCCTTTTTGCAGTTTTTTTTAGGTTTTTTTTATTCTGTCAGTTTTGGATACCGTTAGATTCGAATTCAGCTTATTTAACAGCCTAAAAACCACCTCTCAATCAACTAAATGATTCCTTTACCCTAATAAAGGAGTGGTTTTTGTATTTTTATATAATCAAACAATAGAAAAATGAAAACTCTCGGAATTGCACTTGCGCTGCTATTGATCTCTTCTTCGTCCTTCGGGCAAGACAAAAAATTACGCGCGTACCTCGACAATAAGCAATTTTACGCACCAGGAGTGGGTAATTATATGGAGTTCAATCTCCAGTTTGTTGGATACTCGATGAACTATACTGGAACGGAAGGAGGACTTATTGCCGACCTACTGGTCGAATCGATGATTGTACAAGGAACAGACACGGTCAATTCTGATGCATATCGATTATCATCTCCATTGATGAGAGATAGTATCGTTGAAGATTTCTTTGATGTTCAGCGCTTCCAACTGGATCCAGGGGAATACGAATACAGCATTCGATTAACAGATTTAAACAGCCAAGGCAAACCGCTTACCGCAACTACTATGATAGATGTTGAAGACTTGAGCGATGCAATTTCAATTTCAGATATTGAAGTCGCTGAGGTAGCTACCCTTGGGGATCCTACTTCGGTTTTCTACAAATCAGGATACAACATTATCCCCCGACTTTCCACTTTTTATCCAAAGCAATTGAGCACACTTCCGATTTATTTCGAAATCTACAATTCGACTCAATTGGAAGATGATTCATTTCGATTAAAACAATCCATCATTGATGCGAATACGGGTATTGAATTAACAGACAACATTGTATATACGGATCACGCTGCAGCAGAGGTTGTTCCAGTTTTTAGAAAAATTCACTTGGAAAAATTATTGACGGGAACATATATGTTGAAATTCACGATCGTGAATATTAATGACGTTGAGCTTTCATCTCAGACCTACGAGTTTGAAAGAAGCAATGACAAGACTATTGATCTATCATTGGCAGGAGCAATCCTAGACCCTGCATTTCAAGAGAGTATTACGGACGATAGTTTATTGTATTATTTGGAATGCATCATTCCAATTGCGGGCGCAAGCGAAGTTCGATCAATCATGGAAATTGCCAAATCAAGAGATAGGGACCGTGCTAGAAAATACATTCAAACATTCTGGACGACAATTGCACCTGAGAATCCTTATGAACAATGGATAAAGTACAAATTACAAGTGCAATGGGTTGAAACGGTTTACGCAAATAACTTCCAAGAAGGGTATGAAACTGACCGTGGACGTGTTTACCTTCAATATGGCCAACCGGACAATATTGCGGCGCGCGAGGTATCGACATCTGAATATCCTTATGAAATATGGAGGTACAACAAAATTGGAGTATTCAGTAACAAACGTTTTGTTTTCTACAATCCAGATTTAGTGAACAACGCCTATCGTTTGTTGCACTCTGATATGATCGGTGAATTGAAAAATCAAGGTTGGCCACAAGAGCTCTCAAAGCGAAACACTCGAAATGGTGGTGTTGACAATCCAAACTCCAACGTTATTGATAAATGGGGTGAAAATGCCTTGGACGACTTCGGACAATAGCCGATATTCTTTAATAAGTACTACATTTGGATTCGCATGAATGACTTAGCTGTTGTTATATTGAATTGGAATGGAGTTGGCTTTTTTGAAAAGTTTCTCGATAAAGTGGTGCGCTTTTCTGGCGATGCTAAAATCGTTGTCGCTGATAATGCTTCTACCGACACATCAATAAAATACGTTCAAGCGAATTTTCCAAACATTGAAATCATTCAAAACCCTGAAAACGATGGGTTTGCGAAAGGATACAATGACGCTTTGCAACATGTTGATTCGAAATTCTATATGCTTTTGAATAGTGATATTGAGGTTACCGAGAATTGGTTGGTTCCTCTGTATGATCTAATGAAAGATGAATCTATTGCGGGTTGTCAACCTAAAATTCTTTCGCATTCAAATAAAGATACTTTTGAACATGCTGGGGCTTCAGGAGGATTTATTGACAAAAATTACTTTCCATTCTGTAGAGGACGTTTGTTCAATTCAATTGAAAAGGACGAAGGCCAATTTGACAACACTTTAGAAGTCTTTTGGGCAACAGGAGCGGCTTTAATGATTCGTGCTGAACTCTATCACAAAGTAAATGGTTTCGACGCAGACTTCTTCGCCCACATGGAAGAGATTGACTTGTGTTGGCGCTTGAAAAAGCAAAACTATAAGTTCTTTGTCGTGCCCGCTTCAACTGTATACCACGTTGGTGGTGGTACTCTACCCTATTCGTCACCAAGAAAAACGTATTTGAATTTTAGAAACAACCTGATGATGTTGATTAAAAACCATCAGGGTATTCTTTTCCCGAAATTAATTGTTCGAATGTTACTTGATGGAATTGCTGGTGGAATCTTCCTTTTAAAAGGTGAATTCGGGAATTTCTGGGCCGTAATTAAAGCGCATTTTTATATCTACGGACACTTTGGAACGCTCTTAAGAAAAAGAAAAGAGGTAAAGAAAACGGTAACAGAATTCAATGCTACGGGGTACTTTGGTGGAAATATTATCTGGAACTACTTTGCAAAAGGCGTTAAATCCTTCTCGGGATTAAATCAACGTTTGTTCAAGTAATCTGAACAAAAATCAATGGCCAAGTCGTAAGAAGTCAGGCCAAATCCAAAAATACATCCAATTGCAACGGGCGAAATTAAAGACGTATGTCTGAACGCTTCTCGATCGGCAATGTTGCTAATATGCACTTCAATAACGGGAACTTTGATCGCCTTTACACAATCGTGGATCGCAACACTCGTATGTGTATAACCACCCGCGTTTAAAACAATAGCATCGTGTTTCGATGATTGCAAAGCATCAATGATCTCACCTTCAATATTGGATTGGAAATATTCAAGATCGACTGATTTTTCAGATTTCAATCGCTCAAAATAGGAAGTGAATGATTCATTCCCATATATTTGTTCTTCACGTTGACCTAACAAATTTAAGTTGGGTCCATTAACGATTAAAAGTCTCATAATTTGTCCAATTGGAACAGCTATATTAAGGATTTTGTTTCATTTCTAAAAATAGAAAGAAGTTTGGCGGACAATTCTGTTTTCGCCTATCAAAATGATGTTTTAAAGCTGCGTGACTTTGCCATCGCCGAAAAACTTGAAGTCAAAGACATTCGATACGATCATTTAAAGCTATTTATTAAGGAACTATACGACCTTGGATTGAGCGCTCGCAGTCAGGCCAGAATCATAAGTGGCGTTAAACAATTCTTTCATTATTTGTTGCTTGAAAAGGAATTAGAGTCAGATCCAAGCGAACTTTTGGAAATGCCGAGAATTGGAAGAAAACTGCCTGAAGTTCTCACAATAGAAGAAATTGATTTACTTATTGCGACCATTGACCTCAGTACCAATGAAGGACACCGAAACAAGGCCATTTTGGAAACACTTTACAGTTGTGGACTTCGTGTAACAGAATTGGTCAATTTAAGATTTGAGGAGATCTTCTTCGATGAAGGATTTATTCGCGTGATTGGTAAGGGAAACAAACAGCGTCTCGTTCCTGTAAGTCCTTCCGTTCAAAAAGAGATTGGCATTTACAACGACGGTTTTCGACGGCATCAAAACATAAAACCTGGAAATGAAAGTTTTGTTTTCTTGAACAGGCGAGGAGCAAAATTGACGCGGGTCATGATCTTTACCATCATTAAAAACTTGGCGGAACGTGCTGGAATCAAAAAGAACATTTCGCCGCACACCTTTCGTCATTCCTTTGCAACACACTTATTGGAAGGCGGCGCGAATTTGCGTGCAATTCAAGAAATGCTCGGCCATGAATCGATCACCACCACTGAAATTTATACGCATTTGGATCAGCAATTCTTAAGGGAAGCAATTATTTCGTTTCATCCGAGGAGTCAGGAATAAGGATCTTTGCTGGAATTGAAACTATTATTGAGTAAATTTAACTGAAATGACAATTAAAAATGCTTCAGAACTTAGAGCGATTTATGGTTCCCCCAGTCGAAGAGCCAAAGACAAAGTTTTGACGTCATTGGACAAGCACGCGGTTCATTTCATTCACACCTCTCCTTTTTTAATTCTGTCGACATCTGATTCAAGCGGAAATCTGGACGCATCGCCGAGAGGTGGAGAACCCGGGTTTGTAGCTATTGCAAATTCAAATGAGATTCTAATCCCGGATTTTAAAGGAAACAACCGAATTGATAGTTTGGTGAATATCGTTGAATCTGGGAAAGTAGGAATGATCTTTCTTATCCCTGGTATTGACACCACATTGAGAATCAACGGAAGCGCGATTATTACGACTTCAGTTAAAGCTTTGAATCATTTTTCCGATTCAGACAATCAACCCATTTCATGCATTTCAGTTAAGGTTGATGAAGTATTCCTTCATTGTGCAAAAGCATTTATGCGCTCGAAATTATGGAACGCCGATTCAATGACGAACTCAGAAGATTTCCCAACAATGGGCTTGATGCTCAAAGATCAACTAGGAACAGAAGGAGATCCTGAAACGAGGGCGGCCATGCTTGAACGTTATAAAAAAGACCTCTAATTGATTCGGAATTGCCTTGCCATATTGCTTCTTCTTCTTTCGTTACCCGTTTGGTGTCAGAGTAACCTAGGAATGGAATACCGCGTGAGCGAAGAGATTAAAGACGTTATTTTAAATCACCAATTGCATGATTCCAAGCGACTTCGAATTGAGTTTGAGGACTCAGAGGGTAAAATTCATGCGATGAAAATTAAATTCCAAACGGACTCAACGTTTATTTTCAAG
Organism: Crocinitomicaceae bacterium; assembly: GCA_047630755.1. Taxonomy (GTDB): domain Bacteria; phylum Bacteroidota; class Bacteroidia; order Flavobacteriales_D; family Crocinitomicaceae; genus UBA4466. Next base: position 9,041 of record JBLHYG010000012.1, on the reverse strand, counting down.
AGTAAAAAACACAAAACTAAAAACGTAATCAGAGGAAATGAAATTTTCAATATTAACGGTCATTCAATTCGATTGGCAACCCAAAAACTTCCAGAAAACCAAGTTTTAGTCAGTACTAAAGAAAACGGACAAACAAAGAACAGCTTGTATTACGTTACTGGATCTGATTCGGTTCTATTTTCTGTTCAAACTGAAAAAGTGGATACGATTGAGAACGCAACAACCTCAATTACGAAATACCGAAGAAACGGAAAATGGACAGGTAACAAAATGATTATCAATACGTTTTCGAAGGACTTAAAACAAACAAGGTACTACTCGCTAATTGATGACAATTGGGAGCTTAGTCAAAATCAAATGGAAATTATATTGAGGTCACAAACTGAATTTAGTAGAACCAAAATTGTAATGACAAAAGGAGTGTCCTACCTAATCCCAGAGAAAGGTTTAAAGTTACCTTACACAATCAATTCAGAACGAAAATCAATTCTGCACTATGATGAAAAAGGAGTCATTGAAGCTGTAGTAATTGTAAAAAAGGATCATGAAAATAATTTTGGACGAAAAAAAATCGAGTATTTAATACTTTATCCGAGCTTCTAGTCGCTAGATAATCTAAAGTTTAAACAACTTGATCTGTCACAAACTTCGTTCTGGTTTCATGAATTTTTCAATTAATGAATCGCTAGTTGACCAAATATTGATTCTACAGGACATATTTCATCATTAGTCGAACAATAATTCCATCTGCTTACCTCAGTTACTTCGTCAGAAATTCTGCGAAGGACATACGTAAAATCTACACTCGGAATCTCTTCATCAACGAAACAATAAAGTAATGGTACATTAATCATGTTCGCATTCATTTGGCGAATATCAACAGACTCAACTCTACCGTCGCCAAATTCTCTAACCATAGAATAAAAACCATCTTTTGATTCATTAATCATCGTAAGCTTGAAATACACCTTGTTGTTTATCATTTTATATGATATGTCAACCAAGCTATCTCTTGCTATAGTACCAGGATTTCCAAAGGTATTACTTGGATCGACGGAACTTGAACCGGCAAACAATGCAGGTGAATTGATAAATAGAAGTACCAAGATTATGATTGTATTTTTCATAGCTTTTATTATATACGATAAAGATACATTGACCTTGACGCACAATAAGCTAGTAGTTTCCTAACGGAACGGTATCGTTTTCTAACGGCTAAACAACTACGATTAGTTCCATTAGAATTCTGATTTAGTTAACAACGTCCCCATACAAATCGTAATGATCTGCACTTGTAATTTTCACCGAAGCGAAATCACCGAGACGAACGTATTCGTTTTCTTTTTTGACAAGAACCTCGTTGTCCACTTCTGGTGAATCAAACTCAGTACGGCCAATGAAATAATCACCCTCAACCTTATCGAAAAGAACTTTGTATGTCTTCCCTATTTTCTCTTGGTTGAGTTCGTAGCTAATTCCAGATTGCAGTTCCATAATGATATCAGCGCGCTCCTTCTTAACATCTTCAGGAACATCGTCTTCTACGTTGAAAGCGTGTGTGTTTTCTTCATGAGAATATGTAAAGATCCCCAAACGATCAAATCGTGAGCGTTCCACCCAGTCATACATTTCTTGGAAATCTTCTTCCGTTTCTCCTGGGTAACCAGAAATCAACGTTGTTCGAATTGCGATTCCAGGAACCTGAGTTCTCATTTCTGCAATTAAAGCTTCCGTCTTTTCTCTTGTGATTCCTCTTCGCATCGCTTTCAACATTTTTGTCGATCCGTGTTGAAGTGGAATATCTAAGTAATTGCAAATATTATCTCTTTCATTCATTACTTTCAAAACATCCATTGGGAATCCCGCTGGGAAAGCATAATGCAATTTAATCCACTCGATTCCTTCAACATCTGAAAGTTTCTCAAGCAATTCGGCAAGATTACGTTTTTTGTAAATATCCAATCCGTAATACGTTAAATCTTGAGCAATCAGCATCAGTTCTTTAACACCTTTTGCCGCAAGTCCTTTTGCTTGTGTCACTAAATCTTCCATTGGAGTTGAAACGTGCTTTCCTCTCATTAATGGAATTGCACAGAACGAACAAGGGCGATCGCATCCTTCAGCAATTTTGAAATAAGCATAATGAGAAGGAGTCGTTAACAATCGCTCACCAACCAATTCGTGCTTGTAATCTGCTTTTAACGTTTTAAGTAAACGCGGTAACTCTCTAGTCCCGAAAAAGGCATCCACTTCCGGGATTTCCTTTTCCAAATCATCTCTGTAACGTTCAGAAAGACAACCTGTAACGTAGACTTTGTGAACAGACCCTTCCTTTTTGGCATCTGCATATCTTAAGATAGTATCTATCGACTCTTGCTTTGCATTATCGATAAAACCACAAGTATTGATAATTACAATTTCAGAATCATCTTGCTGTGCCTCGTGTTCTACATCAAATTTATTCGCCTTCAGTTGAGCCATTAAGACTTCCGAATCGAAAATATTTTTTGAACACCCTAAGGTTACTACATTTACCTTGTTTTTCTTAAGCGTCTTTGTCTTCATGCCGCAAAGATAAGTTATTATTCGATTGTATGCTGAAATCTCTTCCTTGCTTAGGCATAGAAATGAAAAATGCCCCTTCAATTGAATTGAAGAGGCATTTAGTTATTGAGCAATCAATCCTTATTATTAATATTCCGTCTCTTTTTTAACACTCGTTTCTGGGATCATATTAAGTGCTACGGCCCATGAGAAATCCAATTTCACAGTGTTTTTGAAATATTTAGAATCCGATTCAAAATATTGATCACCAATGTAAAACATTTCATTCAAGGTCCCCGTGTATCTCGCTTGGCCATGACACGTCATACAATTTGTTTGCATTCCATAATCATTAAATTGCGTTCCTACCCTTTGAACTTCTTTTCCATACGCATCTTCAATAACCTTGTTTCCAGCAATAAAAGCAGCATCTGAAGGCTTAAATCCAGCTTCTAAATAGGGATTGTAAGTGTATAACGATGTTGCTCCTTCAACTTGACCGGATCCACCATTTATAGGTTGAGCAGGACCAATCATACTATATGCCATTGACATTGCGTAGTGGTTAGAAGCCTTGTCTAATTTATCTATCGGTCTACGGATAGCAATCTCATCTGAACTTGGAGAAAATGGAGCGTTATTATCAACAGACCACCAATACGTTTGCCATGTCCATCTTGAAATCTCTCTGGTTGTTACATGCATCGCCGCTAAAACTGCGTAATCTCCAACTTCAGCTCCTTCAATGCTTGCCACTTGATCCGCATCAATTTGAAAATGAATGAATTCATCAATACTATATATTCCTTTGTCAACATCCGTCTTTCCTGTAAGCGTAATCTTTACAGAAGTTTGCCAAGCATTCATTCCAAAAGAACGCGCGTCATCACCTCTATTCCCAGGCCAAACCTGCAAGTCATACGTCCCGTCAGGATTTTTAGCCGTTAAAGGTTGATATACAGGCTTAATAGAAACTCCAGAAGTTGGGAAATCTGGAATATTAGCAATTTCACCATTTTTCAGCATTCCCTTTATTGTTTTCTCATAGAGCAAATCATTATCGTAAATATGCTGAGCGGCGCTTGGATCAAACTTCACCATTACTTTAATTCCAGCCTCGTGACTTGTCAACGCTTCCGCATTGGATCCTTGATGAAATTGGCCTGGAGTTTTTAATTTCCCTCTTTTACGTTGAACATGTTTCAAGTTCACAGCTTTGTTCTCGCCTCTTCTCGAATATGCCTCTTTAATATCATCAGGCGAATACCAAGTATCAAACCTTCTCAGTTGCTGACCGTCGTGTTTTTCATCGGTCATTTCTGTAAGCGCATCCCAGATAGCCCAGCCATGGTCAATAATATCAACATTTGTTTCCAGATGATTTACAACATCTGAATTGTCGGCCCAAGAAAGTATTTTCGTTGAATCTGTCGGGAAGGCGTCTCCCGTAAAAAGCCTGTTTGGCATTGGAACTGCTGCAAATTCGTTTAATTCCAACTGATCGAGTTCTTCTGTATTTCCTTCTTTATCTTCAGAGCAGGCGGATAGAATCAGAAATAATCCTCCCGTAAGTAGAATTGCTTTTTTCATGTGAATAGTTTTGGTTCTATCAAACATAGACTTTTTTCAATCAAATCCCATAGGAACATATACTTAAATCACACCGTATAAATACCTGAAAAACAATACGTTTAGATATAAACAACTGATCCCTCAGTACCTATTTCTCTTCATCATATTCGTAGTTCCCAGCACCTACCTAACTTTCAGAAAAAAAAGAGCGTTTCATTGGAAATCAACCAATATGAAACGCTCATGAACTCGGTTCGCGTACTATTATGTTTCGTCTCTGACAGGTGAGTCCGGTCCATTCTTCATGACAGACTCAATTCCATTTTCCATTCCTGCTCTTTGAAGATACATTTCACTAACGCCTATGATTTCGCCATTCCTCGCTTTCAAAACGAAATAATATTGATCATCATTTGATTTTTTTCGCTCGAAATTAGTCTCACTTGGAGAATTTTCCCTCACGGATTCAATTCCATTTTCAGCACTCGCTTTTGATGTATACCCCTCGCTTTGCAAGATAATTTGATTGTTTGCAGCGCTCAGACTAAAATAATACTGTTCGTTTGCTCCTATAAAAAGTCTATAATATCCCATGTTTTAAATTTTGAAGGATGAATAAAGGTGCGTTAAAGTGTCGAATCAAACCTAGTTGATTTATTCCTGAAAGTCAATGTCACATTTACCTAATTTATTGGGTACATGTACTCTTTTTTAAAAATAAATACTGCTTACATGAGCAGATTTACTTAGCCAATAGAGAATTAAACACTCAATAGTTCATTTAATTAATTGTTCCATTAAAAAACAAACATGTGATTTATTAATTTCGCTCTATGGATATAAGAAAGCACATCGAAGTTTGTTTTACTCCAGGTGAGTATGAGTACTTCAAGGGAGAATACGATATTGTTGTCGTTATTGACGTTCTAAGAGCGACATCGGCAATATGCGCTGCCTTCGACAATGGCGTAAAATCAATAATTCCCGTTGCGACCATTGAAGAAGCTAAGGCATATCAGGACAAGGGTTATCTTGTCGGTGCAGAGCGCATGGGACAAATTGTGGAAGGATTTGACTTTGGAAACTCTCCTTACTCTTACATGAAAGATGAATTAAAAGGCAAGGAAGTTGTTCTTTCTACAACGAATGGAACACGTGCTTTGGCAATGGCCAGTGATGCTCCAACCGTAGTAGTTGGTTCGCTTTTAAACTTGGATGTTCTTTGTAAATGGCTTGAAGAGCAAAACAAAAACACATTATGCCTTTGTTCCGGTTGGCAAGATAAATTCAATCTTGAAGACACAATTTGTGCAGGCGCGATTTCAGATTATCTTTTGGGAACTGGAAAATTCACATCAGATGAAGATTCTTCAATTGCTGCTAAATATTTGTACTTATCGGCATGGGATAATCCATTGGGCTATCTGAAATCAAGTTCTCACAGAAGAAGATTGAAAAATTTAAACCTCAACGACGATATCAAATATTGCTTAACACCCAATACGTCGAAAGTTATTCCGATATTGAAAGATGGGAAACTTGTTAAAATTTAGAATAGTACTTCTTTTGGCGCTGCCATTACTTCTTGCAATCAGCGTGAGTAGTGAGAACAAGCGAAAAGAATTGAACTCATCGAGCAAGAAATGGGGTTTTTTCGGTCACAAACGGATTAATCGTGTTGCCACATTCACCCTTCCTCCTGAAATGTTTGGATTCTTCAAAGAACATTTGGAATACCTTACTGAGCACGCGGTAGACCCTGACAAAAGAAGATACGCTGTTGATGGAGAAGCACAGCGCCATTACATTGATATTGATCATTATATAAAGCCAGGTGAAGATCCATTTGCTGTTGTTCCCAAAAAATGGGATGATGCGATCGAAAAATTTACGGAAGACACCTTGCAAGCATACGGAATTGTTCCATGGCATATAAAAGTGATGAAGTACAGACTTCAAAGAGCTTTTGAAAGCAAAAACGTCGATTTAATCTTAAAGTATTCTGCCGATATCGGGCATTATATTGGTGATGCGCATGTTCCGCTTCACACGACGGAAAATTACAACGGCCAAATGACCAATCAAAAAGGAATTCATGGCCTTTGGGAAAGCAGACTCGTTGAAATTAACAGTGAAGATTACGATTACTTTATTGGCAAGGCAAAATACATTGATAATATCGAAGACTTTATCTGGGACGCCGTTAAAGCGTCGCACTTAGCTGTTGATTCGGTTTTCAAACTTGAATTGGAAGTGACTGCAGATATGGATCCAGACGCAAAATACAGCTTTGAGCAAAGAGGAAACACTACGGTTCCTGTCTACTCGTATGAATTTTCGCAGGAATACCACCGTAGAATGAATGGAATGGTTGAACGCCGATTGAGAGCGGCAATTTTAGCCGTAGGATCCATTTGGTATACTGCGTGGGTTGATGCTGGACAACCAAGCTTGGCGGATTTGCAAAACACACCACCTTCCGCTGAATTACTGGAGGAAATGAAAGTTCTTGATGCCAATTTCAATTCTGGAGAGCATAAAGGCCGGATTTGTGATTGAATAAAAAGTTCTGAAAGATGCGCAAAATCACATTCTTAGTAAAAAGAATATCAGTTGAGATAGTAATTATTTTCCTTTACATTTTTATAGTTAATAATTACATCGGTAATGTAAACTCCAATATCGGAGAAGCCGATGGAAAAGGATATTATGACTATTTACCATCAACATTCATTCACGATGACATCAATCGGAAAGACATTCCGTTTCAAGTCAATGAGAAGTATTCGCGAATCGATTCTATTCAGGGATATATAGAGTATCAGAACTTCCGAGTAAATAAATACCCTGTTGGAACTGCCGTTTTACAACTTCCATTTTTCGGGGTTGCCCTCCTGACTGCGGATTTGGAAGGCTCGAATATAGACGGTTATCAACCGAACTTTCAGAAATCTATATTTTTCGCCGCCTTGTTCTATCTTTTTCTCGCTATCTTTTATATTAAAAAGATACTTGAGAAGTATGAAATTCGAAGGCTTATAGTAATTTTCATTCAGCTCCTAATTGTCTTAGGTACTAGCGTTACCCATTATGCGAATGCAGATGCTTCATACAGTCATGTTTATTCACTTTTCGCAATCAGTGCCTTTATTTATTTCGCTCTAAGCTATTTCAAAGAGCCCAAGTTGAAGTCATTTATTCTCACCTGTGTTTTTTTAGGACTTGTCGTATTAATTCGACAGGTCAACATTCTTATTCTTCTCTCGCTTCCCTTTATTGCCGGCTCTTGGCCGAAATTCAAAACAGGTTTTATAACCTTAAAACGAAATTACCTTTGGATCATTTCTGGATTTTTAATCGTTGCTTCCATAATTTTTATTCAATGTATCTTTTGGTATTTACAATCGGGAAGTTTTATCCTATACTCCTACCAATCTGAAGGATTTGATTTCTCATCTCCCGAAATATTCAATATGCTATTCAGCTACAAAAGAGGCCTTTTTGTCTACACGCCAGTAATGTTTATTGCCCTTTCTGGAGTTGTCTGGTTACTGATCAAAAAAAACTATTATTTATTGATCACATGGTTTTTATTCTTCTCAATCCTCACGTATATATTCAGCTCCTGGTGGATCTGGTTTTACGGAGCGGGGTATGGATTAAGAGTCTTCATTGAATATTATCCATTATTTCTCATTCCGTTTGCCGTGATGTTAAATCAAATTTCTTTCAAGTGGAGAGTCGGAATAATGGCGCTGGCTTTTCTCACAATTCCATTAAACATCATTCAAACCTATCAATACAAAAGCTTCATTCTTCATTGGACCCAAATGGACAAAGAAAAGTACTGGACAGTTTTTCTAAAAACGGACGACAGGTACAAAGGCTTGGTTTGGAAACAGAAGTTCGTTCCTGAAAATCATGTTCTAATAAAGGAAGTTTCGCTAAACTCAATAACGTGTTCGAAGAATAAAACCAAGGTTATTCATGTTGTAGATGCTGTCAATATTCCAGATTATAAAAAGGTGACTTCAATTGAAGTGTATATCGACAACCTTTATGATGAGCAAAATGAAACTCAACTATTCGTTCGTGTAAAAGACAGCAGGAACGTTATAGAAGAAAAGTTCAGAAGAAAACAATTGATCCAATTTGCCGATCGTGGATTTAACAAATGGCAAACTGGCCGGTACAATTTCTATTCAGAAGGAGTAAATTTAGATGAATTCAAATCAATTGTACTTGAGGTTAAACCCTTTGATTCCAAGTGTGATTTGAGAAACGTGAAAGTCAGGTTCCTTATGCGAACAAAATAATTCAAATTGAAATGAACCGATTTTAAATGTCTTTGTACAGACACTCAGAACATTAAAACACTGAGCTTTATGAACAAATCCATTTCACTTCTGGTCTCCATTTTTATTCTTTCTACTTCTTTTGCGCAAGACACGATTTCGAGAGATGCTTCATTTGCAGATTATGACGTTTTCAAAAAACTGGTTCTCGAAGTTGAGGCACATCGTGCAGAACGAATGATTTCCCTTGAAAAGATGGCTGAATTGAGCAAAGCTAAAAACACGATCATCCTGGACACCCGATCAAAGGCAATGTACGATGCAAAGCACATCAAAGGAGCCGTTCATTTAACTTTCGCGGATTTCACCCAAGCAACCTTATCACGCATCATTCCAGACAAAGACATGAATGTGATTATCTATTGCAACAATAACTTTTTGAATGATGAAATTGCATTTCCAACGAAGAGTTATACGCCTTCTCCAAACGAGTTTAACTTCGACTTCGTTGCCGATCCCATTGGAATTACAATGGCGTTGAACATTCCGACTTACATTAATTTGTATGGTTATGGATACAGAAACATTTATGAATTGAAAGACTTGATTTCAGTTTATGATGAAGCGGTA